>CAWHKQ010000009.1:0-250405 GCA_963829925.1 uncultured Acidobacteriota bacterium
GCGGATCGGGAGATGCGGAACCGGAAGTGACGGACGCGTCGGCCCGGGCAATCCTGCGGATCCGGGACTTTCGTCCGGAGGATCTCGAGGCCGCCGACCAGCTCGACCAGCGGTGCTTCGATCGGCAGATCGGCGTACACCCGCGGGCAGATCCGCGCGTTCCTGGCCCGGCCCGGCGCCATCGGCCTGATCGCCGAAGCGGAGGGGCGGCTGTCCGGGTTCGCCATCGGCGAGTCGGCGGGGGCCCGGGGGCACGTCGTGACGATCGACGTCGACGCCTCCGATCGCCGCCGCGGAGCGGGCAAGCGGCTTCTCGCCGAGCTCCTCCAGAGGCTGGCGGCCGGAGGCGTCCGGCAGGTGCGGCTCGAGGTCGACCTGCGCAATGCCGCCGCCATTCGGTTCTACGAGCGGATGGGGTTCCGGGAAGAAGCAGGCGATGTCCGACTACTACGGGCCCGGACGCGACGGAATGCGGATGGTCACGGACCTCCGAAAAACGCCGTCCCGTCAACCTCCGCAGTACGACGGCGTCCAGCTCTCCGCGACGACTTCGGGCGGCATCGTGCCGTAGTCGAAGGCCCGGGCTTCGCGCACCATCTGGTCGATGTCGAAGAGGTACTTCGCCTCGGGCAGGTCCCGGTAGAAGCCCCGGAACATCGGGCCGACCATCCCGCGGGCCGCGTGGATTCCGACAGACCCGATGAAGTTCCTCCGCTGACCGACGTGGGCCATCTCGTCGGTCATGACTTCACGCAGGAGGGCCCGGACCCGGTCGCGAGCCTCCGGTTCCTCGGCCAGGATGTCGTCGAGAACGGCGTCGATGTGCAGGTAGAGCGTCAGCCCCATCAGCTCGCTGACGAAGGCCGGCGGGTTCATGAGGACACCGGGGAAACGCGAAAAAACCGCGTACATCCGCCGCATCCCGTCGCCCGGCGGCACCCACACGACGCGGTCGAGGTGGAAGGTCCGGAACATCTCGTGAAACAGGCGGACGTGGCTGAACTCCTCGCAGAGGTGGTACCGGCTGATGCGCTGGGTCGTCCGCGTCGCGAGGGTGATCGAGGGCGTGGCGTCCCAGGCGCAGGAGATCCCGGCCCACTCGTGCCGGGCGAACTTGTACAGGAACGTCAGCAGGAGGGTGATCCGGTCGAACTTCGTCGGATCTTCCTGCAGCTTCACGTAGTTACGGTAGAACCGCTCGGGGTCCGGGAGGGGCCGGCGCGAGCGGACCGGGTTGGCCTGGAACTCGGCCAGGATCTCCGCCTTGCGGGTCAGACTCTTCTCGCTTTCGAGGATTTCGCCGTCCCGGCGGCGCGTGAACTGCCCAGTAGGATTCGAAGTTCTCGTCCCGCTCCTGCGGGGTGGCCGGGCTGAAAATCGAACGCAGACGTACGGGGACGGCGAGGCAACTGCTTCCATGGCCGGCATCCTAACCGATGTCCGGCCGGAATCCGCCCGACTCAGTGCGCGCGGGCGGCTTTCGGGAGGCCGGCGTCGGGTCCCGGGCGCGGCCCTCCCCAGGAAAGTCGCGAAGGCCGCGGCGGGCAGCGGGCGCGAGAACAGGAAGCCCTGCAGCGGTCGCAGTCGCGGACAGGAACGCGAGCTGCTCCTCGGTCTCGACCCCTTCGGCCACCACGCGCAGCTTCAGCGCTGTGCGCCAGCGCGATGACCGCGCGTGGCGATGGCGGCGTCGTCGGGTCGGTGGTGATGTCGCGCACGAACGACTGGTCGATCTTGAGGGTGTCGATCGGGAAGCGCTTGAGGTAGCTCAGCGACGAGTAGCCGGTGCCGAAGTCGTCGATCGAGATGCGCACGCCCAGCTGCTTCAGCTCGCGCAGCGTGTCGATCGTGTGCTCGGCGTTCTGCATCGCGTGCGTCTCGGTGATCTCGAGGTCGAGCGGCGCGGCGGTCGAGGCCGGTCTCGGCGAGCGCGCTCGCGCACCTGCGCTCGACCAGGTCGGCGCTGCTGGAACTGGCGGCGCGGAGAGGTTGACCGCCACCGTCGAGGCCCGGGAGCCCCTGCTCGTGCCAGGCCTGCGCCTGCGCGCAGGCGGTGCGCAGCACCCACTCGCCGATCGGGACGATGAGGCCCGGTCACCTCGGCCAGCGGGATGAACTCGGCCGGGCGGCACGAGGCCGCGCTCGGGGTGGCTGCCAGCGCAGCAGCGCCTCCACGCCGAGCACCTCGCCGGTGCTCGAGGTCGACGCAGCGGCTGGTAGTGCAGCACGAGCTCGTCGCTGGCGCAGCGCCTGGCGGAGGCTGCTCTCCAGCGCCAGCCGCTCCACGGCCGTCGGCGTTCATGGCGGGCGTGTAGAGCTGGTAGTTGTCGCGGCCCTGCTCCTTGGCCCGGTACATCGCGGTGTCGGCGTTGCGCATCAGCGTCTCCGCGTCGTGCCCGTCGTCGGGGTAGAGGCTGATGCCGATGCTCGTGGTCACGAAGAGCTCGCGGCCGTCGATCCGGAACGGGGCGTGGATCGCGTCGCAGGATCTTCTCGGCGACCTTGGCCGCGTCCTCCGCCGGCCGCGATGCCCGGCAGGAGCAGCGTGAACTCGTCGCCGCCCAGGCGCGCCACGGTGTCGCCCTCGCGCACGCACGCCTGCAGCCGCTCGGCGACCTCCCGCAGCAGCTCGTCGCCGACGCGAGTGGCCCGAGCGAGTCGTTGATCGACCTTGAAGCGGTCGAGGTCGAGGAAGAGCACGGCCAGCGCGCTGGTGTGCGCGGTGCGCCTGGGCCACCGCCAGCGTCAGCCGGTCGTTGAAGAGCAGGCGGTTGGGCAGGCCCGGTGAGCGCGTCGTGGTAGGCGAGGTGCTTGATCTGCTCCTCGGCGCGCTTGCGCTCGGTGACGTCGATCGTCGTGCCCTCGATGACCGACAGCCGGCCGTCGGCCCCTCGATGAGGTTCTCGCTCTCGAGGACCCAGACGAGGCAGCCGTCCTTGCGCTTCAGGCAGAGCTCGTAATTGGTCAGGGTCTGGCGCTCGAGGAGCTTCGCGAGCGCGGCCTGCCAGTCTTCCGGCTTGACGTAGAAGTCCCATGCGGCCTGCTGGAGGACTTCCTCGCGGGAGGCGTATCCGAAGATGCGCGCGAAAGACTCGTTGCAGTCGAGGATCCGGCCCTCGAGCGTCGAGCGGTACACCCCGGCGAGGTTGCGCTCGAAGAGGGTGCGGTACCGCTTCTCCGAGAGCGCAGGGCCTCTTCGATCTGGCGGCGGCCGCTCACTCCGTGACCGTGCCAATGCAGCGCCGCGGCCGCCCGGCCCGGCAGGAGGGTGCGGAGTGGTGCCAGTGAAGGATCGAGCCGTCCCGCTTGACGACGATGCTCCTCGAAGAACGGCTCGGCGGACTCGAAGTGGCGAGCGGCCGCCGCGGCGATCCGCGGCTGGTCTTCCGGGTGAATGACCTTCTGCGACGCCTCGACGGTGCGCGGGAACTCGCCGCTCCCATAGCCGAGAATCCGGTCCACGTCGCCGAACCAGTGCATCCGGTTGTTCGCGCGGTCGCACTCGTGGATCAGGTCCGTGGACATGAGGGCCGACGCGGCGGAAGCGCTCCTCGGAGCTCTTCAGAGCTTCACAGCGTTCTCTGCGCCGTTGCGGCGCTCCCGCCGCATCTGTGCTTCGCGCGGAATTTCGCGCTCGAGGATCGGGCAGAGCCGCACGAGGCTCGCCCGGGGAATGCAGTTCTGCGCGCCGGCCTTCATCGCGCGGATCGCGGTTTCCTCGCCGAGAGTTTGGACACGATCAGGAACGGCACGTCGATGTCGCGCTCCTTCAGGAGCGAGAGCGCGTCGACGGCCTCGAGCGACGCGACCGAGATTTCCGAGAGCACGACGTCCCAGGATTCGGCGGCGAGCGCGGCTTCGAACGCGGCGCGCGTCTCGACGCGCTCGAGCATGGGCTCGAAGCCGCCGCGACGGAGCTCCTCAAAGAGGAGCCCGGCGTTGGACGGAGAGTCGTCCACCACGAGAGCCCGTACGGGAACGCTCATTGATCGGTGCGGTAATTATAGAGACGTCAGAGTTTTACGTCTCCTGTCCTTCATCACGTTCCGAACGAGCGAAAAGGAGAAGGTCCCGTCCGAGGGGACACTCAGGGCCGCGCGGCCTTCAGGATCGACAGCGCGACGGCTCTCGACGCCGTTCAGAAGACGAACTGGACGCCGATCACGGCCGTGATCAAGCCCATGATTTTGGAGATGATGCGCTGTCCGGTCTCGCCGATGCGGCTGACGATCGTCGGCGCCGCGAGCAGCATCACGAGCGTCAGGAGGATGTTGGCCGCGATCGCGATCGCGAGCGCCGTCCTGTGACCGCCGTCACGCGCCTGGCCGACGAGGACCATGACCGTCGAGATGGCCCCAGGCCCGGCGATCAGCGGCATGCCGATCGGAACGATCGACGGGTCCCGGGCGTGAACGACGACCTCGGCGCGCTCGGCCTTGTCGTCCCCCTGCAAGGTCGAGAGTCCCATGATCGTGAAGAGGATGCCGCCCGCGATCTGGAACGCGGGCAGCGTGATCCCGAAGACGGAGAAGATCGCGCCCCCGGTCGCCGCGAACACAGTGAGGATCAGGGCCGCCGCGAACGAGGCGCGGAACGCCATCCGCCGGCGTTCTTTCGGAGAGCGTCCGCCGTCATGGACACGAAGATCGGCGCCGCTTGGATCGGATTGATCACCGAGAAGAGCGACGAAAACGCGAGGACGACGAACTTGGCGTCGGACGAGGAAAACATGGGGGACTCCCGGCCTCTAGCCCCCCCTCCCGACCCGTTAGAATCACCCCTCCTCATGGACGCCCTTCGGATCCGCGGCGCCCGGCAGCACAATCTCCAGAACGTTTCCTGCGACCTCCCCCGCAACCGGCTCGTCGTCATCACCGGCGTGTCCGGGTCGGGGAAGTCCTCGCTCGCCTTCGACACGATTTCGCGGAAGGGCAGCGCCGCTACGTCGAATCCCTCTCGGCCTACGCCCGGCAGTTCCTCGAGCAGATGGAGAAGCCCGACGTCGACTCGATCGAGGGCCTGTCGCCGGCCATCTCGATCGAGCAGCGGACGACCTCGCGGAATCCCCGGTCGACCGTCGGCACGGTGACCGAGATCTACGACTATCTCCGGCTGCTCTATGCCTCGATCGGGAAGCCCCACTGTCCGAAGTGCGGCCGGCCCATCCAGGCGCAGACGGTCCAGGAGATGGTCGACCGCGCGCTGCGGCTGCCTCCCGGAAGCAAGTTCCTGGTCCTCGCGCCCTACGTGTCCGGCAAGAAGGGCGAATACAAGAAGCAGATGGCCGAGATGGTCAAGGAGGGCTTCCTCCGGGCCCGGGTGGACGGAAGTTCGTGGACCTCGACGATCCGCCCGAGCTCGACAAGCAGAAGAAGCACACGATCGAGATCGTCGTCGACCGCCTGGTGGCCAAGCCCGCCGAGGACGAGGAATACCGCAAGCGCCTCGCGGACTCGATCGAGACGGCGACGCGCGTCTCGGGCGGCCTGATCGTCCTGTCCGTCGCGGACGGACCGGAGGAGGTCCTCTCGGCGAACTACGCCTGTCCGGACTGCGGCACGTCGCTCACCGAGATCACGCCCCGCCTCTTCTCGTTCAACTCGCCGTACGGCGCGTGCCCGGCGTGCTCGGGGCTGGGCACGAACCTCAAGGCGGATCCCGACCGCCTGGTCGTGGATCCGGAGCGGTCGATCGAGGGCGGCGCGATCGCGATCCTGAAGCCCGGCTCGACGAACTGGCGCTCGCGGCAGATGGCGACGCTCGCGAAGCACTACAAGTTCCGCCTCGATCAGCCCTTCGGGAAGCTGCCGAAGGCCGCGCGGAACGTCATCCTCTACGGGTCGGGCGAGGACGAGATCAAGTTTTCCTAGGTCGCGGAGAAGGGGTAGTACCACTGGCGATCCTCCTTCGAGGGGCTCGTCCCGATGATCGAGCGACGCTACCGCGAGACCGAGAACCCCGAGCACCGGGCGGAGCTCGAGGCGTACATGTCGGCCGAGCCGTGCCCGGCGTGCCAGGGCCGGCGCCTGAAGCCCGAGGCGCTCGCGGTGCGCGTCGGCGGCCGCTCGATCGACGAGGTGGCCGCGGAGACCATCACCGACGTGATCGCGTTCTTCGAGCGGCTGGAGCTGACCCCCCGCGAGCGGGAGATCGCGGGCAAAATCCTGAAGGAGATCCGCGACCGGCTGCGCTTCCTCGCCAACGTCGGCATCGGGTACCTCAACCTCTCGCGCGGCGCGGCGTCGCTCTCGGGCGGCGAGTCTCAGCGCATCCGCCTCGCGACGCAGATCGGCTCGAAGCTCATGGGCGTTCTCTACGTGCTCGACGAGCCCTCGATCGGCCTGCACCAGCGCGACAACCGGAAGCTCATCGACACGCTCCACTCGATGCGCGACCTCGGCAACACGGTGATCGTGGTGGAGCACGACGAGGAGACGATCCGGTCGGCCGACTGGGTCGTCGACCTCGGGCCGGGGGCGGGCGTGCACGGCGGCCGCATCGTCGCGGAGGGGCCGCCCGAGGAGCTCGAGCGGTTTCCCGGGTCGCTGACGGCGAAGTACCTGTCGGGCGAGCGCGCATCCCGATTCCCGAGCGCCGCCGGGCCGGCTCCGGCAAGGGGATCGTCGTGCGCGGCGCCCGCGAGCACAACCTCAAGGGCATCGACGTGCGTTTCCCGCTCGGGGTGATGACGGCGGTGACCGGCGTCTCGGGGTCGGGGAAGTCGACGCTCGTCAACGACATCCTCTATCGCGCGCTGGCGCGCGCGCTTCACGGCGCCTCGGAGAAGCCAGGGGCGCACGAGAAGATCGAGGGCATGTTCGAGATCGACAAGGTCATCGCGATCGACCAGGCGCCGATCGGCCGGACGCCGCGCTCGAACCCCGCGACCTACACGAACGTGTTCAACCCGATCCGCGAGCTCATGTCGCGCACGCCCGAAGCGCGGGCGCGCGGGTATCAGCCCGGCCGCTTCTCCTTCAACGTGAAGGGCGGCCGGTGCGAGGCGTGCTCCGGCGACGGGCAGATCAAGATCGAGATGCACTTCCTGCCCGACATCTACGTCACCTGCGACGTGTGCGGCGGCAGGCGCTACAACCGCGAGACGCTGCAGGTCCACTACAAGGGCAAGTCGATCGCCGACATCCTCGCGCTGACCGCCGAGCAGGCGCTGGAGCTCTTCGCCAACGTGCCGCCGGTGGCGAACATCTGCCGGACGCTCGTCGAAGTGGGCCTGGGTTACATCCAGCTCGGCCAGTCCTCGACGACGCTCTCGGGCGGCGAGGCGCAGCGCGTCAAGCTCGCGCGGGAGCTCGCCCGGCGGTCCACGGGCGGACGCTGTACCTCCTCGACGAGCCGACGACCGGGCTCCACTTCGACGACATCCAGAAGCTTCTCGGAGTCCTGCGATCCCTGACCGAAAAAGGCAACACCGTGATCGTCATCGAGCACAACCTCGAGGTCATTCGGACCGCCGACTGGGTCGTCGATCTCGGGCCCGAGGGTGGCGACGGGGGCGGGCGGATCGTCGCCGAGGGGACCCCCGAAGACGTCGCCGACGTCCGCGCCTCGCACACCGGCCAGTACCTGCGGCGGGCGCTCGACGGCGTGCGCGAGCGGGCCCGGGGATGAGGCGCGCGCTCGCCCCGGCTCGCCGCGTTGCTCGCCGCGTCGGTGCGGCGCAGGGGCGCCGCCAACGCCGCGCGAAGCGGCGCCCACCCCCGGAAGGCGCGGAGCGCCCGAGCCGCCGGTCGACTTTTCCGGCGTCTGGGTGCTCGACACCGCGGCCAGCCGCGGCGCGCCGGCAGATGGAAAACGCCGTGCTCCCGGTCCGGCAGAACGGAAACAGCATCTGGATCGAGCAGATCGAGCCCCAGCGGCAACATCCTCTCCGAACAGATCGTCGTCGACGGAGAGAAGTACGAGAAGTCGGTCGGGCCAGACAGAAGGGAACCCTCGAGGCCGGGTGGGGCAAGGACGGCGTCGCTCTGGCTTCAGGCGGTCGCCGGCCCGGAGGACGATCCTTCTTCGGCGTGCAGCGCAGGATCTGGAAGCTTCAAGACGGCGGCAAGATCTGGACCCGCCAGACGAGGACGATCCAGCCGGACGGGGCGAGGGAGACGTTTCTGGTGTTTCGGAAGAGAGAGGCGAAAAAGTAGAAGTGAGAGTCGAGAAAAGTTAAGAGTTGAGAAAGATAACTATAGACACTCAAAACACTCAAACTCAAACAAAAAAACTCAAAAAACACTCCCTCACTAATAATCGCTAGCGCGCGGGAAAAAAAAAAAAAAAAAAAAAAAAAAAAAAAAAAAAAAAAAAAAAAAAAAAAAAAAAAAAAAAAAAAAAAAACGGCTAGTTCCCGCCGAGAGACAGCATCTCTGCGTTGTAAGGATCCAGCTCCAGCGCTCGCGCCCGCGCCGCGCCAGGGGCGGCGGCGTCCCCACGCAGGAAGGACGCTTCGCGAGACCGACGAAGGCCGCCGCATCGTCCGGCTCGAGCTCGAGGCCGGCGGTACGCGCCGGCCGCCCCATCGAGGTCCCCGAGCGCGGCCAGCGCGTCGCCCGCTTCCCGCTGGAGGGCGGGGTCGTCCGCGGCCGAGGCGGCCGCTCGCCGAAGCGCGGCGCGGCGTCCTGCGGCCGGCCGGAGGCCGCGAGAGCCTTGCCGGCGACCAGCTGCAGGGGAGCGTTGAGCGGTTCCTTCGCGAGAGCGGGCCCGACCGCGGCAGCGCCTCCGCGGCCCGGCCGGTCTCGAGAAGCAGACGAGCCGCGGCGAGAGCGAGCCGGCGTCGTCCGCGACCGGGCCAGCGCCGCTTTAAGCGCTTCTCGGCGCCCGCGTCGTCGCCCACGGACCGCAGGAGCTCCGCGAGGTGCAACGAAGCCTCCGTGTCCGCCGGGTCGCGTCGAGCGCGCGGTCGGTAGACGGCGATCGCCTTCCCGTTCCAGCCTTTCGGCCGATACTGGTTGCCGAGTCCGACGAAGAACTCGCCTCGTGGCCCGGTCCCTCGACGCTGTCCTCCATCAGCGCGATCGCGGGATCGGTCCTTCCGATCGAGGCCATCCGAAGCCGAGGAGGTATCGAGCGCGCGTCGAGGTCGCGCGCCCCTCGAAGCCCGCAATCGCGGGGAGCCCCTTGGTCTGGAGCGCCTGGACGCCGGCGTCGTTGATCGGGGTCGTGTCATCGTAGCCGGCCCGCGGCGAGAGGTACTCGATGACCGGGCGGTTGTCGGAGTGCAGGCCCTGGACGCCGGAGACCATCCGCGACAAGTCGTCGCCATCGAGCACGAAGCGGAGAAGATCGAAAGGGGCGGCCAGAACCCCATCGCGAGCAAGATCCTGCGAGACGCCCGGGACGGACTCCACGCGCTCGCGCAGCCGCGTCATGTCCCAGGGCGTGGGCTCGACCGTGCCCATCAGGATCACGTCGCCGCGGTTGGGCCTCCAGAAGGCCGCGTGAGGGAACACGGAGCGGAACGTCGCGACGATGAGTTTCATGTGTTCGGGCGGAAGCGAATGCCCGTGGAACCACTCGACCATGACGCCGCCCGGCCGCAGGCGTGACCGCGCGAGCGCATAGAACTCCCGCGTGAACAGGTTGCCCGCCCCCGCCACCCAGACGTCGGAGGGGTCCGAGAGGATCACGTCGTAGGTGTCCTTCCGGGAGAGGAGAGCGTTGCGGCCGTCGGCCACGAGGAAGGTCACGCGCGGGTCCGAGAGGATGTTGCGGTTCTCCTGGGCGAAGTACTTCGTGGCTTCGCGCGCCCCCGCCTCGATGTCCGCGATCTCGATCGACTCGACGGGTACGCGCGATCGCCGCGGCCGAGACTCCCGTGCCGAGGCCGAGCACGAAGACGTCGCGCGGGGCCGGGTGGACCAGCATCGGCAGATGGCCCAGGAGGAGCTGGTTGGCCATGTCGCCCGGGTCGGTCGAGGCGTCGGTCTTGCCGTTCGAGCGGTAGAACCGGTAGCCCCCCTGCCGGTCGACCGAGAGCGTCGTGGCGATCCCGTCTTCGTAGAAGAGGATCTCGGCGCGTTGCTCCGCCCGCGGAGCGCCGCTCGGTCTCGTAGATCGCGGCGTAGAAGCCGGCTCCCTGGGCCAGAAGGTTCTGCGGCCAGGCCGGCAGGACAGCGCGGCGGCGAGCGCCGCGGCCGTCGCGGCGAGCCCGGCGCGTGTCCAGAACGGGGCGGGGACGGGGAGGGCGAGGACCCGCCGATCGCGGCGGCGGCCGCGGCCACCGTGAGCGTCGCCCGCAAGCCGAACCACGGCACGAACACGAACCCTCCGAGAAAAGCGCCGCCGACGGTCCCGACCGTGTTCCAGGCGATCACGCGCCCGACGCCGCGACCCATCCGGCCAGATCGGAGGTCGCCGCGATCCCCGGCGGGAAACGCGACCCCGAAGGGATCGCGAGCGGCAGCAGCACCGGCGCCGTCTCCAGAATCTGCAGCGCTGCAGTAGCAAAAAGGAATCGCGCACGGCCGGGAAACCGCGCATGTAGGCCGCGGCAACCGGGGGTACCGAGGCGATGCCGAGGAGCGCGGCGGCCGGTTCCGGCGACAGCGCGAATCCGAGGACCCGGACCGGGCGGCGCGGCGGATCCGGGCGAAGATCGCGCTGCCGATCGCCATGCCCGAGGAACAGAAGGAGCATCAATCCGAACGCATAGACGGAGCTCCCGAACACGAGCGAGACCAGCCGCGCCCAGACGACCTCGTCGACCATGCAGGCAAAGCCCGAGAGCCCGATCGCGGCGAGAAGCCCGGTGCTCCCGGCGGGGGCGGCGGCCACGCTCCCGGCGTCGGTGGCCGTGGGCGCCGGCTGCGGCAGGCTGGACGCGGCCGAGCGCGCTTTGCGGGACAGCGCCAGAGCGATCAGGCCGGCGCCGAGGTTGATCGCCGACGGCGACGAGCTCGCCTTCGCGCACTCCGGCCCGGGGCAGAAGGACGTAGGTCGCGGCCGCCGTTCCGGCCGCGGCCCCTAAGGTGTTGGCGGCGTAAAGCGTGCCGACACGCCCGCCGATCTCCTCCTCCCGGCCGACCAGCCAGCGGGCCAGAATCGGAAGGGTTCCTCCCATCAAAACGCACGGCAGAATGAGGACGAGCCCCACCAGCAGGAACTGCGCGACGAAGAAGATCATCGGGGCTTTCTCCAGTGCGGGGGAGAGGCCGAGGTACGCGGCCTCGACGGCGCGCAGGAGAAGCGGCACCGCCAGGCCGAGCAGCGCGATCGCGATCTCGAGAACGGCATAGGCCCGCAGCGCCTTTCCCGGTTCCGGTCCGCCCACGCGCCCAGCAGGTAGCTGCCGAGAGCCAGGCCCCCCATGAAGGCCGCGAGCACGGTCGAGACAGCCAGCGTCGTCGAGCCGAAGATGTGGGTCAGCCGGCGGGTCCAGAGGACCTCGTAGATCAGCCCGGCCGCGCCGGAGAGGGTGAAGACGACGAGGAGGACCGCCCTCTGGACGAGACCCGAGCGACCGGGGCGCGGCATTGCCTCAAGGATAAACGCATTCCAGCGAACCCGTCCGTCATCCTGAGCGGCCGCGCCGCCTCCATCGACGGCCGCGCTTTCGCCGCGCATCTTCCGTCCGAGCCGTATCCGGAGGAGGGGGCGCTGACCATCGCGCTCTACGGGGAAGGCCGGGATCCGAAGGGTCGAGATCGGCTTCCTGATGCGTGCGCACGCCGTGCCCTTCGTGCCTCCACCACACACGAGTTCGTGACCGACGTCACGACCCGCTGATCCGCGAGGCCGGGCCCTGCGCGGGGTCAGGATTCGCCCGCCAACGCCGCTCCTGCGCCACTGCAGCGCCCGTTCGAGCCCTTGTAGCGGGCCGCTTCGCGGACGGCGGACCGGGCCTCCGCGCTACAATTTGCCCCGCCGTGATCACCGGATTCAACACCGACGTCAAGCACAAGAATCGCGTCTTCCACATTCAGACCGAAGACAAGGGGGAGGCCAATCCCTTCGTCGAGTCGCTGGTCTACGTGGGCGGCGAGATTCTCGCCACCAAGCGGACGTCGTACGCCGAGGTGCTGAAGGACGCGGACGCGGTGCAGGACCTGATGGAGCAGCAGCACCGCACGATGATCGCTGCGATCCAGCGCGGCCGCTTCGACGGGCCCAACGGCGGCATCCAGATTCCGGAAGGCATGACGGGTACGGCGCCCCCGGGTCCGCCGGAGAAAGCCGCCGGGAGCGAGGCCCGCGAAGAGCTCGACAGGTCCTGGCGGACGCCACCGCGCCGCCGGGGACACTCACCTCGAGCGGCAAAGCGCCCCGGGAGCCAAGTCGGCGCCCGGGGCCAAGGCCTCGCCGGGAGTCAAGGCGCCGCCGGGCGCCAAGGCGCCCCGGCCGCCACACCCGCCGACGCCCCCTCTCGGAGCCTCCACCCAGAGCCTCGACCAGATGGTGCTCGACTACCTCGGGTCCGGCGAGGTCCCCGAAGACGTGGATCTGACGCTGACCCCGCCGCCCGACTTCACCTCCGGCCGGTCGGTGCAGACGAAGCTGAAAGCCACGCACGGCTCGCCGGCGCGGGCGTTGGCGGGCGCCTCCGTCCAGGTGCGGATCCTCTCGACCTCGGCGCGGGTCGCCACCGTGTTTCAAGGCAAGACCGCGTCGGACGGGTCGTGCCAGGTCTCGTTCATGGTGCCGTCCTTCTCGAATGGAACCGCGGCCGCGGTCATCCGGGTCACCGGGGGCAACGCCAGCTCCGAGATCCAGTACCCGATCAAGAAGAAGTGACCGCCGCCGTCCGCGTCACCGTCAACGGCGAGGCGATGGAGCTCGAGCCGGGCGCCTCCGTCGCCGACCTGCTCGAGCGCCTGCGCGTCGGCAGCCCCCGCGTCGCCGTCGAGCGCAATCGCGACATCGTGCCGCGGGCGCAGTACGGCGCGACGCTCCTCGCCGAGGGAGACGCGCTGGAGGTGGTGGAGCTCGTCGGGGGCGGGTAGAGAGAGTCGGGTTGCCTCCGAGGCCGGGTCCGCTATTCTCCGCGTCCCGAGTGGGCCGTTAGCTCAATTGGTAGAGCAAGAGACTCTTAATCTCTAGGTTGTAGGTTCGAGTCCTACACGGCTCACCACTCATTCGAAACTCTTTGCGGTCAGTGGAGACGGTCGCCGTCAGGCCGTGCGGCGGCGGCGGAGCAGCCACACGACGACGACGATCGCAATCAATAGCAGAACCAGCCAGCCCGCGATCGGAAACCGTTTCGCGGTCTCGGGCGATTCCGCGGCCGGTGCGGCGGCTGGGGCCTCGGCGGGAGTCGCCGCGGCGGCATCCGCGGGCTTCGCGGCGGGGGCAGTGACAGGGGCATCCGCGGGGACAGCGGCGGGAGCATCGGCAGCGGCCGGAGCGGGTTGGAGCGCCGCGCTGACTATGGCCTGGACCTCGCGCTCGGATACGACCTTCATCGGCTCGTCCGTGACGATCACGGCCGTCAAATTGTCGCCGGGACGCAGTTCGATCAACGAGACCTCCTTCCCGTCGCGCATGATCTTGGCCCTGCGTTTCTCCGCGTCCTGGTTCGAGAACACTCGATTCCCGTCGGGGCCTCGGACGATGACGTTCTGGCCGGAAACGGCGACGACCCTGCCCGTACGGATTTCCGTCACGTACACGGGTGTCATCGTGGTCGTTGTCGTAATCGTGGCCGAAACTTTCATTCCGGGCTTCAGATCGGCGACGCCGATTTCCCTGCCTTCGAACTGGAACTTGAAGCCCTCCGGGATCGTGTACTCCGTCGCCTTTCCGCTCGCGTCCTTGGCGACAACCCTGTTGCCGTCTACGGTGACGACGGTGGCGTTGACGACGCGCTTGCTCGTCGTCGTCTCGGGTTTTCCCATCTCCCTGGTTGTCGTCACCTTCCTATCCTGAGCCGTCGCGATGACGGCGGACGCCGCAAGCAATCCGACCCCCAGGATGAGCGAGAATCGTCCCGTTCTTGTCTCCATAGGGTTCTCCTTTCCTTCGCTGCCGAGATTCTCTCCCAGGTAGGGAGCTCTCTCCTACGGGGAATCCTCGGCGCCGGGGATAGGCGACCGATGCCATGCGAGGTCTGGCGGACAAGCGCGTGGTCGTCACAGGCGGCGCGAGCGGAATCGGCGCGGCGACCGTGGAGCGGTTCCTCGAGGAGGGGCCCGTTTCGCCGTGATCGACCTCGCCTGCGCGGGCGGCAGAGCCCTTCGCCAGAAGCATCCAAACTTGGGCGGCGTCATCAGGCCGACGTGGCCGCCGCCGCCGCCGTGGATCGCGCCTTTCGGGAGCTGGACGCGAAGCCCGGCGAGATCGCTGCGCTCTCTTGCCTTCCTGGCTTCCGACGAAGCTCCGTACATCACCGGGAATCCCGTGATCATCGATGGCGGCGAAATCGCCGGAGGTCTGGCCAGCCGCTGAGCGCTCGGCTCTCCGTCGAAGCCGGATGTAGGATTCGAGCCCTGGTGTCACTCCCATGACAGCGACCGATCTCGTCGACCGGCTGGCGAATCACAGGACCGTCGGCGCCGCGCCTCGCGAGGAGCTCGAGTGGCTGGCCGCGCACGGGGCCGTCCGGCGGCTGGACGTGGGCGACGCGGTCTCGACGAAAGGCGCGCCCGTGGAGGGTCTGTTCGTCATTCTCTCGGGCCGCATCGCGTTGTTCGTCGATCGCGGCGCAGGTCCGCAGAAGCTCGCGGAGTGGCGGGAGGGCGACGTGACCGGAATGCTTCCGTATTCCCGCCTCGTCACGGCGCCGGGCCAGTCGGTCGTCCAGGAGCGCTCGGAGGTCCTCGTCGTGCCGCGCGAGCTCATGAGTACTCTCGCGCGGGAGTGCCCTGAGCTCACTTCGATCTTCGTCCACCGGATGCTCGACCGGGCGCGAGACTTCACGTCGAGCGAGCTGCACGACGAGAAGACTGGTGTCGCTCGGGCGCCTGTCGGCGGGCCTCGCCCACGAGCTGAACAACCCCGCGTCCGCGATCGAGCGCAGCGCGGCGCTCCTCGGAAGCCGGCTCGAGGATCTCGAGCGGGCGGGGCGCGCGCTGGGCGTGGCGAACCTGACGGACGCCCAGTTCGACGCGATCGACGCCGTGCGCAACGCGTGCGCCGCCGCGCCGGAGCAGGGGGTGCGGTCGCCGATCGAGCACGCGGAGCGTGAGGAAGCCATCGCCGACTGGCTCGCGGACCGGGGGCTCGATACGGCCGCGGCCGAAGCGCTCGCGGAAACCGCGGTGAAAATCGACGCGCTCGATCGTCTCGCCGGTTCCGTCGACGGCCCCGCCCTCCACGCCGCGCTGCGCTGGGCCGCCGCCGGGTGCTCGGTCCGCCGTCTGGCTTCGGAGATCCAGGACGCCGCGACGCGGATCGCCGGACTCGTCCTGGCGGTCAAGGGCTTCACTCACATGGACCAGTCGAACGCCGCGGGGCCGGTGGATCTCGCCCGGGGCCTCGCCAACACGGTCGCCGTTCTGAAATCGAAGGCGCGCGGGAAGTCCGTCGCCGTGTCCGTCCGGGTGGAGCCGGATCTCCCGCGCGTCCGCGGGTTCGCGGGCGAGCTGAACCAGATCTGGGGGAACCTGATCGACAACGCGCTCGACGCCGTCCCCGAGTCGGGCCGCGTCGAGGTCGTGGCCGCGCTCGACTCCCGGCGGGTCGTCGTGCGCATCGCCGACAACGGGCCCGGCATCCCCGCCGAGATCCGCGAGCGGATCTTCGATCCCTTCTTCACGACGAAGCCGGCGGGGCAGGGGACCGGCCTCGGCCTCGACATCGTCCGCCGGCTGGTCCAGCACAACGACGGCGAGATCGCGGTCGAGTCGCAGCCGGGCCGGACGGAGTTTCAGGTCACGCTGCCGATCGCCGACGCCGAGGGCTCCGAGGACCGGACTTGAACAAGCCCGTTCTCCTCGTCGTGGACGACGATCCGCAGGTCCTCGCCGCGGTGCGGCGCGACCTGCGCTCCCGATACCGGGAGGGGTACACGGTCGTCAGCGCCGCCTCGGGGCAGGAGGCGCTCACGACGGCGCGCGAGCTGAAGAGCCGCGGCGATGCGCTGGCGATGATCATCAGCGACCAGCGCATGCCGGGCATGCTCGGCGGGGAAGTGCTCGCCCTGTCCCGCGAGGTGTACCCGCTCGCGCGGCGCGTCCTGCTGACGGCCTACTCCGACATCGACGCGGCCATCCGGGCCATCAACGAGGCGCACCTCGATCACTACCTGTCGAAGCCCTGGGATCCGCCGGAGGAAAAGCCTGTTCCCGGTGGTCGACGACCTGCTCGACGCGTGGCAGGCCGAGTCCCTGCCCGAGGCGACGGGCCTGCGCCTGGTCGGTCAACAGTGGTCGACGCGATCGCACGCGATCAAGGATTTTCTGGCCGAGCAATCTCATCCCGTATCGCTGGCTCGACGTCGAGCGGGACGCCGAGGCGCGGACGCTGCTCGAGGCCGCGGGCGTTCGCGACCGACGCGCTGCCGGCTCTGTTCTTCGAGGACGGGAGCGTGCTGACCAACCCGGAGCCGCGCCAGGTGGCCGAGCGTCTGGGACGGCCGCTCTCGGCCGCCTTCGAGGTCTACGACCTCGTGGTCGTCGGCGCGGGCCCCGCGGGACTCGCGGCCGCGGTCTACGGCGCCTCCGAAGGGCTTCGAACGCTCCTGCTCGACCGCCACGGCCCGGGCGGACAGGCGGGCACCAGTTCGCGCATCGAAAACTACCTCGGTTTCCCGGCCGGCGTCAGCGGCAGCGATCTGACCCGGCGAGCCATGACGCAGGCGCAGCGGCTCGGCGCGGAGTTTCTCGCGCCGCTCGAAGTGACCGGGGTGTCGATCGACGGCGGGTACAAGCGGCTGGCGCTCGCCGACGGACGCGAGCTGGTCACGCGCACCATGCTCGCCGCGACCGGGATGATCTATCGCGAGCATCCCGCGCCGGGCGTAGCGGAGCACACGGGCGCGGGCGTCTACTACGGGGCCGCGACCACCGAAGCGCCGGCGTTCCGCGGCCGGCGCGTCGTCGTCGTCGGCGGCGGAAACTCGGCCGGCCAGGGAGCGATGCACCTGGCGCGGTACGCCGAGGAGGTGCAGATCGTGGTCCGCCGCGACCTGCGGGAGACGATGTCGCAATACCTGATCGAGCAGATCGGCAAGACGCCCGAACATCCGCGTGAGCCCGGGAACCGAGATCGCGAGCGTCGAAGGCGAAGGCCACGTCGAGCGGGTGACGTCTCCGACGTCGCTTGCGGATGGATCGTGCCGGACCGAGGAGGCCGACGCGGTCTTCATGTTCATCGGGGCTCGCCCGCGAAGCGACTGGCTGCCGGCCGGCGTGCTGCGCGACGCCAAGGGGTTCGTCCTCACGGGCCGCGACCTGATGGCGGCGGAAGCCTATTCGCGGACGTGGAAGGAGCAGCGGGAGCCGCTTCCGCTCGAGACCAGCGTTCCCGGAGTGTTCGCCGCGGGCGACGTCCGTGCGGGAGCGATGAACCGCGTCGCGTCGGCCGTGGGAGAGGGGTCGATGGTCGTGCGCCTCGCGCACGATTACCTGGCTTTGACCTGACGCCGCCCTCGCGCGTCGCGCTGCTGCGCGATCGCTGCGGGCTCCACAGCGGTGCTTTCGTTGCGTCCGCGCGAGTCCTCGCGGAGAGTCGAAACCGGCCGTTCGTGCCCGTTGCCGTGCACAGGAAGATGCACGGATCATGACCGGGGGGTCGCGAGCTTGCCCACGGCCTTCCGTGAGCTGACGACGGCCGTGACCGCCGGCCCCGAAAGGCCGGCGGCACGGCGGTCCGTGGAGAGACGATCCCCGTCAGTCCTTTTTGCGGCGGAGCAGCCACACGATGACGAGGATCACGATCAAGAGCAGGATCAGCCAGCCGATCGGAAACTTTTTCGCCGTCGCGGGCGATTCCGCTACTGGAGCGGCGGCGGGGGCATCCACGGCGGGAGCCTCCGTGGGGGCGGGGGCATCCGCGACAGGGGCCTCCGCGGAGGCCGGGACGGGGGTATCCATCGGGTCAGCAGCGCGGGCAGCGGGGGGGGCAGCGGCGGGAGCCTCGGCCGGGGGCTGTGCGGGTTGGGGCGCCGCGCTGACCATGGCCTGGACCTCGCGCTCGGAGACGACCCTCGGCGCCTCGTCCGTGACGATCACGGCCGTGAAGATGTCGCCGACCCGCAGCTCGTTCATGTAGATCTCTTTCCCGTTGCGCATGACCTTGGCATTCCGTCTCACCGCGTCCTGGTTCGAGAACACGCGATTCCCTTGCGGGCCTCGGACGATGACGTTCTGGCCCGAGACCGCGAGGACCTTGCCCGTTTTTATCTCCGTCACGTACACGGGAGTCGTCGTGGTCGTCGTCGTGATCGTGGCCGAAACAGTCATTCCGGGCTTCAATTCGGCGACGCTGATATCCCTGCCTTGAAACTGAAATCTGAAGCCCTCCGGGATCGTGTACTCCGTCGCCTTGCCGCTGGCATCCTGGGCGACGACCTTGTTGCCGTTCACGCTGATGACGGTGGCGTTGACGACGCGCTCGCTCGTCGCCGCGGAGGGCTGACCCAACTGCGTGGTTTTCGTGACGCTCGGCTGCTGAGCCATCGCGACGGCCGCGGACACCGCAAGCAATCCCATGCCGAGGATGACCGAAAGTCTCCCGGTTCGTACCTGCATTGAGTTCTCCTTCCTTTCGTTGCGGAGATTCTCTACCAGAACCGAGTCCCTGGCACCCACCGAGTTCGTCGGCCTGGCCACATCCCGCACCCGGGTCCTGTCGGCGGCCCGGTACAGCTCGCCCATCCCGCCCGCTCCGAGGGCCGCCGTGAAGCGGTCGGGCCGAGGTTCCGGCGGATCAGCGGACGTCCTTGACACCCGAAGGCGCCGGCTCCCGGGAGGCTCGGGCCGCGCGACCCTGGACTCAGGTCGGAGAGGGGGCGGGCACGACGAGCGGGAATACCTGATCGAGCAGATCGGCAAGACGCCCAACATCCGCGTGAGCACGGGAACCGAGATCGCGAGCGTCGACGGCGCGGGTCACGTCGAACGGGTGACTCTCCGGTCCCATGCGAATGGATCGTGCCGGACCCAGGAGGCCAACGCGGTCTTCATCTTCATCGGGGCTCGCCCGCGAAGCGACTGGCTGCCGGCCGGCGTGCTGCGCGACGCGAAGGGTCGTCCTCACGGGCCGCGACCTGACGCCGATCGCGCGCCGCCGCCGACGGAGCCGCGAGTCGTCGCCGGCGATATAACCTCGTAGAGTCGGCGCCTGATATCCTCCACGGCAGTCCGCAACCTCAAGGAGTTCGTGATGAACAGACGTCTGGCTGTCTTCGTGTCCGCAATCGGATTGCTCGGCTGCCTCGTGACCTCGGCGTCGGCGCAGACTCGTCCCGAGTCCGGAAACAAACCCATCGAGAGCTTTACGGCCCGCGCGTTTCAAATGCAGCGTGGCGCGACCGGGATCGTGGATATCGCGATCACCCGGTGGTCGACGGATGCCGAGCGCGAGATGCTGCTCGGAGTCCTGAAGGAAGCGGGACAACCGGCGATGCTCGTGGAAATGGAGAAGTTGCCGCAGGTCGGCTACATCAAGATGCCGGACACGATGGGAGTCGCCCTCTTCTACGCCCGGTCGAACGAGCTGCCCGATGGAACCCGGCAGGTCGTGCTCGCGACGGATCGGACGGTCGGCATGGCGACGCGCTCGCCTCAGGCGAGCCAGTACGACGCCACGATCATCGAGATGCGTTTCAAGAAGGGGAGTGAGAAGGGCGAGGGAAAGATGGTTCTGGCCGGCAAGGCATCCATCGGCAAGGACGGGAAGGTCCAGATCTCCAATTACCAGGGCGAGCCCGTGAGACTCATGGACGTCAAGTCGAAGACGCCTTAGCTCGCTCCGGTGCTCGACGGCACTTCAGCGTCGGGCGATCTCTCCGCGACCTGGATCGCCTGCCGTTTCTACGGAGACGCGGTCGGCGACGAGGAAGGCGTCAGCGGGGACACCACGTAGATCTGGTCGAGCACTTTCAGCATGAGGGCATTGGCCGTCGGCTTTTCGTCGAGGGACACGGTCAGGTTGGTCCAGATGACGAGCGTCACGTGGTTGGCGGGGTCGTGTCCCATGAACGAGTTGAAGCCGGGGGTCTCGCCGCCGTGGAAGTCGATCGAGTTCGGTCCCCAGCGCAGTCGGTGATGCCGTACCCGTACTTCTGGCCGTCGGGCTTTTTCGGGTCCTCGGGCCGCGGGCTGTCGAGCCAGCGGCGCTGATACGCGGCGTCGAGCACGCGCCCGGAAACCAGTGCCTGGATCCAGGTGGCGAGATCGCTGGCGGTGGAGATGGCGCCCCCGGCCGCCGTGGCGAAGGAGTGGTTCAGGTCCGTGTAGTCGTGGGCAGGAGGGTCCCGGCTCGGGCCGCGGCTTGGAGGTCGGGCGTGTACGGGGGCTCGCCCGTGAAGGCGACCGAGGAGCTCCCGTAGAGGTAGCCGTGCGAGTACGGTTCGGGGATGGTGTTCGCGGTGCTGGCGGGGAGCGAACGTTTGCTTCAGGCCCAGCGGTCCGAACAACCGGTCCTGCATCGCCCGGGCCAGCGTCCTGCCATCCACCCGCTCGGCGATGAGGCCGAGCAGCGCGTAGTTCGTGTTGTTGTATTCGAAGGCGGTCCCAGGCGGGAAGTTGGGCGGGCGCGCGAACGCGATGGCCAGCAATTCCTCCGGGGTCCAAATCCTGGTCGGGTCACGGTCGGCGCTGGCCGAGAGCTCCGGACATTCCAGTGTAGTTGTAGAGACCGCTGCGCATCTCCAGCAGCTCGGCGACCGTGATCGCGTCGCCGTTGGGCACTCCCGGGACGTACTTCGAGACGGGATCGTCGAGCTTCAGCTTGCCTTCCTGGGCGAGCTGCAGGATCACCGCGGCCGTCATCGTCTTGGTATTCGAGGCGATCCGGAAGTGGGTGTCGGCCCGAGGCGGGATCGCGCTGCCCAGCTGCGTGGTGCCGTAGGCGACCGTGAACTCGCCCTGGGGAGTGCGCAGAAGAACCAGCGCGCCGGGAACCATGAGCTCGCGGGCCGTCGTGTCGACCGCGGTCTGCAGGGCTTGCTGGCGGATCGGCTTGAGCGCCGGCGAGACCGCCGTCCTCGGGTCCGGCGTCGAGGGCTTCGCGCACCCGACCAGCAGGAGAACGCATCCGGAGACGGCCACCCGTGTTGCGGCCGCGAACAGCCTGGCCCCCGCCGTCCGTGTTCGCACGACGGCTGTCCAGGTCACGGTTCGCTCAATCCGCCAGGAGGTCAGAATTTCAATCTATCAGGAACGCGATCGGGCCGCCGGGCACCGGCGGGGCGAGGGGGATAAGCTACCGGCGACCGCAATCGAGATTTCTGTGATGAAGCTCCAAGACCGCGTCGCCATCGTCACCGGCGCCACGTCCGGCATCGGCGAGGCGTCGGCTCGTCTCTTCGCCGAAGAAGGCGCGCGGGTGACGGTGACGGGTCGCGACGAGGCGCGCGGCCGGAAGGTCGCCGCGGCGATCGAGGCGGCCGGCGGCCAGGCGCTCTTCGTCCGGTCCGACGTCCGGTTGCTCTGCTGATTGCGAACGCATCGTGGCGGAGACGCTGCGCGCCTTCGGCGGCCGTCTCGACATCCTCTTCAACAACGCCGGCGTGTACCATCCGCACAACGCCATCGACTGCACGGAAGAGGAGTGGGATGCCACGCTGGACTCCAGCCTCAAGGGAGCGTGGCTGATGTCCAAGTACTCCCTTCCGACGATGATCGCGCAGCGGCGCGGCGTGATCATCCACCAGGCGTCCGGGTGGGGCATCCAGGGCGGCGACGACGCCGTCGCCTATTGCGCAGCCAAGGGCGGGCTCGTCGTGATGACCAAGGCGATGGCGATCGATCACGGGAAGCAGGGCATTCGCGTGAACTGTCTGTGTCCTGGCGATGTCGAGACGCCGATGCTGGCTTCCGACGCCGAGGCTCGGAGAATGACCTACGCGGATTACATGAAGGGCGCCGCCAATCGTCCGCTCGGACGTGTCGGCACGCCGTTGGAACTGGCGCGGGCGGCGCTCTTCCTCGCCTCGGACGATTCGTCGTTCATGACCGGTGCGGCCCTGGTGGTGGACGGCGGCGGCATCGCGGACTGATCCACGGACATCCGACGAATGCCGCGGGAATCCTGATGAAAGGCTTGACCAGCAAGCGGGTGGTGATCACCGGCGGCGCGAGCGGGATCGGCGCGGCGACCGTGGAGCGGTTCCTGGTGGAAGGGGCCCGAGTCGTTGTGATCGACAGCGACGAAGCCGGTGGTCGAGCCCTTCGCGAGAGACATCCGAATCTGGCCGGCGTCATCCAGGCCGACGTGGCCGACGCCGCCGCTGTGGACCGCGCCTTTCGAGTAGCTGGATGGGCTCCTGGGCGGTGTGGACGTCTTGATCAACAATGCCGGCATCAGCCTGCGCCACGACTTCTTGGACATCACGCCCGCCGAGTGGCGCAAGGTGATGAGCGTCGATCTCGACGGCGTCTTCTACGTGGCCCAGCAATCCGCCAGACGCATGCTTGCCGGCGCCGGCGGTGTGATCCTCAACATGGGCTCGACGTCGGGCATGAACGGCTACCCGCGGTACGCCGACTACAACGCGGCGAAGGCCGGCGTCATCGAGCTCACACGGACGATGGCGCTGGAGCTGGCGCCGACCATTCGCGTCATCGCCGTGTGTCCCGGGTACGTCTGGACGGCCATGCAGGAAGCCGAGTACACCCCGGAAATGAAAGCGGCGGTGGACGCGAAGATTCCCCTCCGCCGCCACGCCACGACCGGCGAGATCGCGGCTCTCTTCGCCTTCCTGGCCTCCGACGAAGCTCCGTACATCACGGGACATCCCGTGATCATCGACGGCGGCGAAATCGCGGGAGGTCTGGCGAGCCGATAACCGTCGCCCTCGCGGATCGCGCTGCTGCGCGACCGTTGCGGGCGGACTCGGGCCATGACGTCTCTCCGGGGTGGTTGGAGTTGAGCCCGAGGTTTTCCTGAGGCTTATAGTGAGGCCCTCGGATCAGTCCACGGGATGAGCAAGAAATCTCGACCCGGTGCTGCGGATGTCGCAGTTCGGCGGTCCAAGTCCGGCCGGGCGGGATCGGATCGAATCGTAGCGGATGCGGGCGGAATCGGTCCGGCCGTCGAGCGCGGCGGGGTCTTGTCGATCGACGGCGTCGGCTTCGCGATCTTCGCGGGATACCTCGTCCTCGCGTTTACGAGGGCACTTCCGGACCAATTTGCGCTGCCGAAGCTTCTGGGTCTCTACGTCTACGCCGGGTTCTGCGCCGTTCGGTGGGCCGTGGCGCTGCGGCAGGGGCGTGTGAATGCATTGCCCCCCGCCTTGTGGCTGGCGACGCTGGCGTTGGCGTGCTGGTGGACGGCGACGACCTTCACCGCCCAACACCTGAACACGGCGCTCTTCGGGATGCGCGGCCGGTACAACGGTCTGGCGACGATGCTGGCCGGGCTCGCCTTGTTTCTGATCATCGGGTCCACGCGAGCCACGGCGCGCGAGATCGAGCAGCGGCTCAAGACGATCTGCGTCGCCCTGACGCTGGCCTCGGGCTACGGCCTCGTGCAGGCGTCCGGGCTGGATGTCGTCCAATGGCCCGAGGGTCGGCCGCCATCCACGCTGGGGCATCCGGTCATCTTCGCCGGCGCCCTGGCGATGGGCCTGCCGTTTGCCCTGACGTTCGCGCTCGACAGTCGGTCTCGAGTCTCGCGACTGGCGTGGGGCGGGATGGCGCTCGCCCAGGGACTCGCACTCACCCTGACCCTGGCGCGAGGCCCCTGGATCGCCGCCGTCTGCGGCCTCGTCCTCTTTGCGACGCTGGCCGTCCGCCACCGGCGCGCGCTCGCGCCCCGGCTCGCGGCCGTGGCGGTCGGCGCGGTTCTCGTGGCGGCGACGGTGCTGGCGGTTTCGCCGCAGACCCGCCAGGGCGTTCTCGGCCGAGTATCCACGATCACGCGCCTGGCCGGCGACTCCTCCTTGTTGTATCGCGCTCACTTCTATCGCGCGGCACTGGCGATGTTGCGCGACCATTCCCTGGTCGGTGTGGGGTGGGAAAACTTCGGACTGCTCTATCCCGTGTACCGATCCTCACCCACGGAATCGATCGCGTCGGACCTCGTTCCGACCATGGTGCACAGCGACCCGCTGCAGACCGCCGTGTCGGGCGGGATCCCGGCGCTGGTCCTCCAGGTCCTCTTCTTCGGTGCCGCGGGAGCGGTCGTGATCGGACGCAGGCGCCGCGAATCCGATGCCCACCAGCGGCTGCTGGGCGCCGCCTTCCTCGCCTCCGCGATCGCCTATCTCGTGCAGGGACTGTCGGGCTGGCCTCACGTCGCGCTGGACACGCTGGCGCTCCTGATCTGGGGCGTCGGAATTTCCTGGAGCCTGTCGAGCCAGCCCCGCGCCTTTTCCGGAAGCCGGTGGCCGCTCGTCCTGCTGGCTTCGGCGGTCGGAATCGGCGGCGCATGGACGTCGCTCGAAACCTGGAAGCGCATTCGAGCCGAGCGGCTGGTGTTCGAGGCCCAGAGCCTCGACGTCCGGAAAGAGTGGAGCTCGGTCGAGCGGAAGCTCCGAACCGCGATCGACTCGAGCCCGGACAAGGCGTGGGCCAACGACGCCGCGGCCAGACTCTATCTGCGGCGGGTGGCGGCGACAGGGGATCGGCGCGCGTATGACCGGGGAGTGGAGCTGACGAACGCGGCTCGGGCGGCGAATTCCTTCGACCCCTACATTCGTCTTCGGCGGACCGAGCTCGACGTCGTGGCCGCCAATCACGGCCTGAACGCCTGGGTGACCGACGATGGCCGCGACGCCCTGACCACCGCGAAATCGATGACCGCCGGCAGCGCCGTGGTCCAGAAGGTCGAAGCGTCGCTCGCGCGGAAGGGAGGCAACATCCTCTGGATCCAGCCGCAGCCGGCCGCCGGATTCGGGCCCCCGGGCAGCCTGGTCGTGGCCGGATCGGCGCCCCGGGCCTTGACCGGCACTCACGTTTTCTTTCACTGGCGAAACGTGACCCGGGCGTCGGAATGGACGACGGAACCTCATGCCTCGACACCGGACGGCCGGGGCACCTGGTACCACGCCATCCCGAACGCAAACTTCGGCGAGAAATACGAGGTCTACGCCACCTCCGAGACCTGGTACCGCGGGCCCTGCGCCTACCCGGGCAACGGGTCCATCCAGCTCTGTTCGCCGCTGGCCTTGATCAAGCCGGTGCCGGAAGGGGCCGGACCGCCCGGCAGTCTCGTCGTCTCGGGGTCCGTTCCCGAGGCCTGGGCCCAACTGGTTCTGCACTGGCGTAACGAGACCCGCCAGTCGGCATGGAACGTCCAACCGTTCCGGTCCACGAAAGGCGTTGCGTTTCCTCCGGACGCGCCGGGCAACTGGTACAGGGTCCTTCCGGACACGGTGTCCGCCGAGCGATACCAGGCTTACCTCTCTTCCCCGACGAAGATGTACGAGCCCTGCACGTACGCAGGTGACGGATCTCCCGCGATCTGTTCGCCCATCGGTTGGATTCAGCCGCAGGCCCTGGCGGGATTCGGGCCGCCCGGCAGCCTGCTCGTGGCCGGGCTTGCGCCCAGGGCATGGGGAGCCGCGCCTGTCTTCCTGCACTGGCGGAACGCGACCCGGCGCTCGGCCTGGACCACGGAAGCCCACGCCGCGACGCCGGATGCCCGCGGTATCTGGTACAACGCCATCCCGAACGCCAATTTGAATGATCGCTACGAGGTCTACATCACGTCTCCCACGACGGCGTCGGACAAGTGCACCTACGCGGGCGACGGGTTTCGCAATGTCTGCCCGTAGGCGCCCCTCTGTAGAATCCCCGTAATGCGTGGATTCCGGATCCGCCCCCACCGCCGGAGGCGCGCGCTCGGGGTCTTCCTCGCCTTCGGCCTCGGCCTGTCTCTCGCCGCCGTGGCCGCGGCCGCGGCGCCGCGCATCGTGGCGGTCGGCGACGTCCACGGCGACCTCGCGGCGTTCAAGGAAGTCCTCCGGGAGGCCGGCGTCCTCGATGCGGCCGGCGCCTGGACGGGCGGCGAGACCGTGCTGGTCCAGGTCGGGGACCTGATCGACCGCGGCCCGAGCATGCGAGGCACGCTCGACTTCGTCATGGAGCTGGAGCAGGCGGCCGCGAAGCGCGGCGGGCGCGCGGTGCCCCTGCTCGGCAACCACGAGGTCATGAACCTGACTGGCGATCTGCGCTACGTCGCTCCGGCGAATTACGCCGAGTTCGCGGACGCCGGATCGGAGAAGCGCCGCGCCGACGCGTGGCGCCAGGTGAGGGACCTGAGAAGACGGCGCGCCTCGCAGCTCGGGCGACCGGAGCCGCCCTCCGGGCAGGAAGCGCGCGAAGCCTGGCTCCAGGCGCACCCGCCGGGCTTCCTCGAGCAGCGGGAAGCGTTCGGCCCGGGCGGCCGGTACGGCCGCTGGCTGCGCGCGAAGCCTGCGCTCTTCGTGGCGCAAGGGACCGCCTTCCTGCACGGAGGCCTGTCGCCGGCTCTCGCGGGAACTCCGCTCGAGGAGATCGACCGGCGCGTGCACGAGGATTTCGCGGCGTTCGACGCCGACGTGGCTCGCTTCGTCAAGGAGGGGCTGATCCTGCCGTTCTTCGACCTGCAGGAGATGGTTCAGGCGGTCCGCGAAGAGCTCGTGGCTCTGACCGCCGCCGAGACCGCCGCGCGCGCGGCCGCCGAGCAGGCGGGGACCACGTATGCGCCGCCGGCCGCGGACGTGGGACGGCGAGCGAACTACGAGCGCTTTCTCGACTGGCGGAGCTGGACGATCAATTCTCCGGACGGCCCGTTCTGGTTCCGCGGCTTCGCTCAGTGGAGCGACGCCGAGGGCGATTTCGAGATGCCGCGGCTCCTCTCGGCTGCCGGCGTCGATCGCTTCGTCGTCGGACACACGATCCAGGAAGACGGGCGCATTCGCGTCCGCTTCGGCGGCGCCGTCTTCCTGATCGACACCGGATTGCTGGCCTCGTACGCCCCCGGCGGCAGGCGCTCGGCGCTCGAGATCGTCGAGGGAACCGTGAGCGCCATCTATGCCGGCGAGCCGCGCCAGGTGATCTGGCAAGCTCCCCGGCGGGCCGCCGGCCTCTCCCGCGAGCGCGTCTTCCTCGGCCCGGAGGAAAAGCCGCTGCCGTTTGCGAACGACGACGAGCTGCTCGAGTTCCTCCGCGAGGCGAAAGTCGTTGACGCCAAGGACATCGGCGAAGGAATCACGCGGCCGCGCCGACTGACCCTGGAGCGCAACGGCGTGCGCGCACGCGCGGTCTTCCGGGACGTCCGGACCGAGTCGCACGTCGCGGAGATGCCCGGCGGCCAGCGAGAATTCCTGTTCCGCGATTTCTACGGGTTCGAGCCGGCGGCCTATCGTCTGGGACGGCTGCTCGGTTTCGACAACATCCCGCCTGCAGCGCTCCGCCGTTACGAGGGCAAGCCCGGATCCGTCCAGGTCTGGATCGAGAAGGCGACGACCGAGACTCGGCGCCGGGAAACGGAGAGCGAGCTTGCGGACCCGCTGGATTGGGGGCGACAGATCCAGATGATGCTGATCTGGGACGCTCTGATCGGCAATACCGACCGCAATCTCGGCAACTATCTGAGCACGCCGAGCGGGCAGGTGTGGATGATCGACCACACGCGCTCGTTCCGCCGCAGCTCCGATCTCCGGGGCACCCAGCTGATCGCCCGGTGCGAGCGCGGCGTCCTGGAGAGGCTCCGGACCGTAACCGACGCCGAGATCACCGCCAGCGTGAAGGACGGCCTGCGGCCGCCCGAGATTTCGAGCCTCCTCGAGCGGCGCCGAAAGCTCGTCGGACTCATCGAGGGCCTGATCCGGGAGCGCGGCGAGGCCTCCGTGCTCTTTGACTGGCCCCGATGAGCGAGCGCCGCATGTCGTTCTCCATCGCGCGGCTCTTCCACCTCCAGCGGGGTGACGGGCGGCGCGGCGCGCTGCTCTTCGCCTACCTCTTCCTGATCATCACCTGCTACCAGCTCGGAAAGATGGCGAGGGACGCGCTGTTTCTGAGCGCGTTCAAGGCCTCGAAGCTCCCCTACGCGGACATGACGATCGCCCTTTCGGTCGGAGTCGCCGTCGCCCTCTACCTGACGGTCGGCCGCCGTACCGCGCCGCGCACGCTCATGGTCGGCTGTCTTCTGGCTTTCGCGATCCTGCAATGCGGCTTCTGGTACCTGGCGACGTTCCACCATGACGCTCCGGTGGCAATTCCCTCTCTTCTACGTCTGGGTGGGGGTCTTCGGGGTGCTGGCCCCGACACAGGTCTGGATGCTCGCCAACTATCTCCTGACGACACGCGAGGCCAAGCGCGTCTTCGGCCTCGTCGGCGCCGGCGGCATCACGGGGTGGATTTTTTCCGGCTTCCTCGCCAGCGCGCTCGCCCGGACGCGGGGACTGGGCACCGGGAGCCTGCTCCTGGTGATGGCGATCATTCTCGTGATGTGCGCCGGGCTGGTGGTGGTCCTGTGGCGCGAGAAGGCGAAGACTTCTGCGGCCGACGCGGCCGCCCGGGAAGAGGCGGAGCCGAAGAGCCTGCGGAAGAGCCTCGCGGTGGTCTTCTCCTCCCCGTATCTGATGGCGATCGCGTCGCTGATCACGCTGTCCTCGGTCGTCACCACCTTCGCCGGATGGCAGTTCAAGGCGATCGCCAAGAACGCCTACCCCAACACGAACGCCCTGACGGCCTTCTTCGGACAGTTCAACTTCTGGGCGGGTCTGGCGTGCCTCGCCCTCCAGCTTCTGCTGACCTCCCGGTTCCTCCGCCGCTTCGGCCTCGGTCCCGCCCTGCTGCTCGTGCCGCTGGCTTTGTTCGGCGGCGAGCTCGCCGTCCTCGCCCTCGGCACCCTCGGTGCGGCCATCCTGCTCAAGGGGTCCGATCAGGTTCTCCGTTATTCGATCGACAAGTCCTCGGTCGAGCTGCTCTACCTCCCCGTCCCCGCGGAGATCAAGCTCCAGGCGAAGTCGGCCATCGACACCGTCATCTGGCGCTTCGGCGACGGTCTGGCCGGTCTCACGCTCGCCATCTTCACGGACCAGCTCCACTGGTCGCCGCAGAGGGTGTCGACCGTCAACATCTTTTTCATCGCCGGGTGGATTGCGACGGCGCTCGTGGCGCGGCGGCGCTACCTGCAGACGCTGCTTCAGAGCATCCGCCAGCGGCGTCTGGACGCCGAGCGGCAGTTCGTTCCGGTTCTCGACCGGATGACCGCCGACCTCCTGGCGAAGCGACTGACCTCCTCCGACTCCGGGGAGGTGCTCTACGCGCTGGAGGTGTTCGGTGTCTCGCCGGGCCGGGAAACGCACCCGGCCGTGCGCGGCGTGCTCGGTCACGAGGACCCGGCGGTGCGGCGGCGCGCGCTCGAGGTCCTCGACGCCGCCGGCGACCTCTCCGTGCTGCCTCGCGTCGAAGAGATGCTGCGCGACCCCGAAGTCGAGGTGCGTTCGGCGGCGCTCCTCTTCCTGGCGCACCATGCGCCCGCCGATCCGCTGCGGCGCATCCAGGAGCTCGACGCCTTTCAGGACGTCTCGGTCGTCTCCGGGATCGTCACGTTTCTCGTGCACTCGGGCGGTCGGGAGAATCTGCCGGAAGCGCGCACGCTGATCGACAGGATGATCGGCCACCGCGGAGAGGCGGGCAAGAGCGGGCGACTCGAGGCCGCGTCATTGATCGGAATGCTGCCCGACGGGTTCGACGGGCAGCTCGACGCTCTTCTCGCCGACGAGGAGCCGGAGGTCGCTGCGGGCGGCGGTGCGCGCCGCCGGGAAGCTGGGCAAGCGGCGCGTGGCGCCCAGCCTGATCGCCCTTCTGGGCGACGCCCGGGTGCGAGACGAGGCGGCAGGCGTGCTCGCAACCATGGGCGACCGTGTTCTCGGAGCCCTCCGCGACCAGCTCACGGACGGGAACGCGCCGCTGGCGACCCGCCTCGAGATTCCCGGCGTGCTGGCGCGGGTCGGGAACCAGGCCGCCGCCAACGCGCTCGCCGAGAACCTCCTCGAGAGCGACCCCGAGCTGCGTTCGCGCACGATTCGCGCGCTCAACGACCTGCGCAGCGCCCGTCCGAAGACCGACATCGCCCCCGCTCGCCTCGACGCGGCGCTGGGCTTCGAGATGATGCTCCTCTGTCGCACGAGCCAGATTCTCTCGGTCGCCGGCCGGATCCCGGACGGACAGTCCGGAGCGGCGGAGCCGACGGAGGTGGCACGGCGGCTCCAGGCGAGCCACGACCAGGAGATCGAGCGCATCTTCGGGATTCTCAGCCTTCGCTACCCGGAGACCGACTTCCGCAGCGCGCATCACGGGCTGCGCTCGAACGACCCCATCGGGCGCGACCACGCCCTCGAGTTTCTCGAGCTCTCGCTGGACCGCGGCCTGCGAAAACCCTCGTTTCGCTGCTCGACCCGACAACGCCGCTCGACGAGCGCGTCGTTCCGATCCTGAAGCGCACCGGTGTCGAGGCGCCGACCGCCGGCGAGCTGGTGGCCGCGCTGGTCGAGAGCGACGACCCGTGGCTGAAGGCCTGCGGAATCTCCTCCGTCGGCGCCCTCGGCCTGCACGAGCTCGCCGCCAGGTCGAGGCCTGCCTCGATGCCGAGGACGAGCTCCTGCGCGAGACCGCGCGCGTGGCGAAGAAGCAGCTCGCCGAGGCGGCCGACGGACCGGCCTCGCGGTAGTTCCCCCTACTCCCGGTTCTCCGGAGGCGCCGGGGAGGTCGCGTTGTAGGTGTACAGCACCTTGTCTTCTCCCCGCTCGGCGATTTGCTTGTCGAGCGCTTCGACGATCAACTTGCGCCGCTTCAGCAGCGCACTCAGCTCGAAGGTCGAGAGATAGGGCTTGAGGCGCTCGCGCAGGACGGTTTCCTCCAGCGTCTTGAGCCTCTGGTACATCCCCCGCTCGCACTGATTGACCAGGGCCGCGTTCGGTAACTCGGCGTTCCGACGAAAGGCCCGGGTGTGATCGATCATCCAGAGCTTCCAGTCGGGCGTGATGAGCATGTTGCCGCGGTTGCGGTCGGTGTTGTACACGAGCCCGTCGAAGACGTTCATGATCTGCAGCTGCATGTTCCATTGCTGCGTGTCGGGTGGCTCGGCGTTGCTCTCGATGCGCTTGCGCTCGGTCATCGCATTCTCGACCCAGATCTGGACGCTCCCGTTCTTCCCTTTGAGCTTGCGCAGTGTCGCGGGCGGGACACTGTCGAGGCCCACGAGACGGCTCAACTCGTACGCGGCAGGCTCGAAGGCGTAGCTGTCGCGGAAGTTGAGCTCGTTTCGACCGCCGCCGGATATCGGCGTGGACCGCTGTTCGTTGACGTCGCGGAAGATGGCGTCGGCGCGGGTGCCGTCCTTCTCGAGCAGCAGCTTGGTGGGGAACGTGACGCCGCCGGAGAGGATCTTTTCCGACTTGACGTCGGCGGTACGCAGGAACTCGAGCAGCTCTTCCTCGGACCGGAACGGCAGCGGCTTGCCGTCGGGATCCGTCCACCGCATGGCGGCGGCCGGAGCCGCTGTCATCGTGGCCGCCGCGGGCACGGCGGCGGGCTCCTGGGCCGCGAGGATTCCGGCGAGCGCCGCGCTCCCCGCGATCAGCAGTGCCACCGGATGTCGCCGCTGGACCATGGGTACCTCCGGGCGAAGGAACACTCGCCGGATCAAGCTATCACCGACGCGTCTGGCACTCACCAGCTCCCGGCGTCGACGCGTGACCTTTCGGCACCTTCGCAGTTCATATAGTCAGGATGATGCTTTGTCCGAGGCGCGGTTGACGGACCCCGAGGGGGGCGGAGAGGAGCGGGCGCTCATCGAGGCCGCGCAGGCGGATCCCGCGCGGTTCGGCGAGCTCTACGAGCTTCACTTCGATCGCGTGTACTCCTACATCGCGCGTCGGATCCGGGATCGCGCGGCGGCCGAGGACCTGACCTCCGAGGTCTTTCACAAGGCGCTGGCGAACATCCGCCAGTTCGAGTGGCGGGGAATTCCGTTCGTGGCGTGGCTCATGAGGATCGCGGCCAACGCGATCGCGGATCGAGCCAAGCGGGAGGCCCGGGAGCGAGCCCTGCCTCCGATCGACGTCGTGCTCGCGCCGCCGCCCGAGGACGACGACCGCCGCGCCCGGCTCTACGGCCTCGTGCGGAAGCTTCCGGCCGACCAGCAGCGGGTCGTGTTCCTGCGCTTCTCGGCGGAGAAGTCGATCCGCGACGTCGCGGAGGAGCTCGGCCGTTCCGAGGGGGCCGTCAAACAACTTCAATTCCGCGCCCTGGAGACGTTGCGGGCGCGCATGGGTGAATTCCATGGCTGAGCAGGACCGGATCGAGCGGCTCGACGAGGTGGTCGCGGGGGTGCTCGCCTCGCGAAGGGATGCGCCCGCGTCCGGAGACGCGGAGCTCGACACGCTCGCCGCCATCGCGGTGGATCTGCTGGGGCTCCCGCAGGATGGGTTCCGGGAGAAGCTCCGCGCCGAGCTCGAGAGCGGCAGGCGGGCTGCCGCGGTCGCGCCGGCGCCCATGCGCGAGGGATTTCACACGATCACGCCCTACCTGAACGCTCGCGACGCGGCCGGCCTGATCGACTTCCTGAAGAGGGCGTTCCACGCCGACGAGCGGCTTCGCGTGCCCGGAGAGGGCGGCCAGATCCGGCATGCGGAGCTCCGCATCGGGGATTCGGTCGTGGAGGTCTCCGACAGCTCGCCGGCGTTTCCGCCGTTCGCTTCGGCGATTCACCTCTACGTCGAGGACGCGGACGCCGCCTATGCCCGCGCCCTGGAAGCGGGCGCGACCTCGCTCCACGCTCCCGTGGACCAGCCCTACGGGGATCGCGAGGCGGGCGTGAAGGACCCCTCGGGGAACTCCTGGTACCTCGCGACGCATCGCGCCACGGGGCTCGCCCCCGAGGGCCTCCGCAGCGTGACGCCGTACGTGCAGGCGCGCGACACGGCCGGGCTGATCGACTTCGTCCGGCAGGCGTTCGGCGGGGACGAGCGCGACCGCACGGAGTCGCCGGACGGCGTCGTCCATCACGCGACGCTTCGAATCGGCGACTCGGTCCTGGAGATGGGGGAGGCTCACGGCCCGTACGGGCTCGCGCCCGCGGCGATCCATCTCCATGTCGCCGACGCCGACGCGGTCTTCGCTCAGGCGATCCGGGCGGGCGCGGAATCGGTCTTTCCGGTCGCGGACCAGGACTACGGAGAGCGCAGCGGGGGAGTCCGCGACCCGTTTGGCAACCTTTGGTTCATCGCGACGTTCTTCACGGACGTGGCTTCCTGAGAAAAGGAGAACACTCATGGCGGGTCAAGTGAAAGCGATTCCGGACAACTACCGGGGCGCCACGCCCTACATCTGCGTCCACGACGGCGCGGCGGCTCTCGACTTCTACGCGAAGGCGTTCGGCGCGACCGAGCGGATGCGGATGGCCGAGCCGTCCGGGAAGATCGGGCACGCCGAGATCGAGATCGGCGAGGCCGTCATCATGCTCTCGGACGAGTTCCCGGAACTGGGCGTCCGAAGCCCGCGATCCCTCGGCGGCTCGCCGGCGGCGGTCCTGCTCTACTTCGAGGATGTGGACGCGGTCGCCCGGCGCGCGGTCGACGCCGGTGCGAAGCTGACGCGCCCGGTGGAGAACCAGTTCTACGGGGACCGCTCCGGCAAGCTCGAAGACCCCTTCGGGCACACCTGGTGGATCGCGACGCACGTCGAGGACGTCTCTGCCGAAGAGATGACGAAGCGCGCCGAGTCGGCGGGAAGCGCCTAGGCCGAGAGTTTTTCGGCTTCGTCGACGGCTGCGGGCGCCGCAATGGCGCACGTCGCGTGGAGGTTCACCATTTCGACGAAGAGGGTCATCCGCTCGAGGAAGCCGTCGATCACCTTCGGGCCGTCGCTCGCGCGGCAGGTGAACGAGATCAGACCCTTGTCCGGCTCCAGCCGGAAACGTTTGAAGGTATCGGAGTCGTTGGCGACCTCATGGAAGGAGGCGAGCCAGCGGTCGTCGACCGTCCCGGTCAGGCTGACGACGTAGCGCTGGAAGAGGGGCCCCATCAGCTCCTCCCGCATGGCGGCGCGATCGACCATCACGTTGTGCATCTTTTCCCGCCCGACGCCGCGAGCGCCTCTCTGGCGGAGAGAAGAGCAAGGTCGGAGCCACGGACCTAAGTCACTGACGGCGCTCGGGTCTGGTGTCCGGAGCGGGCGGGGGGTGACGAGAAACGTCGGCCGCGTCGCGCCGGAGCTGTCACCTTTGAGGCGGCGGCCGGAAGCTCAGGCGGAGGGCGTCTGCTCCCGCAAGACGGCCGCGAACGCCCTGAGACGAGGATGCGCTCGCCGATCCGGAGCTTCTCGACCGCCTCGGCGATGCGCCGCGCGTCTTCCTCCGAAGCCGCGGTTCCCACGAGGCGGCCGTCGAGGTCGACGAGTCTGCTCCCCACGGCCCGCCAGGGTGGTCGGAACACGCGCCCTCCTCCTCTCGAATCGCCGACGCGCGGGTATCTGCCAGAAACCTCGGCGCGCGGCGCCTCAGGCGCCCGTCGCGAACATGTCCCGGTAGTGGCGGTACCAATCGCTCTGGAAGCGTTCGTCCGGGTCGTGGAGCCGCTTGCGCTTCAGGAACTCGGGAAACTGCGGATAGCAGGCCTCGACCTGTTTTCGCGACGCCCAGCGGTGATACGTCAGGTAGTAGCTTCCGCCGCGCTCGAGGGCGAGGTCGATCAGCCTCCGAAAAGCGTTCTCCGCGTGCCGCCGCCCCGCCGGGCTGTGCACGACGTGCAGATTGAAGATGACGCAGGCGTAGGGCGCCCGGGCCCACGCCAGGAAGCTCTCGTCGTCTCTTTCGATCAGCCGGATCGTCCCGTAGATCAGCTCGACCGCGTTGGCGCGGAAGTCCTCCCGCACCGAGCCGAGAAACTCGGGCAGCGCGCTGCGCGGCACGTAGACCTCGGTGATCATCTCGGTGCCTCGCTCGCGCCGGCCCAGGCGACGGTCCAGGTCCCGGTGGTAGTCGTCGAGGTAGATGCCGAGCTGCTGGGTGTCGGACCAGTAGACCTGTCCCGACGTGGAGAGGTAGTACTGCGCGTACCTCCGAAAAGCCGCGCTCTTGTCGGCGTGAGCGAGCGTGATCAGATCGCGCCAGTCCTCCTCGGAGAGCTCCCGTCTCTCCTCGGAGAGCGGCGTGGCAGGGTCGACGGGCCGGTAGCAGCTGAAGACGCCGCGCCGGAGAAAGTCCTCCGACGCGGGGTCCGTGGCGAACTGGAAGTCTCCGTAGAGAAACCCGTCCGCGATGCGCCGCTGAAACGCGGGCATCAGCTCGTCGGCCGTCATCGAGCTCGACCACGCGCTCGAGCTTGCGTCGCGGAACCAGCCGCAGTCTCAGAGACGTCACGACTCCGAAGAGACCGTACCCGCCGGCGGCGAGAGCGAAGAGCCCGGGCTCCCGGGAGCGGCTGCACTCGTGCCGGTCTCCTCGAGCGTCGAGGAGCTCGAAGGACTCGATGTCTCCGATGAACGGCCTCATCGCGAGGCCCCGGCCGTGGATGTTGGCGGCCAGGGCCCCGCCCAGCGTCAGCGCGTCGGCCCCGGTCTGCTTCTGGGCGATGCCCCAGGCCGGAGACGTGCCGGACTGCATCTCCCGGAGACTCCGCATCAGCTCGGGCCACTGGATGCCGGCTTCGACCTCCACGATTCCCTTGTCGCGATCGAGGCCGAGGACCCGGTTCAGCGGACGCACGTCGAGCAGCACCGCGCCGGTGCCGAACTGCTGGCCGCCCATGGCGTGACGTCCGCCGGCGATGGCCACCGATCGGCCTTCGCGGCGGGCGCGGACGAGCGCGCGCCGCAGTGTCTCCACCGAGTCGACGGAGACGACATCCGCCACCCACGTCGGGTTGAGCTGCGAGTGCACGTCATTGACGAGCACTCCTCCCGGAGCCGGGCGGAGCAGAGCGCCGGGACGCGCCGCCAGCAGCCCGGCGGCGCCCAGGAATCTCCGTCGCGTCAGCCCCGAGGGCAACGTCGGATCCGAGTTACCTCTGGATGATGATCCAGCCGTCCTTCTCGTCCTTGTTCTGCCCCTCGGGGCCCTCGAGGATCTGCCAGTATTTGTAGAGGCCCTCCGAGGTGCCTTCCCGGATCTCGCCCGAAAAACAGGTCCGGCCCGAGCAGTTGACCCGGTAGCGGCTGCCGACGGGGGTCATTCCTTCGAAGATCTGGTCCTCGAACTCGATCTTCAGGTGCCGGTTCTTTTCCTTCGACGCCCAGAAGGCGATGTCTCCCATGTCTTTGGAGAGGGCGACCTTCTTGTAGTTCAGAGTCGCCGCCGAAGGACCGACGACGATCGCCCTGGTCCCCTTGGGCGTGCAGGCCGAGCCCGCGCCGATCGCTCCGGCGACGAAGAGAGGCAGCACGATCCGGCGTATCGAAACTCGATGGGTCATGGTCCCTCCTTCGGCGCCGTCGTCTTCGGCGGTTCGGCCACAGTCCGTGCGCTTTCGCCCGGCTACTTCTGCTTCTGGATGATGATCCGTCCGTTGGGCTGGGGCGTGCCGCCGTTCAGGCTCACCGTGTACGTGAACGTCTTCTTGGTGCCGATGGGTTCACCCGGTGCGAACACCCCAGGGCCGACGGGCCCGGAGTCCGACGTGTTGGTGCCGGGGTTGTCGAGGGCCGGAAACGGATTCGGTTGCCCGAACGCGATGGCCACCTTCATGCCGGTCGGAGCGACCCAGGTGATCTGGTGAAGATTGCCGATGGTGGCCGTCGCGCAGTCGGGCATTCCGTTCGCGGAAATGCGAATCGTTCGATTCTGCAGAGTCGCGCAGTCGAGCAGCGGCCTCGGAGCGGTCGCACGCCCGACGACGATGCCGGCAACCAGACCCACCACTGCGGCAACACCGACCGTGGTCCCTTGGTTCATGACGCCCTCCTTACGCTAACTGCCGGCCGCGTTGCGCGGCGCGGCGACGATGGACTGAAACTCCGGGGACGCCCGCAGGGAAGCGAACTCGGGCTGCCGCGCGAGGATCTGCCGGCAGTATCCGGCCTCGACGGCACGGCGGATCCACGCCAGCGCTTCCTGCGATCGGCCGCGCAGGGCGGCGACGGTCGCCGCGTCGGCGAACACGGACGGGTGCTTGTCGTCCAGCGAAAGCGCGGTTTCGAGCTCCCGGGCCCCGTCGTCGAGGCGTCCGGTCCGCGCGAGCGAGGTCCCGAGCACGGCGTGCGCGGCGGCGTCCCGCGGATTCAAGCGCAGGGCGCCCCGCGCGAGCTCGATCGCCCGGGCATAGGCCTGGGCGGACCGCTCGCGCTGCTCTGGTCTCCGCCAGGGCATCTCCGAAGGCGGCCCACACCTGGAAATCGTTCGGCGCGTTCCGGGTGGCCGTCTCCAGCCATTTCAGCGCGTCGCTCGGGCGTCCGATCCACAGAAGCGTCAGTCCGAGGTTCGAGGCCGCGATCGGATCGCCCTGGCGAAGCTCGAGCGCCTTTTCGAAGGCGGGGATGGCCGCGTCGAAATCGCAGGCGCGGACGGAGACGCCGCCCAGGTTGCTGTACGCGCGGTAACTGTCGGGAGCGACGTCGGTCGCCTGCCGGAACATGGCGGCGGCCTGCTGCCATCGTCCGCGGTCCGCGTGCAAGACCGCCGAGCTGGTTGTAGACGGCGAACGACGGCTGCAGAGCGATCGCGCGTCGGAATGCCTCCTCGGCCACGGGGTCGTCCCCGGCGGCTTCGGCGGCGCGTCCGAGCCCGAGCAGAGCCTCGACCCTGTCGGGGCTCGCGGAGAGCGCGCGGCGAAACGCCTCCATGGCCTCCCTGGATGCGCCCCGTCACCAGGTACGTTTCGCCCAGGATCACGTCGACTTCCGGAAGGCCCGGGTCGAGCACGCGGGCAGCATCACTGGCGACGGTCGCCCGGTCCGCCCAGGCGCGGTCCTTCGTGAAGTCGAACATCGCCAGGCTCGCCCGTCCGAGCGCCGCCTGGACCAGCGCCGACTGGGGTTTCTCCTCGGCGAGCTTGCCGAGGATCTGGACGGCGCGTTCGACGCTGTCGCGCTTGTCGTAGCGTTGCAGCAGCCCGATCGCCTGCAGGTAGCGCTCCTGGTCCGCCACCGAGTCGAGGCCCGACGGCGTCGGGGTCCTGCGGGCCCCTCGCTTCAAATGCAGGTCCCGCACCACGCCGTCGGCGACACGGTCCTGCAGACTGAAGAGCTCGTCCCCGTCGATCGCGTTGGCCGCGAGCTGCTGGCCTTTGGCATCGAGCAACCGGTAGGTGATCCGGTACTGTTCGTTCTCTCGTTGGAGCGTGCCGGCCACCAGCCGGTTCGCTCCCAGCCTCCGGGCCACGCGGGCAAAGTCCGAAGCGTTCTCTGCGGCCTCGACGACGGCCCGAGGCGTGACGACCTGGAGGCCGGGAACGTTAGCGAGCCGGACGCTGACCGTGTCGGCCATCGCGAGCCCCAGCAGCTCGCCCTCGGGCAGGTTCGTCATGTTGCGGAACGGGAGGACGGCCAGCGAGCTGCTGCCGGCCGGCGTGGCAGGTCGGCGCGCGTTGAGAATCAGCCAGCCCGCCACCGCGGCGAGAGTCACCGCAGCCGCGGCGAGGCCGAGGCGGCGCCGCTGCCTGCGACGCGCCACGCGCGACTCGGTCTCCGGCAGCTCGAGGGTCTGACCCGAGAGGCTGTCGTCGAGCTCGATGCGCGCGTCGCCGACGTCGCGCAGGCGGCGGTTGGGATCTTTCTGGATGCACCGCCGGAGCAGCTCCCGGACGCTGGCGGGCGTTTTCGGCGGCAGGGATCCCCAGTCGGGGTCCGCCTCGAAGATCAGGCCGAGGGTGTCCGGCACCGATTCGCCGGCGAACGCCTTGCGAGACGTCAGCATTTCGTAGAGCACGCACCCGAACGCCCAGATGTCGGTCCGCTTGTCGATCTCGCGGCCGCGCGCCTGCTCCGGGCTCATGTAAGAGACCGTGCCGAAGATCGAGCCGACGGGCGACAGATCGGCCGTGATCGTCGGGGAGCGCGACAAGTCCGGCTCGGACCGTTCCGGAGCAAAGGCCCGCGCCAGTCCGAAATCGAGGAGCTTGACGCGGCCGTCTCGCGTCAGCGCGATGTTGGCGGGCTTCAGGTCGCAGTGGACGACCCCGCGGGCATGCGCTGCCTCGAGGCCCTCGGCGATCTGCCGGCCCAGCCGCAGGACGTCCGGCACGGGAAGGGGTCCCGTGTCCAGGCGCGCGGCCAGCGTCTCCCCTTCCACCAGCTCCATGACGATGAAACGCCGCGGCCCGTCGTGCTCCAGGCCGTGGACCGTCGCGATCGAGGGATGGTTGAGGGCCGCGAGGAGGCGCGCCTCCCGCTCGAAGCGAGCGAGCCGTTCCGTGTCCTCGGCGAAGGCCTCGGGGAGGATCTTGATCGCGACCTCCCGGTGGAGCCGGGTGTCGAGCGCCCGATACACCTCGCCCATCCCGCCCGAACCGAGTGGGGCGAGGACCTCGTAGAAGCCGAGACGCTCGCCGCCGGAAAGTGTCATCGAAAACGCCTGCCGCATTCTATTCCGGACCGAGTTCGCTTCGGGACTTACAATCGCGAGGTGCAGAGCCTTCGCCGGGGGGTCCTCGCGGCCCTGGGTCTGTCTCTCTCCGGCGTGCTGCTCGCCGCCCAGCCACCCGGTCTCGCCGAAATCATCGAGCGATTCGATCACCTGTCGGTGGGGGGCGCGGTCTCCGTCAACAACCTGCATCTCACTGCCGGGCACGTCGACTGCAGCCTGTCCGGGCGGGCGGCTCCGGTCCTGGCAGGCGAGGACGTCGTCGGGATCTTCTTCGAGGGAACCGGGACGATGGACTACCTGTCCGTCGACCCGATCGAGGCCCCCTCCGTGATGTTCAACGCGAAGAACGGGTCGAGCCTGAAACCGGAGAAGACCGAGAAAGGAGTCCGGCTGCGCAGCCGCTTCGAGCGGATCCTCTGGATCGCGCAGGGCCAGGCCCTCCCGGCTCTGTCGGGAGCTCCCGCGAGCCCGGTCGCGGCCGGCTTCGCGAAGCAGTGGGAGCAGCTCCAGCGCTTGAGGGTCTCGCCGTTCTCGCACACCTTCGTCATCCAGGGAATCGACGCCCCGCAGGCGACGGTCGTGTGGGCCGCCATGGATGGAGGCGACGAGGCTCTGCTTTACAGGTTCGATGGCACCGTCAACCCCTGGGAAGGACTCGACGCCGTCCGGTCGAGCGAGTCGAGCGATCCCGAGATGCGCAAGGATCTCTTTCTCATACCGCTCTCCGGGCAGCCGATCGGCCGCGACCGCCGCGATCCTGCTCGCCCGCGCTTCGTCCTCACCGACGTGGACGTGGACCTCAAGAACCCTCGCGGAGACGACGCGGTGCTGTCCGTCGCGGAGACGTTCGTTCCGACGGGGGGGAAGCTTTCCGCGTTGCGCCTCGACCTCCGAAGCCTGGTCTACACCTATTTCGGGAACAACCTGACCACCCGCAACGTGAACCTGAAGAAGGTGACCGACGAGACGGGCCGCTCCCTCGCCTTCAGTCACCGGCGCGGCGAGGTCGTCGTGCAGCTCGCCGAGCCGGCCGCGCCCGAGAAGGCGTTCAAGCTCCGGTTCGAAATCGACGGCGACTTCCTCGTCCGGCCAGGGGGCGACAGCTACTGGGAGCTCGGCGTCGAGCCGTGGTTTCCCGCAACCCGAGCTCCTCGCGGGCCACTACTACACGTTCCACGCGCTCGTGCGGGTGAAGAAGCCCTTCTGGCGTTCGCGCCCGGCAAAACGATCCGCCGCGCCGTCGAAGGCGACGACAACGTCCTCGAGACTCGCAGCGAAAAGCCCATCTGCTTCGCCGCGATCCTGGCGGGCCGAATACGAGGTCGAGGAAGAGGTTCGCGACGGCGTGACCATCCGCGTGGCCACGTACGCTCTCAAGAATCCGCGCGCCGTCAAACAGCTGACCAGTCTTGCCGCGAGCGTCATCCAGTACTACCAGGAATTCCTGGGCCCGTTTCCGGTGCCCGAATTCAACATCATCGAGATCAACGCCTTCAGCTTCGGCCAGGCCCCGCCCGGGACGATGTTCATCACGAAGGAGGCGTTCAACCCGCTCCTCGACGAGCTGACGCAGTACTTCTCGCAGGGCGTCAACGAGACGTTCGCGCACGAGATCGCGCATCAGTACTGGGGCACGGCCGTCAAGATGCCGAGCGAAGAGGAGCAGTGGCTGACGGAGTCGTTCGCCGAGTATTGCGCCGGGCCTCTTTCTCAAGGTGTACAAGAACGAGGCGACCTTCAAGCGGCTCGTCAAGCACTGGCAGACGCGTGCGGCCTGGGCCACGGACGCCGCGCCGATCCCGCTGGCGAACCGCATCTTCATCTCGGGCGACTTCACGACGCGTCAGGCCTATCGCGTCGGCTTGCTCTACAACAAGGGCCCATTCCTGCTCTACGCGCTTCACAAGGAGCTCGGCGACGAGGCGTTCTTCACCCTCCTGAAGTCGTACCAGAAGTCCTTCGCCTGGAAGTTCGGCTCGACGAAGAATCTCGCGGGCCTGCTGCAGTACATGACCAGGAAGGACTACATGCCTTTCTTCGAGAAGTTCTACTGGGGCACGGAGATGCCGCAGGACTAGCGGAACTACAATCCCGGGATGCCGTCGCGCGCCCCCGGGATTCTCGCCGCGCTCGTTCTCTCCGCGGCGGGGGCGTTTTCCGCCGACGGGCCCTCGGCTCTCACCGAGACGATCGAGAAGTTCGACCGCCTGGAGGTCGGCGAGGCGATCTCCGTCTCCGGCGTCCGCCTGGTCGCGGGGCGCGTGTCCTGTCTCCTGAAATCGGGCCGGGCCGCTCCCGTGCGAGCGGGCGAGGAGGTCGTGGGCCTCTTCTTCGAAGGCGAGGGCGCGATGGAGTACCTCTCCTCGGACCCCATCGAGGCGCCCGTCGTCCTTTTCGACGCGAAGAGAGCTTCGAGCCTGAAGAGCGAAAAGACCGACCGGGGGATCGTCCTGCGGGACTCCTTTCGCCGGATGCTCTGGCTCGCGGCGGGGCGTCAGGCCCTGCCGGAGATCGCCGGCGGGTCCGCGCCGTCACTCGCCGACGCATTCCGGAAGCAGCGCGCGAAGTTCCAGAGGATGCATGCCCCGCCGCTCTCCCACGACTTTGCCCTCCACCGTCTCGACGCGCCGGAGGCGCCTCTCGTCTGGGCCGAGATGGACGGAGGCCGGGACGACCTCCTCTACGGCCTCGACGGCTCGGACGACGCCGCCGAGTGGCTCGTGACGCTGGCGAAGAGCGAGTCCAACGATCCGGAAATGCGCAAGTTCCTCTGGCTCGTGCCGATCTCCCATCAGCTCGTCGAGCGCGACCGTCGCGATCCGCCGCGGGCCCGTTTCCTGCTGACCGACGTGGACCTGCAGCTCTCGGCGTCGGCCGGCAACGACGCGAAGCTCACCGTCGTCGAGACGCTGGTTCCCCTCGGACGCCGCGCGCACGCCTTCCGGTTCGACCTCGACAGCACGATCTACGCGCAGGCCGGTGCCAACCTGGCCGCGCGCTCCGAGCGCGTCGTGAGCGTGACCGACGAGGCGGGACGCTCCCTCGCTTTCGACCACCGACTCGACCAGCTCGTCGTGGAGCTGGCGGCTCCCGCCGAGCCGGGCCAGCCCGTCCGGCTCCGGTTCGAGATCGAGGGGGACTTCCTCGTGCGTCCCCGGGGAGACAACTACTGGGAGCTCGGCGTCCGGCCCTGGTTCCCGCAGCCTCCGCTCGCCGGCCAGGCGTACACCTTCCACGCCGTCGTCCGCGTCAAGAAGCCATTCGTGCCTTTCGCCTCCGGCGAGACCGTGCGGCGCGACCGAGGAGGGTGACGAGAACGTGCTCGAGACCCGGATCGAGAAACCCGTCCAGTTCGCCGTGATCCTGGCGGGGCGTTACGACATGGAGGAGGAGGTCCGGGAGGGCGTGACGATCCGTGTCGCGACCTACGCCCTGGACAACCCGCGGGGCAGAAAACAGCTCATCCGCGTGGCCGCCGAGATCATCGCCTACTACGCCGAGTTCCTCGGGCCGTTCCCCTTTCCCGAGTTCAACATCCTCGAGATCAACGACTACGGGTACGGGCAGGCGCCGCCGGCGACGATGTTCATCACGAAGGAGGCGTTCGACCCGCTGCTCGGGGACATGGACAAGTTCTCCTCGCACGACATCGTGAAGATGTTCGCTCACGAGATCGCCCACCAGTACTGGGGGATCGTCGTCCGGATTCCCGAACCCGGGGAGCAGTGGCTGGCCGAGTCGTTCGCCGAGTACTGCGCGGGACTCTTCCTGAAGGACCGCCGCAGCGAGGCGGGATACCGGTCGCTCGTGAAGCGGTGGCGCCGGGGAGCCGACTTCGCGGCCGACGCGGCGCCGATCGCCCTCGCCAACCGGGTCTGGGTCGCCGGAGACGCCGTGCGTCGGTCCGAGATCCGGTCCGGCCTGCTCTACGACAAGGGGCCCCTCCTGCTCGCGGCGCTCCACGCGGAGCTCGGAGACAGGACCTTCCGCGCTTTTCTCCAGTCCTGTCAGGCCTCGTTCGCCTGGAAGTTCGGGTCGACGAAGGCCATCGCGCAGCTTCTGCAGGGCCGGACGGCCAGGGACTACGGACCCTTCTTCGAGAAGTACTACTGGGGCACGGAGATGCCCGGCCCCTGAGCCGGGCGGTATCATTTCGCCACGCGAGAGTGGCGGAACTGGCAGACGCGCGGGACTTAGGATCCCGTGGGGCAACCCTTGAGGGTTCGAATCCCTCCTCTCGCACCACCGATTTCCCACGACCGTCATCCTGACGAGCGCAGCGACGAAGGATCCGGACTGTGACGCGAGCACGGCTCCTCAGTTCGGGATTCTTCGCTGCGCTCAGGATGACGCGGGAAGGGATAATGGCCCGGCGTGATCGGCTTGACTCTGTCCGCGGCGCTCTTTCTGGCCCGGGCCGTGGCGGCGGAGACGAAGTTGGACGGGCGGATCTTCGCGGGCCGCGATCCGGCCGAGAGAGCGTCCTTCCTCGTGGTGCTGCGGGAACAGGCGGACGTGTCGGCCGCGGCCGGGATCCGGGATCGGGCGGGCCGGCGGCGCTTCGTCTACGAGACGTTGCGGGAAAACGCGGAGGCGTCGCAGGCCCCGGTCCGGCAGAGGCTGCGCGCTGCCGGCGTGCGCTTCCGCCCGCACTTCCTCGTGAACGTGATCGAGGCCGAGGGGGACCGCAGGCTCGCGCTCGAGCTCGCGGCGAGAGCCGACGTGGATCGCCTCGTGGCCAACCGGCCGGCGACGCTGACGCGCGCCGACCCGGTCCCGGTGGCGCGCCCCCGAGCGGGCGGGGCGGTCGAACCGAACATCCAGAAGATCCGGGCTCCGGAGCTCTGGAGCCGCGGACTCACCGGGCAGGGCATCGTCGTCGGGATCGCGGACACCGGAGTCGAATGGACGCATCCGGCCCTTCGGACTCAGTACCGCGGTTGGAACGGGTCGGCCGCAACGCACGACTACAACTGGCACGACGCGGTCCATGACCCGCTGCCGGGGAATCCGTGCGGCTCAGACGCGCTCGAGCCCTGCGACGACGACGGCCACGGCACGCCGGTCGCCGGCCTGGCGGTCGGGGACGACGGCGCCGGCAACCCGATCGGCGTCGCGCCGGGCGCGCGCTGGATCGCGTGCCGGAACATGGACCGGGGACGGGAACTCCCGCCCGGTACACGGAGTGCTTCGAATGGCTCCTGGCTCCCACGGATGCGGCCGGGGAAAATCCGCGGCCCGATCTCGGGGCCGACGTCGTCAACAACTCCTGGACGTGTCCGGCGAGCGAAGGGTGCACGGATTCGGCCATTCTCCGCGGCGTCGTCGAGAACGTGCGCGCGGCGGGAGTCGCCGTCGTGCTCGTCGCGGGCAACGGCGGCGCCGTCTGCTCGACGATCTCCGAAGTGCCGGCGATCTACGAGGCCGGTCTCACGGTCGGAGCGACCGACTCCTCCGATGCGATCGCCCCCTTCTCCAGCCTCGGTCCCGTGACCGTGGACGGATCCCGCCGGCTCAAGCCGAATCTGACCGCGCCGGGAGTCAACGTCCGGAGCGCCGGCCTGTCGGGCGGCGAGGTGCTCAACTTCTCCGGAACCTCCGCGGCCGCGCCCCATGTCGCGGGGGCGATCGCGCTGCTCTGGTCGGCGATCCCGGAGCGCGCGGGCGACGTCGACGGGACCGAGCGCGCGCTGGAGGCGGGCGCGGTGCCGTTGAGACTCGATCTGCCGTGCGACGGATCCTCGGGCCTCACCGTCCCCAACCACATCTTCGGCTGGGGTCGCCTCGACGTCGCGCGGGCGTACGGGCATCTGCTCCCGCGCGAGCCCCGGCTTCCGACCGACGGGAGAGCCGACCCCCGCGACCCTCCCGCCCCGCCACTGAGGATCGGCCGGGGTAAGATCCCCGCCTCATGGCGATTCTCGCAACGAAAGAAGAGTCCCCGACGCGGACGACACTCGAAATCGAAGTGCCCGCCGAGGAGGTCGAAAAGGCGTTCGCCGCCGTCACGAAGGCCTACGCGAAGAAGGCGTCGATCCCGGGCTTCCGCAAGGGGCACGCGCCCGAGGCGGTCGTGTACCAGCGGTTCGGCGGCCAGATCAAGGAAGACGTGCTGGAGGCTCTGCTCCCCGACGCGCTGGCGTCGGCCGTCGAGGAGCGGAAGCTCGCGGTCCTCGGCCGCCCGCACATCGAAGACCTCCAGTGGGAGCCCCCGGGCCCGCTCCGGTTTTCGCGCGCGACTGGACCTCAAGCCGCCCGTGGATCCGGGCGAGTACCGCGGCCTGCCGGTCGAGGACCAGCCCGTCGAGCCCGCCGAAGAGGACGTCGCCAGTGTCCTCGAGCGCATTCGCGAGGCCCACGCCGAGTTCCATCCCGTCGAGGGCCGACCGGCGGCGCCGGGCGACTTCGCCGTGGCCGACATCGGAGGTTCGTTCATCGAGATCCTGGCGCCCGGCCAGAACCCCAGAACCTTCCGGGACGAGAAGCTGACCCTCGAGGTGGGCCACGCCGACTCCATGCCGGAGATCAACGAGGCGCTCCGCGGCGCGCTCCCGGGGGACACGCGGAGGTTCCGAAAGACTTTCCCCGACGATTTCCCCAACGACGAGTTCCGCGGGAAGACCGTCGACTACGAGGTCACGCTCGCGGCCCTCAAGGAGAAGAAGCTGCCGGCCGTCGACGACGACTTCGCCCGCGCCGTCTCGGAGGGAGACACGCTCGAGACGCTCCGCGAGAAAGTGCGCGACGCGGCTGCGTCACGAAAAGGAAGCCGACCGCCGGCGCCGGTTCCGCCGGTCGATCCTCGACACGCTGCTCTCCCGCCGCGACATTCCCGCGCCGGAGGTCCTGGTGGAGTCGGAAAAGGTCGCGGCTCTCCGGGACTACGCGCGCTACCTCGCATCGAGCGGCGTCGACGCCGAGAAGGAAGACTGGGTGAAGCTCGCGGAGGAGGCGCGGCCGGGAGCCGAGCGGCGCGTCAAGGAGTACCTGCTGCTCGACGCGATCGCCGCCCGCGAGGGGATCGAGATCTCGGAGACCGAGCTCGAGGCGGAGTTCAAGCGCGCCGCCGCGCAGCGCGGGGTCGAGCCGGCGGTGCTGCGGGAGCAGATGGCGAAAGCGGCGGGATCGACGCCCTCCGGGACGAGATGCGCCTGGCGAAGGCCGTGGACCTCTTGATTGACAGCGCGAAGGTGCTACCCTCGGGAATGCCGGTCGAGGTGAAGTGATTTCTATGGACGACGAGCACGAGGGAGGCGGCATGGTCCTGGTCCCCATGGTGATCGAGCAGACGAGCCGGGGAGAGCGCGCGTACGACATCTACTCGCGGCTGCTGAAGGACAACATCATCTTTCTCGGCCAGCCGATCGACGACGACGATCGCCAACCTCGATCATCGCCCAGATGCTCTTCCTGGAGTCGGAGAACGCCGAGAAGGACATCGCGTTCTACATCAACTCGCCCGGCGGCGTCGATCACCGCCGGCATGGCGATCTACGACACGATGCAGTACATCAAGAACGACGTCTCGACCATCTGCGTCGGCCAGGCGGCCTCGATGGCCGCCGTGCTGATGGCGCTCGGGCTCGCCGGGCAAGCGCTATTCGCTGCCGAACTCGCGGTTCCTGATCCATCAGCCGCTGGCCTACGGGTATGCAGGGGCAGGCAACCGACATCGAGATCCACGCGAAAGACTTTTGAAAATGCGGGAACGGCTGAACCAGATCCTGTCGCTCCACACCGGCCAGCCCATCGAGAAGGTGGCCAAGCGACACCGACCGCGACTACATCCTCGAGGCGGAGGACGCCAAGAAGTACGGCATCGTGGACGCCATCTATCACCGCCGGGACGACATCGCCCTGAAGGCGGCGGGATAGCCGGAAGCGGGGGCGAATCCACCTGGAGTGACCCCGCGTACATTGGATTGGATCCCCGTGAGCCTCGCTCGCCCGACCTTCCTCGCCACCCGGAATACCCTGTCCGGGCAGGCGTTACCCCGAAGGGGTATGCTAAATTCGAAGCGGACGGTTGACGTGGAGGGAGAGAGGATCCTGATCGAGATTCCCGTCATCCCTCCGGAGGCTGAAATGTCGAAGAAAACCGGCAACGGTGATGTTCTGCGCTGCTCCTTCTGTAACAAGAGCCAGCGGGACGTCAAGAAGCTCATCGCGGGGCCCACGGTCTACATCTGCGATGAGTGTGTCGACATCTGCCTCGACATCATCGCCGAGGACCGCGATGCTCGAGACCAGGCGCCCGAGGCACAAGCTCCCCAAGCCGAAGGAAATCAAGGAGTTCCTCGACGGGTACGTCATCGGGCAGGAACAGGCCAAGAAGAAGCTGGCCGTGGCGGTCTACAACCACTACAAGCGGATCGACTTCCTCGAGAAGAACCGCAAGCTCGACGTCGAGCTCCAGAAGTCCAACATCCTGCTGATCGGCCCGACCGGCACGGGCAAGACCCTGCTGGCCCAGACCCTGGCCAAGCTCCTCTCGGTCCCCTTCACGATCGTCGACGCGACGACGCTGACCGAGGCGGGTTACGTCGGCGAGGACGTCGAGAACATCATCCTGAAGCTCTACCAGGCGGCGGGGAACGACAAGGAGAAGACCGAGCGCGGCATCGTCTACATCGACGAGGTCGACAAGATCGCCCGGAAGGGCGAGAACCCCTCGATCACCCGGGACGTCTCGGGCGAGGGCGTCCAGCAGGCCCTGCTCAAGATCCTCGAGGGCACCGTCGCCAACGTGCCGCCCCAGGGCGGCCGCAAGCACCCGCACCAGGAGTTCATGCAGATCGACACGACCAACATCCTCTTTCTCTGCGGCGGCGCCTTCGTCGGCCTCGAGGACATCATCAGCCGGCGCATGAACCGAGAAGACGATGGGCTTCGGCGCCAAGATCGCCTCAAGAGAAAGAGAAGCGCTCCGGGGTCCTCCTGGAGAAGGTGCACCCCGAGGACCTGATCAAGTACGGCATGATCCCCGAGTTCGTCGGGCGGCTGCCGGTCGTCGCCACGCTCACGGAGCTGGACCAGGCGGCGCTCGTCGAGATCCTCAAGGAGCCCAAGAACTGCCTCGTCAAGCAGTACCAGACCATGCTGGAGTTCGAGAACGTCCAGCTCCGCTTCACCGACGACGCCATCGAAGCCATCGCCGAGGAAGCCCTGGCGCGCAACGTCGGGGCCCGGGGATTGAGGATCATCATCGAGGACCTGATGCTCGACGTGATGTACCAGATCCCCTCGGACGACGACATCGAAGAGTGCGTGATCACGAAGGACGTCGTCAAGCACCGCACGAATCCCATCACGATCCTTCGCAAAGCGGGGTAAATTCGTATTTCGAAACTCGATGGTCGAGTTTCGAAACCTGGATTTTCCTCATGGTGGCTGAAATCAAAATGAAAACCGAAAGCGCCGGACGCGCGATGGAGACGCTTCCCCTCGTTCCCCTGCGGGACATGGTGGTGTTTCCCCACATGATGCAGCCCTTCGTCGTGGGGCGCGAGTCTTCGATCCGCGCCCTGGAGGCCGCGCTGACCTCGCCGGTCAAGCGCCTCTTCCTGGCGGCCCAGCGGGACCCGCAGCTCGACGAGCCCAAGCCGGAGGACATCTACGACGTCGGCGTCGATCGCGACCGTCGCCCAGTCGCTCAAGCTTCCCAACGGCCACATCAAGGTCATGGTCGAGGGCGTCCGGCGGGGCCGGATCATGGCCTTCGAGCGCCGGGGCGAGTACCTCACGGTCGCCGTGGACGTCGTCCCGGTCAAGCCGGCGGACGCCGAGAGCCTCAAGGACTACATGGGCAAGGTGCTGGCTCTCTTCGAGCAGTACGCCAAGCTGTCCCACCACCTCGCCTTCGAGGGCCTGGCGGCGTCGCTCAAGATCGACGACCCCGAGCGATTCGCCGACACGCTGTCCGCGCACCTGGCCGTGCCCACCGCCGAGAAGCAGGCGCTCCTCGAAGCCGAGTCTCCGTACGAGCGTCTCCAGAAGCTCCAGGACCTGCTGGAGGTCGAGATCGACAAGGTCAACATCGACCGCCGGATCAACAACAAGGTCAAGAAGCAGATGGAGAAGGCCCAGAAGGAGTACTACCTCAACGAGAAGATCAAGGCGATCCACCAGGAGCTCGGGAGGAAGGACGACCGCACCGACGAGGTCGAGGACCTCAAGAAGAAGATCGAGTCGTCCGGGATGCCGAAAGAGGTCCGCGAGAAGGCGGAGACAGGAGCTGCGGCGGCTGGAGGCGATGCCCCCGGTTTCGGCCGAGGCGACGGTCTCGCGCAACTACATCGAGTGGCTCGTCGGGGTGCCCTGGAAGAAGTCGTCCCGCGAGTCCAAGGACCTGACGCGCGCCGAGCAGATCCTGAACGAGGACCACTACGGCCTCGAGAAGGTCAAGGAGCGGATCCTGGAGTTCCTGGCCGTGCGCCAGCTCGTGCAGAAGACCCAGGGCTCGATCATCTGCTTCGTCGGCCCCCCCGGCGTCGGCAAGACCTCGCTCGCCAAGTCGATCGCCCGGTCGCTGAACCGGCAGTTCGTGCGGCTCTCGCTCGGCGGCGTGCGCGACGAGGCCGAGATCCGCGGCCACCGGCGCACCTACATCGGCGCGTTCCCGGGCCAGATCATCCAGATGATGAAGAAGGCGGGCACGGTCAACCCCGTGTTCCTGCTGGACGAGGTCGACAAGATGTCCTCCGACTTCCGGGGCGACCCGGCGTCGGCGATGCTCGAGGTCCTCGATCCGGAGCAGAACCACTCCTTCGTCGACCACTACCTCGACGTCGAGTACGACCTCTCCAAGGTCATGTTCATCGCCACGGCCAACATCGCGGACCCGATTCCGCCGGCTCTGAAGGACCGGATGGAGCTGATCCCCCTCTCGGGCTACACGCCCAACGAGAAGGTCGCGATCGCGGCCAAGTTCCTGGTGCCCAAGCAGCGCGAGGCCAACGGACTCAAGGAGGACCAGATCGAGCTCCCGAACGACGCCATCCTCGCGATCATCGAGCGCTACACGCGGGAGGCCGGCGTGCGCAACCTCGAGCGCGAGATCGGCGGCGTCTGCCGCAAGGTCGCGCGCAAGATCGTGCAGAAGAAGGCGGAGACGCCGGTGCGCCTGACGCCCGAGAACGTCAAGGACTTCCTCGGCAAGACCCGGTTCCGCAAGCGCCTCAAGGGCGAGGTGTCGGAGGTCGGGATCGCGACGGGCCTCGCCTGGACCGAGGCGGGCGGCGAGATCCTGATGACCGAGACGAGCCTCCTGAAGGGCAAGGGCAACCTCACGCTGACCGGTTCGCTCGGCGACGTCATGCAGGAATCGGCCCGCGCGGCCGTCTCCTACGTCCGGAGCCGGGCCGAGATGTACGACGCCGACCCGAACTTCCACGAGAAGTTCGACATCCACATCCACGTGCCCGAGGGGGCGATCCCCAAGGACGGGCCGTCGGCCGGAATCACGATGGCCGTCTCTCTGTTCTCCGCCGTGACGAAGATTCCGGTCCTCAAGGACGTGGCGATGACCGGGGAGATCACGCTGCGCGGCAAGGTGCTGCCGGTCGGCGGGATCAAGGACAAGATCCTGGCTGCCTACCGGGCCGGGATCCGCACGATCATCCTGTCCTCCGAGAACGACAAGGATCTGGACGACCTGCCCGAGGAGATCCGAGCCGAGATGGAGTTCCATCTCGTCAACACGATGGACGAAGTGATCAAGATCGCGATGGAAGGGGCCCGGCCCGCGGACACACCGATCGACCCCGAGGGCAAGCCCGCAGAGGGGGGCGTCGTCGCCAACTAGGTTCGCCCCGCACTTGTGAGATAGAGTCCGGTCTCAGGAGTCGGGAGCCCTCCCGGCTTCCGACTCGAAACGCTTAACTCCCGACTCCCGACCGCCGGTTTTTCCCCCGAAGTTCCACCGTAAAAGGACAACACGATGGCCAGACGCAAAGGCAACAACGACTCCGACGTCGAGACGCTCGAGGCTCCCCCGAGGGGCTTCCCGACACGACCGGAGAGGAGGCCGCGGCTTCCGTCGAGCATGGCGACACGCTCGACATCCGGGCACTCCACGAAATCAAGATTCCGCAGCTCCTCAAGATCGCCAAAGATCTGGAGGTCGAGAACGCGACCGGAATGCGCAAGCAGGACCTGATCTTCAAGATCCTGCAGGCGCAGACCGAGAAGAAGGGGCTGATCTTCTCCGAGGGCGTGCTGGAGTGCCTGCCCGACGGGTTCGGATTCCTGCGCGCCCCCGAGTACAACTACCTTCCGGGACCGGACGACATCTACGTGTCGCCCTCGCAGATCCGCAAGTTCGACCTCCGCACCGGCGACACGGTCTCCGGCCAGATCCGGCCGCCCAAGGAAGGGGAGCGCTACTTCGCCCTCATCAAGGTCGAGGCGGTCAACTTCGAGCATCCGGACGTCGCCCGCGAGAAGATCTTCTTCGACAACCTGACGCCCCTCTATCCCCAGGACCGCATCCGCCTCGAGACGAGCAACATGACCTCGCGCGTGCTCGACCTGGTGGCCCCGGTCGGCAAGGGACAGCGCGGGCTGATCGTCGCGGCGCCGCGCACGGGCAAGACGATGATCCTCCAGTCGCTCGCCAACTCGATCTCGACGAATCATCCCGAGGTCACTCTCATCGTCCTGCTCATCGACGAGCGGCCGGAGGAAGTCACCGACATGCAGCGCTCGGTCAAAGGGCGAAGTCATTTCCTCGACCTTCGACGAGCCGGCCGCCCGCCACGTCCAGGTCGCCGAGATGGTGATCGAGAAGGCCAAGCGCCTGGTCGAGCACAAGCGGGACGTCGTCATCCTGCTCGACTCGGTCACGCGCCTGGCGCGCGCCTACAACGCGATCGTGCCGCCCTCCGGCAAGGTCCTCTCGGGCGGCGTGGACTCCAACGCCCTGCAGCGCCCGAAGCGCTTCTTCGGCGCGGCGCGCAACGTCGAGGAAGGCGGCTCGCTGACGATCATGGCGACGGCGCTGATCGACACCGGATCGCGCATGGACGACGTGATCTTCGAGGAGTTCAAGGGAACCGGCAACATGGAGGTCCACCTCGACCGCAAGCTCATGGACAAGCGCGTGTTCCCGGCCATCGACATCAACAAGTCCGGGACCCGCAAGGAAGAGCTCCTGATGGACAAGGCCGAGCTCAACCGGGTGTGGGTGCTGCGCAAGGTCCTGAACCCGCTCTCGGTCGTGGAAGCCATGGAGCTTCTGACCGAGAAGCTCGAGAAGTCGAAGACCAACGGCGAGTTCCTGAATCTGATGTCCCAGGGATGACCGGGCAGCCGTCGCACGCGACGGCATGACGGTCATCCGCACCCGGGGGGGATGCCGACCTCGATATGCCACGCCCGCTTCGCATCTCCGTCGTCGACTTCCTGAACGCGCGGCCCCTCACCTGGGGACTCCTGCACGAGCCGCCGCCGGGTGTCACCGTTTCGCGGGATGTGCCGTCCGCCTGCGCTGCGAAGCTGGCCTCGGGGGAAGCCGACGTCGGGCTCATACCGTCGATCGAATACCAGCGGATTCCGGGCCTCCGCGTCGTGCCCGGTCTCGGGATCGCCGCCTCCTCCGAAGTCCGTTCGGTCCTTCTCGTTTCCGACGTCTCACGGGAGAAGATCGCGTCCGTCGCGCTCGATCCCGCCTCGCGAACCTCCGCGGCGCTGACGCGGATCCTCCTGAAGCGGTGTTACGGCCTGGCGCCGGAGTATCGGGAGGGCGGCACCGCCACGGACGCCCGCCTGGTCATCGGGGATCCGGCGCTCAAGACCCGGCTGAACGGGCACGTCGTGCTGGATCTGGCGGCGGAGTGGCGGGCTTTCTCCGGGCACCCGTTCGTGTTCGCCTTCTGGGCCGTGCGGGCGGAGGCCGCGGCCCCCGAGGTCGGCGCGCTGCTGCGCCGGTCGTACGAGGCGGGCCTGGCCCACTTCGACCGGCTGGTGCGCGAAGAGGCCGCGGCTTCGGGACTCTCCGAGGCCGTCGTCGAAGACTATCTGCGGCACGCGCTCCACTTCGAGCTCGACGCCGGTGACCTCGAGGGGCTCAGGCACTTCTATCGCCTCGCGACCGAGGAGGGCCTGACGGGACCGGCGCGGGCGCTCCAGTTCCTCGAAGGCTAGAATCGCGCCCGTGGCCAGCCGTTCCCAGGACATCCTCGACCGCACCCTCTCGGGTTCGCGGCTCTCGGAGGAGGACGCGATCACCCTTCTCGAGGAGGGCAACCTCCTCGCCCTCGGCGCCGCGGCCGACGCCGTCCGCAACCGCAAGAACGACCCGACGGTCGCGACGTACATCGTGGACCGGAACATCAACTACACGAACGTGTGCGTCTACCGGTGCCAGTTCTGCGCGTTCTACCGGCCCTCGTCCGAGCATCCCGAGGCCTACGTCCTGTCCCACGACCAGATCGGCGAGAAGATCCAGGAGACGATCGACCTCGGCGGAACGGGCATCCTGCTCCAGGGCGGCGTGCACGCCGGCCTCGCGTTCTCCTTCTACGAGGACATGTTCCGATACATCCGGACGACCTTTCCGACGATCCACCTCCACGCCCTGTCGGCTCCGGAGGTCTATTTCCTCCAGAAGATCACCAAGTGGCCCATGCGCGACGTCATCGCGCGCCTCCGGGACGCGGGCCTGCAGTCGATCCCCGGAGGCGGGGCCGAGATCCTCGAGGACTCCGTGCGCAAACGCATCTGGTCCCTGACCAAGGCGCCGACCGAAAAGTGGGTGGACGTGCACGAGTCCGCGCACTCGCTCGGCATGCGCACGACCGCGACCATGATGTTCGGAGTGGGGGAGACCGACGCCGAGCGCGTCGAGCACATGCGGGTCGTCCGGGACCTGCAGGATCGGACCGGGGGCTTCACGGCGTGGATCCCGTGGACGTTCCAGAGGGAGAACACCGAGCTCGACGGAAAGGTCGACGAGGCCGGCGGCTTCGAGTACCTGAAGACGCTGGCCGTGTCGCGGCTGTTTCTGGACAACTTCCGCCACGTCCAGGGCTCCTGGGTGACTCAGGGATCCAAGATCGGCCAGGTCTCGCTGTCGTTCGGCGGCGACGACCTCGGATCGATCATGATCGAGGAGAACGTCGTCTACGCGGCGGGCGCCCGGAACCGCATGACCCAGGACGAGATGCGGCGCATCATCGCCGACGCGGGTTACAGCCCGTGCAGCGCCGCACGCTCTACGACGCGTGCAAAGAAACCTGCTGCCAGGCGCCGATCCCGAAGCCGAAGGCGGCGCCGGCGGGCCTCCCGGTCACGGCGCGGACATCGACGCGAGTCTGGCCTCGGCCTGAGCTCGGAAGCTGATCACGCTTTCAGGGGCACGTGCGAAGGCGGACGTGTCCTGGATCGGCGCGAAGGCGATTCCCGGCGTTGTTGAAGTAATCGCGCCGCTCGCCGGTAGCCGGTGTCCTCGACGATCAGCGTCACCTCGACGTTGGTCAGGCCGCCGCGAAGACCCAGTAGTGCGAGCGGCTGCACCCGTGGAGGACCTTCACGAAGATCTCGAGGTTGTCTGCTGGAAGAACCAGAAGAGGCCCGGAGTCCTCGGTGGCGCGGAGAGCGCGCATGGGCCCTCGCGGTCCTGGGCCGGCACGCGAAACAGACCGTGGACTCGGAAGCGCGCGCCGTTCAGGCACAGATCCATGTCGGTCTCGGCGCAGGCGCTGGTCGAGAAGGGCGAAGGTGCTGTCGACGAAAAACTTCGATGGAGGTGACGGCGGCGGAGTCCGTCGAAAGCAACGCCTGCGATCGCCACGCGAGCGGAGCGCGCTCCCGCCGGCGACGACGCCGCTCGTCTGCACGCCGATCCAGGTGTCGCGAGGGCGCGGGGCTGACGCTCCCGATGTGCTGATCCACGCTGCTCGCCGCCGCAGGAGGAACGGGCGTAGAACCGGGCGTCGACGAACGGACTGATCGCTCGCCCGAAGCGATATTGCCCAGGGATGTAGACGTGCCCTCCGAAGACGTAGCGTACGTCCCGGCGATCACCTCGATGCACTGCTCGGCGGAAGTGTTCGGCGCGTCCAGCGTGCCGGGCCGAACCAGACTCGTGATGTGCGCGGACCCGGAACTCGAGTCGCGGGAGAAGGGGTCCCAGGCGCCGGTGTCGTAGGACGGGAACGACCAGCTCGACACGTCGCTGTCGAAGCTGGCGATTCGACAGGATATTCTGAGCGGAGAGCGGGGCGGCCAGGAGAAGGCCGAAGGCCAGGAATACGACGAGCGCGCATGATCTCCTCCTCGTTCGAAAGAGACGAACTCAGCTGTGAGGGGACCGTCACAGTCGCCGAGCGGGCGTAGACGTTTCCTCGTTCGAGTCCGTGCACTCGACGGTGAGCGTGTAGATCCGCCCCGCGCCGCCGCCGGCGCGCTCGGCGCGGAGCATTAGCGGTCAGGTTCGCCGGTGATCTCCCAATCGGGTGATGTGTAGCCGTCGCCCGTCCTTCGACCGGCTCGCTGCTTGTGATCGACGTGATGAGAGCAGATAGGCGCGCCGCAGTTGTCGGTCGCGTCCGCTTGGAGCGATGACCGGCCGCATCTTGTGGTTGGGCGGAGTGAGAATGGAGGGAACGGCAGAGAGGGCGTGGATCACAGGAGAGGGGTTGGATGCCTGAATAGTCGCGCTCGCGTGTTGTTGTAGAGCGTCGAGTCGGGAGCGCCGAAACCACGATCGCGTGTTGGTGATCACGCGCCGTCCGCCTACGCGGAGAATTCCACCTTTCCGACGAGCGAAAAGGCGTGGACGGACGCGGCCGGCAACTGCGACAGCGTGCACATCACGGTCCCCCCGCTGCCGACGTCGGAAGAGTGCAAGACCATCCGGACGCTGGTGTGAGCGACTGGAAGACGACATTCGCGGGCAGCTCGTCGGTGAGAGTGACGGGCCCGCTCGAGCTAGGGCCGTTGTTGCTGACGCTGATCGAGTAGGTGACCTCCGCGCCGCGGTAAGGTGGACGATCCGGGTCGGGGCAGAGATTCCGAGATTCTTCGTGACTGAGATATCGTTCTCGGCGAGAGTCGACCCTCCACACCCCTCGGCCAGTGTCCCGAGGTACACGAGGATCGTGCGCGGCTTGTCGTGGTCGAAGTGGGAGAAGAAGGGGCCGGGGGAGATGAGGGATTCTCCGACACGCCAGGCGTAAAGGGATCGCTGAGCAGGGACCAGTTCGCGCCGCCGTTGCTCGACAGGAAAGCTCCCGAGTAGGACCCGCCGGCCACGAGGACATCCGAGGCTGTCGGGGTCGAAGGCCACGAACAGGAGGTAGCGAGATTGGTGTAGATCCGATCCTCCTCCACTCCCGGATACGGAAGGAACCTCCCGTCGCCGCTCATGAGAGCGGTCGAACGCGCATCTGAGGCCCACGTCGTCCCGCCATCATTCGACCGAACGATCAGCGGTGGAGCTGCGCCCCGACGACGGACGGCGTATAGCCGGTGGGGTTCACGGATCGACAGCGATGAGGCTGAAGCTGTGCTTGAGGGGAGAGCGATCTGCGTCTAATCTCTTACTCGGGCGCGACTCTCTGTACGTCCAGAGCTCATCGGCAGTGGCGCGGCGCCGCTAATGCGTTGCTCTCGCGCCAGTCACACGTCTCGCGATGATGTATGGCTGCGCTTGTTCGGACTCACGGCCACCACGATGTGGCACGCGGCTTCGACGACTTCTAGGCTCTCAGCTCGGAGCTGAAGGGCGCGTTCCTGATATCGGTGATATCTCGAACGCTGATGGGGATCGGCGTTCTCATGGAGGAGGTCTGAAAGTTGACGACTATCATGAACGCTTCGACTCGACCTGGCGATGAATCTGGGATGGCGAGTATTCGGCAAGGCAGCTCTCGTCGCTGTACCTCCAGAGGTGTAGGCTCTGTTCTCGGCGGAGCTGTTGAGCGAGAATGTCGTCGTCGTGAGGACTGTGATTGTCTAGTTCTCGTTGGCGCTGTGTTGCTTCCGACGCCTGCAACTTGTACGAAGTCGCTTGTCGCGTAGCTGTGAGGCGCGCGGTCGTCATGACGATCGGGGTGGCGTTACTCGCGCCGCTGATCGTGACGTCACGGACGAGATGACTGCGCCACGTTCTGGTAGCGCGGTCGCTGGCTTGCAAGTAGTCTCTTGGAGCGACGACTACCTGACTGTCATCGGCGGCCACATCGAACACGTCACGCTGAGCGGATGGACTCACTGACGGCGTGGTCTTTCCGCCGTCGCTCGTATAGAAGAGGCTATTGTCCTGGGTGGCGAAGTAGATGTCCTCACTATCGACGCTCGGGATGCCAACTCTCTCTATGTCTCACAGCAGGAAGGCATGCAGCTCGACGTTCGCTCCGACAAATGCCGGGTCATGGCACGTGGAGGGATATAGAAGGGAGTTCGCGTAGATGCCGCTGTCGGACGAGTACAGCGTTGGGCATCTGGTGCTTGGGTTGAACTCGAGGTCTCTCGAGTCGCTGTGCGCATCCTGGACGTCTCAAGGTGATCGGTGAAGCTCTCGAACCACTGGGTCGTGGCGGTGGGGCATTTCGGGGTTTGCTGGGCAGAGCAGGGCACGCGCCACAGCGATCTGTCTCTCAGCCACACGTCGAAGCTCTGGGCACGCCTGTTGGTTGCCACGATCGGAACTCTTCTCTTCTTGGTGATGGTATCGGGGGCGTCACCACCCCCGACGTCATCGGGGTAAGGGAGCGGGGTCTAGTCGACGTGGGGAATTCGCCGCTAAGGGCAACGTGGGCTTCGTAGAACTGGGGCCTCCGCCAGACGGAGGGAAATGCTCGAACATCTGACGCGGAGTAGGTCGCCAGTGAACGTCGCTCGGGCGAATGCTACGAACACCACGCTGGGATCGTCGGGTGACACCGCGAGGGAGCAGTATCCGCCGGGAAATAGCGGCGGCATGCGCAGGTTGACCCATGAGCCCGGCTGTCCGGTCGGCGACGTCAACAGCGCGTCGTCACCGCATGCATAGGTCCTCCCGCCGGGCAGGGCCACGACATCCCAAATGTGCGACGGCGCATCGTTTAGTGTCGGGGTCGAAGCGCGTCCAGTGGTCTCCCGCGTCGTTGCTGAGCGCCAACCCACAGTTTGTGCCGACCAAGACATCGGATGTTCCGGGCCGCAGCGCGATCCCGAACGCCGAGGGCTGCGCGGAGCGAGCGGGCCGAGCACGTGGCCGGCGCTGCGGGCAAGCGACGGTTCCATGTGACTCCGCCGTCGGTGGATACCTGGAGCACCGCCCGGACATCGAGTCGTCCCTCGTTGAACGAGGTGGCGAAGACACGCTGCCCGCCGGGCTCGACCCCCACGTCGTACGGGATCGCCGGGATGTACCCGTCGAGGTGGTCCCAGGACGCTCCGCCGTCGGTCGACTTGAACAGGCCGCCTGTCTCGCTGGCCGCGAAATAGGTGCCTGGTAAGTCCGGCACGACGGCCAGTCCGTTGACTCTTCCACCGTTTCGTTGCGAAGGCGCACAGGTCGGCCGGCTGACAGAGAAGGGAACCCGCGGCCTCGTTGTAGGGGTTGATGTCGAAGAAGTCGACTTGCCCCACGGCCGTGCTTGCCGTAAGCAGCGCGGTCGCAGACGAGTCGAACCAGACAACGTGCATAGTCATGGGATCCTCCGGCACCGATCTCTCGGGCCGCGCGGGCCGGGCCGGCTAGAGCACGTCCATGCGTTTGCGCGTTGGGGCAGGAGGACTCAGGATAGAGACCGGGCCTTGATCGCCTTGCTAACGGCCTCGGACTTGGTGTGGACGTGGAGCTTGTCGTAGATGAAACGGATGTAGTTGCGCACGGTGTTGACGCTAAGACATGTATCATCCGATCGGCCGCGCCCCTGATAGCTGTAGCCCTCGGCGAGCAGCGCGACGAGCCGCGTCTCCTGCTGGGGAGTCAGATGGTGCTCCACATCGACCGGCGGCGCGATGCGCTGAAACAGGCGCACGACCTGGCGGGCGATCTCCGGGGACATCGGCGCGCCGCCGTTCCGCACCTCGGCGATAGATTCCAGGAGCTTCGCCGGTGTCGTCTTGAGCAGGTATCCCAAGGCCCCGTTGCAGATCGACTCGAAAACGCGCTCTGGCTCCTCGAAGACCGTGAGCATGACGATCGGGGCGGGATGAAACCGTTCGCGCAACGGCCGGACGCTCTGCGCGCCCGACATCCCCGGCAGCTCGACGTCGAGGAGGATGACGTCCGGAGGCTCCGGCGGGCGGACCTTCAGCGCCTCTTCGACCGATCGGCAGGCCGCGACGCAGGAGAAGCCTGGTGTGCCGTCGATGAGTGCCTGGAGTCCTTCCCGCGCCGCGCGGTCGTCCTCCACGACGAGGAGCTCGGGTCCGCTCGCGGGCTCCTTCACCGGAGCCGATGGCCGACGTCACGCCTGACATGCTCTGACCGTGCCAGTCTGACACGCGCTCGGTCTCCAAGGCCAGAGCATGATCATGCGTCGCGCGAAAGCGGCGCGCGAAAACGGACGCGCGTGCCTTCGCCCGGAGCCGACCACACGTGGAATTCGCCTCCAGAGGCTCTGCGCGCGCTGCCGCATAGGTGCGGAGACCATATCCATTCGCCTCGTCGTCGCCCTGCGAGGGCGGTCCGGCCGGGAACCCCCGCCCATCGTCGCGGATTTCGCATTCGAGGTAACGTCGGAAGCAGCGACGCGGAGCGCGACACGACTGGGCCGTCCGTGGCGCAGCGCATTTCGGAGCGCCTCCTTGAAGATGAGGTAGAGCTCTCGGCGCGTCTGCGCTCCCAGCAGTGTCGTCTCGGCCCCCGGCGTTAAATCCAGAGTCCAGCCGATTCCCTGGTCTTCGAGGATCTCGGAGGCGTAGGCGCGGATTCGCGAAGCCAGGCTCGCAAGATCGTCGCGCCGGGGATCGACCGACCAGACCATGTCTCCGGCCGACTCGATGAGCGCCCGGGCCGTCTCGCCGATCTCCGAGACGAGGCGGAGCGCGTCCGTCCCCGAAGCGCCGATCCGGCGGCCGGCGATCTCGCTGAGGATCGAAATCCGATAGAGGCTGGTCCCCAGGTCGTCGTGCAGGTCCGCGGCGATGCGAGACCGAACGCGTTCGAACCGCGAGCAGCCAGCGCCACGCGCAGGCGGTGCAGCCAGACGAGAAGCGAGGCCAGGAAGACTCCGACCGCGGCGAGAAACCGCCGCGCTGCCAGAAGGGAGGAAGGATGCGGAGTTCGAGTGAGGCGGGCTCGAGGCCCCGGATGCGGTCCGACGTGATCGCTTCCACGACGAACCGATAGCGGCCCGCCCGCAGCGCGGCGAACTGAACGCTCGTGTCGTTGGACCATCCGCTCCAGTCCGCTTCGCGACCCTCGAGGTGATAGCGGTAGCGCATCCGTTCGGAGGCGGCGAGGGAGGGCGATCCGTACTGGATACGGATCTGGTTCCGGTCGTGGTCGGAGAGCAGGAAGCGAGAGGGATCGGATTCCCACGGCGGGGAGGCGGATCGGTTCTCCCTGAATCTCCAGGCTCCGAAGGAAAACGCGGGGCGGCTTCGCGCTCGGCTCGGGCCCGGGGTCCAGCCGGAAGAGCCCGTTCGATGTTCCGAACCAGAGGCGGCCATGCCGGTCCCTGAACGCGGAGTGGTAGGCGGTCGGGGCCAGCCCCTGGGCAGCCGCATAGAGGCGGAGGCGTCCGCTGGCAGGATTCAGCCGCGCCACGCCGCGCGAATGAGCGGCGTAGAGGTGCCCGGCCGTGTCTTCGGCAATCGCGTAGACGCGTTCGCTGTCGAGTCCTTCCGCGCGCCCGTACCTCGTGAACGATGGGTGGGTCGCGGTCGGAGCGTCGACGCGGACGACGCCCTGTTCCATGGTCGAGGCCCAGAGCCGGCCCCACACGTCCCGTAGAATCTGGCTGACCAGGCCCATCGGCATTTCCCGGCCGGCGGGGAACGCATCTAGCGCATCTCCCCGATGCCGGCTGAGGCCGCCGCCGTAGAAACTGTCCAGACGTTGTGCGAGGCAGTCTTCGGCGAAAGCGGTCACGACGTACTGTCTCGGGATGAGCGCTGCGTCAGGATGCGGCCGGTCGAGCGCTCCAGCGCGACAGGCTCTCCTCTTCCGAACCGATCGTCGCGATCAGGATGTTGGCTCGCGAGTCTGGAAGATCGGAAGATGTTGCTCTCGGGTAACGTCTCGACGGTGTAGACCTTCTTCGGGAGCGTGTGGGCTAGGTCTCCAGCCTCGCAACGGTGGGATACCGCGCGAGTCTCTGGCCGGTCGCGTACCACATTCGCTCGCACGGTCTGGAGGACGATCTGGTTCCAACCAGCGCGGGTAAGTGATATCCGGCGGAAGGGCCGGACGCACTCCACGAAGCGGGCGCTATCGAAGCGGTGGATGGCTCAGGCCTGCGTCGTGACGCAGAGCTCTCTCGCGGCATCTTCGAAGATCGATGTGACGTGTTCGTGTTGGGAGAAGACCGTCTCGGTTCCGTATCTCCAGAAGCCGGCTCGGGCGATCCTCGCCGAGCCCCTCGCTTCCGGTTCCGATCTATAGGCTCCCGTGATGGTCTCAGTGACGCACGCGAGCTCCGACCTCGCGAAGCGGGCGGCCGTTTCATCGCGGCGAAGCTCGCCTTCGCACGAACTCGAAGAGGCCGTGGGGCTCGAGGATTCGGATTCGATCGGGCGAGGACGCGTGGATTCGAAACTAGAAGTCGTCAGGCACCAGGGAAGCGCCGGTCAGTCAGCGAGCTCGCGGGCTCCAGAGATTCTTTCGCAGGATAGGAGCAGCGGCGCGCGTCGCCGGCATCTGTATCGGCAGTCGCCGCCGCCGCGAGCGTGCCGGCTGGAAGAGCGTACGTATGGTCCCAACAGATCCAGACTCTCTCAACGGAGTCGACGTGGACATCTGCGCTCTTCCGAACGCGGGGCGGCGCGCGTTTGCAGGATGCCTGACGCCGTCGGCAGGATCGGAGCAGCGCCACGCGGTGCCCACTAGAGCTCGCGTCGGGCTCTCCGCGAAGGCGCTGGCGTTGATCATCGGGACGGCGGGAGGAGCTTCGGCAGGTCGACGAACACGCGGAAGTGCTCCGCGCTCGGATCGAGCGCGTAGAGGCCTAGGCGGCGCGGCCCAGATCCTGCGGCGCGGTCTCGATGGATACGCGAACTCTGTTGGATTCGACGTGTCGCCGAGGCGGAAAGTTTGAAACGCTGGCTGGCTCCGCCGGTCGGTTTACGTGAACTGTACCACTCTGGCTCCCGTGGCGAGCTAGAGCGAACCGTGGGCGCCTGAGGGTGTCTTCGACACGGGATGGGGCAGCTCTCCGCGACGCTGTAGCTGAGGAACTGGCTGCTGTGAACCGTGCGAGCGTATCGCCGGTGCCGATCTACAGGAAGCGCGGGAGTCTTCGATCGCGCAACGGATCTGGTTGTGGGGGAGACCGTTTTCCACCAGTGAACACGCGGGCTGGAAGCTGGCGCGTTACAACAGCCGCTTCCCGGAGGTCTGAGAACCCCGCTAGGAAAGTAACCGCTACGAGAAACCGCTCCGCGTGGATGGGAAGACTCCGAGGTCTATTCTCCCGCCGTCCGGGAGGGGGACTCGGGCTGATAGTACGGCTCGTTCGAACGCCCGGACGCGCGTTTCCAGGGCTTCTGGGTGACGCAGGGGCCTAAGATCGGGTAGGTCTCGCTGTTGTTCGGCGGGGACGACCTGGGATCGATCATGATCGAGGAGAACGTGGTCTACGCGGCGGGCGCTCGGAATCGCATGACCCAGGACGAGATGCGGCGCATCATCGCCGACGCGGGTTACGCCCCCGTCCAGCGCCGGACGCTCTACGACGCGTGTCCCGATGCCTGCTGCGCGGCGCCCATTCCGACGCCGAAAACCGGCCGGTGGCGGGCCTTTCCACCCTCCCCGGTTCGGATCTGGACTCGAGCCTCGCCTCGGCCTAGGCCGTCGGAGCGCTCGGCGGCTCCTGCGCTCGACGCGCACCAGCGACAGCGACTCGATCCCGCCCTCGCCGCGGCCGAGGAGCGTCTCGACGATCCGCCGGCGGATGACGGGCCGGCGATCGAGGACCTCGGCCTCGAGCGGCAGCTTCGCGAGATCCGGCTCGAGCGCGGTCCACATCAGAACGAAGCCCTTCGGGTGGCGAAGGCGGCCGGGCACTCCGGAAAGGCCTTCGGGCACCGGCAGCCAGTCGAAGCGCGAGTAGAAATCGATGCTGTTGTAGTTGTTGCCGACGAGGAAGCCGTCGCACCCCGAGGCGCACTCGCGGCGCACGCGCTCGCCCCACTCGGGCAGGGGGTCGAATCGGTCCAGGCGCCCCTCGAAAGCCTGGAGCGAGAGGAGGAAGACGCCGCACGCCAGCGCCACGCCGAACGGCGCGCGGGGGTTCCCGGGAGCGATCGCCGCCGCGGCGAGCGCCGCGGCGAGGAGGGCCACGCCCGCTCCGAGGAACGCGGTCGCGGCGGCGGAGCCGGCGATCTCCGCGAGTCGGGGGAAAACCCGAACGAAGACCACGAGCACCGCCCCTGCGCCGGCGGCGCCGAAGATCCACGGGACGCGCCTCCACAACGTCGAGCGGGGCGAGGTCCCGGCGAGAGCCTCGGCCACCAGGGCCGCCGCGGCCGGAAGCACGGTCACCAGATACACCTCGCGCTTCATGACGAGAAGGCTCCAGAACACGAGGCCGAACGCGAACCAGCCCAGGAACACGCTCGAGGGCCGGCGGCGCAAGAGGGCCCCCGGCAGGTGCAGCGACCAGGGGAAGGCGCCCCACGCGAGAATGCCGACGTAGTAGAGGGCACCCCGCGACGGCGCCATGAAGATTCGGGTGGACCCTCGCAGGAACTGGTTCTCCCAGTAGAAGAGGCGCCAGAACTCGGACCCCAGGCGCTGCGCCATCACCCAGTGCCAGGGTGCGATGAGGAACGCCAGCAGGACAACCGTCCAGAGGACGCGGCGCACGGGGCGGACGGGCCAGGCGCGGTCCAGGGCGAGGCCGGCGGCGACCGCGGCCCCGGGGAGCACGACGCCGATGAGCCCCTTGCAGTAGAACGCGAACGCGAGGGCCGCTCCGCAGAGAGCGCCCCATCGGAGGTCCGATCCGTCCCGGCGGCGCGCGGCGCCGTCGAGCGCGAGGGTCGCGATCACCAGCGCCAGCGTCAGGAAGGCGTCGGCGGCGAAGGTCAGCGAGACCGTGAGAAACAGCGGAAAAAGCGCCAGGATCAGGCCCGCGAGAAGGCCGGCGCGAACGCCGGAGCGCCGATGCACCCAGAACCCCAGGAATGCCGCCGTGGCCAGCCCCGCCAGCGCGGCGGGCAGGTTTTCCGCGAACAGGTTGATGCCGAAAAGGCGATAGCTCGCCGCCACGATCCAGAACGTCAGCGGGGGCTTGTCGAGGAAATCCTGATTCTGCCAGCGCGGCATCAGGTAGTCGCCGCTCGAAAGCATGTGAATGGACGGCGTGGCGTACATCGCCTCGTTGCCGCGCTGCAGCAGGAGGCGGTCGATCCGTCCGAGGTAGAGCCAGGCGCAGACGAGGGCCGCGGCGAACGCGAGAAGGCGAGTGGGGAGGTCCAGCCGCTCGCTCATCTCCCGGGACATCGGGAGACAGTCTAGCGGCAGGCCCGGCTCAGTAGTACTCCTCGAACCAGAAGAAGACGAACTCCGACAACCGTTTCGTCAGGCCGCGGTCCTTCCACTTCTCGTAGCGTGATCTCGTCGCACCGGGCGCGGTCCTTCTCGAACATGACCTCCATCTTTCGGCCGAAGTCGCGGTCGTAGACGCTGAGGCTGTCCTCGGCGTTCTTGCTCATGGAGCGCTCGCTGAAGTTGATCGTCCCGACCGTGGAGTAGAGCCCGTCCACGACCATGGTCTTGTTGTGGAGCATCGTGGGCGTGAACTCCCAGATCCGGACGCCGGCTTGCAGCAGCTCGCCGTACTTCTTCCAGGACGCCGCGCGAACCATCGGGAGGTCGATGTGACGGCCCGGAACCATGACCTGCACGTCGACTCCCCGCTTCACGGCGTCGGCGAGAGCCGCCCGCACCTGCTTGTCCGGGAGGAAGTAGGCGTTCTGGATCAGGATGCTCTTCGCCGCGCTCTCGATCGCGACGAAATAGAGCATCTTGGCGAGCGAGGTCGAGTCGCCGCGGGAGGCCTTGATCGCGTGGGCCGGCATCTTCGCCCGCCGGCTCCAACTTCGGGTAGAACTTTTCACCGGCCAGGATCTCCCCGGTGGTGTAGGTCCAGTCCTCACCGAAGATGGCCTGCATCTGCGCGGCCACGGGGCCCTCCGCCCGCACCTGGGTCTCGCGCCACTCCTTCGTGTTTCTCGCGTTGCCCAGCCAGCGCTCGTCGATGCCGAGCCCCCCCGTGTAGCAGATGCGGCCGTCCACGACGAGGATCTTGCGGTGGGTCCGCTTGCCGATCTTGTGGATGGTGAAGAGGCTCAGCGGCCGGTACTTCCTGGCGATCACGCCGGCGGCGTCGAACTCCTTCTTGAGCCCCTTGAACTTGCTGCCCCAGCCGTCGACGAGGAGACGGACCTCGACGCCGTTCTTCGCGGCGGCGATCATCGCGTCCGCGAACTGGCGGCCGGCGCGGTCCGGCTGGAAGATGTACGTTTCGAGGTTGACGGATTTCTTCGCGGCGCGGATGTCGCGGGTCATCGCGGGAAAGATCTCGTCGCCGTTCAGGACCAGCCGCGCGGAGTTGCCCTCCACCATCTCGTTTCCCAGGGCCTCGGCGGAGCGCCGGAAGGCGGGGTCCGAAACGGTGAAGGGGCTCGCCCACTTGAATTCCTGCTGCTTTTCGGTGCCGAAGATCGGGCGGATGACCGTGGTGACGGGGGCACAGCCGGAAGTCTCGAAGACGAGGAGGAGGAGCAGGAGGGCCCGGAGGCCCCCGGAGAGAGGCCCTCCTCCGAGTCGTCTTCGCCTTGTCATGTTGGAGATTCGAGAAGCTTAACTGAAGAGCGCCGGGCCCGGTGGACCGCGGAGAGTCCCGGGCTAATCGGCCGGCGCGGCGGCCCGGGTCACCGGCGCGTCCGCAAGGCGTCCCCTCTCCCAGCAGGAGCCCGCCCACAGGCCCAGCACGAAGAGGACCACGCCGCCGATGGCGCGCAGGATGACGCGCGTCCGGCGGTGCTTCCAGGGGGGCTCGCTCCGGAAATTGACGCGCTTGGAGGCCTCGTGGAGCCGCTCCGCCTGATAGGCGCGCAGGTCCAGCAGCAGGTCCCGGGCGGACTGATAACGGTCGGCCGGGTCCTTTTCGAGGCACCGGAAGACGAACCCCTGCACCTCCTCCGAAAGTTTCTGGGTCTCCGGGTGGTTGCGAGGGTCATCGCGGAGCACGGCCCCGAGGGTCTCGACGGGGGTCTCGCGCGAGAATGCCCGCCGCCCGGTCAGCATCTCGTAGAAGGTGGCGCCGAGCGAAAAGATGTCGGTGCGGCCGTCGATCGGCTTCCCGCGAACCTGCTCCGGGGACATGTATCCCGCCGTCCCGACGAGGAACTGGGAGCTCGAGCCGCGTCGCGCGGTCCCGCCGGCAATGCCGGGGGTCCGGGCCGGCTGCTCGATGCGGGCGATGCCGAAGTCCAGGATCTTGGCCCGGCCCTCGTTGGTCAGGAAGATGTTGTCGGGCTTGATGTCGCGGTGGATGATCCCGCGGATGTGGGCCGCGGCCAGGCCGTCGGCGACCTGGCAGGCGACGTCGATGGCCTTCGCGTGCGCGAGGGGGCCGGTCCGCAGGCGGTCGGCCAGGGTCTCGCCCTCGAGCAGCTCGGTGACCGCGTAGGGGATCGCATGGAGGGAGCCCGTGTCGTGGATGGCCAGGATGTTGGGATGATTCAGGGCCGCGACCGCCCGCGTCTCCCGATCGAAGCGCGTCAGGCTGTCGGCATCGTGCGCCGCCGCGTCGGGCAGCATCTTGAGCGCGACCTCGCGTCGGAGGCGGGTATCCAGCGCCCGGTAGACCTCGCCCATCCCGCCGCGTCCGAGCGGCGCCAGGACCTCGTAGGGGCCGACCTGCTGGCCGATTTCCAGGGACATGTCGCGTAAGGATACTCGGCTACACTCAGGGCGTGATGGAAATCTGGCTCCTGCGCCACGCCGCCGCCGAGGATCGCGCCGAATCCGGACGCGACGCGGATCGCGCGCTGAGCGAGGACGGCCACCGGCGCGCGCGGGAGGTCGCGCGCGGACTGGCGGAGCTGGAGCCGGGAATCGAGCTGATCCTGACCTCGCCCTATCGGCGCGCGCGGCAGACCGCCGAGCCGGTGGCCCGCGCCCTGCGTCTGAACGCGAAGCTGCGTGAGACGCAGGCGCTCGAGCCGTCCAGCGATCCCGAAGAGATTCTCGGAGAGTTGAAGGCGGACCCGGCGCCGGTGGTCCTGCTCGTCGGGCACGAGCCGCACCTGGGAGCGCTCCTCGGCCGGCTGGTCGCCGGCCGCGCGGGGCTCGAGATCCCGATGAAAAAAGCCGCGCTCGCCCGCCTCACCTGGGAGGGCTCCGGCCCCGCGACGCTCCGCGCGCTCCTGCCCGCCCGGATCGTGGCCCGCCTCGCGGCGAAGGAGTAGCCGGGTTCTTGTAGAATCCAGCCGCTTTCGGGGTCGGGGAGTGTGTTTCAAGGAGGAGGAACTCGCATGGGAAAACTCGGTCTCGGATGTCTGGGAATCCTCGTGGTTCTCGCCGTCATCCTGGGTGTGTCGTTCGCCGGAACCTACAACCGCCTCGTGACCCTCGAGCAGGACGTCAATCGGTCGTGGTCCGAGGTGGAGAACCAGTACCAGCGTCGGGCCGATCTCGTCCCGAACCTCGTCGCGACGGTACAGGGCGCCGCGACCTTCGAAAAGGAGACGCTCACGGCCGTCACAGAAGCGCGTGCTTCGGTCGGGCGCGCGACCGTCACCCCGGGTCAGGCGCCGACGGACCCCGAGTCCCTGGCCCGCTTCCAGGCGGCGCAGGACCAGCTCGGCGCCGCCCTCCAGCGGCTTCTCGTGGTGTCGGAGAGATATCCGGAGCTTCGGGCCAACCAGAACTTCCGCGACCTCCAGGCGCAGCTGGAAGGCACCGAGAACCGCATCGCGGTGGCCCGGGCCCGCTTCAACGAGTCAGGTCAGGCCTTCAACACCCTGCTGAAGAAATTCCCCACGAACCTCCTGGCGCGGTTTCATGGGCTTCAAGGAGAAGCCGTACTTCAAGGCGACCACGCCCGGCGCCGCGGAAGCCCCGAAGGTCCAGTTCAGCTTCTCGCCGTCGCCGGCCCCGGCGCAGTGAGGGGCGGGAGCCGGTAAAGGGGAAGGCGGCAGGCGATTGCGCCGGCGGATTCTCCTGGCGTGTCCTGGGGGTCGCCCTGGCGGCGGCCCCCTTGTTCGCCGACCGGTATGACGACCTCATCCCGGAGAAGCCCCAACGTTACGTGACCGATCGCGCGGGAGTCTTCGGCCCCGGAGAGGCCGAGGCCCTCAACGCCCGGCTCGAGCAGTTCGAGAAGGACACGTCGAACCAGATCCTCGTCTGGGTCGACAGGAAGATCCCCGAGGACTTCACCCTCGAGGATTTCACCGTTCGCGCCGCACAGAAGTGGGGCGCCGGTCAAAAACAGACGGACAACGGCGCCGTTCTCTTCGTCTTCACGGAGGACCGCAAGGTCCGGATCGAGGTCGGGTACGGCCTCGAAGGCGCGCTTCCCGACATCACCGCGAAGCGGATCATCGAGGACGAGATCCTTCCGAAGTTTCGTTCCGGCGACTTTCCGGGGGGATTGCCGCGGGGGCCGACGCGATGATGGCCGCCGTCAAGGGGGAGTACGAAGGCTCCGGGCGCACGGTCGACGAGCAGAAGCGAGGGAAGCGAAATCCGGTCGCGGGAAGCTGCCTGCCGTTTCTCCTTTTTTTCGGAATCTTCGTGATTCTCCCGATGCTGTTCCGCCGCCGGCGCGCGGTTCCGCTCCCATGGAGGCGGCGGATGGTGGACCGGCGGCGGGGTTTGGAGGCGGGTGGGGGGGAGGGGGCGGGTTCGCCGGCGGCGGGTTCGGCGGAGGGGGAGGGGGCTTCTCGGGCGGCGGCGGCTCCTTCGGCGGGGGCGGGGCGTCCGGAAGCTGGTGATCGGCCATGACCAACTACTTTTCTGAGTTCGACTCCGACCGCATCGTCGCGGCGATCGCGGAGGCCGAGAAGAAGTCCTCCGGCGAGATCCGCGTCCACGTCACGCGCCGGATCCCCGAGGACCTGGAGGAGCGCGCCCTCCGGCGGTTCGAGCTCCTGGGGATGACGAAGACCGCCGGCCGCAACGGTGTCCTCGTCTACATCGCTCCGCGCGCTCACAAGTTCCGGATCCTGGGCGACGTCGCGATCCACGAGAAGTGCGGTCCGGAGTTCTGGCAGGAAGTGGCCCATGGCATGGAGGAGTCCTTCCGCAAGGGCGAGTTCACGCAGGGGGTGGTCCGGTGCGTCGAGAGAGTCGGCGACGTGCTCGCAAGGCACTTCCCGCGCGTCGACGCCGACCGGGACGAGCTCTCGAATGCGATCGACGAGGAGCCGGAAACCGATCACCCTAAGTGATTGATACCACTGGGACTTGACTTTCCCGGGGAAACCCTTATGATTCGCCGCTCCATGTACGCCATCGTCCGCTCCGGCGGGAAACAGCTCAAGGTCGCCGCGGGCGACGTCGTCCGGGTCGAGAAGCCCGCCGGCGAGAAGATCGCCAAGGGCGAGTCCCTGGTCCTGTCGGGCGCGAGCGTGATCCTGGTTTCGGGCGACGACGGCGTGCGCACGGGCAGCCGATGCCCTCAAGGGCGTCAAGGTGCAGGCCAAGGTTCTCGGCACGGTCCGCACCCGGAAGGTCCTGGTTTTCAAGAAGAAGCGCACGAAACAGTACCGGCGCACCAAGGGTCACCGCCAGACGATGATCGAAGTGCGCATCGACGCGATCGAAGGGTAGCTGCCATGGCACACAAAAAGGGACAGGGTTCCTCCCGTAACGGCCGCGACTCCAACTCCCAGCGCCTCGGCGTCAAGGCCTTCGGGGGCCAGAACGTTCCCGGCGGGACCATCCTCGTGCGGCAGAGGGGCACCAAGTTCTTCCCGGGCGTCAACGTCGGCCGGGGCAAGGACGACACCCTCTTCGCCAAGGTCTCCGGCGTCGTGCGCTTCCACGACAAGGGCCGCCTCGGTCGCCACATCTCGATCGAGCCCTCCGGGGCGTAAGACGCGAGACGGGAGGCGGCGGCCGACGCCGTCCTGTCGCCGCCGATTCGAGTCCGCGTCTTTCCGTCCCTCCTTCGTCCTCCCGTCCTCCTTTCCCGTCTTCCTGATGTTCATCGACACCGCTGAAATCCACGTCAAGGCCGGCGACGGCGGCAACGGCTGCGTGGCGTTCCGCCGCGAGAAGTTCGTGCCGCGCGGCGGGCCCTCCGGCGGCGACGGGGGCCACGGCGGCTCGGTCTGGGCCGTGGCGGATCCGTCGTACAACACGCTCTACCACCTCCGCCACCAGAACTCGTATCGCGCCGAGCGCGGGCGAGCACGGCATGGGCTCCAACAGGCACGGCAAGACGGGCGGCGACATGGAGGTCCGGCTGCCGCTGGGCTCCGTCGTCACCGACGCCGAGAGCGGCGAGTAGATCGCCGACCTCGTCCAGGCCGGACGAGCGGGTGCTCCTCGTCAAGGGCGGCAACGGCGGCTGGGGCAACCAGCACTTCGCGACGCCCACGCGCCAGGCGCCGCGGTTCGCCAAGCCGGGCCTGACGGGGGAGGAGCGCCAGCTCGCGATCGAGCTCAAGCTCCTCGCGGACGTCGCGATCATCGGCTTGCCGAACGCCGGCAAGTCGACCCTGATCTCCGCGATCTCGGCGGCCAAGCCCAAGATCGCCGACTATCCCTTCACGACGCTGGTGCCGCACCTCGGGCGTCGTGACGTCGCACACGACCGCGCACGCTCGTCGTGGCGGACATTCCCGGACTCATCGAGGGAGCGCACCGCGGCGCCGGGCTGGGGATCCGGTTCCTGAAGCACGTCGAGCGGTGCCGCCTGCTCTGCCATCTCGTGGATGCCTCGGCCGAGGGCGACGCCGAGGCGGACGTCGCGACGATCGAGGGGGAGCTCGCTGCAATTCTCCCGCGACGTCGCGCGGCGGCCCCGCGTCCTCGTCGCATCCAAGTGCGACGCCGTGTCGGATCCCGAGCGGCGTGGACTCGATCCGGGAGGCCGCGCAGCGGCGCGGCCTGCCCTTCTTCGAGATCTCGGCGGCGACCGATGCCGGGCTGCCGGAGCTCGTCAGCATTCCTCTTTCACGAAGTCGCGACGGCGCCGGAGCATCGCCCGAGAAGCCGGAGGCGGAGGAATCGGAGTCCGACGGCTGCCGATGCGCATCGGCGTCTTCGGCGGGACCTTCGATCCGGTTCACAACGGCCACGTGCTGCCGGTCGAGGCCGCGGCGATGAAGTTTCAGCTCCGCCGCGTCTTCTACGTGCCGGCGCGCGCTCTCGCCTCACAAGGACGCGTCGCCGACCGACGCCCGCCACCGCGTCGCGATGCTGGCGCTGGCGATCGCAGGGGCGGCCCGACTGGTCGATCGACCTCGAGGAGCTCGACCGCGAGCCTCCGTCCTACACGGTGGACACGCTCCGCGCGATCCAGGCGCGGCACCCCGGGGACGAGCTGTGGCTGCTGATGGGCACCGACATCCTCGCCGGTTTCGCGCGATGGAGAGGAGCCCGAGGAGATCCTGAAGATCGCGCGGATCGCGGCGTTTCACCGCGAGCCGTTCGTCGGAGTAGGGGCTCCGGCTGCCGGAGGTCGCCGCGGTCTTGCGATCGCGTTGTCCATTTTCGACGCGGGATCGGTTAAAATCTCGGCGACGGACTTGCGGAACGACCTCGCGGCCGGAAAGCGGCATCGGGGGGCGGGTTCCGGGGCCGGTCGCGGAGTACATTACGAAACACGGTCTCTACAAGCCGGGGAAGCGACAAGAGTTGAAACCCGGTCTCTCCTCCCAGGACAAGGTCCGGGAAGGTCTCACCGCGGCCCTCGACCGCAAAGCCTCCGCCGTCCTCGTGTTCAATCTCATCGATCTGACGACGATGGCCGACTACTTCGTCCTCTCCACGGCCCGTTCCGATCGCCAGGCCCGCGCCATCGCCGACGCCATCGCCGAGAAGCTCGGCCCGGCCTACTCGGTCGAGGGCATGGCGAGCGCCCACTGGATCCTGCTGGACTACGGCGACGTCGTCTTCCACGTCTTCCAGGAGGAGGCGCGGAAGTTCTACGCGCTCGAGCGGCTCTGGGGCGACGCGGCGAACGAGACGGGTGTTTTCAGCGAGCAGCCCGACGCCGCTGCAAGAGAGTAGGCGGCCGCTCTAGCTGCATCCCATGGCGAGACAAGACCTGGCGCCGCCTCTCCGGTCGCATTTCCGGACGCGCAACCGCGCGCTCGCGCGCGAGATCGAGTCGATCGAGCGGGCGGCCGACCTCCCCTCCACGATCCTGATCCTGGGCGAGAGCGGCACCGGAAAGGACCGCCTCGCCCGCGCCATCCACGACGTCTCGTCGCGCGCCGCGAGCCCTTTCGTCCGGGTGGACGCCGCGAACCTCTCCGACGAGCTCTTCGAGAGCGAGCTCTTCGGCCACGAGCGCGGCGCCTTCACGGGCGCGATCGCCGCCAAGAGGGGCCTGCTGGAGGTCGCGGAGGCGGGCACCGTCTATCTCGACGAGGTCTCGTCGCTGTCGCCCGCGGCGCAGGCCAAGTTCCTGCGCGTGCTCCAGGAGAAGAACTTCCGGCGGCTCGCGGGCGTCACGACGCACCCGTTCCTGGCGCGGCTCATCGTGTCCTCGCGCCGCGACCTCGCGGGCCTCGTCGAGCAGGGAGCCTTTCGCGACGACTTCTTCTATCGGATCGACGTCGTCTCGCTGCGGCTGCCGCGCCTGCCGGAGCGCCGCGAGGACATGCTGCCTGCTCGCCCGGGAGTTTCTCCGCGCGCGCCGCCCGCGCGTACGAACGTCCGGCCGCGAAGCTTCACGCGGGAGGCCGAGCGAACCCTCCTTCGCCACCCGTGGCCGGGCAACGTTCGCGAGCTGCTGCACGTCGTCGAGAAGGCGGTTCTGACGGCGAGAATCCGCGGAGCTCCGGGCCGCAGGATCTGCCCGCCGGAGCGCTCGGGGCCCCCGAGTCGCTGCTCGCGTCGGCCGTCGAGAGCCGATGGACCCTGCGGCGAGCTGACGAACGCGTACATCGAGGAAACAGTCCGCCGCGCCGGCGGGAACCGGTCGCTGGCCGCGAAGAGGCTCGGAGTGTCCCGCAAGTTCCTCTGGGAAAGAAGCAAGAAATAACCCCGCCGGGACCGCTGTTAAGCCTCGGAAGTCACGGGAATCGGCGTGAGTCGGCGTGCGTATCGGAAGTCACTGGAATCCGCGCGAGGATCGGTTATCATCGCGCGACTCGAAAAATCAGCCCCTTCGAACCTGGTAGAGGGGCACGAACAAAGGAGAGCCACGGAATGCCCTCGACAGCGGCCAAAGCTGCCCGGTTGACCAAGAAGGAAATGGAAAAGTACCGGAAGCTGCTCCAGGAGAAGAAAGCGACCCTTTCGGCCGAGCTCGCCAAGACCCGCAGCGCCGAGGAAGAGACGACCGAAGAGTCGACCCAGGACATCGCCGACAAGGCCGTCTCCTCGTATACCCGCGAGTTCCTGTATTCGCTGACCGACGGAGAGCGCCCACGCTCCTGCGGATCGACGACGCCCTGCTCCGGATCGACGCCGGCACCTACGGCTTGTGCGTCAACTGCGGCCGGCCGATGACCGAGAAGCGGCTCACGGCCGTGCCCTGGGCTCCGTACTGCGTCGACTGCCAGGAGCTGGCCGAGAAGGGGATGCTCCAGAACTAACCCGCAAAGATCTGCGCTCGTGAGGCCTCCGTCGGAACCCCGACGGAGGCCTTTTCATTAGACTCGCCCTCGTGCCGAAGCAGCCCTTCTCCGAGCAGACGCTTCCCGCCTTCGACGACGCTCCGGCCGTCGTGCTCGTGACGGGCAGCGTCGAGTTCTTCGTGGAGGAGGCGGCCGCGAAGGTTCGGGAGGCGCTGGCGACCGACGCGGAGATCCTGCGCTTCGAGGACGATGCCCCGGCCGAGGCCGTCTCCGACGCGCTCCTGAACCGCTCTCTCTTCTCGCCGCGCCGGATCGTGGAGCTGGACATCTCCCGGCTCCTCGGCACGGAGAGTCCCGGGCAGCTCCTGGTGCAGGCGCTGGAGGCGTGGGAGCAGAACAAGCGGCGGGAGGCGTTCCGGCACGTTCGGTCGCTCCTCTCGGCGCTCGATCTTTCCGCCGCGGGCAGTCCCGAGGAGGTCGCCGAGGCGGCGGCGAAGAAGGTCCGCAGGAAGGACGGGGCGATCCGCTCTGGCCGAGATCCTGAAGGAGCTGCCCGAGGAGAAGGGCGGCGGGCTGGCGATCCTTCAGGCGGCCCTCCGGGTCCTCCTCGAGCGGGGGGAAAACGACGGCACGGTGGCTCTGGCCCGCGCCGTCAAGCCTCCGGCGGGCGTGGACCTGTTGAAGGAAATCGCCGCCCGCGGCCTCGTCCTCGAAAGCACGGCCGGCGCGGATCCGCTCCCGGCGCTGCGGCGGATGGCGGCGAGCCGCGCGAAAGAGCACGAGGTGGGGCTCGAGCCCGGGGCCGTCGAGCGCTTGCTGACCCGCACCGACGGGGATCCGGCGGCATTCTCCATGGAGCTCGAGAAGCTCCTGGCCTGGGCCGGCAAAGGCGGCCGGATCCGCGCCTCGGACGTCGAGGGCAACGTCGAGGACGAGGCCTCGGAGGACGTCTACGAGCTCTACAACGCGATCGGGCGACGCGACGCCGGCGACGCGCTGTCGCGGCTCGAGCGCCTCTTCGACGGACGGGACGTGCGCACCGGGGACCGCGCGTTCGACAAGGTCGACGAGGACGTCTGGCCCTTCCAGTTCCTGGCCATGCTGACGGGCGAAATTCGGAAGATGCTGCTGGTGCGGTCGAGGCTCGAGGAGAGCGGAGGAGGCTTCGACGCGTCGATGTCCTATCAGGCCTTCCAGGCCCGCGTGCTGCCGCGGCTGATGACGCCGGCCGTGCCGTTCGGCCGTTCTCCTTTCGAGACCGCGCGCGGCCCCACGCACCCGTTTGCCATGTTCCAGTCCGCCCGCCGCGCGTCGCGGTTCACGGCCCCGGAGCTCGCCGCGGGCTCTGGCGCGGGCGGCGGACGTCGACGTGCAGCTGAAGACGTCCGCGCCCAGACTGGAGACGCTCTCGGTCTACGTGGGCCGGCTGATCGCGGGAACCTGAGGCTCGCGCAACCGCCGGAAAAAATGCGGGGGGCGGACGCCTCGAGGCGCCCCGCCCTGTCTTGGTGGAAGGTCTCGATGTCTCAACTAGTATACGGAGCGCGATGCCGGACAGTTTCACGATCGATCTGTCTCCCCGAACGGCTCTGATCACAGGAGGTTCGCGGGGGATCGGGCGCGCGGCCGTCGGATCTGCTGGCGCGCGCGGGAGCGCGGGTCGCGATCAACTACCTCCGGGACGAGGCGTCGGCCAACGCCGCCGTCAGGGAGATCCGCGCCGCGGGCGGCGAGGCGATGGCGCTCGCGGGAGACGTGTCGCAGGCGCGACCAGGCCCGCCAGCTCGTCCGCGACGTCGTTTCGGCCTGGGGCCGGCTGGACATCCTCGTCAACAACGCCGGCATCTGGGACGAGGACGTGGCCGGCCGCGGGGACGTCGCGGTCTGGGACCGAACCTACGCGATCAACCAGCGCGGAGCCTTTCTCGTGACCGACGCGGCCGTTCCCCACCTGGAGCGGCACGGCGGTTCGATCGTGTTTCTCTCGTCCACCGCCGGACAGCGCGGGGAGGCCCGCCACTCGGCGTACGCCGCGTCGAAGGGCGCTCTGATCTCCTACACGAAGTCGCTGGCGGCCGAGCTCGGGCCGCGCGGGATCCGCGTCAACGCCGTGGCACCCGGATGGGTGGACACGGACATGTCGGCTGCGACGCTCGCCAACCCCCTGGAACGGGCCGAGATCGAGAAGTCGATTCCCCTCGGGCGCGTGGCCACGCCCGAGGACATCGCCGGACCGATCCTGTTTCTGGTCTCGGACCTGGCGCGACACGTCCAGGGGGAAGTGGTCAACGTCAACGGCGGCAGCGTGCTGGCGGGTTAGCGGGGTGGAACGCCTCGACCGCCGGGACGTGGCGCTTCGTCGCCGTCTGCCTCCTCGTGATCGCCGCGGGCGCCGCGATCACGAGCGCTCTCTTCCGCCGCGCGTTCCCGGAAGCCTCGATCGAGTTCCGGGTGAACCGCGACGGCGCGCGGCTCCTGGGGGAGAAGCTGCTCGCCGAGCGGGGCCGCGCCGTCCCGGGCGCCCGCTTCGCGGGCCGATTCGACGTGGACGAGACCGTGAAGGTGTACCTGGAGCGCGAGCTCGGCCTCGAGCGCGCCGGGGCGCTCTACGGGCGCGACGCGAAGATCTGGCAGTGGCAGATGCGCTGGTTCCGGTCGGGCGTGACCGAGGAGGAGCGGGTCACGGTCTCACCGCTGGGGGACCTGATCGGGTTCCGGTCGGTTCTCAAGGAGGACGCACCCGGCGCCCGGCTCTCGCAGCCCGAGGCCCGCGCGATCGCCCTCCGGTTCCTGGCCTCGCGATGTCTGCCCGAGGGGAGCCTCAAGCCGATCGAGGCCAGGCCCGACGACGCGGCCGAAGCGCACGGACTGGACCTTCGTCGACGAAAGGGCGGGAGTCCGTCTCGCGGACGCCACGATCCGGTACGCCACGACCGTCTCCGGCGACCGGCTGACCGCGTTTCGCGAGTTCGTGCACGTGCCGGAGGCCTGGACGCGGGACTACGACCGGCTGCGCGCCAGGAACGAGGCGGCCGGCCAGGTCGCCACCGCCGCGTTCTTCGTGACGATCCTCGCGATGTTCGGCGTGCTCGTCACGAAGATCGTCCGCAAGGACGTTCCGTGGCCCCTGGTCGCGGCCTTCGGCGCCATCGCCTTCGTGCTGGCGCTGCTCTCGACCCTCAACGAGATTCCGCTGACCCTCTTTCAGTACGACACTGCGAGCCCGCTGTCGGCGTACCTCACGCGCCAGATCGTGCTCGGCCTCCTCGGCGCCGTCGCGACAGCCGCGGGAATCGCCATCGTCGTGGCGTCGGCCGAGCCGATCTACCGGGAGCGCTTCCCGCGGCAGATGTCCCTCGGCGGCGCGTTTTCGTGGCGCGGCATCCAGACGAAGAGCTTCTTCTCGGCGGTGCTTCTCGGCTACGCGCTCGCCGCGTTCTTTTTCGCCTATCAGGCGGTCTTCTACGTGGTGGCGGCCCGGTTCGGCGCTTGGTCGCCGGCCGACGTGCCCTACAGCGACATGCTCAACACGGCGTTTCCCTGGGCGACCGTGCTTCTCATCGGCTTTCTTCCGGCGGTCTCGGAAGAGGGAATCAGCCGGATGTTCTCGATCTCCTTTCTCGACCGCCTCGGCGCGGGCCGCTTTCTCGCCGTCGTCGTCCCCGCGTTCATCTGGGGATTCGGGCACGCCGGGTATCCCAACCAGCCCTTCTACATCCGGGGTCTCGAGGTCGGGCTGGCCGGCGTGCTGATCGGATTCCTCATGCTGCGCTTCGGAGTCGTGCCGCTGCTCGTGTGGCACTTCACGGTGGACGCGATCTACACCGCCCTGCTGCTGCTGCGGTCCGGCAACACGTACTACGTCGCGTCTGGGGCCATCGCGGCGGGAATCCTCCTGCTGCCGTTGCTCGTCTCGCTCGTGCTGTACTGGAAGCGCGGCGGCTTCCTGCCGTCCTCCGGGCTCCGGAACGGAGACCGCGGCTTCGTGCCGACGCCCGCCCCGCCCCCCCTGGCCCCCGAGTCCGTTCCGGACGTGCGCCCGCTGTCGCCCGGCACCCGGACCTTCGCCGCTGCCGCCGCGCTCTTCCTCGTGTCTTCCTTCTTCGTTCCGACGGCGGATTCCGGCGACCCTCTGGCCGAGGACCGGGTCGGCCGGATCGCGGCCGAGGCCATGGCGCGGCGGTTCCTGCGCGCCAACGGCGTCGACCCCGATCCGTGGAGAAGCGTCGCGTACCTGGGGGCCGGCTTCGCCGACGACGAAGAGCTGCGCGCGGCCAAGCCGCAGGACGAAGGCGGGATCCCGGGTTTCTCGGACGCCGCGGCGCGCTACGTCATCGACCGGGGAGGGCCCGCGGCGTTCCGGCGGCTCGCCGCGAACCAGCTCCCCATCGCCTTCTGGGTCGTCCGTTTCTTCCGGCCCGAGAAGAAAGAGGAGTGGAAGGTCCTGATCGACGCGCGCCGCGCGCGGGTCGCGGCGTTCGTGAATCCTCTGCCGGAGGACGCCGCGGCCGAGCCGCCGCCGTTGGCCGAGGACGCGCGGCGCGGGCGGTGGCGGCCGCCGCGCAAGCTCGGTTACCCGGCGGCGGAGTACGCGATCCTGGAAGTCGGCACGGAGAATCGACCCCGGAGCGGGTGGACACGACCGTCGTCCTCGAGGCGAAGCCGCCGGGCCTCGGCGAGGCGCGGCCCCGCCTGACCGCCGTCTTCCACGGCCCCCGGCTCGCGTCCTTCCTGCCCTCGATTCGCGTGCCCGAGACGTTCCTGCGCGAGCAGCGGAAGCGGTCGGCGGTCGAGTGGCTGCTGACGGGCGCGCGCGTCGTCGCCGCGGGGGCGCTCATCGGCCTCGCGATCATCCTGTTCCTGCGTCTGGTGCGGCAGCCGGACTTCCGCTGGGCGTCGATGTGGCGGCCCCTCGCGGTGGCCGGCGTCCTCTCCGCCGCCGGGCTCGCCAACACCGTGCCCTATCTCTTTCGCCAGTACGCCACCGAGATGCCGATGGCCCTGTTCCAGCTCGGGCTGGCCGTTTCGCTGACCATCGGGGTGCTCGGAATCCTGCTCGTCGCGCTCGTCGGCTTCGTCCTTTGCGCAGGCGCGCGCCCCGGGTGGGCGCAGGCTCTCCGGCGAAAGGGATCGCTCGGCGACGCCCTTCTGCGCGCGGCGCTCGCCGCCGCGGGCCTGGTCGGCCTCTCGCGCTGGTTCCACGTGATCTCCTCGCGAGTGGCCTCCCTGTACGATCCGGACCCCTCCCTCCCGTCCAGCCTCCAGTACGCCGTCCCCGGCATCGACGTGCTCTGGACGGCCGGCCGCGGCGGGTTCTGCGCTGGCGGCGATGGCGGCGGCCGCGGTCCTGGCCTGGAAGAGCACGTTCTTCCGGACCACGGCCGGCAGAACGCTGGGGATCCTGGCGGTGCTGGTCGCGATGCTGCCGTCGAGCCTTCACTCCCCGGGGGAGTTTGCGGCCGAGTACCTGCCGGGGCTCCTCATCGCGCTCTGGCTCGCCGTGGCCGCGTTCGGTCTCCTTCGGGATCACGCCGCGGCGTGGGCGCTCTTCGGCCTGATGGCCTTCGGCGGACGCGCCGCGCTCGAGGTGCTGGCCCAGCCGGCGCCCGCCGATCAGGCCGCCGGCGGTTTCGCCCTGGTGTTGCTGGCCCTCGCGGGCGTCGCGCTTCTCGCGGGCCGGCGCGACCGGGTGGTCGCGGTGCCGCCTCCGCCCCCGCCGCCGGTTCCCGCGCCTACGACCCCGTGGAGTGATAGCGCTTGACGCCGGTCTTCCAGACCACGAGCGCGGCGGCCAGCGAGACGGCGGCGACCAGCGGCACGGCCCAGAACTCGCGGGTGAACTCCGGCCGCCTCAGGAAGTGCATCACCGGGTAAAACGAGGCGAACGCGAAGGGGATGACGAACGACAGGGTGAACCGGATCCAGCCGTCGTAGATCGTCAGCGGGTAGCGGCCGAACTGCATGAGGTTGAAGACCGGCGGGACGATCCCGATCCGGTCCTCGATCCAGAAGGACGTGGCCGTCAGGCCGAGGAAGATCGCCAGGTAGATCGCCGCGCCGCAGACCGCCCAGATCCCGAAGAGCAGCAGACGTCCACCGGCCCGAAGGAGAGGCCCAGGCGCCGCGAGGCCCACACGACGGCCACGATGCCGGTGACGGTCTCCTGGAGCGACTCGAGCCGGAAGGACTCGAAGAGGACCTGGAAGACCGAGTAGACCGGCCGCAGGAGGACGCGGTCGAATCGCCCTTCGATCAGGTACCGGTCCGGAAAACAGGTACAGGTTCCAGGAGAAGACGTTGAAGATCCCGAGCGGGATGAGCGAGAACCCGATAGAGGAAGACCATCTCCTCGAACGACCAGCCCTGGATCGCCGGCACGCGCGAGAAGACGATCAGCAGGAAGCCGAAGGACGCCGCGGTCCCGAGAAACGACGCGAAGCACGCTCGAGAAGAAGTCCAGCGCGGTACTCGAGCCTCGCCTTCGCGTACTGCGAGAAGTAGAGCGCGAAGAGGCGGGCGTGGCGGGCGAGGCTCTCGGAGCAGCGGGCTATCCGCCTTGGATCGTGATCCGCTGGCGCGAGCGGCGCCACGCCCACTGTCCGAGGGCCAGCAGGGCCACCGTCCAGCCCGCCTGGAGCGAGCAGGAGCTTCGCGGCTTCCAGCCCCGTCGCCTTGCCGAGGTAGATCGCGGCCGGGGTGAAGTTGATGTGGGGAAACGGCGAGGCCAGGAGGATCGAGCGCAGGGGCTCGGGGAAGAGCGTCGTCGGGATCAGGAGTCCCGAGAGCAGCTCGAGCGACCAGGTACTTGGCGCGGAGGATGCCCGAGGATCGACTTGGTGCGGATCGCGACCAGGCCGACGAGGAAGTTCAGTCCGGCGACGAGAAAGAACGACAGCGCCGCCGAAAGCAGGAACAGGACGCCGGCGGCGACCGACGCCGGGGGCCGAGCGGGAAGATCAGCGCCAGCACGACCGAGATCGGCAGCGTGAACAGGATCGCGCGGAACGCCGACTGGCCCGCGGCGTCGGCGACCATCGCCATCTGGAAGTCGACGGGCCGGATCAGGTTCATCGCCAGCCTGCCTTCCTGGACCTGCGTTCCGAGGTCGCGGTCGATCTCGTTGAAGTAGAACGAGCGGATCGCCCAGCCCACCGCGACGTAGGTGATCATCTCGTCCAGCGTCAGCCCCACGACGGTGTGGCCGTCCTGGAAGACCGCGCGCCAGATGAAGTAGTAGACCGCGACGTTGAAGAGATACGTCAGGACGCCCACGTAGTAGCGCGCCCGGTAGGCGAGCATGTTCAGGAACCCGATCCGCGCGAAGGGGAGCGCCGAACGCCAGGTCGAGCCTGCGAGCCGACGCTCACGCGATGCCCTCCCGGTAGATCCGCTTGACGACCGTCTTCGATCTGGGGCTCCTCGATCGAGAGGTCGGAGACCTCGAAGCGGTTGACGATCTCCTTGACGGCCGTCGCCGGCGACATCGTCGCGCCGGTCGACGTCGAGGCGGTAGCGGTGCAGGCCGATCTCGCGGGCCTGGAGGCCGTCGAACGACGAGCTCGGCCGGATCCGGCGCGCGCTTGACGTCGAAGACGATGGAGGTGACCGGCAGGATCCGGTCGCGCAGCTCGTCGAGCGCCCCGTCGAAGAGCAGGCGGCCGTGGTCGATGACGATGACGCGCTTGCAGAGCGTCTCGATGTCGGCGAGGTCGTGCGTCGTCAGGAGCACCGTCGTGCCCTCCTGCCGGTTGATCTCCTGGAGGAACTCGCGCACGTTCGCCTTGGCGACGATGTCGAGGCCGATCGTGGGCTCGTCCAGGAAGAGCAGCGGCGGCCGGTGGAGGAGCGAGGCCGCGAGGTCGCAGCGCATCCGCTCGCCCAGCGAGAGCTTGCGGACGGGCTGGTGGAGATACGCGTTCAGGCCCAGGACCTTGTCGAAGAGGGCCATCCGCTCGCGGTACTGCGGCGTCGGTCAGCGCCGTAGATCTCCTTGAGGAGGCGGAACGACTCGATGACGGCGATGTCCCACCAGAGCTGCGTCCGCTGGCCGAAGACCACGCCGATCGTGGCGACGTAGCGCGTGCGGTCGCGGTACGGCACGAAGCCGTTGCAGAACGACCTCGCCCGAGGTCGGCGTCAGGATCCCGGTGAGCATCTTGATCGTGGTGGACTTGCCGGCGCCGTTCGCGCCGATGTAGCCGACCATCTCGCCGGGCTGGATCGAGAACGTGACGTCCGCGACCGCCGACGGTCTCCGTGGCCGTGCGCCGCACCAGGGACTTCAGGGCGGCCGCGAGCCCCTCTTCGCGCCGAAACGATCTTGAAGACCTTCGTCAGGCCGCGAGACGCGGACGACCGGGCTCGGTCATCGGTTCCGCTCTCGCGAGCTCGCAGGGCGCGCGCGTAGATCTCCCGCGCCGGCCGCCCGGCGCGCTTCGCGATCTCGCCGGGAGAGCGGTTTCAGAGGCGTCGCCCGCGCGCCAGGGCCTCGCGGATGTCGCTCGTCGACGCTCGTCGGCGGAAGGCCGCTCGGGCTCGCCGGCCGGCGCCCTCGACGACGACGGTGATTCGCCGCGCCCCGGCCCGCGGGCGCGCGAAGGTCGCGGCGAGCTCCGGCAGCGTCCCGCGGAGCGACCTCCTCGTGCAGCTTCGTGAGCTCCCGGGCGACGCAGGCGCGGCGGGGGCCCAGGACCCGGGCGGCGTCCTCGAGCGACTCGTGCAGCCGATGCGGCGCCTCGAACCACACGAGGGTCTCGGCGCGGCCCCGCACGGCCTCCAGGGAGCGGCGCCGCTCGCCCTGGCGGGCCGGCAGGAAGCCCAGGAAGAGGTGGGGCACCGCCGGCAGGCCCGACACCGCCAGGGCGGCGGCGGGAGCCGAGGGGCCCGGGACGACTCCACGGCGTGGCCGGCCGCCGCCGCGGCCTCGACCAGCCGCGTCGCCGGGGTCGGAGAGCGACCGGCATCCCGGCGTCGGAGACGAGCGCCACCGTCTCGCCGCGGCCCAGCCGGTCGAGGAGCTCGGTCACCGCGCGACTCCTCGCGCGGCGCCGGGGCAGGAGACGCGCGGCGCGGGGAGGCCGAAGCGCGCCGCGAGCTTGGCCGTCACGCGCGTGTCCTCGCAGAAGATGGCGTCCGCCTCCGAAAGCGCCCGGCGAGCCCGCGGCGAGAGGTCTTCGAGGTTGCCGATGGGAGTCCCCACGACGAGCAGACGTCCGCTTTTCTCCGTTTGACTCACGGAACGGAAAAATAGCACGGGGCCTGTGGTTATCATCGGCGCATGCGCCGCTTCGCGCTCCGCGCCGCTCTGCTGCTCGCCGCCGCCTTGCCCGGCGGCGGGAGAGATCGTCGACCGCATCGCGGCGACGGTCAACGACACGGCCATTCCCGAGAGCGAAGTCCGCGAGGCGATGCTCTTCTCGGCGCTCGAGAAACAGCCCGGGGAAGACCCCGAGGCCTTCCGCGCGCGGGTCCTCGACGCGCTCATCGACCAGCATCTCGAATACGAAGATGCCGTGCGCTTCGGCCCCGCGCCTCCCGATGCGGCCGAGATCGACGCCGAGCTCGAAAAGCTTCGCGAGCGGCTGAAGAAGGAAGGCAAGGACCCCGACGCCGAGTTCGCGAAGGCCGGGATGACCGCCGACGACGTGCGCGCCGCGATCGAGCGGCAGCTCATCGTCGCAGCGCTACCTGCGCGAGCGGTTCGCGCCGATCGCGTTCGCCGACGAGGCCCAGGCCCGCGAGGAGTACGAAAAGCACCACGTCCCCGAGCAGACGGCGGCGGGCCTCCCGATCGAGCCCTTCGAGTCGGTCACCGAGCTGATGCGCCGCCGCTCCTCCGAGCGCGCCTTCGACGAAGAAGTCGCGAAGTGGTTGAAGGAGCTGCGGCAGAAGTCACGCATCTCGATCTACCGGTTGCCGGCCGAGATCCCTCGTGATCGGACGCCGATCGTCTTTCAGGCCGCGCCGTCTCCGTCTCCGTCGTCCGTCTCCGGCTCCGTCTCCGACGCCGATCCGCACTCCCTGATCCGGTTGACTCCCGGTCACCGGCGACACGGCCGCATGCCGGTTATCATTCGGTATGCGGGCCCTGCATCTGATGCTTTCCAGCCTCTGGCTCGCTGCCTCGCTCGCCTTCGCGTCTCCCGCCTCGGTGACTCGGGACGTCGCCGTGCCCATGCGCGACGGCGTGCGCCTCCAGGCCGACGTGCTGCTGCCGGCGGAGACGGGCCGGTTTCCCACGCTCGTCTACCGGACGCCTTACGACCGGAAGCCCGCCCGGGAGGGCGAGGTCGTGCGGCGCGCCGTCGCCGGCGGGTACGCCGTGGTGCTCCAGGACGTGCGGGGCCGCTACGGCTCGGAGGGGGACTTCGTTCCCTACGTGAACGAGGGCCGCGACGGGTACGACACGATCGAGTGGGCGGCCGCTCAGCCGTGGTCGACCGGGGAGATCGGGACTTTCGGTCTGTCGTACCCCGGCGCCGTGCAGTGGCTCGCGGCGGTGGAATCCCCGCCGCACTTGAAGGCGATGGTGCCCGCGATGACGTTCTCGTCGCCCCGCAACTTCTTCTATGCGGGCGGCGTCTGGGACCTCTCCTGGATCGCCTGGATCTGGGACAACATCGCGCCCGACACGCGCGTGCGTCGAAACCTTCCCGGCCCCCGGTCGGGGAAGGAGGCACGGGCCGCCCGCGCTCGCTTCCGTCCGCCCCTGACCTCGCGGCTTCCGCTGACCGAACTTGCCGATCTCCGGGACGTGGCGCCTTACTACTTCGAGTGGCTGGCGCACCGGCCGGGGGAGCCGTACTGGGACTGGTGCGACATCCGCGGGCAAGTACGGAAGGGTCAAGGCCGCGGTCCTGAATCTCTCCGGCTGGCACGACGAGGCGTACGGCCCCGAAGGGGCCATGACCAACTTTCACGGTCTTCTGGCGGCGCGCGCGGGGGATGCCGATCCGCGCACGCAGTTGATTCTCGGACCCTGGACCCACGGCGGCGAGGACTCCGACCGCGCGGGCGATCGCGTGTTCGGGCCCGCGGCGCCGCCTCGACTACCCGAAGACGGTGCTGCGCTTTCTGGACCGGTACGTCCGGGGCATCGACAACGGCGCGGACCGCGAACCGCGCGTGCGGGCGTTCGCCATGGGCGAGAACGCCTGGCGCACGGGCGACCGCTTCCCGCTGGCGGGCACGCGGCCCGTGGCGCTCTATCTCGCCGCGGGAGGCGGGCTCTCCCCGCATCCCGCGACTCCTCCGGGCTCGTCCCCGCCGTCGTTCTCGACGTTCCTCTCCGATCCTTCGCAGCCCGTCGTCGATCCCTATGGCGCGGCCGAGGGGGCCCACGACTACCGCGGGCTTGCCCTCCGGAAAGACGTGCTCGTGTTCGAGACCGAGCCCCTCGAGGAGGACCTCCGGGTGATCGGCGCGGTCGAAACGGAGATCTTCGCCTCATCGGATGCCCCCGACTTCGACCTCTGGATCAAGCTCCAGGACGTCGCGCCCGACGGAACCGCCTGGAACCTCTCGAGCCCGGGAACCGACGTGCTGCGGGCCAGCGAACGGGAAGGGGGGCCGAAGCCCCGATGGCTCGGTTCCGGGGAGGTCGCGACGTTTCGCCTTCCGAACCTGCGGACGGGCAATCTCTTTCGGAAAGGCCACCGCGTGCGCATCGTGCTGTGCGGCAGTTACCTGCCCTACTTTTCCCGAAACCTTCAGACCGGCGAGTCGGAGGCGAAATCCTCGCGCACCCGCACCGCGTCCATCCGCATCTTCCACGACGCGGCCCATCCGGCGCGGATCGTCCTTCCCGTCATTTCGGGCGAGGCCGCCCGTTGAGCCGCCGGGTCGCCCTCGCGGCGCTCGCCCTGCTGGTGGCGCCGGCGCTTCACGCGATGCGGACCGAAGAAGTCTGGATCCCGATGAAGGACGGCGTGCGCCTGGCGGCCACGCTCTACCGGCCGGACGTCGAGAAGCGGGGCGAGCGTCTCCCGGTCCTCCTGGAGTACCTGCCTTACCGCAAGGACGACGGCACGCTCGCCGGCGACTACGCGCAGTACGCGTACATGACCGACCGCGGCTACGTCGGCGCGCGCGTGGACGTCCGGGGCACGGGGCGCAGCGAGGGCCGGCCGCCCGACCGGGAGTACTCCGACCAGGAGCAGGAGGACGGCGTCGAGGTCATCGCTTGGCTCGCGCGCCAACCCTGGTCGAGCGGCGCGGTCGGGATGTGGGGCTTCTCGTGGGGCGGCTTCAACGCCATCCAGCTCGCGGCGCGGCGGCCGCCCGGCCTGAAGGCCATCCTGCCCGCCGAGGCGGCCGAGGACCTCTTCCAGGACGACATCCACTACATCGACGGCCTCTTCCACGTCGACGAGTACGAGCTGTTCGATGGAGGTCCAGCCCGCGATCACGCGCTGGCCGGACTACCCGCTCGACGAGGCGAGCCTGGCGGCCCGGTTCGACAACCCGCCGTGGTCGCTTCTGTACAAGAAGCAGCAGCGCGACGGCGAGTTCTGGCGGCGGGCCTCGCTCGCGCCCGCGCGATACGACGCGATCGAGGTCCCCGTCCTGATGATCGGCGGCTGGTACGACGGCTACCGGGACTCGATTCCCCGCATGCTCGAGAAGCTCAAGTCGCCGTCCCGAGCGATCGTGGGCCCCTGGAACCACTCGGGTCCCGACTCGGATTCGCCGGGGCCGGCGATCGACTGGCTGCGTGAGGCCGCCCGGTTCTTCGACCGTTACCTCAAGGGCATCCAGAACGGTATCGAGAAGGAGCCTCGCCTGGCCGTTTACGTGCGCGGCTACCACCCGCCGGACGTGAACCTGAAGACGATCCCCGGAGAGTGGCGCTTCGAAGAGGGCTGGCCCATTCGCCGGTCCCGCGCGACGACGCTCCACCTGACGCCCGACCGCGGGCTCGCGGCGGCGCCGGCCGGCGCGGGCGAGCACGCGCTCGCGTACGTGCCTTCGGCGGGCGCGTCGGCCGGGTTCTGGTGGGGGGAGCTGCTGCCGGACCAGCGGGCGGACGACGGCTGGAGCCTCGTCTACGATTCGGCGCCCCTGGAAGAGGAGACCGAGATCCTCGGGCTGCCCCGGGCGCTGTTGCGGGCGTCGGCCGACGCGCCGCTGGCGAACTGGTTCGTGCGGCTCTCGGACGTCGCGCTCCGGACGGCCGCGTCACCCTCGTCACGGGGGCCGGGCTCTCGGGGGCGCAGCGCGAGTCGTCCGCGAACCCGAAGGCGCTGGAGCCGGGGAGGCTCACCCCTCTCGAGATCGAGATGCATTTCACGTCGTGGGTCTTTCCGAAAGGGCACCGCGTGCGGCTGTCGGTCTCCAACGCCCTCTGGCCGATGATCTGGCCCACGCCCCATGCCATGACCACGCGTCTGGCCCTGGGCGGCGCCGAGGGCTCGCGGCTCGTGCTTCCGGTGATCCCGCCGGATCCCGGCGCGCGCCGCCCGAAGTTCGGTTCCCCCGGACGCTCGCCGCGTCCTCCCGGCGTACGCTCCACCGGGGGCGCGTGGCCGGGCCAGTGGACCATCTGCCGCGACGAAATCGCGCAGACGGCCCACGGGGACTGGCGGGGCAGCTCCGTCGGCGAGTTTCCGTGGGGCCGCGTCGAAGACGTCGAGCGCCTGACGTACGACGTCGACGACGCGCGGCCCGAGGCTGCGAAGGTCACGGGCGACCGCAACGACGACGATCACGCTGAAGGACCGGGTGCTGGCCTGGAGCGCGCAGCTCGAGGTCTCGAGCGACGCCAGGAACTTCACTTACCGGCTGAAACGCGAGCTCCGGAAGGACGGCGTCCTGATCCGCGAGAAGACCTGGCAGGAGACGTTCCCGCGGGATCACCACTAGCCAGTCTCCGAAATCCGAAGTGGGAGGGCGGCTCGCGGGGCGTCAGGTCCTCCGGCTGGCGAGGCAGGGAAGAGGCGCTCACGGCCCGACCCCGGACGAGCGCCATCCAGTCGCAGGGCGTCGTGGACCGCCGCGGCGTCCCGGTCGTTGTCGAAGTAGACGAAAACGCGCGCGCCGTCGGCAGCCCAGGCGGCGCAGTGCCCCGCCCAGTCGGCGAGCTCGTCGTCGGTGTAGTGGCCCTCGTAGAGCCGGCGGGCGCCGTGGAGGCGCACGTACGCGAGGTCTCGCGACGTGCGAACGAGCGAGCGCGGGTGGCGGCCCGCGGTGTCGGCGGCGACCAGCGCGATTCCGCGGCGCTCCAGGAGGCGAAGCGCGTCGTCCGACAGCCAGCTCGCGTGCCGCACCTCGACCGCGTGGAAGAGCCGCGCGTCGCGCCCGTCCGGAGCCGTCAGCGCCGCGCGGCCGGTCGTCCGGCGGTCGTGCCGGCGCGCCCAGCGCTCCGCGCCGCGGATGTCCTCGGGGCAGGGCGGAGAGAAACGCGTCGGCCCGGACCGGGTCGAACGGCAGTTGCGGCGGAAGCTGCCAGAGGACCGGTCCGAGCTGCGCTCCGAGCCGCAGGATCCCGGACGCGAAGAAGTTGGCCAGAGGCGCCCGGAAGTCGCGGAGCTTGAGCATGTGCGTGATGTACCGGCTGCCTTTGACGGCGAACAGAAAGTCCGGAGGAACCGCAGCGCGCCAGGCGTCGCAGGCCGCCGGGCGGGTCAGGGAGTAGAAGGTTCCGTTGACCTCGACCGTCGAGAGTCTTTCCGCGAGGTAAGCGAGCCACTTCTTCGTCGGGACGCCTGCCGGATAGAACCGCCCCCGCCAGTGCGGGTAGTTCCATCCGCTCGTTCCCACGCGCGGCACCGCGTCCACGCCGTCCGACAAAGCAATCCCGATGCCCAACCTGGGACTCGCTTCGTCCAAACGGTAATCCAGCTCGCGGCGCGGGGAGTCTCCGCAGAGCGGAGGAGCCCCGCGCCGCGGGAGCCGCAGCGAGCGGAGGGATCAGGCGAGCGGTCGAGCCCCTTGGGCGAGCCGCTCGCCGGTGACGCCGAAGGCGGCAGATCCCGGACGAGCGGAGGCGACGTGGGAGGCGACGGCTCATCCCGGGGGCCAGGACATCGGACGGCCGCCGAGGAGGTGGAAGTGGAGGTGGAAGACGCGACTGTCCGGCTTCCTCGCCGTTGTTGGCGACCAGGCGGTAGTGCTCGAGCTTCAGGTCCCGGGCGATGGCGGCGGCGCGGGCGACGACCTCGCCCAGGATCTCTCGTCGCTCGGGCCCCGCGTCGGCGAGCTTGCCGATGTGCTTTCTCGGAATGACGAGAACGTGCGTCGGCGCCTTCGGGGCGATGTCCTGAAAGGCGTAGACCAGGTCGTCGGAATAGACCTTCTTCGACGGGATCTCGCCCGCGGCGATCCTGCAGAAGAGACAGTCTTTCATTTCACCCTCCGCACCCGCGCTCCGAGCGCCCGCCAGTTTCTCTTCCATCTTCGCGTAGCCCCGATCCAGGTGGTAGACGCGATCGATCGTCGACTCGCCTTCGGCCGTCAGAGCGGCGATCGCGAGGGCCGCCGACGCCCTCAGGTCGCTCGCCATGACGCTGGCGCCGCGTCAGGCCGGAGGGGCCCTCCACGACCGCCCAGCGGCCCTCCAGGCGGATCCGCGCGCCCATCCGCACCAGCTCGGCCACGTGCTGAAAGCGGTTCTCGAAGATCGTCTCGGTGATCGTGGCGACGCCGTCCATGCCGGCGGCGAGCGCCATCCACTGCGCCTGCAGGTCGGTGGGGAAGCCGGGATAGGGGGCGGTCGCGACGTCGTGGGACTGCAGCGGGCCGCTCGGCCCGGACCCGCAGCGTGTCTCCGATCGTGTCGAGCGGCGCTCCGGTCGCGGCGAGGCGGGCGGTCAGCGCCGCCAGGTGCTCGGGGGCGCAGCCGCGCACCGTGACGTCGCCGCGCGTGGCGGCGGCCGCGAGGGCGTAGGTGCCCGGCCTCGATCCGGTCCGGGATGACCTGGTGCTCGACGCCGTGGAGCCGCTCGACGCCTTCGACGACGATCGTCTCGGTGCCGGCGCCGGAGATCCTCGCGCCCATGGCGAGAGCATCCGGGCGAGGTCGGTGACCTCGGGCTCGCGGGCCGCGTTGACGAGCCGGGTGGTTCCGCGCGCGAGGGTGGCCGCCAGCATCACGTTCTCCGTGCCCGTGACGGTGACGGTGTCGAACACGATGTCGGCGCCCCGGAGCCGCGGCGCGCCGTCGCCTCGACGTAGCCGTGGTCGAGCCGGACCTCCGCTCCCAGTTTCTCGAACGCCTTGAGGTGGAGGTCGATGGGGCGCACGCCGATGGCGCATCCGCCCGGCAGCGACACGCGCACCGAGCCCGCGCGGGCCAGGAGCGGCCCGAGCACGAGCACGGACGCGCGCATCGTCTTGACGAGGTCGTAGGGCGCGTCGGCCGAGCCGATCTCCCGGACCTGGATCGACGCCTCCGTCCCGCCCGCTTCGACCGTCGCCCCGATGTGCTGGAGGAGCTTGCCCAGCGTGCGGATGTCGGCGACGTTCGGCAGGTTCGTCAGACGCACGGGCTCCGGAGTCAGGAGCGCGGCTGCGATGCAGGGCAGCGCCGCGTTCTTGGCGCCCGAGATGGCGACTTCGCCCGAGAGACGGACCGGGCCCTCGATTACGAACTTGTCCACGGCTTGCGGATTCTATTGACTCTTTCCGTCGGGGACTCGAGGCGCGCGACGCAGATGCGGGGGATCCGCTCCAGGTCCGGCTCGATCTTCAGGAATCGCCAGACCGGCCGCGCCAGGATCTCGGAGCGGACGGCCTCGGCCTGGCCGAACCCGATCTCGAAAACGAGCAGGCCGCCCGCCCGAAGATAGCGCCGGCACGGCCGCGAGGAGCTGCCGGATCGCCGCCAGGCCGTCGTCTCCGGCGAAGAGCGCCCGGCGCGGGTCGTGGTCGCGCACCGTCGGCGGGAGGTGCGGCGCCTCGCCGAGGGTCAGGTACGGAGGGTTGGAGAGCACGAGGTCGAAGTCGGTCGGGCCGAGCGCCGTGAGCCAGTCGGAGGCGACGAGCGACAGCCGCGGCAGGACGTCGTGCGCCCGGGCGTTCTGGCGGGCCAGCGCGAGCGCGTCGAGCGAGATGTCCAGAGCCACGGCGCGGGACTCGGGCCGCTCGAGCAGGAACGTGATCGCGATGATGCCGCTCCCGGTCCCGGCGTCGAGCACGCGGCGGGCCTCCGGGGCCTCCCGGAGAGCCTGTTCCACCAGGATCTCGGTCTCCGGCCGCGGGACCAGCGCGCGGCTGTCGACCCGAAAGGCCCGCCCGTAGAAGTCCCATTCTCCGATCAGGTGCTGCACGGGGACCCCCGTGAGCCGCTTCTCCCACAGAGACAGAAAGCGCGCGGCGTGACCCGCGTCGGGGCTCTGGCGCAGGTCGAGTGCCAGCGGCGAGAGTCCTCCCAGCGCGTGGGCGAGCAGGAGGCGGGCGTCCCAGAGGCTGGCGTCCGAGCCGGCCGCGATGGCCCCGTTCGCCGCATTTTCGAGAAGCTCGCGGATCGTCATCGGGAGATTGCGGCCCCCGCGCTCCTCACGCCCGTGCCAGCTCGTCCTTCAGGCGTTCGGCCTGGAAATACGAGGAGATGCGGCTCGACGAGCTCGTCGAGATTGCCGTCGAGAACGTCCTGGAGGCGGTGCGTCGTGAAGCCGATCCGGTGATCGGTGATGCGGGACTGCGGGAAGTTGTAGGTGCGGATCTTCTCGGAGCGGTCGCCCGAGCCGACCATCTTCTTGCGCTCGGCCGCGATCGCGCCCTCCTGTTTCGCCTGCTCCATCTCGAGAAGGCGCGACTTGAGCACCCGCATGCGCCTTGGCCTTGTTCTTGATCTGGCTGCGCTCGTCCTGGCACTGGACGACGAGACCGGTCGGCAGGTGGGTCAGGCGCACGGCCGAGTAGGTCGTGTTCACGCCCTGGCCGCCGGGGCCGGACGCGCAGAAGCGGTCCACCCGGATGTCCTTCTCCTCCACCTTCACCTCGACGTCCTCGGCCTCGGGCAGCACGGCGACGGTCGCGGCCGACGTGTGGATCCGCCCCGAGGACTCCGTCGCGGGCACCCGCTGGACGCGGTGCGCGCCGCCCTCGTACTTCAGGCGCGAGTAGGCGCCTTCGCCTTCGATGAGGGCCGTGATCGTCTTGATGCCCCCGATGCCGGTGTCGTCGCGGTCGACGATCTCGACCTTCCAGCGGCGTGCGTTCCGCGTAGCGCTGGTACATGCGGAAGAGCTCGCCGGCGAAGAGCGCGGCCTCGTCGCCGCCCGTGCCGGCCCGGATCTCGAGGAAGACGTTGCGGGAGTCGTTGGGGTCCTTCGGCAGGAGCAGCATCTTGAGCTCTTGCTCGACGGCCGGCAGGCGCTCCGAGAGCGCCGCGCGCTCGGCGGCCGCCATCTGGTGCAGCTCGTCGCCCGGAGACAGCGATTCCACCAGCTCGCGCGCCCCCTCGAGCTCCTTCCGGACCTGCCGGTACTCCTCCATCAGAGCGATCATCGGCTCGAAGTCGGTCAGCGTCTTCTGGGCCTCGCGCACGGCGCGGTGGTCCTGGACGAACTCGGGGTCGGCGAGGCGGGCCTTGACCTCGTCGTATTTGCGGCGGATTTCTTCGAGTTTTTCGAACATAGGAAAATTCCTGGCCGGCCGCTCAGCGGCCGACCCGATGGACCTCAAGCTTGTCCGCTACAGGGCGGCGGAGGGGAAGGGGCGAGACGGTGCGGGGGACATTCTCCTAGGCGGAGGCGCCGGAAGTCTTCTTCTCGTAGCGTTTCCGGAAGCGCTCGACGCGGCCGGCCGAGTCGACGAGCTTCTGTTTCCCCGTGAAGAAGGGGTGGCAGCTGCTGCAGATCTCGATACGCAGTTCCTTCTTCGTGGACCGGGTGTTCCAGGTCACGCCGCAGGCGCAGTGGACCAGGACGTCATGGAGCTCGGGGTGCAGTTTGGGTTTCATGGGACGCGGCATTCTACGGATCCCGGCCCCCGGGCGCAAGCCCCGGAGGGGAAATCCGGGCTTTTTCCGCTTCCCCGCGGGCAGGTTAGAATCCCCAACTCTAAGGCAACCTGTGTTTTACCTCTACGTCACCGCCCCCGGCATGGCTGCGCGAAAGGTTTCGCTGGACCGGCCCGTCACGACGATCGGCCGGTCGTCAATGAACGACCTGCCGATCTCCGACAAGATGCTCTCCCGGCAGCACGCGCGGATCGTGCGGGACGGCGACGGAGCCCTGACCGTCGAGGACCTGGGCTCCCGCAACGGAACGTTCCTGAACGGCGATCGCCTCACGACGCTCCAGCCCCTGAAGCCGGGCGACCGGATCACCGTCGGCGGCGTGACGCTCAAGGTCGAGTCCGAGTCCACGACGCGCGTCCGGATCGAGGGCGGCGGCGAAGATCCGCTCGACAACACGATCCTCAAGGCCTCCGCCGAGCTGTTGCGCGCCCACGCGGCCGAGACCGATCCGCGACTGCCCGGCCGAGCAGCTCGGGAAGCTCATCGAGTCGCTCCGAGTGGTCAACGAGCTGACCGTCGAGCTGCTGCGCGACATCTCCGTCGACGAGCTGCTCGGGTTCCTCATGGACAAGGTCTTCGAGACGCTGAAGCCCGACCGCGGCCTCGTGCTCCTGCGCTCCCGCGCCACCGGCGAGCTCGTCCCGGCCGTCGTGCGGGTGGCCGAGGGCATCTCGGCCGAGGACATCCGCCTCTCCAAGACCCTCGTGGCCGCCGTCGTCGAGAAGCGCAACGGACTTCTTCTCATGGACACGTCGTCAGGCTCCGGGGTCTCGCTCGCCGACTCGATCCGCCTGTCGGGCATCAAGTCGGTGCTCGCGGCGCCGCTCGAAAACGAGGGCGAGGTCGTGGGCCTGATCTACGTCGACTGCCGCGTCGGCCACCGCTCGTTCGAAGAGGCCGATCTGCGCCTGCTGACGTCCCTGGCCAACGTGGCCGCGGCCAAGATCCAGAACGCGCGGCTCATGCAGGAGAACGCCGAGAAGCGCCAGATGGACCGCGAGTTCGCGCTCGCGCGGGAGATCCAGCAGCGCCTCCTTCCGGAAGACCCGCCGCCTCTGCCGGGCTACGAGCTCCACGGGTCCAACATCGCGTCGCGCCAGGTGTCCGGCGACTACTTCGACTTCCGCATGCGCCCCGACGGAAAGATCTACGCCACGATCGCCGACGTCTGCGGCAAGGGCGTCGGTCCCGCCCTGCTGATGGCTTCGCTGCAGGCGTCCTTCCACGCCTGGGCGGACGAGGGCGTGGGAGTGCCCGAGATGACGGGCCGGCTGTCCGACGCGATCTCGAAGCGCACCGGGCCGGACCGGTTCATCACGTTCTTTCTGCTGGTCCTCGACCCGGCGACCGGCGAGATCGAGTACACGAACGCCGGCCACAACCCCGGGCTGCTCCTTCACGAAGACGGCACGATGGAGGAGCTCGGCTCGCACGGCCTGCCCCTGGCGCTCTTTCCGGGCCGGCCCTACGGCTCCTCCAAGTTCGTCCTGAAGGCCAACGACCTGCTCTGCCTGTACACCGACGGCGTGACCGAGGCCAACAATCCGGCGGGGGACGAGTTCGGAATGCCGAAGCTCAAGGAGTTCGTCAGCAGGCAGGTCCGCAAGCCGACGGGCGAGATCGAGGCGGAGCTCGGGCAGGCGCTCGAGGCCCACGCGCAGGGTGAGCCCTTCGCGGACGACCGGACGCTGGTGATGGTGCGCCGGCTGCCCCCGAGCTAGGGGGTCAGGTCTTCGCTCTTGAGGGGGGAACCGGCTCTTCGGCTGGCGCGCTTCGAGACCCGACTAATCCCGGATCTCGAGTCTCTTGATTATCTCGTGGAGCGTGGTCGGCTTGATCTTCAGGAGCTCCGCGGCGCGCTTCTGGACGCCGCCGGTGCGCCGCAGGGCGGTGCGGATCAGACGTTTCTCGTAGTCCTCGACGAGCTGCTTGTAGGTCGCGCCGTTCTCGGGCAGCCGGATCGGCAGCTCGCCGCGCTCGGGAGACAGCACGGTCTCCGGCAGCAGGTCGAGACCGATCCGGCCTCCCGGCGGGCAGAGCACGACGGCGCGCTCCAGGGCGTTCTCGAGCTCGCGAACGTTGCCCGGCCAGTCGTGGTCGAGCAGCGCCCGGTAGGCTTCCGGGTCGAGTCCGGCGATGGGTTTGGAGTTCTCGGTGGCATAGAGCCGCATGAAGTGTTCGGCCAGCAGCGGGATGTCCTCGCGCCTCTCCCGCAGCGGCGGAATCGAGATCGTGATGACGCAGAGACGGTAGTAGAGGTCGTCCCGGAAGCGGCCCTCCACCACCATCTTCTTCAGGTCCACGTTCGTGGCGGCGATGATGCGGGTGTCGACCTTCTGCGTCTCGACGCTCCCGACCCGCATGAACTCCTTCTCCTGGATGACCCGAAGGAGCTTCGCCTGCGTCTCGGGGGAGATCGTGCCGATCTCGTCGAAGAAGATCGAGCCGCCGTCGGCGACCTCGAAGAGTCCCTTCTTGTTGGCGATCGCGCCCGTGAACGCTCCCTTGACGTGCCCGAACAGATTCGACTCGAGCAGGTCCGCCGGCATCGAGCCCGAGTTCACGGTGACGAAGGGCTCGCCCGAGCGGGGGGAGTGCGTGTGGATCGCCCGGGCCACGAGCTCCTTGCCCGTGCCGCTCTCGCCTTCGACGAGGATCGTCGAGCGGGACGGTCCCGCCAGGCGGACGAGCTCGAAGACTTTCCGCATGCCGGAGGACTTGCCGACGATCCGGCCGAGTCCGTAGCGCAGCGACAGCTCCTCGCGCAGCCGGCGGTTTTCTTCCGTCAGGTGCCGGGACTCGGAGCCCTTGCGCAGCGTCAGCAGGACTTCCTCGTTCTGGAAGGGCTTGGGGATGTAGTGGAAGGCTCCCTGGCGCATGGCTTCGATCGCGCCCTCGATCGAGGAGTAGGCGGTCACGATGACGACGACCGCGTCCGGATCGCGGCGGCGGATGTCGCGCAGCACGTCCAGCCCCGGCCGGTCCGGGAGCATGAGGTCGAGAAGGACGAGGTCGTAGGTGTCCGCCTCGAAGAGGGCGATCGCCTCGGCGGCGGTGGCGGCCGCGGCCACTTCGTAGCCCTCACGGGTCAGCAGTGTGCCGAGAACGTCGCGGATGACCTCCTCGTCGTCGACGACGAGGACCTTCATGAAGGCGTCCCTGCGGCCACGAGAGGCAGCTCGACTCGCGCCTCGGCCCCGCCCCCGCTCCGGGTCTCGAGGGCGATCTCGCCGCCGTGCCGGTGGACGATCTCCCGCGAGATCGCGAGGCCCAGTCCGGTGCCGCCGGACGTCTTGGTCGTGTAGAAGGGTTGGAAGATGCGCGCGGCGGCCGCCGTCGCGATTCCCGGCCCCCGGTCGCCGACGACGACGCTGACGGACACGCCGTTGCGCTCGAGCCGGCAGGTCACGGTTCCGCCTTCGGGCGAGGCGTCCCGCGCGTTGGTCAGACAGGTTGACGAAGACCTGCTCGAGCTCCCGCGGGTCCCCGACGACCCAGGCGGGATCGCCGTCCGCGTCCGCGTCGAGCTCCAGGCGGCGGCCCGCGAAGGCCGTCTCGACGGACTCGGCGGCATTGGCGAGCACGGCACGGAGGTCCGTCCTCTGCGGAGTGCGCTGGCGCGGCCGGGCGAACTCCAGAAGGTTGTTGACCAGGTGCGCGGCGCGGAAGGTCTGGCGCTCCATCTTCTTGAGAATCGAATAGCGCGGGTCCCCCGGCGAAGTCTCCGACAGGAGGAGCTGGGCGTACGAGGAGAGTCCCGCGATCGGCGTGTTGACCTCGTGGGCGACGCCGGCCGCCAGCACCCCGAGCGAGGCCAGGCGCTCGCGTTCGGCCAGGGCCCGCTCCGCGCGGATGCGATCCGTCATGTCCTCGACGACGACGACGCGCCGGTCCGGCGAGCCGCGGAAAGCGGAGGCCGAGAGCTGCAGGTCGCGTGGCTCGCCGTCGGGCGTCGCAAACGAGGTCTCGAAGCGCCACTCGATATCGCTCTCGGGAGGTTCGCCGAGCCGGACGTCCGGCAGCACCTCGGACAGCATCCGGCCGCGCAACTCCTCCTCGCTCTTGCCGACGAGCTGCGCGAAGGCCGGGTTGGCCGAGAGCAGGCGCTCGGCGGAGTCGAGGACGACGATGCCGGAGGAGGACGAGTGGATGACGCTCTCCTGGTACTCCTGGAGCGTGCGGATTTCCTGGAGCCGCTCGGCGAGCGCCCCGTAGAGCCGCGCGTTTTCGTAAGCGAGGCTCGCCTGGGCGAGGACCGCCGTGAGCAGCGCCTCGTCCTCCGAAGACAGGGGCACGCGCGCGTCCTTGTAGCCCACGCCGAGCGCTCCGACCAGCTCGCCGCCGCACCGCATCGCGAAGAAGGCGCGGTAGCCGAGCGCGTGGAAGCGCAGGAGCGCGGCCGGAGGAGCCGCGCCGAAGGCCGTCCCGCGCAGGCGCAGCCGATCCTGTCCCGTGAGAGCTTCCGCCAGAGCGGCGGCGTCGGGATCGAGGCCCGGCCCCTCGAACAGGAAGAGCGAGCAGGGCACCGTGCGCAGCGCCTCCTCGACGCGCTTGACGATCGCCTGGACGACTTCCTCCCGCGGCCGGGGCATGGCGAAGTCGCGGGCGACGTCGAGCAGGGCGCGTCGCGCGCGGTACGTGTCGTGATACTGGATGCGCTCGAGCACGTCGGTGATGCGCTTCTTGACCGGAACGAGCAGCGACGCCAGGATCAGCCCCGAGCCGAAGGCGATGACGTTCTTGCCTGCCGCGGCCATGCCTTCCAGCGTGCGGTCGAGGAGAGAATTCAGCAGCACGAACGTCATCCCGCCGATGAGCACGGCGGCCGTCGTGCCGATGGCCTCGCGAACGAAGATCTCGACGTCCCAGAGCCGCCACTTCAGGATCGCGTAGGCGAACGCCAGCGGGATCAGGACCAGGGGGACGACGGCCACGCTCGAGAGGAGCGGCGATTCCAGGCCGAAAACGCGGGGGAGAGCCGAGAGGATGAGGAACGGCGCCAGGCCCACGATGACGCCGAGGCCGATCCAGCGGACCTGCTTCTCGGCTTCGGCGTCCTCGCGATGCCGCCGCACGAGCTCGGCGAGCCGCGCCAGGACGGCCGAGACGTACACCGCGAAGTAGAGGAACCAGAAGCGGGTCGCTCCCTCGAGGAGCGCGGCGGCCGTGCGCGAGGGCTCGGAGCCGAGCAGGACGAGCTGGAGGGCGACGTAGGCGACGGCCGGCAGGTAGAGGAGCGGGATCAATCGCCCGGCGCGTACCGGGCGCGGGAACACCAGGAAGAAGTGGAGAAGGAGCGCCGGGAGGAAGGCGCGGTAGAAGTCTTCGGTGAGCCAGGCGGCCTTCCAGACGGCGTCCCGGGTTCCCGCGGGGGTCACGACGTACACCGCGAAGGAGCAGAGGCAGAGCGCCCAGAAGACGACCGCAGCGCCGGTCCGCTCGCGGGCGACCGTGAACAACCCGATGATCAGGTAGAGAAAGCCGACGAAGGCCAGGAACAGGTAGGTCACATCGAATCGGACCGAAGGCTCGCCGAGCGTCGCGCCGCGCACCTCACCGCCGGTCATGACGACGAGGCGGTGGGGAAGGGGCTTTCGAGCCAGCGTTTTTTCGGGGTGGGAGAGCGAGGCCGCCGTCTGGCCATCGGCCAGGAGGATGCGGTCCCCCGGCTTGAGGCCGGCGCGCGCCGCGGCACCGTCGGGCTCGACGGACCGCAGCACGAGAGAACCGCCCTCGCGGTCATACGAGAAACCGGACGTCGTGAAGCTGTCGACCTTCCGCGCGAACGAAACGAACGCGATGCCCACCGTGGCCAGGGTGACCACGGCCAGAGCTCCAAAAACCAGTCGCTTGACGAGCCGATTCACGCCACGTGATTCAGCAATCCGAATGCCATGCTTCGGATGGTTGGAGGGGTACGCTAAGTGATTGACCTGTCGCATTTCAAGGGGCCGGGTCTCGAGAAACCGTGAGCCGAAACCAAGGATTTGAATATAGTCCAAAATTCTTTTGAATGCTTGGGACATGGGCGGCAGTCTTCTTGAGCCGCAACGAGTTGCCGTCATCCTGAGGGAGCGGGGCGACGAAGAATCCCGGACTGTTGCCGGGGGACGGTTTATCGAGTTCGGGATCCCTCGCTGCGCTCGGGATGACGCGCGACGGGGGAGGCGCGTCGCGCGTCAGAACGCCACGGCGACGCCGCCCAGCAGGCGGTTGGCCGTCGCGGTGTCGTCCTTGGGCTCGGAGACCGACATCCCCTGCGCCTGCTCGAAGGCGAGCAGCAGCTTCCAGTCGGCCCCGAAAGGCGTCAGGCCGACGACGGAGAGGTCCTGGGCGACCGAGAGAGCGAGCTTGTTGGAGTCGTTGGCGAGCACGGCGCGCCGGAGTCTCGAGATCCTGCCGGATCCCGCGCACGAGGACGGCGAACCCCGTCTGCGTCGGCAGGATTTCGAGGGACGCGCGGGCCGACCAGTAGTGGCCGCTGTTCGCGCCGATGCCGTAGCTGGCCGCGCTCTGCGCGGACACGGCGCCGTCGATCGAGCCGTAGCGAACCGAGACGCTTCCCGCCAGCGTGTCGGTCAGGCGCTGCTGCACCGACGCCGTGTACTGGCGGACCGCGTTTCCTTCCAGCAGGTAGACGCTGTCGAAGTCGGTCAGGAAATCGCCGGCGAAGAACGCGCGGACCAGCTCGCCCATGCGCTGCTCCGAAGCCTCGAGCCGGATCAGGCCGTCGCGGCCCGACCGATGCTCGAACCCGATCAGGTACGACTGTGTCGCAGCGGGCTCCTGGCTTTCCTCGATCGACGCGACGCGCGGCATCACGGTGTATGCGCCCTGCGTGGATCCCGCCACGCGGTAGAGGCCGCGCACGTAGACCGTCGCGGGCCCCATCGCGTAGCGCGCCGTCGCCGTCGGCGCGATGCCGTAGGCCGACGTGGCGCTGCCCATGTAGCGCGCGACCACGCCGCCCTCGAGCTCGAGGGACTCCGTCGACTTTCACCGACGTCGCCGCGGAGAGGTCCGCGTCGGGAGCGGACTGGAAGAACGCACCCTGCGCGCCGACACCGGAGGGCCCGACGCTCGCTTCGCGGTGACGGTACGTCATCCCCAGTGCCACGCCCGGCGTGTCCGAGGCGGGACGGCCGTAGCGGCCGTTGACCTCCCACGTGCGCGATGCCAGCGGAAACAGCGTCGTGCCGAGAGCGGTCGCACGATAGAGGTTCGCTTCTTCGATGTAGCGCGCGCGCGACGGATTCGACTTTGCCCGACTCGGCGCCGCGGCTCCAGCTCACCGAGTGAGCCTGGAGGCTCGCGGGATTGTCGCCGAACGACAGACGTGTTGCGGCGCGTGGAAACGTAGAGCTGCTCGGCCGCCGAAGGGGCGACCTTGAGGGCGAGGCCCGCGGCGTTGCCGGTCGTCAGTTCCCCCGGCTGGTCCGCGTCGCCGAGCATCGCATAGTCGCCGGCGATGCCGTAGCTCCAGCCGTTGGGGAGCCCGCCGTGCAGGCCGACCTCGGCCCGCGAGAGAGAGCCCGTCGTGGACTGTGCCGCGACGTCGGTCATGGTGCGCACTTCGCCGTTGACCAGCCGCGACAGAGGCACGCGGTCGGCGGCGGCGATGGCAGGCGCTTCGGGAGCGTTTCCGTCCTCGTCCAGCGCTTCGAGGCCGAGCTCGCGAAGGACGTCGCCCGGAAGGCGTCCGCGCAGATCCCACATCGTCGCCGGCGGCGCTGTCGCGGGAAGCTTGCCGTCCTTCCGCAGCAGAGCGATCGACACGGCCGAGATCTGCTCGGACGCGGCCTGGTGCCAGAGCCGCTGGAGAGCGGGCTCGAATCCCCGCTTGTACGCGATCAGGTCGTACACACCGGCGGGCGCCGACGCGAGCACGAACGTTCCGTCGTCCGCCGTCCGGAGGCGCGTCAACGAGCTGTCGCCGAGGTTGTAGAAAATGACGAGCACGCCCGGGACCGGCACCTCGAGGTGACGCACGACACCGGAGATCGGAGGCGAGGAGAGCTCGGCGAGGGCACATCCCGCCTGCCACGACGAGCAGGAGCGCGAAGGTCGAAATGGCGATTCGGCGCCGTGTCATATGCCGGGCCCGAAGATCCAACTCGGGAGTATAGGATTCTGCGTTGTCAATTGCCACCCGTCGCAACTCCTCATTCTGGGGAACTTCCCGCGATCGCGGATCATTCCAGGCGTGTCCCGCGGCCCCTCAGGGCCGCCCCGGGCGGCCCTCCGGGTGGAAGAGCCCCATGAGCACGTGGCCGGCGATCGAAGGGTTTTCCTTGAGCCGCCGCATCGAATACGCGTACCACGCCTCGCCGTACGGCACGTAGACGCGCAGCCGGTGTCCCTCGGCGACCAGACGCCGCCGCAGGGTCCCGGCCACTCCCAGGAGCATCTGGAACTCGTAGGCTTCGCGGGGCAGCGACCGCCGTCGCGACGGTCGCCCGCGCGCGCTCGACGAGGAACGGGTCGTGCGTCGCGATGCCCGACGTAGCAGCTCGCGTCGAGAAGCGCGTCGACGAGCTCCATGTAGCTGCGCGGATCTCCTCGCGGTCCTGGAACGCGATCTCCGGCGGCTCGACGTAGATTCCCTTGCAGACGCGCACGTTCCCTCGGATCGGCCGCGACGCGGCGCGCGTCGTCGAGACTGCGCCGCAGATAGGCCTGCAGGACGATGCCGACGCGCGGGTACCGCTCGCGGAACTCGAAATAGATGCGGAGGGTCTCCTCGGTGACGGAAGAATCCTCCATGTCGATGCGCACGAAGTTGTCCGTGGCGCCTGCGCCGCGTCCACGATTCGGGCGAACTGACGGCGGCAGAGCTCGGGGTCCAGCTTCAGGCCGAGCGCGGTGAGCTTGACCGAGATGTTGGAGTCCAGGCGGCGCGCGGCGATCTCCGCGAGCGCGCGCTGGTAGTCGAGGACGGTCTGCTCGGTCTCGTCGTGCCGCGTGACGTCCTCGCCGAGCACGTCGAGCGGTGGCCATGCAACCTTCGGCGTTCAGAGCGGCGCACGACGTCGAGCGCCTGTTCGAGCGTCTCGCCCGCGACGTAGCGGGAGGCGATGCGGCGCACGATCGACTTGGGCACCAGCGGAAGGGTGCGCACCACGAGGCTGTTGAACGGATTCGAATCGGCCTCCGGCCCGAGGTCGGCGCGCGACGCCCGCGCAAAACACCAGACGGTGACGGTCCGGGCGCCGGCCGCAGCGAGGCGCGCCGCGCACTCGCGGGCCGTGGCTCCCGAGGTCGCGACGTCGTCGACGAGGAGCACGTGCGCCGGCGGCCTGCCGGCCACGCGGAAGGCCCGGCGGACGTTGCGCCGCGCGCTCCGAAGCCGGCAGGCGGCTCTGGATCTCGGTGTCGCGGATCTTGGCGAGGCGGTTGCGCGACAGCGGCAGATCGAGGCGCGCGCCACGGCGCCGCGCCCAGCGCGTCGGCGGGGTGGTAACCGCGGCGCCGGCGCGCGCGGCGGGTGGAGGGCACGGCCGGCGACTTCGTCGACGCGCGGGGGCGGAAGCCGCGCCGCCATGGACCTCGGCCAGCCGCGCCGCGAGATAGTCCGCGCCCTGGAACTTGAAGGCCAGGAGGATCGCGCGCGCCGAGCCCGCGTAGGGAGCGGCCGCGCGGAGCCGTTCGAAGGCCGGCGGGTCGATCAGACAGCGTCCGCAGACGGACGGCGCCCGGCGCCCCGGGAAGGGCTTCGTCGCAACGCTCGCAGCGGGCGTCCTCCGGAAACGGAAGAGACTCCCAGCACGCGGCGCACACGCCGCCGCGGAAGAAGTCGTCGGCCGGCTTCGCGCGGCAGGCCAGGCACATCGACGGCAGGACGAATCTTGCCGCGGCGCGGGCGAGCTCGTTCACTCTTTCTGCCTCAGCGTTTCCGCTCTCGTCTCCGTAAACCCGGAAGCGGCGGGATTGTAGCTTTTCTCGGCTGAGAATCCGGTTAGAGTGAGTCGCCGTCGAAGCGTGTTTCTGAAGGAGCCGTGCTGATGGGTAAACGCATTCTTCTCGTCCTGGCGTGCGCCGGCCTCGCGGCCTCCGCGAGAGCGCAGAACTTCGGCCTCGGGGATCACGGTCGGGCTCCCCAACGACGTCGGCACGGAGGTCCGGATCGACAACTTCGACCACAGCGAGGTCACCGGCTGGTTCGACTACAGGATGGAGCAGAGCACTCTTGTGCGGATGACGTACGGCAACATGCGCACGCAGCAAGCCCGGTCGCAGAGCACGGTCGTCAGACTCCCACCGGCCCCGTCACGCTTCCCGAGTTCAAGGAGCGCATCGAGTACGGGACACTGGCGCGTGTCGTACCTCTTCTGGGAGGATTTCTACACCTCGGGGATTTTCGCCGGGGTCGGCGTCTACGGCATCCGGCCGGACTCCGTCGCCCCGGAGGTCGCGCCGTACGCCGACGAACAGGAGACCGTGTTCGGGTGGCATGCCGGCGTCGACGGCGAGTTTCGGATGTTCCAGCACCTCGTCACTGGTGCTGCGCCTGACGTACCACAACATCGCGGCGCACCCGCACCGTCAGTTCCTCAACGCGGACGCGGGGTTCGTGGCGCGGTTCTAGACGGGCGAGACGGGAGGCCGGGAGCCGAAGGACAGACTACTTGCGCTCTTTCTCCGCTTTGTCCTTGTCCGGCATGAGAGGCAGGAGAGTCGATTCCTTCTTGGCGGACAGCGAGATCTGCGCCTGGATGCGCGAGACGCCCTTGATCGTCTGGATCCGGCGCTGGAGGAAGTCGGCGAGCGACGGCGGGGTCGGCCGCCTTGACCTTCAGGCGATACGCGAACTCACCCGCGAGGAAGTGGCACTCCTGCACGCCGAGGAGCTTCTCCAGCTCGTCCACGAATCCCTTCTCGAAGCGGGGATGCTCCAGGGACACGTCCACGTACGCGGTCAGAGGCAGGCCCATCTTTTCGTGATCCAGGAGAGCCACGAACCCCCGGATCATTCCGTGGCGCTCCATCTTCTTGATGCGCTCGTTGACCGAGGGAGTGGTCAGGCCCACGGCCCCTGCAATCCGCGCCTGGGAGAGCTTCCCGTTGCGCTGGAGCATGTCGAGAATTCGAAGATCGATTTCGTCGATGCTCATAAGCCATCAAGATGTCGCTCGAAGACTGCCTTATAAGATTAGAGACTTAGGTGAATAAGGCTAATAATATTAGCCTACGGGAGCGTGTCAATGGCTTAATTTCGGCGATGGCTATAATGCCGCGCCAGCATGGCCGAGCGCGACTATTACGAGGTCCTGGGCGTGTCCAGGGGCGCCTCGGAGGCGGAGCTCAAGAAGGCCTACCGCCGGCTGGCCCGCAAGCTCCACCCGGACGTCAATCCCAACGACAAAGCGGCCCAGAAGCGCTTCCAGGAGGTCCAGGAGGCCTACGACGTCCTGAAGGACGAAGAGAAGCGCCGGGCCTACGACCGCTTCGGCCACGCCGGGCCGGGCGCCGGCTTCGACCCCCGCTCCCGGCCCGGGGGGCCGGGCTTCGGAGGCCCCGGGTACGGCGGCCCCGGCGGCTCGCCCTTCGAGGGGGTCCACTTCGAGGGCGGCGACTTCGGCGACCTCTTCGGCAACCTCTTCGGGGGCGCGCGCCGGTCCACCGGGCCCCAGCCGGGCGAGGACCTGCGCGGGCAGATCGAGATTCCGTTTCGCGACGCGGTTCTGGGAGGCACGGCTTCCTCTCGCTGCGGCGCGAAAAGGAGTGCCCGACCTGCGGGGGCACGGGACGCACGGGAAAAACGGTTTGCCCGACGTGCCGTGGCGAGGGGCGGGTCGCCGAGTCCGAGCGCGTGCAGGGTCAAGATCCCGGAGGGCACCGAGGACGGCGGCACGATCCGCATTCCCGGCAAGGGCGCCCCGGGACAGCGCGGCGGCCCCGTCGGAGACCTTTACGTCACGGTGCGCGTTCAGCCGCATCCGAACTTCGAGCGTCACGGCAACGACATCCACGGTGTCGTCCCCGTCACGATCAAGGAGGCCTACGCGGGGGCCGAGATCGACGTGCCGACGATCCACGGCGTGGTTCGCGCGAAGATTCCGCCCGGCACGCAGGGCGGCCAGAGGTTTCGCCTGCGAGGGAAAGGCGTCAAGGACCCGCGCACCGGCGAGGTGGGCGACCATCTCTACACGGTGCGCGTGGCGGTACCGAAAAAGCCGACGCCGGCGGGCATGGACGCCGCGACCCTGCTCGACTCGCTCTACGACGGGGACGTGAGGGCGAACCTGCCGAAGGGGCTGTAGTCGACGGCGCCTCGCCTTTCTATCTTCCTTCCGCCATCTTTCCGGCGAGCGCCATGCACGTGCTGGTCGCGTAAGCGACGAGGTGGCCTTCGGAGTCGGTGACGTCGCACTGCGCGAGGCCCACGGTCCGGCCCCGCTTGACGACTCTCCCGACGGCCGTCAGGCGCGCCGACCAGACGGGTTTCAGGAAGTTGATCTTCAGCTCGAGCGTCGTGAAGCTCTCGCCCTCGCGGAGCGTCGAGGCGAACGCGATTCCCATCGCGGCGTCGGCGATGTCGCAAAGGACCCCGCCGTGGAGCGTGCCCATGGGGTTGGCGTGCTGCGGCCCGGCGTCCATCCGGAAGGTGGCCTGGCCGGGCTCGACGCCGACCAGCTCGAAGCCGAGGAGTCTGCCGATCGGCGGCGCCGGCGCCTCCCCGCGGACCATCTGCCGCATCCGCTCGAGCATCGTCGCCACGGCTAGGTGCCTTTTCCCGCCGCGGCGAGGATTTCGTCCGCGTGGCCCTCGGGCTTGACCTTCGGCCAGACCGCCGCGATCCTGCCCTTCTCGTCGATCAGGTAGGTCACGCGGTTCGTTCCCATGTACTTCCGGCCGTACATGCTCTTCTCGCCCCAGACGCCGTAAGCGTTCACGATGGCCTTGTCCGTGTCCGCAAGGAGCGTGAAGGGAAGCGAGAATTTGTCGGCGAACTTGCGGTGCGACTTCTCGTCGTCGACCGAGACGCCGAGCACCGCGATCTTGCGCTTCGAAACTTCGACCACCGTCGCGGAACCCGCAGGCCTCCTTCGTGCAGCCGGGCGTGTCGTCCTTCGGGTAGAAGTAGAGGACGGCTTTCTGACCCTTGAAGTCGGAAAGCGAAACGGACTTGCCGTCCTGGTCGATCGTCTTGAACGGCGGCGCCTTGTCGCCGACCTCGAGAAGTGCCATGGCGAGCCTCCTTCGCGAGGCGGATTCTAACGCGGAGGAGGAGGCGAGGCGGCGACGAGAGAGGCTGAGAAGCTCGGGATGAACGCCGCGCGCCGCGCGGCGTTGCCTACTGCTGAGGGTGTGCCTTTGGTGGTCGGCTATTTCGGCGCTGCGCGCCTCGGGATGACCGCTACGCCGTCGCTGGCGACGGCTGCGCGGTCAGTTTCTTGCGCCCATGCCGATGACGAGCGCCAGGGCCTTCTCGTAGGTCATCACGGCGTTGATCGGCGATGGACCGGACGGCGCGTCCCACTCGCGCGCTCTCGAGCCGCGAGTACTTGAGGAAGTCTCCGTCGCGCCAGTAGAGCGTGGGCACGTAGCCGGACGCCGATCGAGGTGCCGACGGACAGCCTCGGTCTCGGCGTTGCGGCGGAATCGTCGGCGTCATGCGCGCGATCGGCCCGGCGCGACGCGATGCCGACGATCGGCATGTGGCGCCGCTTCCACTTCAGGTTTCCGTCTTCGGAGGGCTTTCCCTGGTCCTCCGGGAACCGAACGCGCACGACCTGGTGCCGCTGGTCGTGCAGGTCCGCATAGCTGATCAGGAACGCGCCCGAAAGCCCGTCGGCCTGGAGGCTCGGGAAGAGGTAGGCGCCCGAGGGGATGCCCTCGTAGGACACCTCGCCGACGCTTCCGGTCAGAACGGGCAGGTCGTAGACCGACAGGCTGGCCGGATCGAAGGCGTTCTCGTCCAGGAAGAGGGACGCGAGGCGGGCCTGTCCGTACTGGGCTTCCTCCCACCAGATGATGGAGAGGATCGAGCTCGTCTTCGAAACCGGAGCGTCCCGTCTCGTCGAGATAGCTGACGGCCTGGTGCGTGACCCCCATCTGCGGGTTGAAGGCGCGGGAGATGCCCTGGTTGGGCAGGAGTCCCGAGTTCGTCCAGACGCCGGCGTGCCGCACGGCCACGCGGATCTCGGAGAAGGCCGAGATGTCCTCGGTCCACAGCAGCAGGAGCGTCTGGGTCTGTTCGTCGAAGGCGGCCTGGAGCCCGCGCTTGTCGCCGCGCGACTCGGTGCCGGGGATGATCGAGACGGACAGGGTCCCGTCCTGGGCCCGCGACGCCCACTCGATGACGATGTCCTCGGGCGAAAGCGCGGCGTCCTGGATCCCGAGGTCGACGACGCGGCCGGCGCGGACGACGTGCAGCGTCCCGTCGGCCGTCAGGAGCGACTGCTCTTCGATCGCGAGCGACATCGCCGGCAGGCCGGCCAGAGCCACCGCCAGGACGAACAGCCGAGCGATCCCGTGACGCCGCATCATGCCCTCAGATTGATCATGCCCATCAGGCTGATCTGATGGAGGTAGTTCTTCAACGCCGGGAAATTCGGGTAGTAGTTCGCCAGCGCCTCGTAGTGCTCGTCCGCCGCGTCGTCGCGGCCGAGTCTCGCTGTAGGTTTCGGCCAGGAGGTAGTGGGCGTTCTTGACGACGTCGTTGCGGCCGAACTCCTTGCCCAGGCCCAGCGCACGCACGCCCCAGCTCTCGGCTTCCTCGGCGCGGTTCATCTTCAGAGACGCGAAGCAGAGGTCGAGGCAGGGGTAGTCCATCGCCTGCCGGGAGCCGAGGCTCTCGAGCAGCGACAGCGAGCGATACACGAGAGGCAGTCCGACGGGCACCGCGTCGAGAGCGATGTGGCAATAGCCCAGGTTGTCGGAGATGACCGCCGCCTCACGCGACTGCGACTGGCCCTTCGCGTCGAAGCCCTCGAGCGCCTCCTGGAAGAGCGAGTGCGCCTCGACGAACCGGCTCTCGTGGAGCTCGAGGTTCGCGAGCAGGTTGAGCGACGCCGCGGTCCAATCCTCGAGCCGCAGGTCGCGGCTCTTCTGGAGGGCGCTCTGCGCGTAGAAGCTCGCCTTGACGTACTCGCCGCGAACTTCGTGAGCGTGCGCGGACGCGTACGCGGCGAGCACCCCGTTGGGGCTCGCCGGGCTGCGCAGCACGATCTCCTTCAGGCCCGAGAGGTCGAAGTCCTGGCGGTCCATCTCGAGGAGCGTCGTCGCCCGGTTGCAGGTGAAGAGGTCCTCGAGCTCGCGGTCCTTCCAGGAACGGGCGAGGGCGAGACCGTCTTCGTAGAGAGTCAGGGCACGCTCGTAATCCCCGCTCCAGATCGCGTCTTTCGCGGTCTTGCGGAGAAACTCCAGGTGCTTGCGGCGTTCGCTCATGAGGGGCGGGTCGGTCCTTATCGCCATGATTCTAGGTCACGCACCCCGCAACTCAAGGCTTTTCTTCGGTTTCGCCGGTCTCGTCGCTGGCGCCGGCGTCTGCGCTTCCTGAGCAGTTTCTTGAAGAGGACGAAGTCCCGGATCTCCTGGCGCGCCTCATCCGAGAGGCCGCGGATTTCGGCCAGCGATGTTCGCGCGCGTCCTGCTCGGCGGGGGTATCCGTCTCCCCGAAGAACTCGCCCATCTTCAGGTCGAAGACCTGGAGGATCTTGAAGAGCGTGTCGAGGCCGACCTTGTACTCGCCCTGCTCCATGCGCGAGAGATCCGACTGCGCGACGCCGATCTTCTCGGAGAGCTCCGTCTGCGTGAGGTGACGTCCTTTGCGCAGCTCGCGAATTCGCGAGCCGACCAGAGCGACCTTGCGTGGCGAATGGGATGACATGTCTTGTTCCGGAAATGCTATTAAAACATAGGTCGGCCCTACTATAATCCGCAACTTCTTCGAGCGATGTCACGACCAGAAACGGGCGCTCGCCTCCAAAGCCTTCCTGCTCAAGGAGATGGTGGTCCGGGACGTGCGGTCCCGGTACGCCGGGTCGGGGCTCGGACTCCTGTGGGCGTTCGCACACCCGTGCTCTGGATGCTGCTCTACACGGGGGTCTTCTCGCTGGTGCTGCGCGTTCCCGTCGAGTCCGGGTTACGCGAGCTTTCCGGAATTCCTGATGGCCGGACTCCTGCCGTGGATGGCGATCCAGGAAGGGATCGCGCGCTCCGCCTCCGTGCTCGTGGACAACGCGGCGATGGTCAAGAAGACGGTCTTTCCGGTCGAGACGCTGGTGCTTTCGGTCGTGCTGGCCGCGGTCGTCAACGAGCTGATCGCTCTCGTCATCTTCGCGATCTACGTCGGCTCTGTCGGTCATCTCTCGCTCGCCTGGCTGCCTGCTCGTCGTTCCGGCGCTCGCTTCTCCAGATCGCTGCTGACCTTCGGTCTCGGCTGCATCGCGGCCACGCTCACCGCGTTCGTGCGTGACACGGCGCACGCGGTGGGCATCCTCCTGACGGTCGTCTTCTACGCGACTCCCATCGTGTATCCGCCTCGATCGTTCCCGAGCGGCTCCGGCCTATCCTCGAAGCCAATCCGGTGGCCCACCTCGTCGAGCTCTATCGCCGCGCGTTCACGCTCCACGCACCACCCGTCCGCCGGCTCGATTCTCTATCTGTCGGTGTTCTGCGGCGTCGTCGCGCTCGCTCGGGGCGGCCCTCTTCGCGCGGGCCCGGCCGCATTTCGCCGACCTCATTTAGACGTGAATAAAAGGGCGCTGGACAGGGTTTTCCGCTCGGTTCCCCTTCTCGACTCCTGATCTCGACGTCATTGGAGGTTTCGTGAAACGCACTCTCCTCGCTGTCTCATTCTCTGTCTGGCCGCGGCGTCCGCTGCCCGACGTCGACGAACCGCCGCCGGGAAGCCGGTCGCCCCGCCGCCGAAAGCGACTCCGCCCGCCGCGGCCGCCGGGACGATCCTCTCGCGCATCGATCCCGACATGGTCGAGGAGACGGAGACTACTACGTCATCCGCGCTACCCGAAGGAGCAGTACGTCAAGGCTCGACGACCGGCACATCAAGCACCCGCTGACCTGGCCCAACCGGTCGAGTTCTTCAAGGAAGACGACAAGTACTACTACATCAGCCGTCCCGAAGGCGATCCCGGGGAGGAGGAGCTCCTGGGCGCCGCAGAAGCCGAGCCGCCGCGGCAACCGGCCCGAGGACGGCCGACGACCCCGCCCGCCGGTATCGGTCGGCCGTACGGCGGCGGACTTCGAGGATCTCCTTCCGCCTCGCGAGGCCGGCGCGGTTCCGGCTCGAGCGCGTCCCGGCGTCGGGCCTGCCGGAGAACGGGTCAGTGGCGCGCGTCCTTTCGTGTCGCCGACATCAACGGGGACCGGAAGCTCGACATCGTCTCGCCGCCGGCGCGCATCGGCGACGGCCAGCTGCAAGATCTGGCTGGGCGACGGCAAGGGGCGCTTCTCGCCGTGGCCGCTCACGTTCTCCGTAGGGGGCAAGCCGGTGAAGCGTTCTCGCTCGACTACGGCGGCGTGGCCGTCGGGGGACATCGACGGGGACGGCCGGACGCGACGTCGTTTCGGCGTCTCACGGCGGCGGGCTGTTGTCCGCTGTTCGGCGACGGGAAGGGAGGTTTCACGGTCGTGCGGACGGGGCTTCCCGGACGCGAATTCTCGGCGCAGGCGATCGTCACTGCTCGGGACGCCAACGGCGACGGGAAGCTCGACATCGTGGCCTCCCGCGACGTCGTGGAGCTCGAAACGAACAGTCCGTCGACAAGACGCAGGTGCGCGTTTACGCTTTCCAGGGGCGCGACAAGGGCTGGGAGTACCGCAAGGAAGGCATCGTCGGGGGCTTCTACTCGAACAGCCTGAACAGCTGGGACTACGACGGCGACGGGCTGAAAGACATGCTCACCGGCAGCCACTACACGGGCGCGCTGACCCTTCTCTGGAAGAACGCCGGCGACGGCGACCTTCTCGCCCGGTCCAGTTCGCCGCGATCGAGGTCTACTCCTACCACTTCGCGACGGCCCCGGGCACCTTCGGCAAGGGCCGCGAACGCCGGCTTTCGCCGACGCCATACTCGATGCAGACCAACGTGCCGGAGAACGCCTGGGCCGCCGGAATCACCGATCTACACGTTCGAGAACGGGAATGGAGCCGGCAGCGCGTCTGGCGGCAAGAAGGAGTGGAAGTCGCTACCTCTACGGCCTGGCGATGGGCGACCTGGACAGCGACGGGCTCGACGACGTGCTCTTCGTGGACAGCGAACGGCGTCGACGGTGCGGATCCTGTTCCAGCAGCCGGACGGGACGTTCGTCGAGACGGCCGAGAGCGAGGAGCCCGCGCTCGACTCGCCGGGCCAGTCCATCCGCCTCGCCGACCTCAATGGCGACGGCCGGCTCGACGTGCTCGTCTCGAAGACCGTCACCTCCGCAACCCCAACGAAAAGGGCGGATGGGACGTGTACCTGAACCGGGTCAAGTGACTCGTCTGAGGGCCCGACCCCGGTTTTTATGACCCCAGAGCATAAAAACGTTTTTTCCTTGACAGCCGATCGACCGGGGGCGATCATCCCTCTCAGACCTGGGGCACGGCGTGGTCCCAACTGGTAACAGTTAAATCGTTTTAGCGGGTGTAGATAATCGAAGTGCGGGAGGTGATGGGATCGTCCGAGGGAAGGAAATCTCAATCGTGTGTTTTCGAACAGTTAACCGTAATGAGGAGATCTCAAAATGAAGAAAACCCTGATGACGTGTCTGGCGATCATCGCCGTGTTCGCGATTGCGAGCACGGCGGGCGCCGTCACGTGCACCATCGATCAGCGCCCTGCTGCGACGCTGCTCGTCCCGTACTTCCAGGTCAGCTACGGTCCGGATGGCAACTCGATCACGACGGGCGTCGGCGCCCGCGACACGATCGTGACGATCATCCAACGCCTCCTCGGCGCCGATGATCGCCCACGTCAACGTGTACGACGCGCGAGACCGATCCTCCGTCTCGACTTCAACATCGCGCTGACGGGCTTCGACGTTCAGCCGATGCGCGTGTCCGACATCCTCTCCGGCTTCCTGCCGGTGATCGTGCGCACACGGCTCGGCGACGACGCTTGCCAGCGCAACCCGGCTGCCGAGTCTACCCGGACTCGACGGCTTCCTCGCGTGACCGTCCGCTGGCTCCGGCGACCGGCAACTGGACAACACGCTGGCGACGACGCGACGTACCCGGTCCCGGCTTTCGGACCAGGCTTCGACTCTCGTCGAGACCAGCGCCGCGAGGATTGCGACGGCGAGCTCGACCTCCCGCCATCGGCTACATCGTGATCGACCACGCCAACTACTGCAACCTGTCGAACCCGACGGACCCGCGCGTACTACAGCAACGACGCGATCGGCATGGAGAACAACCTCTGGGGCGAGATCATCTTCACCTCCGGGTCTCGGCATCCCGACCTACGGCCTGTCGACGGTCAACATCGAGGCCGACTCGGCCTTCGGCGACGCTGCTCGAGCAGATCCGTTCACCCCGGTGCGGACGTTCTACGCCCGTTACTGGAACGATGGCGAACGACGGCGAATTCGCTTCGCCTGCCGAACTGCGGCTGCGGCGACCCCGACCACGACCTCTCGATCAGCGCCCCCTGGGACGCCGGTTTCGGCGACCAGCGCGAGCCCCTCGGCCTGCAAGTGGGCGGCGCGCTGGTTCGACCGGCGACCTCTCGATCACTTCGAACTTCCGCGTGTGGCGTTCGTCGATCGGCCGGCGGCGACTGCACGTCAACGAGCCGACCGTGACGCTCACTTCTTCGACGAAGAAGAGAACACCGTCACCCAGGGTGTCTGCCCCTCGCCCTGCACGCAGCCGACTTTCAACTTCCCGTTCGAGACGCAGCAGCGGCAACATCACGGAATTCGCGCACCCGACGGCGCGCGGCGGGCTGGGTGAACATGAACTTCGTCAACAGCTCCGCCGGCGACCGAGCTCGATCAGGCTTGGGTCGACTACGCGTTCGAGGGCGCGCTCGCCTTCGAGACGATCCTCGTTCCGGGTACGCAGCTCGATCCGTCGACCTGCAACCCGCTGGGCATCAGTGGAGCCTCGGCCAGTCGATCTCCCCGAGTTCGCATCTCGGTCATCCCGACCGGATGGAGTCGGCGGAGTATCCATAGTGGTTTCTCGAGAGTGGGCGGGACGAAAGTCCCGCCCACTCTTTTTTCTTGGCCCCAGGGTGCTCTCCCAGGTGGTCCCGAAGGTCTGATTTCAGTTTCTCCTAGGGTGTTTCGGGTGGATCGGGGGGAAGATGAAATCGGATCTGAGGCTAAAACGAATCGGCATTTGGCCGAACCCTTTCCGGAGGATCTCGTGTTCATGAGCCGTTCCACGTGTCGATCGCTCGCCTCGGCCTGGCCCTCCTGTGCTTTTTCGGAGCGGCCGCCGTTCGCCCAGTCGCCCGACTGCGGCATCCTGCAGGGCAACGCGTGGACGATGCTGCCCAACTTCGCCGGGACGCTGCCGCCCTCCGGCGACAACACGCCGGCCAGGGCTCGAGCCACCTCTACGTCCTGACGCAGTGGGGTTTCGCGCGGGCGCCGATCTCTTCGACCCGCGAAACCCGACGCCCTACAGCGGCATCGTCTTCGGGAACGAGGGCGGCTCCGGCAGCGGCGGAATCTCCCCTCCTGTGCGACTGCCACCAGGGAGCGAACACGATGGCGGCGGCGCAGGGGCCCGGCGGCGCCTCGCGGTTCATCTCGGACTGGCAGCCCGCCGACCAGGGCGGCGAACCGGGCGACAACAACTTCTCGGGGCTGCCGGCGATGGTCGCGATGACCAACGACAACGGGAATGATCGGATTCGGCCAGCAGGTCGAGTTGCCCGACACCGTGGCGCCCAGCGGGCGCATCGCGGCGATCTACACGCGGCTAGCAAGTACTTCGCCTATCTCCCGGTCAAGGGCAACAGCGTCTACATGGCCGACATGACGAGCCCGACCGGCAATCCCTCGGCCACGAACCCGATGCAAACCTCGTTCGCGATCGGCTGGCAGTCGGGGACCACGCCAACAAGGGCGCGCGGACTCTCCGCGGCCCAGGTCACGATCCCGGGTTACAGCAAGCACCTCCTCATCGGCGCGACCGCGCTCGACCAGAGTCCTCCACATCGCCGAGATCAACACGTCCAACGGGAACGTTTCGGAGGTCGCCACGGCCCCGACGCAGTCCATCCCGACACAGGTCGAGGTTTCGGCGTCGTGAACAACCGCATCTTCGTGTTCACGGCGGAGGGCGGGCAAGGCCTGAACGTCTACGAATTCGTCCCGCCTTCGACGCTCGCCCTCGGTCGCGACGATCGCTATGGACGCGCGCCGGCTCGCCGTGCGCGGCCCGCAGCCGTTCCCGATCCTGTTCGTCCACAAGTACCAGGGCTCGAGCTCGTCGTGGATCAACATCTACGACACCAAGTGGCTGACGCAGGGCGGCTCGCCGCTGCTCGCGAAGTCGCTCCCGCACTTCGGTGCGGCGGCGGCCTCGTTCCAGGGCGCGGGCTTCGAGGCGCTTCGTCAGAGCGAACGGGGCGACGCTGACCGCGCACGTCTATCGCGAGCTCCTGCCGACCACCGACGAGCCGTTCATCCGGACCGACAAGGTCGACGTCTCCTGCCTCGCGGCCGACCCGACGCTCCGCCGGTCGCCGTCGCCATGATGACGAACCTCTCGGCGGCCTCGCGGCCCGAGCCCGGAGAACACGAAGAACTACTACGGCGACAAGTGGCAGATCGAAGGACGTCTCGGTCTCCTACCAGCCGATCACCAACATGGAGTGGGACATCAAGACCGGGCCGAGCGGGCCATTTGTGGCCGATGCGGGGTGGAGCGGCGCCCGATACGAACCCGGAGCCCTACCGACATCAACCCCGCCTACTGGCCGTGCGATCCGGCCGCGGCGGCAACCTCTCGGCCGGCGCGGCTGCTGGGCGAGCTGGGCGCGCCCCAGGGCGGTAACTACCACCTGGGTCTGAGGACTCCAACGTGAACGGCGCCGAGCCCGGCGTATTTCTCGCCCAACATCGCGGTCCTGGCGCCGAGCTCTCGATCGTCGGCTACACCGGCAACGTCCTCCAGATCCTCGCCGGCAACCCGAACAACGGCGACGCCAGCGCCTCGCAGGGCAACACGCCGAGGCCAACTTCGCCTGGACGTTCACTGCACGCCGGCGTGCGGCGCCAGCGGCACGGTCGTGACGGTCCGCGACGCGCCACGGCGTTCTCCCTCATCGCGACCTACAAGGACGGATACCAGGTCACGAAGACCGGCTCGATCCAGCAGGTCGACCTCGTGCCGAACGTCTCGGTGTCGCCGAACCCGGTCCTGAAGGCGACGACGCTGACGGCCGAGAACCTCATGCAGAAGGCGGCCGCGGCGGTCGTCGTGACCGTCTCCTACTCGATCAATACGAATCCTCCGAGCACGAACGTCCTGGCGAGCTCTTTCTGGGTCAGCCGGCGGCTCGGGCACGGCCCCGGTCACGGCCCCGTCGGCCGCCGGCAACTACACGATGACGCTGACCTACGACTACACGGACCACAACGGGAACCCGCAGGTCGGCACGGTCGCAAAGCCGTTCTCGGTCACCGACTTCTCGCCGAACCCGCCGGTCATGGCCTGCGTGAACAACTCCGTCCCGTGCACGCAGCCCGCCCCGTTCTTCTCCAAGTTCTCGCTGACGCAGGGGACGACCTACTACCTGTCGGACAGCGAAACCATTCCGGGCGGCTTCATTCACCCGGGCGCGTCTTTCTACACCAGCACGAACAGCACCCGCGACACCACGGGCGACTCGCTGATCGGGAGCTCTACGGGCGCCGGACCCGTCAACTACCCCGCGGCGGCCGACTGCAACTCGGCCTGCTACTTCAAGGTCAGCGTGAGTGGCGCCATCGGCGTCATGGGCTACACGGTGTCAGGCGGTTCGCCGCCGCCCCCGCCTCCAGGCGCAACCCTGACTCTCACCGGCCCGGCGGCGGGCACGACATCGGCAGCCGTGACCTTCACAGCGACCACGACCGGTTTTCAACGGAGCCGTTGATTTTGCCTGGGACATGGGATGACACGATGGAAGGTGGTGGCGGAGGTGGCGGCGGCGGTGGTGGCGGCGGCGAATGCCCGCCGATCCTCCTAACTGCAACTGCGCGGTGGCGACCCCGCAGGCGGCGACGACGGAGGGCCCGACGAAAACGCATACCTACGTCAACGCGGGGACGTACACCGTGAGGGTGACGGCGACCGCGGGCACCCAGCAGCTGGCCAGGGCACCGCTTCGATCACGATCAGCCAGGGAGGGCCTCCTCCGCCGGCCAACGGCTACAGCGTCACCGGCGCCACCCAGAACAGCTTCAACAGCAACTGGGAGGTCGAGGCGGGCCAGACCGTGACCTTCTCCGCGACGGAAGTCGACGCTAACGTGGCGGCGATCGACGCCTTCGCATGGGACTTCGGGGACGGGGGCACGGCGCTCGGCCGCACCGTCACGCACGCCTTCGGAAGCCCCGGTGTCCGGACGGTGAAGCTGACCATCACCGGGGACGGCGCAACCGCGTCGGCACCTCGACGGCTTCGGTTAGATTCCAGCTCGACCCGCCGAGCTTCCAGGCCCTCATGATCCCCGGCGCGGGCTCGATCATCTCGGAGTCCGGCAACTGGGCGACGGACTTCTGCATGACGAACCCGGGCACGCAACGACGACCGTGACGCTGTACTTCGCATCGTTCTCGGATGGGATTCAGTGGCGATCTGTCGACACTCGACTTCGACTCGCTCAACAGCTTCCCTCTCGGGCGGACAGTCCTGGTCGGGCGTGGACGTCGTCGGCGATCCGGAATCCTCAATCGCCGCGGCGACGGCAAGGGCATCCTGTTCCTGAAGTACGAGGGCGGCAACGAGATGCCGATCGTCACGGCCCGCGTCTACTTCACCTCGCAGGGCTCCTCGTTCGGGACGGCGCTTCCCTCCTTCGTCGTGGGTCCGTACGGGCAGACCCAGGCCCAGAGCATCGAGGCGGCCGTCGGGCCAGACGCTGACGGCCTGCGCAACGACTCGCTCTACCGTTTCAACGTCTCGCTCTTCAACGCCTCCTCGGCAGGGCGGCCAGTTCCATCTGGACGCCTTGACGAGGACGGAACGCTGGTCGGGAGCCGTGACTTCTCCGTATTGCCTTACAGCCAGGCGGGCGTCAACGACACCGACCTGATCGCCGGAATCGATCCCGCCAAGCGCTACGTCCTGAAGGTCACGTCCACCACCGGCGCGCTGCAGGCCTATGCCTCGCAGCTCGACCGGCGCAACAACGATCTCGTGCAGGTCGCCGACGACACCCGCGCCAGAACGTGCCGCCGGGCACCCAGGTCAACTACTACATGCCCGGAGTCGGCCGCATCGAGGACGCGAACACGCACTGGCGCACGGACGTGCGGTTCTTCAACCCCAGCTCCCTGCAGCGCAATCTGACGCTCGAGTATCACTACACGCCGGTCGGGAGCACGACCGAGCAGATCGTGCTGGCGCCGCTTTCGATCGGAGCCGGCCAGGGCATCTCGCTCGACGACATCGTCGGCAACTACCTCGACGAGCCCTCGCCCATCGACCTGAAGACGGGCACCGTCCTGGGCCTGCTGAAGGTCTCCTACAACGCGCCCACCGACATCGTGAGCGCGCCTCTCGATCATCGGCGGCAGGATCTACGCCGATCTGCCCACCGGCACCGCCGGAATGCAGCTCTCCGTCTACACGCAGAGCCAGAGCGTGTCGCCGGGCAGCGCGGTCCTCGTCATGCCGGGCGCCCAGTCGAACCTGCGCTTCCGGACCAACATCGGGCTCTTCTCGCTCGGAGACCTGCCGACCACGGTGCGCATCTCCGCGATCCGCCAGGACGGCGCCGTCGCGAGCACGTACGACTACCAGCTCAACAATGCGGGTCACACCGGCTCGTTCGCTCAGATCCCCATGACCGCGTTGCCCGTGATCGACGGCAACCCGATGACGATCAAGGTCCAGTCGCTGTCCGGGGAGCCCCGTGGCCGCCTACATCGTGACGGTCGACCAGATCAGCTCGGACACTGTGTTCATCCAGGGCCGACCGATCTCCTAGAAAACGCCAGGATTCGATTGCGAGGGCCCCGCCCGGCGGGGCCCTTTTCGTTTCGGGCGGAGGGAGACGCGGCGGCGCGGGTCTCCGTATTGCAGGGGAAGAGGCCGGCCGGGGCATAGAATGGACGCGACAGCATGAGTGAAAGCCAGCGGGAAGACGCCCCGGGGGGCCTCCGTACTCGACCCCGAGACGCCTTCGCCGTTCCTGCACGACAGGGGAACGGCCGTTTACAACCCTGTCTCCGGCGTCTCGCTCCCCAAGGACGGGGAGGCCTATCGGGCGTTCTCCCGGATCGCCGCCGGGCAGGAGGGCGGGGTCGACCCGGGAGTCCTGGAGCACCTGCGCGCGGCCCGCTTCCTGATCGACAACGTCGAGACGGAGGCCCGGCGCACCCACCTGCTCTACGTCTCGCTCGAGACCTGCACGAGCTGCAACCACCGCTGTCCCTTCTGCCCGGTCTCCGTCGACCCGCGCGAGAAGGAGGTCATGAGCCAGGAGCTCTTCGAGTCGCTCGTGGACCAGATCGTGGCGGTCGGGGGCAGGGACGGTCGTCGTCTTCCTGTCGAACTACAACGAGCCGACCTTCGACCCGCTCTTCGAGGAGCGCTGCCGCGTCCTCTTCGCCGGGGTCTGCCGGTCTCGATCCTGACCAATGCGTCGCACTTCACTCCCGACCGCGCCCGGCGTCTCGAGGCCCTGGGGAAGTTCCGGTACATCGGGATCAACCTGCCGACCCTGGACCCGGAGCGCTACTTCCTGCTTCACGGCACCCGGGACCTCGCGCTGGTCCTCGCGAACATCGACGCGATGCGAACGAGCTCGCTCGCCGAAGAGACCGCCATCGTCGTGCTCGGCGAAGAGGACGAGGCGCATCGGAGAGACGTCGAGGACGATCACCGAGCGCTTCGCCCCCAGGGCTGGACGATCAAGCCCTTCAAGATCCGCAGCCGCCCGGCCAGCGGAACGTACGTCCCGGAGCCGCCTCCCAAGAAGAGGCTGCGCGGGTGCGAGCTGATGGGCTCCCGGCCCTTCGAGCACCTGCACGTCACGGCCACCGCCCGGGCCGTGCTGTGCTGCCAGGACTACTACGAGAAGCTGACGATCGGCGACCTGAAGACGCAGACGGTCGCGGAGCTTATCGGAGGCGAGGCCATGGCGCGCCTGCGCAAGTGGACCTACGGCGTGGAAGAGGCGCCCGAGGATTTCCTCTGCCGGCGCTGCGAGTTCGCCATCGGCGAGTAGACCGCCGCGATTCCGCGTCAGACGCTCAGAGCGGCTTTCGGGGCGTCGGAAACAGCGTGTCGTGCGGAGGCGACTTTTCCTCCGCGGGCCGGCCGTTGGAGTAGTAGTAGAGCGAGACGGATTTTCGCGTCCTCGTCTCGGGACAGTCCAGCGGATGCGGGTGGCCGTGGTAGGAGACGTCCGTCGTCGAGAACACGACGGTCCGATTGAAGACGGGGAGGATCGTCTTCTCGGGACGGGTCATCTCGCGATCCCAGAGCTCCAGCGCGCCGCCGTACTCCGTCTTCCAGTCCCGGTTCAGGTAGATGAGCATGTTGAGCCGCCGGTCCAGCCGGAGCTTGGGATGCCAGTTGAAGTCGGCGTGCACCTTGAGAAATCCGCCGCGCACGATCTGGTGGAGCGCGCCGCCTCCGAAGTAGGGATCGGGGATGAGGCCGTCGATCCCGGTCAGTTCCTCCAGGAAAGCCAGCATCGGCGCCGAGTTCAGAGCCGTCAGGAAGCCCCGGACCGTCTCGCTCGTGTCGAGCAGCCGCCGGTAGTTGCCCAGCTTCTTCTCGTGCGCGTTGTCGAACCGGCCCCAGGCGGGGTCGTCGGGCGCGGGAAAGTCGGACACGACACGCTCCAGCACGTCGTCGGGAAAGAGGTTCTCGAGAACGACGTGGGGAAACGGTGAAGCCGACGCGTACTCCTGGCGCCATCGTCCGGGATCGGCTCGGAGCTCGAGACGCTCCATGTTTTTCTCTTTCTAGGGGCGCCGCTCCCAATGCGCCCGCCGGTTCGTCCGTAAATCTATCGAAATGTCGGGAGAGAATGTGACCCAGCCTTCGGGGGACTCGTAACGCACCCGGAGTGTCAGGACCGCGGCATGGTGGCGGTATCCCGCCCGCGGCGCGACGTCGAACCTCTCGATCCCGTCCCCGTAGACGATGGCGTATTGCCCCGTCTCGTACGGGCCGAGATCCCACGAGAAATCCCCTCCTTCGTGCGAGAAATCCGCCCGCAGGGGGACGTCTCGAAAACGCGCGCAGTAGCCGGAGCGGATGCCGGGGAGAAGCGACGTCACGTCCACGATCGAGCGGGTCTCGGTCCGGTACTGCCAGAGTCTTTCGATCCCGCGCTCCGGTGCGCAGAGATAGAGGTCGTCGGCGAACCAGCCCGCGCCCCGCGGAAGTTCCAGATGCTCCTCCTTGAGCCAGCGCAGCTCCTTCATGGCCGCCGGAGGGACGAGGGGATGACGGAGCAGTTCTCCGTCCTTCATCCGGAGAAAGAACCTCCCTTCGGCGCTCATCCGCTCCGCCGCGGCGAATCGCTCGTTCCACCGGCTTCGGGTCGCGGCGTACGCGGCGCCGACCGCGACGACGGCGAGGACCCAGGCGAGTCGCCGAAACCCCGCCTGCCGCTCCAACAGGACGCGAATCCCGAAACCGAAGGCGACGGCGACCGCCAGCCAGACCAGGCCCCCGTAGCGGTCCTGGAAGGACCGGGAGACGGGGACGACGGGCACGAGGACCAGCAGAAGCGCGCAGAGGAAGAGCCGAGCCGCTCTCGGCCGACGGAAGAGCGCGGCTGCGATTCCGACCGAGAGCGCCGTCATCAACGCTCCGGTGGCGAGGGCCGAATCGCCGACGAGGCTCGCGCCGACCCTCCCGGGCAGGCGCAGCAGCAACGCCGGAACATCCTCGGGGCGGGTCGTCCAGCCGTACCCGCCGAAGAGCGTTCCGAGCAGCGCGTAACGCCAGGCCAGGTAGCCGGCGAGGACGGCGCAATGCCCGCGCAGGCGTGAGAACCGCATCCGAGGATCGCCCTCGGGCAGCACCAGGAGGAGAACCGGGAGCGGGACGTAGATCTCCTTGCAGAGGATCGCGGCCAGGTAGCACACGGCCGACAGCACGGCGAGCCTCGGTCGCTCTTCGCGCAGGGATTTGACGAAGAGCCCGACCGACACGATCGAGAAGAGCAACCCCTCGATGTAGTGGCGCACCAGCAGCTCCTGGACCCAGGCGCCGGTGGGGACCCCGATCAGAAAGAGCAGGGACGTCAGAAACGCGAGCCCCGGCGCGAGCCAGAGCCGCAGGAGCCAGAACAGGGCGACGGCGGCCGCGGCCAGAGCGGCCAGCTGGTGGGCATAGAACGCCGCCGGCCGGAGACCGAAGAGGGCCATGTCGGCCTGGTAGGACAGCAGCAGAAAGGGAGTGAACATCCGGTGCTGGCGCCAGAGCTCCGGGGAAACGAGATATCCCAGGGGAGACCTTCCCTGAAGGAACCGGATGCAGAAAAAAATCGTCGAAAGTCCACCAGAGCCGGGCGGCGCTTCCGTAGAGGAGCCAGACGAGCAACGCGAGAACGAGGGAAGCGACAATGCCGAAGCCGCCGCGGGTTCGCACAGAAGGCACTCGGCCGATCATAGTTCGGGAGATGGCGCCGCCGCGGCAGGGCTAGAATGACGGGGAACGATGAGCACTGAAAGCTCCGCGGGCGCGCTCCAGCAGCGGGACGAGTCCGCCGTCACCGCCCGCGAAGTCTCGAAGATCTACAAGGTCTACGACTCGGCAGGCGACCGGCTGCAGGAGCTCATTTTCCGCCGCCCGCGGCACCGGGAGTTCCACGCGCTGCGCGACGTCTCCTTCGCGCTTCCCCGGGGCGCGGCCCTGGGGCTCATCGGCGAGAACGGCGCGGGCAAGTCGACCCTGCTCAAGATCGTGGCCGGAACGACGCAGCCGACCTCCGGCTCGGTCGAGAGACAGGGAATCGTGGCCTCGATCCTGGAGCTCGGCATGGGGTTCCATCCCGACTTCACCGGCCGCGAGAACGCGCGCATGAACGCGGCGCTCCTGGGCCTGAACGGTCCCGCGATCCGGCGACGGCTGCCGGAGATACGGGACTTCGCCGAGCTCGGCGACTTCTTCGACCGGCCCGTGCGGACCTATTCCTCCGGGATGGTGCTGCGCCTCGCCTTCTCCGTCGCCACCCACGCCGACGCCGACGTGCTGATCATCGACGAGGCGCTCGCCGTGGGAGACGGGTACTTCCAGAAGAAGTCGATCGACCGGATCACCGAGTTTCACCGGCGCGGCGGCACGCTCCTCTTCTGCTCCCACGCGCTGTACTACGTCGCTCTCCTGTGCGACGAGGCCATCTGGCTCAAGAACGGCGAAGTCGCCGGCCAGGGGGCCGCGCTGGACGTGGTGCGAAGCTACGAGACCTTCCTGCAGGAGAAGGAGCGGGCCAACGCCGGAGACGAGTTCCCGCCCGCGCTCGGCCCCGCCGATGGGCGCAAGCCGGCGCGCCTGACCGAGGTCGTGCTCCACGACGGCTCGGGCTACGCGCGCACGGAGTTTGCGGCGGGCGAGACGGTCGCGGTCGACCTGGCTTTCGAAACCGCGGATCCGACGCTGCACTTCCACGTGCGCGTCGGGGTCGACCGCGAAGACGGCGTGCAGGCCTTCGCCGTGGACACGCGGCAGGAGCCCTGGGCGCCGCTGACGGGCCGCAGCGCGTACCACCTGCGCCTGGTCTTTCCGGAGCTGCCCATGGCGCAGGGAGAGTTTCGCGTCTACGTCTACCTCGGCGACGAGAAGGCGCTCCATCTTCACGACGTGCGGATCCTGAAGCCGGGGTTCTCGGTGATTCCTTCGGAGTACACCGTGGGGTTGCTCAAGCCCCGGCATCTCTGGATGTTCCCCGACCGGGGAGCGGTTTCCTCGCCGGCGGACCGCGTCGCCGCGTCCTCTTGATCCGCGGAATCGCGTTCTTCTCCGCGACCGCGGCCGCGTCGACTACGGATCGCGGCTCGCGCGCCTGCGGTGGCGGCGGGCCGCCGGAGCCGACCGGGAGACGGAATGGGCCGCGGGGACGCCCGCCGCGCCCGAGCTCGCGACCGCCGAGTCCTGGGTGCTGGTGCGCGACGCGGGAGCGCTGCCGGGCGGCCGCGTGCCCGAGCCGCCGCCCGGCGGCGTGCTGCGCTCCTCGCCGGCCCCGCTTCCACCCATCCATACGCTGCGCGAACTCGAGCAGACTCCGCTCGCTCCGGCCGCGGGCGACTCCGTCCCGGCGGCGATCGCATTCCGGACCTCCGACCACCGCGCGCGGCCGGGGGAAACGACGGAGGAGCTGTTCGAGCGGCTGGCGTCTCTCGCAGCGCCCGCGGCGGGCTTCGTGGCGATTCCGTTCGAGGATCCGTCCGAGCGCGAGCGGCCCGAGCTGACACGCCGTCTGCCGGGAGGTGCCTTGCGGGTCCTCGACGCGGGCTGCGGGGCGGGGGGAGGGATCGCTCTCGCGCGGGCCCGGAACCCCGACTGGACGGTCACAGGCGTCGAAAGGGACCCCGGCCTGGCCGCACGGGCGCGACGAGCCTGCGACCGCGTCCTGGAAGGCGATCTGGCCGACGTCCTGCCGGGTCTCGAAGCCGCGGGGGAGCGATTCGACGCCCTGGTCTTCGCCGACGTCCTCGAGCACCTGGACGATCCCGTCGCGGCGCTCGCCGCCGGGCGGCGCCTCGCCGCGCCGCGGGCGATGCTCCTGGTCAGCGTTCCCAACGCCGGTCACCTCTCGATCGCCCGCGACCTGCTGGCCGGCCGTTTCGATCCGGTCCCGGCGGGGCTCTGCGACGCCGGGCACCTGCGCTGGTTCACCCGTCCGTTCCTGGCGGACGTCCTGGTCGAGTCGGGCTGGAGCGGGGCGCGCATCGAATCCGACCCCGGGTACCCGCCCCCCGAGCCCGAGGCGTTCCTGACCCTGGCCTCGGCGTGGCCTGACGCCGAGCGCGATAGCCTCCTGACCTACCAATGGATCGCCACGGCGCGCGTCGAATGAAGATCGCCTACCTGCTGGCTTCGGGAGAGCTCTTCGGCGGAAACAAGATCATCCTGATGCAGGCCGAAGGGCTCGCGCGGCGCGGCCACCACGTCACCGTCGTGTCGCCCGAGCCGGCGCCCGACTGGTTCCCCCTGATGCGGGCCCACTTCGAGCGCTCGTCGTTCCTTGATTCCCGCGCCCTGGCGGCGGCCGACGTCCGTGTCGCCACATTTTTTCGCACGGTGCACGCGGCCCTGGACGGCGCGCGGGGCCCCGTGTTTCATCTCTGTCAGGGCTATGAAGGAGGACTGACGTTCTATCGGGAGATCTGGAGCGAGATCGCCGGCATTTACCGCCTCCCGACTCGCAAGCTCGCGATCTCCGGAGACCCTGGCCGACCTGCTGACGCGCGAGGGGTTCGGACCGGTCGCGAACGTCGGCCAGGCCTTCGAGGCGGACGGACTTCCGTCCGGGTCCTCCGCGCCCGGCGGCGGATCCTCCCGTCGTGCTCGTCGTGGGTCCGCTGGAGATCGAATCCAAGGGCGTCGACGTCGCGCTCCGCGGGCTGCAGGCGTTCCGGCGCGACGGCGGGCGTTTCCGGCTGCGCCGGATCTCGTACTTTCCTCCCGGCGAAGCCGAGCGAGGCTACGGGCTCGCCGACGAGTATCACACCGTCTGGCGCCGGAGCGAATGCCTTTCGCGTATCGCGCTTCCGATGTCTTCATCGGCCCCACGCGGCGGGAGGAAGGGTTCGGGCTGCCTTCCCTCGAGGCTCTCGCGTGCGGAATCCCCGCCCTTCTTTCGGACGTCCCCGGGCAGCGCGAGATCGGCGCCGATGCCGCCACGGTACTTCCGCGACGGCGACTCCGAGAGCCTCGCCGCCGCGCTGCCGCAACTGCTGACGGAGGAGGCGCGGGCGCGGGCGCGCATCGCCGGCCCGGCCGCCGCCGCGCGGTACGACACGGCGCGCGTGGCCGAACGGCTGGAAGCCGCGTTTCGCGAAGCGCTCGACGAGGCCGCGTGAGCGCGGCTCCGGACGTCACCGCGATCGTCGTCAACCACCGGAGCGCCGCCGAGGCGCGCGGCTGCATCGCGTCCCTGCGCGAGGCGTTCTCCCGCGAGGGCCTCGCCGGTGAGGTCGTCCTGGTGGACTGCGCCTCCGGCCCGGCGGAGGTCCACGCGCTCGAGAGCCTGCCAGGCGGACGCGAACGTGTTCCTGCCGGAAAACCGCGGATACTCGGGCGGGGTCAACGCGGGGCTGGCCCGGGCGCGATCGGCGCGCCTCGTCCTGGCCAACGCCGACGTGGTGTTCCTTCCCGGCGCGGTGACCGGCCTCCTCGACGAGATCGAGGATCCGAGCGTCGGAGCGGCCGCCCCCCTGTGCGTCTGGGACTCGACCGGCCGGCTCCGCCTTCCCGCCGACGCGGGGACGGGGTTTCTGGGCGAGCTCGGGGCGCGCCGCTTCGCGCCATTCGCCCGGCGCACGCTGCGTCTCTGGGAGCGTGGCGGCGACGCCGAGCATCTCGTCGGGGCGGTCCTCGCCGCGCGTCGCGATGTCTTCGACCGCGTCGGCCGGTTCGACGAGCGGTTCCTGTTCGAGTACGAGGAGACCGAGTGGGAGGAGCGCGTGCGGCGCGCCGGTCTGCGGCTGCGCTTTGCGCCGCGGGCGCGCGCCCGGCATCTCTTCGCGCGGAGCGCGATCCGCAACCCCGAGACCGAGCGCCGCCGGGAAATCTCCCGCCGCCTGTATCGGGGGCGGCGATACGGGGCGCTCGGCCGGGCGATCCTCGAAAGCGCGGGGGAGAGAGGCTCCTTCTCGCGCTCCGTGATCCGGCTCTCCGAGCCCTTCGTTCCGGCCCGGCCCGGGGCCTGGCTCGCCGTCTCGACCAATCCGTCGCTCATTCCGTTCGCGGGCACGCCGCTGACCGCGGACTTCCGGCTCCCCGAGGAGGTCCTGGAGTCGCTTTCCCCCGGGCCGGTCTACCTCCGCGCGTTCGAGGAGACGAACGGCCGGACGATTCAAACTTCCGTCTGGGAGAAGCCGTGAGCGGCTTCGAGATCCGCGAGGCCACGGCGGCCGACGCTCCCGGCGTGCGGCGTCTCTTCGAGAGGGTCTTCGCCACCGCGCTCTCGCAGGAGGAGTGGAGCTGGAAATTCGAGCAGGATCCTGACGGCTGGTTCGGCGTCGTGGGCGTCGTGGACGGAGAGATCGTCGGAAACTACGCCGGCTGGGCGGCGCGATTTCTGCTGGACGGCGAACCGCGCCTGCTCTATTCCGTCGGGGACGTGGCGACGGACCCCGCCGTTCGGGGTCTCGGCGGGCGCCGCGGCGTCTACCGCGCGATGACCGAGGCGTTCTACGACAAGCTCGGAAGGGAGGGCGTTCCGTTCTGCTTCGGGTTCCCCAACGCGCGGGCCCTGCGCGTGAGCGAGAGGATCGTCGGATCGCGGACCCTCTTTCCCGTCTCCCTCGTCTCCGCGCCGGTCGAGGCTTTCGGCGCGCCGCCCTCCGACCGGGAAGCCGGGGACTTCGTGGACGAGTCCTTCGATCCTCTCTGGGCGTCGGCGAAGTCGGGGCTGTCGCACGCCGCGGTCCGCGACCGCCTGCGGGTGAACTGGCGCTTCCACGCGCGGCCAAACCGCTACTACCGGATGGTGTGGAGAAAGTCCGCCGGCGAGATGCTCGGCTGGGGCGCGCTGTCGGTCCTCGGAGAAACCGCGACGGTGGCCGACTATCTCGGCCGGGAGGCGGACGGCTCCGACCTCCCGCTTCTCTTCGCGGCGGCCGGCGACGAAGCCCGCCGCCTCGGCGCCCGCCGGCTCGTGTTCTGGTCGACCCCCGGCGGGCCCGGCCGGAGCGTCGTCGAGTCGATCGGTGGCGACCGTCTGGACGCCGGCTTTCCGATGATCGTGCGCGCCTTCGACGAGGATGCCGTGAATCGGTTCGCGTCCGGCGTTCACCTCGTTCCCTCGCTCTACGACCTGACCTGACCGCCGCCGCGGAAACGGCTAAACTGCGCAAAACCCCATGCCGTCCGAAGATTCTCTGATCCCCTTCCAGGCGACGGAGCTGACCGGCGCCCGGATCCTGGTCCTCGCCGCCCACCCCGACGACGAGACTCTCGGCGCCGGCGGGACGCTGGCCTGGAACGCCGGCAAGGCCGAGGCGATCCGGGTCTGGATCGCCACCGACGGGACCCGCCAGGAAGGGGTCGCGCCGGAGGACTCCGGCGAGTACGGCACGAAGCGGCGGGAGGAAGCCGGGCGCGCCGCGGCGGCCCTGGGCCTCGAGCCGCCGCGCTTCGGGGGCCTCGGAGACCGGAGCCTCTCGGGCGAGCGGGGGGTGCTCGAAGCCTCGATCCGCGCCGAGCTCGAGGATTTCCGGCCGGACCTGGTCCTCTGCCCCTCTCCGGCCGAGCTCCATCCCGACCACCGGGCGCTGGCGCGGGCCCTCTTCGATCAGATCGCCTCGTCGCGCGCCGGCGATCCGGACCACGACCGCTTCCGGTTCGTGCGGATCGGGTTCTACGAGCTCTCCCATCCTCTTCTGCCGAACACCCTCGTGGACATCGCGTCGGTCGCCCGGAAGAAGGACGAGGCCCTGGCCGCGTACGCCTCGCAGCAGGCGGTGCGCGACTACGCCGGCGCGATGAAGGGATTGAATACTTACCGGCGGCTGACGCTGCCCGGCCGGGGCCCGGTCGAAGCGTTCCGCGTGCTGACGTACGCCGAGGCCGCGGCGACCTCGTTCGAGGAGTTGCGGCGCGCCATCGGGCCCTCGATGACGGTCTTCGAGGGTGCCCACGGACCCGGCCCTGTGGCGGTCGTCATCCGGACGCGCAACCGCCCCGCGCTCCTGCGCGAGGCGCTCGAGAGCCTGCGGGCGCAGACGGTCAAGCCGCGCCAGGTCGTCGTCGTCAACGACGGCGGCGCCTCCCCCCGAGAGGTCACCGACGCGTTCCGAGACGCCTTCGACGTCGCTCTCGAGGAGCCGAAGCAGCGGCGCGGCCGCTCCGCCGCGGCCAACCGGGGCGTCGCGGTCGCCAAGGAGGAGCTCGTCGCGTTTCTCGACGACGACGACCGCTGTTTCCCGGACCACCTCGAGCGGCTGACCGCGGTGCTTCGGCAGGGGCCCGAGCCGGTCGTCTACTCCGATGCCGTCACCGTCGTATACGGCCAGGGGGAGACGGGCTGGGAGGCGCGGGTCCGCACGCTCCAGTACTCGCTCGACTTCGATCCGGACTACCTCCTCTACGCCAACTACATCCCGATCCACACGCTGCTGCTGCCCCGCGAGCTCTTCCTCAAGGTCGGCGGATTCGACGAAGGGCTGGAGTACTCCGAGGACTGGGACTTCCTCATCCGGCTCGCCGCCGAGACCCCGTTCCGGCACCTGCGGGCGGTGACCTGCGAGTACCGCGTCTTCGAGCCGCAGTCCAACGACCCGACGCACGTCGCCGCGGGGGCCGCGGCCTTTCAGGATGCCCGGCGCAAGATTTTCGAGCGCTATGCCGCGCGGCGCACGGACGCCGGCCTGAGCCGCGTCCTCGACCGGATGCGCGCGCAGGTCGCCTTCTGGTACGACCGGGACGGGATCTCCCAGGGGGAGCTGAAGTTCCAGCGCGAGAGCCACCGGCGCGCGTCCGAGGCGCTCGCGCTTTCGGAGAACCGGCGCCAGAGCGACACGGCGCCGGCTGACGGCCGAGAACGAGCTCGTTCACGCGCGCCTGGCGGAGGTTTTCGCCAAGAACGAGGAGTACGACCACCTGGTCTCCGGCGCGCACGTCGAGATCGAGCGCCTGAACAGCCTGCTCCAGCAGATCTACGGGTCCCGGACCTGGAAGCTGCACCTGTTTCTGGACCGGCTGCGCGGGCGGCGCTGAGCCGAGGAATTCGTGGCTTACCAGACTTCCCGAGTCGCCGTCCTCGCCCCCGAGCCGATCCGGCCCCGCATGGCCGGGATGGGCATCCGGGCGCTGGAGCTGGCGCGGGCCCTGTCGGCGGAATTCGAGGCGCGGCTGCTCGTGCCGAACGATCCTGGGAGAGGCGCGCGAGGTCGCCGGCGGGCTCGACGTGGTCGCCGCGCCAGCCGGGCCGGCTTCAGGAGGCCGCGCGCGGCGCCGGCGCCGCGGTCGTATCGGGCCACGCGGCCAACGATTGGTTCCACGAGGTCCCGGAGGTCCCGGTCGCGGCGGATCTCTACGACCCCTTCCCGGTCGAGAACCTGCACTACGCCACTCGCCCTCGGGGAGGACACGGCGCGGCACGACCGGGCGACGCTCGAGCTCTCGCTGGCGCGGGCGGACTTCTTCCTGTGCGCCTCGGGCGAGCAGCGCCTGTTCTACGCGGGCGCCCTCCTCGCGCACGGACGGATCGGCGCGGCCAATTTCCCCGGGGATCCCGCGCTCGAGAAGCTCCTCGCGATCGTGCCGTTCGGAGTGCCGGAGGCGCCGGCGCGGGGCGACCGGGCCGCCGGCCGCCGCGCCCTCGGCGTCCCGGAGTCCGCTCCGCTCATCCTCTTCGGCGGCGTGTACGACTGGTATGACCCGGGCCTTCTGCTCGACGCCTGGCCCGAAATCCTGCGAGGGCAACCCGAAGCCCGGCTTCTGTTCTTCGAGAATCCCAACCTCGAAACGACGCCGCAGCGCGTCTTCGAGAAGACGCGGGAACGGGCGCGGACGACTCGACCCCGCCGGGCCGGTCGATCCGATTCTCGCCGTGGCTGCCCTATGCGGCGCGGCCCGACCTCTACGCGGCCGCGGACCTCGCGGTGTCGATCTCCTCGGAAGGCCTCGAGACGGAGCTGTCGTACCGCACGCGGCTGCTCGACGCGGCCTGGGGCGGAGTGCCCGCGGTGACCGTCGGAGGCGGCTCGCTGGCGCGGGAGCTCGCCGCCGCGGGCGCGGCCTTCGAGTGCGCGCGCCTGGCCCCGGCGCTCGCGGCCCGTGTCACGGGGCTCCTGCGCGAGGCCGGCGCTCTCTCGCGGGCCTCGTCGGCCGCGCGGCGTTTCGCCGCGGAGCGGACCTGGTCGTCCGTGACGGCGCCTCTTTCGCGCGTGGTGCCGCCGCGCCCGGGTGGATCCCGGCCGGCAGCCCGGTCCGTCTCCGCAGGAGAAGGGCTCCCGCCTGCGGCGTCTCTTCCAGTAGTCTTCGCACCCGTGCTGCGCCCCGAAGCCTCGGTCGTCGTCGTGCACCATCGCGGGCTCGAGCACCTCCTCGAGTCGCTGGCGGCCCTCGAGGCCGCCTTTCGCGAAGGGCTCACGGCCGAGGTTCTGCTCGTCGACAACGCCTCCGACACGCCCCAGGACGAGGTCCTCCGCCGCCACCCGAACGTCCGGCGGATCGTGTCCGCCACCAATGCCGGCTTCGCCGGCGGCTGCCGCCTGGGTGCCGAGGCGGCGCGCGCGCCGGTCGCTCCTCCTCGTCAACGACGACGCGGCGGTCCTGCCCGACGCGCCGCGGCTGCTCGTCTCGGCCCTCTCCGCAGCGGCGCCCGACATCGCCGCGGTCGGGGGGCGGATGACGGACCGCACGGGCCGTCTCAACGACTTCTCGGACGGGTTTCCTGACGTTCGACGGCCACGCGTTTGCCTCCCAGGTCGGCCGCCCGGTCAACGCGCTTCCGGAGGCCCTTCCGGGGGAAGAGCGCCTGTTCGCGTCCGGCGGCTTCATGGCCGTGCGGCGGGACGAGTTTCCTCGCGGCGGGCTTCGACGAGGACTACTTCGCCTACCTCGAGGACGTGGACTTCGGCTGGCGGCAGTGGATCCTGGGCCGGCGCATCGTGGCCGAGCCCCGCGCCGTGGCGCGGCACCGCGGCGGCGCCACGGGCGAGGCCCTGGGCGTCTTCTCGCGCGGCTTTCTCTTCGAGAAGAACGCCTTCGCGACGGCCTACAAGAACTTCGACCGGGAGCACTTCCAGGCGCTGATGCCCGCCGTGCTGATGGCTTTCGTGACCCGCGTCGCGCAGATGCTGGCGTCGCGCAACGCCGGCGCGGCGGAGCTGCAAGCGCGATCCCTATGCGCGCGAGGAGACTTCGGGCGACACGCTGATTCGGGACGCTCTTCGGGGTCTCGGAGCCGCTCGCCGGCCGCGTCTCGATCGACGATCCGCTGACGTCGCCCACCTGCGCGCGCTCTCGTGGATCCACCGCCATCACGCGGCTCTCGCGGCAAAACGGCGGGCCGTCCAGGCCGGGCGCCGGCGCTCGGATGCCGAGATCTTCGCGAAGTTTCCGCTCCGGATCGTGCCGACCTATCCGGGAGACGAGCGGCTGGCCTCCGAATTCTTCGCTCCCTTTCTGGAAGGCGCGCCGGCGCTGGTGAAGACGACGCTCGAGCAGATCTTCGAGGGAGGCGCGTGAGCATTTCCGTCGTCATCCCGACCTATCGGCGGCCCGAAACGCTGTTTTCGGTCCTCGACGCGCTCGGCGCGCAGCGGGACGCGCCCGAGTTCGAGGTCGTGGTCGTGGACGACGGCTCCGGCGACGACACGCCGCGCCGGCTGGAAGCCTATCGGCCGGCCTATCCCTTTCGATACTTCTCGCAGTCGAACGGCGGCCCGGCCTCGGCTCGCAACCGGGGCGTGCGCGAAGCGCGGGGACGGCATCGTCCTTTTCCTGGGCGACGACACGGTTCCCGAGCCGCCCTCCTGGCGGTCCACGGCAGGACGCAGGACGAGCCGCGGCCCCATCCCGTGGCGGTGCTCGGCTACACGACCTGGCCGCTCGGACCTGAAGGTGTCGCCCTTCCTGAACCACATCAACGAGTACGGCCTGCAGTTCGGATACGGCCTGATCCGGGACCCCGAGGCGGTGCCTTTCAACTTCTTCTACACCTCGAACGTCTCCCTGCCCCGCGACGCTGCTGCTGGAAGCGGGGCTCTTCGACACCAGCTTCCCCCATGCCGCCTGGGAGGACATCGAGGTCGCCTACCGGCTCATGAAGGGCGGGATGCGCATGCTCTACCGGCCCGAGGCCGTCGCGCGGCACTACCACGACATCACGTTCGCCTCGTTTCGGCGCCGGCAGGAGAAAGCCGGCGAGGCGGCGGCGATCTTCTACCGCAAGCATCCGGAGCTGGCCGACTTCCTGGCCGTCCCGCAGGCCCTCCAGATGCGCGAGGGCCGCACGGTCGGCGCAGCGGCTGCTGCCGCACTGGGCGGCGCTGGCGGAGCGGCGGGAGCTGCCCGGCGCGCGCCGGGCGGTCGACCGGGTCCTCCGCGAGGACTACCTGCGCGGTCTGAAACGCGGCCTCGCGTCGGCTCCCTCAATCACTTCCGGATGACGGGGTGACCTTTGCCGAGGTCAAAGGACCTCCTGGCCGCGACGAAGTCGCTCGCGCAAGAAGCGCGTTTGCAGGCACTTGCGCAGCTGCCGTCCGAGGACGGCATGGCCTCCGTTTTGCTGTGACAAAAGACTGGAGGCCGTAGGTCCATGAACAACCTCACAAGAGTCTCGGTTGCGTTGGGCGCTTTCGCGTGTGCCGCTTCGCTTCAGGCGGGACCGGGACCGCGCAGCTCTGCCCAGGTGAGGAGCTCGCCACAGGTTCGAAGCGCGCCTTCACGACCGTCGACCGTTCGCGTCGCTCCCTCGTCACGCCCGTCCCAGGCGAGGCCGTCCCACGGCTCACCCCGCGGCGGCGGGCACCACGGGGGCGGCGGATGGCACGGCGGGTACGGGGGCCGAGGCCATCGCGGGTACGGATACGGGTACGGCTACAACCCGTGGCGCTGGGGATGGGGCGGCTGGGGCTGGGGCTGGGGGGGCTACTGGGGATACGCGCCGGGCTGGTACGGCGGCTACTACGGCGGCTACTACGGGATGCCCTATGGTTACGCGCCCAACGGGTACGTGACGTATGCGCCCGGAGCCTGGGCCGTGGTCGATACGGACGTTTCTCCCGATGAGACTCAGGTCTTTCTGGACGGGCGTCTGATCGGCTCCGCCGACGATTTCGACGGCTTTCCCGACTACCTGTACCTCAAGCCCGGCAAATACACGCTCGAGTTCCGTCTGGAAGGCTTCGAGCCGCAGTCGACCGAGGTGGACGCGCGAGCTGGAGTCAAGATCGACGTCGGGAACAAGCTGAAGAAAATCCCCGGCGCCAAGCAGTACGGCTCCTATGACCCGCCTCAGCCTGAGGGCGGCGTGCGCCGCTTCTGGGGCAAGGAAAAGGACGGGTCATCCAACTCCGTGGAGATCGAGACGGACGAGAGCGGCTACAGCGACTGGCGCGATCCGGACCGCGGTTCCGAGGGGGCGCCTCCGATCGAACCCGGGGCCGACTCGCCTTCGCGGCCGGCGGATCAGGACTCACCGCAGCCTCCCCGGGTCTCTCGACCTGGCGCGGCCACGGCGGACCGGGGTCGGATCGTCTTCCGAGTCGAACCCGAGGACGCCGCCGTGTATGTGGACGACCGCTTCGCGGGCACGGCAGAGGAACTCTCCAGCCTCTCGCGGGGCCTGCAGGTGCCGGCCGGAACCCATCGGGTGGTGGTCTCGCGCCCGGGCTACGGGAGCGAATCTCTCCAGGTGGAGGTCACGGCGGGTGAGTCGGAGACCGTCGAGCTGAGGCTGGACCGGCCGGAGGGGGCGAACTAGTCGGAGCGAAAGGAGTGCTTGACTGCTCCGTTAGTCATATACTGAGCGCACTCGAAGGAATCGATTGGGGGGGCGAAAGGCCGACGGCGTCTGCCAGTCCTTGTTTGCTACACCTTCCGTCACTCTTGGTAGCTCCCAGGTCCGCACTCTTCCTGATCCTTCCGAGCCCGCCGGCTCGGAGTCCCTCCTTGCGGTTCCTTCGAGGTTTTCTCCCCCTCCTTCGTAAGAGGCTGACGGCTAACCTCTGAGGGCTGAGGGCTTCCGACTCGCGTAGAGCTCGAGCAGCAGCTTCTCGTAGTGGAGCCGCTTGTTTCCCTTCCGGACGTCCGCCGGAGGATCCGCGGCGGCGACCGACGCGTCGCGGAGCGCTCCCGCGCCCACCCATCGCGCCAGCGGCGCGAGGCGTCCGGCGACCGCGCGGTGCCGCAGAGCGTCGGACGACGGGGCGTGCGCCGCGATCGCGGCATCGGCAAGGAGCTCCGAGAGCATACGCGCGTCGCCCCGCTCCCCCGCAGCCAGAGCCTCGGCCAGCATCACGAGCGACGGCAGGCGCCCGCTCGAGATCCCATCCTCGAGGGCGGCGACCGCCGTCTGACGAAGGCCCCGCGCCTCCTCGAGGCGCTCCGCCGGGCTCGTCTCTTCCTCCTCGACGCCGAAGGCAACGAGGTCGCGGGCATCCTCCTCCGCGAAACCACGCTCGCGCCAGTATCGGAGCCGGTCGGAGAACGCGGGCGGAGGAAGCGACGCGAGGGTGCACCGTGAGCGGATCGTCGTCAGGAGCGACTCCGGGCGGATGGTCGTGAGGATCCACCGAAACCGCTCGCCCGGCTCCTCCAGGGATTTCAGGAGAGAGTTGGCGCCCTCGACTCCGAGGAGATCCGCCCGGGAGATGCGCGCGACACGCCGCGCGCTCTCATAGGGCCGGCCGGCGCCGAAGGCGAGCGCCTCGCGAATGCGTTCGACCTTGATCTGGAACTTGTCGGGCTCGACCGAAAGGAAATCCGGATGAACGCCGGAGGCGACGCGGCGACAGCTCCCGCATCGTTTCTCCGGATCGTCGCCCGGGCAGAGCAACCCCGTGGCCAGGCGCCGCGATTCGGCCTCCAGCGCGGCCTCCGAGCTCCCGGTCAGGAGCAGCGCGCCCGGAAATCGCTCGGGGTCGTCGGCGAGACGCTCGAGGACCTCGAGAGTGGCTATCGCCATTTCGACGCCTTCACAGGCCGAACCTTCCGGCAACGATGCTCCAGGTCTCGGCGAACACCGCGTCGGCGTTCCCCGAGGCGGGCACGACGGCCACGCGCTCGGGCTCGCGGCGCGCGATCGCGAGGAACGCCGCCCGCACGCGCTCGTGAAGCGCCAGGTCCTCGGCCTCGAAGCGTCCCGTGGCGCCCGCGTCGCGCCTCCCGGCGCGCGCCAGACCCTCGGCCGGATCCAGGTCGTACAGCAGCGTCAGGTCCGGAGCGATTCCGTCGCGCACACGCGCGTCCAGGTCGGCGACGAGGCGCCCGTCGAGGCCGCGACCGGCGACCTGATACGCCTCGGTCGAGTCCGAGAAGCGATCGCAGAGGAGGAACACGTCCCCCGTCAGGGCGGGCGCCAGAACCTCGCGCACGTGTTGTCGCCGGGCGGCTTCGATCAACAACCACTCGGCGACGGGGTCGAGGGCCTCGTGCGCCGGATCGAGGAGGATCGTTCGGATCTTTTCTCCGACGGGAGTGCCGCCCGGCTCGCGGGTCGTCTGGACCGGCCGCCCCATCTCGCCGAATCGGCCGGCCAGGAGTCGCAGCTGTGTGGATTTTCCGCAGCCCTCGACTCCCTCGAAGGTGATGAACGGCACGCGCCGAAGGATAGCCCGAACGGCCTCGGCATTTTCTTCTCGGGATTGCCATTAACATGGAGAGCTTTGAAGCTTCTTTCGAGGGTGGGGGAGTGAGGAAAACGCTGGACGACGGCCGCCCGGAGACGCTGTCGCGGCCGGGCTGGATCCTGGCCGTCGGCTTCGTCGGCCTGGCGATCGCGATCGCCTCGATCGCCGACATGTTCTCCGCCCGCCCCTACGACGGCATCGTCCCGGTTCCTTACGGCCGCGAGGGCATCGAGGTCCGGATGGTCGTGCCCGGAAGCCCGGCCGAGAAGGCCGGCATCAAGCCCGGGGAGTGCATCCAGGGGATCGGCCGGCGGATCGTCCGGACGAGCTCGGACGCCTCGGCGGAGCTGCGCCGGCACAAGGTCGGAGAAAAAGTCGACTACCTCGTGCTCAACGGGCCCTGCCCGGCCGGCCCCCGGGCGGCGGGAGCGGCGGCGCCCGCGATGCGCACGGTGCAGGTTCAGCTCTCCTCCGAGAGGCTTGGGGGAAGGACCTACCTCTATGCGGTCGTCGTCGGCTTCCTGTTCTTCCTGATCGGGCTCTTCGTCTTCATCCGGGTCCCGCAGGAGCGCTCGGCGCGGATCTTCTTCCTGCTCTGCGTCCTTTTCCTGCTGTTCTTCGTGTGCCGGCTGCGCCCCGCGTCCTACTGGTGGATCGACGTGTTCGTGCAGAACACGGGCACCGTGAGCCTCTTCCTGCTGCCGGCGGTTTTCCTGCACTTCTTCCTGGTGTTCCCGCGGCCGAAGCAGCTGCACTTCGCCACGCCCGACGAGTGGACCGGCGAGCCGCCCAGCCGATGGAAGGCCAGGCTCCAGGAGTTTCTCTCGGCCAGCCCCGCCCTCCTGTATCTGATCTACGCCGTTCCGCCGTTCGTCTTTCTGTACGACGTGATGCGCCAGATGCGGGGCGAAAAGGTGACCGTGCTTTCGGGAGCGCCGCTCTCCTCCTGGATCCTGCTCGGGGACTATCTCGTGCTGGGCCTCGTCGCCCTGGCGCACTCGGCCTTCACCCTCGAGGACCCGCGCGAGCGCCGCCAGGCGTTCCACGTGTTCATCGGGACGATCGTGGGCACGGTGCCTTTCGTCCTGTTCTTCATCGTCCTTCCCTCGGCCTTCGGCATCGACGAGTACGCCTTCTACGGGATCATCCCGATGATCCTGATCCCGTTGACCTTCGCGTACGCGATCGTCCGGTTCCAGATGCTCAACGTCCGCGTCATCGTGCGCCGGACGTTTCTCTATGCGGCCACGACGGCGGTTCTCCTCGGCCTCTACGCCCTGATGGTCGCGCTGGCGAACCTCCTCTTCACGTCTTCGAAGCTGTCGGCGTCGCCGCTCTTCAACTTCGGATTCTTCCTGGTCGGCATCTCGCTCTTCGAAGTCCTCCGCCGGCGGCTGCAGGCTCCCCTCGACAAGCTCTTCTTCCGCGAGAAGTTCGACTACCAGGCCGCCCTCCTCGAGATGAGCGAGGCGATCACCGGAGAGCTCGACCTCGGGCGCATCGCCGACTACCTGACGGCGAGCGTCGCGGCCACCATGCGTCTGGAGAAGGCCTCCATCTGGCTGCGCGACCGAGAGGGGTGGATCGAGAGACGGGGCCGGCGGGAGGACCGGCTGTCGCCGGGCGCGGCCATCCGCCGCGTCCTGCGCCAGGAGGGCAAGCCGTCGGACCTCGAGGAGCTGTCGCTCCACTTCGCCGACGACGAGAGCGAGGAGTTCCGCCTGCGGCTGCTGCAGGACGGATACCGGCTGCTCGTGCCGCTGGTCTACCGCGAGCGGCTGATGGGGATCCTGGCGCTCAAGGAAAAGCTCTCGGGCGAGCGCTTCGACCGGGACGACCACTCGCTGCTGTCGACTCTCGCCAACCAGTCGGCTCTGGCCATCGAGACCGCGCTCCTCCACGACGAGATGACGCGCCAGGCCGAGCTGAAGCGCGACCTCGAGATCGCGCGGGACATCCAGACCAGCCTCCTCCCGCGCTCGGTGCCCGAGATCGCCGGCTTCTCCTTTCTCGGGGGCTCGATTCCCGCGCGGGTCGTGGGGGGCGACTTCTACGACTTCATCCCCTTCGAGGACAACCGCCTCGGCATCGTCATCGGCGACGTCTCGGGGAAGTCGGTGCCGGCCTCCCTCCTCATGGTCGCCTCCAAGGAGATCGTCTACTCCCGGGCGCTGACGACGAGCGATCCGGGGCTGCTGTTCCAGGAGTCGAACCGGCGGATCTACTCGATCAAGCGGCGGATGTTCGTTTCGCTCGGCTTCTTCCTCCTCGATCCGGAGGCCATGACCTTGAAGTACGCCATCGGAGGCCAGCCCCTGCCGATCCTCCTGCGGCCGGGCAACGGCGGGCCCTGCCTGATCGAGCCTCCCGAGCACCGCCTCCCCCTGGGGGCCTTCCGGGAGGTGCCGTACGACACCCGGGAGCTGTATCCTCCGGAAGGGCGACCTGCTCTTTTTCTACACCGACGGCTTCACGGAGGCCATGGACGCCTCCATGAACCCCTTCGGCGAGGAGCGCATCATGGACTCCCTGGAGGCCCGCAAGGACGGGACGCTGGACGAGGTGGCTCAGGGCCTCCTGGACGACATCCGGGGCTTCGTGGGGGGCGCCGAGCAGTACGACGACATGACCTTCCTGTTTCTGAGGGTGGAATAGGGGAATTCTCGGGTTTTTCACGGGCGAAACTCCGGGATCGCCCGTCCGTATGAAAGGGTGACATATGAAGTCCCGCTGGGTCCTCCTGGTCCTGGGCGCCGTCCTCCTGCTGGGAGCCGGGGTGGCAGCCGCCCTCTTCCTGTCCCAGCGCCGGGACGTCACCACGACCTCGTCCGAAGCTTTCGAGGCCTACCAGGAGGCCGTGGCCAACGAGGGCCGGTTCTACTTCAAGGAAGCCCGCGTGGGCTTCGCCAAGGCCCTCGAGCTCGACCCCCAGTTCGCCATGGCGATGCTGGGACTGGCGCGCCAGGCCAAGGACGACGACCAGCGCGAGAGCCTGATCCGGCGCGCCGCCAAGGAGGCGGGACGGCTGACGGAGCGGGAGCGCCTTCACGTCGAAATGCAGATGGCGTTCGCCGAGAAGCGCGCGGACGACGGCCGCAGATCGCGACCGAACTCCACCAGAAGTACCCGGCCGACGTGCGGTCGGCCCAGACGCTGGCGCATTTCGAGCTCGCGAAGGGCAACAACGGACAAAGCCATCGGGATCTTCGAGGACCTCCTGGCGGTCGACCCCAACAACGCCGAGGCGTACAACCAGATCGGTTACTACTACGGCTACCGGGGCGAGTACGAGAAGGCGATGGAGTACCTGCAGAAGTACAAGTTCATCGCCCAGGACAACGCCAACCCCTTCGACTCGCTGGGCGAGGTCCAGGCCTACTCCGGCCGCTACAACGAAGCCCTCGAGAACCTGAACCGGGCGCTCGCGATCAAGCCCGACTTCGTCGCGTCGATCGGCCACCTCGCCGTGGCCTACGAGGGCATCGGGCGACTATGCGAAAGCCTTCGAGCAGTACGTGCAAGGCCGCCGACGTGTCCGACACGACCCGCATGCGGCGGGACTTCCTCATGCGCGCGATGCGCACGAACTTCTATCGCGAAAGACGCCGAGCGGCTCGCCGCGCCGCATCCAGCGCCAAGGTGAAGGCGCTCCCGAAGAGAGAAGTACAGCGACATCCAGAACGGGTTCTGCGACGCGGCGCTGGATCTCGCTCGAGAACCGGCCGGCCGCAGGCCGAGCGCCGCCTCCGGGACCTGGTCCCGAAGCTCGACGAGATCGTCCGGATCGAGAGGCCGCCCGCCGAATACAAGCCGCACTTTCCGGAGTGGAACACGCTGATGGCCCTGGCGCTGGAGGAGCAGGGGAAGCCCGACGAGGCCCTGGCGCTCTGGGAAAAGAACGCGAATCCGCCGAACCCGTTCAAGGATTTCGAGGAGCGCCGGGCGATCTACGAGGCGCGGGCGCAGCGTCGCCGAGATCCTGGCGCGTCGCGGGAGACCTCGACAAGCGCCGAGAAGCTGATCGCCGAGAACCGCAAGTGGAACGCGAACTGGGCCCCGACGCGGGAGTCGGAAGTCGCCGTGGCCGAGCTGCGGCGCGCGAAGGTGCTGGCCGCCTCCAAGTAATGGAACGGTCCCGGCACTTCGAAACCCAGCACAAGCTTCTCCTCCTCGAGACGCTCTACGACGCAGGCCTTTCGCTCGGCGCGATGCCGGACGAGGAGACCCTGGTCGAGGACGTGCTCTCGCGGGTGGTCGGAGTGCTCGACGCGTCCCGCGGATACGTGGCCACCTTCGCGGACGGCGGGGCGCGGCGCGCCGAGGCGCGGGTCGGTTTTCCCAAGCGGCCGGCCGAGGCCGTCGTGGCTCAGGACGAGTTCCTGCGAGCGGTCCTCGACTCCGAGTCGCGCGATCACGCGCGAGAAGTTCAAGCTCCTGGGCCGGCCCGTCCTGACCGCCGTCGGGGCGCGCATCTTCGGAGGCGGCCGCCCGATCGGCGTTCTCGTGCTGGCAGACAAGGAAGTCCGGCGGGGCGGGCAGGCCGCCTTCGACGAAGAAGACCGCCGTTTCCTGGTTTCGCTGGCCGGCCTGTGCGGCATGGCGATCGAGAACCGTCGGCATCTCGAGCGGCTCACGCGGGAACGCGAGCGCCTGGAGGAGGAAAACCGGCGCCTTCTCGACGAGACCGGGCGCGCGGCCTCCGGACGGCTGTTCGTCGGGGAATCCGCCGCGGCCCGCCGCGTCCTCGACCTGGTCTCGCGCGTGGCGGCCTCGAAGATCTCCGTCCTCGTCACGGGGGAGAGCGGAACCGGCAAGGAGCTCGTCGCGCGGATGATCCACGCCCGCAGCGATCGGGCGGACAAGCCCTTCGTGGCGATCAACTGCGCGGCTCTCCCCGAGACGCTTCTCGAGTCGGAGCTCTTCGGCATCGAGCGGGGCGTGGCGACGGGCGTCGAGGCTCGCTCCGGAAAATTCGAGACGGCGCAGGGCGGGACGCTCTTTCTCGACGAGATCGGAGACATGCCGGTCGCTCTCCAGTCCAAGCTGCTGCGGGTCCTCCAGGAACGGGAGATCGAGCGCGTCGGCGGGCGCCGCCGCGTGCCGATCGATGTCCGGGTGCTCGCGGCCACGCACGCGCGCCTGTCCGAACGGATCGCCCGCGGCGACTTTCGCGAGGACCTCTACTACCGCCTCCGCGTCGTGGAGATCGGGCTGCCTCCGTTGCGCGAGCGCCGCGAGGACATTCCCAAGCTGGTGCGGCTACTTCCTGGAGCGATTCGCGGCGCGCGAGGGGCGCGACGTGCCCTCGCTCGACCGGGACGCGTACGCGGCTCTTCTGACCCACGACTTTCCGGGGAACATCCGGGAGCTCGAGAACCTGCTCGAGGGGGCCGCGGCCCTCTCGCAGGGGAGGACGATCCGCCGGGAGGATCTCCAGTGGCTGCCCCGGACCCCGCTCTCCGCTGGAGGCCGGCGCGCCCCCGGCGCCGGGCGACGAAGAGATCCCGGATCTCCGGGCTCTCGAGGAGCGTCACATCCAGCGCGTCCTGCACCTGGCCGGGGGAAACAAGAGCCGGGCCGCGCGCCTGCTGGGCATCAGCCGACGAACGCTGTACCGCAAGCGGGTGGCGGGACATTAAGTCTCTGTGTCAATAGGTCCCAAATCAGAATCAAAAGCCTTCAGGTCAGTAGCTTAAAAACCAGAACTCCTCGTGTATTGTCACATACTGTGCCAATGTGCTACGGTATGGGCGCCGTGGCCCAGCCCTTCTTCTCTCACCTTAACTGTCATGCCTCCAAGGCTTTGCGTGCCCGAAGCGCCACCGCTGTCACGTGGCAGGACTCTTGCCCCTGTAGAGCGGCGCAGTGATGAGAAAAGCTCTCGCGATCGGACTCGAGGCCATCGAGGCGCCCAACCTGCTCTGGGGGTTGCTGGCAGGGGAGTTCTCGCCTCGCCCTGCTCCTGCTGGCGTCCGATAGACTGCCCGCCGTCTTGATCCGCTCACTGCAACTCTTCCTTCGGTTCTAGGAAAGGGTCGAGCGCGTCCCATGTCGCAGGGAGGAACGGCTCCGCCCGGATTGAGCCCCACAGGCTCACGGGAGGTCTCCATGACCATACCGGTCGCGCCGGAGATGGAGATCGTCGCGACGGCGCAGGCCGCGGCGCTCGGCGAGTACATCGCGATGCCGCGGGATAAGATCGACGAGGTCAAGCTCGCGCTCGTCGAGGCCTGCATCAATGCGTTCGAGCACGCCGACTGCCGGGACGAGCAGCTGCACCTGACGTTCCGGCTGGGCCAGGAGCCCGAAGGGCGGGAGTGGCTGGAGGTGGAGGTCCTGGACAAGGGCAAGGGGTTCGATCACGGGACCGTCGAGCCTCCGAGCCTGGAAAAGAGCTTCGCGAACCATCGCAAGCGCGGCTGGGGGCTCCAGATCATCAAGAGCCTGATGGACGAGGTGGAGATCACCTCGGGGCAGTGGGGGACGCGGATCCTGATGAGGAAATACAAGTGAGCGAGACTTGCAAGGTGTCCTCGGAGCGGCGGGGCGACGTCGCGATTCTCTGGACCGACGGCTACATCAACAACCAGGGGGGCGAAGAGATCGCCCGCGAGGCCTATGCGCACCTGGACCAGGGCGTGCGGGCGCTCGTGCTGAACCTCGAGAAAACCCGGATCGTCAACTCCATCGGGATCTCGATCCTCATCGAGGTCCTCGAGAAGGTCATGGACCGCAAGGGCGCGCTGGCCTTCTGCGGGCTGACGCCGACGATCGACAAGACGTTCCGGATCATGGGCCTGGCCCAGTACGCCGAGATCTTCCCGACGCAGGACGAAGCGCTCCGCGGCGTCGCCGCGCCGACGGCCTGAGACATCTGTCCGCGGCGCCATGACGGTCCCGGCCTCCCTCTCCACCGCGCGCCTCGAAGAGCTCTGGAAGCGGATCGGGACGATCCTCGGCGGCGCCGGCCCGCTGTCCTCGCGCATCGCGGAGGCGGCGGTGGCCGCCACCGGCGCCCGGGACGCCCGCCTCTACCTGCGCGAACGGGGCGCGTGGCACCTGGCCGGCGAGATCGTCGGCGCCGGAAGAGCTCCCCGATCCCCTGCCCGCCGAGGCCTGGGTCCGGGAAGGCGACCTCTGGCTTCCGCTCCTGCTCGAGGGCGAGAGCCCACGGCGCCCTTCGGCTGGTCGCGGTGCCGGGCGCCGAGTCGCCGGAGACCGCACCGTTCCTCGCGTTTCTCTTCGGTTCGCTCGTGGGCGCCGATTGCCTCGCGCGGCAGGTCCGGGAGGCCGAGTTCGAGCTGAAGGCGCGCCTGCTCGAGCTCGAGTCGCTGTACGACCTCGGCCTCTCGCTCGGCGGACAGCTCGATCTCTCGGCGCTGGCCGACGAGGTCCTCTTCCGCTCGATCTCGCTGACCGACGCCGGCAAGGGCACACTCGTGCTGCTCGAAGACTCGGGCACCGTGCTCCTCGAGCGGAGCGTCGGCGGCGAAGTCCTCGCGGCGCGCGACGTCGCGGCCTGGACGCTGCCGGAAGGCGGCGTCATCAACAACGCCGCGGCCACGGTGCCGACGGCGGGCATGCGGCTGGCCTCGTGTGAGAAGTGCCTCGCGGTCGCCGATCTCGGTCCCGGGCCGGCGCCTGGGCGTCCTGGCCGTCGCCGACAAGGAGTCCCGCGACGGCCGGGTCCTCGACTTCACGGCCACGGATGCGCGGCTCCTCTCGCTCTTCGCCAACCAGGCCGCGGCGGCCATCGAGACGGCGCGTCTCCACAAGGACGCGATCGAGAAGGAGCGCATGGAGCGGGAGCTCGAGCTCGCCGCCGCGATCCAGCGCCAGATCCTCCCGCGCGACCTGCCGAACGTCGCGGGCCTCGAGATCGCGGCGCGGAACGTGCCCACCCGTCAGGTCGGAGGCGACTACTTCGACTTTTTTCCGCTGACGCGCGGTCGCCTGGGCTTTCTCGTCGCCGACGTGTCCGGCAAGGGAATTCCGGCCGCGCTGCTCGTGTCGACGGTCCACGCGGCCGTGCACCTTCAGATCGACGAAGCGGAGACGATCGCCGATCTCATGGGCCGCATCGACCGGCACCTTCAGAGGTACGCGGCGACCCGAAAGTTCCTGACGTGCTTCTTCGGCGTCATCGAGCCGGATATCGGGACTGCTGCGCTACGTCTCCGCCGGGCACAACCCGGCGCTCCTCCGGCGCGCCGCCGGAGGCGCGATGGAGCAGGTCAAGGCGACCGGGGTGCCGCTCGGCATGTTCCCGAACGCGAGCTGGAAGGAGGAGACCGTCGCCCTCGAGCCGGGCGATCTGCTCTGCGTCTATATCGGACGGCGTCACGGAGGCATTGAACGCCGCCGACGAAGAGTTCGGGATCGACCGGCTCGCGCGGCTGCTCGCGGCGCCGGCCGCGCCGGCCGAGCATCTGCGGGGCGGTCTTCGACGCCGTCACCGCCTTCGCCGCCGACGTGCCCCAGTACGACGATCAGACGCGCTGATGCGTGGTGCGGCGCGTCGGTTAAGATCCCCGCGGGTAGATTTCGTTTCGCTTCCTGACGCTCCTGCTCGCGGCCCCCGGGCCCGCGGCGGACCTCCTGTTGAGAAGGCGGCATCGTCTACACCAGCGCGGACGCGCAACCGCGCCGGGCTTCGATCGTCGTCGGGGACGGCAAGGTCCTCTTCGTCGGCGAGCCGGCCCGGGCGCGCCAGCGCGCCGGAGACGGCGCGGCGGATCGATCTGCAGGGGGCCTTCGTCTTCCCGGGCTGGGCCGACGCGCACCTCCACCTGCTGGGCTCGGCAAGGCGAGCGAGATCGCGAACCTGCGAGGCGCGGCCACTGCCGAGGACGCGGCGCAGCGCCTGGCCAAGGCGTCGGCCGCGGCTGCCGCCGGGCGCCTGGGTCGGAGGGCGATGGGTGGGACCAGAATCTCTGGCCGGGCAAGGAGTTTCCGGACGCCCGTTCGCTCGACCGGGTCGTGTCGGACCGCCCGGTCGCCGCGCTGCCGCGTGGACGGACACGCGCTCTGGGTCAACGAGGCGGCTCTTCGGGCCGCGGGGATCGGGTCGGTCACGCGCGATCCGGAAGGCGGGCGCATCCTGCGCCGGCCGGACGGTTCGCCGTCCGGCGTCCTGATCGACAACGCCATGGAACTCGTGTCCAGGGTCGTCCCGGTTCCTTCGGCCGCGGACGGGAACGGTGGCTCCTCGCCGGGGCCGCCAGGCCTGCGCGCGCGTGGGACTGACCGAGGTGCAGGACGCGTCCGGTTACGACGGCGCGAGTCGATCGCCGCGCTGGAGCGGCTGGCCGCGCGGGGCGCCCTGCCGATTCGCGTCTATGCGACGGTCTCGCCGGACCCGAAGGCGCTGCCCGGCTTCCTGGCCGCGAAGGGAGCTCGCGTCGGCGGTCCGGGCGGATTTCCTGACCGTCCGCGCCATCAAGGCCTATGCCGACGGCGCGCTCGGGAGCCGGGGCGCGGCGCTGCTGGCGGACTACGCGGACGAGCCGGGCAAGCGCGGACTGCTGGTCACCCCGCCGGAGCGGCTGGCGGAGATCGCGCGCGACGCCCGCAAGGCCGGCTGGCAGCTCTGGATCCACGCGATCGGCGACCGGGGCAACCGGGTCGCGCTCGACGCTTTCGAAGCGGCGGCGGCGGCGATTCCGGAGTCCCCCGACGGGGGCCCGGCGCCCGCGCATCGAGCACGCGCAGTTCGTCGCGCCCGAGGACTTCCCCCGATTCGCCGCGCCTCGGCGTGATCGCGTCGGTCCAGCCGACGCACGCGACCTCCGACATGGTGTGGGCCGAGGACCGGCTGGGCCCCTCGCGGATCGCCGGGGCCTACGCCTGGCAAAGGCTCCGAAGAAGGCGGGCGCCCGGCTCGCCGGCGGCAGCGACGCCCCCGTGGAATCGGAGAACCTCTCCTGGGGTTTTACGCGGCAGTGACTCGCCAGGACCTCACGGAAAGCCGCCGGGAGGGTGGAGACCGGGCGAGGCGCTGTCGCGCCGGAGGCCCTGGCGCTTTTCACGTCGGACGCGGCGTTCGCGGCGTTCGAGGAGACGCTGGCGCGGACGGATCGAGGCCGGACTACGCCGCCGATTTCACGATCCTCGCGCGCGATCCTCTGACGGTCCCGGCAGCGGAGATCCCTCAGATTCCGGTTGTCATGACGGTCGTCGCAGGCCGCATCGTCCACGGACCCGCCGCGCCATGAGCCGTGACCGGTCTGCCGGCCGGCCCGGCGCTATCCTTGTTCTGCCTCGGGCTCGCGGTCGCCGGCTGCGACTCGCGGCAGGGAGGGCGGCCGAAGGTGCCGTCCGCGCAGAACGACCCGGACGCCGCGCCGCCGCGCCCGCATGGTGGATTCGCAGATCCTCGCCCGGGGCGTGCGGGACCCCCGCGTCCTGACCGCGATGCGAAAGGTTCCCCGTCACGAGTTCGTCGACCCTGCACAGCGCGCCAGCGCTTACGAAGACCATCCGCTGCCGATCGCCGGCAACCAGACGATCTCGCAGCCCTACATCGTGGCCCTGATGACCGAGCTCCTCGAGCTCCCGCCCGAGCTCGCGGGTTCTGGAGATCGGCACGGGATCGGGATACCAGAGCGCCGTGCTCGGGGAGCTCGCCTCCGAGGTCTACTCGATCGAGATCGTGCCGGAGCTGGCCCGCTCGGCGGGCGAGAGCTGCGCGAGCTCGGCTATCCCAACGTCATCGTGCGCGAGGGCGACGGCTATCGCGGCTGGCCCGAACATGCCCCGTTCGACGGCATCATCGTCACGGCCGCCCCCGAGCGCATTCCCCAGCCCCTCCTCGATCAGCTCTCGCCGGGCGGACGCATGGTGATCCCGGTCGGCGGTTTCTTCCAGGAGCTCAAGGTCTTCACCAAGGGCGCCGACGGGCGCATCACCGAGAAGGACATCATTCCCGGTGCGTTTCGTCCCGATGACCGGGGAGATCGAGAAAGAGAAGACCCCGGCGGACCCCTAGCCGACAGCCGACGGCGGGGGTCAGGTCTGTCCACTTGGGGTCAGGTCTGGACTTTGTCCAATTGGGGTCAGGTCTCAATCCGGCCCGGACGGAATGCGTCCGCCCGGAGACCTCCCGGACAAAGAAAAGGGCCCGCCTCGCGGCGGGCCCGTGAGACTCCTGGTTTCGGGTGACTATTCGCCGGCGCCGGTGATCACGCCCTCGGCGAGGATGATCTCCACGCGCCGGTTCCTGGCGCGGCCATCCACGGTGCCGTTGTCGGCCACCGGAATCTTCGAGCCGTAGCCCTCCGCCGTCAAGCGCCTCGCCGCGACTCCCTGGCCTTCGAGAAAGGACACGACCGCGTTCGCCCGCTCCCGCGAGAGACGGTCGTTGATCGCGTCGGTGCCGGTCGAGTCCGTGTGGCCTTCCACGCGGAGGTTGATGTTCGGGAAGACCGAGACGATGCCGGCGAGCTTGCCCATGGCGACCTGCGCGTTCTGCTTGAGCGTCGCCTTGTTCGTGTCGAACAGGATGTCGGGAAGGCTGACGACGACGCCGCGCGCCGTCTTCGTGATCTGGGCGACCGAGGACAGGGCGCCGTCGAGCTGCCCGGCCAGGTCGTCGCGCTGCTTGCGGAGGCGAGCGAGCTCGGCCTCGTTCTCGCCGACGCGCGTTTCGAGCTGGACGTTCTGAGCCTGGAGCTCCTGCTTCTGTGTCTCGAGGGCCGTCGCCGCGGCGGCGGCTTCCGCCGTCGTGCGCTCGGCCTCGGCGCGGGCGGTCTCGGCCTGCTGCGCCAGGGACTCCGCGCGGCGCCGTGATTCGTCGGCCTCCCGGCGCGCCGCATCGGCGGCCTCGGCGGAGAGTCCGGCCGCCGCTGCACGTTCCTGCGCGGCTGCGGCGTCGGCCTGGGCCTGCTGGGCCTGCTGCTGGAGGGAGGTCATCTGCTGCTGGGCGGCAGCGGCCTGCCGCTGCGCATCGGCGAGCTCGGCCTGAGCAGCTGCGGCCTGCTCGCGCGCCGCCAGAGCCTGCTCCCGGGCCGACAGGGCCTGGCGCTCGGAGGCGGCGGCCTGCTGCTCGGCGGCCGTGCGCTGCTGCTCGAGGTTCGACATCTCGGCGGCCCGTTTGGCGGCGGCGGCCGCGGCGGCTTCCTCGGCCCGGCGACGCTGCGTGTCGCGGATCGCCGTCGAGGACAGCGAAAGGCTGCGGCGCGCGTAGTCCATGCCGACCTTGGTCCGGCCCGCCTTGTAGGAGTTCGTGGCCTGGGAGAGCGTGATGTTCGCGTCGCGCATCGCATCCGGGTTGACGCTCTCCGCCCCCATCTGCTGCGCCTGCGCCAGGACCGACTGCGCCTGGACGAGGTCGAGCGGCTCGGTGCCCGCGTAGCGCATGCCGCCGATCTGCTCGTTGCCGCGGCGGGCTGCGGGGACGAGGCCCGGCAGCCCCACGACGATGCTCTTGGCCTTCTTGGCCGGGGGCGCGGCCGAGGTGAAGACGACCAGGTCCGAGGGCTTCAACACGAGCGGGAAGGGCTCCGCCGTGACGAGCAAGGCGAACTCCTTCTGTCCCGTGCGGTACTCGGACCCACCGTTCGGGCTGTGCACGATCAGCTCCCCGAGATTTTCGGCCGTTCCGTCGCGGCCCACCGCCCACACGACGTAAGAGGTGATGTCGCCGGCGAACAGCACGGCGGGGGGGAGGTTCTTGTAGTCGATCTCGACGCTGGCCTGGCCGCCCTGGAACTTGACGGCCGCGTCGGCCTCGGCGGGAGCGACCCGGTCGGTGGGGACGAGCTTCAGTTTGACGGTCGACCTCTCCGGATACTGGACGGCCGCGACCTGGACTTCGGCCGCCGCCAGGGGCAGCGCTGCCGCCAGGACCGAAGCGAATGCGATCAGGGCTCTCCGTGTACGACTACGAATCATCGTGGTTCTCCTTCTCCTTCGAACAAACCCGCGGGCGCGGGCGCGGGCGAGGGCGCCAAATATATGGCGTCCCCGCGGACCCGTCAAACGCGCTCCACGCGCGACCCGCGCCTTTGCGATATACAGGGCGACATGGCGCCGGAATCGCATGGCGACGCCGGACTGCCAGGCGGCAGAGGCGACGCCGGAGACGTCCGGGCGATGAGGGACGCGCTCATCCTCCACCGGCTCCAGTTCGCCTTCACGATCATCTTCCATCCGGTCCTGACCGTGGGCCTCGCGCTCCTCATCACGGTGATGAAGGGGATGGGCCTGCGGCCGGGGGAAGAAGGCCGGAACGACGCCGCCTGATTCTGGATCCGGATTTTCGGAATCAACGTCGCTGTCGGGGTCGTCTCGGGGCTGCCCATGAAGTCAGGGTTCGGCACGAACTGGGCGAGGTTCCGTGCCGAGTTCCACATTCGCTTCGAGTGTGCTTCGTGATCGGAACGAGACCTCTGGATCGGCGGGGTCTTGACGTATGCTGCGGCCGAGCTCCGAGACCATGGTGTTGCGAGATCGGCCGACGAGAGGATCACTGCCTCAAGCGCCCTCCCACCTGGAGCGGTTGGCGTGGACGGCCGTCGTGCTCGTTGCCGCCGCCTGGCCGCTCGCGGCGTTCGGGGAGCCGACGACCGGGACGAGCATTTTCAAGCCCATGTCTTCCCATGCCAGCTCGATCTTTCATTACACGGTTTTCGTCCTCGCGATCACGGGCGCCATCTTCGCCGCCGTCGCGACGCTCCTGGTGATAGCCCTCGTGCGCTTCCGTCGAAGGCCCGGGGACGATGAAGCCGAGCCGCCGCAGGTGTATGGCAGCGAGCAGATCGAGCTGGCGTGGACGGTGATCCCGATCCTGATCGTGATCGTCCTGTCGCTGACGACCGCGCGGACGGTCTTCCAGATCCAGGACCGCGCCGAAGCCGGCCGGCGCCCTCGAGGTCACGGTCATCGGCCGGCAGTGGTGGTGGGAGTTCCGCTACCCGCAGCTCGGGATCGTCACGGCCAACGAGCTGCACGTTCCGGTGAGCGACCGGCATCATCCGGCGCCGACCTTTCTGACGCTGCAGTCGGCCGACGTGGGCCACAGCTTCTGGGTGCCGCGGCTGGCGGGCAAGACCGACCTGATCCCGGGCCGGGTCAACTCGATGTGGATCGACCCGCACGAGCCCGGGCTGTACCTGGGCCAGTGCGCCGAGTACTGCGGCACGCAGCACGCCAAGATGCTGCTGCGCGTCGTACGTTCGACACGCGCCGAGGACTTCGACGCTGGGTCGCGGCGCAGCGCGCAGCCCGCCGCGGACCACCGAGGCCGTCGCGGCCGGGCGGCGCGTCTTCGAGACGCACGGCCTGCATCAACTGCCACACGGTCCGCGGCACCGTCGGCAACGGGCGGTACGGGCCGGACCTGACGCACCTGATGAGCCGGGAGACGATCGCCGCCGGCGCCGCCGCCGAACACGCCGGAGACACCTGCGCGCGTGGGTCGGCGACCCCGAGGCGTTCAAGCCGGGCGTGCTGATGCCGGCCATGAAGCTCGACGAGCCGAAGCTCGACGCGCTGGTCGCCTACCTGCAGACGCTGCGACTGACCGCGGACGCGCGGTGTCCTCCGAGAGCCTGCCGCTGACCGCCGCAGACGACTCCGCCGACTGGCGGCTCCGCGTGTCTCGAGACGCTCCATGGATGGGTGACGACCGTCGATCACAAGCGGATCGGCATCCTGTACATCCTCTATCGGCGCTGGTCTTCCTCGTCATCGGCGGCGTCGAGGCGCACGATCATGCGCATCCAGCTGGCCGTTCCCCACAACGACTTCGTGTCGCCGCAGGTCTTCAACCGGCTGTTCACGATGCACGGCACGACGATGGTCTTCTTCGTCGGCATGCCGATCCTGTTCGGCTTCGCGCAACTACCTCGTGCCGCTGATGATCGGCGCGCGCGACATGGCGTTCCCGCGGCTGAACGCCTTCGGCTTCTGGGTGACGCGTCTTCGGCGGCCTGCTGCTCTACTTCAGCTTCATCGGCGGCGAGGGGCTCTTCGGCGCCGGCAGCGCGCCGGACGTCGGCTGGTTCGCCTACGCGCCGTTGACCGCGCAGGGCCTTCTCGCGCGGGCACAGCACCGACTACTGGACTCTCGCGATCTTCGTGATCGGGGTCGGCACGATCGCCACCGCCGATCAACATCGTCACGACCGTGCTCTGCCTGCGCTGCCCGGGCATGACGCTGACGCCGGATGCCGCTGCTAGCCTGGATGATGCTCACGATGTCGGCGATGACGCTCATCGTGCATCCCGCCGCTGACCGCCGCGCAGATCATGCTGCTCGATCGACCGCTACCTGGGCGGCCACTTCTTCGACACCCAGGCCGGCGGCTCGGCCGTGCTCTGGCAGCACTTCTTCTGGATCTTCGGCCACCCGGAGGTCTACATCCTGATCATTCCGGCCTTCGCCTTCGTGTCGGAGATCATCCCGGTCTTCTCGCGCAAAGCGATCTTCGGCTACCCGGTCATGGTCGGCGGCCACGATCGGCATCGCGTTCGTCAGCTTCGGGCGTCTGGGCGCACCACATGTTCACGGTCGGCATGACGTCGCACGCGAACACCTTCTTCGCGCTGATCACGATGGTGGTCGGCGATCCCGACCGGGATCAAGATCTTCAACTGGCTCGGCACGATGTGGGGCGGCAGGATCCGGTTCGCGATCGCCGATGCTGTTCTGCCTCGCTTCCTCTTCCAGTTCCTGATCGCGGGCCTGACGGGCATCATGCTGGCCGTCGGCGCCGTTCGACTGGCAGCTCACCGACTCCTACTTCGTCGTCGCCCACTTCCACTACGTCATCGTCGGCGGCATCTGTCTTGGCGATCTTCGGGGCTTCTACTACTGGTACCCCAAGGCGACCGGCCGGATGCTGTCGCGAGCGGCTCGGCCGCTGGCATTTCTGGCTGTTCGTGATCGGCTTCCACCTGACGTTCGACCCGATGCATGTCCCCGGCCTGCTCGGCATGCCGCGGCGCATCTACACCTACGAGGCCGGCCGCGGCTGGGACACGCTGAACCTGATCATCTCGATCGGCGTCGTTCATCCAGGCCGCCGCGATCCTGATCTTCGTGTGCGAACATCGCTGCGGTCCCTCGGAAGGGCAAGGCGGCCGGCAACGACCCGTGGGACGCCTGGACGCTGGAATGGGCCGACGACGTCGCCGCCGCCCGTCCTACAACTTCGCGCTGCTCCCCGTCGTGCGCAGCCGCCGGCCGCTCTGGGACCTGAAGCATCCGGAGGACCCGGACTGGAAGTACGAATGAGCGACGCCGAGCCGCACGCGATCCGCCATTCCGCCGGAACGCTGGGAGCTTCCGGATCGCGGCCCGGTCGGCATGGCGTGCCTGATCATCGCGGAGGCCGCGATCTTCCGCATCTTCGTCGTGGCCTATCTCTTCTACCTCGGGCAAGAGCCTCGGCGGGCCCCCAGCCGAAGGATGTTCTCGAGCTGCCCATCTTCATCTCGGTCTGCCTGCTTGCGTCCAGCAGCTGACGATCCATTTCGCCGTGGGCGCTCTCCGCAAGCGGCCAGCCTGGGCGCCTTTCGCGCCTGGTGGCCGCTGACGATCGTGCTGGCGGCATCTTCCTGCCGGCACCGGGCACGAGTGGAAGCAGCCTGATCTACGAGCAGGGCCTGACGATCCCCACGAACCTCTTCGGCACGACCTACTACTCGCTGGTCGGGCTGCACGCCTTCCACGTCATCGTCGGCCTGCTCATGCTGTCGTCGTCGTTCTCGCCCTGGCCCTGGCGGGCCGTGTCGGCCGCGAGCACGCGCCGCGAACGCACGTGCTCGCTCTGTACTGGCATTTCGTGGACGCCGTCTGGGTCGTCGTGTTCACGGTCGTCTACGTCATCGGACGCTGACGCATGCGAGACACGGGAAGACATCGAGCGAGAGCGGCCCACGAGCGTGCACCTTCCCGCGCCGACGGCGTGGCCGCTGGTCCTGGCCTTCGGCGTCACGCTGCTCTTCGCGGGCCTCGTGACCAGCCTCGCCGTAGCCGTCGTCGGCGCGGTCCTCGTCGTCGCTGGGCGCGCGTCGGCTGGTTCCGGGAGGTCCTGCCGCACGAGCGGGACGCGATCGTGCCGGTCGAGCGCATGCCCGAGCCGGTGTCGCTGCGCGACGAGCGGTCGCGCGCGTCGAACGCTGCGCGCACGGCACGTCAGCACCGCGCGCGGCTGCCCGTCTCCAGACTCACCCCGTCTCGGCGGGCGTCAAGGGCGGGCTCGGCGGGAGCGTCGCGATGGCGGTGCTCGCGTGCTCTACGGCGTCGTCAGGCCGGAAGCATCTGGTATCCGATCAATCTGCTCGCCGCAGCGGCCTCGGCGGAATCGCTCGCGGCTGCCGGACCGGAACGCCTGCACGCATTCCACGCCGACGGCTTCGTGCTCGCCGTCGTGATCCACCTGCTGGTGTCGCTGCTCGTGGGTCTGCTGTACGGCGTCGATGCTGCCGATGTTCCCGCGGCGCCCGATCCTGCTCGGGGGCCTCATCGCGCCGCTCCTGTGGACGGGCCTGCTGCATGCCACGCTCCGGCATCGATCAATCCGGCTCTGGAGGCGCATATCGCCTGGCCCTGGTTCGTCGTCTCGCAGATCGGCTTCGGCGTCGTCGCCGGCCTCGTCGTGACGCGTACGGCGCTCGTGCGCACCTCGCAGAACGTCTCCTTCGCCGTGCGGGCAGGGATCGAGGCTCCCGGACTGATGGCGCGAGAAGGACGGGGAGGACCGGTCGATGACGCCGCCGCGATGCTCTTCTCGCCGCGGCGCCGTTCGCTGTCGCGGTCCTGTCCGGCGGATGCGACGCATGCCGGGCAAGCCGAACGCCGGACGACGTCGAGCGTCCGGCCGGACCAGCGTCATGGATTTCGCGACGCTCTACGCCGAGAACTGCGCCGGTTGCCACGGCCCCGACGGACGGGGCGGCGCGCGCGATCGCGCTCGCGAACCCGGTCTACCTGGCGATCGCCGACGACGCGCGATTCGCGCGCGACGGCCGAACGGCGTGCCCGGCACCTCGATGCCGGCGTTCGCGCAGAGCGCCGGCGGAATGCTGACCGACGCGCAGATCGATGTCCTCGTCGAGGGCATCCGGCGCTGGGCCGCCCGGCCGCTCTCGAGGGCCGCGCCGCCACCTCCGTACGCGGCGCCGCGGCGGGCGACGCCGCGCGCGGGGCGCCTGGTCTACGCGACCTACTGCGAGTCCTGCCACGGCCCGGCGGCGACGGCAGGAGCCAGGGCCGGGTCGATCGTGGACGGCTCGTTCCTCGCGCTCGTCAGCGACCAGGGGCTGCGCACGACCGTCATCGCGGGCCGGCCCGACATCGGCGCAGCCCGATTGGCGGGGGACGTCGCTGGCCGACCGATGTCCGACCAGGAGGTCACCGACGTCGTGGCGTGGCTGGCCGCGCAGCGTCCGTCGGCGCCGGGCCAGCCGTATCCGCTCCGCTCGCGACGAGAGAGCACCATGCGATGCACGACCCGATGACCGCGCCGCGGCTTCCTGATGAAGCTCGGCATCGCGTTGAACGCGGTCGGCGCGGCCTGCTGTCGCGGTGCCGATCGTCGGCTTCCTGCTCTCCCCGGTCGCCGCGAGACGCATGCGCGAGGCATCTGATCTGGGTCGCGCTCGGCGAGCTCGCGACTTCCCGAGGGCCAGACGCGGCTGGCGACCTTCCGCAACCCGTTCAGCGACGCCGAGGGACGGCGAGACCGCCGACATCGCCGTGCTGGGTGCGTCGCATCGCAGGCGATCGGAGTTCCAGGTGTTCGCCGTCAACTGCGCGCACCTCGGCTGCCCCGTGCGCTGGTTCCCGCAGTCGGGCCTCTTCATGTGTCCGTGCCACGGCGGCGCGTACTACGCCGACGGCAGCGCGCGCTTCGGGCCGCCGGCGCGCGGGCTCTTCGAGTACGACTACAAGATCGAGAACGGCCAGCTCTGGATCCAGGCCGGCAAGATGCCGACCCTCGGCAACGTGCTGACGGCCTCTGGAAGACCGGCGGGCGACGCGCCATGCGCCTGATCGCGATCGATCGCTCGACTGGCTCGATGCGCGGCTGCGCCTGGGCGCGCCGATCCGCGAAGCCGCGGAGCACCCCGTGCCGCGCCACACGGCGAGCTGGTGGTACGTCTTCGGCAGCGCGCGCGCTCACGCTCTTCCTGCTGCAGATCGTCACCGGGATCTGCCTCGCGCTCGTCTACGTGCCGTCGGCCGACGAGGCGTGCGAGCAGCCTGCAGGTCCTGAACCACGAGCAGCCGCTCGGGCTGGTTCCTGCGGGCGCTGCACGGCTGGGGCTCGAACTTCATGGTCGCGCTCGTCCTCATCCACATGGTGCAGGTCTTCCTCTTCGGCGCCTTCAAGTTTCCGCGCGAGCTGACCTGGATCGTCGGCGTGTTCCTGCTGCTCGCTGACCCTGGGCATGGCCTTCACCGGGCAGGTCCTGCGCTTCGACCAGGACGCCTACTGGGGGCTCGGCATCGGCGCGTCGATCGCCGGCCGCGTCCCGGTCGTCGGAGCGGCGGCTCGTGCAGGTTGATGCTCGGCGGCCCGATCATCGCCGGGGCGACGCTGACGCGCTTCTTCGCGCTGCACGTGTTCGTCATCCCGGGCCTGCTCATCGCCCTGGTCGGCCTGCACCTGCTCATGGTGCTGAAGCTCGGCATCAACGACTGGCCGATGCCCGGCCGGCTCGTGAGACGAGCAGACGTATCTCGCGCGAGTACGACGAGATGGTGCACGAGGGACGGCGTTCCCTTCGTCCGTACGCCGTTCCGGAAGGACCTGTTCTTCGCCGGGCGTGCTGATCCTCGCGGTCGCTGTGCTGCGCCGCGGTCTTCGGCCCGTTCGGGCCGAGCGGCGAGCCCGATCCCGACGCATCATCCAGACCGTCCCGAGGCCGGACTACTTCTTCCTCTGGCTCTTCTCGGTCGCCGCGCTGCTGCCGCCGTCGCTCGAGACGCTCGTGCTGCTGGTCGGGCCGGTCGGTCGGCATCCTCGTGCTGCTCCTGCTGCCGTTCTGTCGGGCGAGGGCGAGAAGAGCTGGCGCCGCCGGCCGGTCGCCGTCCTGACCGTCATCCTCGCGGCGCTCGGCGCTGGGGACGCTCACGCACCTCGGGCAGCACGCGCCCTGGTCGCCGGTGATGGACGCGTGGAGCGGCGACGCCGGTGCCCGCGAAGATGCTCGCAGAGCCGGCCGCGCTGCGAGCGGCAGGGCGCCCTCGTGTTCCAGCTCAAGCAGTGCCGCAACTGCCATGCGCTCGGCGAGAGCGGCGGGCGGCGCGGCCCGGCGCTCGACGGCGTCGGCGACGCGCCTGACGCAGGATCAGCTGATCCGCCAGGTGCTCCAGGGCGGCGGCAACATGCCGGCCTACGGCAAGAATCTGTCTCCGGCCGAGACGACGGCGCTGGTGGCGTTTCTCCAGACGCTGCATCCCTCGACCGAGCAGCCCGCGCGCGACGCGTCGCAATCCGCGCCGTTGCCAAAATAAGATGCCGGACATGGTGGCCGCCGCGATCGCGTCGTGGTCCGTGCCGCCGTGGACCACGGTCCTCCTGCTTCTGACCGGCCTGATCTATGCTGCGCGGCTGGCGCCGCCTCGCCCGACTTCGCCCGACGCACTTCCCGCGGTGGCGGCTCGTCTGCTTTCTGTTGCCGGCCTGGCGATTCTCTGGGCCGCGGTCGCGTCGCCGCTCGACGCCTTCGCGGGCCTGCTGCTGTCCGGCGCACATGGTGCAGCACATGCTGCTCATGGCCGTGGCGCCGCCCCTGGTGCTGCTCGGTGCTCCCGCGCTTCCCTTGCTGAAGGGGCTGCCCCGCCCGGTCGCGCGGGAGGCGCTGGGCCCCTTCCTGGCCTGGCCGTTCCTGAAGCGTCTCGGCGAGGCTCTGACGCATCCGGTCGCCGGTCTTTGCGCGATGACGCTGTCCATGTGGGCCTGGCACGTTCCCGCGGCGTTACGAACTGGCCCTCCGGTCTCCGGGGTGGCACGAGCTCGAGCACGCGTGCTTCTTTGGTGCCGCGCTTCTCTTCTGGTGGCCCGTGGTCCGGCCGTGGCCGAGTCGCCGGCAATGGCCGGCCTGGTCGACACCCTTGTACCTGCTCGCGGGAGACATCGCCAACACGGCGCTTGCTGCGATCCTGACGTTCTCCGACCGCGTTCTGTATCCGACCTACGAGGCCGTGCCGCGGATCTTCGGACTCTCGGCGCTCGACGACCAGGCGCCTCGCCGGCGTCATCATGTGGGTGCCGGGCTCGCTCGCTTTTCTGGGGCCGGCGGTGTTCCTCGCGGCTCGTCTGCTCGCGCCAACCGCCCTGCATCGGTCGCCTCGGGCGCCTTTGAAAGCTCCGAAGTCTCGACCTCCGAGGGAGCCGTTCGATCTCCTGCGCGCCCCTCTCATCGGGCGGTTGCTGCGTGCGCGGTTCGGCAGACGGGCGCTCCAGGCCGTGACAGTCGGCATCGCCGCCCTCGTGATCCTCGACGGATTGCGCGGCTCGCCGGTGGCGGCCATGAACCTGGCCGGAGTTCTGCCCTGGACGTACGGCCGCGGGCTTCTCGTGATCGGTCTCCTCGCCGCGGGCAACGTCTTCTGCATGGCCTGCCCCTTCACGCTGCCGCGCGACGCTCGGCAAGCGGCTCGGCCTGACCACGCGATCCTGGCCGTCCGCGCTGCGCTCGAAGTGGCTGGCCGTCGGGCTGCTCGCGCTCTTCTTCTGGGCCTACGAGGCCTTCGATCTCTGGGACCGTCCGTGGGCGACAGCCTGGATTCGTCCTCGGCTACTTCGTCGCTGCCTTCTCGGTCGATGCGCTCTTTCGGGGCGCGAGCTTCTGCAAGTACGTCTGCCCGATCGGACAGTTCCAGTTCGTCGGCTCGCTCGTCTCGCCGCTCGAGGTCAAGGTCCGTCGACCGGAAGCCTGCGCGGCTTGCACGACGAACGACTGCATTCGCGGCACGCGACGGCAACGCGGCTGCGAGCTGGATCTGTTCCTCCCGCGGAAGGCGGGCAACGTGGACTGCACCTTCTGCCTCGACTGCGTGAAGGCCTGCCCGCACGACGACTATCGGGATCCTTCCCGTCCTTCCGGGCCGCGAGCTCATGCGGGACCGTCCCCGCTCCTCGGTGGGGCGATTCGCGGACCGTCCGGACCTGGCGGCGCTGGCCCTCGTCTTCGTCGGCGCGGCCTTCGCGAACGCCTTCGCCATGGTCCGGCCGCAGGTGGCGCTGCCGTTCGCGGGCGGACTGGTTCTGGCGGCCCTGCTCGCCGGCGGGATCTCCCCACGCGCGTCCCGTCCGCGCCTGGCGCTCTCCCTGGTGCCCCTGGGTCTGGCGATGTGGGCGGCCCATTTTCTGTTCCATCTGTTGTCCGGCTGGGCCTCGGCCTGGCCCGTTCTTCTCCAGGCCCTGCACCTCGGGGATCCGCGATGGTCGGGTGCCGGATCCCTCGTGTCGGGCAAGACCCTGCTCCAAATCGAGCTCGCGCTGCTGGACGCCGGCGTGCTTCTGACGCTGTATGCGGCGTGGCGCGTCACGCCGAAAGCGAGGGCATTTCTCCCGTGGGCGGCCATCGCGGTGGGGCTGTGGCTCGCCGGAGTGTGGATCTACCTCCAACCCATGCCGATGCGCGGGATGGTGCACTGATGATGCTCACCCCGAGCGCCCCCACGCGCTCGTCGGCGCTTGGTCTTGTCGCTCTGCTGTGCGCAGCGGCCGCGGCGGCGGATGGCGGCCGGGTGCGTGTTCACCAGGACTCCGGTCCGTTCACGGTCACGGTATTCACCGCTCCGGAGCCGCTGACGGCGGGGCCGGTGGAGGTCAGCGTTCTCGTCCAGGAGCGTGGAAGCGGCGCCGTGCTCCGGGATGCTCGCGTCGAAATCGAACTGCGAGGTCCCGCGATCGGACCGCCGCGGATCTTCGCCGCCTCTGCCGGAACCAACCGCTTGTTCCGGGTGGCCGTCGTCGAGCTGGCAACGGCGGGCGACTGGGAAGTCGCGGTGGTCGTCCGACGTGCGGGCGCCACCGGGCGGGTCTCCGGCTCGGTCCCGGTGGGTCCCCCGGTCTCGCGCCTGTCCTGGATCTGGCCGTTTCTGGCTGTTCCGCCGATCGGCGTCGCGCTCTACGCGCTCCGGGACGCGATCAAACGCGGCCGACAAGCGCGTCAGGGGATCGGGCCTCGACGAAGGTGACGGCGTAAAACGCGGCCGGCGATCTGTCCGGCCTGAAGAAGGCCCTGCGCTGGTTCGGCGTGAGGTTTTGCCCTGGCCGTGGTCTCTTTCGTTGTGACCTTCCGGCTCACCGGGGCAAGGTGGAGGCCGCGACGGGTGCCGGACGCGCCGCGGTTGACTCCAGCCGATAGAATGTCGGCCTTGAGCCCTCAGGATTCGGCGATGGTGGAGCTGCGCCCGGCCCCGGGCGGCGGCTCCGTGCTGGCGGTGTCCGGTGCCCTCGACGTCACGACCGCGTCCGCGGCCCGGAGCCAGATCGAGGCGCGGCTGGCGGACGCGCGGCCGACCTCGCTGGAAGTCGACGCCAGCGGGATCGAAGGGGGGGACACTTCCGGCATGGCCGTTCTGGAGGAGCTGCGCCGCGGCCGGTATACGTCCGGCATGCCGGTCCCGGTGCGCGGCCTCCCGCCGCGATCGAGCTCCTGCTGCGCGCGTTTCCTCCGGCGGAGGCCGTGGCCGCAGCGACCGAGGAGTCTCGTGCTGCGAGTCTCCCGGTGGAGGTCGGCGCCGGCGCTCTGAGCATGGCGCGGGACCTGCGCGAGCAGATCGTCTTCCTCGGGGCCGTGGCCCAGGCGTTCGCCGCCGCGATCCGGCGGCCCCGGTCGATGCGGTGGAAAGAGGTCGCGCTCGTCTTCGAGAAGGCGGGCGTCAATGCCCTCCCGATCGTCTCGCTCATCAGCCTCCTGACCGGTGTGATCATCGCGTTCGAGGCGGCTCAGCCGCTGGCCATGTTCGGCGCGCAGATCTTCATCGCCGACATGATCGGCATCGTGATGATCCGGGAATTCGGGCCCATCTTCACTGCGATCATTCTGGCGGGTCGCTCCGGCTCGGCGTTCGCCGCCGAAATCGGGACGATGAAGGTCAACGAGGAGCTCAACGCCCTGGAGACGATGGGACTGGATCCCGTCCGGTTCCTGGTGGTCCAGCGGGTCTTTGCGGGCACCGTTCTCATGCCCGTGCTGACCGCGTACTCGATGTTCACGGGCGTGCTGGGCGGCGTGCTCGTGATGCTCGCCATGGGCTTTCCGCTGGCTCAGGTGTGGGCGCAGCTTTCCGGAGCGGTCGACGTCTCGGACGTTCTGGTCGGGCTGACGAAGTCGCTCGTCTTCGGCGCGATCGTCTCCGGCCTCGGTTGCCTCCGCGGGCTCCAGACGCGGCAGGGTCCGACGGCCGTCGGCGATTCGACGACCCGGGCCGTCGTCGCCGGCATCCTGATGATCATCATCGTCGACGCGGCCTTCTCCGTGCTGACGTACGTGCTGGACGTATGAGCGACGCGCCGGCGGTCATCGAGGTCCGGGACGTCACCCTCGGCTACGGAGAGCGGGTGATCCAGAAGGACCTGAGCTTCGACGTCCGCCGCGGCGAGGTCTTCGTCATCCTGGGCGGGTCCGGCTGCGGCAAGAGCTCGCTGCTGAAGCACATGATCGGCCTCGACCGGCCGAGGCACGGGCAGCATCCTCTTCGAAGGCGAGGACATCGTCCACGGCCGAGGGAGCCGACCGCCTCCGCCTCCTGCGCAAGTTCGGCGTGATGTACCAGAGCGGCGCGCTGTTCGGCTCGATGACCGTGCTCGAGAACGTCGCGCTCGCCGCTCGACGAGTTCACCGACCTCGAGCGCCGAGGAGAAGGACCTCGTCGCCGCGGCCAAGCTGAACCAGGTCGGGCTCCTCCCGGCCGCGCGCCGCGAAGCCGGCGGAGCTGTCCGGCGGCATGCAGAAGCGCGCGGGCGATCGCCCGCGCCATGGCCCTGGACCCCGGGATCCTGTTCCTGGACGAGCCTTCGGCGGGTCTGGACCCGATCACCTCGGCCGGCCTCGACCAGACGATCCGCGAGCTCTCGCGCGGGTCTCGGCATCACGTTCGTGGTCGTGACGCACGAGCTGCAGAGCATCTACGCGATCGCCGACCGCTGCATCATGCTCGACGCCGCGGCCGAAGACCCTGATCGCCGAGGGCGCCCGCGGAGCTCCGCGACCACGCGACAGACCCGTACGTCCGCCAGTTCTTTCTGCGGCAGGCCGAGCCCGCCGCCGACGACAGCGAAGGGAGGGAGTCGGACTTCATGAGCGAGAAGGCCAGTCAGTTTCGGATCGGCATCTTCGTCATCGTCGGCGTCGCGATCGTGTTCGGGGCGTTCTTCTCTTCGGGATCCGCAGCGCGTTCGAGCCGACATACACGAACTCGAGACGTACGTGACGGACAACGTGGACGGGCTCTCCAAGGGATCGGTCGTCAAGCTGCGCGGCGTCGCCGTCGGCAAGGTCACCGAGATCGGGTTCAGCTGGAACATGTACGAGAACATCCAGCCCGCGGTGCGTCGTCGTGCGCTTTCGAAGTCGGACGAGCAATCAGCCCGGCAGATGTGTCGGACGAGACTTCGACGAGGCGCTCAAGACCGTCGTCGACCGCGGGCTGCGCGCGGTCGATGCAGGGGCAGGGCATCACCGGCACCAGCATCGTCGCGCTCCAGACCCTGGACCCGAAGCAGTATCCGCCGCTCACGTTTCCGTGGAAGCCCGAGTATCCCTACATCCCGTCGGCGCCGAGCCAGTTCGGCCAGATCCTGGCCTCCGTCGACCGCATCCTGCAGAATCTCGAGAAGCTCGATGTCCCTAAGATCTCGGCGAGCGCCACGCGCACGCTCGACTCGGCGGATGCCGCGCTCCGCAAGCTCGGCGATCTCGATTTCTCGGGCGTGTCGCGCAACGTCAACCAGCTCGCCGATGACGCGAGCTCGGCGGTGCTGGAAGTTCGAGGCCTGGCGGAGGACGCGCGCCGGACCCTTCAGGGCATGCAGCTCGAAGCGGTCGGAAAGGACGCCGGCAAGCTGGTCAACAACCTCGACTCCCGGCTCTCGATCCTGATCGAGAAGCTGGACGAGCTCGACGTGCGCGCCTTGAACGAGACCTTCGCCGGCACGCGCGACGCCGCCCGGAACCTCAACGACGCTCTCGAGGAACTCAAGAAGCACCCGTCGGGCTTCCTCTTCGGGGGAGCTCCTCCGCCCGCGGCCGGGCTCGACCGGGAGAAAAAGTGAGCCGCACGACCGCGTTTCTCCGCGCCTCCGGACTGGCCGCGCTGGCCGCCGCCGGGTGCCTGGCGAAGCCGGCGCTCGTGTCCCGGTCCTTCACGATCGACGGACCCCCGGCGCGCGCCGAGGCGCCCGCGACCGGGCGCGTGCTGGCGCTGGCGCCGGTGCGGGTGGCCCCTGTCTACTCGGGAAGCTGATCCGACCTACCGTACGGGACCGCACGACGTCGAGACCGATCCCTACGCGCGCCTGGCAGCGCCTCCGGGCTCGATGCTCGGCGCCGCGATCCGGGGCTACCTCGCGGACTCCGACTTCGTGCGCGACGTCGTCCAACCCGGCGACGGAGTTGCTTCCGAGGCCCGCATCGAGGTGTACGCGAGTGAGCTCGCGGGTCTGCTCGGATCCGAGCCCGCGGGTGTCCTGACGCTCCAGTTCCGCGTCGTGGTTCCGGCCGCGAATTCGGCAGGCGGCGGAACCGAGATCCTTCTCAAGACGTATTCGCGAAGCGTCCCGATATCGCAGCGGACCGCCGCCGCTGTCGTCGAAGCGTGGAATCGAGGCCTGGGCGAGATCATGGGCGAGTTCGAAACGGATCTGAAGACGGCGATGACGAGGCAGCCGTGAGGGGACGTCTCCAGCCATGAGGGCCGGGCGTCTCGAGCGTGGGGCATGGATCCTGGGAGCGCTTCTCCTGCTCGTGCTGGGGCGGGGCGCGGCTCCACTCCGTCCTGGGGGCGAAGCGAGAAATACGAAGATTCGAGGCGGCGCGCCGGCATCCCACCGCCGCGGCCGCACGCACCGCGGCTCCAGCGCCGACCGGGGTTCCTGCGACGTCCGCGGCCCGGACGCCGAGGGCGCCGCTCTCGGAACCCGTCGCTCCTTCCGAAGTTCCGGCCGCTCCTCCGTGCCTGCTGGAAGAGCCGGAGATCTCCGACTTCGAGCTGTGGTCGCCCAAACGGATCCACGCCTATCAGGAGAGCCTGCGGGAGCCGAGCGGCGGACCGCTGGCCCTGCTCCGAATCCCGTCGATCGGCCTCGAAGTCGCAGTGCTCGAGGGCACCGACGACCTGACGTTGAACCGCGCCGTCGGCCGGATCGCGGGCACGGCCCGCCCGGGCGAGCCCGGCAACCTGGGCATCGCCGGGCACCGGGACGGCTTCTTTCGCGGGCTGAAAGACCTGATGCCCGGCGGCGAGCTGGAGCTGGAGACTCTCGACGGCGCTCGGCTCGTCTATACCGTCCGGGACATCTGGATCGTGCAGCCCGAGGACGTCCAGGTGCTCGATCCGACTCCCGAGCCCTCGCTGACCCTGGTGACGTGTTTTCCGTTCTACCACGTGGGCTCGGCGCCCGAGCGGTACATCGTTCGGGCCGTTCTCGGGCGGGCGCCGCACGGCGTTGCCCCTTAGGGCAACAGGACCTGTCTGCCCGGTTGGATATGTCCGCCGTTTGCCGTCCACACTAAGATCAGCCCCCCGATGATCGAGACTTCCGATAACCGGGCCGGGCTGCGTCACCTGCGCCGCCTCGCCGTCGTGGGCTTCGTCCTTGCGCTGCCCGTGGCTGCGCGTGGCCAGTTCTCGTTCCCCAAGCCCCCGCCCCCGGCGCCGAGCGAGAGCCTGGCTCCCGATTCCTACGAGCGCGAGACGCCGCGGGGCTCCTTCTTCGGGTTTCTGCAGGCCGCCGAGAAAAGGGAACTTCCCGACCGCCGCCGCCTACCTCCAGATCCCCCCCACTCTCCAAGGCTCGCGAGAGGCGATCGCGCGCAACCTCCAGGAAGTCTTCGACCAGCGGCTGGTGACCCGCAGCCTGGATCAGGTGAGCCGGAATCCCCAGGGCTCGGCCGACGACGGTCTCGGGCCCGGGCGGGAGAAGGTCGAGGAAGTCCGCACCGGCACGGGGACGATCGACGTGATTCTGGCGCGCGAGGAAAGGCCGGGGCAGCCGCCGATCTGGCTGATCTCGTGGGACACCATCCGGGCGTGCCTCCGGATCCACGACGAGCTCGACCTGCCCGACATCGACCGGCACATGCCGCCGGTCCTGGTTCGGACACGGATCGCCGGAATGCCACTCTGGAAGATCGGCGGCCTCGTTCTTCTTCTGCCCGTGTTCTATGCGGTTTCCTGGCTCCTCGTCAGCGGGGTTCTGGCGCTGATTCGCCTCCTGCGCCGCCGGAGCGTGGCCCCCGGAGCGCACTGGTGGGCTCGCTCGGCGAAGAGTCCGGTCACCTTCCTCCTGACCCTCCTGCTGCATCGCGTCTGCGTCGAACGGCTCGGCGTTCCGGCGCTCTACCGTCTTTTCTACAACCGGATCATCCTCCTCCTGCTGTGTGCGGGGCTGTACTGGCTGCTCGCGCGGCTCGTCGATGCTTTGGACCGCGGCGTGTTGGGGCGTTTCGTCCCGGCCGGCACCTCGGCGCGTCACGCCACGCTGACGCTGGCCCGGCGCGTCCTGAAGCTCGTCGCGTTCATCATCGTCGTCGTCATCGCCCTCGCGGGTTTTGGAGTCAACCTCACGGCAACGCTCGCCGGCCTCGGAATCGGCGGCCTCGTGCTCGCGTTCGCCGCGCAGAAGAGCCTCGAGAACGTGTTCGGCGGCATCGCCGTGCTCTCCGACAGCGCCCTGCGCGTGGGCGACATGTGCAAGATCGGCGGGGTGCAGGGCGAGGTGGAGGACATCACGCTCTGGGCGACGCGCCTCCGGACGCAGGACCGAAGCGTCGTGAGCATTCCGAACGGCGCCGTCATGGGAGCCCAGATCGACAATCTCTCGCGGCGCGACAAGTACTGGTTCCGCCCGGTCATCGGGCTCGTCTACCAAACCACGGCCGATCAGATGCGCCAGGTCCTCCAGGGCCTTCGCGCGCTGCTCGCCGCCGACGCCCGCGTGGATCAGGCGAATCCCCGGGTCAACTTCCTGCGGCTCGGGTCTTCCGCCATGGAGATCGAGGTGTCCGCCTACGTCCGGTCCGTCACGCAGGACGATTTCCTGGTCGTCCAGGAGGAGCTGCTGCTCCGGATCCTGCGCATCGTCGAGGAGGCCGGCACGGCCCTCGCTCTCCCGACGCAGACCGTTTACCTCGCCGGCGTCGGCGCGTCGGCCCCGGGCACGGAGAAGCGCGCTTGAGGCTCGCCCGCAAACTCGCGGCCGTCGCGTGGATGGCCGCGCTGGCCGGGGGCGCGTTCGTGCGCGCGGAGCCCGCTTCGATGGCGGGCTCGTTCGAGCGGTCCGCCGACGCCTTCTTCCAGGGACGTGGCGCGCAGGCGGAGTTTCACCTCGAGGGGGCTCTGGAGCCGCGGGACCCGATTCGGTTCCAGGACGCGGCCGGCGCAAGACCGGAGATCACCGAGCCGGCGGCGCGCAAGCCCCAATGGATCTGGATCGGCGCCGGGGCCGTCGGCGCGATCCTCGGATCGGCTTACAACGCCTTCTCGGAGGACGACGAGCTCGATTTCCACGTCACCCACGAGGGCTGGTTCGGCCGGAATACCTACGTGGGGGGCGCCGACAAGGCTTCGCACTTCGTCTCCTACTACGCCGTGACCCGCATCATCAACGAGTACAACCTGGCCTTCGGCGCGTCCCGCGATCAGGCGCCGCTCCTCGCCGCCGGCGTCGCGGTGCTTTCGGGCCTGGCCACCGAGATCGGCGACGGCACCAACCGATACGGCTTCTCCTTCGAGGACCTGACGATGGACACCCTGGGCGCCGCGACCGGGCTGGCCATTCTCCACTTTCGGCTGGGCGACCTGATCGGTTTCCGATACGGGCTCGTCCCCGCGCCGGATCCCAACGCGTTCGGGCTCGGGAAGGACTACTCGAACGAGATCTACGCGGCCGACCTGAAGATCGCCGGCCTCGGTCACCGCATGAATTTCAATCCGGGGCCGGCGCGGTTCCTGCTCCTTTCGACGACCTATGGAACCAAGGGCTACCCGTATTCTCCGCCCGAGGTCCGGCAGCGGCAGGTGGGCATCGAGCTCGGAGTGAACTTCGGAGAGATCCTGACGGCGTTCGGGGTCCCGAGGCAGAAGTGGTGGGGGGTCGTTCTCTACACGCTGTTCGACATCATCCGCATCCCCTATACGGCCTGGGGCTTCCGATACGACTTGAACGGGAAGGAGTGGTACGGTCCCGACACGGGAGACAGCGACGCCGCGGGCGGCGCGCTCCCGAAGCGAATGCGCCGATGACGGCTTCGGGAACTCTGTTCCAGCGCACCGTGCGCGTGACTTACCCGCTGAAGGAAGGCCGAATCGTCCTGCGCACTCAGCGTGACTGGGACGAGGACCTCGAGCCCCTCTCGGCCGAAGGAGAAGGTCACACGTTCACTTTTTCCGTCGAGTCCGAGACGCCCTTCCTCTACGTCAAGCCGTGCCTGCGCATGGGCGACGAGGTCCACTTTCCTCCCGGGGCGAACAAGCTCCTGCTGATGACGGAGCCGGACACGCGGCCCCTCTACCCGCATTTCCTGACCTCGGGCGGCGGAAGCTTCGCCCCACCACTGGAGTTCGACTCCGTCCGGCTCGGACGCCCGCACCGGATCCGCGTCTACCTTCCCCCGGGATACGAGGAGAACACGCTGAAGCGATATCCCGTGCTCTACATGCAGGACGGCCAGAACCTGTTCTTTCCCGAGGAGGCGTTCGCCAGCGACTGGAAGGTCGACCGGACCGTGGGCCTCCTCGACACCATGGGCGCCGTCGACGAGTTCATCGTGGTCGGCGTCTACTCGCAGGACCGCATGACCGAGTACACGAAGCCCGGTTACGAGACCTACGGCGAGTCTCTCGTGGGAGAGGTCAAGCCGCGGGTCGACCAGGACTTTCGGACGCTGCCGGGCCCCGAGCACACGTCCGTTCTCGGCTCGTCTCTGGGCGGCGTGGTCTCCTTTTATCTGGCGTGGCAGTGGCCCGACGTCTTCGGCCGCGCCGCGTGCCTCTCGAGCACGTTCGGGCACCAGGACGACCTCCTGCAGCGCGTGCTCTCCGAGCCGCGGCGGGACGTCCGTTTCTACCTGGACAGCGGCTGGCCCGCGGACAACTACGAGGTCACGGCCTCCATGGCGATGGCGCTGGTCTCGCGGGGATGGGTCTACGGACGCGACGTCCTCCACTTCGCGTTCCCGCTCGCGGAGCACGACGAGATGAACTGGGGAGTGCGCCTGCACCTGCCACTCCAGTTCATGAGCGGCACGGTGCGCAACGCCTCGGCGGCCATCCACGCGGATCCGGGGAGCCTCCCCTAGCCTCGGCGGCCGCGACGCCGTTTCGAGGCGGCCCATTGGATAGAATCGTAACTCTCCGCCCATGAGCACTCCAACGCCCGCGGAAGCAACGGGACAGCGGCCTCTGTGGGCCGTCCTCCCGCGCCTCGTATTGTTCGAGGTCGCCTTCTTCGTCGCCTACCGGCTGGCCATGTCCTTCAGCGGCGAGGCGACTGCGCCCTTCTGGTTCCCGGACGCCGTCCTTCTCTGCGCGCTGCTGCTCAATCCCCCTCGGACATGGTGGATGTTCGTGCTGGCGCCGCTGCCGATCCGCCTGTTCCTGAGCGGTGGGGCGGACATCCCCGACTGGTTCCTCGTGACCATGTTCGTCATCGACTCGGTCAAGAGCCTCCTCACGGCGACGCTGCTGCGGCGTTTCCTTCGCAATCCCGCGCGCTTCGACACCTCTCGAGAGTTCGGCATCTTCGTCTCCTTCGCCGTCCTCCTGGTGCCGATGCTCGCCGCGCTCGCCGGAGCCGCCGTCCGTCAGCGCCTCGGGTACGAATTCTGGCCGTCGTGGCAGCAGTGGTTCCTCGGAGACGCTCTCGCCAGCCTCCTGCTCACGCCCGCGATTCTCTATTGGGTCTTTCGGCCCCGTGCGGAGGATCGCCGCTTCACCGTCCTGCGCTCTGCCGAAAGCCTGCTCCTCGTGGCGGGGCTGAGCTCGATCGCCTGGTTGGCGTTCAGCGGGCGCCTGCAACACCCCTACGATTACCTGGCGCTCCTCTATGCTCCGGTGCCTTTTCTCATCTGGGCGGCCATCCGGTTCGGGCTGCGGGGCGCCTCGGGGAGCCTGTGTCTGATGGCCTTTCTCGCGATCGAGGCGGCCGCACGCGGAAGGGGACCTTTTTTCGGGCAGCCCCCCGGGCAGACTGTCGTTTCGATCCAGCTCTTCCTTCTCGTGATCGGCGCTCCCGTGCTCTTCGTCGCGGTCCTCGTCCGGGAACGGAGGCAGGTCGAGGGACAGCTCCTCGAAAGCGTGAGGCGTTACCGCGAAGTCGTCGAGAGCCAGACCGACCTGATCTGCCGCTACGCTCCCGACACGACGCTCACGTTCGTCAACGAAGCCTACTGCCGCTACTTCGGGCGCTCCCGGGAAGAATTGCTCGGACGGCGGTTCCTGGAGTTGCTCCCCGAGACTGCTCGAGAGGCGGCCGAACGGCACGTCGCTTCACTCCTCGAGAATCCCGTCGTCGTGCCGGATGAACACCAGGTGCTCCGTCCCGACGGGTCGATCGGCTGGCAGCTCTGGGTGGACCACGCCATCCGCGGGCGAGACGGCCGGGTGCTGGAGTTTCAGGCCATCGGCCAGGACATCACCGACCGGAAGCGGGCGGAAGAGGCGAACCGGAAACTCGCTCACGTGGGGCGCATGGCTCTCCTGGGCGAGCTGACCGCCGGGATCGCGCACGAGATCAACCAGCCTCTCGGAGCCATTCTCTCCAACGCCGAGGCGGCGGAGATGATGCTGGATTCCGGGGAAGGGGATCTCCAGGAGGTGCGGGCGATTCTCGCCGACATTCGACGGGAGGACCTCCGAGCCAGCGAGGTCATCCGCCACGTCCGTTCCCTCGTCGGCCAGCGCGAGATGGATTTTCGCGCCCTCGACCTCCAGGAGATCGCGGCGGGTGTCCTGAGGCTCGCCGGGGCCGACGTCCGGCGGCGGGGAATCACGGTCGAGACACGTTTCGCAGAACCGCTTCCGACGGTTCGGGGCGATCGGATCTGGCTCGAGCAATTGTTGCTCAACCTCCTTTTGAATGCCATGGATGCGATAGGCGATTCGCCCGAGGGCCGGCGCCGGATCGCGTTGTCGGCGGGCCCTTTTGGTCCGGAGACCGTGCAGGTTTCGGTCACCGACACGGGGCACGGCCTTGCGGCGGATCTGCTGCCCCGGCTCTTCCACTCCTTCGTGACGACCCGGGAAGACGGGATGGGGCTGGGCCTTTCCATCTCACGCTCGATCGTCGAGGCTCACGGCGGTACGATTCACGCGGAGAACAATCCCGACGGGGGCGCGACCTTCCGGTTCACGCTTCCCGCGGCGGAAACGGTGCCGAATTCGCTCGGAGGCTCGACTTGAACGCAAGCTCCGCGGTGATCCACGTCGTCGACGACGACGAATCCTTTCGAACGGCGGTCTCGCGAATGCTTCGGGCCGCGGGCTACGCGGTGCGAACGTATTCGTCGGCGGGCGACTTCCTCGTCGAGCCCCCCGTCGCCGGACCAGGTTGCATCCTTCTCGATATCCAGATGCCCGGCCCGACAGGGCTCGAGCTCCAGGCCGCCCTCGCCACCGGCGAAGACCCCCTTCCGGTCATTTTCCTGACGGGCCGGGGAGACGTGGCCGGCAGCGTCCGAGCCATGAAGGCGGGCGCGGTCGACTTCCTGGTCAAACCCGCGAAACGCGAAACGCTGCTCCCGGCGATCCGGTCGGCGCTCTCCGGGGACGAAGAGAGGCGCGCCGCCCGCGCGGAGCTTCGGTCGCTGCTCGCGCGCTACGCGGCGTTGAGCCCGCGCGACCGCGAAATCCTTCGTCACATCGTGGCGGGCCGTCTCAACAAGCAGATCGCCGCCGCCCTCGGCGTCTCGGAGCGAACCGTAAAGGCTCACCGCGCCCGCATCATGGAAGCGATGCAGGCGTCCTCCGTCGCGGATCTCGTGCGCGCGGCCGAACGGCTGAGCCCGCGCGTCGCGCTATCGGAAGCCCCCCGGCCTTCGCATTAGCTTCCATCCAGGATCCACTGCCCCGAGGGGCAGTTCCCACCTCACCAAGAGACGTGTTTCGCTCGTCGAGGGATCGCGACATCCTTGCGCAGGTTTCCTTGAAGGACATCGTGATCGTCGAGGATGACAGCGGGATGCGAAAGGCTCTCGTGCGAATGCTCAGCGCGGCCGGCTTCGAGACGAGAGCGTATGCCTGCGCGGAAACCTTTCTCCAGGCCGGCTCGGAAAACGTGGGGTGTCTCGTTCTCGATCTTCACCTGCCCGGAATGTCGGGCTTCGAGCTCCACAGGAAACTCTCGCAGTCGGCCGAGGCCGCGCCGGTGATATTCATCACGGGGCATGACGATGCGGCCGCGAGGGTCGAAGCCGGGAAGCTGGGCGCCGTCGCGTACCTGCCGAAACCGTTCCTCTGCAATGCGCTCGTGGAGGCCGTGACCCGTGCGCTCGCCACGGCGGCGAGTCGGGACGAAATCGGAGCATGAAAGCACGTTCGCGATCCCGAACCCCATTCCTCGCGTCAACTTTTTCCGCAGCGTTGCTCTCGGCGGTCGCGGGCGCGCAGGCGCCCGAGGAGAAGTTCCCGCCCGCGGCCGCCTCGGCGGAGGAGCTCGCAAAGAAGCTGTCCAACCCCATCGCCGACCTCGTCAGCATTCCCTTCCAGCTCAACTGGAGCAGCGCTGATGCGCCGCTGAACAAGTCCCAGATCTACGGCGTCGGTCCGGATTTCACGACCCTTCAGGGTGCGCTGACGGTGCGATATTTCTGGCAGTTCGGCGGCAAGTTCTCCACCCAGGGACAAGGCCTCTACGTGCAGTTCGCGATGCCCCTCTGATCGCGCCGGGCGGGACGTGAAGACCGAGGCGAGCTCGTCATCGCCGCGGTCTCGAAATCGCCTTCGTCAGCTAGAGGGTCAGCCGAGCTCGTCCAGGAGCTTCGCCACCAGGCCCGTCCAGCCGGTCTGGTGTGAGGCGCCGAGGCCGGCGCCGCTGTCCCCGTGAAAGTACTCGTGGAAGAGGATCAGCCCCTTCCAGTGGGGATCGCTCTGGAAAGCCTCGTATCCGCCGAAGACGGGGCGTCGGCCGGCGGCATCGGGCAGGAAGATCCGCGAGAGCCGGCGCGCCAGCTCCCGGGAGACCTCGTGGAGGTTCATCATCGTTCCCGACCCGACGGGGCACTCGATCCGGAAGCTGTCGCCGAAATACATGTGGTAGCGCTTGAGCGACTCCAGGATCAGGTAGTTGATCGGGAACCAGATCGGCCCGCGCCAGTTGGAGTTGCCGCCGAAGAGGTGCGTGCGGGACTCGCCGGGCTCGTAGTCGAGGCGGTAGTCCATGGCACGCGTACGGAGCGTGTACGGATGATCCCGATGGAATTGTGAGACTGACCGGATGCCATACGGCGAGAGGAACTCGCTCTCGTCGAGCACGTATCGGAGCACGCGGGTCAGCTGCTCGGGCTTGACGACGGAGAGCAGGATTCGCTCATGCTCTCCGTGCTGCGTCATGGAGGCGCAGGAGTCGGTCAGGTCCGGCCGGTAGGCGAGGAACCACTCCATCCGGCGCTTGAAGCTCGGGAACCGATCGATCAGCGCCGAGTCTCCCGTGACGACGGCGGTGAGAGGGAGGAGTCCCACGAGGGAGCGGGTCCGGATCGGGAACTGGCGGCCGTCGGGATGGCGGGCGTCGTCGTAGAAGAATCCGTCCTGCTCGTTCCACAGCCCGCGTTCCGGCTCGTCGGGCCGCTGGACGGCATGCGCGATGTAGACGAAGTGTTCCCAGAACTTGCTCGCCACGTCCTCGTAAACGGGGTCTTCGGCGGCGAGCTCGAGCGCCATGGCGAGGAGGTTCAGGCAGTACATCGCCATCCAGCTCGTCCCGTCCGCCTGGCCCAGGACCCACCCGTCCGGCAGCTTCGTGTTGCGGTCGAAGATCCCGATGTTGTCGAGCCCCAGAAAGCCGCCCTGGAAGATGTTGTTGCCGAGCTCGTCCTTGCGGTTGACCCACCAGTTGAAGTTGAGCAACAGCTTGTGGAACACGCGCTCCAGGAACATCCGGTCGCCCACCCCCGTCTTCGCCTTCTCGATCTGGTAGACCCGGATGGCCGCCCAGGCGTGCACGGGAGGGTTCACGTCGGCGAAGTTCCACTCGTACGCCGGGATCTGGCCGTTCGGGTGCATGTACCACTCGCGCAGCATCAGCACGAGCTGGTCCTTGGCGAATCGGGCGTCGACGAGAGCCAGGACCACGCAGTGAAACGCCAGATCCCAGGCGGCGAACCACGGGAACTCCCACGTGTCCGGCATCGAGAGGATGTCGGAGTTGTAGACGTGCTGCCAGTCGCTGTTGCGGCCCTCGAGGCGCTCCGCCGGCGGGGGCGGCTGAGCGGGGTCGCCCTTGAGCCAGCGGCGCACGTCGTACTTGTAGAACTGCTTGGACCAGAGCATCCCGGCGAAGGCCTGCCGCATCACGTTCTTCTCTTCGGCCGAAAGACGATCCGGGATGACGGCCGCGTAGAACTCGTCCGCTTCTGCCTTGCGCTCGCCGAGGATCCGGTCGAAGTCCGCTCCGAGCGGATCACCGGCGGTCCAGGAGTCGTCGGTCAGGCGCAGGCGCACCGAGGCGCTTGCCCCGGCGGCGATCGTGAGGCGGTAGCGCGCCGCGGCCTTGGTTCCCCGCCGGTCCGGATTGACCGCATCGACGTTGCCGTGGACGACGCGCTCGTGAAACGCGTCTTTGACGTACGGGGTCAGGTTCGGGGCTCCGAACACTCGCTCCGTGTTGGTCTCGTTCTCCGTGAAGAGAAGCTCCGCTCCCGGCGCGGTGTGGAGATACCGCTTTCCGAGATACGGCTCCTCGAGCTCGATGACCGGACGGCCGTCGTTTCGCGCGACAGCCGCCAGAACGGGGCGGGCGCGCCCCGGTGTCCAGCTCCAGGTGTTGCGGAACCAGACGGACGGGAGCAGGTCCAGCGTCGCCGCATCCGGTCCCCGGTTCTCGACCGTGATCTCGACCAGCATGTCCTCGGGGCTCGCCTTGGCGTACTCGACGAAAACGTCGAAATACCGGCCCCCGTCGAAGATGCCGGTGTCGAGCAGCTCGAATTCCGGCTCCTCGATCGTCCGGCGCCGGTTCTCCTCGAGCAGGCGCGCGTAGGGGAACTCCGCCTGGGGGTACTTGTACAGATATTTCATGTAGGAGTGCGTGGGCGTCGAGTCGAGGTAGAACCAGTACTCCTTGACGTCCTCGCCGTGGTTGCCCTCGGAGTTGGTCAGGCCGAAGGGCCGCTCCTTCAGGATCGGATCCTTCCCGTTCCAGAGCGCCAGGGCGAAACAGACGAGCTGATGCCGATCGCTGATCCCGGCGAGGCCGTCCTCACTCCATCGGTAGGCGCGCGAGCGGGCGTGGTCGTGCGGAAAGTAATCCCAGGCCGTCCCGTTCGGGCTGTAGTCCTCTCGTACGGTTCCCCAGGCGCGAGCGGACAGATAGGGGCCCCAGCGGTTCCAGTGGGCCCGGCGCTGGTCGTTCTCGGCGAGCCGGCGGCCCTCGGCCGTATCCGCGGGCTTCTTCGGCATCACGGCTGCGGAGCGGGGTCGTGCCATCCCTCGAGGCCGGCGGTCAGGCGGTCCGCCTCGGCGGGCCCCCACGTCCCCGGCTCGTAGGGATGGACGGGCGTCGCATTGTCGAGAACGTCATTCACGACGCGCCAGGCGGCCTCGACCGCGTCCTCGCGGACGAACAGCGTCGGATCCCCGCGCATGGCGTCGGTCAGGAGGCGCTCGTAAGCATCGACCTCGTCCCGCCCCGAGTCGCGGACGGCGACGAGCTCGGTGGGCATGGACTCCATCTTCGAGCCCGGCTTCTTGACCCGGGCCCCGAGCGAGATCGAGATCTTGGGCCCCAGGCGGAAGCGGAAGTAATTGCTCTCCCCGGGGAAAGCCGCGAGAGCGGGGGAGTCTTGAGGTCGACCAGCACCTCCGTCGCCGTCAGCGGCAGGCACTTTCCGGCCCGGATGAAGAAGGGCACGCCCGCCCAGCGCCAGGAGTCGATCTCGAGGCGCACGGCGGCGAAGGTCTCGACCTGGGAGTCGGCCTTCGACGCCGGGCTCTTTGCGATACCCGTCGAACTGGCCGCGCACCACGTCTTCGGGCCGGGCGGGATGGATCGCGCGAAAGACCTTGACCTGTTCGTCGCGGACCCGGTCGGCGTCGAGGGAGATCGGCGGCTCCATGGCGAGGTATCCGACGACCTGGAGCAGGTGATTCTGGATGACGTCCCGGATCGCGCCGGTCTCGTCGTAGAACTTGCCGCGTCCCTGCACGCCGAACTGCTCGGCCATCGTGATCTGCACGCAGTCGACGTAGTTGCGGTTCCAGATCGGCTCGAGGAACGTGTTGGCGAAGCGGAAGAACAGGAGGTTTTCGACGGCCTCCTTGCCCAGGTAGTGGTCGATGCGGAAGACCGACGACTCCGGGAACACGGTGTGCAGGGTCTGGTTGAGGGCGCGCGCCGAGGCGAAGTCGTGCCCGAACGGCTTCTCGATGACGACCCGGGCGCCCGCCGCGCAGCCCGGTCTTTCCGAGCTGCTCGATGACGGTACCGAACAGGCTGGGAGGAATGGCCAGGTAGTGCGTCGGATGCTTCGCTCCGCCGAGAGCCTTGCGCAAAGCCACGAACGTGGCCGGATCTCCGTAGTCGCCGTCGAGGTACTGCAGCAGGGAAACGAGCTTCGCGAAGGCCGCCTCGTCGACTCCGCCTCCGTGCTCCTTCAGGCTCGCGCGCGCCCGCTCCCGGAGCTGTTCGGTCGTCCAGCCCGACTTCGCCACGCCGATGACCGGGACGTTGAGGTTTCCGCGCTGGATCATGTCCCTGGAGCGAGGGGAAGATCTTCTTGTAGGCGAGGTCGCCGGTCGCGCCGAAGAAGACCAGGGCGTCGGACGACGCGGTCCGGGCCGCCGGGCTCGGCGCGGCCGCGGCGTCAGCGGACGCCATAGTCGTGCTCCTTCCCGTTCCAGAGCGCGATCCCCCCGAGCAGGCCGGCCATGTTGGAAACGGCCCGGACGCGCGGCGGGAGATCGATCTTGATCTTCTTCGCGTTGCCTCCGCCGATGTAGAGCCGATCGTAGTTGAAGAGATCCGAAAGCGTACCGATGGCCTTGCGGAGGCGGCGGTTCCACTTCTTGCCCCCGGCTTTCTCCAGGGCCTTCAGGCCGAGCTCCTCTTCATAGGTCCGGTCCCTCCACGCGGCGTGATGGCCGAGCTCGAGGTTGGGAACGAGGCGCCCGTCCCGGAACAGCGCCGATCCGAAGCCGGTGCCCAGCGTGATGACCAGCTCGACGCCCGTCCCGCGAACGACGCCCAGGCCCTGCATGTCGGCGTCGTTGCACGCGCGGACATCGCACCCCGCCGCTTTCGTCAGCGCCGAGTCGATGTCGAAGCCGGCCCAGGAGGGATGGAGATTGGGTGCCGTTTCGGTCACCCCCCGGCGGACGACCCCGGGGAAACCGACGGAGGCGCGGTCGAAGGAGCCCTGCTGTTTCGCCAGGGCGACGACGGCGGCGAGGACGGCCCGGGGTGTGGCCGGTCGCGGCGTCTCGACGCGCAGCCGCTCGGTGACCGGCTTTCCGGCGGCATCGACGACGATTGTCTTGATGCCCGTTCCGCCGATGTCGACGCAGAGCGTCCGAGGGCTTTCCGCCATCGCTACTCCCCGGCCTTCTTTTCGACGTGTCCACCGAACTCGTACCGCATCGCGGAGATCACCTTGTTCGCGAAATCGGCTTCTCCACGCGAGGCGAACCTCTGGTAGAGCGAGGCAGTCAGGACCTCCGCCGGCGTGCCTTGCTCGATCGCCGCCAGAATGGTCCAGCGACCTTCGCCCGAGTCCGAGACGCGCCCCGAGAAGTTGCTCAAGTCCGGGGACTTGAGCAGGGCCAGTGCCGTCAGGTCCAGGAGCCACGATGCGATCACGCTGCCTCTGCGCCAGACTTCGGCGACGTCCGGGAGGTTCAGGTCGTACTGAAAGTGCTCCGGGTTGCGCAGCGGTGTCGTCTCGGCGTCGACCTCGCGCGCCGTCTTGCCGACGTTGGCGTGCCGGAGGATGTTCAGCCCCTCCGCGTAGGCGGCCATGATGCCGTACTCGATCCCGTTGTGGACCATCTTTACGAAGTGCCCGGCCCCGGCGGGCCCGCAGTGCAGGTATCCGTCTTCGGCGGTTCCGGACACCTTCTCGCGCCCCGGCGTGCGCGCGATGTCGCCGCGGCCGGGCGCGAGCGTCTTGAAGATCGGGTCCAGGCGCTGGACCGCCTCCCGATCCCCGCCGATCATCATGCAGTACCCGCGGTCCAGGCCCCAGACACCGCCGCTCGTGCCGACGTCGACGTAGTGGACTCCCTTGGGACGCAGGTCATTCTGCCGCCGGATGTCGTCGATGTAATAGGAGTTGCCGCCGTCGATGAGGATGTCGTCGTTCTGCATCTTCGGCGCAAGCTCAGCGACTGTCGCGTCTACGGCGGCGGCAGGCACCATCAGCCACACCGCGCGCGGAGGCTTCAGCTTCGCAACGAAGTCGTCGAGGGAGGAGCTGCCGGCGGCTCCTTCGCCCGAAAGTTCCTTCACGGCGTCGGCGCTGCGGTCATAGACAACGCACGAGTGGCCGTTTTTCATCAAGCGCCGCACCATGTTGGCGCCCATGCGTCCGAGGCCGATCATTCCGAGCTGCATTGCCGTCTCCTTGGGAGGGGAAGGGTTTATCGAGGGCGGATTCTTTCACGGGTACCGGGGTTCCGCACCTTCCCTTTGGTGCCTCCTCTCGAGTCCGGATTCTCTGTATGCTGCCGGAATGCGGTCCTTACACTCGTCCCGTTTGCCCGTATTCCGACGAGTTGCCGTCCCGTGTCTCGGGCGGTGGCGGTCCGTCCGTCGCAGGTCGTGCCTGAGCGGTGGACGGGACGTTGACCGGCGGCGCTCCGGTGCTAGAGTTGAGTCTGAGAAAGAGAAGGTGGTGCTCATGAGTATTCCAGGGAAAAACAGGGTGATCATCCGAGGCGTCGCCGTCGTGCTTTGCTTCCTTCTGCTCGGCTCGGGCAACACGATGCTGCTTGCGCAAGAGGCTGCGCCGGCCCAGGAGGCTGCGCCGGCCGAAGAGGAAGCGCCGAAGCTCAGCAACGATCAGCTCGACTCCCTCGTCGCACCCATAGCGCTTTATCCCGACCCGCTGCTGGCCCAGACCCTCGTCGCGTCCACGTACCCGCTCGAGCTCATCCAGCTTCAGCAGTGGCTCGCGAAGAACACGAACCTCAAGGACAAGGCGCTGGCCGACGCGGTCGCCAAGGAGCCGTGGGACCCGGCGATCCAGTCGATGGCGGCGGTCCCCGAGGTGGTGAAACGGCTCGCCGACGACATCCAGTGGACCACGCAGCTGGGAGACGCCTTCCTCGACCAGCAGGGCGAGGTCATGGACGCCGTCCAGCGGATGAGGGGGAAGGCCGAGGAGAAGGGGTCCCTGAAATCGAACGAGCAACAGATCGTCGAGACGAAGGTCGTCGAGGACAAGACGGTCATCGTCGTCCAACCCTCGGACCCCGAGGTCATCTACGTCCCGTCTTACAACCCGACGGTCGTTTATCCGCCGCCGGTTTACCCTTATCCGCCGGTCTATTACCCTCCCTATTACCCCGGCGCCGGGCTGGTCACTTTCGGCGTCGGTATGGCGATGGGCGCTGCCATCTGGGGCGGCTCCTGCTGCGGCATGGGCTGGGGCGGCGGCGGGAACAACACGATCAACATAAACAACAACAACAATTTCAACAAGGCCTCGAACGTCAACCGCGGGGGCGGCGGCGGCGGCAACTGGCAGCACAACTCCCAGCATCGCGGCGGGGCCCCGTATAAGAACAAGGCGACGGCGAGCAAATACGGCGGGTCCGCGCGGGGAGGGGCAGCGTCGGCGTCCAATCGCCAGAGCTCGGCGCGAGGCGGAGGCGCGAGCGGCGCGGGCGCTTCCTCCCGAGCGGGCGGGCCGAGCGCGTCGACCGCGAATCGCGGCGGCGGAAGCTCGAGCGGCAATCGCTCCTCCAGCGGAGGAGGCGACCGCGCGGGCAGTCGGAGTGTCCCGTCGAGCTCCTCGCGTGGTGGCGGCGGCGGCAGCAGCAGCTCCTTCAGCGGGGCCTCGGGCGGGCGCTCGAGCGCGAGCCGCGCCCAGTCCAGCAGTTCTCGCGGCTCTTCCAGCATGGGCGGCGGCGGCCGCAGCGGCGGCGGCGGCGGGCGGCGGAGGTAGGCCAATGAAGATGGAAATGACGATGAACACCGACCTCAACGGCACTCGTCCGATTCGACGGATCGCGGTGGCGGTTGCCATCGGCCTGGCCGGCCTCGTGGCGCCCGCCCTGCGGGCGGCCTCTCCCGCTTCCTCTGCGCAGAAAGTCTACGACTCGCCCGAGAAGGCGGTGGAAGCCGCGGTCGAGGCGGCGGCCGCCGACGACGTGCCGGCGCTTCTGGCGATCTTCGGGCCCGAAGGAAAGGACCTCATTACCTCCGGAGACGCGGTGCAGGACCAGAAAGGCCGCGCCGAGTTCGTCCGGCTTGCGCGCGAGAAAACGGACATCGTGAAGGACCCCTCCGATCCCCATCGTGTGTGGGTTTCGGTCGGCCCTGACGCATGGCCCTACGCCGTCCCGATCGACCAGAAGAACGGGAAGTGGGCATGGAATTCGAAGGAGGGCCGCTACGAGATCCTCCTTCGCCACATCGGAGAAAACGAGCTGGACGCGATCACCGTGTGCCGGGGCTTCGTCGAGGCGCAGCACGACTACGCCATGGCGGACCCCGACAAGACCGGCATAACTCAATACGCGCAGCGCATCATCAGCACTCCCGGGAAGCACGACGGGCTGTACTGGAAGAGCGAAGATGGCGGCCCGGAAAGCCCCATCGGCGAGAACGTCGCCAGGGCTCTTGCGGAGGGCTACACGACGAAGACCGAGCCGTTTCACGGCTACTACTTCAAGGTGCTCAAGGGGCAGGGCAAGGCAGCGCCGCTCGGTGAGCTCGACTACGTGATCAAAGGTTACATGATCGGAGGCTTCGCTCTCGTCGCGTGGCCAGCGAAGTATCGGGTCACCGGTGTGAAGACGTTCATCGTCAGCAACGACGGCACCGTCTACGAGAAGGACCTCGGCCCGGACACCGCGAAGATCGCGTCCGCCATGACCCGCTACAACCCCGACAAGAGCTGGACGGTGACGGAGGACGAGGGGAGCGACGCCAGCGACGACAGCGATAGCGACGGGGACTAGCGCCCGTCCTTCGAAGCAAACCGGAGATGGAGCGCCGGCCCGACGGAACGGCGTCGAGAAGTTGGCGCCAGCAGCGCATTCGTGAACCCGCTGCCCGACGGGTCGGGGCCTCCGGCCGGCGCCCCTTCCCCTTGGTGCATCTCTTCGACGGTCTCTGGTTCCTGTATGCTCCCGGAATGCAGTCCTCGCGCTCGATCGCTTCGCCGGTGTTGCATCGAAGTCTCGTCCTGGCTTTCGCCACGATGGCGGCACTCTCCTTCGGGTGCAGTACGGGCAGCAGCGCCCCGGCGGCGCAGCGCGGCCCGAACGAGCCGGGAAAATTCGTCTGGCACGACTTGACGACCGACGATCCTGCGGCCTGCAAGAAGTTCTATGCGGCCCTGCTCGGCTGGGAATACGTGGACACGACGGTTCTGGGCCGCCCCTACAGCGTCGCGCGCATCGGCAAGAACGCGGTCGGAGGCATTCATGCTCCCCGGCCGGAGAGCGCCGGCAAGACTCCGGCCCACTGGCTCTCGTACATGTCGGTGGCCGACGTGGAGGCCTCGATCGAGAAGGCGAAGGCCAGTGGCGGCGCGGTTCTGGCCGGACCGGTCGACATCGGCTCGCAGGGGCGCGCGGCCGTCCTTCGGGACCCGCAGGGCGCCCCGTTCGGCCTCGTCCATCTTTCCTCGGGCGATCCTCCCGACCCCCCAACGCCCATCGAGGGCACCTTCTTCTGGAACGAGTACCTCACGCATGACCTGGATGCCACGCTCGCGTTCTACAACGGACTCGTTCCGCACGAGGTGACCGTGTCGAAGACCGAGTCGGACGCAAGTTACGCCGTGATCAAGCACGGCGGGTCCCGCGCGGGCGTGTTCCGAGTCCCGGACTCACAGAAGGACGTGCCGCCGAACTGGCTGCCCTACGTCTTCGTGACCGATCCCGCCGGCCTCGCCGCGCGCGTGACGGGGTTGGGCGGCCGCGTTCTCCTCGCGCCCAGGCCCGAGATCCGCAAGGGTACGCTCGCGGTCGTTGCAGACCCGACCGGCGCGGTCGTCGCCCTTCAAAAGTACCCGTACTAACGGCAAGGAACAGCGACCATGCGTAAACGCAAGTTGAGCCCTCTTCGCCTCGTCGTGCTGCTCGTCCTCGTCTCCCTCGCGACCGCGGCCGTCGGATGCGAATCGACGACCTACGTCGGCGTCAGCTACGGCTACCCCGGGTGGGGCGGGCCCTGCTGCTGGGGCGGGGGGCCGTATGGCGGCGTCTACGTCGGCGGCCCCGTCTGGTGAGCGACCGCCCTTCCGGGCGGTGAAATCGTGAATCTCGGAGGCTTCGGATCGCGCCTCTGGCAGACGGAGTGGGGACTGTCCGCCATGCTCGTGTTCCTGGTCCTCTCCTTGTTCGTCGGAGCTCCTCTGGCGGCCATGGGAGTCATAGGTCCGTTCCTCTTCAACCTCCTCTTCTCCCTGCTCCTTCTTTCGGGCGTCGTCGCGGTCGCCGGCCGGCGGTGGCGCGCGGCGGGCTGTTTTCGCCGTCGTGGCCGCGGCACTCTGCGTGAGGTGGGCGGGCCAGGCCGCCGCCGGATCGGCGATCTTCTACTGGGACAACGCGCTCTCGATCCTGGCGCTCTCGACCCTGACGGGCCTGTTGCTCATGCAGGTCTTCCGTGAAGGGCCGGTCACGGTCCGCCGGATCCAGGGGGCGATCGCGGTGTACCTGCTCATCGGGCTCGTCTGGGCGTCCGCCTACGAGCTCATCTACGCGGCGGTGCCCGGATCTTTTCAGTTTGCGTCATCGGTCCCGGGGTTTTCCCGAGTCGGCCATGGCCTCGTGTACTACAGCCTCGTGACTCTGACGACGGTCGGATACGGGGACATCACGCCGGTCCACCCCATCGCGCGAAGTCTGGCGACCGCCGAAGCGCTCATTGGCCAGCTCTACCCGGCGATCTTTATCGCGCGGCTGGTTTCGATGGAGGTGGAGTCGCGGCAACGCAGTTGAGGCGGCGAGACGATTCCCTTCCGCCACCGTCCCGGTTGCGGGATACAGTTACGGGACTGAACGAGATAAGGAGTGCTGACATGAGACGTGGAATTCTCGCTTTCGCCTTCGCCGGTGCAATCGCTCTCGGATCGATCGTGGCGCCAGTGGCGTCCGCGCAGTCCGGAGGCGAAACGTTCACCGCCACCGCGTCGGCGAAGTCGGCCGACGCGAGCGCGACCTCGAAAACGACGATCGCCATCGAGCGCTTTGCGACCGAGGCGGAGCGGGCCGCCGTCATGAAGGCCCTGAAGGAAGGCGGCACGGCCGCGGTGCGTCCGGTGGTTTCCGGGTTGAAAGATTCGGGATACGTCGAGCTCGGCCAGCGCCGGACTCCGATCAAGTACGCCTTCGCGCGGCCGACGGGCTCGGGCCGGCTCATCACGATCGTGACCGCGGAGCCGATCCTCTTTCTCGGAGCCGGAGTTCCGGAGTCGAAGCCCAAGGCCGGATACGACCTCGGTGTCGCGATTCTGACCTCGACGCCGCCGGCAAGGGAGAGGGGGAGCTGGCCCCCGCCGCCAAGGTGAAGATGAACGACGTCGGGGGCCATCGTCATCGACGACTACGGCGCCGTAGAAAGTTTGGCTGAAAGATGTCGCGCCGTCGAAGTAGCCGATCTGTCTCCTGAGGGGGCCCGGGCCGAGGTGACCCCGAAGGGAAGGTCCTAACGTTTCAGGGCCGCCGGCCGGCCAGCAGCCGGTACGACTTCCAGGCAGGCTCCCGCGTGGGCATTGCCCTCAACGTCGGCATCATCGAGCTCCTCGTCGCGGCGCCGACTCCACCTGGCGCTCCACGCCGTTCGGCGCGGGAGATCTGCGCTCAGCTTCGGTATCCGGCGGGACGAGAACTCGTCGGTCATGGCCTCGGGTTTTCGATGGCTGTCCACCGGTAGAACTTCGCCCATCCATTGCTCAGGGAAAAGAGCGCCGGCTTGCCGATGATCCTAAGAGGCTGATCTGTCTCTTCCGGCTCGCCCGCGCCGCTCCCGTAATCGCTCGCCGAGCACCGCGGGAGACCGGGCGTCGATCCGTCCGAGAGCGAAGGGCTCAGCTGCCCTTCCGCGTCGCCATTTTGGCCGAGGCAACCTTCAGCGGCCGCAGCGAAACCTGGCCCTGGCGAAAGTAGTCGATCGCCTCGCCCAGGATGCGCGCCGGCCTCCTGCGGCGCGTGGAAGCCCATGGAGTTCTCGGCCTCGACGAAGTCGAGGTAGAACTGCCCGCGACGCTGCGGCCCTGTGCGCGGCCTCGAGCTCCGCGTCGGAGCGCCGGCCGCCTTCGCCGCCTTGATGTCGGCGATCAGCGCCATCAGCGCGTCCATCGCGCGGTTGCGCAGCGCTCACGGTGCGCTCCTGGATGGCCTCGGCGCGCGCCAGCAGCTCGTCCTCGGGCCACTTGTGGCAGGTCTGGCAGGCGTTGTTGATGTTGAGCAGCGGGCTGCGCACGTGGTGGTCGCTGATCTTGATCGCGCCCACGCGCATGTACGGCATGTGGCAGTCGGCGCAGGCGACGCCCGAGCGCGGCGTGGATGCCCTGGTTCCACATCTCGAACTCGGGGTGCTGCGCCTTGAGCACGCGGCGCCCCGGTCTCGGCGTGGATCCAGTCCTTGAAGCCGACCTCGTCGTAGTAGGCGACGATCTCGTCGACCTTGAGGCCCTTGGCCCACGGATAGGTCAGCCGCTTCTCGGCGCCCTTGAAGTAGTACTCGACGTGGCACTGGCCGCAGACGAGCGAGCGCATCTCCTGGCGCGTGGCCATGCGGTTGACGTCGTAGTCCTTGACGCCCTGGCTGGCCTTCAGCGCGCTTGATGCCCTCGAGGAAGCCGGGGCGCGTGACGCGCAGCTCCATCGTGTCCGGGTCGTGGCAGTCGATGCACGCGACCGGGTGCGTGAACGTCTTGCGGGCCTCGGCGTAGGGCATCTGGTTGATTGCTTCGAAGCCCTTGATGAGGTCGCCGTCGCCGGCCTTCTTGTACGGCACGTAGACCGAGGCGTGGCAGTGGATGCAGGTGCCGGGCTGCTTGAACTGCTGCAGGCGCTCGCGTGTAGGTCTGGTCGTCGAGCATGTAGGCGTGGCCGCGCTTCTCGCGGAAGTCGACGCGCGAAGGCGTAGCCGGCCCACATCGTCTTCAGCCGCGGGTCCTCCTCGAGGCGCGACTGCGCCACGACCGAGCGCGGGTCGGCCTCGGTCGGCGTGCGCGGCAGGGCCTCGCTGCCGCCGTAGCGCGTGCGCGCCTGGTCGACGGTGCGCTGGTAGCCGTCGTACTGGAGCGGGAAGTTCTTGCCCCAGACGGCCGGGTCGTCGGTGTCGTCGGTCAGCTCGACGACGCGGAAGAAGGGGTTCTTGCGCCTCCTGCTTGCGCTCGAAGATGTTGACCAGCAGCGCGGTGACGGCCGCCGCGGCGACGGGCGGACGCGCCGGCGACGGCGAGCATCGCGCCGCGGGACCAGCGGCGGACGTCCGGGATCGTGGCTCAGTCATGGTTCACCTCCGGTCGCCGGACGGTCGTCGCCGACAGCTCCATGTGGCCGACCGAGCCGTGGCAGCGGATGCAGGAGATCTCGCTCGAGCCCGCGTGGGCCGGCGTGCCCATGGCCTGCGACCGACTGGCCGTGGCAGCGCCGGCAGCGGGCCTCGGTGACCTGCCGGCTCGCGGAGCTGATCCGGATCGGCTCGTGGAAGCTCGCCGGTGGTGAAGGCGAACGAGTGCCAGAAGCCGTGGTGCGGCCTTGGTCGCAGTACTTGCCGACGAAGTCGTGCGGCGTGTGGCAGTCGTTGCAGATCGCGACCGCGCGGTGGCTCGACTTCAGCCAGCCGTCGTACTGCTCGTGCATCACGTGGCAGTTCGCGCAGGCCTGCGGGTCGTTGGTCAGGTACGAGCAGCCCTTGGCGTAGACGAAGGTGTAGATCCCCAGGCCCAGGGCGGCGCCGAGGACCGCCAGCGCGGCGATCCTCCCCACGAGGCCGATCCTCACGGGCGCTCCCGATCAGAACGCAAAGAGCAGGTCGATCTGGAGGATGTTGTAGTCCTTCTTCGCCATCGGATCGTCCAGCGCCCGGGAGTAGGAGATCCCGGGCCGTATCCACGAGCTCTCGCCGACCTTGAAGTGGAGGCGCGGACCGAAGCCGACCGTGAATTGGTCGCGCGCCGAGGGGTCGCTGAACCGCCGACGGCGTTCACCCGTGCGAGTCGAGCACCAAGGCGTCGGGTTGTCATGAGGAAGCCACGCTGCGAAATACCACATCCTTGTCGCGGATTCCAAGCTTCCCTTCAGGGCGGTAGCGGGGAGCCTGTCGGCGAGGAGGTCGTCGAATCGAAAGAATGCCACCGCTGGTACGATGGCCCAATGACGACGTTCAAAATGGGAGAAAGCGCATGACGACAACGGCTGGCGGCTCACTGTGGGAGACCCTGGATCACACGCCCTCGCCAAGGCAGAGGGGATTCCTCCGCTACCTCACTGCAACCCTGGTGGATCTGGTGGTGCTGGGCCTCTTCGCCCAATACTGGGACAAGGTCAGTGTCGACTCGTTTACGGTCATGCTGCTTGCCGCCGCGCTGTTGCAGCTCCTCCTGAAGCTCACGATCGCCCTGGAGCATCGGCTCGCGACCTCTTCAACGCGAGACCGGGAGGCTTTGCGAAATTCATGCGCTACTTCAGCGCCTGGCTGGTGCTCTTCGGGTCCAAGTTCGTGATTCTCGAAGCGCTCTCCTTCGCGTTCGGCGACGGCTTGCGTTTCGGCGGACGCTTCCATGGGATCGTGCCCCTGATCGTCGTCGTTGTGACGATGCTCGTGGTCGAAGCGGTGATTGTGAAGTTCTACCGCCGCCTGGGCTGAGGATGCCTCGGGAGGCAATCCGAGGACGGCCGACCATCAGGTTCATCGGGTGCAGGACTCGCTGGTCCTATGAGTAGGTTGCACCGTGCTGCCAGACAATAGACATCGAATACCTTCTCGCGCGATCAGCGATGGCGCCAGCACCAGCCTGGGCAAGGCGTTTAGGGCACAACTGGAGCAACATCCGACGCAATCCGGCGTTCACCTGCTGGGGAATGGACGGGATGCGTTTGTCGGGCGGGCGATGTCTGCGCGTCTTGCCGAGCGCAGTATCGACGTGCAGTACTACATGTTTCATCAGGATACCGTCGGCAGGCTGTTGATCAGGGAACTCGTCGCCGCGGCTGACCGGGGTGTGCGGGTCCGCATGCTGATCGACGACATTCACGGCAGCGAGGCCGATGATGTCTGGTCGGCTCTCGATGCGCAGCCCACGTGGAAGTGCGGCTGTTCAATCCCTTCGTGCGCGGACGTTCGAAGAATCTGCAATTCGTCACGAGGCTGAAGACGGTGAATCACCGCATGCACAGCAAATCGTTCACCGTCGACAACCCAGATCTCCATCGTCGGCGGCCGAAACATCGGTGACGAGTATTTCGATGCGGATCAGAATCTCGCCTTTGCCGACCTGGATGTGATGACGATCGGAGCGGTTGTACCGGACGTATCGCAAGCGTTCGATCAGTATTGGAACAGCGAACGTGCCTATCCGGTCGCCACCCTGACGTCGGCTGCCCAGGCGGGCGCGATGGACGAGCTGCGTAACGACCTGGCCGTGTTCTATCAGGAGAAGCAGACGTCCATCTATATCGATGCTTTAAAGAACTCCGCATTCGCTGAAAAGTTGAGGGAAAAGGCGGTCCACTTCAGCTTTGCGCAAGCCAGGGTCATCTACGACTCTCCCGATAAGCTGGCCCGGGGCCACGATTGGAAAAAGGACCTGTTGATATCGCAGCTGGCTCCCTATATTCAGCAGGCAACCCGGGAGTTCATCCTGGTGTCGCCCTACTTCGTACCCGGTCGGCAGGCCGTCGATGCGCTGTGCGTTTTGAGCCAGAAGGGAGTGCGGGTACGCGTCCTGACCAATTCGCTGGCTTCTAATGACGTCGCCGCGGTGCACGCTGGATATATGCGGCACCGCAAACAGCTCTTACGGTGCGGCGTGGAGTTGTACGAGCTGAATGAGCAAATCAAGAGACAGCAAGGCGAACGGTTTACGTGGCTTCCCGGCCTGAGCAAATCGAGTCTGCATGCCAAGACCATGGCGATTGATGGCGAAAATCATGTTCGTTGGCTCGCTCAACTTCGATCAGCGGTCTCTCAACATCAACAACGAGATCGGAATCCTTTTCCATGAACCGGAGTTGGCTCCAACGCGTCGAAGCGCTTCAGCGAGCACATTGAGCATGTGGCATTCAAGGTGGAACTGGTTAGCCGCGACAATGGCAAACACATCGCTGCAGTGGAGTACGACAGAGAGCGGCAAGAAGGTTGTTTTCGACTCCGAGCCGTACGCGGGGTTCTGGGGGATACTTGGGGTGAACCTGATGCGAGTTCTGCCGATCGATTCCATGCTTTAGTCAGGGGCGACTCGCGAATTCTCCGTGCCTTCAACCTGAGCCACGTCAGAAAGACTCGACGTTTCAGCGTCCCCGTAGCTGACGCATCGCGAGACGACCTAGGACCCAGGTCGAGTCAGGTCGGCTTCTGGTCGCTCCGGCTCCTGCGCTTGCGGGCTGGTCCTTAACCCATTGCCAGAATATCTGATAACCGACCGCAAGAATCACCGGGCCGATGAACAGGCCGATGATGCCACCCGTGATCATGCCGCCCAGGGCGCCGATCAGTACAACCGGCATCGGCACATCGACACCACGTCCCAGCAGCAGTGGCTTGAGCACATTGTCGACCAGGCCGGCGACGAAGACGTAGATGGCGAAGACGATGGTCGCCATGCTGGCACCCTCGGTGACGAAGACGAAGGCTATGACCGGGACCGTGATCAGGGTGGCCGGTAGCTGGAGGATGCCGAACAGGAGCACCGCCAGGGAGAGCAGACCAGCGCCAGGGACGCCCATGAGCTCGAAGCCGACGCCGACCAGCAGCATCTGGATGAAGGCGATGCCGACCACGCCCTGAGCCACCGCACGGATGGTGGCGGTACACAATGCGGTGATTTGCGGTCCCTTGCCCGGGCCGAAGATGCGCGAGGCGATCTGCACCGCGCTGCGGCCGCCGCTCTCACCATAGGCCATGAAGATGCCGGCGATGATTAGGGCTACGATGAACATCAGGAGGCCCATACCGACGCCGGCGAGCTTGCCCAGCACGGTGAGACTGACATCCTTGAACTGCGGTGCGAACTTCTGCATCAGACCGGTCAAGTCGGTGGCGGCTTGCAGCCAAAAGCCGTACAGACGTTTGCCCACCAGCGGCCAGCTGGCGACCGAATCGGCCGGCGGCGGAATATGGAAACTGCCGCTCTTGACCACGGTCAGGGCATTCTCCACCGAGGCGACAATCGAGGTCGCCCAACAGATAGATCGGCACGATGAGGATGCCAATGGCAATCAGCACGATCAGCGTTGCGGTGCGACCCTCCTTGTTACCCAGCAGGCGCTTGAGCTTGCGTTGCAGTGGGTAGAGGGTGATCGCCAGGATCAGCGACGAAAGGATCAGGTTGAGGAAGGGGTGAAAGATCTGGTAGCAGGAAATCACCAGAACGGCGATCAGGCCGGCACGGATCAGCGCTTCGAGCAGGGCATGGGACAGCGCCTTCTCGGAAGTCGGCGTCAGGTCAGCCATACCTCACCCCTCTTTCGCGATGCGTTCCAGTTCCTCAGCAAGAATCGGCACGCCGAGATTACTCGCCTGCATGCCCGAAGAGACACAGATTTTGAATACTTCCATGATCTCCTCCATCGTCGCGCCGAGCTTCAGCGCCGTCTGGATATGGCGGCGTGTCCCGGGCGCGTACATCTTGAGGCATTGGTCGACCCAGATGGGGTCCCAGTCGCGCAGCTTGGCCAGCGCAGTTGCGGCCCCGCGGACCGGCTTCACGGGCGGGTGTAGAACTTGTGCGTTTCGGGTTCATGTTTTCCTTTCTAGCTGCGTTCCGGGATGAGTGAGCTGGATCTCGAGGCACGCCAGCGCTCGAGCGCCCACACCGTTGCCCACGCATAAAGCGCTACCCCGATGAACAGGGCGACGCGGGTGGCAGAAGCCTTGTAGACATCCTTGCCGACCGCAGCATCCTCGATGGCCGGGACCCAGCAGGATAAACATCGTCATCAGCGCGTTGACCCAGAACGATGGGGGATCCGACGTGGGCTTGATCCGGAATAGCCTCGCGCCCGCCCAGAGCGCTGCAGCCACCACCCACAACGTCAGCATCCACAGGTTCGGCCGCAGCGACAGGCCGAACCAGACCACCGCCGCCATGACGGCCCCCATCAGCGTGGAGCCCACCAGCTCGCGTCCGGCCGAACGCGCGTTGGTGGCGCTGGCCTGCTGGCCCACCGTAACCGTTTTCATGATGGCCGCCAGATAGAAGGCCGGGTTGGTCAGCGCCAGCACGAATACCGGCATGACGACCAATGTAGCCTGCAGCGCGCTCCAGCTTGCCGCTTCCGGACTGGCGGCAGCGCGCGGCGCCGCTGCGATGGGGGCGGGGCCGGGAGCATCCGGAAACAAAGCGTGTGAGAAACCACTGACCAGAACGCCGATGGCCAGCCCCACCCCGAAGGCCTGACCGAGTGCTGAGGCCAGCGCCTGCTCGGCGACGCCGGCCACAGGAATGAAGGTCAAGGCGATCACCAGAAAGATCGTCAGCGGGATTGCCGCTGCGCGCGCCGGCGAAAAACACTGCGTAGAGCAATGCGCCTGTCAGGAGGACTCCGGTGACGCGGTAGTTTTCCAGGAGCGGGACCATCAGCACGCCCGTCACCAGCAATGCAGCGATGACAGCGGCGAACACCGCGCCCTTCACGAACGGGATCGGCGGCCCGGGTTTGCACAGCAACAGCACGGCCACCACGCAGACTACGAACGGCAGCTGCAGCGCGAATCCGTAGGCGATCAGCACGGCCAGGCCGAGGCCGATCGCCAGCCGCAGTACCGCTTTGTCGGCGCGGTGCATGCGACGCGATCAATAGAGATACGAAAAGTAGCTCATCACGCCTGATGTAGACCCCGGCAAGCCAGTTCATCAGCGGGATAGTCTCCCGTGTAGACCAGCACGTCGGCCTGGCCTCCGATTCGCACGCCGCGCAGTCGCTCGCGTTCGGACGGGTCGAATTCGACGGCTACCGGGAAGCGCTGCGCCTGCCGCAGCCAATCGCGGCTGTTCTCGACCTCGGGCAGGGTGCCGGGCTGAGGCGGCTTGCCGGGACTGATGCCGGTGCCGACGCTGCGCACGCGGCCCTTCAATACTTCGCCCGGCATCACGTCGAGCACGATCGCGACCTTGTCGCCGGGCTTGATGTTGCCGAGGTTGTTCTCGGTCATGTCGGCGCTGATCCAGAGATCGTGAATGGCGATCAGGGTCATCGCGGGCGCGCCGGTCTGGGCAAACAGCCCGACGTCGGTGCGCAGGTCGGTCACCGAACCGCTGGCTGGAGCGAGCACTTGAGTCCGTTTGAGATCCAGCTCGGCCTTCTCGATCGCCGCGCGGGCACTCAGCAGTTGCGCGTTCTTATCACCCTGTTCGCCCGCGGTCTCCTGGGCGCGGCGCAGATCCGCCTCGGCGCTCCTCTCCTGGCTCTGGGCCATGATCCGGGTGGCCTGCGCGCTCTGCACGCGGCGCAGAGAGAGCGCGCCTGGATCTTCCGCATAGATCTGTTCCAGTCGCGTCGCATCCTGCTGTGCGTAGACACGGCTCGCCACAGCCGCCTGCAGTGCCGCCCTGGCCGCCGCCACCGACGCCGTCGCGGCATTGACCGAAAGACGCACCGACTCATAGTCCGAACGGCTGCGCTCCAGCGCGATCTGGTACTGGGTCGGATCGATATCGAACAGGGGCTGCCCGGGCTGCACCTCGTCGTTGTTCTTGACGTACACCTTCAGCACTCTGCCCGATACCTCGGCTGCCACCGGCACGACGAACGACTGAACCCTGGCCTGGGAGGTATACGGGGTCAGGCGATCGGAAACGAAATACCAGGCCAGGCTCGCGACGATCAGTAGCAGCACGATGATCGCGCCCAGCCGGCTTCCCTTGCCCGGCTTGGACGGCGGTGGCGGCGACTTCTCGGTAATCGGGGCTGGCGTCTCGTCCGGCTTGGAAGACGGCGGCGATTTTTCGCCAATCGCGGCCGGGGTCTCGTCCGGCTTCGTGGATTCTTGGCTCCTGGTCATGGTTGCCGTTCCGGAAAGGTTGGTGGAGCGTCAGTGCCTGCCGCCGGTAGCGGGGCGGTCAGTATGTTTTTCCACTTGCTGCGTTGCTCCATGGTTTCGCGCGTCGCGTCATCCAGCACGGGCCGGCTTCGCCCCTGTTCCCAGCCGCCACCCATGGCTTTGTAAAGGGCAATCAGGTTCTGCGTCAGGTTGCCGCGGGTGACGACCAGAAGCTCCTGCTGGCTGAAAAGCGTTCGCTGAGAGTCGAGCACTCGCTCGAAGTCGGTCAGCCCTTCCCGGTACTGGAGAGTGGCGATGTCCAGCGAGCGCTGCGCGGCCTTTACGGCTTCTGCGAGCAGCACGATCTGCTCTCCGGTCTTCGCGAAGCCAACGGCGGCGTCGTCGACCTCGCGGGCCGCCCGCAATACCGCGTCCTGATACTGTTCATAGAGCTGCTGGAATCGGGCATCCTGCACCAGCACGGCGTTGGTGAGCCGGCCATGGTCGAACACGTTCCAGACGAGGCTGGGCCCGATGCCCCAACTCGAGCACGGTCGGCGACCCGCTCAAGGACGTGGCGGACAGGTCCGACCGATCCCAACAGCGATATCGACGGATAGAGGTCCGCCACGCTCACGCCGATCAGGGCGGACTGAGCAGCCAACTGCATTTCTGCTGCCCTGACGTCCGGGCGACGGCGCAGCAAATCCGCCGGCATGTCGACGATGACGTCCAGTTCCGCCTGCGGAATCACGTCTTTGCCTGCGGCCATTTCAGGCAATGGCCCCGGGGCTCTGGCCAGCAATGTGCTCAGCGCATTCTGTGTCTGGCGTAGCACGCCCTCCAGCTGAGGGATGGTGGCCAGCGTGCCGAGATACAGGGCCTTCGCCTGTTGCACATCCAATTCGGAGTCGCTGCCGCCCTTGAATAGCCGCTCGGCAATCTCCAGGCTGCGCTTTTGTAGCGCTGCATTTTCGCCAGCGATCACCAGCCGCGCCTCCACGGTACGGATCGAGCAGTACAGGGCGGCCACCTGAGCGGCCATCAGCACTTGCAGGTCATCGTATTGGGCGATGCTGGCGAAATAGCCGGCATCCGCGGCCTCGATGCCACGTCTGAACTTGCCCCAGAAATCGAGTTCCCAGCCGATCCCCAGCCCGGCGTTGAAGGCCACCGCCGTGGTGTCGGGTGCGCCTGACCGGTGCTCTCCCACACCGAGCACCTCGCCGGTAGCCTGCTGCACCTGCGGATAGAGCGTGCTGCCGGCGATCCCGAGTTGGGCGCGCGCTTCCATGATGCGAAGACCGGCGGTCCGCACGTCGGGATTCACGCGCTGCGCCTCGGCGACCAGCTGTTCGAGCACGGGATCATTGAAGTTGCGCCACCACTCCTGCGTCTGCCCGCTGCCTGGAGCTCGCCGGTCAGCGGCGAGCGACTCGAGGGAGCCACCCTTCCAGTCGGCCAGCAAGGGGGCACTTCAGGTCGCTTGAAGTCAGGCCCCACCGTCGTGCAGGCGCTGAGCAGCACGACCGCTGCCAGCCCCACCGCTCGTGTACCGAGCCAATTCATGGACAGCAATACAGGAGTCTCCCCCAGCGGGTTCCACGCCTGGGTCGCATGCCTTTGGCCGGGAGTCTGGCGGATGCGGCGTTGACGCAACGCATCAAAAGAATGAACGAGAAGTCTCGTGCGATTGGAAGATCGAGGCGTTAGCGGGCGCGGGCAAGCCCGAGGCGGGGAGGGCCGCGGCCGCCGGGATGCGACGGACTCGCAAAGCTCGCCGGGGGCGGGAGGCGGGACTGTTCACCGAATCCATGAGCCCTCCTGGGAGTCTGCGTTCCCCTTGCCTCCGGACTCCCTCGCCGGATCCGCGATCATATTCGATCGCACCCCCGGAGTCCCTTCCGCTCCGGCAATCGCTATTTGTTCGTCGGTGTGCGGGACGCTAGCAGCCGGGCCACGAGCTCGCAATCTGCACCTTGGGGCAGAATTTGTCCTCCGCCCGCTTCAAGCTGAATCCCCGGTCGCCTGGAGGAGAACTCGGCGATCGGGCACTTTCGGGACTTCGCCTTGCCCTTTGGGGCAGGATGACGCGAGAAACCAACATGGTAGGTTTAGCCAACCGATCCGTTCCGTCAGGCGTAACAGAAGGAGGATCATCGTCCCGAGGCATCCTCGCCGTAGTCCTTGCTCGCCTGTGCGCTGATGTCCGCCGCCGCCAACGCCAGCGCCGCCGAGCCCATCACCGAGGAATGTTCGAGCAGCAGAAGCGGAGTTACTTCGGCGTCGTTTCCTCAACGTACGAGAGAAGGAGGTTCCGATGATTGGTGCCATGACAAAGAACTGGTGGGTCGTGCTACTGCGCGGTGTTGTCGCGATCCTCTTCGGGTGCATGACCTATGCGTACCCGGGCCTTTCGATCGCCCTGCTCGTCCTGATCTGGGGAGCCTACGCGCTGATAGACGGTGTCCTGGCGTTAATGGCCGGCGTGAAGGCGAAGATGGGATCGCTCATTCTGGTCGGCGTTCTTGGGATCGCGGCCGGGCTGATCGCACTCTTCTGGCCCGGCATCACCGCGATCGCGCTGCTCTATGTCATCGCGTTCTGGGCCATCATGGCGGGAATCCTGCAGATCACCGCGGCGGTCCGGCTGCGCGCAGAGATTCAGAACGAGTGGTTCTGGATCCTGTCGGGCGTCCTGACGGTCCTCCTCGGCTGCGTGCTCATCGCGCGACCGGGAGCCGGAGCAATCTCGGTCGCCTGGCTCATCGCCACGTTCGCGATCCTGTGGGGGATCCTGCTCGTGGCTCTCGCATTCAAACTGAAGGGGCTCCACGGGAGGGTGACGGCCAGGGCCTAGCCGCAGTCCGAAGGCTGGGGCCTGGCCCTGTTGCCTTGCCGCCGGGCACTCGACGCACGGCAAAGGCGAGGTCCCCGTGTTTCGCGGAAAAGCCTACGAGCAGTCCGCGTTGGATGTAGAGCTCGGTCTGGTAGGCCCTCGTTCTCTGAGCCACCAGACCCAGCGCAGCCAATCCCAAGGCGACACCGTCAGCTCGTTCCAGGAATAGAAGAAGTTGGATGACGAGTCGTTCACGTCGACGACGGCCCCGTCGCTGCAGAGCTCGAGCTTCCAGAAGCCGACCGCAAGCTTGTAGCCCGGAGCGACGCCGTCGATCTCGCCGATCACGCCTCCTCGCGGCTTCACCCGGGAATCACGGAACTCAGCCCGGCCCCGATTCGGAATGCGATTTTCGTCTCATGACGCGGCGACTTGCTCGGGTAAAGTGACGGCACACCGGCGCCGGCCCGAGCAACGAGAAAGAGCCGTCACGGACTGGAGGAGCGCATGCCCGTTCTGCCGTCTCCGACAAGGGTGTTTCGCACCCGCCCGCGCCGGCTCCCGCGATGCCGTCCCCTGATCCTTGCCGTCGGGCTCGTCCTTTCCAGCGCGTCCGCGCTGGCCGGTGAAACTCCGGAAGCCCCGCGTGCCGACCTCGGCCTGCTCGGGGACGTGCTTCGGTTTCTGGCCGAGCAGCCCTTCGTCCTGCTCTTCGTGGCCCTCGCCCTCGGCACAATCCTCGGGCGTCAGAAGCTCGGCTTCCTGTCGCTCGGTTCGACCGCAGGGACGCTGCTTTCGGGCATCCTGATCAGCCTTGCGGCCTTCCTGGCCTTCGGCATCCGCTACGACGTGCCGTCGCTCCTGACGACCGTGGCGCTGAACTTGTTCATGTTCGCCGTCGGCCTGAAGGTCGGGCCGCAGTTCTTCGCCGGGCTGCGCCGGGACGGCCTGAAGTTCGTCGTCCTTGCGCTGGTGGTCGTTCTCGCCAACTTCGGAATCGCCTACGCCGGGGCCAAGGCGCTCGGCCTCGCTCCGGGGTTGGCCACCGGGCTGATCTCCGGCAGCATGACCGACACGGCCGTCATTGGCGCGGCCACCGGCGCCGTCGAGAGCGGGTCCTACCGGCCGCCGCCGGGTGTGACGCCCGGCGACGTCATCGGCAACGTGGCCGCCGGTTACGCCATCACGTATCTCTTCTCACTGATCGGCATCATCCTCCTGGTGCGGTATCTTCCACGTCTCTCGCGCATCGACGCGCGCGCGGCGGCTCAGGAGGCGGAGGCCCGCTACGGCGGCGGCGAGGGCCAGCTCCCGATGGTCGGAACGGACGCCGCCTACCTGATGCCCAGGCTCGGCGTCGACGTGCGCGCCTATCGTCTCGAAAACGACGCGCTCGTCGGCCGGCGGGTGCACGAGCTTTCCGCGGACGTTGACGTGCCGGTTCTGCAGCTGCTGCGCGGCGGCCGGCCGCTCGATCTCGGTCCGAATCCTCCCCTCCAGCGCGGAGACGTCCTGACGGTCGTGGCCGACGTCGAGCGGCTCGTCTCGCGAGCGGTGGGTGGGATCGGGCCGGAGGTCGCCGACGAGGAGGCGCGACGGGTCGACCTGGAGGTGGCCGACGTCGTCGTGACCAACAAGGAGATGGCGGGCCTCCCGCTGAAGGACGCGATCGAGCGGGTTCGCCGCGCGGTCTTTCCGGGCTCCGAGCGCGTCGGCCGCCTCCTGCAGGCTGTCGCCTACATCCGAGCGGGCGAGTCCCTGCCCGTCTATCCCAACACCCGCATCGAGCGGGGCGACATCCTGCGGGTGCTGGGCCCCCGGGCCAGGATCGAGAGCGTCGGCAAGCTCGTCGGGCGTGTCGTTCGGGCGAGCTCCGTGTCGGACATCCTGACCCTGGCCCTCGGTCTGTCGGTCGGTTACGTCATCGGGTGGTTCCACTTTCCCGTCGGCGCTTTTTCTCTGGGTCTGGGCACACCGGCCGGGGTCATGCTGGCCGGCATCGGCATCAGCACGCTGCGCTCGCGCTACCCGTTGTTGGGAGGACCGGTCTCGGAGGGAGCCCGCAGCCTGCTGCAGGACCTGGGCCTGGACCTCTTCATCGCCGTCGTGGCGGTCAACACGGCCCCCAGCGTGGCGGGCGCATTCGCGAGCGGCGGCGTGCTGGGCATCTTGTCCGTCGGACTCGCGGCCGGGCTGCTGCCCCCGGTTCTGGCCTGGATCGTGGGGCTCAAGGTGCTCCGACTGAACCCGGCCGTGCTCATGGGGGCGCTATGCGGCGCGCGCTTCTCCACCCCCGCTCTGCGCGCCGCGCAGGAGGAAACCGGCAGCGCGCTGCCGGCTGTGGGCTACCCGGTTCCTTACGCCGTGACCGCCGTCCTGGTGTTGATCACCGGCTACCTGGCGCTGTTCCTCTGACTCTGAGCCGCGGGCTCACTTCGACTTCGCCACGCCCTTCGGCGACCGTGGCGAAACCTCAGGACATCATCAGCACGATCACGACGCCCCAGATGATCAGCAGCGTGTTTCCGACGGCGTAGGTGACCGTGTATCCGAGAGCCGGGCATCTTGCTCTTGGCCGTCTCCTCGATCGCCCCGAGCGCGGCGGTCGTCGTCCGCGCGCCCGCGCACGCCCCGAGCACGATCGCCGGGTGCATCTTGAAGAGGTACTTGCCGGCGTAGATCATGATGATGAACGGGATGGTCGTCACCAGGATGCCGGCCAGGAAGAGAGCCGGGCCGTTTGCGATGAGGCCGGACACGAAGGCCGGCCCCGCCGTGATGCCGACCACGGCGATGAACGCGTTGAGGCCGACGTTGTTGAAGACCCACAGCGCGGGTCCGGGTATCCGGCCGAACGTCGCGTTGACCGAGCGCAGCCAGCCGCAGACCAGCCCCGCGATCAGGGCGCCGCCGCTCGTGCTCAGAGAGAGCGGCACGCTGCCCACCCGGATGACGACGGCGCCGAGGATTGCCCCCACGGTGATGCCGAGGCCCAGGAAGAGCAGGTCGGTGCTGTCGGTGGGGCGGTCGGCGTAGCCGATGAAACTTGGCGGCTCGAGCCGTATCGACCCGGGAGCCGGCGATCTGGAGGACGTCGCCGCGGTCGATCGTCGTCGCGGGCGTGAAGGGCATCTCCTGGCCCGCCCGAAGGAGCTTGCGCAGGTAGACGCCCCGGAACTCCCGATCGCGCGCGAGCTCGATCAGGCTCTTGCCGACGAACGTCCGGTTCGTGACCACGACGTCCAGGATCTCGACCGGGATGTCGAGCAGCTCCGGATCGTCCACTTCGGTCCCGATCTGCTGGGCGGCTGCGAGGACGAATTCCCGGCGGCCGGTCAGGGCAATCGTGGCGCCGGGCGACAGAACGATGTCCGGCCGGGCATCGATGACCTTGCCGTTCTGGCGCACGCGGAGCACGAACAGGCGCTCGGAGGCAAAGCGCCGTTCGAGCTCTTCGATCGTCTTGCCGGCGAAGGGGCCGTCGGCGACCCGAAAAGCGCGCACGCCGAACCTCTGGTAGGCCGACATGACGCCCGGCTCGTCCGACTTCACCCCCATGCTCTCCTCGAGCTTCCGGCACTCGGCCGCCAGGTCCACCCGGAGGAGCTTCGGGCCCAGAGTCCCCAGAATCCAGGCCGACCCGGCCGTTCCGAAGAGGTAGGTGACCGCGTAGGCCACTGGCATCGCGTCGAGCCACTCCTTCTTCTGTGCCGCCGGAATGGCCAGCTGGTTGATCGTGTCCGTCGCGACACCCAGCACCGCCGAGATCGTGCACGCGCCTGAGAGAAGTCCCGCGGCGAGCCCCGTGTGGAGGCCCATCGCCTTCGCCACGACGACCGTGCTCAAGAGGCAGAGCACGCAGAGAATCGTGGCGAAGACCACCTGCTGCAGTCCGCCGCTCTTCAGGCCGCGGAAGAACTGAGGGCCGACGGAATAGCCGACGGCGAACAGGAACATCAGGAAGAAGACCGACTTCACGTGTGGCGAGATGATGATGTTGAGCTGACCGATCAGGACGCCGGCGAGAAGCGTGCTCGTGACCACGCCCAGGCTGAACTTCCCGATCTTCATCCGCCCCACCCAGAAACCGACCGCGAGCACGAGGAAGATGGCGATCTCCGGGTTCAGGCGCAGGGTTTCGATGAGCCATTTCATTGTCCGGTCCTCCCGGCTCGAGATTCGGAGGCCGCCGCCAGCTCGCTCCGTCCTGGCGAGAGCGCCGAGGGCTTGATCAGCTTCAGACCGAGGGCGGGCTGATAGCCGTGGATCTCCTTGACGTCGAGCTTGCGCATGAACTCGATGATCTCGGGGCTGATCACCTGACCGGGCACCATGATCGGAAAGCCGGGCGGATACGGGATCACGAAATTGGCCGAGACCATCTCCGGTCCGTTCCTCAGGCGCTCGTCGACTTCCTTTCCGTTCAGTTTCAGGTGCTCGCAGTTGTCGGCGTCGTAGGCCATGTAGTACGCCTCGCGCATGTGTCCCTCGGCCGTCGACCCGCCCGGGTCGTCCCGGAAGGCGTCGTGGAAGCGGCTGAAGTCGGGAAGGTCGGGGACGTCCTCCACGAGCGCCTTCACCCGATCCGCGAAGGCGGCCCTGGCCGCCGGACCCCCTCGAGCGAGGCGGCGCTCGATCGCCCGCGCCATCTCCGCGAGCGCCTTGAGGATGTGCGCCAGGTCGCTCTGCGAGTTGTTGATGTTGATCTGAACCAGGACGCTGTTGCGCGAGGTCTTGTTGATCTGGATGTCGTGCTCCTCGGCGAGCAGCGCTTTGAACTCGGAGCCGTCGAACCCGGCCCGGCCGCAGAGCAGGGTGATTCGAGTCGGATCGAGGATGAACTCGTCCTCCTCGATCGCCCGGAGCCAGGCCGCCCAGTCGCCGTTCTCCGACCCGTAGTCGTCGAATCCGGAGGTCCGGAATTGCGAGGGGATCATTTCGGCGGGTGTGGCGGCCTGGAAGTACTTCGAGATCAGCGGGTGGCCGTTGATCTCGCGACGCAGCTGCAGGGCCTGCTGGATCATGCGGCCCACCAGCTCGTAGCCCTCGAGCTCCATCTGGCGGCGCGCCAGGTCCAGCGTGGCGATGATCTGCAGGTTCGGCGACGTCGAGGTGTGAGTGAAGTAGGCCTCGCGGAACGCCTCCTCGACGTCGGGGAAGTCCTGGTCCTTGACGACCACGATGGACGCCTGCCGGAGGGCCGACATCGACTTGTGCACCGAGTCGGTCTCGTAGACTCGAATCCGGGCGAGGTCCGGGTCGGGCAGCAGGCGCATGTCCAGGATTCTGGGGTCTCGCGGATCCAGGTCTCCCGCCTCGGCTCGGAAGGCGTCGTAGCGCCGGCGGTAGTCCGGATCCTGGAGCTCTTCCTGGAGCAGCGCCGCGGCGCCCATGGCCGAGCGCCGGCGCAGGAAGGGAGTGAATCGCGCGTATCCGTACCAGGCCTCGTCCCACAGGAAGATCAGATCGGGCTTGATGGCGAGGCACTCCTCCATGACGCGCTGCACGTTGGCCACGTGGCCGTCGAACGTGCAGTTGGTCATGACCAGCATCCGCACCTTCGAGAGCTTTCCCTCCGCCTTGAGTCTGAGCAGGGCCTCCTTGATGCGACGGAGCGGCACGCTTCCATACATGGAGTACTGGGTCAGCGGATACGCGTCGATGTAGTAGGGCTGGCCGCCCGCCAGGACCAGGCCGTAGTGGTGCGACTTGTGGCAGTCGCGGTCGATCAGCACGATGTCGCCTGGCCGCACGACCGCCTGGTGGACGATCTTGTTCGAGGTCGACGTGCCGTTGGTCACGAAAAAAACGTGGTCCCCGCCGAAGGCGCGGGCTGCGGCGTCCTGGGCCAGCTTGATGTTGCCGGTCGGCTCGAGCAGGCTGTCCAGACCCCCCGTGGTCGCGGACGACTCGGCCAGGAACAGGTTGGCGCCGTAGAACTCTCCCATGTCGCGGATCCAGTTGGAGCGGAAAATGGACTTGCCGCGAGCCACGGGCAGCGCGTGGAAGGTGCCGATCGGGCGGCGCGCGTATTTCTTCAGGTTGTCGAAGTACGGCGTGCGGTAGCGCTCGCCCACCCCGTCGAGGACGGCGAGGTGCAGCTCCAGCAGCTCCTCGGCGCCGTAGAACAGACGACGCACGTCCTGCATGTCATCGCGGCCGGCGAGCTCCGCGACGCGGCGCTCGGACAACAGGTAGACGTCCAGCTCCGGCCGGAGCCGGTGGATGGCCCGGGCCAGTCCCGGACCGTAGTCGCGCACGGGAACCTTGTCCGGGTCGAAGCCCAGTGTGCGGCGGAGCACCTCGCGCACTTCGGTCATGTCGTGGCGAGACCGGAAAGGGAAGCCGTCGTGCAGCACGACCGCCTGCAGGTTCGTGTTGAAGAGGACCGCCAGCAGGGCGTCCTCGAAACTCCCGACCTGGACGACTTCGTAGAGGAAGGGGTCCTCCGCGCGCCGCAGTGCGCGCAGCTCCTGGCGCGCGCGCCCCCAGCCGGCCGGGTCCGCCGCGGTGACGCTCAGCACCTCGAAGTAGGGTCGGCGCTTCTCTCCCGGCGCCAGCGAAGGCGGCATGAAATCGGCCGGCGTGACGTCCGCCTCTCCGTCCAGCTCCCAGGCCGAGCCCTCGTGCCGGTAGGCGTCCGAGGCGAGCGCGGCGTTGATCCTCTGCGCGAGCTGCGCGCTGCCGACGGCATCGCCCTCCGCGAAGCGCGCCGCAAGGGCGCTCGTCAGACGCGGGCCCGGATACGCCCAGAATTCTTCGAGAGCCGAGAGGGCGTCCAGAGCCGCGACGGCCTCGGACCGGGTCGACGAGGCCGGTTCTCCCTGCGAAACGGCGGACGCCCAGGCCCGAGCCCGGATGGCGAGCTCCGCCCAGCGGTCCGCTCTCGACTGGGCGGCGGAAAAGAAATCCGTCAGGCTCAAGGCGCGGTCAGTTGCGGCGATGGTCATGATCCGTTCCTTCTGTGTTCGGAGCGCGGGAGCGAGGCCGGGGATCGCCCGGAGTCCCCGGCCTCGGAGTTTTCCGTTCAGTACTCGTTGAAGATCCGTTGAAGATCGGCATTGGACCGCTCCTTCAGCAGAGCCAGCCGAAGCAGGACACGGGCCTTGGCGGGGTTCAGGTCATCCGAGGCCACGAAACCCAGCGCGTCGTCGTCCACCTCGACTTTGCGCCCGACCCGGCCCGTCGGCACCCGGGAGGCGCGCACGCAAACGATTCCCTTCTTGGCCTGCCGGGCGAGCGCGTCGAGGGCGGGCTTGGTCATGTTTCCGTTGCCGACGCCGCCCACCACGATCCCCTTCGCGCCCGCGGCCGCGGCGGCGTCGATCAAGACACCATCCATGTTCTCGTGGGCGTAGATGATGTCGACTCTCGGCAGAGTCTTGACCCCGTCGATCGAGAACTCGCTCGACGTCGTGTTCTTCCCGACCGGGAAACGGTAGAACTCGGCGTCCCCGTACGCGACGACGCCAAGCAGTCCGCGCTGCGGCGAGAGAAACGTCTGCACGGCCGTCGTGCTGGTCTTGGTCAGCGAGGCGGCGTCGTGGATCCAGTCGTTGACGACGACCAGGACACCGCGCCCGGCGGCGTCCGGATCGGCGGCGACGGCGACCGCGTTGTAGAAGTTGAGCGGGCCGTCCGCCGACAGCGCGGTCGAGGGCCTCATGGCCGCCGTCAGCACGACCGGCTTCTTCGATTTGACGACCAGCGTCAGGAAGTACGAGGTCTCCTCGATCGTGTCGGTGCCGTGCGTGATCACGACGCCGTCGACGTCGGGGGAGGCGACGAGCTCGTTGATTCGGTTCGCGAGCTTGAGCCAGACCTCGTCGTTCATGTCCTGGGATCCGATGTTGGAGATCTGCTCTCCGCGCAGCCGGGCGAGCTTCTTGGTTTGGGGCACGGCCGCGAGGAGCTGCTCCACGCCGACCTGACCCGAGGTGTACCCCGCCTGGACGTCGGAGGCCGCGGCCCCGGCGATCGTGCCGCCGGTGGCCAGCACGACGACGCTCGGAAGCTTCTTCTCCTGGGCCGAAGACACGCCGGCTCCGAGGCCCATCCCGAGGGCCGCGGCCACGGCTCCCGCAATCGCGCGATGTCGAATGCTCTGGCTCATTTGTTCTCCGTCCTTTTGTGGTGCGCCCGGGCCGAGAGGGTCCGGAAGCGCGTCTTACTTCGTCTTCCCCTTCGATTCCTTCCAGGCCGCCACGGCGCGCTGCACCGTTGCGGCGAGGTTCTTGCCGATCTGCTCGTAGGCGGTCGTCATCGAGGTTCGCCAGCGACACGCGGGCCGACCAGGGCGGACCGTGGAAGCCCGAGCCGTTGAGGAGCACCGTGCCGTGGTTCCGCGCGAGCCCGAAGACCAGGTCCAGCGGATCCCGGTGCTCGGCGACGTAGTCCATGAAGTCTTCGCCGATGTTCTTGCGGCACCAGCTCTCGAGGTCGAGCGTCTGGTAGTAGGCCGTGCTCAGCGGGTCGTGAGGCACCTCGATGCCGAGCCCCCGGCCGAGCGCCTCCAGACGGTCGCGGCAGATCTTCTGGCACCGGAGCTTGTAGGCGTCCTTCTCGTCGAGCAGCGCGAAGAGCGAGAAGAGCGCCATCTGGAGCTGCTGGGGCCACGACAGGCCGGCCGTGTGGTTCAGGGCGACGGCCCGGCTGTCGGCCACCATGCGGTCGATGAACTTGAGCTTCTGCGGCTCGGTGGTCAGCGTCCCGTACCGCGCGTTCAAGGCGTCGGCATCCTTCTTCGGCAGGTCGGCGATGATCTTGTCGAAGATGTTGTCCTCGTGGATCGACACGACACCGAGCCGCCAGCCCGTGCAGCCGAAGTGCTTGGAGAAGGAGTAGACGAAGATCGTGTTGTACGGCAGCTCCGCCGCGAGGGACCGGAATCCGTTGACGAAGGTGCCGTAGACGTCGTCGGTCAGCAGAATCAGGTCGGGGCGCTTCTCCTTGACGAGCCGGACCAGCCGGTCGATGCTCTTCTGCTCGATCGCGACCGAGCCGGGGTTCGCCGGATTGACGACGAAGAACGCCTTGATCTTCGGATCCTCGAGCTTGGCGATCTCCGAGTCGGGATACTGCCAGCTGTGGTAGCCCTCCGGAGTCATCCCGCTTTGCTCGATCGGAACGATCTTGAACTGGAACTCCTCCAGGTGAGGAATCTCGAGGTAGGGGACGAAAATCGGAGTTCCCAGCGCGATCGTGTCCCCCTTGTGGAGAATCCGGTTGGACATCAGCGACTGGAAGATGTAGATCATCGCGGCGGTGCCGCCCTCGACCGCGAAGAGGTCGTACTTTCCCGCGACCGGCCGGCCCCCGGTCATCTCGCGATCGAAGTACTCGTGCACGATTCTCTCCACGTGCGTCAGCATGCGATCGGGAACCGGATAGTTGTCGCCGATCACGGCGTCGGTCAGCTCCCAGACGAAGCGGTCCGGGTCGAACTTCAGCTTGGAGACACCGTAGTCGAGGGACTTGCGGAGAAGATCCGCGGCGGGAGAGCTGCCGACCTCGTCGAGGTACGCCCGGAAGCGTCCCGCGATGCCCGGCGATTGGGCCATCCCCGCCAGGCCGACCCCCGGCTCGTCCCAGGTCCGACGGCACTCGCGCAGGCCGAATTGGAGCATGAGGCCGAAGGCCTCGCGCGGTGTCGTGGCGATCCAGTTCGGGTTGCCGCGGCCGGCGTTGAGCATCGTCACCGCTCGGGTCTTGACCGCCTCGTCGGCCAGAGCGCTGAGGTAGCCCTTCAGCTCGAAGGGGCTCAGCTTGCTCAGGTCGGCGGTCGGGGTCGTGTCCGCTGCCGTCGTCATCGCGCTCCTTTCGCCGCCTCGAGCGGCTTCGCCGCGTAGGGATTGCCACCGAGGGCATTGGAGATGTCCGCGATCGCCTTCTGCGCGCGGGCGCTGTTGCCGGCGGCGTCGAGCGGCGGCGAGATGACGGCGATGCCGAACTTTCCCGGAGAGACCGCGATGAGGCCGCCGCCGACGCCGCTCTTGGCCGGGAGTCCCGTCCGAAAGAGCCACTTGCCCGAGTCGTCGTACAGGCCGGCCGTGGCCATCACGGCCAGCACTCCGGGAACGTTTTCGGCCTTCATCACCTGCTTGCCGGTGAGCGGATTCTTCCCGCTGTTGGCCAGCGTCGCCGCCATCGTCGCCAGGTCCTTCGCATTGACGTTCACGGAGCACTGCTCGGTGTAGATGTCGGTCGCCTGCATCGGGTTCGTCTTGATGAACTCGTAGGCGTACATCAGGTAGCCGATGGCCTGGTTGCGCTGGTTGGTGTCGGACTCCGACTTGAAGACTTCCTGGTTGACCGAGAGGGGCCGTCCGGCAAAGTCCGAGTAGTAGCCGAGGAGGCTCTTCCAGATCGCGTCCCGGGTGGCGCCCTTCAGCATGCTGGTGGCCGCGATCGCTCCGGGATTGACGAGCGGGTTGATCTCCGGTCCCCCGAGCGATTTCTGGGCGAACTCGACCGACACGATCGAGTTGAATCGCATGCCGGTCGCGTCGACACCGATCGTCTTCAGGATGGCATCCTGTCCCTGCTCCTCGATGACCTTCGCCATCGTGAAGACCTTGGAGATCGATTGCATCGAGACTTCGGATTTCGCGTCTCCGGCGGTGTACACCTTGCCGTCCGGCGTCACGAGCGCGATGCCGTAGATGTTCGAGTCGACTTTGGCGAGGGCCGGGATGTAGTCGGCGTTGGCCCCTTCCTTGAGGCCCTTATATTTCTGGTGCGCCGCGTCGAGGGCCGATTGGATCTGGGCCGGCGACTGAGCCGAGAGATGGGGCGCGGCCATCGCCAGCAGGGTCGAGGCGAGCAGCGTTGCCCAGAAGCGCCGGGAGCGGGTCATGGCTTGCCTCCCAAATGGAAGTTGAAGTTGTACCGGGCCGAGAACTGAATGCGGTAATCGTCGACACTGAAGCCGTCGGAGAAATTCTCGCGGCGCCCCCACTGGAACTCGAAGCCCGTCATCGCGTTCTTCACCGGGTAGTAGAGCAGGTTGACCAGGGCGTACTGCCCGGTCTTGAACGCGCTCGGCTCCTGTCCGAGCGTGTTGTCGATGTCGATGAGGGAATAGCCGAGGGCGGTCGAGAACTGCTCGTTCCAGTTGAAGTCGTAGAACGCGACGATCCCGAGCAGGGGAAGCGGCTCGCCCACGATCGGCCGCCTCGGATTCCGAAGTGGGGCGCGATGCCGATGTCCACGGGCGCGTCGTTCATGTAGTTCTCGATGCCCTCTCCGTAGACGACCGAAGCCCGCAGGGTCCCCGTCTTGGTGAGCTTGACGTTGGTGCTGAGGTTCAGACCCCATCCCGTGGCGTGACCGGACAGATCGAACTCGTCCTGGAGCGTGTCCGTCCAGCTGATGTAACGGAGGATCGCCGCGAGTTGGACATGGCCCCATTCGCCCTTCTTCTTGAAATGGACCGACAGGTCGGGCGCCGGGAAGTGGCCCTGGATGTTCTGGAGCTCGATGCGATCGGCAAACCGGCCCTGGTCGGCGCTCGCGCCCGGCCGCTCGAGAGCGATCCAGAGCTCGTTGTCCCCCTGGAGGGGCATCCAGCGGGCCTGGACGTTTCGAAAGAAGGCCATCCCGGGGGACCCCAGTACTCGATCGAGTTGGGGAAGACGTCGGGGTCCATGAACGGGCTCCAGCTCTGGCCCGCTCCAAACGAACCGAGCTCCGCCCAGGCGTGCCGCAGGCGAAACGTGGTCTGCCCGGCGTCGACGCCCGTCCCGAAGAGCTCGAACTCGAAGATCGTCTTGATCTCGCCGACGGCGGTCGGGATGTATCCCTTCACGCCGAGACGGCTCTGCCGCACGCCCGCGTAGAAGTTGCCGTCCTGGCCGAACTGATTCTCGAAAGATGGGAGCTTGGTCGTCCGCAGGACGTCGAACCAATCCGGGTCGGTCTGCTTGAAGTCATAGCCCATATCCAGCATGGCGAACCCGTAGAGCTCCCCTCAGCTGGGGCTTCGTTCCTTCCGCGGGGATCGCCACCACGGAGATTTCCTGCGGCGGGCCCTCGGCCACCGGCTTCAGAGTGAAATCGACCGTGACCGAATCGGTCTCCCGGACCGCCACGCCGCTGGCCAGGGCGGTGCCGTAGCCGGAGCGCTCTGCCGTGACGTCGTACCGGCCCGCGGGCAGCGACTCGATGCGGTACCCACCCGTGCCGCTCGAGATCGCCGATTGCCGGAATCCCGTCATCGCGTTTCTCGCGGTCACGACCGCTCCCGCGACCGGAGCGCTGCTGGCGTCGCGGACGAGACCGGCCAACACAAATGAACCGGTCTCGGTCTGCGCAGACGTCGATGCGGTTATCCCGAGAAAGTAAATCGAGGCCAGGAGGACGCCTGGCCCGCGCATGAGAACACCTCGCAACATATTCGCTCCTTTCGATCCCGAGACTCCGGCGATCGGTTCGCCGATTGGCTGACGATATCCGGAACGCTAGCAGCGTAGTCACCCGTCGCGACTGCCCTTTAGGGCAAGATTCGTTCTCTTCCCGCGTCAAGTCGGGATCTCAGCTTAAGGGAATGGCGGCCTCGACTGGCGGCGGAAACGGGATGGGGGAGCGGGTGCGAGGCTCGAACCGAGCCATTTCGACTCGCGACGGAAATTAGAAGCTCAGCCCCATCGCAACGACCACCGTCGGATCCCTCTTGTCCGGATTGAAGACGTGGACCGTGAGGTCCACGTGTTCCGCGGAAAAGCCCACCAGCAGTCCGCGCTGGATGTCGAGCTCGGTCTGGTAGGCCCTCGTTCTCTGGGCCACCAGACCCAGCCGCAGCCAATCCCACGGCGACACGGTCAACTCGTTCCACGTGTAGAAGAAGTTGGATGACGAGTCGTTGATATCGACGACGTACTCCCCCTCGCTGTAGAGCTCGAGCTTCCAGAAGCCGACCGCGAGCTTGTAGCCGGGAGCGATGCCGTTGATATCGCCGATGACGCCGCCGAAAAGCGGCGTGAACTCCAGCGTCAGCTTTTCCCCGACCGAGAAGTTGTAGCCGAGCCAGACCGAAGCCGTGTCGCGATCCTCGTAGTTGTAGCGGACCTCCGTGTGAAACCAGCCGCGGTCCGCCGTGAGCGTGGGCTGGCCGTACGGGCCGCCGGGAGCGAAGTACCCGTAGAGGGATGCCGAGTAGGCCCACGCCTCAGCGGCGGCCTCCTCCTCAGGCGCCTCCGGTGCCTGGGCCCGCGCGACCGAGGCCGCCAGGGCAAGGGCCGCCGCCAGAAGGAGAGGCAGCGTGCGATCTGCTCTCATCCGCCAAGCGCGATCGTCATGCCGACGATCGCGGCGCCGAAGAGCATCATGCCGATCCCGATGAGCAGGGGCCGCCGCCCCGTCGTGCGCCCGAACGCGAACCCGACCAGGAAAAGCAGGGCGAGGGCGATGACATTGGAGATCCGCAGGGCTTGAACGGCGTCTTCCCGAAAGACCAGGAACGGAATGACGACCGGGAAGGTCGTGAGAAAGACCAGCAGGAAGACTCCGAGGGCGCCGCTCCAGTCTTCCTTGCCGAAGCGCGCGCGCCGTGGCGGCTCCGGCAGCCGGGACAGCCGCTCGTGCAGCGCGTCGATCTCGGCCGGCTCCATCACGGACGCCACGATCGGCGGCAGGGCGTCGGCGATGAGCTGCCGGCCCTGGTGAGCGTCGGCGGCCTTGCGCACGGCGCGAAGGGTGCGCAGTCCCCCGGCCCGACCGGCCAGCGACCCCATCAGGTAGAGGATCGCGTCGATGATTCCCCATGCCAGGTTGCATCCCAGCGCGCCGATCAGCATCGTGCGCACCTCCTGGCGGCCCGCCTCGGCAACGCTGAGCGTGCCCGTGAAGGTGAGCACCATGATCAGACCGAAAAAAATCTCCGAGATTCTCTCGATCGGATCGAGCACCCGCCGGGACTCCTGCGAAACGACGGCCCCGGGAATCACAACGGCCGCCTGTTTCCGGCGAGGGCCCTCTCGATGGCGTCCAGGAGCGCCTGGCCGTCTACCCGGAAGCCGCAGGCGCCGGACGCAGCAGTGCCGCCGGAACGCACCTGGTCTTTCATGGACTTACTCTCCGATCACGATTGACGCGCATTATGTCTCGGAAATGGGGAGCCGAGTGCCCGCGAGACGCCCTCCCTTTCGGGCAGGGCTCTCGATGAAAACGCCGCACAAGGGCGATCGTCCGAAGTCTTGAAGCCCTGCCGCCTGCTGGAGCGCCCAAGGAGATACGATCCCGAGCAATGACCGAAAACTCGCCTCAAGCGCCGGTCTACCCTGGCGAGCGACTCAATGCAGAGGCTCCTGGGTTTCGAAGTCCTGCTCGCCGATTTTTCCGCCGCATTCGTCGCCGCACTCCCGTCCGACCTGGACGTGCTCATGACGAAGTGGCTGCTGCAGGTCGTCGAGTTCCTGGACCTCGACCGTTCCTCGGTGGGTCAATTTCGACCCGATGGGACCCTGGAGCTGGCGCATTTCGCGGCGCTCCCCGGCGTGGAGCCGGCGACCGAGGTGCCATTCGAACAGTTCGACTGGTACGTGGACGAGTTGCGGCGCGGCCGGCACGATCGTGCTGGCGCGTCTCCCCGACGACCTTCCTCCCGGAGCGGCGGCGGAGCGCGAGTACGCGGTCCGATCCGGCATCAAGGCGAACTTGTCCATCCCGCTCAGCGTCGGCGGGGAAAGAGTGGGCGTCATCGGATTCGCCGGATTCCGTCATCCTCGTGCGTGGCCGCCCGAGATTCTTCACCGGCTCCGGGTCGTCGGCGACGTGATCGGGAACGCTCTGGCGCGGCGAAAGTCTGGAGGAGTCTCTTCGCCGCAGCGAGGCGAGGCTGCGCCGCGTTCTCGAGGTCTTTCCCGAGGCGCTCATTCTCGTTCGCGCGGACGGCTCGATCTTCTTTGCGAACGTGGCGGCGGCCGACAGCTTCGGTTGCAAACGGGCGGAGCTTCTGGACCTGCCGGTCGAACGCCTCGTGCCGGTCCTCGATTCCGGCACTCGTGCCGCCGGAAGCGCTTTGGAGACCGTGCGCCATCTCTCGAACGTGGTGGGCCGCCAGGGCGACGGCAGCGAACTGCGAATGGACCTGCGGGTGGTCCGTATCGGTGCCGGAGAGAACGAGTTGCTTTGTCTCTTCCGGCTCGCCCGCACGTCGCTTCTGTAACAAGGAGTCGAACGGAATGAGCCGACGTGAGCCCGGGCCCGACGAGCGCCCCTTGAAGGATCCGGAGGACTTCTCGCTGGTCCTCGGCGGGCCGCTGTATCAGCTCTGGCGCCGGTCGCGTCTGGCCGGGGACGGGCTGCAACTGATTCGGCGCCGCCTCGTCGTGATGGCATTGCTGGCCTGGGCTCCGCTGCTGGCGTTGTCGGTTGCGGAAGGGCACGCGTGGGGCGGTGTCAGGCTGCCGTTCCTCTTCGACGTGGAGGTGCACGCGCGCTTGCTGCTCGCGCTGCCGCTGTTGATCCTGGCGGAGCTGGTCGTCCATCAGCGGATGCGTCTGGTGGTGCGGCAGTTCGTGGAGCGTGGCCTGATCTCGGACGCAACGCGGGCCAGGTTCGATGCGGCCATCGCTTCGGCGATCCGCCTGCGAAACTCGATCGCGGCGGAAGTTCTGTTGATCGCGTTCGTCTACGTCGTCGGGGTCGGATTCATCTGGAGGACGACACAGCCCGACCTCGCGGGCTGGTACGGCGTGTCGGCGGGCGGGAGACTCCAGCCGTCGCTGGCCGGCTGGTGGCTTGGCTGCGTGAGCCTGCCCATTTTCCAGTTCCTGCTCATTCGCTGGTACTTCCGGCTGTTCATCTGGGCGCGCTTCCTGTGGCAGGTCTCGCGCATCGAGCTGAGCTTCGTGCCGACGCATCCGGACCGCCTCGGCGGCCTGGGCTTTCTCGGGACGGTGAGCTATGCGTTCTCGCCTGTGCTGGTCGCCCAGGGAGCGCTGCTCGCCGGGATGGATCGCCAACCGGATCTTTTACGCGGGCGCGAAGCTGCCCGAGTTCAAGCTCGACATCATCGGCCTGGTGGCGGTGATGGTCTTCGCCATCCTCGGGCCGCTGCTGGTGTTCGGTCCGCAACTCGCGGCGGCGAAGCGCGCGGGCCTGCGCGAATACGGCATGCTGGCGGAGCGGTACGTGCGGGAATTCGACCGCAAGTGGCTGCGCGGCGGCGCTCCCGCGGACGAGCCGCTGATCGGCAGCGCGGACATCCAGTCGCTGGCCGATCTTGGCAACAGCTTCGACGTCGTGAAGGGCATGAAGTTCGCGCCGTTCACTGTGCGGACCGTCGGGCAGCTGGGGGTGGCCACGCTGCTCCCCGTGGCCCCGCTGCTGCTGACGACGTTTTCTCTGGAGCTCCTGGTCGAGCGGTTGCTGAAGATCGTGTTCTGACGAGGCCGAGAAATCCCGACCTGCGTCTCGACGAGCTGTCGGCCCGGCTCGGCACGCCGGAAGTCGTCTGGCGGGGGCTACAATCCGCGGCGCGTGCTCCGGATGAAATCGCTCGCCGCGAGCGGCGTGCTCCTGTCGGCTCTGGCCTCGACGGCGCTGGCCCAGAAGACCGACGTCGTGCAGATGGCCAACGGCGACCGTTTCACCGGCGAGATCAAGGAGTACGCCGGAGGCCGGCTGAGCCTCGACACGCCGGATGCCGGGGTGATCTCGATCAAGTGGAACAGGATCCTGAGCCTCACATCCGACAAGGTGTTCGACATCGAGCTCGTCGACGGCACTCACCTTTTCGGCGCGCTCGCCCCGTCGTCACCCCCGGGAAAGATCGCCGTGGTGTCCGAACGGACATCGCGAACGATCGACTACTTCGACGTGGCGCGGATGAACACCCTCTACCAGTCATTCTGGCGCCGCATCTCCGGCTCCTTCGACCTGGGGTTCAATTACACGCAGGCGAACGAGTTCGCGCAGCTCAACCTGAACGGTGACGCCACGTACCGCGTCAAGTCGTTCGAGATCCAGTCCACGCTGAGCGTCTTCGCCAGTCGGCAGCGGGGTGTCGTCTCCTCGCAGCGCGCCTCGTTGGTCATGGACTACGCGTATTTCCTGGAGCGTCGCTGGTTCCTCGCAGGGTTCCTCGGCGCCGATCGCAACCAGGATCTGGGATTGGACCTCCGCGTCTCCGCGGGCGCCGGCGCGGGCCGATTTCTCTTCCGGACGAACAGGTCTTCGCTGGCGGCGATCGCCGGAATCTCGGGCAACCGGGAGACTCCCACCGAAGGGGAGCCTCGATACAATGCCGAGGCGTTCATCGGCGTCGACTACTCCACGTTCATGTACGACTTTCCCAAGTTGACCTTCGACGCGAGCATGAAGCTGCTGCCGAGCCTGACGGAGGGCGGACGCGTTCGCGTGCAGGCCAACGTGAGCGTGCGCCGGGAGATCGTGTCGGACTTCTACATCGCGCTGAGCGTCTTCGACAGTTACGACAGCCGGCCGCCCACCGAGGGCGCGGCCAGGAACGACTGGGGCCCCGTCATTTCACTCGGATACAAGTTCTGATGCGTTCGCGGCTGGCCCTGGCCGCGTTGCTCGCGGCCCTGCCCGCAATGGGGCAGGATTCCGACACGCAGAGCCAGCTCCTTCCGGAGCTGGACGCCTTTTTCAAGGTCAGCTCTTCCAGCCGCATCCTGGCCGTCGCGGCGCTGACGCGGGTGCTGGATCCGGGCGGGACGGACTCCGAGGCTGGCCTCTATTGGGACCATCGATTGAGCGACCGCGTGGCCCTTCGCGGCGGATACCGATTCAAATACTCGGACCCGCCCGACGACCCGATCTCGAGGGAGTCGCGGGTCCAGCTCTCCGCCGACCTGCGTTTCCCGGTCGGCTTCAAGCTGCTCGCCACGGACCGCAACCTGGTCGAGCTGCGCTGGATCAACGGCGACCCCTCGCAGCGCTACCGCAACCGCCTCTCGCTGGAGCGCGAGTTCGTCGGATTCCTCGGCAAGGCCCACACGTTCGTCGCGGCCGCGGAGGTGTTCTACGACACGCGGCATCACGCCTGGAGCCGGCAGGAATACACGGCCGCCGTCCAGACACTCGTGAGCCAGAAGCTTCTGGTCGAGCTCTACTACCAGAGGCAGGAGGACAGCAAGGGCTCGCCCCGCCACGTCAACGCCGCCGGGCTGACCCTCCAGCTCTTCCTGGATGTCCGCAAGGCGCCGGCGGGCGACGTCGTGATCCAGTCGGGACGGTGAGTCAGCCCCGGCGGTGGACGCAGCAGTCCAGCAGCTCGAGAATCTTGTCCAGGTTGCCCTGAACGTCCACGAGGTTCCGACGGACGGCGCCCGAGAGGGTTTCGGTGCCCGCGAGGATCTTCTTGAGGATGCTCCGGCGGCCCGAGAGGACGGCGGCTGCCCGCGCCGGCAGTCCCTCCCGCACGTCGAGCTCCCCGCCGGCGAGCTCGACGGTGAAGCCTTCCTTCGTGTCGGTGATCGCGATCCCGATCACGATCGCCTCGTCGCGGGCGGTGTCCTTGACCACCCACGTCTTCAGATCCTGAAGAAGCTCGTACGTCGTGGGCGTCGGGACGGGCGCCGGCTTCGGAGTCGGCGTGGGCTGCGAGAAGACGACGGCCGCAAGCAGTGTCTGCGCCGCCGCGAGAAGAAGCCTGTGACAATTGCGGTCGGCAAGCATGCCGCAACGATATCCCGGACCGCCGGAGCTCCAAGCAATGCCCTGGTGACTACGCCGCCTTTTCCACCGCTTCGCGTTCCTTGCGCCGCTCCTCCATGTTCTCCGTGGCGAGCGTGTAGGCGACGTAATACTTGTAAATGTTCGAAACGTAGGTCACGGTCTCGCGGCCGATCTTTTCTGCCGCCACGATCTCGACGTTGTTGAACCATTTGTTCGGATCGAGGCCCCGTTTCGCCGCCTCTTTGCGCAGGCTGCGCACCCGGCCGGGGCCGCAGTTGTACGCGGCAAAGGCGAAAAGACCCTTGTTCAGCCGGTCCATCGGCTCCTTTTCGAAGTACTGGTCGATCATGAACCGCATGTACTTCACCCCGGCGTGAATGTTCGGCTCGAGCTGGGAGATGTCGCCGACCTTCAGCTCCTGGCCGGTGGCGGGCATCACCTGCATGACACCGACGGCGCCGACGTGGCTCTTCGCCCCCTGGTTGAGTTGGGACTCCTGGTAGCCCTGCGCCGCCATCAGCAGAAAGTCCATGTCGTACTTGTCCGAGTAGGTCTTGAAAAACTGGATGATCTTCTCGAGCTTCGCGATCTCCTCCGTGGAGGCCGCGTTCTTTACGAACTTGGTGTTCTTCAGGTACTTCTGGAAGAGCATGTTGTAGGAAGCCGAGCCCGGGGGGTGCCGGGCCAGGAACTCGTCGAGCTCGGCCTTCAGGAGAGGACTGTTCTTGCGCATGCGCCCAGGCGATCTGGGCGTTCGGGCGAAGTCCGACGTCCGGGTGAAGCTTGAGCTTGGGCAGCACTTTGGACCAGAACCCCGCCAGGTAGTCGTGCACGACGACGAACTGGACGAGCCCGGCGTTGGTCATCTCGAGCAGGTCCTCGTCCTCGAGGTTGTCGGGCGCGAAACGCACCTTCGCCGGCTTCTTGCCGCGCTTGACCAGGTCGGCGTTCAACTTCTCGACGCTCTCGTGGAAGATCGATCCCTTCCGAACGAAGATCTCCTTGTCGGAAAGATCGTCCACGGTGGCGATCGCAGGGGAATTCGGACCCGAGACGACGATCTCGGAGACGTTCGTCGCCGTCGGCTTCGAGAAGTCGAACTTCTCCAGGCGCTCGGGAGTCACCGTCAGCGAGGCCGCCGCGATGTCCCCGCGCCCGTCCAGGAGGGCCGCGGCGAGCTCGTCGCGGCCGACCGGGATGAAGGAGACGAAGATCCGCACGTTGCCGGTCTTGTACTTCTTGTTGAGCTCGTCCTCGAACATCTTGAAGGCTTCGTAGGTAATGCCGCGGGGCGCGCCCTTGTCGATGAAGTAGTTCGTCTTGTTGTACACGACCAGGACGCGGACTTGCCGGCGCTTCTTCATGGCGTCGAAGTCGCCCCCCTTGGGGCCGATTTCGGTCGGCAGAGTGTGTTTCTCTTTTGCGGCCTTCTCCTGGGCCGCCGCGGCCGCCGCGCCAAAGGCCAGCACGAGCAGGCTCGCCGCGGTAGCACGAATCCATCTGGCAGAGACGATGTCCATTGTTCCTCCGAGCGGATGATTCTAGTCGAATCCAGAAATCGAGCTAGGGCCCGCTCGCCCACCGGTACTGCCACGCGAGGGCGTACGTGTCGAAGTCCGAACCCAGCCGGACCGTGGCGCCGGTCGCCCAGGACAGCTTGACGGACTGACTGCGTCCGAATGGCACAGACAGAGTGGCGCCCACGCGGGTATTCTTCTGCAGGTCTTCCTTCCGCACACCGTCGATCGTCGTCTTTCCCCCGGAGTACCAGGTGCCGTTCGCGGCCAGCCACAGGCCCGGGCGGAACACATAGCTGACGTGCCCCTGGACGACGCCGATCGGCTGCTGCGTGCGCCTCACGCCGCCGAAGAAGTCGTTGTTCGGGGTGAAGAACCACGCCCCCGCATAGAGATCGAAGACCCACGGACCCATCGGATGCGACAGTCCGATCTCCGGTTTGAACGCCCATCGGTTCGAGCCGAGGTTGATCAGGCGCGCCGCGTCGTACTGCCCGCTCGGCGCGCCGACCGTCAGGCTGGCGCCGAGTGTCGTCCGCGGGGCCCGCGTCGCGAACTCCTTTGGCGAGAGCGCCGGCGTCCCGAGAAGGTTGACCGCGAAGCGCAGCCTGAGGTCTGCCAGACCCGCCCGCGTGACTTCCCGCCGTTCCTCGAAGACGTCCCCGGAGATCCGCCCCCACGCGTAGGGAAGGAGAATGGACGCGCTGGCTGAGCGTCCGAAAAGTCCGAAAGTCCGGCCGTAGTAGAGCACGCCGGTGTTGATCTTTGCGTCGATGTTCTGGACCGGAACGGACGGGTCCGTCACGACCCCGCCCGAGGAATACAGGTACGACAGCAGGGCGATGTTCAATCCGACGGGGGCAGGCGAGTAGGCCCTCGGCTCGAGTTCCTGCGCTCCGGCGGACGCCGCGCACACGAGGGCCGCCAGAAGAAACACGGAGGGGTGACGCACGGCCACGGATTCTAGCCTTGCGGGGTCGTCAGCTCGTCAGCGGCGGAACGGATAGGCCGACGAAACCCGTCTACTGAGGAGGCGGAGTCGGCGCCGGCTCGGGAGCCTTGGGCACGTCGCCGGGGGAGTCAACCGTCGCGTTCGCCGGGGGATAGGCATAATCGTAGCCCGGCGTTCCGTCATTCGTCCCGTTCCCCGGGGCTGGAGCCGGGGCGGGAGCGGCCGCCGCGTCTCCGGCGGACGGGATGATCGTGACGGCGCCGCCGCCCTCCATCGGCAGGTTGTCGATCAGGGCCGCGCCCATCTCTTCCTGCTCGGCCCGGAAGGCCGGAAGGCCCGTCAGGAGCGTGACCTTCTTGACGTCCGCCTGGCGCAGGCTCATGAGGTCGCCATTCTTGTACTCGTGGAAGACGTACGAGCCTGTCTTGAGCTTGGGTTTCTCCGCGGCTGAGCAGTCTGCCGGTGGGGACGAGGTCGATCTGGTAGACGGTCTGCTTGTTCAAGTCCTTCGTCCGCTGCGTGATCGTCTTGACCCTCGCCTTCGGGAGGCGCACGATGTCCTTCTCCGGCCAGGCGCGGTACACGTAGACGTCTCCCTCGAGCTTCGGCTTGCCGAGGGCGAAGGCGGAGCCGGTGGGGTCCAGGTCGATTCGCCAGATCTCGACCAACTGCTGCTGGACTTGCTCCTGCGTGGAGGCGGGCTTGCCGCCCTGAAGTTTCTGAGGCTCCTGCCCTCGCAGGCCGGAAGCGAAGACCATCATCCCGACGACGCCGCCAAGACGTAGGCTCACCGACCACTCGACTCGGTTCCTCATGGTTCACCTCTCTATCTGAGCCTATCAGTATGGGCGCATCGCGATCCCGGCGCCACCCTCGCGCGCCTCGAACGGACGGGAATCTGGTGTATGAAGGGATGATGAAAATTCAGAACTGGGCGGCTGTGGCGGTCCTGGTAGGCGCTTTCGGGTCCTGCGCCACGCTGAAAACGACCGTCGGCTGGGACGACCAGGTCGACTTCGCCCGGTACAAGACGTGGGACTGGAAGGACGACGGGTCGATCAAGGATCCCGTCTGGAACCGCCGGGTCCAGAGCGTTCTCGAGGATCAGCTCGCCAGGCGGGGGCTGACGCGCAGCGACACGGCTCCGGACCTCTGGGTGGTGGTGCATGCCCGCATCACCGCCGAGACCCGGGTGGATTCCTACAGTCCCGCCTGGGGTTATGGCTACGGATACTGGGCCGCGCCGACCGTGACCCAGGTCTACCAGATCCCGGTCGGCTCGATGATCCTCGATCTCGTCGACCCGAAGAAGAAGGAGCTCGTCTGGCGGGCCACGGCCAGCGACACGATACGAGCGAACAAGGAGAACGAGGAGCGGGAGCAGCGCCTCATCGAGGTTTTCGACGAGATGTTCGCGGGATATCCGCCGGCGCCCAAGCCCGCGGCCGCAACCGGAGGTCCGCCGAAGACCTAGTCGTCCTCGGGGCTCGCTGCGTCCTCCGTCACGGTCCGGTGATCCCTCGACTCTTCTCGAATGTTCGAAAGGGCCCGATCGGGTTCCCCTTCGGGCAAACCTCAGACTCGGTCTCGGAGTGATAGGTTAAAAGAAATCGGCCGTTGGCCGTCTCAATGGAGGAGTGCGATGCGCATGAGTCTCCGGTGTCTCGTCCTGACTCTTCTGCTGCTGGCGCCGAGTGCCGCGTCTCTTGCCGACGATCTCACCGGTCAGCAGTCCGTGCTTTGCACGGCGGTGCAGGCCACGGTTTGCGACGATACGGCAACCTGCGTCATCGAGAATCCCTGGGACCTGAACATCCCGCAGTTTCTGGAGATCAACCTCGACGGCAAGACCATGTCGACCACGAAGGCCAGCGGTGAGAATCGGTCCACGCCGATCCGCACGCTGCTGCGCGAAGACGGACTGATCGTGCTCCAGGGAGTCGAAGGAGGGCGCGCGTTCAGCTTCGTCATCGAGGAAAAGTCCGGCCTGCTGTCGGTGGCCGTGGCGCGCGATGGGAAGACCGTTTCGGTGTTCGGCGCGTGCACGCCGATGCCGGCTTCGAAGTAACCGTGAATCCGAGGAGGAAAGCCATGAAACGCATTCTCGCCGTCGCCTCACTGACCGCCCTGCCCACGCTGGTCGCCTTGCAGGCCCAGACCCAGCAGCCGCCGCCGTCCCAGAAGAGCCTGGCCGCCACGTTGTCGATCTACGTCTTTCCCTCGGCGGGACAATCCGCCCAGCAGCAATCCAAGGACGAGTCCGAGTGCTACAACTGGGCCGTGGGCCAGAGCGGCACCGATCCCGTTCCAGCTCGGCAAGCAGGCGCAGGCGCAGCAGCAGCAGGCCGCGGCCGCACAACAGCAGGCCTCAACGACCTCCCAGGGCTCGGGCGCCAGGGGAGCGGCCAAGGGCGCCGCGGGCGGAGCGCTCATCGGCGCCATCGCCGGAGACGCCGGCAAGGGCGCCGCGATCGGAGCGGCGTCCGGCGCGGTCGTCGGGCGTTCCCGCGGGCGGCGGGCCGAGGCATCGGCCGAGCAGCAGGTCAGCCAGCAGGCCGCGAGCGCCCAGCAGGCCACCGCCGAGCAGATGGCGAATTTCAAGAAGGCCTTCGGCGTCTGCCTCGAAGCCAAGAAGTACATGGTGAAGTGAGCCTCGCCGCCGAAAGACGTCCTCCCACAGCGCCATGAGTCTGGCGTACTACGCGATCGCTGCTGGCCGCCGGCCTCTTCGCCGGCATGGTCGTCTTCCTGGAGCTCGGGCGGAGAATCGGCGCCCGGCGGCTACGGGAGGACCCGGAAGGCGCAAAGGCGGGAAAGGGAGCGATCGAGGGGGCGGTATTCGCGCTTTTCGGCCTGCTCCTCGCCTTCACGTTCTCGGGAGCCGCCTCTCGCTTCGAAGACCGCAAGCACCTCGTGGTCGAGGAGGCCAACGACATCGGCACCGCGTATCTCCGGGTCGACCTGATGCCCGTCGAAGCCCAGCCGGAGCTGCGCGGCCTCTTCCGGGCGTACCTCGATTCGCGGATCGCGACCTACCGCAAGCTCCCCGACGTCGCCGCCGCCTATGCCGAGCTCGCTCACTCGGTGGAGCTCCAGGGACAGATCTGGAATCGGGTCATGCAGGCGACTCGCGCGACGGGCCCTTCCCAGGCGACCACGCTCGTCGTCGGCGCCCTCAATGACATGTTCGACATCGTGACGACGCGGACCATGGCCACGAAGATGCACCCGCCCCAGATTCTGTTCGGGTTGCTCTTCGTCCTGGCGCTGGGCTGCTCGGTGGTGGCCGGCTACGGCATGGCCGAGAGCCGGAGCCGCAGCTGGATCCACATGGTCGGCTTCGCCGCCGTCACGGCGCTGACCGTCTACGTCATCCTCGACATGGAGTACCCGCGGTTCGGGCTGATCCGGGTGGACGAGGTGGACGAGGTCCTGGTGCGGCTGCGCCAGAGCATGAATTAGGCCGAAGCCCTATAGGTCGGAGCCCGCCAGGTAACCAAATCGACCTGTTTGCCCAGCGTCTTGGGGTCAGGTCTTCATTTTTCGGAGTTTCAAGAACAGACAGGGCATCGCCTTCACTCCTACGGCGCCGGCTTCGCTGAGACGGAAACGCGGAACCGCGGTCCGTCCAGGTTGGATCCTCGAGGTTCCAGCCTCCTCCCAGGGCCTTGTAGAGCTGCACGAACGCGGCGAGCTGGCTCAAGCGGGCGCGCGCCAGCGCGAGCTCGGCCGGGAAGAGCTGTTGCTGCGCCTCGAGCACTTCGAAGTAGTCGGCCAGGCCGGAGATGTAGCGGAGGTTGGAGAGACGGACCGACTCCTGCAATGCCGAGACCTGCCGCGCGGCGTGCGTCTCCGACTCGGAGAGCTTCTGGCGGGCGATCAGCGTCGAGGACACCTCGCCGAAGGCCGCGATCACCGACCGTTCGTACAGCAGCCTCACCTGGTTCCAGCGCGCGACCGACGCGTCGTACTGGTTGACCAGACGGCCGCCCTGGAAGAGCGGGCCGGCGAGACCCGCGGCGATCGACCAGACCTTGCCGGGGCCGAAGAGATCCGTGACGTCCGGAGAAATGCCGCCGAGAAGGGCCGTCAGGCTGATCGTCGGAAAGAAATTGGCCATCGCGACGCCCACCTCGGCGTTGGCGGCGACGAGCTGCTCTTCCGCGGCCCGCAAGTCCGGCCGCCGCTCGAGCAGCGCGGACGGGAGACCGGCCGGAATCTCCGGAGGGATCGGCTGGTCGGCGAGCGAGGCGCCGCGGTCGACGGGCCCTGGGGGCCGGCCGAGCAGGAGCGAGATCTCGTTCTCCTTGGCGACGATCGCCTGCTCGATCAGCGGTATCTGTGCCGCGACCTGCGCCAGCGCCGCTTCGGCTCGCGCCGTCTCGAGACCCGAAGCCACGCCCGCAGTGAGCCTCCGCTGGAAGAGCTCGAGGGTCTCCTCGAACGCCCCCTGGTTGCGCTGCGCGATGGCGAACTCCTCGTCGAGCTCCCGCAGCTCGAAGTAGGCCTGGGCGACGGCGGCGACGAGTGAAAGCAGCACCCCGCGCCGGTTGTCCTCCTCGGCGAGGAACCGGGCGCGCGCGGCTTCGTTCAGCCGCCGGACGCGCCCCCAGAGATCGATCTCCCACGAAGCGTTGACGTTGGCCGAGTGGAAGTTGACCGGTCGGGCGCCGGGGGCGACGAACCCGGACGCCTGCGAACGCTGGAATTGCCCCTGGTGGAAGACCTGCGGGAAGAAGTCCGCACGAGCGATGCCGGCCAGCGCGCGGGCCTCTTCGACGCGCCAGGCCGCGATCTGAGGGTCGTATCCGTTCCGGAGCGCCTCGTCGACGAGGGACTGCAGGGTCGGGTCCGAGAACACGTCCCACCACGGCGAGTCGGCCAGGGAGGCGGCCGCCGCCGGCGTCGGCTGCGCGTAGAAGCGATCGGGAGGGGTTTCCGGGGGACGCTGGTAGTTCGGGCCGACGGCACAGCCGGCGGCCAGCATTGCGGCGAGTGCGGCGGCGAGCGCGCGCTTCATCTCAGTGCGGCCCGCCCCCGGCCGGAGCCGCCTCCGCGACGGGCGCCCGTGACTTCCCGCGGCTCGCGATCCGCTCGACCAGGACGTAGAGAACCGGGATGAGGAAGATCGCGATCGCCGTCGCCGCGAGCATCCCGACGATGACGACGGTGCCGAGGACCCGCCGCGAGGCGGACGCCCGCGCCCGTCGCGATCCAGAGCGGCACGCAGCCGAGAATGAAGGCGAACGACGTCATCAGGATCGGCCGCAGCCGCAGCTGGGCGCCATCGAGGGCGGCCTTGACGATGTCCTCGCCGGCGTCCCTCCTGAGCTTGGCGAACTCCACGATGAGGATCGCGTTTTTCGCCGAGAGCCCGATGAGCATGATCATGCCGATCTGGGCGTAGACGTCCAGGTCGAGCCGACGCAGGAGCAGCCCCACGAACGCGCCGAAAATGGCGACCGGCACCGACAGCAGGACCGAGAAGGGGAGCGACCAGCTCTCGTACAGGGCCGCGAGAATCAGGAACACCAGGACGAAGGACAGGGTGAACTGCAGACCCGCCCTCCCCGAAGCCTTCTTCTCCTGGTACGAGAGGTCGGACCAGTCGTAGCCCATGTCGCGCGGGAGGACTTCGGCGGCGACTTGCTCGAGTGCCGCCAGGGCCTGGCCCGAGCTGTATCCGTCGGCGGCATTCCCGGTGACCTGCGCGGCGCGGAAGAGATTGAAGCGATTCGTGTAGGCGGGTCCGCTGATCGCCTTCACCGTCGTCACCGTCGTCAGGGGGACCATGTTCCCGTCGTCGTTGCGGACGTAGAACTGCCCGACGTCTTCGATCCGGCTGCGGCGATCCCCTTCGGCCTGGAGGTAGACGCGCCACTGCCGGCCGAACTGGTTGAACTGGTTGACGAAGAGCCCGCCGAGGAAGGCCTGCAGCGTGGTGTAGACGTCGCCGACCTCCACGCCCTGTTTCAGGACCTTGTCGCGGTTCACTTCGACGAAGAGTTGCGGCACCGAGGCGCGGAAGGTCGAGTTCACGCCCGTCAGCTCCGGGCGCTTCTGGCAGGCCGCCAGGAACTTCTGAAGATTCTCGTCGAGGTACTCGACGGTGCCCCCGCCGCGGTCCTGGAGCCAGAAGGAGAATCCGCCGGAAGAGCCCAGACCCGGAATCGGCGGAGGCGGGAAGGCGAAGGCGATCGCCTCGGGGACCTGCATCGCGAACTGACCGCTGAGCTTCTGGGCGATGCTCGCCGCCGACAGCGCTTTGCCCTTGCGCTCGTCCCACGGCTTGAGGGAGATGAAGTAGAAACCGTTGTAGGGCGCGGCGGTGCCCGAGAGCAGGCTGAACCCGACGATCGTCGTGACGTGGTCGATCCCCTCGGTGTCTTCGAGGATCTTGTCGATCTTCTTGCAGACCGCGTCGGTGCGCTGGAGCGAGGCCGCGTCGGGAAGCTGGACGTTGCCGAAGATGTAGCCCTGGTCCTCGTCGGGAACGAAGCTCGTCGGCAGCTTCCGGCCGACGACCGCGTCGAGCACGGCGAACCCGACCAGGATGAGGACGGCGACGGCGGCCTTGCGGATCAGGGCGTGCGAGACGCTGACGTAGCCGCGCGTCGCCCTTGCGAACACCCGGTTGAATGCCGCGAAGAAACGCGCCAGCGGGCCTTTCGACGGCTTTCGCGGCCTCAGGAGCAGGGCGGCCAGGGCGGGCGACAGGGACAGGGCGTTGAAGGCGGAGATCGCGACGGAGACCGCCACGGTCACGGCGAACTGCTGGGAGAGCCGCCCCTGCACGCCCGGCGCGAGGCCGATCGGGATGAGAACGGCCGCGAGGATGAGGGCGATGCCGACGACGGGGCCCGAGACTTCTTCCATCGCCTTGAAGGCCGCGTCCTTGGGCGAAAGGCCTTCCTCGATGTGGTGCTCGACGGCCTCCACGACGACGATGGCATCGTCGACGACCAGGCCGATCGCCAGGACGAGACCGAAGAGCGAGAGCGTGTTGATCGAGAAGCCGAGGAGGGGGAAGACGAGGAACGTGCCGATGAGGGAGACCGGCACGGCGATCATCGGGATGAGCGTCGCGCGCCAGTTCTGGAGGAACAGAAAGACCACCAGAAGGACCAGGACCAGCGCCTCGATCAGCGTGTGCTCGATCTCCTTGATCCCCTCGGTGACCGGAAGGGTCGTGTCGAGCGCGACTTCGTACTTCAGGTCCGTCGGGAAGCGCGTGGCCAGGTCGGCGAGCGTCTTCTTGACGCCGTTGGCCACGGCCAGGGCGTTCGAGCCCGGCGTCTGGTAGACCGCGATGACGCTCGTCGGCTGGCCGTCGAAGCGGGAGCGCGAGTCGTACGAGAGAGCGCCGAGCTCGATGCGCGCGATGTCGCGCAGCCGTACGACCGAGCCGTCCGGGTTCTCGCGCACGACGACGTCTCCGAACTCCTCGGCCGTTTTCAGGCGGCCCTGGGCGCGCACGGTATAGGTCATCTGCTGCCCGGGGGGCGCGGGCTCGGCGCCGATCTGGCCGGCCGGGTTGTTGGCGCTCTGCTGCTTGAGGGCGCCGGCGATGTCGATCACCGTGATGCCGAGCTTGGCGAGCATGTCCGGCCGGATCCAGACCCGCATGGCGTAGTCGCCGGCGCCGAAGACCTGGACCTGGCCCACCCCGGGCACCCGATAGAGCGCGTCGTTGATGTTGATCGTGGCGTAGTTGGCGAGGAAGAGGTCGGTGTACGTCCCCTTCGGGGAGAAGAGGCCGACCACGAGAATCGGCAACCCCGTCTGCTTCTGGATCACGAGGCCGAACTGGTTGACCTCCGCCGGCAGGAACGGCGCGGCCTGGGCGACCCGGTTCTGCGTGTTGACCTGGTCGATGTCGATCACCGAGTCGATGTCGAAAGTGACCGCGAGGGACATCGAGCCGTCGCTGGCGTTGGTGGATTTCATGTAGAGCATGCGGTCCACGCCGTTCATCTGCTGCTCGACGGGCGTCGCGACGGACTGTTCGACCGTCAGGGCGTCGGCTCCCGTGTACGCGGCGGATGCGCTGATCGTCGGAGGCACGATGTCGGGGAACTGCGCGATGGGGAGGCCGGACAGAGCGACGAGACCGCCGATGACGGTGGCGATGGCGATCACCATCGCCATGATCGGGCGGTTGATGAAGAACCTGGCCACAGGCTACTTTCCGGCCGCGGCCGTGGGAGCGGCCGCCGGCGGCGCGCCGCCACCCGCGGGCCTGGGGACGACGACCATGCCCTGCCGGATTTTCTGGATGCCTTCGACGACGACCCGCTCGCCGGGCTTCAAGCCCTTCATGATGACGAAATTCTCGTCGACGGCCTCTCCGCGCTGAACCGGGCGCATCTCGACCTTGTTGTCGGGTCCGACGACAGCGACGAGCGTGGTGCCCTGGAGCTCGGCAAGGGCCCGCTGGGGCACGAGGATCGCTCCCTTGAGGATGTCGGTGGCGCCGCGGACCTTTCCGTACTGGCCCGGGCGGAGGAGGTTGCCGGGATTCGGAAAGACGGCCGTCATCGTGATCGTTCCGGTCTTCACGTCGACCTGCCGGTTCGCGAAGAGCAGGCGTCCCGCGTGCGGGTACACGCTTCCGTCCGACAGGATCAACTGGAGCGGCGGACTGGCGCCGGGGGTGGTGATCAGGCTCGAGTACCGCATGTATGCCTGCTCGCTGATCGGGAAAACCAGCTTGATCGGTTCGAGTTGGGACACCGTCGTCAGAAGAGTCGACGGCGTGACGAGATCTCCGAGCTGCGCCAGGGCGGTGCCCGCTATCCCCTCGATGGGGGAGGTCACCCTGGCCCAGTTCAGGTTGTTCTGGGCCCGTTCGAGGGTGGCTCGAGCGCTGTCCACGGCGGCCCGGGCCTGGAGGTCGGCGGAAACGGCGTTGTCCAGCTCCTGCTGGCTGACGGCGTTCTGCGCCGCGAGTGGCCGGTAGCGCGCCACCGTCTGCTCCGCGTTGACCAGAGCCGCCTGGGACTGCGCGAGCGAACCCTTCGCCTGGTCGAGCGCCGCCTGGAACTGGCGGGGGTCGATCTGGAACATCGGCTGTCCCTTGCCGACGACCGAACCTTCCTTGTAGAGCTGGCTCAGGACGTAGCCCTCGACCTGCGGCCGGATGGCGGCGTTGACGAAGCCGTCGAGCGTGCCGATGGCCTCCTTGTAGACCGGGACGTCCTTCTGGACCGCGGGGACGACCTCGACTTCCGGCGGCGGCATCTCCGGTGTCGCCTTCTTGCCGCAGCCCGCGGAGAGCGCCGCGATGGCGAGAGCGGCGGGCAGCGCGAAGTTCCGTCCTTTCGCCATGGGCTCCTCCGTTGTCGAGGGACCGGGGGCCGAAATATATCCCACGCTCGTGCAACCCTCGGGGGCTCGAGCGTCACTCAGGAGACGAGGAGGACAATCATGCGCGCTGCCGCAATCGTCTTTGCTTCGGCTCTGCCTCTTCTGTCGTCCGGCGTCGCGGGCGAGGTCCCGACATCCGTCTCGGCACCCACACCCGAGGCTTCTCGCGCCATGTTCGAGCGCTTCAAGGGACTCGCGGGAACCTGGGACGGCAAGAGCACGAAGGGGTGGGAGGAAACGCTGCGCTACGAGGTCATCGCGGGGGGCTCGACGGTTCTCGAGACGTCGGTCGATGCCCATCCGGACCAGACGATGGCCACGGCGTTTCACATGGACGGCGACCGCCTCATGCTGACGCACTACTGCATGGCGAAGAACCAGCCGCGCCTGGAGGCCACCGGGTTCGCCGACGGCGGCCGCACCGTCGTCTTCACGTTCAAGGACGGAGCGAACATCCCGACGCGGGACAAGGGTCACATGGACAAGGCGGTGTTCACGTTCGAAACGCCCGGCCGCGTGACCTCACGCTGGACCTGGTACGAGAATGGGAAGGAAAAGTGGTTCGAAGAGATCGTGCAGACGCGCCGGCCGTGATGGACGAGGACGACCGACTGCTCGTGTCGCGGTTTCTGGCCGCGCGCGACGAGGCCGCCTTCCGCGCCCTGTACCGCCGCCACACGCCGTTTCTTTACCGCTTCCTCCTGCGGCTGTCCGGCGGCCGCTCCGCCGACGCGGAGGAGGGCGTGCAGGAGACCTGGGTGCGCGCGGCCGAGAGACTCGCGGGCTTCGAGGGGCGATCGGCCCTGAAGACGTGGCTCGCCGGAATCGCGATCCGCTGGTGGCGCGAGGAGGTCCGGCGCGGAAAGCGGGAAGGCGAGATGCCGGACGAGGAACTCGTGACGGCGGCGCCGGTGCGCCGGGGGATCGAGCGGTTGGACCTCGAGCGGGCGCTCCTGGCGCTGGCGGAGGGATACCGCGCGGCGATCCTGCTGCACGACGTCGAGGGTTACACGCACGAGGAGATCGCGGAGATGACGGGCGTGGACGCGGGCACGTCCAGGAGCCAGCTGTCACGGGCGCGCCGCGCTCTGCGCGCGCATCTTTCCGGGAGGACTGCATGACCGACCACGACGACCTGTCGCCCGAGGAGGCGAGCGCCTTGCGGGACCTCGCCGCGGGACCCGAACCGCCGTCTTCTCTGGAGAACGCAACCGTCGAGCGCCTGCGGTCTCGCGGGTTGATCGCCGGGCGCGAACGTCGGAGGATCCCGTGGCTGGCCGCGGCTGCGGCCGCGATCGGGCTGTTCGCCGCCGGGCTCTATCTGGGCTCGCGCCGGCCGGAGGCACCGGCGACCGCCCTCCCGCGCTACGTCCTGTTCCTCTACGACGCTCCCGACGAAGCCGCGCTGTCCCCGGCCGAAATGGGACAGCGCGTCGACGAGTACCGGAACTGGGCGCGGGCGGTAAGGGAAGGCGGCGCCGACATCCAGGGAGAGAAGCTCGGACCGGAGGCGCGGCGGCTCGGGCCGGGCGCCGGCGCTGCGAGCGGGACCCTCGGCGGCTACTTCGTGGTCTCGGCCCGGGATGAGGAGGCGGCGCTCGCGATCGCGCGATCGTGCCCGCATCTGAAGCACGGCGGGACGATCGAGGTGCGTCCCATAGAGGAGACGTGACTGAGCATGGCCGTCACGCGGGTGACGGCGTAGCGGTCATCCTGGGGGAGGGCCGCTTTGCGCCGTCCTCCGGCCGCTTTGCGCCGTCCTCCCGGTCCGCTTTGCGCCGTCCTCTCGAGTCCGCTTTACGCCGTCATCCGAGTCGCTTTACGCCGTCATCCCGAGCGCAGCGAGGGATCCCGGACTCGACGCGGGCTCGTCAGGATAGTTCGGGATGAACGCCGTGCTTCGCACGGCGTTGCCTACTGCCGGGGGTCTGCGTTAACGCCGTCCTTTGGACGGCGTTCCCTATTGCTGAGGGTTTGCCTTCGGTGGCCGGGTCGGTGGCCGGCTGTCTCGGGCCTGCGGCCCCTCGGGATGACACGCGGGGGAGGCGGATGCCTCCCCGAATGAGCCGGGTACCTTGAAAGTTCGGGATCCCTCGGGCCTGCGGCCCTCGGGATGACACGCGGGGGAGGCGGATGCCTCCCCGAGTCGAGCCGAGACCCTTTAAAGTTCGGGATCCCTCGGGCCTGCGGCCCTCGGGATGACACGCAGGGGAGGCGGACGCCTCCCCGCGTGTCACTTTCTCCGGGTGTATTCGATCTGGATCATCTTGGCCATTTTTCCGTCCGGCCCCTTCCCCCACAACTCGAAGGTGTGATGGTCGTTGTCCACGATCGTCACCTTGGTCTCCATCGGGGTCGCCTTGCCGGTGACCGGGTCCCACACGCTGGACTTGCTGCTCAGGACTTTTCCGGCGGCGTCCATCGTGCCCGTCATGGTCATCACGCCGGTGCCGCCGCTGTCCATCCAGACCCCGACGTATTTTTTCTGGACGTTGTCGTAGCCCGTGTAACCGATCCCATTGAAGGGCTCGCCCATCATCGTGCCTTCGTACCTGTCCTCGACGTACCGGTTTCCCAGAACCCAGCTCGACACCGACGTTCCGGTCGAATCCTCGGGCGGTTGCGACGGGTCCATCCAGGCGCGGACTTTGGTGTCCCACGTGCCCACGACAGCGTCGAGCTTCCGGTGGGCCTCGCCCGGGGTGGCCGCCTTGACCCAGGCTTCCATCATGGCCTTCTCGTCGGGGGGAGCGGGTTTCGCCGCCGGTTTCTTGGCGGGGTCCTGCGCCGACAGAACCCCGGTCAGACACGTTGCGGCGGCCAGGATCGAGGCGTTGCGGAGCGCGGTTCTCATTGTCGTCCTCCTCGTTGGCGCGGATTCTATAGCCACGTGCGGTATCGTTTCGGGCGAAGGAGGATTACCCATGAAGACCCTCAGGGCCCTGGTGGCGCTGCTGTTCGTGGCCGCGACCGCCTGCTCCACGCTCGAGGTCACGAGCGACTGGGACCACACGGCGGACTTCTCGAAGTACAGGACGTTCGATCTGCGCGAGGGAACCAAAGTCAGCGACAGCCTGATCGAGCAGCGCATCGAACGGGGCATCGTCTCTCTGCTGGAAGCGAAGGGTCTGCGGAGGGACCCGAGCAACCCCGAGGTCCTCGTCTACACGCACGTGCGGGTCAGCAGCCAGACGCAGATCGACTACAACAGCTTCGGCTACGGCGGCTATTACGGCTGGGGCGGCTGGCGGACGGGAGGCTGGGGTCCGTCGACCGCGACCGTGCGCGAGATCCCGGTGGGCACGCTGATCGTCGATCTCGTCGACGCGCGGAAGAAAGCGCTGATCTGGCGGGGAACGGCGACCGACACGATCAGTTCGGACCCTAACGCCCGCAGCCAGGAGAAGGTGGACAAGGCCCTGGCGAAAGTGTTCGAGACCTTCCCGCCTCCTCCTGCGAAGTCATGATCGTCGGGCCTCTTCTGCTGGCGGTCGCGCTCGCGGCTCCGGCTCCGGCGCCGGCCGCGGCCCCGGTCCTTCCATGGATAGAGGACGACTATCCTAAGGCGCTGGCGCAGGCGCGGGCCAGAAACCTTCCGATCTTCGTCGAGAACTGGGCGCCCTGGTGACACTCGTGCCGCTCGATGAGAGCCTTCGTCTTTACGGACAAGGCTCTCGCGAAGCACGCCGGGCAGTTCGTCTGGCTCTCGATCGACACGGAGAAGGCGCAGAACGCGCCGTTCATCGGCAAGTTTCCGGTCCGGGCGTGGCCTTCGCTCTACGTCATCGACGCGAATAAAGAGACGGTCTCCCTGCGCTGGGTCGGCAGCGCGAACGTCGGGCAGCTCGAGAAGCTCTTCACGGAGGCGACGCATAAAGCCGGGGGAAGCGCTCCGGGTCCGGCTGCGGCCCTCGCCCGGGCGGATGCGCTGTACGGGCAAGGCAAGTACGAGGAGGCGGCGAAGGCCTACCGCGAGGCGATGGTGTCCCTCTCCCCGAAGTCGCCGAGCTACGCGCGCGTGACCGAGGCGCTTCTCTTCACGTCCTCGCTTCTCCGCCGGCACACCGAATGCGTGGATCTGGCCCGCGAGGCGCTCCCGCGCCTGCGCGGGACGATCTCCGGGGCGAACGTGGCGGCGTCCGGGCTCGACTGCTCGCTCTCCCTCCCTGAGGGGAAATCCGGCCGCGCCCGGGATGTCGCCGCGTTCGAGAAAGCGGTTCGCGCCGCCGTCGACGATCCGAAGCTCGGTCTGGCGGCCGACGACCGGTCGGCCATGTACGGTCTGCTCGTATCGGCGCGGGAAGACGCGAAGGACGAACCCGGGGCGAAATCCGTGGCGCGCGAATGGGTCGCGGACCTCGACGCCGAGGCCGCGCGCGTCAAGACCCCGGAGCAGCGGACGGCCCTGGACCCGAACCGGCTCAACGCCTATGAGTCCGCGGGCGAGATCGCGAAAGCCGTGCCGATGCTCGAAATCTCGGAACGCGACTTTCCGCAGGACTACAACCCTCCCGCCCGCCTGGCTTACGTCTTCCTCGAGCTGAGGCGCCTCGACGACGCCTTGAGGGCCAACGACCGCGCGCTCGCCCGCGTCTACGGACCCCGCAAACTTCGTGTCCTCGCGGTGCGGACCGACATCTACGAGGCGATGAAGAATCCGGCCGCGATGCGGCGGACTCTGGAGGACGCCGTCAGGTTCGCGGAAGCGCTGCCCCCCGGACAGCGGTCCGACGCCCAGATCGCGTCGCTGAAGAAACGCCTCGGGACTCTCTAGCCCAGCCTGTCGCCGCCCCACTGCTGGAATCGTTCGCGGCGCGAGGCAGCCGACCACCGAAGGACGACCCCCGGCAGTAGGCAACGTGGCCGCAGGCCAGCGTTTACCAGCGCGGCGTTCATCTCCGCGAGCGAGCGGAGGCGACGGAGCCTCTGCTAGGATTCCGGCCCTGCGCGCACTTGCATTGATGCTGCTCCTGACCGCCTCCGTCGCGTCTCCGGAACCGCAGGAGGCGGACGCCCCGGCGCGGCTCTCCGCTCTGATCGACGAGGCCTGGGAGTTTCGCCTGCGCGAAGATCCGGTGTTCGCGACTTCGGTGGGAGACCACCGCTACGACGACCGGCTTCCCGTCGATGACGCGCGCCGACCTGGACCGCCGCGCCGCGTTCCAGGCGGCGCTCCTCGGACGTCTCCGGGCGATCGACCGGAACGCCCTCGACGCTCCGGCGCGGGTCAATCGCGACATGCTCGCGCGGGAGCTCTCGGACGCGGTCGCCGAGCACGGGTTCGGCGCTTTCCGAATCCCGCTCAACGCCGACAGCGGATTCCACACCGACTTCGCCGATCTCCCCAATCGCGTCCCGCTCGCGACTCCGAAGGACTACGAGAACTACCTTGCGCGCCTGAACGCGTTCCCCGCGCTGGTCGGGCAGGAAATCGAACTCATGCGCGAGGGCCTGAAGTCCGGGTTCACCCTCCCGAAGGTCGTGCTGAAGGGCATCGACGCCACGATGACGAGCCACGTCGTCGCGTCGCCGGAGAAGAGCGTCTTCTTCGAGCCCTTCCGAAAGTTCCCGGCGGGCGTGCCGGAGTCCGAGCGCGCCCGGTTGACGTCGGCCGGGCGCCGGGCGGTGATGGACGGCGCCGTGGCGGGCTACAGGACGCTGGCGGATTTCATGACTCGGGAGTACGTCCCCGGGGCGCGGGGCTCGATTGCCGCCTCGAACCTGCCCCGCGGGCGCGAGTACTACGCGCACCTGGTCAAGGCCTTCACCACGCTCGACGTGACGCCGGACGAGGTGCATGCAATCGGACAGAGAGAAGTGGCCCGGATCCGCGGCGAGATGGAAGCGGTGATCCTCAAGACCGGTTTCCAAGGCAACTTCGCGGCGTTCCTGAACACGCTGCGGACGGACCCGCGCTTTTACGCCAGGACGCCGGAGGAGCTCCTGAAGAACGCCGCGTTCATCGCCAAACGGATGGACGGAAAGCTGCCCGCGCTCTTCGGCAGGCTCCCGAGGCTGCCCTATGGCGTCGAGCCGGTGCCGGCGTACCTCGCCCCGAAGTACACCGGCGGACGCTACGTGGAGGCGCCGGTCGGCGGAACGCGGGCCGGAACCTACTGGGTCAATACCTATGCGCTCGACAAGCGGCCGCTGTACACGCTCGAGGCGCTCACGCTGCACGAGGCCGTTCCGGGGCACCATCTCCAGATCGCGCTGCAGCAGGAGATGACCGGCCTTCCGGCGTTCCGCCGCTTCTCGGGATTGGGCGCGTTCGTCGAGGGATGGGCGCTCTATGCCGAGCGGCTGGGCCTCGAGGCTGGCTTCTACCAGGATCCCTACAGCGACTTCGGCCGGCTGACGTACGAGATGTGGCGGGCGTGCCGGCTCGTGGTCGACACGGGAATCCACGCCAAGAGCTGGACGCGCGCGGAGGCGATCGAGTACCTGGAGACCAACACGGCCCTTTCTCTCCACGAGGTCGAAACCGAAGTCGACCGCTACATCTCCTGGCCCGGCCAGGCCCTCTGCTACAAGATGGGGGAGCTGAAGATTCGCGGTCTGCGAGAGGAAGCCGAACGGACCCTGGGGCCGCGCTTCGACATCCGCGGCTTCCACGACGCCGTCCTCGAGAGCGGCGCCGTGCCGCTCTCGGTCCTCGACGAGCAGGTGCGGGCCTGGGTCGCGGCGGCGGCCAGGTCATGACCGCGGTGGCGACGCGAAGCGCGTTTCGGGCCAGGAATCCGGCAACGGGGGAGTGGCTGGATGGCGAGTTCTTCGAGTCGACGGTCGGGGAGATCGACGCGGCGGCGCGGGCGGCCGAGCGAGCCTTCGAGGCTTATTCGTCGCTGGCCGCCGAACGGCGCGCCAGCTTCCTGCGCGCGATCGCGCAGCAGATCACGGCCCTGGGGGACGGGCTGCTCGAGCGCGCCGGCGCCGAAACGGGGCTGCCCGCCGGGCGCCTCGAGAGCGAGAGAGCGCGCACGGTCAGCCAGCTCCGTCTCTTCGCCGACCTGGTCGAGGAAGGCTCGTGGGTCGACGCGCGCATCGATCGGGCGCTTCCCGACCGGAAGCCCCAGCCCCGGCCCGACCTGCGGCGCATGCTCGTCGGGCTCGGGCCGGTGGCGGTGTTCGGCGCGTCCAACTTCCCGCTGGCCTTCTCGGTACCGGGCGGCGACACGGTGTCGGCGCTGGCCGCCGGCTGCCCGGTCGTCGTCAAAGCCCATCCGGCCCACCCGGGAACCTCGGAGCTCGCCGCGGAGGCGATACGCACGGCGGCGCGCGACACGCAGATGCCCGACGGCGTGTTCGGCATGGTTCACGGCGCCTCGCCGGAGGTCGGCATCACGCTGGTGACCCATCCCGCCATTCGGGCCGTCGGATTCACGGGGTCTCTGCGCGCCGGGCGGACGCTTTACGACGCTGCGGCCATGCGGCCCGAGCCGATCCCGGTCTTCGCCGAGATGGGCTCCTCCAATCCCGTGTTCCTCCTGCCGGGAGCGCTGGCCGAGCGCGGAGCGGCGATCGCCCGGGGCCTCGCGTCTTCGGTCACGCTCGGCTCCGGGCAGTTCTGCACGAACCCCGGGCTCGCGATCCTGATCGACTCTCCCGCCTCGATGGCGTTTCTTCAGACGGCGGGGGAGCTCCTCGGCGCCTCGCCCGCCGGCACGATGGTGCACTCCGGGATCAAGACGGCCTACGACCGGGACTTCGCGGAGGTCACCCGTGTCGCCGGCGTGACCGTCGCGGCTCGCGCGCAGGGCGGGGGCGCCCACCCGGACACCGCCGCCCATCCCGCTCTTCTGACGGCCGGCGCGAAAGTTTTCGCGCAGAGCCCGAGGCTTTCCTCCGAGATCTACGGGCCGGCGACTCTCGCGGTGCGGTGCGGCGGCCGGGACGAGATGCTGCAGATCGCGCGCGGCCTCCACGGCCACCTGACGGCCACGATCCACGGCACGGAGAAAGATCTCGCCGAGTTCTCCGAGCTCGTCGCCATCCTGAGGCAGAAGGCCGGGCGCCTGGTGTTCAACGGATTCCCGACCGGCGTCGAGGTGTGCCACGCGATGCACCACGGGGGCCCCTATCCGGCGACCACCGACGCGCGCGAGACCTCCGTCGGGACGGCCGCCATCCACCGCTTCGCGCGCCCCGTCTGTTACCAGGACTTCCCGCAGTCGGCTCTGCCCGCGGAGCTCCAGGACGCGAACCCGCGCGGCGTGTGGCGTCTGGTGGACGGCGCGTTCACCAGGGGCGCGGTGTGAAGGACTTTCCGGACTCGATCGAGGTCGTCGACTCGCACACCGAAGGGGAGCCCACGCGGGTCGTCGTCGGCGGATGGCCGGAGCTGCGGTCGCCGACGATGGCGGAGCGAAGGCGGGAGCTCGACAGCCGGTTCGGCGCGCTCTGGCGCGGAGCGATCCTCGAGCCGCGCGGCCACGAGGCCATGGTCGGCGCTCTCCTGACTCCGCCGGTGTCCCGCGGATCGGTCGCGGGAGTCGTCTTCTTCGACAACGTCGGGCCCCTGTGGATGTGCGGCCACGGCACGATCGGCGTGGTGCGCACGCTCGAGCACCTCGGCCGCATCACGGCGGGCGCCGTGCGGCTCGACACGCCGGTCGGGACCGTCGGCGCGGATCTGTCGCTCGACGGCGCCGTCACGATCGAGAACGTCCCGGCGCTCTGTCACGCCAGAGACGTCGCCGTGGAAGTCCCGGGAGCGGGTCGCGTCGTCGGGGACGTGGCCTACGGCGGCAACTGGTTTTTTCTGACCCGGGGAGAGGTCGAGCGCGTCGAGCCGCGCAACCTCGAGCGGCTCCGGACGGTCACGCTCGCGATCCAGCGCGCGCTCGCGGCGCAGGGCGTCACCGGAAAAAACGGCGAGGCCGTGGATCACGTCATTCTGTATGGCCCCCCGCGGCGGCCGGACGCCGACAGCCGCAACTACGTCCTCTGCCCGGGCGGCGCCTACGACCGGTCGCCCTGCGGCACCGGGACCTCGGCGACGATGGCCGCCCTGTATGCCCGGGGAGAGCTCGCACCCGGCCAGCGATTCCGTCAGGAGTCGATCACCGGCAGTCTGTTCACCGGCTGGCTCGAGGAGCGGGACGGAGAGCTCGTTCCGAGCATCCAGGGACGCGCCTACATCACCGGCCGGACGACTCTCTACTTCGATCCGCTCGATCCCTTCCGCCGGGGGCTGGACCTCGGAGGCGATGCCGGCGCCTGACGTTCTCGTCGTCGGGGCCGGAATCGTCGGGGCCGCGTGCGCCGCCGAGGCGGCGGGAGCGGGCCTCTCGGTCCGTGTTGTGGAGTCGCGGTTCGCGGGAGGCGGCGCGACCGCGGCGGCGATGGGCCACATCGTCGTCATGGACGATTCGCCGGCGCAGTTCGCGCTGACGGAGCTGTCGCGCCGGTTGTGGACCGAGCTCGCCCCGTCGCTGCCGGCCGCCTGCGAGGACGAGCAGACCGGAACTCTCTGGGTGGCGGCGGACGCCGAAGAGCTCGCGCACGTCGCGAGCAAGGCCGCGTTCTACCGGCGAGCGCGGCGTCGCGGTGGAGGAGCTCGACGCGGCGGGCCTCGCGGCGGCCGAGCCGAATCTGCGCCCTGGACTGGCGGGAGCGCTACGTGTCCCCGGCGACCGGGTTCTCTATCCGGTGAACGCGGCGCGGTGGCTGCTCGAGCGGGCCGTAGCGCGCGGCGCCGAGCGGCTCGAGGGCGTGGAGGTCGTCTCCATCGGCCCGGACGGCGTCCGGACGCGCGACGGCGCGATGGCCGCCGGCGTCGTCGTCAACGCCGCGGGAGCGGCCGCGCCGGAGCTGACTCCCGGCCTTCCCATCCGGCCGCGCAAAGGGCACCTCGTCATCACGGACCGTTATCCGGGCTTCTGCCGGCACCAGATCGTCGAGCTGGGCTACCTGAAGAGCGCGCACGCCCCCTCCCGCGAATCCGTCGCGTTCAACCTCCAGCCGCGGGCGACCGGTCAGATGCTCCTCGGCTCCTCGCGGGAGTTCGCCGGCCTCGATGCGTCGATCAACCGGCGGATCCTGGATCGGATGATCCGCCGCGCGCTCGAGTTCCTGCCCGCGCTCGCGGGGCTGTCGGCGATCCGCGCGTGGGTGGGCTTCCGGCCGGCGACCCCGGACAACCTTCCGCTGATCGGGCGCTACGGCCCCGTCCCGGGCCTGCTCGTCGCCGCGGGCCACGAAGGGCTCGGCATCACGACGGCCCTCGGGACCGCGCGGCTCGTCGTGGACGCGATCCTCGGCCGATCGTGTCCGATCGACCCCGCGCCGTACTCACCGATGCGTCCGTTCGCCGCGGCCGCGCATGGGTGAGCCGGTCGGTCTCTCGATCGACGGACGAGCGGCTGCGTGCGAGAGCGGGATCACCGTGGCGGCCGCCCTCGAGAACGCCGGCCGGAGCGTGTGCCGCCGGTCCGTTGCGGGAGAGGGCCGCGGCGTGCTTTGCGCCATGGGCGTCTGCTTCGAGTGCCGGGTAACGATCGACGGCGTGCCGCACCGCCGGGCCTGCATGGAGGTCGTGCGGGACGGGATGGAGATTTCCACCGGAGATCCTCGGCTCACGGCTTCCGGCTCACGGTTCACGCTCCCGCGCGAAGCGCTGGCCTGCGACGTCGCCGTCGTGGGCGCGGGGCCGGCGGGAATCGCCGCGGCGTGCCGCGCGGCGGAGTCCGGGGCGCGCACGCTCGTCCTGGACGAGGGCCTCTCGCCCGGCGGACAGATCTACCGCCATCGGCCCGGGAGCGAGCCGCCCGAAGGGGCGCGGGCGTGGATGACGCGCCTGTCCCGCTCGGGCGCGGACGTGCGGCACGGAGCCGCGGTGTTCGACGCCCTGGCCGTCGGCGAAGGGTTCCGGCTCCTCGCCGAGACGGGCTCGCGGGGTCTCGAGGTCCGCGCGAAGCGCGTCATCCTCGCCACCGGCGCTCGGGAGCTCTTTCTCCCGTTCCCGGGGTGGACTCTCCCGGGCGTGATGGGCGCCGCGGGGGCGCAGGCGCTCTGGAAGTCGGGCGGCTCACTGGCGGGACGCCGGGCGGTCGTCGCGGGCTCCGGCCCCCTGCTCCTGCCCGTCGCCGCGTCCCTGGTCAAGGCGGGCGCGCGCGTCGTTCTGGTCGCCGAACAGGCGAGCCTGCGGCGCTCTCCTCGAGTTCGGAGCGAGCCTGTGGCGTTCCCCGGGCAGGCTCGCGGAGGCGGCGCGCTATCGGGCGGGTTTTTCGAAAGCGCGCTATCGCGCCGGGACCTGGATCGCGGAAGCGCTGGGCCGGGAGCGTGTCGAGGCCGTCGTCGTCCACGCGGGCGCCCGGCGCTTCACGGTCGAGTGCGATCTGGCGGCCGTGGGATACGGGCTCGTCCCGAACACCGAGCTGGCGCGGCTGCTCGGCTGCGAGTCTCGGGGCGGTGCGGTCGCCGTCGGGGAGACGCAGGAAACCTCGGTCGCCGGCCTGTTTTGCGCCGGCGAGCCCTGCGGAATCGGCGGCGTCGAAGCGGCGATCGCGGAGGGTCAGATCGCAGGTCTGGCGGCGGCCGGCCGATTCGAGACCTCCGCGCGCCGAGGGAAGGCAGCTCCTCGCGGCGCGCGCTCGCTTCCGTCGCTTCGCCGGGGTCCTGGCCCGGACGTTCGCGCTGCGAAGCGAGCTTCGAACGACGGCGAGACCGGACACGATCGTCTGCCGCTGCGAGGACTCGCGCCTGGGCGACCTGGCCGCGTGCGGCGGCGCCCGGGAGGCCAAGCTGTCCGCCCGGGCCGGCATGGGCCCCTGCCAGGGCCGCATTTGCGGGCCCGCGCTCGGGTTTCTGTTCGGCTGGGCTTCGGATAGCGTACGCCCGCCCGTCAAGCCTTCGCGGCTCGGTGGCTTCACGGGAATGGGGGAGTCCGCATGAACTGGCAGGGAGTCTTTCCGGCGATCACGACGCCGTTCCGGGAGGATCTGTCGCTCGACCTCGAGTTCCTGCCCGGGCACCTCGACGCGATGCTGCGGGCGGGCTGCAAGGGCTTCGTCCCGCTCGGCTCGCTCGGGGAGTCGGCGACGCTGACGTTCGACGAGAAGGCCGCGGTCCTCGCCGCCTGCCGCCGGGCGCTGGCGGGCCGGGCGCCCCTGGTGGCCGGGATCGCGGCGCTCTCCACGGCCGAGGCCGTGGCGACCGCGCGCCTGGCGCAGCAAGCAGGGTGCGACGGGCTGATGATCCTGCCGCCATACGTCTACCGGCCGGACCGGCGCGAGACCGAGGCCCATTTCTCGGCGGTCATCGGGTCCACGCCGCTGCCGTGCATGCTCTACAACAACCCCGTCGCCTACGGCACGGACGTCTCGGCGGAGGAGCTCGCGGCGCTCGCCGCGCGCCACCCGAACCTCGAGGCCGTCAAGGAGTCGAGCGGCGACGTGCGTCGCATCACCGCGATCCGCGCGGTCCTCGCGCGACCGCCTGGCGATCTTCGTCGGCGTGGACGACCTGATCGTGGAGGGCGTCGCGGCCGGTGCCGTCGGCTGGATCGCGGGCCTCGTCAACGCGCTGCCGGAGGAGTCCGTGCGGCTCTTCGATCTTGCGGCAGCCGGAAAGTCCGCCGAGGCTCGCGCCCTCTACGACTGGTTCCTCCCGCTCCTGCGCCTGGACGTCGTGCCCAAGTTCGTCCAGCTCATCAAGCTCGCCCAGCAGGAAACCGGCCTGGGCTCGGAACGCGTCCGCCCGCCCCGCCTCCCGCTCGACGGGACGGAGCGAGCGGAGGCGCTCGCCCTCATCCGGGAAAGTCTTGCCTCACGGCCATAGCCCCGCAGCCGCGGCGCGTCGAGTCCGGGATCCCTCGCTTCGCTCGGGATGACGGCTGCAGGGGCTCGGAGCGCGGCACTGGCAATACCGTTCGCGGCGCGAGGCAGCCGACCACCGAAGGCAAACCCGCGGCAGTAGGCAACGTCGCGCGAAGCGCGGCGTTTATCTCCGCGAGCGCAGCGGAGGACGCCTCGCGCCGCGGGAGCCGCAGCGAGGGAGGGGATCAGGCCTGCGGTCGAGCCCACAGGCGAGCCGCAGGCCGGTGCGGCCGCGGCCTTCGGCCGCCGGCCGCAGATCCCCGTACGAGCGAAGGCGACGGCTAGTTGGCCTGTAGCGCCGGCATGCCGTCGAGGATCGCGAGACGGCCGACGGTCGTCAGGTAATCGTCGATGTGCGCGAAGCGGCCGGCCGCCTTGGCGCCGATCTTCGGGCTGAGGATGCCGAAGTACTTCATCCGCAAGTCCGTCGCCTGCTTCTGGAGATCGGAGGCCGCGGTGAGCATCTTGGTGATGTCGGCGTCGGTCAGCGTCGGGTAGTTGTCCACGTACTGCTTGAGGAGGGCCATGCGCTGGGACGTCTGCGCCTCCTTCTCTTTCTCGAAGTCGGCGTAGACGGCCCAGAACGCCTGCTGCTTTTCGGCGCTCAGGCCGCCCATGCCGGCCGCGAACATCTCGCGGCGCTGCTTGGTCAATGCCTGGTCGAGCTTGGCCATGTCGACGTCGCCCTTGGACATCTCGGGGAGAGCGGACTTTTGAGTCTGGGCGGGCTGCTGGGCGCTGGCCACGCTGGCTCCGACGAGCAGAATGATGGCGAGGAACTTCTTCATTTTGTGCCTCCTTAAGGTTTGCGGTACGGGGGGCGAACCGGCCGAAACCTATCACGGGCTCGCGGACGGCGGGACGGTGATGACCGTGGATGCCCAGTTGCCGTCGCGAGACGGCGGATAACGGGCGTCCTGGAGGACGACGCGGGCTCCGCCGTCCGGCGACCGCTCCACGCGGAAGATCGGAAAGCGGGACCAGGACAGGAACTTTCTTGCCCTCTCGGTTCGCGCGGCGGCGAGCGCGAGCGGGTCGTCGGCGCCTTTCGGGTCAGGCAGGCCGGAGAGAGCGACCCGCGGGCCGGGCCGAAAGTCGAGCGTTCCGTAGCGGTAGGCGTCGCCGAGGTCGAGGATCGCCTGACGCTCGAACGGGTTGACCGGCAGCGGCCCCACCATCTGTCGCTGGAACGCGGTGCCGGACCCGGCGATGGCGATCCTGCCCACGATGCCGGAGGCCAGCATCGCGGCGGCGTAGACGGCGGTCAGAGTGAGCGCGATCCGCGCCGGGCGTTCCGGATTGCGGGCGGCGCGGCGTGCCCGGCGACGCGACAGGACGATTCCCGAGGGCGAGCGCCAGCCAGACCCACGGATCCACGATGAAGAGGGCGTCGCCGTAGGACCACTTCCAGGAGAACGGCGCGAGGAAACGCACCCCGTAGGTATTCAGGAAGTCGAGAACCGGGTGGGAGAGGATTCCGAGCGCGGCGAAAAGCATCAACGAGCGCCATCGCGCGGGCTCCGCCTCGGGGCGGCGGCGCAGGCGCACGAGTCGGTCGAAGGCGAGCATCGCGCCGGTGAGGACCGCGGGCAGCAGGACCATGGCGAGGATCCCGTGCGTCCAGCCGCGCCGGAACGCCAGCGCGTCCACGCCGTCGCCGAAGACGTACGCGAGCGCGTCGACGTCCGGCAGGTTCGCGCCGACCATGAGGGTCGCCGCGGCGAGGGGGCTGCGCCGGAACGGCCCGGCTTCGGCGATGGCCGCGCCGGCGAGCGTGTGGCAGAGGTTGTCCAGCGGGCCTCTTCAGGTCAGACGTGGCAGGAGCCGAGTCCGCGTTTTTCGAGGTAGCGCTGGTGGTAGTCCTCGGCGCGCCAGAAGGTCGGCGCCGGCTCGATCACCGTCGCGATGGGACGGCGGAAGCGGCCGCTCTCCTCGAGCCGCGCCTTGGACGCCCGCGCCGCCGCCTCCTGCTCGGGCGAGTGGAAAAAGACGACCGAGCGGTACTGGGTCCCGACGTCCGGCCCCTGGCGGTTGAGCTGCGTGGGATCGTGCCCGTTCCAGAAAACGTCCAGCAGAGCCTCGTAGGAGACCTCCGCCGGGTCGTAATCCACCTCGACGACCTCCGCGTGTCCCGTCCGATCGGTGCAGACGTCCTTGTAGGTCGGGTTGGGAACCCCGCCGCCGGCGTAGCCGACGGCCGTGTCTTTCACACCCTTGACCTTGCGGAACTCCTCCTCGACTCCCCAGAAGCAACCCGCCCCGAACGTCGCTTTGGCCATGTCAGATCTCCTCACGTGCCGAAACGCGGACTCCCGTGAACCGGATTCCCGGCGGGAGCGTAACTCAGTCCACCGGCCCTTTCGTGTTGAACACCCTGCGGAGCTCGTCCAGGCGTTCGAGGACTCTCAGAGCGGCCGGCGGGGACAGGTCGGAAGAAGGCGCGGGCGGACTAGCGGCGCTTGCGGCCCGCACCCCTGTCGGGATTTTTCTTCGCCCCTTCCGCGGGCACCTGCGCCGCGCCCTTCTGACCGGGGCGGCCGACCCGGCCGGGTTGCCGGTTCGAGCGCTCCACTTCCTCCGCCGTCGATCCGCCGGGCCCTGGCGGAGTCGGACGAGGTTCTTTGGACGGATGACGCGGCATGGGCGGTCCTGCTGGCGCCTCCCGGCTAGCGGACGATCCCTCCGGTCTTCGCCAGCGGGCGGTTCAGTTTCTCCTCGATGGACGTGATGTTGCTCACGAGCTTGTCGTCCGCGCCCTCTTCGTCCTCGATGCGGATGGTGGTGAACACGTGCCGTGATTTCTGGCGCACGTGGGCATGGCACGCGCGAACCACGGCCATAACCTCGTCCCAGCTACCCTCGAGGCAGGTGCCGGTCGGGGTCAGCCTGTAGCGAACACCCGAACGGTCCACGATGTCGAGCACTTCGGCCAGCGGTCCGGACAGGTGGTCCCCGACGTTCAACGGCACGATGGTGAGTTCCGCGAGCATGGCACCTCCTCGCGATCGCGTTGCAATATTCGTTCCGCGTCCCGCCGGGCTGGATCAGACGCTCCGTGGAGAAAGCCGCGTCCGCTATGCTCGGGCTCCGAAGCCCGGAGGATGTGATGGCGGAAAAGGTCAACCTGGCCGAAAAGTTCGCGCTCTTCACCGATCGCTTCAGTCCGAAGATCGTCGGCGAACTCAACGACTCCCACGTCAAACTCGTGAAGGTCAAGGGCGAGTTCATCTGGCACCACCATGAGAACGAAGACGAGCTGTTCCTGGTCGTCAAAGGAGCCCTTACGATTCGCCTCCGCGATCGAAACGTGGAGCTCGCGGAGAACGAGTTCTTCATCGTGCCGAAGGGCGTGGAGCACATGCCGGTGGCGGAGGAGGAGGCGTGGGTCGTCCTTCTCGAGCCGAAGACGACGTTGAACACCGGGAACGTCGAGAGCGAGCGGACGGTGGCGGAGCTGGAGAGGATTTGAGTGGAGAGCGTCCGGCTGAGCTGAACGGATCGGGCTAAGTGGTGGAGCTGACCGGGATGAACGCCGGGCTTTGCCCGGCGTTGCCTGCTGCCGGGGGTCTGCCTTCGGTGGCCGGCTGAAACTGGTCCCGCCTCGCTTCGCTCGGCGGACGGTTCGATCGATCCACACCCCGGCTCCAGTTCGATTTTCGCGAGAATGGTCGGAGGGGTTATTGGTGGAGCTGAACGGGATCGAACCGTCGACCTCCTGAGTGCGATTCAGGCGCTCTCCCAAACTGAGCTACAGCCCCACGCGAGAGGGCGCGGAGGATAGCACGGGCCGGCGGGAGGCGGCAAACCGCGTGAGGGCCTCAGCCAGCCAGGCGACGTCCGCAATCAGGATCAGGTCGCACAGCGCGTGAAAGACATACAGGTGGCGTTCGAGCTCGCCGTGGAAGTCCCCGATCGCGCTCGCGAGGAATGCGCCCGAGGCCATCAGGAGCATGGCCACCAGCGCCTCTCGGAAGAACTTCCCTCGGAGCGCGGCCCGGCGCCAGGTCGCGGCGGCGGCCGCGAGGTTGCCGAGGAAAAAGAGGGTCAGCCAGGGGAGCCCGGAGAGCCGCTCCCGGATGCGGCTCCAAGCGGCCGGCCAGGTCGCCAGCTCCAGGGGCGCCGCCCCGGACTCTTTGGCGAAATTGCCGAGATCGGTCGGCCGCAGTACGTACGACACCCTGGCCGTCCGCGCGAGCACCTCGAAGAGCCTGTCGGGATGACGCAGGTAGATCGAGCGGGTATCCGGATGCCCGGACCCCTTCTCGAAATGCGCGCGGAAGGCGGGATCGGCAAAAGGCGTCCCGGGCCCCCGGGGGGAATGCCCGTGTATCGCACCCAGCCGGGGTCGAGTCCCAGCTCGGCGAGGTCCCGCGCCGGGTCGGGCGAGTGCCGGAGGATCTCGAGGAACAGGATGTTGTAGCGGGTCGTCGACCCGACCGAGCCCTGGGCGGATTGGTAATAACGCCACGCGAAGCCGCCGAGCGCCAGGGCGAGCAGGATCGCGGCGGCGTGTCGCGCTCGGCCGGCGCCGGGCCATGCGAGGCGCACTCCGAACATCGCCAGGAGCGGCGCCTGGATGCTCTCCTGTGGCTTGGAACCGACGAAGAGCGCCGCGCAAACGAAGTAGACGAGAAGCCAGACGCCGTCCAGCCGGCCGCGTTGGACCGCAGCGGCCGCAACGCCGGCGGTCAGCAGCAGAAAGAGAAGCGAAGGCGTCTGCGAATACACGGAGTTGAAGGGCGCCGTGTAGCCCACGTCGGTGAAGAAGAAGACCAGGAGGATGGCGACGACCATCTGCGTGAGGAACGGAAGGCCACGGCAGGCGCGCACGAGGAGAGCCAGGGCGGCCAGGAGCAGCAGCATGTGGACGGCCGCGAGGAATCGGATGTCGAAGGACGGCGCCGACGACAGGGCACGGTCCGCCGCCATGGCGACCTCCACCAGAAGCGACTCGCTGGTCCGGTAGTAGGAGGGGTCCGGGGTACGGGCCACGCGCGTGAAGCGGGGCTGCATCCACTGGAAGTAGCGTTCATCATCGCGCTGGCTCTCGTGCTCCAGGCCCGCCGGGTTCAAGACACGGTCGGAATCGCCGTTGTCGGCCATCCCGACGATCGGCGGCACGAGCAGAGTCGCCGTCAGGAGCACTCCGGCCGCGAGCAGGGTCGCCGCCACCAGGATGAGATTCGCCCGCGATCGGCTGTCTCGCATGGCGCGCAGACTAACCCCCTCGGGCCGGTTCGCGGCCCCTCTTTCCCGAGACTGCCAGAACTTGAGCGATCCAGACGGCGTCCGCGACGAGCAGGAGGTCGCAGATCGCTTGAAAGACGAAGAGGTGCCGCGCGATGTCGGCGAGCCCGTCGGCAAGCGCGCAGACCAGAAACTCCACGACCGCAATCGTGACGAAGAAGGCGATCGCCTCGCGCAAGAGGCGGCCCCGGCGCGAGGACCGTTTCCACCCGACGGCCGCGGCGAGGAGGTTTAAGCAGAGAAGGGCCGCCAGCCATGGCGCGGCGGCCGGCGCGGCCTTCAGCCGTAGGCCGCTCCAGGCGGCGAAGCGGCGGCTGACGAGGTTGGGCCTCCAGCCGGGAGCCGTTTTCTCGAAGTTGCCCGAGGCGTGCGGACGCAGTCGCAGGCCTCCCTTCCTGGCGGCTCGCTCCAGCCGGCCGAGCAGGCGATCCGGGCGCGCGGCGTAGAAGAGGACAACCTTCCCGTAGCCGATGCGGTCGAAGAAGTCCCGCTCGAACCCGGGCTCGTCGATCGGCGCTCCGGGCTGGTAGGCGTTGGTGCCCGAGTACACGGCGAGGCGGCGATCCAGGCCGAGGGCGGCGAGGTCCGTCCCCGGGTCGGCCGATTCGGGCAGCATGTCGCGGAACACCGTCTGGTAGAGGGCCACTCTACGGATCTCGCGCTCAGGGGTCCGCCCGTAGGACCAGAGCGAGAAGAGAACGAGAGCCGCGGCCATCGCCTCGGCGGGCCGCCGCCACGCTCCCCGTGGAATTCCGGCCAGACGCAGGCCGAACAGCGCGAAGAGCGGCCCGTGAATGCTCTCCTGGGGCTTGGACGCGACGAACGCGGCCGCGCAAAGGAAATAGGCCACGCCGAGGGCGCCGTCCAGCCGGCTGCGACGCACGGCCAGGGCGATCGCCGCCGCGGCGAGCATCAGAAACAGGAAGGCCGCGGTCTGGGTGTAGAAAGTGTTGAACAACGCCGCGTAGCCGACGTCCGTGAAGAAGAAGACGAGGAGAGATGCGGCGACCAGCTGCGCCTGCCACGTCAGATAGCGACAGGCCCGCAGCAATCCCGCGAGAGCCAGCAGCAGGAGCAGGGCATGGATGGCGCCGAGCACGCGGATGTCGAACAGCCCCGACCTCGCGAACGGCCGCGCCAGGTCGCGCGCGACCCGCGCGAGTGCCGTTTCCGAAGAGAGGTAGCCGCTTCGGTACCAGACCGGCGCGAAACGAAACTCCCGAACGATGTGGGTGTTGTATTTGTCCGCGTAGAGCTCGCTCCCGTAGCGCAGGCCGGCGTAGCCGAGGACCTTCTCGAAATCCCCGTTGTTGGCGAGTCCGACGATGGGCGGGACGAGGACCTGCAGGGTGAGGATCAGCGCCGCGGCCCCGAGGGCTGCGGCGGCGAGAAATCGATGCGGCCCGGCCTCCGGCGACTGTTCCACCCGAACCGGCTCCTCCGTTGGATTAGTATGCCCGGCCAGTGGAGCACGGCTTCGATCTCGCCGCCTTCCTGCTGGCGTTCGCCGCCGCGCTCATCGGAGCCAAGCTTCTGGGCGAGCTGGCGGAGCGCCTGGGCCAGCCCGCCGTGCTCGGCGAGCTTCTGGCCGGGGTGGTGCTCGGTCCCTCGGTCCTCGGCCTGGTTCCGCTGTCGGAAGCCGTACTGGTCCTGTCCGAGATCGGCGTCATGCTGCTCCTCTTCGAGGTCGGCCTCGAGACCGACCTCGAGGAGCTGCTGCGCGTCGGCGCTCCGGCCCTGGCCGTGGCCCTGGCGGGAATGGTGCTGCCGTTCGCCGGCGGCTACGCCCTGACGCGCGCCCTGGGCACCCGACGCTGACCGCGATTTTCGTCGGCGCGGCGCTGACGGCCACGTCGATCGGGATCACGGCGCGCGTCCTGTCGGAGCTGGGGCGCTGGAGACGCGCGGAGGGCCAGATCATCCTCGGCGCGGCGATCCTGGACGACGTCCTCGGGCTGGTCGTGCTGGCGATCGTCAGCAAGGTCGCGCAGAGCACGGCACGCTTTCGAGCCGCGGGCCGCACTGAAATCCGCCGCGTTCTCGATCGGATTCGTGGTCGTCGCGATCGTGGTCGGCAACGCCGGTCGGCAAACAGCTGATCCACGTCGTCGGCAAGTCGAGCGCTCGGGGCACGCTCGGCGCGGCGTCGGTGATGTTCGCGGTGTTCGTGGCGTGGCGGCCAAGAAGGCCGAGTCGGCGCCGATCGTCGGCGCCTTCGCCGCGGGGATGGCGCTGGCGCGGACCAATCGGAGGCACGACATCGATACGGCGCTTCCGGCCGGTCGTCGACATCTTCGCTCCCGTGTTCTTCGTCTACGTCGGCGCCCAGGTCGACGTGCGGCTGCTCAACCCCGCGGTCGCGGAAAACCGGCCGGCGCTGCTGCTCGGTCTGGGCCTGACGGTGATCGGCTTTCTCGGAAAGTTCGCCGCCGGTTTCTGCGCGTGGGGGAAGGTCCGTCGAGCCTTCATCGGCGCCGGGATGGTGCCTCGGGGCGAGGTCGGGCTGATCTTCGCCTCGCTCGGGCTCGCCGACAGGAGCGCTGCCCGGGGCCGTATTCTGGCCGTCCTCGTCGCGGTCTTCGCGACGACGTTCGTCGACGCCGCCGCTCCTGAAGGTCCTTCGACCTCAGACGACGTAAGGCGCCCTTCAGCTCGGAGTCTCTGCCCCCAACGGGGAGAGGGTCAGGGCGCGGGGGCGGTGGACGCCCGCTTGGGCAGCACGCCGGTCGCCGGCCGCGCGGCCGCAGATCGGCCAGCGTCGTCGCTCAGGAGCGTGCGCCGTTCGGCGTCCAGACGGTGGAAACGGGCTCGAGCGCAGCGCGATCCGGTCCTCCGGCCGCTCGGGTTGAGTGGAGAGATCCGGGGATCAGCGCGTCGACGATGCGCGCGACCGTGATCTGGCGGCCGGACGTCGCCAGCCGGAAACCCGTGGCCGCGTTGCCCTCGACGAGGCCCGCCCTGCGCGAGGTCGTCGAGGATGGCGAGGGTGTCGGCCGGTGGACGCGTCGCGGTCGGTTTCGAGGTCCTTCAGCGGCGACGAACTCGGCGCAGGACATCCGCAGCAGCATCCGGATCGCCTTTTCGCGCCCGGCCTTCGCGCCGGGTCTCGGTGCGGGCGCCGGGCACTTCTCTCTGGAGGACGTGGGTCAGCTCGACGCCGAAGAGGATGAGGGCCCACGCGAAGTAAAGCGCGATGATCGCGAAGAGGGCGAAGGCCAGGGATCCCGTGATCAGGTTCATCCGCACGAGGGCCTCGACGTAGAGGCTGAACCGGAGGCGCAGGAGCTCGAGCCCGAGCGCCACGGTCGCGCCCGCCACGGCGGCCGGGGACAGGCGGACGTACGCGTTGGGCACGTAGCGGTAGATCAGCGTGAGGAAGAAGGCCTTCAGGAGGAACGGCACGGCCGCGCCGAAGAGCTCAGAGTTCACGAGCGAGCCCGCGTCCGCCGCGCTGCGCAGCGTGCGAAGCCCCCAGCCGATGCCGCCCAGCACGAGACCCAGCGCCGCGAGCGCGAAGACGTAGATGATGAAGCGGGAGACCCGCGCGCGGCGGCGGGGCGCGCCCCAGACCGCGTTGAAGACGCCCTCGACGATGAAGACCAGCCGGACCGAGGCGAGGACGAGCAGGACGAGGCCCACGCCGGAGATCGCCGTGGATTCGGCGACGAACTCCTGGAGGTTCTGCGAGAGGCGCGTCGTCGGAGTAGGGAATCACGGCGTTCACGATCGCGAGGATCTCGTCGTCGTACTCCTGGAAGAACGTGACGAGGAAGAGGGAGAAGGTGGCCAGCAGCGGGACGGCCGTGAGCAGCGTCGTGAACGCCAGCGAACCCGCGAGATCCGGGCCCCGGTCGGCCCGGAAACCCCGGAACGTCTCGACAAGAACCCCCGCGGAGTCCAGCCGGCCTTCGGCCTGCGCTGCGTGCCCGTGACCATTTTGCGCGGGCAAGGGTATATGATGCGACCCCTCACGGAGGTAACCATGGCGAAAGAAACCCCATTCGACCGCGCGCGTGATTTCGTGGAAGAGAAGATCGACCGGACGAAAGAAGTGCTGGGAGACTCGTACTCCAAGGCGCGCGACCAGTTCGACGATGTCAGCGACGACGTCAGAAAGTCGGCCGAGACACGGCGAAGAAAATCGAGAAAGACTACGGATACCTGTGGGACGACGTGCGCGGGTACGTGCGCGAGAATCCCGGTACCGCGATCGCGATTTCGGCCGCCGTCGGCTTCGTCCTCGGGTTCCTGTTCCACGGCGACGACGACGACTGACGCGCAGGCCGTCAACCGCAAACCGTAAGCCGTAAGGCTGAGAAAAGACGCATTCGGCCGGGGCGCCGGCTGACGGCTCACGTCTCTATAATCCGCTCGTGACATTCCGCAAAGCGGGTCACCCCGCGCTCTCGACGTTCGCGTCGAGCGCGGGTTGAGCCTGCAAGATCGGTCAGTTCGACCTGTCCGCGCTTCTTCGGAAGCTTCCCTCCCCGGCGGATCCGAACCTGCTGGTCGGCAACGCCCTGTCCGACGACGCCGCGGTCTATCGGGTCGGCGGGGGGCAGACGATCGTCCAGACGATCGACTTCTTCACCCCGGTCGTGGACGACCCTCGCGATTTCGGCCGGATCGCCGCCGCCAATGCCCTCTCCGACATCTATGCGATGCGGGGCCGGCCCATCCTCGCCCTGGCATTCGTGGCTTTTCCGACGAAGGTCCTGCCCGTCGAGGTGCTGGAGGAGATCCTGCGGGGAGGAGCGGAGAAGGTGGTCGAGGCGGGGGCCGTCATCGGCGGCGGGCACTCGATCGACCATGACATACCGCTCTACGGCCTCTCGGTGACCGGCGTCGTGGAGGAGGCGAAAGTCACCCGCAATGCCGGGGCGCGCCCGGGCGACGCCCTCGTGCTGACCAAGCCGCTCGGGATCGGGATCACGGTGTGCGCCGGCCGCGCCGACTCGGCCGCTGCCGGAGGCGTCGCCGGGTTGCTGCACAAGCGCAAGCTCCCCGAGGGAGCCCTCGACGAGGCCGTGGCCGTCATGTGCACGCTGAATCGGGCGCCCGTCGAAGCCATGGAGGGCTTCGACATCCACGCCGCGACCGACGTGACCGGGTACGGACTTCTCGGGCACGCCCACGAGATGATGGAGGCGTCCGGCACGACCGCGGAGTTTTCCGTCTCGCGCGTTCCGCTGCTTTCCGAGGCCAGGCGCCTGGCGGCGCAGGGCGTCGCCCCCGAGGGATCCCGCGTCAACGTCCGCAACCTGCGGCCCCGGAGCGAGACGGGAGCCGGCGTGACGGATGACGACATTCTCCTCCTCTGCGACGCCCAGACTTCGGGCGGCCTCCTCGTCGCGCTCCCGGAGAGCCAGGCCGACGCGTATGCTGCGCGCTGCCGCGAGGCCGGGGCCCCGGCCGGAGCCGTGGTCGGCCGGGTCGTCGCAAGATCGGAAACGCTGCTCCGCGTCGTGGTTTGACAGAAACGGAAGGAACGATGACCCACGAAGAGGACTGGATCGAGGTGGCGGCGGCCGGAGACGACGAGGAGGCGGAGATCATCGCGGGCCTCCTCGAGTCGGAGAACATCCCCTGCGAGATCGAGGGCCCGTCCTCCTCGCCCTGGCCCGAGACGATCGAGGCGAGTCCTTGTAACCCTGCTTCGGTTCGTTGCGTATTGCTATCCGCAGCAACGACGAATACTTGTCGGCGGAAAACCGGGAGTTCTGCAGAGTTTGTGCCATCTTTAATGCCCTAGTCAAGCGGCTATATTTGAACTGGACACGGCCCGGCCGCGACGCCGACGTCTGCGCAACCGATAGGCCGCCGGTTATGTGCCCGACTCATCCGCCCTCCGGGTGGGCCGAGTGCGGATTGGGACTCGCGTCCGCTCAAACCTGTCCGCATCTCGTGTTCCGACAGCCCTCGCCGTCAGGCTCCTCTCGGGAGCTCGGCACCATCGAGTGACCGAGCTGAAGCTCGCGAGGTTGCTTGATTGTTCAATCAGCCTGGCGCCGATCCTTCCGCGCGAAGCGCCGACGGTCAGCTTCGCCGACGCGGTGTTCGATCAGTTCGTGCTCCGCGCGCGTGTTCGGCCATTCGCCGCTACAAACGCGGCAGAACCAGGTGAGCCTCACGGAACCGCCAGCGATAGTCGTCTCCGGCGAGACGCCTCCCAAGGCACCACACAGCTTGCACCGAAGCGGCACTCGGAAGCGCACCGGGCTCGTAGGCACAGGTCATCTGTGAGCACCGAGCGTTCCCATTTGGGCGTCGCCTCAAACTGCTGAGCAGACTCAACTTGCCCGGGCCACCTGCTGCCAACGGGCGTATTCCTTGCTTACACCACGCCAAGAAGTTCCTGCCCATGCGGATCCGGCTTCTCAAGAAGCTCGCTGAAGTCATAGACGGCGTCAATTTGAAAGGCTATTCCGAAGGGGATTTGCTCGATGTGGACCCGTTCGGGGCCAGGCTCCTGATCGCGGAGGGTTGGGCGATCCCCGAGCCTCTGGCCACCGGAGAAGGAGAGAATGGGTCCAGCGATTCCCACGTGGATGCGCGGCGCTGGTCCCCGATGACTCCCCGATTCGGCCGCCCCTCCCACGGTCGCGCTCCGGGCTGTGAGTCCGATTAGATCCTGAATCCGCCGGCCCGCAGGCGCGCCGTCAATGGCGCCGGGCCTCAACGCAGGGCGGTTGACGGCCCCGTGCTACGATCCCGCCCGCCATGTCAGCCACCCTCCAACGCGACCACTGGAACGGTCAGCCCACCCACCTCGTGATCTGTTCCGTGTCACAAGACCCGCGGTGACAAGCAGCTTCAGGCCGTCTGCCAGCTGTGGACACACAGCCTTGGCTGAGAGGTGCGGCTGACGAGCAACGGGATCTCCAACGGCGGTAGTGTTCCGCAGCCAGGACGATGTGCTCACGGCTGACGAAACGTGGTAGCAGGCGATGATCGAGAAGGGGTGGCACGATTGATTGCGAACCAGCCTGGGATCTTAGACGCCATGAGTATTCAGCGACCCGTCGCTGTTGTTCTGATCGGCGCACTGCTGCTGTCGATGGGTTGTACTCGATGCGGCCGGTTCGCGTGGCGACGCCCGCCGCGCCGACGTATGGGCAGGTGCAGCCCGACGACACCGTGATGGTTCAGACGCCCAACAGCAAGCGGTGGCGTTTCGTGGTGGAGCAGATCGACGGCGACACAATTATCGCGCGAGGCGGGAGACGATTCCCGCGGCAGGAAGTCGTTCAGCTCTGGCAACGTTCGTTCAGCGGTCCCAAGACAGCGTTCTTGATTGCCGCCATTGCGGGAGGCGTGTAATTCGCGATCGGCATCGCCGTAGTCTCAGCCTACGACGATCTGTGGGGAGGCCCCGGTAGCTAGGGAGAGAAAAGGCGTCAGGCAATGCGCCAGTCTTCCGCGACGGCTGACTGGCCAGTTCCCGGCGGCCCCCGCACCCCCAAGCCTTCCGCTTTCAACCCTTCCTCGACGAGACGATCGGTGCGCATTCCTCGAGCTAGAATTCGTCCGCGCATGACCTCCAAGAAATCGCTGGTATCCTTCATCGTTTCCGGTCTCCAGTGGCTTGTCTTGGCCGCGTTCGCGCTCGCCCTCGCCCTCACAATCCTGCTCTCCGGTGTTCTGATGAGCAATTGCCACGGGCGCGGCGATCCGCTGTGACCTCACCAGCATCAAACCGCCCAAACCGACCTACCACTCGCTAGAGCGGCAGCTGGGTTTCTATTGACGAGCTGGCTCACAGACCCTAAAAGTGACCACTCCCAACCAGATCAGACGGAGTTCGAAATGCTTCAAGGCGCGGCGAGGCGACTTGTCCTGGCGGCAGTTGTGTTCGTTGCCGGTGTCGGTGTCGCGTTCGCGCAGGCCGAAAAGGTCTATGTCACCCGCACCGGCTCAAAATACCCCCGTGATTCATGTAGCTCTCTCCCGCAGCAGCAAGATTGAGATGCACCTGGCGGAGGCGGCGGCGAAGTATGGACCCTGCGCAAACTGTCGCCCGCCGGTTCCCGCGGCAGTCAGACAGCCCGGGCGCCCGCCGGAAAGTCTCCCGGAGCCTCGCAAGCTCCGTTCGTGCCGAGCGGACCAACCTCAGCACCAGCTCCAGCCCCAGCGCCGCGCTTAATTCGGGTAGAAAGCGACGACCAAGAAAGGAAGCCAGTGCTCCCGGAACGCTCAGGTGGGAAGTAGCTACTGCTGGCAGCACGCACACTGCGAACACCGGCGCCGCTCAGCATAGATACCGACCGCCAAGCGCCTCTCTCGCTCGCTCAGCGTCA
>CAWHKQ010000010.1:0-403010 GCA_963829925.1 uncultured Acidobacteriota bacterium
CAGACCCGAGGCGTATCGCGCAAGCGATCAAGGAAGGAGCCTTGCAGGAGATCACCTATGGCGAGAACGAAGCAAGCTAGCCGGCTCACGCGCGTGCTGCTCGAGACAGCCGATGACATGCGGCACGCCGGCGTGCTCGATGCCATGGCTCATGAGAAGATCACGCTGCGCCATCTTGGCGATACCAGGGCTCTTGCGGCAGAGCCGATCAGTGGCGAGGAGATTCGCTCCTTGCGCGAGCGCGCTCGCTTGAGCCAGGCCGTGTTCGCCCGCTATCTCAACCTTACCACTGGCTACGTCTCGCAGCTGGAACGCGGCACGAAGCGGCCGACCGGGCCGGCGCTCGCACTACTCAATGTAATTCGCCGCAAAGGCATCGAGGCTATCTCGTAACAAGGCTCTGCCTTGCATTCACCACAAAGGCCATCCCAAGGCACCTAGCGTGTCGATGCAGGGTAGCTGGCCGGGAAGCTAGCGGAGCGTGGCCCAGGAACATCCGGTCGCGCAGCGCCACCACCAGCACGGCCAGAACCAGCGACAGCAGCGCGATGACCTCAAACGAGACCCGCCAGCCGAACCCGGCCAGCAGCCCAACTCCAGCGATCGGCGCTAACGCCGGCACGAGCAACTCGATGTTGCCGAGCAGGCCCAGCGGCGGCATGAACTCTCGAGGAGTGCGCCATCACCTAACCTTCTGTGTAGGTCTTGATGAAGGCAGCTCCCATTCACCGCTTGATGGAGGCGAGCATTTCCCGACGCAGGATGGCATTAATCCGGGACTGGTAGCCTTTGCCCTGGCCACGCAGCCATAGCAGCACATCGGTGTCGAGCCGCACGGTCGTGGAGGTCTTAGTCGGCTTGTAAACCGGGCTGCGCACGGCATTCCTCCAGAACTCATCGTCTAGAGGAGGAATATCGCCGTAGTCGATGGCGCTTTCCGGCTTGGCCGAGAGTGCCTTGAGTTCTGCTTCCTGTCCCCCCGTCAGAGGAGGCAGGTTCGCCAGATCGATGGCGCGTTTAACGGTTTTCCTGCTCATAACGTCGCCTTTCTGTCCGGTCGGCTGCGCGGGCCGAAATGATACGGATCACCTCCACGGATTGACCGTCGTCCCCCTCCTCGTCGCGAAGGGTGTGCGCCACTACGAGCAGGATGTGCCCCTCAACGAGGCCCAAGGTCCGCCACCGCTGCTCGCCCTCCTCGATGCGCTCCAGTTCCGAGAGAGCGAAGGGGTCAGCGAAGGCCCGCAGGGCGGTTTCGAAGCTGACCCCGTGCTTGCGCCAATTCCTGTTCGCTTTGGCAGGATCCCATTCGAACCGGGTTTCCATACGGGTTTGTTACTACAAATTTGCTGCTCAATGCAATCTTGCTCCAGTTAGCGGGCAGGTGGACCACGCGTCGCGCCAAGCTGTTGCTGGACCAATCTGTCTTCCTTAGGGCGTTGGGCCGACCCGTCTCCGCCCAACGAAGCCGGTACGCTGCCGCTCGGGATTTCGGCCTTCCAACGCAGGACGAGCATCATCGCGCTGCTGTCGCTGGTTCTGGCCGTGCTGGTGGTGGCGCTGCGCGACCGGATGTTCCTGGGCCACGCTCCGCTAGCTTCCCGGCCAGCTACCCTGCATCGACACGCTAGGTGCCTTGGGATGGCCTTTGTGGTGAATGCAAAGGCAGAGCCTTGTTACGAGATAGCCTCGATGCCTTTGCGGCGAATCACATTGAGTAGTGCGAGCGCCGGCCCGGTCGGCCGCTTCGTGCCGCGTTCCAGCTGCGAGACGTAGCCAGTGGTAAGGTTGAGATAGCGGGCGAACACGGCTTGGCTCAAGCGAGCGCGCTCGCGCAAGGAGCGAATCTCCTCGCCACTGATCGGCTCTGCCGCAAGAGCCCTGGTATCGCCAAGATGGCGCAGCGTGATCTTCTCATGAGCCATGGCATCGAGCACGCCGGCGTGCCGCATGTCATCGGCTGTCTCGAGCAGCACGCGCGTGAGCCGGCTAGCTTGCTTCGTTCTCGCCATAGGTGATCTCCTGCAAGGCTCCTTCCTTGATCGCTTGCGCGATACGCCTCGGGTCTGCTCACGGCGTGCCCAGCGCACGAGCCATTTGGTTGTGAAGACCCGCATGTGCTCCTTATCTCTGTGAACTATAGCACGATGAACTATGCCGACAAGGTCTCCGTGCTACCGCTCTGCCACATGGGATGGGTCCCGCTGCGCCTGGTCCGGGCATCGGCGGGCAGGTGGTGGTGTGGCTGAGCGAGGAATGCCACGGTGGGTTTGATGTGCTGGCGCATTGGCCGACAAAAAGAGAGAGGACCACCCTACGTCAACGTCGGCCCGATTTCCGACGCTCAGGCCAAGACGCTCACCGTCCGCGCCAATGCCCTGCGCGGCGAGTTCGATGCCATCAAGCTGGCCGAGTTGGTGGCCGAGGTGTCGGTCGACATGGGCCGCTCGGCGGCCGAGGCGCTGCTGCCGTACACGCCCGAGCGCATGGACGCCATGATCGACATGGCGCGAGCCGGCACCGACTTCAACTCGTCGATGCTCGGCGACTCGATGGCGGCCGAGACTGGCGTCGGCGGCGGTGCGTCGCGCGATGATGGCGAGTTCGGCGGCTTCGACACGGCCAAGAGCGAGTTCGAGCACAAGTGCCCGCGCTGCGGCTTCCAGTACAACGACTGAGTAAGTCAGCGATGACTGAGATCCCTGCCCTGCTGCGCGAGCGGCTGATCGATGCCGTGGCCGAGCCCACTCAGAGGCCTGTCGTGCTGCTATCCGGTGGCGTCGACAGCGGCATGATCTTGTGCCGTAGTTGGCGTTGTTCCCGACCACGATGCTGTCGGCAATATCGATCTCAAAGCCACGAATGCCGCCCCCAATACCGACTGTGTAATTGTCGGTGATGGTGCCGTGGCGAATGGTCAGCGGGCAGTAGGCAAGGATACCACCGCCCAGGGTGCTCCACCATCGCCAAAATTACCGGCAATCGTGCTGTTGTCGATGACAAGCTGACCATCACTGCATAAATACCACCTCCATTGTAAGCAATATTATTGTTGATCGAGCTACGAATGATAACCGTGTCGGTGTCATAAAGCGCAGAGCCCACCGCCGGAGGAGCCTTCGGCATGGGCCCAGCCGCCGTCGATCCTGCTGCGCTCGATCGTCAGACGACCACCTTGCATTAAGATGTCAGCGCCAGCCGATACGAATTATTATTCCAGATCTGACTGTCGCGTATCGTTAAGGTGACATTTTCTCCGGTGGCAATACCCCCACCGGAGCCGTACCAGGCCCGATTGCCAGCCACCTCACTTTCGATGATCGTGAGCCGGCTGCCGCTTTCGGCGTAGATGCCAGCACCTTTCCCAAGGTCCCAGTCCTGCAGCCAATGACGGCAGAGCCGTGCATGGCAACACTGGTGCCGCTGCCGATGAAGATTCCGGCGCCTCTGGCAGAATCCATGCAGGCCAACATGGCCGTTGGTGACGTCCAGATCCTGAATGATGAGATCGGTACCGGTACCGCTGGTCCACAGCATCTGCTGCGCATAGTCGCCACTCAACGCCACTCCGAAGCCATCATTGTTGGCATCGCCGTCGATGGTCACGTCCTGCCGCAGCACCAGCTCGCCGCCGGTGAGCGTCAGCGTCTTGCCTTCCAACGCACCCGCAAAGACGATCTTGTCCGCGGCCGTGGTCGCATTGGCCTGGGCCACGGCCTCGCGCAGGCTCAGCACGCCATCGCCGGCAGCGACGCGGTCCAATGCCGTGGTAACGGTAAATGTCGCCATGGTGGCCCACTCCCCGAGATCAATCGCCTTAAGCGCTAGTGGATCCGGGGAGCCGGGCCTATCTGTCAAACCGACCTGTCGGGCGGTAACGCATCCGCTGTCGCAAAAGGGACGCAAACCGCAGCGCCAAGGAGCTCGAGAAGGTTGTCGCCGTGTACGGCGGCAGCCCGGGACGCTTCACCCCTGCCCTGCCCCCGTTCTTTGCCCACAGGGCCGCTTCCGCCTTTTCGTAAATTGTCTTATCGAGCGCGGTCTCATGACATGTCGAATAATCGGCTCGCGTCCTTCGGCCGCCTCGCCGTCCAGATGTACACACTACCGTGTAGCCGTGGCGGTAGCATCGAACCCCAGCCACCAGCGCACTGGCGTCGAGCTCCGTCAGCTCGACGCCAGACCTCTCGGCTAGCGCAGGTCCCGGTTGTTCAAGGGCGTGTTGCCCGAAGTTCTGATCTCCATCGATCCTCGCGCGATCCCCTTCGGCGACAGCGTGGCCCGGCACGCCACGACGTTGGTGTTGCTGATGTTGGACACCGTGCGACAGATGCGACCAGGCGTGAACACACCACCGTTGCAGTTCTGAGTGACCACCGGGACGATCTCCCCGAACGGCTCTTTGATGATGTCGACTTTGGTGACCGTGAGATTGGTCGTGCCACCATTGAAGATGTAGCACACTGCGACCGCTTGCGTGGAACCACCATAGGCTGCTCCAGAAGCCATGATGTCAGCGTGGACAACGCCCGAAATCCCAGCAATCATAGTTAAACCAAGTAGAAGAGATCGCATAGTCATCTCCTTGATCAATGATAATGGAGCATCTAAACGCTAAGCTGAAACTTCTTGTATAGCTGTGTAAAATTACACAGAAATTCTTTGGTTGCCTCCCCTTTTATTCAATTCTTTACCCGCCCGGAACTCCTGGTGCGCGCGCGGACTGGGGCGGATTCCTCGCTGGGCAGCGAGGAGGCAGCAACTGATCCTCAAGATGAAACTTTAGGTCTGCGGCCTGGGCGGTATCGGACAGTGGCTGCGCGTGAACGCAGACACCAAGGACGCTCGAGCGTCTCGCGACGATGAAGGCGCAGCCGTCTGGCAGATCCCCGCCAGGAAGCGGCCGCTCCCGCTCGGCCGCCGGGCAGGCCTCAGCCGCACCAGGCACTCCAGGGCTACAGCCCTTGTGCCTGGACGGCTAGGCTACCGCTGAAAGTGGAGCGCATAGGCAAGCCGCGCGTCCGCCAAGCAACGTCGCCTGAGCCGTGGCGATCGCGCCGGAAGGCGCGAACCGTCAGGAAAGGAGATCATGGAACGCATCGGCACGCTCGAGACGATCTGCCGCTACCCCGTCAAAAGCATGGCGGGCGAGGAGCTCGGCGAGGCCTTCGCTGGCTTCGCCGGGGTCATGGGCGACCGGACCTACGCCTTCGTACGCACTCCTGGACCCAAGGGATTTCCCTGGCACACCGGGCGCGAGCAGGAGGACCTGATCCTCTATCGGCCGCGCTACCGCGACGCCTCCGGCACGATCCTGCCCGTCGGCCTGGAGCGGTCGTTCGCGATGGCGCCGGGGGTGAACCCGATCTTCCCTGAGGCGGAGGCGTTCGCGGTCGAGGTCGCCACCCCGGGTGGGCGGACGCTGCCGGTCGGCTCGCCCGAGCTCAGGGCCGAGCTCGAGGAGCGGGCGGGGCAGGCGCTGATGCTCCGCTTCAGCGAGCGGAGCCTTTACGATTGCCGGCCGCTCTCGCTGTTCGGCAACGGCACCGCCGAGGCGCTCGGCCAGGAGCTCGGCATGAGCATCGACCGACGCCGCTTCCGGGCCAATTTCTACGCCGACTGGAGCAACGGCGACCCCTATCGCGAGAACGAGCTGGTCGGCCGCACGCTGCGGATCGGGGAGCGGCTACGGATTATGGTGCTGGAGCGAGACCCACGCTGCAAGATGATCACGCTCGACCCGGACACGGGACGGGAGGAGGTGCGCGTGCTGCGCCATGTCATGAAGGCGCACGAGGGCACGGCCGGGGTCTATGCGGCGGTGCTGAGCGAGGGCGTGGTGGCCAAGGGCGATCCGATCTGGCTCCTGTGAGCGGGGAGGAGCTGGCCGAGGGCGATCTTGAGTCCAGCCACCAATAGCACCCGAACTGCCACGAGGTCGTTCAGGTTCGGATCCGAATAGATACGCCCAAGACGATGACCTGGAGCCCGGACGACCCTCAAGCGTCACGTCGTTCATCGGAATCTATTTGTTCAACCTTGGGTTGACGGCGCGGTTCAAGACCTCTATATGACGGTTCTCGGCTGCCGATCGGTGTTCACCCATCGGAGTTCGAGCTATGCCCGCCTTCTCCCCTGCCCGCCCCGGCAAGCGCCCTGAGCGCACCCTCGCAACGCCTGCGGCTATGCCCCGCCGGGCGTCCCCTGCCCTGCTCACGGTCAAGGAGGTCGCCGACCATCTCGGCGCCTCGTCCCGTCATGTCTACCGCCTGATCGCGCGCGGTGACCTGCCCGTCCATCGGCTCGGCCGGCTGGTGCGGATCAGCGAGGACGACCTCGCCCGCTACCTTGCCGGCTGCCGGGAAAGCTGACCATCAGGGTCACTGCCTGTCCTTTGCTGTCAATGACTTGGCACGGCTTGGTGAATACGTGGCCACGTCAATGGTGGCAAGAAATCGTGCTACGGATTCACCAACCGCAACTCAGGTCATCACCAGTCAACCGGAGTCCACCCGTGTCCGTCACCATGCCCCCGCCCCTGCCCGGTCGCAACCCATTCCTCGATCCGGCCGCCCCCACCCTGGCCGCCGTGATCGAGCAGCTGCCCGCTGCCGATCCCAGCTGCGGCGCCATGGCCTCGGCGGTCCGCACGGCATGCCGGGTGCTGGGTCATACCCCGCACGAACTGCCGGCTGACCTCGCCCTGCTCAACCGGCTGATGCGCAAGGCGCTGCCTGCGGCTGCCGGGGTCACGCCGCGCCGCTGGGCCAATGTCCGCAGCCTCCTCCTACGCGCCCTCGCGCTGACCGGCACCAGCATCATGCCCGGGCGGCGGCTGCACCCGCTGACGCCGGCCTGGGCTGCCCTGGACGGCCAGCTGCCGGAGCGGTTCATGCGCGCCGGGCTGTCGCGGTTCATGCGCTGGTGCTCGGCCGAGAGCATCGAGCCAGCGGCGGTCATCGGTGGCGCGCTTCGACCGTTTCCGAGCGGCCGTGCTCAACGACAGCCTGATCCAGAACGGCTGGAGCACCTGCCAGGCGACGGTGCGGTGGTGGAACCAGGCGGTAACCAGCATCCCCGCCTGGCCGCAGATCGTGATCCCGTTCACCCCGGCCCGGAACCGCTATGTCCTGCCGCTGACCAGCTTTCCGGCGGCGTTCCAGGCCGATGCCGAACGCTGGCTGGACCGGCTCGGCGGCGGCGGCGATCTTGACGAAGGGTCCGCTCAAGCCGGCGCGGCCGGCCACCTTGCGCAAATGGCGCTTCGCCATCCGTCAGCTCGCCTCCGCCCTGGTGGCCACTGGTCGGGACCCAGCGCAGATCACCAGCCTCGCCGATCTGGTCACGCCCGAGGCGGCCAGCCTGATCCTGCGCTTCTATCTCGAGCGGGCGGACGGCAAGCCCTCGGCCCAGACCCAGGCTCTGGCGGCCCACCTCAAGGCCATCGCCCGGCACCATGTGGCGGTGTCGTCGGAGGTGATGGCCAAGCTGCAGCGCATGGCCCGCAAGGTGACGCCGCCGGCACGAGGCATGACCGACAAGAACCGCGCGACCCTGCGGCAGTTCGCCGATCCTCGCCAGCAGCAGCGGCTGGTGACGCTGCCCGCGCGGCTCTATGCCGGCCTGCCCACGGATCCCCTCCCCATGCGGTGGGCGCTCCGGCTGCAGTCGGCTCTTGCCGTGGCGGTGCTGATCAGCGCGCCGATGCGGTTGGCCAATCTCTGCGCCTTGGAAATCGGCCGGACCTTGCGCCGCACCGGCACGGGCCGGCAGGCCGGCTGGACCGTCAGCGTCCCGGGCGACGAGGTCAAGAACGGCGAGCCGATCGAGCTGCCGTTGCCTGCCCGCACCGGCCAGCTGATCGACCTCTATCGCCAGCGGGTGCTGCCGGTCCTGGCGCCGGGTGGCACCCGGTTCCTGTTCCCCGGCAAAAGCGGCCACAAGGCCGAGGTCTCGCTCGGCAGCCAGATCCCGCGCTTCCTCGCCCGCGAGCTCGGCGTAAGGCTGAGCGTGCACCAGTTCCGGCATCTGGTCGGCTATCTCTATCTGCAGGCACGCCCCGACGGCCATGAGACGGTACGGCGGCTGCTCGGTCACCGCGATATCCAGACCACGGTCGCGTTCTATGCCGGCATGGAGGTCGATGCGGCGGCCCGCCGGTACGAGTCCATCCTGCAGGAGCTGCTGACCGAACCCAGCGCCGGGAAGCGCGGCGCTCGTGCGCGCCAGCCGGAGGGACGTCGGTGAGCCCGCCCGTGCAACCTACGCCGACGCGGCGGTGCCTGCCGCTGGTCGAGTGGCCCCCGGCCGACCGCGAGGGCTTGGGAGGCCGCCGTCGCAGCCGGCGACCTGCTGCTGGATGATGGACCAGGTGCCGGGCTGGCGCCGCGGACGCTGCGCCGGCATCGCGCCTCCTATGGCCGCTGGTTGAGCTGGCTGCGCGAGCAGGGCCGGCCTGGATCCGGCGAGCATGCCGGGCGAGCGCGCCACGCGCGCCAGCATCGGCGACTACATCGCCGCCCTGCAGGCGCAGAACGCCTCCGGCACCGTTCTGGTCCGCCTGCAGAGCCTGGCCGTGGTTCTGCGCTGGCTGGCGCCCGAGCAGGACTGGTCGTGGCTGCAGCCCTATCTCAGCCGGCTGGCGGTCCGGGTCGTACCGGCCCGCGACAAGCGGGCACGGCTGCAGTCGGCGGATGCGCTGTTCGCCTTGGGGGAGCGGCTGATGGCCGATGCCGAAGCCAAGCCTGCGGCGAGCCCGGAACGGGCGCAGGCGCAGCTCTACCGCGACGGGCTGATGATCGCGTTCCTCAGCTGCCACCCGCTACGCGCCGGCAACTTCACCAGCCTGGAACTCGGACAGCAGCTGCGCTCGACCGACAGCGGCTGGTGGCTGGAGATTCCCGCCAGCGAGACCAAGACCGGTCAGGCGATCTCGCTGCCGCTGCAGCAGCGGCTGGTCCCGCTGCTCGAGCACTACCTGACCGTCTGGCGCCCTCACCTCGCCAGCCCCGATCGGGTCGCCCGCAGTCGCGCCCTATGGCTCACGCGCGAAGGCAGCGCGATCAGCCCCAACAACCTGCACTACCGCATCACCCGGCATACCGGAGCGGCCTTCGCTCAGTCGGTCAATCCGCATGCTTTCCGCGATGCCGTGGCGACCACCATCGCGCTTACCGCACCCGAGCAGATCGGCATCGTCACACCTTTGCTTGGCCACCGCTCTGTCCGTACCGCCCAGCGCCACTACAATCTCGCCGGCATGGCCAGTGCCGCCAACGCCTGGCATGAGGTGCTGCACCGGATGGAACAGGACCGCCCCGCAGGGCGGGCATGTTTGAAGATGTAGTCAACCAGCCATCCGGCTGTAGCAGCTCCATCGTTCTCCCGCGGCGGATGCTGCCTGCATGCGCGCCTGAGCCGTGAGGCTCGCCCTCCCCTGCCCTCGCTTGCCAGCAATGGCGTAGATGCCGGTGCTTTCAGAAAGGCGCGTTATCCGGCGTACGTGTTCGGGGACGGTCACAGCAAAGCGGCCAGCTCTTCTAGATGGCGAGGCATTGGCTGACCGACCGCATGGGCGAGCTCCGTGTGCAGCTTGACGACCGCCAGCCGCAGCCCTCCTCCCCAGCCCGGCAGCGGCTGCACGAGAGCCAGGTACAAGATCGACCGCCGCAAGAAAGGATCCGTCCGGACCCTCGATATTGGTCCGCCATGACGATGAGGACCACATTTAGACCAAAGGATGGAGGAAGAGGTGCGTAAATTTTCCGCGAGGAAGAGCCCGAAGCGGTCTCCGATTATCCGGAGACGGAGTTCGATCTAGCCCTACGACGAGATCGAGTACGCCCTGGACGAAGGCTGGGCTGAACTCGCCGAAGACCACGTCATCGATCGCTGACTATAGGTACTTAAGTTCACACTTTCATACGGTCATATGGTCATACGGCCAAGCGTTCATGCACGTATGCGAGCCAACAGGTATGGAAGCATGAGGCTTTACCGGTTTGCGTTCATCGGCTTATCGGTGCTCATTCAAAGGTGCATGTCCGTGTGCACTTCAACCACCATGCGTTCACATGCTCATCGGACCATACCAGTATCGGACCATGGCTCTTTACGTTCATACATGCATACTCGTTGCATTTCATCCGTGTGTGTGTCCATGCAGCCATTGACCGATAGAGCCATGCCCTCTTAGTAGCGCAGCCATGAACCGATAGGGTGTGGCTGTATGAAAGTATTGTCAATCATCAGCCAGAAGGGGGGCTGTTCGAAGACAACGCTGGCCGTCTCCCTTGCCGTTGCCGCTGAACGGGACCGGAAGCGGGCTGCGGTGTTCGACCTGGATCCTCAGGCCTCCGCGTCCTTCTGGAAGGACACAGGCAGTCGGATCACCCGGCCGTCGTGTCGTGCCAGTCCATCCGCCTCGCGCAGATGCTGAAGGTCGGCATCCGACCAAGCCGACCTAGCGATCATCGACGCGCCACCGTTCGCCAAGGATATCGCTTTCGAAGCGGCGCAGCATGCCGACTTCATCCTGATACCAACTAAGCCTGCCGTCCTCGACGTCATGTCGATGGTGAAGACCCTGGAGCTGGTTAGCCACTACGGCAAGCCGGCGGCGGTCGTACTCACGTTCTGCCCAGTGCAGGGCAGGGAAGTCGCGGATATGGAGGCATCCATCCGCAAGCTCGGCGCGACAGTGGCCCCAGTCCGGATGCATCACCGCATCGCCCATCCGAGAGCCCAGCAGACTGGCCTCACTGCCCAAGAGTTCGAGCCGGACGGCAAGGCCGCGGATGAAATCCAACGCCTATATCCGTATGCGTGTATGAACCTATGGAGCAGCGCCATGCCGCAGTCGCATAACCCCCTTCAGGCCGTGCTCGATCGTCAGCTGTCCTAAGGTCGAGCCCGCTGCTCCCGCCGGAGCCGGCCGCCCGAACCGAAGAATTCCACCGGCCCGTGCGCGATGGCCGCCGATTCATGGGCGGTCACTTCGAACCCAACGTACTCAAGCAGATGAAGATGGTTGGCCGTCGAAGAGGACACCACAACACAGAAGCTGCTTGAGGAAGCCATCGACCTCCTGTTCATCAAGAAGGGTAGGGGGAGGATCATTGAGCGCTGACCAGCTTGATATATTCCAGGCTGGCTATGTCGATATTCCGATCCGCGACCAGCGCGATCTTATGGAGCGACCCTTTTTCAGTCTTGGCGAAGACACCGCGAACTCAAGCCATCGAGTATTCGGTCGGCGGCGTCACCGTTCAGGTGACACCCGGGCCGGCAGGCGTGGCAACAATCTGGGACGCTGACATCCTGATTTGGACGGCGACCCAGATCACCGAGGCCCTCGACAGGGGAGGGGAGGTCTCCCCTGTCATCAACTTTCATCCCTATGCCCTTCTGAAGGGCATCCGGCGGCATACTGGCGGCGACCAGTACAAGAAGCTTCTGGATGCCCTGCGAAGGCTGCACAACACGTCGGTTGAAACCAACATCCGCCAGAGGGGCACGAAGGGCAGGGCGTTCCACTGGATCGAGGAATGGGGTCACCAGGAGGACGAGAACGGCCGGCCGATCAGGCTGTCGATCACCCTCCCGAAATGGCTTTACGACGGGATTGTCGACGCCAGAGGGGTTCTGACCATCCACCCCGACTACTTCATCCTCAAAGGCGGAATAGAGCGATGGCTCTACCGCGTCGCGCGGAAGCATGCCGGCAGCCAGGACGGTGGGTGGCGCTTCACGATGCGGCAGCTGCACGAAAAATCTGGCAGCATGTCCAGGCTGGCTAACTTCGCCTGCGACATCCGAAAAGCCGTGTCGGCGAATACCCTGCCTGAGTACGGCCTTGAAATCTCCCGGAATCGCGAGGGCGAAGAGGTTGTCTCCATGGTCAGACGGGTCCTGATGGGGCCCTGACACGGTTTATCAGATGCAAAGCGCCCTAAAACCCGCGCACAGCGTGCTAACTGTGGATAGGCCCGGTTTATCGGGGGTTTTGGAATTGGCTCATCACATGCAACGCACTCGGCTTATGACGTGCAGACCCACGGCTTATCGAAGGTTCAAATCCACCACAACCTCCTGAAGTAGAACGTTAATTTATTGCATTAACTCCTTAACAGAGATATAAATTTAACTCTTTTAACGGCCACGTCTGTGGGCAACTTCGGACCAGACGCGCTCGAAGGTAGCAAAAAAGTGGCTTTCAGGGGCAAGACAGGTCTCGCTCTTGAACCCGGCACCCTGAAACGGGGCGACAGATTGGGAGAATTTGTTTGACCTTCGTTCAGGAGGAGGACAGATGCGCACGAGCCGGTTAGATCGCATCCCGTTTTGACCGGACAGGTGGTGTAGCTGATAAGGCATAGGCATAGACATACGCCTACGGTTACGACTATGTCTTTCGACCCTCTCGCTGCGCCGCCGCATCGCGTCGAGGTGATCACCTGGAGTTGCCCCCGTCAGGCCGGACACGTGGCAGGTTGGGACAAGGCTCGTCGATACTCGCTGGGTGAACGATAGGCGAGCCGGCGGTGGGGATGAACTTCGTTGTAGTCCACCATCCATCCGTCGATGGCAAACAGGGCGGCGGCGGCATCAGGGATCGAATCACGCGGACATAGTCGCGCTTGAAGGTCTTCACGAAGGCCTCGGCGATGCCGTTGCTCTCGGGGCTCTCGACGGGCGTGAAGCATGAGACAAGCCCGAGTGCCGTCGCCAGCTCGATGGTCTTGGCTGCGGCATAGGCCGAGCCGTTATCGGACAGCCACTGGATCGGCTGAGGCGTTCGGATGGCCTCGAAGCGCTGCTCAACGCAGGCGATCATCAGGTCGCGGATGATCTCGCCGGAGATTCCGGCTTGGTGGCCGCCCAGGCGATCACCTCGCGGTCGTGGCAGTCCAAGGCAAAGGCGACTCGAACGACCTCGCCGTTCCAGCAGGTAAACTCCATCGCATCCGAGCACCAACGGACGTTCGAGTGCAGGGTCGCGACCTTGCCGTCATGGACCTGCTGGCGACGGCGGCCGGTATGCCTGGCGAGCAGCAGGCCATGCTGCTTCATCAGCCGGTAGACGCGCTTGTGGTTGATCGCACCGCCAAGTGGCGGCGCTCGCTTCAGCAGCGCGGTGATCCGGCGGTAGCCATAGGTCGGGCGCTGGTCGACCAGGCGGCGGATCTCGGCAGCAAGCTCCAGATCACCGTTCCGGATCTGCGGGCCTCGCTTGGCTCGGCTGCCCTTCAGGCGCTGACAAGGTCGGAGCGGGCCACGCCCAGCGTGTCGGTCCTTGCACGCGCCGAGGCCGGAGGTGATCAGGCGAGCCGCGGCGAGCGCGGCGGGCGAGGGGCCTGCGCGGCGACCGCGGAGAGATCGACGGAACCATCTTGGCCTCCTCTGCGTTTTGCGCTGCCAACGATATCGAAGATCGAGCCGGTCCGGGGCGCCCTTCAGGGCAATTCGGATTTTTGGTTCGCATAAGATCTCCTGGCCGATGCTGTCTCTGAAGAGGGTTTGGCAATCCGATCGCGGGCTATCGGTGCTCCTGGTCTTCCTGTTCGTGACTCTGATCGTGGCCCCGCCTCTCCTGCGCTCCGGAATTCTCCATCCCCTCTTTTTCGACGTCCTGATGTCGTTGGTCCTCATCTCGGGCGCCGCCAACGTGTCCGGCCGCCGGTGGCCCGGGATCGCTCGACGGGACTGGCGGCGCTGACGCTGACGGTCCGGTGGGCAGACCGCGCCGGGTTGAGCTGGCCTTTCCTGCCCATCGCCGACGCGGGCCTCACGTGTACGACCTTCCTGACGCTGGCCGGGCTCGTCCCGTTTCAGGTCCTGCGCCCGGGAGCGATCACGATCTAACCACGAGGCCTTTCGCTTCCCGGACGCGCACGCCGATCTGCTCGCGCTGCTCTACAAGCGGGGGCTCATCACGGAAAGGGAATACAGCGCGCAGAAGACCAAGATCCTAGCCGAGGGCTCGCACTAGGAGCCGACGAGTTCGGCGGTAGGAAGTTCCATGCGTGCCGAGGCACCGAATCGGCCGCTATTGGGCGCGCGGCTCCTCTATTTCCTGGCCGGCGCCCTTGTGGCGATCGTGGCCTCGGCCGGCGGATGCCGCAAAGCTCCGACGGCGACTTCCGAGGCCGGTACCGCGCCGAGCGCCGGCCAGGCGCCTCCCAGCGAAGCGGGTGCCCGGCGGAGGCAGGCACCGGCGCGCAAGCCAGGTCCTTCCTCGAGGCCATCGGACTATGTGGGCAGCCTGAAGACGATCGATCTCACGTTCGACAGCGACATCGAAGTCATCACACCCCAACTGGAAAAAATCCAGTTCACCAATTCCGGTGAGGCGCTGTTGAGCCGCCCCGACAAGCTGCGCGCCCATCGGGTGGGCGGCTATTCGGATGTGACCTCTTGCCGAAAATGCCGGCGGTCTTGCCGTCGAAGTGGAGCGATGAAATGGTTCGCCGGTAGGACTCATTTTGGGACAGCGTGAGCTTCCCTTTGGGTGGCTTGACGCCCGGGGGATCTTCATGTTTCCTTTCGCCCGGCGCGAGTGCGCTGGCGAGAAAAAGAAAAGCCCAGGAACGAGTCCTGGGCTCCAAAACTAATCCCCGGCAACGTCCTACTCTCCCACGCGGTTTCCCGCGAAGTACCATCGGGGCTGAAGGGCTTAACGGCCGTGTTCGGAATGGGAACGGGTGTGGCCCCTTCGCTAAGGTCACCGGGAAACTCTGTTTCCCTGTTCAGTTGTCAATCGCCGGCCAAGGCCGGGGTTGCAGGGACCAAAGGTCGCCTGCTCAGAGCAGCCGGACCGCGAGGTCCCCAGCTCATGCCCTGGGGGTTCGGGGGACCGCAAGGTCTCCCGCTCATCCAAGAGAGTCGGTTGTACGGTTTTCGATTCGCGCCTTAAATATTTTATGGTCAAGCCGCACGGCCGATTAGTACGGGTCAGCTTCACGCCTCACAGCGCTTCCACACCCCGCCTATCAACGTGGTCGTCTCCCACGGGCCTTCAGGGGATTGCTCCCGGGAAATCTCATCTCGAGGAAGGCTTCCCGCTTATATGCTTTCAGCGGTTATCCTTTCGAACATCGCTACCCGGCCATGCCGCTGGCGCGACAACCGGTGCACAAGAGGTTCGCCCGTCCCGGTCCTCTCGTACTAAGGACGGATCCTCACAAATTTCCTGCGCCCACACGAGATAGGGACCGAACTGTCTCACGACGTTCTAAACCCAGCTCACGTACCGCTTTAACCGGCGAACAGCCGGACCCTTGGGACCTGCTTCAGCCCCAGGATGCGATGAGCCGACATCGAGGTGCCAAACCTTGCCGTCGATGTGAACTCTTGGGCAAGATCAGCCTGTTATCCCCGGCGTACCTTTTATCCGTTGAGCGATGGCCCTTCCATGCAGAACCACCGGATCACTAAGTCCTACTTTCGTACCTGCTCGACTTGTCGGTCTCGCAGTCAAGCTCCCTTCTGCCTTTGCACTCTACGGCTGGTTTCCAATCAGCCTGAGGGAACCTTTGAACGCCTCCGTTACAGTTTAGGAGGCGACCGCCCCAGTCAAACTACCCGCCAGGCATGGTCCTGGACCCGGATTACGGGTCTCAGTTAGAACTCCGGTGCCGTCAGGGTGGTATCTCACCGTCCGCTCCCCCGAGGCCGAAACCCCAGGTTCAAAGCGTCCCACCTATCCTGCGCAGACAACACCAAAATTCAATGCCTGGGTATAGTAAAGGTGCACAGGGTCTTTCCGTCTACGTGCGGGTAACCGGCATCTTCACCGGTACTACAGATTCGCCGAGCGCGTTGCGGAGACAGTGCCCAAATCGTTACGCCATTCGTGCAGGTCGGAACTTACCCGACAAGGAATTTCGCTTGATCTGTTGCTCCACGTCTCCGTGGGGGCCGGACATTTCTGCCGACCTCTGCATGTCGCCATGCAGTCCGGACTTTATCTTCGAGCTGACCCCGGCAAGGTCAGATCGCCTGGCGTTAAGTCTCTGAGGATTCGAGGTGGTGGTTGGATGGCTCTTGATGGAGATGCAGAGGCTGCCTTCTCCCTCGAACACGCCAGCCAGGAACCAACGTCTTCTCGCATCGCATGACGGTCTTTCCTGCTGATTACCTGCACCCACGCATTGTTACCTCCTCGGTAGCACGGGATACTCAGAGGTTCCAGCATATAGCCAGATTTTACTGAACGGCAGGGGAGATAGCAACCTTAGGACCGTTATAGTTACGGCCGCCGTTTACTGGGGCTTCGGTTCAAAGCTTTGCCTTGCGGCTAACCTCTCCCCTTAACCTTCCAGCACCGGGCAGGCGTCAGACCCTATACGTCGTTTTACGACTTTGCAGAGTCCTGTGTTTTTAGTAAACAGTCGCTTGGGCCTTTTCACTGCGACCCCGGGACGCTTCAGGGGTAAACCCTTACACGATCCGAGGCACACCTTCTCCCGAAGTTACGGTGTTAATTTGCCGAGTTCCTTCGCAACGCTTCACTCGAGCGCCTTAGGATTTTCTCCTCATCTACCTGTGTCGGTTTGCGGTACGGTCACCCGTTCATCTCCCTAGGGGATTTTCTCGGCAGCGTGGCATCGGCGAGTTTGCGGCCTGACGGCCTCCCCATCGCTTCTCGGCGTTGAATGAGGGAACGGATTTACCTACCCCTCCGCCTACGAGCTTGGCCCAGGACATCCAACACCCGGTACGCCTAGCCTCCTGCGTCCCCCCTTCGGTGATAACGACAAACAAGCGGTTCCGGAATATTAACCGGATTTCCATCGGCTACGCCTTTCGGCCTCGCCTTAGGGACCGACTTACCCTGAGCGGATTAACCTTGCTCAGGAATCCTTAGATTTACGGCGAGCAGAGCTCTCATCTGCTTTATCGCTACTTGTGCCGGCAGGGTCTCTTCCTAGCGCTCCACCAGTCCTCGCGGTCTGACTTCACTGCGCTAAGAATGCTCTCCTACCACGCGTGTCGGCCGAAGCCTCCACGCATCCGCCGCTTCGGTACATCGCTTGAGCCCCGTTGAATTGTCGGCACGGAGCCGCTTGACCAGTGAGCTGTTACGCTTTCTTTAAAGGATGGCTGCTTCTAAGCCAACCTCCTGGCTGTCTGGGCGTCTCCACATCCTTTTCCACTTAGCGATGATTTGGGGACCTTAGCGGGCGGTCTGGGTTCTTTCCCTTTCGACAATGAAGCTTATCCCCCACTGTCTGACTCCCGCACTGTGATCGACGGCATTCGGAGTTTGGTTGGATTTGGTAACGTGGAAACGCCCCTAGTCCATCCAGAGCTCTACCACCGTCGTCAATCATGCGAGGCTAGCCCTAAAGCTATTTCGGAGAGAACGAGCTATAACGGAATTTGATTGGCCTTTCACCCCTAACCACAGCTCATCCGAGTTGTTTTCAACCAACACCGGTTCGGGCCTTCACTGCGTGTTACCGCAGCTTCACCCTGGCCATGGTTAGATCATCCCGCTTCGCGTGTAATCCCAGCGACTGAATCGCCCTATTCAGACTCGCTTTCGCTACGGCTCAGCACGTTGCTTCGCCTTGCCGCTGAAATTAACTAGCCGGCTCATTATGCAAAAGGCACGCGGTTCCACCGTCTTGCGACATGGTGGTTCCACTGCTTGTAGATGGACGGGTTCAGGTACTATTTCACTCCCCTCACAGGGGTTCTTTTCACCTTTCCCTCACGGTACTGGTTCACTATCGGTCGCAGAGTAATGTTTAGCCTTGGGTGATGGTCCACCCGGATTCCCACAAGGTTTCTCGTGCCCCGTGGTACTCGGGAACGGAACGGGAAGGAACCTCGTCTTTCGCCTACGGGGCTGTCACCCTCTCTGGCGGCACTTTCCAGTGACCTTCGACTAGACGGGTTCTTGTTAACTTCCTGGCTTGCGCCGTGCTCCGCCCCACAACCCCCCGAGAACCGAAGCCCTCGAGGTTTGGGCTGTTCCGCGTTCGCTCGCCGCTACTGACGGAATCGCAATTGCTTTCTTTTCCTCCGGGTACTGAGATGGTTCACTTCCCCGGGTTTGCTTCTCCCTGCCTATGCATTCAGCAGGGGATCTCTGAACTTGCCTTCAGAGGGGTTGCCCCATTCGGAAATCCCCGGATCGGTGCCTGTTTGCGGCTCCCCGGGGCTTATCGCAGCTTGCCACGTCCTTCATCGCTTCTCTGCGCCAAGGCATCCACCGTCCACCCTTAGTAGCTTGACCATAAAATACCTAAGACGCGAATCGTTTTCTTTTTCTACCCGACTCTCTTGTCAAAGATCTTGATCGCCGCGGATCAAAAAGCCCCTCGCGCCTGCAAGGAGCCTTTTCATCCGAGCCATCGGATCCGATCATCGAAAATGGTGGAGCTGACCGGAATCGAACCGGCGACCTACGGCTTGCAAAGCCGCCGCTCTCCCAGCTGAGCTACAGCCCCAGGGGGTCCGGGGGACCGCAAAGTCCCCCGCACGAGTACGAGAGGCGGTCCACCTTGAAATGGTGGGCCTAGGTAGATTCGAACTACCGACCTCACGCTTATCAGGCGTGTGCTCTAAACCAACTGAGCTATAGGCCCAGTGGGACTCCTGTTTCGATGATTCAAAGAACTCCGGCCGGGGTCGCGGGACCCCAGGAACGGGTACCTTCAAAACTGAGTAGAGGCGTTTGCCCTTGCGGGCTGTCAGACGATCGACCGTCGAGTGTCTCGAGCTCTCTTCCGGAGAAGAAGGAGCCGAGAGAGCTCTAGAAAGGAGGTGATCCAGCCACAGGTTCTCCTACAGCTACCTTGTTACGACTTCACCCCAATTACCGACCATACCTTAGGCGGCTTCCTCCCTTGCGGGTTGGAACACCGACTTCTGGTACAGCCGACTTTCGTGATGTGACGGGCGGTGTGTACAAGGCCCGGGAACGTATTCACCGCGGCGTGCTGATCCGCGATTACTAGCGATTCCAGCTTCATGGGGTCGAGTTGCAGACCCCAATCCGAACTGAGACCGGCTTTTAGCGATTTGCTCGAACTTGCGTTTTCGCAACGCTCTGTACCGGCCATTGTAGCACGTGTGTAGCCCTGGACATAAAGGCCATGAGGACTTGACGTCATCCCCACCTTCCTCCGGTTTATCACCGGCAGTCCCACTAGAGTGCCCGGCCGAACCGTTGGCAACTAGCAGCAGGGGTTGCGCTCGTTGCGGGACTTAACCCAACATCTCACGACACGAGCTGACGACAGCCATGCAGCACCTAACCAGGTGTCCCTTGCGGGAAAGAGGGATTTCGCCCCCGGTCACCTGATCTTCAAACCCAGGTAAGGTTCTTCGCGTTGCTTCGAATTGAACCACATGCTCCACCGCTTGTGCGGGCCCCCGTCAATTCCTTTGAGTTTCAGCCTTGCGACCGTACTCCCCAGGCGGGGCACTTAATGCGTTAGCTTCGGCACCGCAGGGGTCGATACCCGCGACACCAAGTGCCCATCGTTTACGGCGTGGACTACCGGGGTATCTAATCCCGTTTGCTACCCACGCTTTCGCGCCTCAGCGTCAGTACCGGTCCAGGGGGCCGCCTTCGCCACCGGTGTTCCTCCCAATATCTACGCATTTCACCGCTACACTGGGAATTCCACCCCCCTCTCCCGGACTCGAGCCTTGCAGTTTCTTCCGCACGTCCTCAGTTAAGCCGAGGGATTTCACGGAAGACACGCATGGCCGCCTACGCGCCCTTTACGCCCAATAATTCCGAATAACGCTGGCCCCCTCTGTATTACCGCGGCTGCTGGCACAGAGTTAGCCGGGGCTTCCTTTGCTGGTACAGTCAACGTCCGAGGGTATTAACCCCGAACGATTTCTTCCCAGCCGACAGGAGTTTACAACCCAAGGGCCTTCATCCTCCACGCGGCGTTGCTGCGTCAGGCTTTCGCCCATTGCGCAAGATTCCCCACTGCTGCCTCCCGTAGGAGTCCGGACCGTGTCTCAGTTCCGGTGTGACCGATCGCCCTCTCAGGCCGGTTACCGATCGAAGCCTTGGTGAGCCGTTACCTCACCAACTAGCTAATCGGGCGCGGGCCCATCCGGTAGCGCGAGATCTTGCGACCCCGCTTTGATCACCAGGACTTTCGTCCCGAAGATGTCATGCGGTATTAGCTCGAGTTTCCCCGAGGTATTCCCCACTTCCGGGCAGGTTACCCACGTGTTACTCACCCGTCCGCCGCTCGACTGGAAGGAGTTGCCCCCTTCCGCCTCGCTCGACTTGCATGTGTTAAGCACGCCGCCAGCGTTCATTCTGAGCCAGGATCAAACTCTCCACTTTAAGGTGTTCGCACGGCTCGGGACTCGTGGGGCCCGGGGACCGTGAGGTCCCTGGCCTTTCAAATCCCTCCCCGGTTGATTCGAGTCAAATCCTGTGTTTGTTGATACCGAAAACTCTGCTTTTTACAAAAAAGCAGGAAAAATGACGTCTGGCACGCTCTACTCAGTTTTCAAGGAACCGCGTCCCCGGGCTTCCTTCACCCCGAAACCGCGCCGTACTTCCGGCGCGAAAACTTCAGAACATCCCGTCTTTCGACGGACCTTCCAGTTTAGCGAAACTTTTCAGGCTACGCCAGCGAATTTTCGAGGCGCCCGTCCCTCGGAGGACACGACGGCTCACGCCGACAGAAAGCCTTTGGAAAGAACCAACCCTTGCGGGGGAACGGGAATATAGGGCCCCGCTCGGGGAAGAGTCAAGGAATTTCGAAAAAACGCGAAAAAGCCCAATGGGAACGGGCCTTTTGGCCGCTCGGCCTGCACAGGAATCAGTGCAGATTCAGAGCGCTTTTTCCGCGGCGGAGAGAAAACGGGCGATCGCCTCGGGGTAGGCGCGATGCTCCTCGGCCAGGATCCGCGCCGAGAGGCTCTCCTCGGTGTCGCCGGGCAGGACCGGGACCCGGCGCTGCAGCAGGATCGGCCCGGAATCGGTGCCTTCGTCGACCAGGTGGACCGTGCAGCCCGATTCCGCCTCCCCCGCCTCCAGGGCGCGGCGCTGGGCGTCGAGCCCCGGAAACTTCGGCAGAAGCGCCGGGTGGATGTTGAGGATCCGGCCCCGGTATCGACCTACGAACTCGGGCGAGAGCAGGCGCATGTAGCCCGCCAGACAGATCAGGTCGGGCCGCGCCCGGCGCGAGGCGGCGCAGGATCTCTTCCTCGTGCGCCCGCCGCGAGGGGTATCGCCCGCGGTCGACGGACTCCGCGGGCAGCCCGCGTTTTCTGGCGCTCTCGAGACCCCTGGCGCTCGGGGACATCCGAGATCACGCGACGATTTCGGCATCCGGGATCGCCCCGCGCTCGACGGCGTCGGCGATCGCTTCGAAGTTGGAGCCCCGGCCGCTCAGGAGAATGGCGAGGCGGTGCCGGTCGGGCATGGTCGGAGTCTTCAGGCCCCGGGAGTCGGCTCCACGACGACCTTGCCGCTGCCGCCGCCCTTGACGTTGCCGATCGCGTACCAGCGCTGATCCGCCGCCTTCCAGAGCTCGGCCACACGGGCCAGGTCGCCCGCCGCGACGAAGACGACCATGCCGATGCCCATGTTGAAGACGCGGTGCATCTCCTCGAACGAGACGCGCCCCTCGCGGGCGATCACGGCGAACACCGGCAGCACCGGCCAGGCGCCGGACTTGACGATCACGTCGAGCCCTTCGGGCAGAACTCGCGGGATGTTGTCGTAGAAGCCGCCGCCCGTCAGGTGGGCCATGCCGTGGGCCAGCTCGGCGTCGAGGAGCGGCTCCATCGCCCTGGCATACGAGAGATGGGGGTCCAGGAGGACCTCCCGATCGAACGGCCCCCGAGCTCGTCGAGGCGGTCCTGCGGCGTCTTCCCCATGGTTTCGAAGAAGACCTTCCGTGCGAGCGTGTAGCCGTTCGTCTGCAGACCCACCGACGGGAGCCCGACGAGAACGTCTCCGTCCGCGATGCGCTTGCCGTCCAGGATCCTCGAGCGCTCCACGACTCCGACGATCGTCCCGGCGACGTCGTATTCGCCTTCGGCGTAGAAGCCCGGCATCTCCGCCGTCTCGCCGCCGAGAAGCGCGGTCCCGCTCTCGCGGCACGCGCGCGCGATCCCCTCGATCACTTTCTCGATCACTCCCGGCTCGACCTTTCCCGTCGCGATGTAGTCCAGAAAAAAGAGAGGCTTCGCGCCCTGCACCAGGATGTCGTTGACACAGTGGTTGACGAGGTCGGCGCCGCAGGTGTCGTGGCGGCCCACCTCGATGGCCACTTTCAGCTTCGTCCCGACACCGTCCGTGGAGGCGACGAGAACGGGCTCCCGGAGCCCGGAAAAGTCCGGCTGGAAGAGGCCCCCGAAGCCGCCGACGTCGCCGAGCACGCCGGGCGTGAAGGTGGACCGGATGGCCGCCTTCGCGCGCGCCAGTGCGGCGGCTTTCGCATCGATGTCGACCCCGGCCTCGGCGTAGCGGGATTCCTTCAAGGGGCGGGATTATAGGCGACGAGGCCGCCACGAGGACGGAGAACGGCTCCTCCGGGCGCTTCCGCCGCGAGGGCGTAGCGCGGCCGGCACCACTCCCACAGCAGCACGCCGAATCCCCTCCCGAAGGGCTCGATCCTGTACTCGTCGGTCGGCCGTTCGAAGAGAACGACGGCGTCCGGCGGCGCTTTGTCGAATCTCGCGATCAGGGAGCGCTCGGCCTCGACATCGAGCCAGCCCGGAAAGAGATGGAGAAGAGGGGAGACGGAGCGCACGCCAAAGAGCACATCGACCGAGGACATCTCGGGCACGACGAGCACGCGCTCCCCGGGATGAAGCTCCGATCCGATGAGGTGGAACAGCGGAGCCTGGGAGGGCTCCAGGAAAACGCGCCCGCGGGGCGTCTCCAGCGGCACCCGGGACGGAGCGTGCATCGCCTGGATACCGCTCCACGCGTAAGGCGTCGCGATGAGGATGACCGCCGCCGCAAGGAGCCCCCGCACCAGGACGGCCGCCGTTCCTCCTCCGGTCAGGAGCGGCGGCAGCAGGACAGTCAGCAGAGCGACCCACGTCAGCATCTCGACGAAGTGGGCCGGGGCGTCATACGGCCCGGCGATGTTGCCGGAAAAGGCGGCGCGCGTCCCCACGAGTCCCGCAAAAATCCCCAGAGCTGCCAGGAACGGTCGGCCCTCGACGTTCTTTCGGAGCACGGCCAGTGCCGCCACCAGGAAGGAAGCCAGCATCGACAGTGACAGGGCATTCGACGGCTGCCAGAGATCGTCTCCCTCGATGAAGAACCAGATGGCAAGGACCGCCGCCAGAACCGCGACGGGACGCCACCTCCTGGCAACTCTCTCGCGCGCAACGAGCAGCGCGACGAGCGTCAGCTCCGCGATCAACAGGAGGACTCGAAAGGCCGCCGACCGGACGACGAGGGGCCACTGCGGGTTCGACAGGCCCGCGACGGACCGGAACAGTGCGTTCAACTCGGGCGGGGGCTCCAGACTCAGGGGCCAGAGATGACTGTTCGACCGCAGTGAGGAGAGCGAATCGCATGACATCGCGAAGAGGAAGGCCGCGGCGGCGACGGTCCAGAATCCGCCGATCACGCGGGCCATCCAGGAGACAGGCTTCGGCAGGCCGGCAATCGCCGCGAACAGGAGGCCGGCGAGCGCGGCAACGCCCACCTCGGGCTTGCACGAGAAGGCCAGGCCCGCGAGCAGACCGGCCGAGAAGGGGCGAGCGCGGCTCCGTTGTCGGGAAGCGACGACCAGGAGCATCGCTCCCAGTCCGAACGCGAGCGCGTGGACGACCCCGGCGTAGTACGGCAGCACGAGGCGTCCGGTCCCGGGCGCGAACAGCGCGAACCCGAGCAACAGAATCAGCAGCGCGAAGTTTCCGAGAAGCGGCAGGCAGCGACGCCCGCACTCGAGGAGCAGCCACGCGGCTGCGATCGCGGGAATCCAGTTGGCGAGCAGATACCAGAGGCTCGAAAAGCTGAAGGGACGACCCGTAAGGGCCAGCAGGTATGGGCTCAGCGGCCCGTAGGCGAGGTAAACGTCCCGGTACAGGAGCTCGCCCTGTCCGAGACGGTATGCGAGGGACCAGGAAAATCCCGTGTCGCCGACGGGACTGAGCCAGCGCCCGCCCGCCCACAACCCGACCGCCGTCGTGATCGCAATCAGGAAGACCTGAGGGAGGCGATCCCCCGGGAGACGCTCGCCTGCCGGGGACGGAAGCTCGACCAGCCGTCGGAGCCACCCCGCGAACGACGCGCTCGGACCGGCAGGCGTTTTCAACTGCGATGCGACGTTCAAGGGGTCTCTCGATCATAACCGCTCTCGAACGGGCGCCGCCCGACCGGCGTTGTAAAATGGCGCATCGACTCGCGGACGTCTCCTCCGGTCGGCCTCTCGGTCGTCGTCCCCGTCTACAACAGCGCGGACTCGCTTCCGGTCCTGCTCCCGCGGTTGCGGTCGGCTCTCACCGGCAGGTCGTTCGAAGTCGTGCTCGTCGACGACGGCAGCACCGACGACTCCTGGAACGTGATCCGGCGCCTGGCCGCCAGCGACCCGGCCGTGCGAGGGATCCATCTCATGCGCAACTACGGTCAACACAACGCCCTCCTCGCCGGAATCCGCGCGGCGCGCGGTCCGATCGTGGTCACGATGGACGACGACCTGCAGCATCCGCCGGAGGAGATCCCGAAGCTGCTCGCCCCGCTCTCCGAGGGCTTCGACGTGGTCTACGGGAGCCCGTCGCGGATGGCGCACTCCTCCTTCCGCAACGCCTCCTCCTGGATCACGAAGCTCGTCCTGCAGAAGGCCATGGGCGCCTCCACGGCGCGCCGGGTCTCCGCTTTTCGCGCCTTCCGTTCCGATCTGCGCCGCCCCTTCGAGAACTACCAGAGTCCCTTCGTTTCGATCGACGTTCTCCTGACGTGGGGCACGCGCCGGTTCACGTCGGTCGACGTCGAGCACCGGCCGCGGGCGATCGGACGATCCCACTACACTCTGCGGGCGCTGATCACCCACGCGCTCACGGTCGCCACCGGTTTCTCCACCCTGCCGCTCCGCCTGGCCAGCGTCGTGGGTTTCTCGTTCACGATTCTCGGACTGGTGGTGCTGACGTGGGTCGTCGTGCAGTATTTCGTGAACGGCGGCAGCGTTCCGGGGTTCCCGTTCCTGGCCTCGATCATCGCCATCTTCTCGGGGGCCCAGTTCTTCGCCCTCGGAATCATCGGCGAGTACCTGGCGCGCATTCACGCGCGCATGATGGAGCGTCCGACCTATGCGGTGGCCGAGTCGATCGGAGCGGAGCAGCCGTGACCGCGGTCCCGACGGCCGGCCTGCGCCCCTTCGAGGCTCCGTATGCCGCACTGCGCGCGGACGACCTGCCTCTCGGCGAGATCGGGATCCTCCCCTGGGACGGAGAGATTTTCGGCTTTGCCGTGGCGGACTACCGGCCGGGCTCCGCGGAGGCGCTCGAGCGCAACGCCGCGGATTTCGCCGACGCGCTGGAAGGCTGGGCCCTCCGCAACGCCGTCGAGCTGGTGTCGTGCCGCGTCCCGGCCGACTCCACCAGGACCTCGACCCTCCTCGAGGCGGCCGGGTTTCGGTTCATCGAGCTGCAGACGCAGGCCACGCTCGCGCGCCTGGACCCGAAGCGGCTCTCCCCCTGCCGCCTGACGGTTCGCGCCGCCGGGAGCGAGGACCACGAGGCCATCCTCGCCCTCGCCGGCTCCGCCTTCGCGCACGGCCGCTATCACAGCGACTGTCTCTTTCCGCGAAGCCTCGCCGATCGACGCTTCCGGGCCTGGGTGCAGAGGGCGATCTCGGAGCCGACCGGAGCCACCTGGATTCGGTGTGGTGGGCCCCCCGGGACGGCCCGCGGCGTTTCTCCATGCCGAGACGGAGGCGAGCGTCGCGGATATTCGCCTGGCCGCCGCGGATCCCGAGAAGGCGAGCCTCGGCGGCCCGGAGCTCGTTCTGGGGGCCCTCCACGCGCTGGCCTCCCGAGGGGCCCGTCGGGTCACGGCGCGGCTGTCCGCGGCGAACAGCGCCGCCATGAACGTTTACGCTTCGCTGGGATTCCGCTTCCACGACCCCTCTCTGGTGCTTCACTGGATCCGGCCGGGAGCGCCCCATCTGGCCGCGCCGACGGCAGGTTGACCGGAAGCGACCCGATGGACCAGCAGGCCCTCCTCGCCCTGATCGCCGAGACGGTTCGCTCCTACTCCCTGACGCTCCGCGCCGCCGACTCCCCCGTCGGGCCGGACACGCAGCTCTTCGGCCCTTCGGGAGTGCTCGATTCGCTCGGCCTCGTGTCCGTGGTCGTGGAGCTCGAGCAGGCGCTCACGGATCGGGTGGGGCGCAACGTCTCGCTGATGAACGATCGCGCCATGTCTCAGACCCGCAGTCCGTTCCGCACGGTCCGCTCCCTCGCCGAATACGCCACGGCGCAGCTGCCGGACGCCGGGGCCCGCTGAGAGGATGGGCGAGGTTCCGGAGCGGAGGCCGATTCCCTTCAACCGCCCCTCCGTCGTCGGCCAGGAGCGCCGGTACATGGACGAGGCCCTCGAGCGCGGGCACATCTCGGGCGACGGCGAGTTCACGCGCCGCTGCTCGGAGTTGCTGGAACGCGAGATCGGAGTCGGACGGGCGCTGCTGACGACCTCCTGCACGCATGCGCTGGAAATGGCGGCGATCCTGCTCGACATCGCGCCGGGCGACGAGATCGTCGTGCCCGACTTCACCTTCGTTTCCACGGCCAACGCGTTCGTCTCGCGGGGAGCGGTGCCCGTCTTCGCCGACGTCCGGCCGGACACGCTCAACCTGGACGAGCGGCTGCTCGAGCCGAGACTCACGCCCCGGACGCGGGCGATCGTCCCGGTGCACTACGCCGGCGTCGGCTGCGCCATGGAAGAGATCGCCGCGCTCGCGCGCCCTCGCGGAATCGCCGTGGTCGAGGACAACGCGCACGGCCTCTTCGGACGCCGCGCCGGGCGCGCCCTCGGGACCTGGGTGCAGCTCGCCACGCTGTGCTTTCACGAGACCAAGAACTTCCACTGCGGGGAGGGGGGCGCGCTCCTGATCAACGACCAACGGTACGTCGCGCGCGCGGAGATCGTCCGGGAGAAGGGCACCAACCGAAAGCGGTTCTTTCGCGGCGAAGTGGACAAGTACACCTGGGTCGACATCGGATCGAGCTACCTTCCCTCGGACCTGCTGGCGGCGTATCTCTACGGACAGCTCGAGCAGAAAACGGCGGTGCTCGCCGCCCGGAGAGCCGTCTATGAGCGCTATCGGGACGCGCTTGCGGAATGGGCGCAGGCCCGCGACGTGCGGCTTCCCACGGTGCCGCCCGATTGCGAGCCGAGCTACCACATGTTCTACATGATCCTGCCGACCGCCGCCTCTCGAACGCGGGTGATCGACGGCCTTCGCGCCCGGGGAATCCTGTCGGTGTTCCACTACCTCCCGCTCCATCTGTCCGAGATGGGAAGGCGCTGGGGCGGCCAGCCGGGAGACTGCCCGGTTTCGGAGTCTGTCAGCGAGCGCCTCGTGCGGCTTCCGTTCTACACCTCGCTGACCGAGGCCGATCAGGGTCGCGTCATCGACGCCATCCGCGAGGTCTTCTGACATGGCCGACGATCTCGCCCGGCCCGCGAACCTCAGGCTCTTTCCTTCGAGCGCCCCCTCCTCGTCCGAGTTCGACATCTCGGACCCCGAGCTCGTGCAGATGCTCGAGGCGAGCCAGCGCGCGCACTTCTGGTTCCCGGCGCGCAACCTCCAGATCGCGGACTTTCTCCGCCGCGACGGGGCGCCGCCACCGGCGCGCGTGCTCGAGGTCGGCTGCGGCACCGGAACCGTACTCTCCAGCCTCCAGCGAGCCGGATACGAGACCGTGGGTGTCGAGATGCATGCCGAGCTCGCGAGCCGCGCCGCCGCCGGGAACCCCGGCAGCTCCATCTACTCTCTGGACGTTCGCAACCCGCCGGACGAGTTCCTCCGCGAGGCCCCGTTCGACGTCGTCGGCGCCTTCGACGTCATCGAGCATCTGGCGGAGCCGGAGGCCGCTCTTCGAGCCTGCGCCAGCCTCCTGCGTCCCGGCGGGCTGCTCGTCGGCACCGTTCCCGCCCTCCCCAGCCTCTGGTCGGACTACGACGCCCACGCCGGGCATCGCCTTCGCTACACGGCACCCGCGCTTCGGGCCCTCTTCACCCGCGCGTCGCTGCCGGCGCCGCGCGTCTCGTATTTCTTCCAGGTCCTGGTCCCCGGCATGCTCGGCCGCCGGGCGATGATCGGAAGGGCCGGACGCCAGGACGCGGATCGGCGGCGCGCCGCACAACATCTGGCGCTCGACGCCCCGGGGCCTCTCGTCAATCGCGCTCTGGCCGCCGCGTGCGCGATCGAGCGTTCGATCCGGCGGATCGTTCCGTCCGTGGAGCGGGTTCCCGGGGCGTCGATCTGGTTTTCCGTTCGGGTTCCGAATCCCGGAGCTCTCAGAGCGGAGTGGCCACCCACAGAACGTACTGGTGGTAGATCGTGAACTCCTGCTCCTCGAGAAGCCGGAAGCGCCGTTCGAGAGCAATCCTGAGCTGATCGAGCGTTCGCGGATGCCGCCCGCGGTCGTAGCGCCAGAGCCAGCGTGACAGGGCGCGGCCGTCGTTGCGAAGGGCGTCCAGGAAGAGCAGGGTCCCGGACGTGACCCGCCCGAGCTCGGCGACGACTTTCTCGAGCTGAGGATCGTCGAGGTGATGCGAGACGGCCACGCAGGCGCTGACGTCGAAGGCGCGATCGGGGAAGGGCAGGCTGGCCGCATCAGCGGCCGCGGCCCGGGAGCCGCGACCCCGTCGGCGAAGCGCCGCCAGCGGACGGGGATCCAGATCGATGAACACCGGGTCGCGCCCGAGCCGGGAGGCAAACCCGCCCTCGGCGCTCCCGACGTCCAGCAGGCGCCCCGGCGGCAGAGCCGCCAGCGCGTCTCTGAGCCGTCGGGCCACTCTTCGCTGGCCCGCGAGAGTCTGGACCATCGCGTAGATCGAGGGACGGGAAACGAGAGCGGCGGCCATGCGATCCAGCCGGGCCCCCGTCATCCCGCGCCTTCTTTACGCGTCCCCAGGACGAACCGCGGGTTCGCCCGCGCCGGCGCTCCACGGGCACGAAACGGCGAGAGGTCGTAGTTCTCGTGAATCCACGCGAGGATCCGGCGCCCGTAGTCTTCGCCGAACATGGAGCGGTCGTACTCGCTCGAGGGCCGTCGCCAGAGCACCACGGCCGCGGGGCGCACCCGCGTGAGCTCCTCGAGGATCGCGCCCTCGTTGGCGTCGGTGAGGTACCCCGGCAGGTAGAGCTTCTGGCGGATCGGATTCCGTCGTCGCGAAAGAAGGTTCAGGATCTCTCCTTCGGGAAACACGACGAGCGAATCGCCTTCGTGCGTGACCGCGGCGACGGCCGCCGACAACTCCTCGAGCTCGCGCGCGAGCTCGGGTCGGGCCGACAGCATCCCGTCCGTGCCGGCGATCGCGACCGACTCGAGCGAGGCGTACCCGAGGGTCCGGCCGACGAACGCCGCGACGACGAGCGCCGCGACGGTCCAGCCCAGGACCGCCCTCCGGCGCGTCCTCTCTCTTCGCGTCCGGGACCGGGAGATCGCGAGATGCAGGAGTCCGGCGGCGCAGACGAACGCGAAGAGCAGGGGGGGCGCGACGTAGGCGGAATCGCCGATGTGAAACGGACGGCGGTAGGAGAGAACGAGCCCGAGGAACCCGCAGGCCGACAAGGGCCGCCGCCGCGCTTCCGTTCCGGCGGCGAAGGCCGGCGACGAGACCCGCCAGGCTGACCAGCGGCGCCGCGCTGAAGAGGACCGCGCTCCCCGCGCCGCCGAAGGCCGCCGTCAGAGCGAGAACGACGAGGACGGCGGCCAGGGCCTTGAGCAGCCTCGGCCGATCGGCCGGCGACGGGCGCGACAGCAGGGTCGCGAGCAGGAAGATTCCCCCCCACATCGCCGCGGAGTAGAGCAGCTCGAGAAAGCCGCTTCTCCAGTCCCGAATTCCGGAGAAGGCGACCAGGAAGTGCCGGGTTTCGGAGGGCAGCCCTGTCAGGAGAACGTGGCTGTCGCCGAGGACCGCGTCGGCGCCCGCTCGCCAGAGAAAGAAGCCGAGGCCGAATCCGAAGATGGCGGCGCAGCCGGCCGCGGCCACGAGCGCGCTCCCGAGGCCGCGTTCCCGCCGCCGATCCCGAACCACGCAGGCGAGGGCGACGGCCGCCAGTGCGGCAAGACCCCACTCGGTGCGGCACAGGCCGGCGAGCCCCGCGCACGCGCCCGCGAGCAGAACCCGGTGCCGGGGCCGGGCTGGGCCGGCCGCGAGAGCCACGGCGGCGAGCGTGAACGCCGCGGCGTGCCAGATGCGATAGCCCATGCCGAGAAGCGCGCCTCCGGCGTTCGGCATGAACGCGAGGGCCGGGATGGCAAGCGCCGTCCACAGAAGCGCCTCGCGCCGGCCCGTGACGCGACGGAGGACCGCGTGGAGGAGCGCGAGCGCCGCGAGAGCGCCGACGGCGCCGGCCAGGACGAGGCTGGCGAAGCCCGATCCGAAGGCCCGCAGGAACACCGCCTGGACGTGCGGGGTCACCGGGCCGAACCAGTAGACGACGTCGCGGTAGAGCGCGTCGCCCCGAGCCAGGGCGTCGGGCACGATCCACTCCCGCCCGGAGTCGATGAGCGCATCCGACCACTTGCCCCGCGACGCCAGAAACAGCGCGGCCGTCGCGCCCGCCACGGCGACGGCGAAGAGGGCCGACGCCGCGCGGTCGCGGCTCACGTGACGTTCATGGCGTCGCCGGGTGCGCGCGCCGGCCGTTCTTGTAGACGGCGAGGATCCGCCTCAGGTGCTTCGGATCCCGAACGGGATCGGCCGAAAGAACCAGGAGGTCCGCCCGCTTTCCGGGCTCGAGCGTGCCGCGGTCCGCGTCGATGCCGAGCGACCGCGCGGCGGTCTGCGTCCCGGCGCGGATGGCCTCGAGCGGCGAAAGCCCCGCTTTGACGTAGAGGTCCATCTCGATCGAGACACCGAGGCCGGGGAAGGCCCACATGTCCGTGCCGAGCGCCACCGGAACGCCGGCCGCGTGGAGTCTCCGGAGATTCTCGCGGAGGACGGGGAGGCGGCGGCGCAGGTTCTCGAAGGCCGGGAAAGCGCTCGCGCGTACCGCGCCGCGTAGGCGTCGGACCGGTATTCCGCCAGGACCGCCGGGGGCAGGCCCCTGGCCGCGTAGGGATCCGAGACGACGGCGTCGATGAAGCTCCGCGTGTCGGCCAGGAACTCGAACACGTCCATCGTCGGGACATAGAAGACCGGGCGGCCCTTCATCACGGCCACGGTCGCGTCGTCGAACGGGTCGAGCACGCCGTGCGCGAGACCCGTGGCGCCCGCTGCGATCGCGGCCTTCGCGTCCGCCAGGTTCGGGGCGTGGACGATGGCCCGCAGGCCCCGCTCTCGGGCCTCGCCCGATCAGCGCCGCGGCGACCTCCGGGCCGACCTTCGCCAGAGAGGCCTTCGGCGCGCGGCACCAGGCCATGTCGTCGAGCATCAGCTTGATCTCGCCGATCCCCAGCGCTTTCGCGGCGCGGACCGAGGAGCGCGCCGCCTCGGCGGTGCCGGGAAAACGGTCCAGGCTCGCGTCGGCCGGATGGCCCTGGTCCCACCAGCCGCCCCGGGTCGTGAAGATCGGGGCCGCCGGGAACACCTCGGGGATGTCGGCGCGATCGCCCGAGGCGCGGGCGAGCCGCACAGCAGCCGCCGCGTCCTCCGCCATGAGGCGCACGGACGTGACGCCCCAGGCCAGCATCGTCTTCAGGTCCTCGTCGGACTCCGCGTGCACGTGAGCGTCGATCAGGCCGGGCAGAATCCACCGGCCCTCGGAGGCGACGATCTCGGTTCCGGCCGGGAGAGCGCGGATCGCGGCGGGACGAGGCCGGTCCGACGGAGACGATTCGGCCGTCGGCCACGACGAGGAGAGAGCCGGGAACCGGCGAGGCCCCGGTTCCGTCGACGAGCGTGGCGCCCCGGAACGCGATCGTGGTGGCGAGCAGAAGTCCTCCGCTCACCTTCGTCTCAAGCCGACGTCCTTCGTCTCACGCGAGGAGCGCGTTACTTCGCGTCGAGCGCGTGCTCTTTCTCGCGCTCCTCGTCCTCGATCTCGACCGGATAGATGCCCGTGAAGCAGGCCGTGCACGTCGCCTGCATCGGCCGGCCGAAGGCTTCGAGCATGCCCTCGACGGACAGATAGCCGAGAGCAGTCGGCCTCGATGAATTCGCGGATCTCTTCGACCGACTTGTTGGCGGCGATGAGCTCGTCCTCGGTCGGCGTGTCGATGCCGTAGTGGCAGGAGTTCATCGTCGGCGGAGAGGAGACGCGCACGTGGACCTCGCGCGCTCCCGCCTCGCGGAGCATGCGGACGATCTTGCGCGAGGTCGTCCCGCGCACGATCGAATCGTCCACGAGCACGATGCGCTTGCCCTCCACGACCTCGCGCACCGGGTTCAGCTTCACCTTGACGCCGAAGTGGCGGATGGACTGCTTGGGCTCGATGAAGGTCCGGCCGACGTAGTGGTTGCGGACGAGGCCGAGGGCGAACGGGATGCTTCGACTCCTCGGCGTAGCCGAGGGCCGGGTACATGCCCGAGTCCGGCACGGCGACGACGACGTCCGCCTGCGCCGGATGCTCCCGCGCCAGGCGCCGGCCGAACCCCTGCCGCGAGGCGGCGACGCTGCGGCCGAAGACCATCGAGTCGGGCCGGGCGAAGTAGACGTGCTCGAAGACGCAGGGTGTCGAGACGGGAAAGCGAAGCGGTGCGAGGTGAAGCCTTCCCGCGACAGCTTGACGATCTCGCCGGCCTCGACGTCGCGCTCGAACTTCGCCCCGATCAGGTCGAACGCGCAGGTCTCGGAGGCCACGACCGGCGAGCCTTCCCGGATGCCCAGCGACAGGGGCCGGATCCCGTTCGGGTCGCGCGCGGCGAAGATGCCCTCGCGGGAGAGGATGACGATCGAGTACGCGCCGCGGACCTCGAGCAGCGCCTCGGCGATGGCGCCGGACGAGCGTCGGCGACTGGGAGCGGGCCACGAGGTGGAGGATGACCTCCGAGTCGGAGGTCGTCGTGAACATCGCGCCCTTCGACTCGAGGACGGCCCGGATCTCCCGGGCGTTGACGAGGTTCCCGTTGTGCGCGAGCGCGAGCGGGCCGCGCCCGGTCGCGAACACGATCGGCTGGGCGTTTGCGAGCAGCGAGGCGCCCGCCGTCGAGTACCGGACATGGCCGATCGCCGTGCTCCCCGGGAGACGCGAGAGTCGCGCCTCGTCAAAGACATCGGCGACGTAGCCCATCTCGCGCTCGACGCGGATGCGGCCCTCGTCGAGCGAGGCGATGCCGGCCGACTCCTGGCCCCGGTGCTGGAGAGCGTAGAGGCCGAGGTAGGCGAGGTTGGCGGCGTCCTCCGAATCGCAGACTCCGAAGACGCCGCATTCGTCGGAGAACCCACTCCGATTAGGCATTGGAGAGCAATCTTAACACTCCAACCGCGGGAGTTAATCCCGCCGGCCGGGTGATCCGGGGAGCCGGTCTCGAACTTCGGCTCAGCGAGCCGTCACTTCAGCCCGTCGACGAGGTACAGCTGGTCGAGCAGGCGGACGAACGTGTAGACGTACGACTGTCCGTCCGCCGACAGGAAGACTCGAGGGATACCGAGCAGCCCGACTCCGTCCGCCGGAGCGATCTCCCGCCAGAGATCCCGCGAGCCGGTGGCGAGATCGACCCGGTCGATGCGGGAACGCGAGCTCGCCTCACGCACGAGCACATAGAGATGCCGGCCGTCTGGCGAGAAGCGGATGGGAGCGTCGCCCGGCGCGGCGCCTCGGATCGCGCGCGGGTCCCCGCCGTCGACCGAATAGAGAAGGACGCGCCGCTGCGGGTCCGCGGCGGCGACGCGGGACCCGTCCGGCGAAACGGCCCAGTCCGGTCCGACGCCCTCGGGGGTGATCGGCCGGGGCTCTCCCCCGGCGGCCAGCTGTGTGTAGAGGCGGGCGCCGCGGTCCGGCATGTTGGCGGCAATCACGATCCGTTCTCCGCCGCGCAGCCAGGCAGCGCGCAGGACATGCGCGAACGGGCCCGTTCGGATCGTGCGGGGCTCCCCCGCTCCCGTGGGCAGGAGGACCAGCTGCGCCGGGGTCGTATGGGGTGTCGAGAGGGCCCATTTCGCGTCGGGAGAGAGCGCCAGGGCGTGGCCGTCTCCCAGCCGCACGGCCGGCGAGTCGTCGGTCTTGCGGACGTACACCGCATAGGACGATCCCCCGCCTTCGCCCGTCTCGTCGAAGAGCATGAGCGTTCCGTCGGCCGTCAGATCGACCGGCCGCGACCAGTCGTGCCAGGAGAGGTCGCGCTCCTTGTCTTCGCCCGGCGCCAGGCCCACGATGCCCTCGCGCGAGTGCTCGTGCGCGAGCAGGGCGCGCCCCTCGTGAGAGACGTCGTGAAGCGTCAGAGCGCCGGCGACCCGCGTCACCAGACGGCGGCGTCCCGAGAGGCTCACGGCATGGAGCGCGCGGGCTCCGCCCATGGCCGCGGCCGTGAACCAGACCTCCTTGCCGCCCGGCGCCCAGGCGAGGCCCCGCACCGTGATCCAGCCCCCGGACAGCGTGCGCTTCCGGCCCTCGCGATCCACCACGGCGACCGATCCGGAATCGTCGCCCCGCATCGGATGCTCGAGGAACGCGACGAGATCTCCGCGAGGCGAGACGCGCGGGTGGCTCAGATAGCCGGAGGGGGTCTCGTAGAGCGTCTTCCCGATCGGGAACTCGATCCGGCTCTTTTCGCCGACGGTTCGCAGGACGGCAAGGCTGGCCCCGTCGGGCGCCCAGTCGGCCGCGTGCACGCCCTCCAGAACCTCGCGCGGTCCGCCGCCGGCCAGCGTCGAACGCGCGAGGGTGCCGACCATCGCAAACGGCCCGCTCGGCCGGGCGCCCAGCGCGATGGCCAGCTCGCCCGACGGCGAGATCGCGAGCATGCCTGCCGGCGGCAGCGGGAGCGGGGCCGACTCGGGCATCTCGGGCCGGGTCGAGTAGACCTGGATCGGCGCCCCGCTCCACGACGCGCCGTACACGACGGTCCGGCCGTCGGGAGCGAAGCGCGCCGACCAGACGGTCCCCTCGCGAAACGTCAGTCTCTGGAACGAGGGGACGCCCGGGTCCCGCCTGCCGGAGCCGAAGAAGTAAGCCGAAGCGACCAGGGCCGCCACGGCGAGTCCCACTCCCGCCGAGAGCCACAGGCGCGCGCCGCCGCGGATCGGACGGCGGCACCAGCGGCGCCTCGACCTCCGCTCTCGATCTGCGAGAAGTGGTCCCGCACGCTCTGGAGATCGCGCGCGAGATCCCGGGTCGCCTCGTACCGGTCGTCGGGAAGCTTGGCGAGGCAGCGCTCGACGATCCAGCGGAGCGGAACCGGCACGCGCGGCGCGAGGCCGCCGATCGGTTCGGGCTCCTCACGGATGATGGCGGTCAAGAGTCTCGGCGCGCGTCGGGCGCTGGAATGCGCGCCGGCCCGTCAGCATCTCGTAGACCAGCGACCCGAACGCGAACTGGTCGGATCGGAAGTCGACCGGCTGGCCGCTCGCCTGCTCGGGCGACATGTAACCCGCCGTCCCGACGACCGCGCCGTCGCGGGTCTCCTCGGTGACCGTGAGGTCCAGGCGGTTGGCGCCGTTTCCGTTTTCCCGGTGCTCGACTTTCGCCAGGCCGAAATCCAGGATCTTGGCGAAGCCGTCCCGCGTGACCATGACGTTCTCGGGCTTGACGTCCCGGTGGACGATGCCGGCGGCGTGCGCGCCGGCCAGCGCGTCGGCGAGCTGGGCCGCGATGCCCAGGGCCTTGCGGACGGGCAGGGGCCCCGTATAGAGGAGCTCGCGCAGGGTCTTGCCGTCCACCAGCTCCATGACGATGAACGGCGTGGCGGCGGACTGGCCGATCTCGTGGATCGTGACGATGTTGGGATGGTTCAGCGCGGAGGCCGACCGGGCTTCGGTCTGGAACCGGGACAGCCGCTGGGGGTCCGAGGAGAGCTCTCCCGACAGCGCCTTGACCGCGACCTCCCGGCCCAGCCGGGTGTCGCGGGCCCGGTAGACCTCGCCCATGCCCCCGGCCCCGAGACGGGCGACGATCTCGTACTGCCCGAGGCGGACGCCGGCGGAGATGTTCATAGAGCTCGGAAAGGGTGGCGAGCCATGCCGAAGATACGCGTTGCCTTGGAATGAGTTCCGATGAGAATGCCGATCGCGGCGAACGCCGTGCCGGGACGCCGCTTTCAGAGGACTGCGGCCGGCCGCCTACTCGATCTGGGTCTCGGTCGAGCTTCCGGCCGCGAAACACCGGAACACGAAGGCCACCGACCCGACCCGGAACCCGTCGCCGTCCGACAGGGGCTCCGACGTCTCGATCCGCCCGCCCTTGAGCCAGGTCCCGTTCTTGCTGCCGAGGTCTTCGAGAGCGGCGCGACTGCCGTGAACCACGATGCGCGCGTGGTGACGGGAGACGGTCGCGCTGTCGATCGAAACCGCGACCGCCGGGTCCCGGCCCAGGACGTTCTCGCCCTCGGCCAGCGGAACCTCGCGCGCTCCCCAGATGAGTCGGAAAACACTGTCTTCGTCCGCGAGGGTGGTCGTTCCGTCCGAGAACGCGTAGCCGAAGCCATGCACGGTGCGGAGGAATCGCGGCTCGCGCGCGTCGTCTCCGATCTCCCGGCGGATCTCGGCGACCAGGCCCGCGAGGTTCGCGTCCGACACGAACGTGTCGGGCCAGAGCCGGTCAGAGAGCGCGTCCTTTCCCTGCGCGCGCGGCCGGCTCTCGACGAGCAGGCGCAGGAGCTCGAAGGCCTTGGGCGAGAGGCGCACCGGCTGCCCGGCGCGCCGGACCTCGCGCCGGAGCGGGTCAAAAGTGCACTCTCCGAACTGGATGCGCATCGACGTCCCTTACGAAAAAGCCAGAGATTTCGAAATCAACTCTCAAGACCTCGTGGAGCCCTCTGCGCGACTGTCACGGATAGCGGAGGAGACGCACGGCGAATTCCCGGAAACGCGCTCTCCCCCGCGGGAGAAGTCCCGTGGACATGTCGCCGCAGACCCGGGTCGTGGCCCCGCGGTGGACGATCGCGCTTCTCGCGACTCTGGCGGCCGCGGGAGCGCTCGCCGAAACCAGCAACAACGCGTCGCCGGTCGCCACGACGCCCATGGCGATCTCGTTCTTCATCGATCGACGGCTCCCGGCGGAGCTGCGCGCCTCGCTCGACGGGGCCTTTCTGAAGCTCTCGGACAGCCGCTGCCAGGAAGTCCTGACCGACTTCAACGACGGGGACGGCCGCCGTCTCGACGAGAACCTCGCCACGCTCGGCCACAGCCCGACCTCCTACCTCGGCCTCGTCCTCTTCTACGACGGCCGCGCCACGAAGGCGTGCGCCGACCGCGACGTGCTGGCATGGACCAAACCCGGAAGCCGCGCCGTCCAGATCTGCTGGAGCCAGTTCGAAGCCCAGCAGCGCTGGGACGCGGGCTACACGGCGAACATCATCATCCACGAGGCTCTTCACACGCTCGGTCTCGGAGAGGGTCCGCCCGACAACCGCGAGATCACGGCGCGCGTGGCGGCGCGCTGCGGGCGCTAGGGCGCCGGCCGGCCGGCCGGAGATCCGCCGCCGCCCCGCGATAAGGCTTCTGCCGATAGACTCCGCGCGTGCCGGCCTGGAAGCTCACGCTCGAGTACGACGGAACCCGGTACAGCGGCTGGCAGTCGCAGAAGAACACCGACAAGACCGTGCAGGGCGTCCTCCTGCGAGCCGCTCGGGATGTCCTCGGCGACGATGCCAGCTGCGGCGGAGCCGGGCGCACGGACGCCGGGGTCCATGCGTTGGAGCAGGTCGCCCACGTGAAAGCCCGGAAGTCTGTCTCCGAAGCCGAGATGGCCTGGCAGATCAACGAACGGCTCCCTTTCGACGTGCACGTCCTGTCCGTCCAGAAGGCGTCGCTCCAGTTCCATGCGCGACACGACGCGAAGAGCCGGGTGTACCTCTATCGGATCTCGCGGAGGCGCACCGCCTTCGACAAGCGTTTCGTCTGGTGGGTAAAGGACCGGCTCGATCTCGCCGCGATGGGCCGTGCGGCGAAGGTCTTCGAGGGCCGGCACGACTTCGCTTCCTTTTGCGAGAACGCCGAGGGCCAGGAATCCACTCTCGTCGTCGTCGAGACGTGCGAGGTGGTCGAGGCGGGCCACGAGATCCACGTGCGGATCACGGCCTCCCACTTTCTCTGGAAGATGGTCCGCCGCCTCGTCGGAACGCTCGTCGAGGTCGGACGCGGAAACCTCGACGCCGCAGGCGTCGAGAGGCTCCTGAAGGAAAGATCGCCGGCGCCGGCGAAGTGGACGGCTCCCCCTTCGGGCTTGTTTCTCGAGAAGGTCATCTACTGAGCGAGGACCCCTGGGACCCCGAGCTCTACGCGCGCTTCGCGGCCGAGCGACGGAAGCCGTTTCTGGATCTTCTCGCGCTCGTCTCGCCGATCCCGGGCGGCCGGGCGGTCGACCTCGGCTGCGGGACGGGAGAGCTCACGCGGGAGCTGCACCGGCGGCTCGCTGCCGCCGAGACACTCGGAATCGACTCCTCCGCGTCCATGCTCGCGAAGTCGGCGCCATTTGCCGGAAGCGGCATTCAGTTCGAGCAGGGTGAGATCGCGACGTTCGCTCCACCCGAGCCCTTCGACCTCGTATTCTCCAATGCGGCGCTGCACTGGCTTCCGAACCATCCCGCGCTCCTCGCGCGTCTCACGGACATCGTCGCTCCCGAAGGCCAGCTCGCCTTCCAGGTCCCCGACAACTTCGACCATCCCTCGCACCGCGCGGCGGAACACGTCGCGGCCCGGGAGCCTTTTCACCCGGCGCTCGGGGGCCACGCGCATGCGCGCAATGTTCTGGCCCCCGAAGCCTACGCGGCGATTCTGAATCGGCTCGGGTACCTCGAGCCGATGGTGCGCCTGCAGGTCTACGGCGAGCGGCTCGAGAACCGAGAAGACGTCGTCGCCTGGGCCGAGGGCTCGCTGCTCTCGGAGTACCGCCGCCGGCTTCCGCCCGAGCTGTACTCGTCGCTCGTCGAAGCGTATCGGCGGGAGCTCTTCGAGAGGATTCCGGATGAGCGTCCGTACTTCTTTACCTACCGCCGCATCCTCGTCCGCGCGCGACGGCCGTGACCTCCGGCGAGTCCTCGTCGGCTCCTCACCCCACCGGGGACTTTCACGAGGCCGCCCCTCGCGTTGACACCCCGACGCCCCGATGCCAGACTTCCGACGGTTCTCCGGTCAGTAAATGACACCGGCGCGGGTCTCCGTCGCGGCCGGACCGCCGGCGGCGCCGTCATGACGTCGGGTGACCGATTCGGCATCTTCAGCCTGCCCGGCTTCACCGGCGACCCGCAATTCCCGGAGGTCGTCGTTAAGATGGTCGACGCCCGCTCGTTTACCGGAAAGTTCTGGTTCTTCCACACAGGCCTGACGAGTCTCGACTACACGCTGACCGTGACGGACAGCGAAACCGGCGCGGTCCGGACCTACGAGAGCCCGGGACCGTTCTGCGGCGGCGCGGACACAAGTGCCTTCACGGACCACCCCGCCTCGCCCCCGATTCCGGCCCCTCTCGCTCTCGATGGAGAGTGGACGGGCCACGTTTCCCTGTGGGGCGACTGGATTCACGACTGCGCTGCCGACGAAGACGTCCCGGTGAATCTCTTCCACGTCGGGAACTCGGTCGGCGGCCACCTTCGGACATCCTGCCTCGGGAACCTGACTCTCCATGGCACGCTGACCGGGACGTCCTTGACGTTCCGGGTGTGGACGGCAAGCGAGGAGCTCTACGCGACGATCAGTGGGACCGCAAGCGAGGGGTCGATAGACGTCCGCAATCACTCGCAAAACTTCGGGATGTCCCTGGTGCTGATGCGCTAACTGGCAGACCCTGGGCTGTGCACACAGGTGTGCCGTCGCAGCAACCCCATCCGACTGGAGATGTACGCAATGAAACCCAGATCTTGCGTTTGACCAGCCGGGGCGGCAGCCGGAACAGAGCGTCACAGACCGATCCTTTGGAGCAATTCTGCAAACCGGGGATCCGCGCGCAACGGATCCGCTCGCGGGTCGACCTTCAGGAGGACCAGACTCCATGCTCGCTCGGCGAAGGCCTTCTCGAGCCAGTCGAAGGCGAGGTCCGGGTGACCCAGCGCGACGTGGACAAGGGCGATTTGAGCGGCGGACGCATACCGCCGCGACGACGATTCGCCGAGCTCCGCGAGGATCGACTCCGCCTCGGCATGACGGCCCGAGGCCGCCAGGCAGGCGCCGAGCGAGGAGAGACGGAACGTGTCATGGCTCGACAATTCGGAGGCGCGAATGGCGGACTGCGTCGCCTCGGTCCACATCCGTTTCTCGACGTAGTTCCAGCTCAGAAGGAGGTGTGCCACGACGAAACTCGAGTCCATCTCCAGGATTTTCTCGAGCTCGAGGATGGCTTCGTCATACTGACGCGCCATGTAAAGGCAAAAACCGAGACTGGCCCGTGCGGGCAGGGAGAGAGGATCCAGTTCTATGGCGCGGCGCAGCTCCAAAAGACCGTCCGCAAACCTCTCCATGGCGGTCAGAAAAATCCCGTAGAACTGATGCACGTGAACAAAGTCCGGGCTCGCCGCGATCGCGCAGAGGAAATCCTCCTCGGCTCCCGACCAGTCCCAGTCGTACCAGAACCGAACGACGGCCAGAACGGACCGGGCCTCTCCCAGCGACTTGTCGAGCTCCAGCGCCCGGGTCGCGGCCGCTCTCGCTTTCGGGAACGCCTCCTGCGGCGAAAGATGTTGATAGAAGCCGAGCTGGTTGTACGAGTGGGCGATGCCAGCATAGGCAATGGCGTATTCCGGGTCGAGCTCGATCGCCTGTCGGAAGAGATCGATGCCCTTCCGGAACCCGTCCGCGGTTCGCTTGTTCCAATAAAAGAGTCCCTTGAGATAGAGCCGGTAAGCCTCCGGGCTCGCGGTTGCGAGGCGTGAAGGCTGTTGCCCGTCTTCGCCCGTGACCTTGAGCCGAAGCTTTCGCGAGATCTCGCGCGAGATCTCCGCTTCGAGCGCGAGGATGTCCGTGAACTTCCGGTCGTAATTCTCGCCCCAGATTTGAGTCCCGTCGCGCACGTCGACGAGCTCGGTTTTGATGATGAGACTCTCCCCGCGGTGAAAGACCCTTCCGGTCAACACGGCGCCGACCTTCAGCTCCTCGCCCACGCCCTGCGGATCGATCTCCCGACCCTTGTAGCGCGAAAGAACGCTGCGCGCCATGACGCGCAGGTTCGGAAGCCGGGAGAGGCTGAGGATGATGCTCTCGGCAATACCGTCGGACAGATACTCCGCGTCCGGGTCTCCGCCCACGTTCGAGAAGGGCAGGACGGCGATCGAGTCGAGGGGTCTCCGATGCGAGCCCGAGGACGACGCGCCGCGGATCGATGCGGCTTCCGAAGCCTTCAGAGCTTCCTTCAGCGCGAAGGCCAGATCGCTCGCGGTTTGAAACCGGCTTCCGGGATTCTTCTGAAGACAACGTCCGACGACGCCGACCAAGGCCTGGGGAAAGCTCGGGCCCGATTCCGACGCCTCCGCGGGCTCGGCGTTCAGGATCGCCGCCATCGTGTCCGCAGCCGTCCGACCCTGGAAGGCTCGGCGTCCTGTCAGCATCTCGTGAAGGACACATCCGAAAGAGAAGATGTCCGTGCGGGCGTCGATGGTTTCGGCCCGCACCTGTTCAGGCGACATGTAGCCCACGGTGCCCATCACGGTGCCGGGCAGGGTTTCGGTCGGAGTCGGTCCTGCGGTCGGCGCATCAGCAACCGCTTGCTGGTACTGGACGAGCCCGAAGTCGAGAATCTTGGCCCGGTCATCAGAAGTCAGAAAGATGTTGTCCGGCTTCAAATCCCTGTGGACGATTCCCTTGACGTGCGCGGCCGACAGCCCGTCGGCAACCGCGATTCCGACCTCCACGGCGCGGCGCCAGGGGATCGGACCCTGCTCGAGCCTCGCGCGGAGACTCTCGCCTTCGAGAAGCTCCATGACCGCGTAGGAAACGTCGTTCTCACACCCGAAGTCGTGAATCGCCAGGATGTTGGGATGCGAGAGGGCCGCGATCGCCCTCGCCTCGCGTTGGAATCGCCCGAGCCAATGCGGATCACCGGCGAGCGGTTCCGAGAGGACCTTGATCGCGACGTGCCGCTCCAGCCGAGTGTCCCGAGCCCGATAGACCTCTCCCATGCCGCCGGCGCCCAGGCGCGACAGGATCTCGTAAGGACCGAGGCGGCTCCCGATGGAAAGCGTCAAAGCGCGGAGATTCTATTCGCCGCACCGGTTCAGCGCGGCGGAGACTGCGAGCAGGGGGGTCCTTTCCCCCGGGAGTCGTTGTTTCTGAGACGAGAAGCCGCTCCGCCCCGAGGTGCGAATCGCAGGTCCCCCCTGCACTCGCGGGACACCCGCCAGCGAAAAGCCAGCTTCTTTCAAGGGTTCTCCCAACGACACGGTTCCTTCGGAAACCGTAGCGTGGGTAGCGGTCGATCGGACCAAGGAGGAACCCATGAAAACCCCGAGAAGCCTGGCCGTCTGGGTCGTTTGCGGATTTCTGAGTTGGGCAGGAGCTGCCCGCGCCGATGCCGTTGGAGACTGGAATGGGATCACCGCGCAAGCGGTGGCCGCCGCGGTTCCGGCGCGCCCGGGGCCGGCCCAGATACTCGACTATGCGAAGGTCCACGCCGCCGTATACGACGCCGTGCAAGCCATCGAAGGTGAATACGAGCCGTACTACCTCGAGATTCCGGGAGCTTCCGGCTCGTCGACCGCAGCCGCCGCGAAGGCGGCGCATGACGTGCTGGTCACTCTCTTTCCCGGCCAGGTCGGCTTCCTCGACACGACCTACCACGACTACCTGGCGAGCCACGGCCTGGCCGAGGACGACCCGGGAGTGGCCGTGGGCCAACAGGCCGCTGCGGGAATCATCGCTCTCCGGGCCAACGACGGAAGCTATCCGAATCCTCCGCCGTCGCCTTTCCTGGGGGGCACCGAACCTGGAGAGTGGCGTCCGACGCCGTCCTATCTGCCCGGGCCACCCGCCCCCTTTTCGCCGATGGCCGTCGAGTGGCTCGGCACCGTCACTCCCTTCACCCTGACGAGCCCGGACCAGTTTCGAGCCAAGCCGCAGCCTGACCTGAAGAGCGGCGCGTACACAAAGGACTACAAAGAGGTCAAGGCCCTGGGAGGCGACGTCAACAGCGAGCGCACCCCGGAACAGACCGCGATCGCCTACTTCTGGACGCTCAACTTCGTCGCGCAGTGGAACCTCACTCTCAGGGAAATAGCGGCGGCGCACGTCCCCGACATCGCCGACAGTGCCCGCCTCTTCGCGCTGGCCAACCTCGCGACGGCCGATGCCGTCATCACCGCATGGGACAGCAAGCGTCACTTCAACTTCTGGCGGCCCGTCACGGCCATTCAGGAAGGCGACAACGACGGCAATCCCAGGACGCACGGCGACACGAACTGGCGTCCGCTGATCAACACGCCAAACTACTCCGAGTACACCTCGGGCGCGAACAACGTCACCGGCGCCATGACCCGTTCCCTCCGCCTCTTCTTCGGGACGGACCATTTCACGCTCCAGGTCACGAGCAACAGCCCCCTGGCCAATCCGCCGACCCGCACCTATGAGCGATTCTCCGACGCGGCGAGCGAGGTGGTCGATGCGCGCGTCTACCTGGGCATCCACTTCCGCTTCGCGGACACGGCGGCGCGCAAGCAGGGGCAGCAAACAGCCAGGTGGGCCTTCAAGCACTTCCTGCGGCCCGTTGATGGGGACGACGCACGATGGAGATCAAGAAGAAGAGGACGATGACGATTAAGCCACCGGGCGTGCAGGGTTCAGCGGGCGCGGCGGATGCCGCGCCCGCTCTGTTCGAGTCTCGGCGGGGGTTCCGCCGCCGGAAGTTGCGTCGGCGACTACGGATCCACGGCCGTGAGCGTCGAATCGGGCAGCGAGAACATCCGGAACGTCAGGAGAACGGAGCCGATGCGTATCCGCGTCCCGTCCTCCAGGGGAACCTCCGCTTGGATCTTTCGGTCCGCCAGGAGAGTGCCGTTCTTGCTGCCGAGGTCCTCGAGCGTGGCGCTCTCCTCCGACACGACGATCCGCGCGTGCCGGCGAGACACGCTTGCGTCGTCAATGAAGACGCCGGCGCCGGGATCTCTTCCGATGACGGTTTCGCCGGGCTCCAGAGGAATCCGGGTGCGGCCGCGCAAGACCCAGAAAGCCCTCTTGCGGGCCGGGGTCGAGGACCCTCTCGCGCGCACTTCCTCGGCTGTGCCGCAGAACGCGTAGCCGAAACGATGAACGGTCCGCACGTAGAGCGGACGCCGCGCCTCGTCTCCGATCGCGCCGCGAACCTCGACGAGAAGGCTCGTCAGCGTGCCGTCCGAAACAAAGGTCCCCGGCCAGAGCCTCTCGTGGATCTGACTCTTCGATACCGCCCTCGGCCGGTTCTCGAGAAGAAGCTCGAGGAACTGAAAGGCCTTGGGCTGCACGTGCACGCTCTTGCCGCCGACGTGTAGCTCCCGAGTCTCCGAGTCGAGCAGGCACTCCCCGAAACGAACCCGCATTATCGCCCCCCGGGGGAAACGATTCGGAATTATGGCGCAAGCGCGACGGAACCGCGGCTACAGCACGTCGGCGGCTTCGATCGCGTGGGCGAAGGCGCTGCGCCAGATCCCGGCCAGGGCGGCGACGGGCTGGTCGATCAGCGGCCGGCTGCGGGCGTCAATGCGCAAACGGTCGCCGCCGACCCATCCGGCGGCCGTGAAGGGAACGCCCTTCTCGGCGGCCGTGCGCGCGGACGGCGGCTTCGTGCTCGGGGGCGAAGGTGATGACCGCCCGGCCGGTCGTCTCGCCGAAGAGCAGCGCGCTGTGGCGGGCGGCGCCATCCAGGGAGATCGTGGCGCCGATGCCGCCCTGCATCGCGGACTCGGCGAGGGCCACGGCGAGGCCGCCGTCGGAGACGTCATGCGCGGAGGCGAGCAGCTCCCGTTCGGCCAGAGTCGCCAGCAGGTCCACGAGGCGCTTCTCGTGCTCGAGATCCACCTCCGGGCAGGGGCCCTCGTCGCGCCCGCGGATCGTCCGCAGGAACTCCGAGGCGCCGAGCTCGTCGCGCGTCGTTCCGAGGAGCGCGACCAGATCGCCCTGCCGGCGAAACGCCGACGCGCACGTGCTTCTCGACGTCCTCCATCAACCCGACCATGCCGACGGTCGGCGTGGGCGGGATCGCGCGGCCGTCGGTCTCGTTGTAGAAGGAGACGTTCCCGGAAACGACCGGAACCTCCAGCGCGCGGCAGGCGTCGGCGATGCCGCGGACCGCGGCTTCGAACTGAGCCATGACCTCGGGCTTTTCGGGGTTGCCGAAGTTCAGGCAGTCGGTGATGGCGAGAGGCCGCGCTCCCGTGCAGGCGACGGACCGCGCGGCCTCGGCCACGGCGATCGCGCCGCCCCGGTAGGGATCGGCGGCGCAGAAGAACGGGTTCACGTCGCTCTTCATCGCGATCCCCTCTGGACGTGCCCTTGACGCGGATGACGGCGGCGTCGCCTCCCGGGCGCTGGACGGTGTTGGTCTGGACCATGTGGTCGTACTGGGTCCAGATCCAGGACTTCTCGGCGATGTTGGGCGAGGCGAGAAGGCGGCGCAGGGTCTCGCCGTAGTCGGCGGGCTCGGCTCGCTCTGCCAGAGAAACGGCCCGGCCGCCTGCGTCAGCGCGGCCCGGGGACGGTCGTAGACGGGGGCGCGGTCGGCCAGCGGCGCCGCGGGCAGGTCCGCGACGATGCGGCCCTCGAAGAAGAGCACGACGCGCCCCGAATCCGTGACCCGTCCGATCTCGACGGCGTCGAGCTCCCACTTGTGAAAGATGGCGAGCACTTCGTCCAGTCGGTCGCGCCTGGCGACGAGAAGCATGCGCTCCTGCGACTCGGAGAGCATGATCTCGTACGGCGTCATGCCGGTCTCGCGCACCGGGACCTTTCGAGAGATCGAGCTCGACGCCGCTGCCGGCGCGGCCCGCCATCTCGAAGGTGGAGGAGGTCAGCCCCGCCGCGCCCATGTCCTGGATGCCCGTGATCGCGTCGGTCTGGAAGAGCTCGAGGCAGGCCTCCATCAGGAGCTTCTCGGTGAAGGGATCGCCGACCTGCACCGTCGGGCGCTTCTGCTTCGCTTCGTCGGCCGCGAACTCCTCGGAGGCCATCGTCGCGCCGTGGATGCCGTCCCGCCCCGTCTTCGAGCCGACGTAGAGGACCGGGTTGCCCGCGCCCTCGGCCCGGCCGTGGAAGATGCGGTCGGCGGCGACGCCCCAGGTTAATGACGTTGACGAGGATGTTGCCGTCGTAGCCCTTGTGGAAGGTCGTCTCGCCGCCGACCGTCGGGATCCCGATGCAGTTGCCGTAGCCGCCGATCCCGCGCACGACGCCGTCGACCAGGTGCTGCATGCGCGGCGCGTCGAGCCGCCCGAAGCGCAGCGAGTTCAGCGACGGCGATCGGGCGCGCGCCCATCGTGAAGACGTCGCGCAGGATCCCGCCCACGCCGGTCGCCGCGCCCTGGTAGGGCTCGATGAACGACGGGTGGTTGTGCGACTCCATCTTGAACGCCACGGCGAGGCCGTCGCCGATGTCCACGACGCCGGCGTTCTCGCCGGGCCCCTGGATCACCCGCGGGCCCGTCGTCGGGAACTTCTTCAGGTGCACGCGCGAGGACTTGTAGGAGCAGTGCTCGCTCCACATCGCGGAGAAGATGCCGAGCTCGACGAGTTCGGCTCGCGGCCGAGGATCTCGAGGATCCGGGCGTACTCCTCCTCCGAGAGGTTGTGCTCGCGGACGAGGTCCGCGGTGATCGCGGTCACCGCGCCGCCAGGGCCGTCGCGACCGGACTCGAACATCCGGAGCCCATCGCGTTGCCGAGGAGTCCTTCGGAGCAGCGGTCCGGGTGCGGCATCAGCCCGACGACGTTGCCCTCCGGGTTGCAGATCCCGGCGATGTTGCGCGCGGCGCCGTTGGGGTTGGCCGCGTCCACGAGGCGGCCTTCGGGAGTCGGCAGTAGCGGAAGACGACCCGGCCTTCCCGCTCGAGCGCGTCGAGCACCTCGGGGGGCGCCGTGTAGTTGCCCTCCATGTGACCGATCGGCATCTTGCACGACGCTGTCTTTCCCGTACAGCGGGGTGAACGGCGTGGCCGCGTTCTCGACTCTCATGTGGACGTCGCCGCACACAAAGCGGAGGCCGCGGTTGATGCTGCATCGCGCCGGGCAGGAGCCCCGCCTCGAGGAGCACCTGGAAGCCGTTGCAGATCCCGAGCACGGGCCCGCCCTTCGCGGCGAACTTGGCCACGCTCTCCATCACCGGCGAGAAACGGCGCCAGCGCTCCCGCGCGGAGGTAGTCGCCGTAGGCGAAACCGCCGGGCAGGATGATGGCGTCGGCGCCCTTCAGGTCGCGGTCGTGGTGCCAGATGTACTCGGCCTCGCAGCCGAGGAGCTCGGTCGCGACGTGGTGGCAGTCGGCGTCGCAGTTGGAGCCCGGGAACACCACGATGCCGAACTTCATTGCACCACCTTCACGTCGAACCCCTCGATCACGGTGTTGGCGAGGAGCTCCTCGGCCATCTTCCGCGCGTCGGCCTCGACGGCTTTCGGGTCGCTGCCCGCGACGTCGATGACGAAGACCTTCCCCGCCCGCACGTCCCGCACGCCGCCGTGCCCCAGTCGGCCGAGCGCGGCGGCGATGGCCTTGCCCTGCGGGTCCAGCACGCCCTCGCGGGGATAGACCCGGACTTCCACTTTCATGCGTCGAATGCCTCCAGGCCCTTGATCTGCTCCGCGATGTCGAACGGAACGTCGTAGCCGGACCGCTCCAGGGCGCGCGCGAGCACGGCCCGCACGAGCTCCGGCGTGTTGTTGGTGCGCGAGAGGTGGGTCGCGACGACGCGCCGGAGCAACGGGCCCGCCGCCCGGCGGATCGCCTCGGCCGACTGGATGTTGGACAGGTGACCGTACCCGCCCGAGATCCTCTTCTTCAGCGGCCAGGTGTACGGGCCGTCCCGGAGCATGTCCTCGTCGTGGTTCATCTCGACGAGCAGCGTCGTCGCCGCGCGCAGGAAATCGACGAAGTCGGCCTCCGCGCGCCCGAGGTCCGAGGCGATGACCAGCCGCGCGCCGTCGGACTCGAACGCGAACGCCACGGACTCCGCCGCGTCGTGCGGGCGTCGCGAACGCGCGGAAACCGAGGTCCCCCACGCGGTCGTCCCGCCCCGCGATGACGCGCACGAAGGGCGTGAACAGGTCGCCTTCGAACCCGATCGCCGAAGCGGTGCCCACGGTCGCGAAGACCGGACAGTCCCAGCGCCGGGCGAAGACGGGCGCCCCGCTCGAGTGGTCGTTGTGCTCGTGGGTCACGAAGAGGGCCGCGATCGACTCCGGCGGAATCCCCCGCGCTTCCATCCGCCGCTCGATCTCCCGCGCGGAGAGCCCGGCGTCGACGAGAACCCGGGTCCGCCCCGCCTCGATGACACACGCGTTGCCGCCGGAGCCGGAAGCGAGGACGATGACCCGCACGCCGAAACTGTACCAGAAACAGAGCGCCGGCTCAGCGCCTGCCGGTCGAGCCGAAACCTCCCGCGTCGCGTTCGGTCGGCGGAAGCTCTTCCACGGTTTCGAGTTTGGCGCGGGTGACGGGGGCGATCACGAGCTGCGCCATGCGATCGCCGCGCGTGATCGTGACCGGCTCGGCCCCGAGATTGGCGAGGATCAGGCCGATCTCGCCGCGATAGTCGCTGTCGACCGTGCCGGGTCCGTTCAGCAGCGTGAGGCCGTGCTTCAGGGCGAGGCCGCTGCGCATTCGAACCTGCCCCTCGTAGCCGGAGGGGATCGCCACCGCGAGGCCGGTCGGCACGAGCGCGCGGCCGGCCGGAAGGATCGTCAGCGACTCCGCCACGGCGGCCCGAAGGTCCAGGCCGGCGGCGCCCGAGGTGGCGTAGGACGGCAGCTCGAGACCCTCGCCGTGGGGCAGGACCGCGACCGGCACGACGAGATCAGCCATCGCCGCGTCATTGAATCAGAGATGCCGCGGCCGAAAGATACGGCCGCAGGGTCGCGGCCAACAGGACTTTCGAGAGCCCGCGAGCGGTTTCCGCCTCGATCCGGACGACGTCGTCGGGCGAAACGGCGCCGATCGGGAAGGAGAAGCTCCACCGGCGCTTCGAGCCTCGAGCTCCCTCCCCGGGCGAGAACGCGCGCGACCGTGTTGCCGAAGACGAGGCGGACGTCGGGTGGCCGCTCGTCGGCGGCTCCGGCCGCCCAGCCTTCGACGTGAGCCATTCCGTTCTGGATGGACGAGCGATCCGGGATTCCCCTCGCGAACCGTGCCAGCCGCAGGTCCATGCCCGGGGGCAGCGCGAGGGCGGAGCAGAATGTAGAGGTCCTGGAAGCCGCCCAGACCGTAGGGGAACGCGAGCAGGGCACTGCGCGCGCCACGACCGGCGGCCCGTGCACGGACGAACTCCGGCGTGACGAAGGAGGTTCCGTACTCCTCGACGTCGAGGCGCCGGGTTTCGCTCGTCGGCACGAAAGACGAACCCCGACGGGGGCATCGGATCCGGACCCCGAGGAGCTGCATCGCCATGGACGCTGAAGATGCGAGGAGCCCGCGTGGCGCCACTCGCGCTACAGAGACGGCCGAGCCAGGGCTCGAAGCGGGTCTCGGGCAGGTGGCTGAAGAAGGGGAGACCATGACCACGTCGAAGGAGTCCTGCAGCGGGAGCGACTCGGAATCGGCGGCCGAGACGACGCCGCGCACGGCGAACGTCTCCTCCTGGAACTGCACCGCCGCGGGGTCGATCTCGACCACGGTGATGCGCTCCGGCGCGATGGAACGCACGAGGAAGCGGGTCGTGCGGCCGAAGCCGCACGCGAAGTCGAGGAAGGCTGCGCGACGCTCCCGCACGTCCCCGAACCGCCACGTCAGGATTTCCTGGATCGTCGTGGAAGATCTCGTGTCCGGTCCCGAAGTACAGGATGGCCGCGGCCTCCGGCGAGCGGTACGGGCATCATGAGCTCGTACCGGTACATCTCGTCGGACCCGTGGATCGTGGTGATGAGGCGGCCCCCGGACCCTTCGAGGCCGCGCACGAAGGCGGCGACGTCCGCCGCGGCGCACGGCTCGAAGGGCGACTCATTCATAGGGGTCGGTTCGAATTCTTTCCATTCCCCTGGACAAAGTCCAGACCGGGTCGCCCGCGTTACAGCGCTGCGGCGAGGTCGGGAGCCGAGACGGGGAGCTTGCCGACATTCCCGACGACCGAGAGCGACAGGACGCGGCCGTCGAAGAGGCGCTCGGCCTCCTCCCCCACGTCCTCCGCGCGGACCTCGTCGAGCCGGGCGATCCACTCCTCGGGCGTCATGATGCGGCCGAAGTAGAACTCCTGCCTCGCCGCGAGGGACATCCGGGACACTGTCGACTCGAGGGCGAGCACCAGGTTGCCCTTGAGATTCTCCTTCGCCCACGCCAGCTCCGCCGGCCGCACCCCGCCGCGCTTGAGCTTCCTGAGCTCCCGGAGCGTGACCTCGAGCACCCGCGGCAGGTTCCGGGGAGCGCAGGCCGCGGAGATGGTCTCGTACCCGCCGAGGCGGTACGCGCTCCACGAGGACCCGATCGAGTACACGAGGCCGCGCTTCTCGCGGACTTCCTGGAAGAGGCGCGACGACATGCCCCCGCCGAGCACGACGTCGAGCAGGGCGGCGGCGAAACGCCGGGCGCTCCCCTGCGACGGGCCCTCGACGCCGAGGCAGACGTGGACCTGCTCGAGCCCGCGCCGCGTCTTCAGCTCCAGGTGCTGGTGCGACCGCGGGCGGCGCGATTCGGCGGGCGCCGGCACCCGGCCCGGACGGCGGCGGAAGAGCCGCGAGAGCGCGGCGAGGACGTCCGCGGAGTCCACCCGCCCCGCCACCGCCACGATGAGGTTGCCCGGCGCGTAGCGCTTCCGGTAGTAGCGGTAGAGATCCTCGCGGCCGATCGCGCGCACCGTGTCCGCCGTGCCGAGAATCGGGGCCCCGAGCGGGTGGCTCTTCCAGAAGGACCGGACGAACATCTCGTGCGCGAGGTCGTCCGGGTTGTCGTTGGCCTCTCCGATCTCCTCGAGGATGACTCCCCGCTCGTTCTCGACGTCCGACGCCTCGAAGGCCGGCGACAGCACGATGTCACCCAGGAGGTCGAGTGCCTCGGCGAACTGCGTGTCGAGCGTGTGCACGTAGAAGCCGGTGTACTCCTTGGTCGTGAACGCGTCGACGTCTCCGCCGAGCCGGTCGATGGCGCGCGCGATCTGGGCGTTCGAGCGCCGGAGCGTGCGTTTGAAGAGCACGTGCTCCAGGAAGTGCGAAAGGCCCTGTCGGGCGGCCGGCTCATCGCCCGAGCCCGGCGCGCACGAAGAACCCGAGGGCGAAGGAGCGCACGTCGTGCATCTCGTCGATCAGGACGGTGACGCCGTTGTCGAGAACGTGTTTGACGACCATGGGATCCCGGGAGGGACCTCGAATTCTATCGCCGCCCGGGCGGGCGGCGCGCCTCAGGGGGTCGGCGGGGGCGTAAAGCGCGGGCCCCGCAGGCTGTTGGGATCGAAGACCTGCTGCTGGTCGTTGTCCGCGTCCCCCGCGATGAAGCGCCACTCGTCGGTGTATTCGCGCTCGCGCCACTTGCGAATAGCGCGCTGATGCGTTTTCGCGCGCACTCCGACGATCGGTCCGATGACCTCCGGGTCGCTCGGGGCGAAGATGCCGGTGCTGAAGGGGACCGGCGTCGGCGTGGTTGCTCCTCCGCCGCCGAGAAAAGGCGGCTGGGTCGGCTCGATTCCCGTGTACGTGGACGGAGGCCGGTTGCCGCCGGTGGACGGCGTGCGACTCGAGCCTCCGGCGGGAGGCCCGCCGCCTCCCGGAACGGCGCCCACGCTCATCGGCTGCGCCTCGGGAGATCCCGCGATGATGACCTGCCAGCCGTCTTCACAGTTGCAGAGAGGCTCTCTCCAGAGCTGCCGGATCGAGCGCGGGCGCAGAGCGTAGAGCTCCTTGAGCTGGTTGGGATATCGGCCGTAACGTTTCTGGAAGGCCACGATCGACCGCGCGTACTGCTTTCCGCGGAAGACGAGCTCGATCTCCTTGTCCCGCTGAATGACGGTCGCGATCGAGGGGCCGACCGCCGCCAGCAGGATCGTCAGGATCGCGATCCCGATGACCACGCCCACGAGCGTAAAGCCCGGGGAGGTCTTCGTCACCACTCGCTGTACGGCGTCCCGTCCAGCGCGAGCTCCTTGGAGGCGCTGTGGACGTCGATGATCCCGGGGATCGTCTCGACGTTGGGGTCGTCGGCCTCGGTGGCCTCTTCCTCGAAAGCCAGCACCCAGTCGGCCGCCTTGGTCATGGGATCGAGGGGGATCTTGCGCATGTAGCCGTCCTTGATCAGCGTCTCCAGGTCCGGCGGGTAGTTGCCCTTGTCGCCCTTGTACTGGTCGATGACGCTCCGGAACGTGAAGAGATCGGCGCGCAGCGTCGCCTCCCGCGCGCGCTTGGGCGAATCTCGCAACGCCGGCACCGCGATCGCCGCGAGGATCCCGATGATCGTCATGACCACGAGAAGCTCGAGAAGGGTGAAGCCGGAATCGCGAGCCGGGAGCCGGGAGCCGGGAGCCGAACGAATGCTCGGCCCGGACCCGGCTGACGGTCTTCGGCTGACGGCTGACGACGTCATCACCAGTCCTTGTAGTAAGTCCCGTCCAGACCCTTCTTGTCGGACAGGGAGTAGACGTCGTAGATGTTCTGCCCGCCCCAGGCGAAAGAGTCCGGCTCGTCCTGGTAGGAGCGCAGGCCCCACTCGGCCTGGCCCGTCATGGGATCGATCGGGACGCGGCGCAGGAACTTCTGCTTCCTGGTCACCTGGCCGACGAGGTTGACGCCCTTGACCATCGCGTCCATGTCCGGCGGATAGCCCTCGCCGCCGACCTCGAGGGGGATGAGCCCGGCGTCCGAGAGCTGCTTGAACTTGTCGATGGCCTCCCGCATCGTGCGGAGCTGGTGCCGCAGCTCCAGCTCCTTCTGGCGCCGCACCGAGTAGCGTGCCACGGGGACCGCCATGGCGGCGAGGATCGCGATCATGGCGGCCACCACCGCGAGCTCCACCATCGTGAAGCCCGCCGCGTTGCGCCGGCGCGCCGCGGAAACCAGGACCGGCGCGCTCATCGGACGTCGACGACCGCCTGCGACAGCGTGGCCGACGCCCCGGGCATCTCCACCGGCTCGAAGGACAGCGCCGCCCGTCCCGGGGCGATTCCCCGGAGCGTGATCTCCGCGACCGCGCGTGTGCCGGAAAGATCCGGCGACTCGGGGAGCTGGATGATGATGCGGTCCGACTCGATGCGGCCCTCGGCGACGCCGGTGCCGCTCCCGAGAATGGGACGCACGACCACGGCGGCCGCGACCGACGCGTCGAATCGGACGGTGAGCGTGCCGCCCGGGAACCCCGCCGAAGACGTCGCCCGGACCAGGATCGACTGCTGCTGCCCCACGCCCAGGGCCGCATACGCCGGATCGAAATCGAGCAGGACGTGGGTCGTGGCGTCCGACGGACCCGTTCCGGCCGAGAGGATGGCCACCGACACGCCGTCCGGCTGTGCGTTGGCACCCTGCGGAGGGACCTGCTCCCGCGGGGAGGGCGGAGGCTGCGGCGCCGGCGCCGGCTGCGGCCGGAAGATGTCGCTGGGCAGTCCGCCCGGGTTGATCGCGGGGTTCGGCGCGGGTTGGGACGGCGGGGGCTGCGTCCGCGGCTGCGGCTGCTGCCGGCCGCCGGCGGGCGGCTCGAAGGGGCCGGCGTCGCGCGCCGGATTCTCCACGCGCGGAGATCCCTGGTACGAGATGTTGGCGTCGGTTCCGACGTACACGGGCGTCAGGTCCTCCTCGGTGACATCGGGGATCCGGATGATGTGCGGCGTCAGCGTCAGCACGAGGTCCGTGGTCTTCTGGCCCCTGTCGGTGTTGGAAAAGAGTCTCCCGAGGATCGGAATGTCGCCGATGAACGGGATCTTGCTTCCCGTGACCTGCTTGTCCGTTCGGTAGAGACCGGCGAGAAAGTTTGTTTCTCCGTCCTTGAGCCGGATGTTCGTCGAAATCGACCGGGTGCCGATGATCGGCTGCTCCTGGCCGTTGTTGGTCACGAATCCGTTGATGTTCGAGACCTCGGTCATCAGCTTCAAGGTCACTTCCTTGTTGTGGTGGACGCGGGGCTCGACTTCGATCTTGATGCCGATGTCCTGGTACTGGAAGGACGTCGCCGGGGAGGTCAGGCCCGCGCCCGTGGAAACGGTCTGAAACGTCGTCACCGGGATCGGGACCTTGTCGCCGATCAGGAGCTGCGCCTTCTGACCCTCGGCGATTCGGAGCTGCGGCTTGGCCAGGAGCTCCGCATCGGTGTTGGTCTTCAGGAAGTTCAGCGTCGCCGACGGGATCGTGAAGCCGAAGGAATTCATGCCGATCTGCTGCAGCTGGCTCCAGTTGAACTGGCCGGTCCCGAGCGGAGCGCCCAGGTCCGTGGTGCCTCCGGGCGCGGGGATGTTCGCGCTGACGGAGTACTGGCTCAGCTCGAGGCCGAGGACCTGGGCCTTCTCCGAGTTGATCTGCAGCAGCTCCACGTCGACGACGACCTCGGCGACCTGCTTGTCGTTCTGCTCGACGATGCGCTCCGCCACGGCCACCTTGTCGGAGGTGTCGCGCAGCGTGACCGAGTTCTCGGCCTTGTTGACCGAGATGCGGGTCGTCTGCAGCAGGGCCCGCAGGGCATTGGCCACCTCGGTGACGTCGGCGTTGGAGAGGAAGAAGGTCCGGATGACGAGGTCCTCGTAGGTCTTGCGGTTCTGGGGAGTGTCGGCGGCGATCAGGATCGTCTTCTCGTCGATGACCTTGTAGAAGTGGTTCTCCTGGCGCAGCAGCGTCTCCAGCGCCTTCTGGAACTCGATGGAAGACAGGACGATCGAAACATTGTCGTCCTTGAGCTGGGGGTCGAAGACGACGTTGATCCCGGCGGCGTCGGCCAGCGCCCGGTAGATCTGCTTGATGGGCTTGGGCTGCGGGAAGTTCAGGTTGATGGGCCTGTCGCTGGCCGGCTCGAGCATCGGGACGACGGCCCGCGAGCCTTTCGCCTTCTTCTTCATCCGGTCCATCTGGGAATCCGCGTTGCGCTCGGCATTCCGGCGGGCCAGGTCTTCGTGGGCCTTTCGGAGCTCGACCACGGCGTAGTCGTTGGTGGGATCGAGGAGCACGGTCTGCTCGAGCTCGATCGTGGCGAGGTCCGGCCGGCCGGAAACGCGGTACATCTTGCCCTTCTCGAAATGCACCTGGGACGCGCGCAGCTTGGCCCGCGCCAGCGCGGTCCGGTAGCTGGCCGAGTCCGGGCTGAGCTCGACGGCCTTGACGTACTTCAGGACGGCAACGTCCCAGTGACCCAGCAGCTCCTCGTCCTTCGCCTCGCGATAGGCGTTCGAACCGGCGCAGCCCACCATGCCGATGCAGAGGCCGAGCGCGACCGCTTTCTTCAGAAACTTCATGAGACACGTTTCCCTTCTTAGGCTCGTCACGGCGTGATCCCCAGGCGGCGAGTCTCGGATTCCGCGAACCCCACGAAGCCGACGTCGATGGACTCGTAGCCCACCTTCCGGAGGACGAACCTGCCGAAGAGAACGTCGCCCGAGCGGACGTTGAGAATCTCATCGCCCTGCTGGATGACGGCGATCGGGTGATCTCTCGGGCCGAACGTTCCGATGAACTTGAACGTGATGGCCGGCGGCGCCGGGGTGGGCGTGGGAGGCGGCGGCGGCAGCGGGCCCACGAACCGGATGTCGCCCGGCACCGGCGGCGCCGGCGTGGGCGTGGGCTGCGGGGGCATCGTCGGCGCGCTCAGATCGAAGAGATCCCGGCCGGTGTCCGCCGACCCGCGCGCCGGGCCGGTCCCCAGATCCTCGACCGACAGGAGCGGCACCTCGTCGGGCGAGACTTCCTTGCCCGCGGAGCGGCGCCCTCCGCGCGCGGGCGCTTCGCCCGGCCCGGAGCCGTCCGGGGCTACCCGGGTCGCGGCGGATCGCGTCGGGGCCGGGGAGGCTGCACTGCCCGGCCGCCAGCGCACGATCGCGAGGATGAGTACGGAGGCGAGCGTGGCGAGCAGGATCGCCTGCTTGCGCGAGCCGAGGGACTGGCCGAGCTTCACGAGCCCGCCTTGCGCGCCGGGAGGGCGGAGGCCGCCACCTCGCCCTGCCTGTCCCGCTCGTCGAAATAGGTGACCAGGTCGACCTGCACCTGCACGGAGCCCGGCTGATCCGGGTCGCGCGCGATCGAAACGGTCCGCACCGCCAGCCAGCGGCGGCTCGTCTCGAAAGCCCGGAGCAGCCGCTTGAAGCGCGCGTAGTCGCTCTTGACCGCGAAGCTGATCTGCATCTGCGTCAGCGGAAGCGACTTGTCGGGGCTCGTGCCGTAGGAGATCTGGGCGGCGCTGACGCCCGCCGTCTTGAGAATCGCGTGCAGCTCCGAAACGACCGAAGCGAGCAGGTCCCGCTGGGTGCCGATGCGCTGCCCGTAGAAGATCTCGATCGCGTCGGTCACGCCGGACAGCCGCTCGGCCTGCACCGCCAGCCGGGTTGCCTCGGCTTCCCGCTCCTGGACCGACCGCTGGAGCTCGACCCGCCGCGCCTCGAGGGCGTCTCGGCGGGTCTGGGAGCTGGCCCGGTACGAGAAGAACACGGCGACGTTGCCGGCCGCGAAGAGTGCGGCGGCGGCGAGCAGGGGCAGACGGCGCTTCCAGACGGGGCGGCGGGCGCTCATCGGCGGGCCTCGGGGTGGTAACGGGTCTCGAGCTGGAACTCGAACGGGTCGGCGGCCCCGGGGTCCGCCGCCGCCGACTCGCTCTTGAGCCCGACCTCGGCGAAGGCGGCGTCCTTCGCGAGGGCGGCGATCGTCGGAACCACGGCCTCGCGCCCGCGCGCCACGAGCTGCATGTCGAGCCAGATTTCCCCGGGCACGCCGAACCGCGGCTGCAGACGCGCGACCCCGACCTGCCCGGGCAGCGTGCGCTCCAGCCGGGCGAGCAGCGTTGTCCACGAGAACTTGCGCTCCGCCGCGATGCGCGTCAGGCCGCGGCTCTCCGCGGCGAGCGCCGAGAGCCGGTAAGAGGAAAGCGCCGCTTTCGCGGCGTTGGCTTTCTCGTCGGCGCGCTTTCCTGCGCGCTTCGAGAGCCGCGATCGCCGCGCGTGTGTCGGCGACCTCGCGCCGGTACTCGGCCACCAGCCTCAGGTTGGCCGCGAGAAACGCGAGCCCGATCACCAGGAGCACGACGGCCGCCGCGTACAGCGGCCTGTCGTCCCGGAAGGGGCGCCGGGCGAAATTCCAGGTTCGGCTCATGCGCTGCCGTACACCGCGGCGAACCCGGCGAGGAGCTCGGGGCGCGAGGACACGCGTTCGTCGAACTCCGGGGAGGCCTCGAAGAGCCCTCCCGAGATGGCGCTGACGGCGACCGGAAACGCCCCGACTTTCTCGAGCTCCCGGCCCGGCAGCTCGTCATGGAGATACACGGCCTTCAGGCCCGGCCCCTTGAGCTTCTCGGCGTAGTACGACAGGGACAGTCGCGCTTCGCGGTCCTGGTCCTCGTCGTCCTCGGGCGGCCTCTGCCGGAAGAAGATCGGTTCCCCCCCGCGCGCGATGAAGAAGGCCAGGGTCCCGGTCGAGCGGTGCAGCAAGGCGTAGTCGCCCGCGGCCGCAGCCGCCAGCGTCGGGGCGAGGCCCTCGAAGAGCGCCAGGCTGGCGGGGGCCAGGTAGCCGACTCGGACGCCGAGGTCCTCGAACGCCCGGTCGATCGCGCCGATGGCCTCCCGGGGCGTCGCCGCGACGAGCACGCGCTTCTCGTCGGAGAGCATCGGCATGGCGCGCCAGACCACTTCCAGCTCGGCGGTCGACGCCGGCAGGAGCTTCTTGAGCTTCCAGAGGATCACCTCGCGGCCGGAGTCGCCCTCGGCGGGGAGCGTGTCGAAATCGAGGGTCAGGATCCGCGCCCAGGCGTCGGGGTACACGACCGAGGCGCGCGCCAGGCGGCCGCCCGAGAGCGCCCGGGCCGCCTTGACGGCTTCCGCGAGCGCCTCGCGCGTGACCAGGGGCGTCCCGCCCGGCCCCGCGTGCAGCGCTCCCGTCGGATACCGGAAGTGCCGCGATTCCTCGAAGCCCGGCGGCGAGGCGCGGCGCACGCGCGCGTAGGTCACGCCGTCCTCGAGCAGACAGAAGACGTGCGGCGGCACCACGGAGCTGACGAACGGCAGCTTCATCGGGCCGCCGCCGGGGACGGCTTATTCGACAAAGGTCACCTTGTTGATCTCCTTGAGCGTCGTCGATCCTTCGAAGACCTTGGCGAGAGCCGCGTCGCGCAGGAAGATCATGCCCTCCTCCCTGGCGGCGCGCTTGATCTCGGCCGCGGGCCGGCGCTCGAGGATGAGGCCGCGGATCTTGTCGGAGAGGTCGAGGATCTCGGCGATCGCCATCCGGCCGTGAAAGCCCGTGCCGTCGCACTCGAGGCAGCCCTTCCCCTCGTAGAACTTCTGATTCCGGAGCTTCTCGGGGTCGAGCCCCGCTTCGAGCAGCACCTCGGGCTTGATCTCGACCGGCTCCTTGCAGTGGACGCAGATCCTGCGGACCAGCCGCTGCGCCAGCACGCAGTTCAAGGCCGACACGAAGTTGTAGAGCTCGACCTTCATGTTCAGGAACCGGCCGAGCACGTCGACGACGTTGTTGGCGTGGACCGTCGTGAACACGAGGTGGCCCGTCAGCGCGGACTGAACGGCGATCTGGGCGGTCTCCTCGTCGCGGATCTCGCCCACCATGATCTTGTCGGGGTCGTGCCGGAGGATCGACCGCAGGCCGCGCGCGAACGTCAGCCCCTTCTTCTCGTTGACCGGGATCTGGGTGATGCCGCGCAGCTGGTACTCGACGGGGTCCTCGATCGTGACGATCTTGTCCTCGACCGACTGGATCTCGGAGAGGCAGGCGTAGAGCGTCGTCGTCTTGCCCGAGCCGGTCGGGCCCGTGACGAGCACCATGCCGTAGGGCTCGCGGATGAACTTGCGGAGCTTCTTCTTCGTCTCGGCGTCGAAGCCCACGACCTCGAGGTTCAGGCTCTTGAACTCGGCGTTGGCCGACTCCTTGTCCAGGATGCGGATGACCGAGTCCTCGCCGTGGACGGTCGGCATGATCGACACGCGGAAGTCGATCGTGCGCCCGCGCACGCGGAGCTTGAAGCGGCCGTCCTGCGGGACGCGCTTCTCGGCGATGTCGAGCTCGGACATGACCTTGATGCGCGAAATGATCGTGCCGTGGTGGCGCTTGTCGATCGGGTCCATCGCCTGGTACAGCACGCCGTCGATGCGGTACTTGATGAGGACGACGTTTTCCTGCGTCTCGATGTGGATGTCCGAGGCCCGGCGCTGGATCGCGTTGAACACGACCGAGTCGACGAGCTTGATGATCGGCGAGGCGTCCTGCGTGATCCGGTCGATCGTGAGGGTCTCCTCGCCCTCCTCGTCCTCGGACACGAGCTGCATCCGGAAGTCCTCGGTCGCCTCGTCGAGGACCCGCTGCGAGGACTCGCTCTTCTGCAGGATGTCGGCGATCGCGGCGCGGCTCCCGACCTTGACGCGCAGCGCCAGCCCGACGAGGAGCTCGAGCTCGTCGAGCCGCACCACGTCGGTGGGGTCGGCGCAGATGATCGTCAGGGCTTTCTCCGTCCTGCTCTCCGGCACGAAGCCGTAGCGCAGCATCCATTCCACGGGCATCGAGCGGAAGAGATCGGCGTCCACGCGAAATGCCGCGATGTCGACGTACGGAAGCCCGAGCCGCTCGGCCAGCGCGATGGCCTGGGCCTCCTCCTCGGCCCGCGAGGAGAAGCGGATCGCTTCCACGACCGACCTGCCGTTGCTTGGCCTGTTTCGCCATCTCGCCTTCCGCCTTCACGACTTGATCGCCGACATGAGCCGGAACATCGGGCAGATAGACCGACAGGAGGATCGTCACGATGACGCCTCCCATGAGCACGAGGATGGCCGGTTCGACGAACGAGATGACGCGGGCCAGCAGCACGTCGATCTCCTCGTCGTAGAACTCCGAGACCGACGGACAGCATTTCCTCCAGCGCTCCCGAGGATTCGCCGACCTTGATCATCTCGATGGTCAGGTCCGTCAGGATCTCCGTGTCCTCGAGGGCGCGCCAGAGCTCGCCGCCCTCGCGCACCTTGGGAATGACCTCCGCGATCTTGCGAGAGACCGACCGGTTCCCGATCGCGTCCGAGGAGTTCTCGAGGGCCGGAACGAGCGGCGTGCCGCCCCCGAGCAGCGTCCCGAGGCTCCGCGTGAACTGGGTGATCGCGAACCGCCGGAAGATGCCGCCCACGACGGGGACCTTGAGCACCGCGCCGTCCAGCCACTGCGCGGCCGGCGGCGGTCTTGAACCAGCGCGACGCGAAGAACCCGGCGGCCACGAGGCCGCCGAGGATCCACAGGAAGTTGGCCTCATGAAGTTCGCGACGGCGAGCACGACGACCGTCAGCAGCGGCAGGTCCGCCTCGAAGTCGGCGAAGAACTCGGAGAAGCGAGGGATGACGTACGTCATCAGGATCGCGATGAGGCCGATCGAAAGCGTGATCAGGATGACGGGGTACACCAGGGTCGAGACGACCTTGCGCGTCAGCGCGATGACCGTCTTCTGGTACTTGAGATAGCGCCGCAGGACGCTCTCGATCTCGCCCGACTTCTCTCCGGCCTTCAGCGACGTCCAGTAGAGGCGGGGGAAGAGGTCGCCCTGCTCGGCGAACGCCTCGGAGATCGACGCGCCCGAGTTGACGCGCTCCCGCACGTCGCCGAGCACGCGCCGGAGGACCGGGTTCTTCTGCCGCTCGAGGAGCAGCTCGAAGCAGCGCACGACCGGGAGGCCCGCCTTGAGCAGGGCGATCATTTCCTGGTTGAAGATCAGAAAGTCGGCCATCTTGATCCGGCCCTTCGACGCCGACTTGGGTCCGCCCGAGGGCGAAGCCGCGGCGCTTGACCTCGAAAACGTGGCCGCCGCGGCGCTCGATCTCGAGGCGCGCCGCGCCCATGTCGGCCGCCATGACGGCCTGCTCGGCCACCGAGCCGTCCGGCCAGCCGGCCTTGACGCGGAACTCGCTCACGGCTCGCTTCCTCGCTCGCCTTCGGAGCCGCGGGGCTCGGGGCCGTGGTCGGGCGCGTCGCCGCGGGGCGTCTCCTGGGCCAGGAGAATCAGGATGAGCGCGCTCTTGGACTTCTCCTCCTTCGACGCGCCGACGACCAGCGTCTGGCCGAGGCTCACCGGCATCGAGGCGCGGTAGAGGGGCTTGACGAAGGCCGCGTAGCCCGGCGGATTCCACAGCTTGGAGAGCGAGAAGGGCGAGAGGACGAGGTCGTTGCCGGCGCCGGGGTTGCGGATCGTGAAGTCGATGCTGTACCCGCTCGGCGAACTGGTACTGGACGCGGCCCGCCTCGACCCCGCGCAGCACGGCCGAGTCGAGGAGCGCGTAGTCGTTGAACTGGAACAGCGACTTCAGCTTGGCGCCCGAGCCCGCCGATCTCGCGGGCGATCGACCCGGCCGGGACGTCGGCCCGGGCGCGCACGAGCTTGACGGCGAAGGTGAAGCCGCGGGGCGGAGTGTCGAACGCCGCGAGGACCTTGCCGACCTGCTCGAGCTTCTCGGGCCGGTCGGTGACGGTCATCGCGTTCAGCTTCTGGGTCAGCGTGATCGACGCCGACTCCGAGAGGTGGGGCCGGATCAGCAGCATCGCCTCTTCGACCCGCTTGTGCTTCAGGACGTAGACGCGCACGCCCGCTTCGTCCGCGGCCCGGAGAGGCGGAGGCGGCAAACACGAGAGCGGCGAGGAAAAGAAACGTCTTTGTTTTCACGCGATTACAACCGCGGCCACAGCGTCGGCCGCCTTCGGGTGGAGGGTCCCTAAATGTCGAGCCCCCGATCCACGATCCACATCACGCGCGGTTCCTCCCGGCCGGCGCCGGGATTCAGGTCGTAGACCGTGGCGTCCGACGACACGACCGACGTCTCGCCGGCGAGCGCGGCCGGCTGCATCGGAGCGGCGCGGCGCCTCGGCGACCACGCCCGCGACGACGGCCCCGGCCTCCGGCCGGCGTCCGCCGGGAGACCACGATGAGCAGTACGGCCACGGCGGCCGCGGCGGCCGCGCCTCCCGCGAACCGGCGGGGCGTCACGCGTCCGATGCGCCGCTCGGTTTCGAGGAAAGACACTCCCGTCTTCACCGCCTCGAGGATCCGCCGGGCGTCCGAGGCCGAGACGTCTTCGCGCATCGGCCGCGCGAAGAGAAACGTCGGGTCCTGCGCCGCGGCCAGGTCCCGGCACGGAACGCAGGCGGCCAGGTGCTCGCGCAGGATCTGCCGCTGCGGGCGCCGGGAGCGTGTCGCGCAGGTAGTCGTCGAAGCTCGTGCGCAGGATGCCGCAGATCGGGCTCACGACGAGAGTCTCCCCCGGAGAAACTCGGGATACAGGCGGCCGATCTCCTTGCGCAGGATGCGGCGCGCGTTGAAGAGGTGGTTGCGGACGGTGGACTCGCCGCAGCCCAGGATCTCGGCGATCTCCCGCGTCTCGCAGTCCTCCATCTCCTTCAGGACGAAAACCGCCTTCTGCTTCTCCGAGAGCGTGCCGGACACCGCCTCGAAGAGGCGCGCGAGCTCCGCGTCCTCGGCGTTGCGGGTCGCGTCGGCAGCCGTGGACTCCTCGCGCTCGCGCACGAGATGGAGCGTGGCGCCGTGGGCGCGCTCGCGGCTCCGGGAGCTGCGCAGGAAGTCGATCGCCAGGTTGGTGGCGATGCGGTAGAGCCAGGTGTTGAGCGAATACTTCTCGTCGTACCGGTGGAGCTCGCTCCAGACGCGGAGGAAGACCAGCTGCGCGACGTCGCGGGCGTCCTCGGCGTTGCCCACGACCCGGCGGGCGAGGGAGACCACGGTCGGAGGTCTTTCGGGTGACGAGGGTCTCGAAGGACGAGCATGTCTCCCCCGCGCGCCCGGATGGCGAGGTCCCGATCGGGGAGATCGGTCAGCCCCTGCCGTTCCCGGTGTTCGCTGTAGATGAGCTCCATCGTCCGAAAGGTCTCCTCCTGCCGCTGTATACGGACGACGGCGTCCATTCGTTGGGACCGATTCCCCCGTCCTAAGCCTCTGAATCTTAAATCTTTGTCAGCAGCTCGGCAAGCAATCCGGGAGCCTCTCGGGGATAATCGCTGCGCTTTGCTTGCCTACCGGGCCCTCTTCGCCCTCGCTCTGGCCGGTTACGCCCCCTGGGCCCTCGCGCGCTCGCTTGCCGGAAAGCGGCGCCTCGGGGACCTGCGGGGGCGGCTCGGCCGGTCGCCCTATCCCGACCTGAACGGGGGCGTCTGGATCCACGCGGTCTCGGTCGGCGAGATCGGGGTCGCCCGCAATCTCGTCCGGGCGCTGCGCCGTCGGCTTCCGGCCGCGCGCCTCGGCGTGTCCGTCTCGACGGACGCCGGCCGCGCGCTCGCCGAGAGCACGCTGGCGTCGCAGGCGTCCGTGTTCGCCTTTCCGTTCGACCTCGCGGGCCGGTCGAGACGCGCTCTCGAAGGCGTCCGGCCGGGGCTCATCCTGTTGACCGAGACCGAGATCTGGCCGCTGTTCCTCGAGCGCGCGTCGAGGCGCGGCATCCCGGTGGCGGTCGTGAACGGGCGGATCTCCGAGCGCTCCTTCCGCCGATACGCGCTCGTGCGGCGGTGGCTGGCAACCACGTTCTCCCGCATCGCTCTGTTCGCGATGCAATCGGAGCGAGGATGCCCGGCGGATCGAGGCTCTCGGCGCTCCGCGCGAGCGGGTGACCTCCCCCGGCAACCTGAAGTACGACCTCGAGCCTCCGCCGGCCTTCCCCGACGCCTCCCGGCTGCTCGCCGCCGCGGCGGGACGCCCGGTGGTCGTCGCGGGATCGACCGGCGAGGACGAAGAAGCTCTGGTGCTGGACGCGTGGCGCGGCCTGCCGGGCCGCCCCCTGCTCGTGCTGGCGCCCCGGCGCCCGGAACGCTTCGACGGAGTCGCCAACCTGGTGGAGGAGCGGGGTCTGCGCCTCCTGCGCCGCTCGTCTCCTGTCTCGGGTCTCGCGTCTCCGGACTCCAACGTCGACGTGTATCTCCTCGACTCGATCGGCGAGCTCGCCTCGGTCTACCCGTCGGCCGAGCTCGCGTTCATCGGCGGCAGCCTGATCCCGACGGGCGGGCAGAGCCCGATCGAGGCCTGGGCGGCGGGCGTTCCCGCGATTGCCGGCCCGCACATGGAGAATTTCCGCGAGGCCGCCGCCAGGGGCGAAGCGCTCGGCCTGCTGTCGCGGGTACCGGACGCCGCGGCGCTGGGGCCCGCGATCGCCGCCGCCCTCGGCGCGAAGGCGGAGACCTCGCGCCGGGGAAAAGCGGCGTCCGGCTTCGTCGCCGCCAGCCGCGGCGCCGCCCAGGCGACGGCCGACGCGGTGCTCGCGCTTGCGCCGGGCCTTTCGGCCGGGCGAGGATCCGCGCCGTGACGCCTCTGGAGCCATTCTCCCGCCTCTACGGCAAGGCCGTGACCCTGCGCGCGGGCTGGTACGTCTCGGGGAGGCTGGAGTCCCACGCATTGCCGCGGCCCTCGATCTCGGTCGGGAACCTGACCTTCGGCGGCACGGGGAAGACCCCCTTCACCGAGTTTCTGGCCCGGCGTTTTCGTTTCGAGGGCCGGAGTCCCGCGGTCCTTTCGCGCGGGTACGGCCGCCGCTCGCGGGGCCTCGTCGTCGTCTCGGCCGGCGAGGGCCCGCTCGTCGGACCCGAAGGCGGGGGCGACGAACCGGTGGCCCTGGCGCGGCGACTCTGCCGGGAGTGATCGTGGTGGTCGCGGAGCGCCGGGCCGAGGCGGCCCGGCGGGCGGCCGATCTGGGAGCGGACCTGCTGCTCCTGGACGACGGGTTCCAGCATCTGGCCGTCCGGCGCGACGTCAACCTGCTGCTGCTGGACTCCCGCGATCCCTTCGGCGGCGGACGGCTCCCCCGACCGGCCGCCTGCGGGAGCCGATCGAGGCGCTTCGCCGGGCCGACGCGATCGTCTTCACGCGCGTGGACCGCGCCGCACCTCCCGCGAGGCGCTCGAGGCCATCGCCCGCCTCCATCCCGAGGCGCCGATCTTTCGGGCGCGGATCCGCGCCGCGGGCCTGCGCGACGAGAGCGGATCCCCCGTCGAGCCCTCCGCGATCGGCCACCGCCGGTCGATCGCGGTCTGCGGGGTTGCGACGCCGTCGGAATTCGCCGCGTCCCTCGCCGAGCTCGGCGTCTCTCCCGAGGAGCGCCTGGAGTTTCGCGACCACCAGCGCTACGGACCGCGTCCGCTGGCCAGAATCCGCGAGACGGTCGAGGCCGCCGGAGCCAGCTTCGTCCTGACCACCGAGAAGGACGCGGTCAAGCTCGTCGGGCCTCCTGCCCGTTCCGATCCTGACCGTGCGCCTCTCGGTCGAGGTCGCCGAGGCCGGTTTCTTCCCGTTCGTGACGGCGCGGCTTCCGGCCCGGGTGCCCGCTCCGTGAGCGAGACCGCCCCGCCTTCGCGGCGAGCCGCGCGCGCTCCGGATTGCGGGATCGGACCGAGCTCGGCCTCTTCCAGCTGACCGCCGGCGTCCTGGCGCTTCTTCCGAGGGGCGCCCGGGAGAGGCTCGCCCGCCGCCTCGCCCTCCTCGGCGTCCGGGCCGGGGCGTCGCGGCGGCGCATCCTTCTCGAGAACCTCGCCGTCGCCTTCCCCGCGAAGAGCCCGGTCGACATCGCGCGGATCGCGAAGGAGTCCGTCGCGGGGCTGGGCGAAGCGTTCGTGGATTTTCTCGAGGTCTCGGCGATGTCGGAGGAGGAGATCCGTTCCCGGATCCGGGTCGTCGGCGAAGAGAACCTCGTCCGGGCCCGCTCCCGGGGCAAGGGAGTCTTCCTCCTCTCGGCGCACCTCGGGGGTTGGGAGCTCGGCGCGATCCGCGCGGGGCTCATCGGCGAGCCGATCGCGCCGGTCGTGCGTCCCCTCGACAATCCGCTGCTCGAGCGGGAGCTGTCGCGCCGGCGGACCCGTTTCGGAAACCGGCCGATCGCCAAGCGCGAGGCCGCGCGCGACATCCTGCGCGCCCTGCGCCGCGGCGAGACGGTCGCGATCCTCGTCGACCAGAACGTGCTCGCGCGCGAAGCCGTGTTCGTCCCGTTCTTCGGGCGCCTGGCGGCGACGACCCCGGCGCTCGCTCTGTTTCAGCTCAAGACCGACGCCTCCGTCGTCCCGGTCTTCACCTGGCCCGAAGGGGGCGGCCGCTACCGGCTCGAGTTCGAGAAGCCGATCGAGGCCGGGGAGTTCCGGGACGGGACCGAGCGCGAGGACGCCATCCGCGAACGCGACGGCCCGGTACATGGAAGTCACCGAGTCCGCGGTTCGAAGGGCTCCGGCGGCGTGGCTGTGGGTGCACAATCGCTGGAGGACGAGACCGCTGGAAGACGCGAGCCGTAAACCGAAAGCCGTAAACAGCAAACCATGAACCGAAAGTCTTCTCATTCCGGCGGCCCTCGGCTCACGGCTCACGGCTCACGTCCCGTGCGCCGTCTCGTGATCGCGCCCAACTGGATCGGCGATTCGGTCATGTCACTGCCGTTTCTCCGAGCGCTCAGGGCGGCGTTCCCCGAAGACGGACTCGCCGTTTTCGCGCGGCGCGGTCCCGCCGCGATCTACCGCGCCGAAGGGTCCGCAGGACGAGGTCCTGGAACGCGGGAGCTTCCCTTCCGACGTCGCCGCCTTGCGGCGGCGCCGGTTCGACGAGGCCTGGCTCCTTCCGAACTCCTTTCGGGCGGCGGTCTACGCGCGGGCCTCGGGCGCGTCCCGGCGGATCGGATACGCCACCGACCGGCGCCGGCTTCTTCTGACCCGCGCGCTGGCCGCTCCGGCGCCGACGATCCACCAGCTGCGCGACTACGACACCCTGCTCGAGGCCCACGGCATCCCGCCCGATCCGGACCCCCCCGCCTCCCGATCCCCGAGGCCGCCGCCCGCAAGGCGGATCAGGCGCTGGCCGCCGCCGGCCTGTCCGGAGACCGGCTGGTTCTGCTGCTCCCGGCAGCGCAGCGGCGCAAACCAAGCGCTGGCCGTTCGGGCGGTTCGCGGCGCTCGGAGAGCGGCTCGCCGAGAGGCGCTTCAGCTGCGCGGTCGCGATCGGCCCGGGCGAGAGCGAGCTCGGGGCGCGTGTCTCGCGGGCGGCGCGGACGCCTCTCCCGGTCCTCGGAGCCGACCTCGACCCGGTGGAGCTGGCCGCCGTGCTGAAACGGGCGCGCCTGCTCGTCTCGAACGACTCGGGCCCGATGCATCTCGCCGCCGCCGTCGGGACGCCCGTCGTCGCAATCTTCGGCCCGACCGACCCCGGTCGCACCGCGCCCTCCGGCGCCCCCTTCCGCGTTCTCGACCGCTACGTCTTCTGCTCGCCGTGCTTTCGGGACGAATGTCCGTACGGGCACGAGTGCATGAAGGAGATTCTGGTGGGGACGTGCTGCGGCGCGCGAGGAGTTGCTCGGCGCCCTCAGCGCCGGTCCTCCCGAGGAACGAAGCGACGAGTCAGCCGGCCACCAAAGGCAGACCCCCTGGCAGTAGGCAGCGCGTCAGCGCAACTCCGCATTCCAGTACGCCACATCCACGAAGTTCCGCCACGCGGGGTGGAACTTGCTCGAACCGAACTGGCCGACGGGGTGCCAGCGAGGCTTGCGGGGCGGCGTCACGAGCTTCATCGGGCTTCCTGGGGCGTGCGGTTGCCTTTTCGCACGTTGCAGGAGAGGCACGCGCACACGACGTTCTCCCAGGTCGAGCTGCCGCCCCGCGACAGGCGGGATGACGTGATCGAGCGACAGCTCGGAGGATGAGAAGCGGTGACCGCAGTACTGGCAGCGGTTGCCGTCGCGCAGGTAGATGTTGTGGCGGGAGAACTTCACGTCCTGGCGGGGCAGCCGGTCGAAATCCTTCAGCGCGACGACGCGGGGAACCCGGATCGCCATCGAGGGCGTCAGCACGACCTCGTCCTGCGGCTGCACGGGGATGTCGCACCAGTTCTCGAACTCGTACGTCGTGTAGTCGGGCAGAACGGCCCGGACGTGGCCCTTGTAGAAGAGCGAAAACGCCTTGCGGACCGACGTCACCTGGACGGCCTGAAAGACGCGGTTGAGCACGAGGACCTGGGAGTCGAGCATCGTTTCCTTCCGGGGCGGTCATTATAATCCGCGCCCGTGCCCTTCGAAGTCTCCCGCCAGCGCCTTCTGGCGCTCATCCGCGGTTTCGCCGGCCGCCGCATCGTGGTCGCCGGGGACTTCGTGCTCGACCGTTTCCTCTACGGGCATCCCAAGCGGGTCAGCCGCGAAGCTCCCGTGCTGATCCTGCGCTTCTCCCGCGGAGGAGAGCCTGCCCGGGGGCGCCGGCAACACGGCGGCCAACGTCCGCTCCCTCGGCGGGGTGCCCGTACCCGTCGGCGCGACGGGAGCCGACGAGCCGGGCCGCGCTGCTGCGGGCGGTTTTCCGCGCTCGCGGCATCGGCGAGGAGGGTCTCCAGGAGGTCCCCGGATACCGGACGCCGACGAAGACACGGATCCTCGCGGGAGCGCCTCACGCGATCAAGCAGCAGATCGTCCGCTACGACGTCGAGGACACGCTGCCGGAAGACGCCGCGCTCTCGCGCCGGGCTGATTCGGGCGCTGCGCGAGGCGGCGCAAGGCGCCGACGGCGCGATCCTTTCCGACTACGGCTACGGCGCCGTCTCGCCGGACGCCGTCCCGCCGCTGCGCGCCGCTCTGCCCGACGGCGCGCGCATCCTCGTGGACTCGCGGCACCGGCTGCCACGATACGTCGGGGTCGACGCCGCCACGCCCAACGAGGAAGAGCTGGAGGAGTGCGCCGGAGAGACCATCGACATCGGAGGAGGGCCTGGCGAAAGCCGGCTCCGGCCTGCGCGAACGAATGCGCTGCCGACTGTCTGCTCGTCACGCGCGGCTCGCGAGGCATGGCTCTCTTCGACGGAGCGGCGCCGCAGATGATCCCCGTTCACGGCACCGATCAGGTCGCCGACGTCACCGGCGCCGGCGACACGGTTCTCGCCGCGTTCGCTCTGGCGCTCTCGGCCGGCGCCACGCCGCTCGAGGCGGCCCTCCTGGCCAACTTCGCCGGCAGCGTCGTCGTGATGAAGATGGGCACGTCGGTCGCGACGCCCGAGGAGCTGGTCGCAGCCGTGGAGGCGGATCGGACGCTTCTGACGTGAGCCGTTAGCCGTCAACCGTGAGCCGACAGCCAGACGCAGCCCGCACCTCGGCTTACGGCTCATGGCTCGCGGCTCATGGTGCGCGGTCATGAGCGCCTCGAAAATCCTGCCGCTTCCGGCGCTGCTCGAAGCCGCGGAAGAAGCGCGCGCCGCGGGCAAGACCGTCGTCTTCGCCAACGGCGCCTTCGATCTGCTGCACGTCGGTCACGTCCGTTACCTCGAAGCCGCGCGGCGCGAAGGCGACTGGCTGGCCGTGGGTGTCAACTCCGACGGCTCGGTGGCCCGGGCGAAGGGGCCGTCGCGACCCGTTCTGCCGGAGGCCGATCGCGCGGAGATCGTCGCGGCCCTGGCCTGCGTGGACGCCGTCGTGATCTTCCCGGAAGACTCTCCCGCCGGGCTCATCGCCGCGCTCGAGCCCGACGTCCACGCGAAGGGGACGGACTACACGGCGGACTCGGTGCCCGAACGCGAGGTCGTGTCCGCGTACGGCGGCCGGACCGCGATCGTGGGAGATCCCAAAGACCACGCGACCACCGACTTGATCGGACGGATTCGGAGCCGTAAACCGTGAGCGGCTGACGACTCGTGCGACTCCTCATCGTCCGTCTCTCCTCGATGGGGGACGTCATCCATGCGCTGCCGCTGGCGGAGAACGCGCGCGCCGCGGGCGCGACCGTCGGGTGGCTCGTCGAGCGGCCGTTCGCCGGCCTCCTCGAGGGCAACCCGCACTGCGCGCGGATCTTCGCGGCCGACACACGGCTCTGGAGAAAACGGCCCCTCTCGAGCGGTACGCTCGCGGAGATCGCGGCCCTGCGCCGGGCGCTGCGCGACTTCGCTCCGGACCGGACCATCGACGCGCAAGGCCTCTGGAAATCGGCGATGCTGGCCCGACTGACGGCGGCTCCGGTCGTCGGTTTCGCCGCCGCCGAGCGGAGGGAGCCCGGCTCGGCGCTCTTCGCCGCCGTCCGGGTGACGCCCGACGCCGCCGCGCCGCACGTCGTCGACCGCAACCTCGCGCTGCTCGAGGCGGCCGGCATCCCGATCGTGTCGCGCCAGCCGGACGCCGCGCACCTCCGCGCCCTCCCGAGCCCGGCCGCCGACGCGTTTCTCGCCGCGCTGCCGCGGCCGTTCGTCGTCCTCCACCCGGGCGCGGCCCGGGCCGAGAAAGCGTGGGGCGAGGAGGGTTTCGCGCGGCTCGCCGCCGGACTCCTGCGGGAGCGCGGACTTCCGGCCGTCGTCTCCTGGGGCCCGGGGGACGAGACGCGCGTCGAACGGCTCCGCGCGCTCGCGCCCGAAGCTGTCGTCGCGCCCCTGCTCGACTTCGCGGGCCTCGCCCGGCTCCTGGCCGCGAGCGAGCTCTTCGTCGCCGGCGACACCGGTCCCCTCCACCTCGCCGACGCGCTCGGCGTTCGCACGCTCGCGCTGTTCGGGCCGACGGACCCGAAGCGCAACGGACCGTACCGGAATCGGAGGGGCATCGTGACGTCGATGAACGCGGTGCCGGACGAAAACATCCTGGCGCGCGCGTTCGAGATCTCGAGCGGACACCGACACCCGCCGGCTGACACCCTTTGACACCTGCCCCTTAAACCCCTACCATCGCAAGCACTCGATGGCCGTAAAGCTCGGTGACCTCCTCCTCAAGCAGAAGCTGATCTACGCAGGAGCAGCTGGATACCGCTTTGAAGCTCCAGCGGGAGGAGGGCGGCAAGATCGGCGAGGCCCTGGTGCGGGTCGGCGCCGTTTCCGAGAGCGACATCACGGAGACGCTGTCCCAGCAGTTCGGCGTGCCGTCGATCGACCTTGCTCACTTCGAGATCGATCCCGCCGTCATCAAGGTCGTCCCGGGGGAGGTCGCGCGCAAATACGGTGTGCTTCCCGTGAACAAAACGGGCGCGACTCTGACGATCGCGATGGGCGACCCGACCAACGTCTTCGCGATGGACGACATCAAGTTCATGACGGGCTACAACGTGGAGCCGGTCGTGGCCTCCGAGATCGCACTGCGCAAGGCGATCGACAAGCACTACGGGACGCCCCGGTCGGTCGTGCTCAAGGAGCGGGTCAAGGCGGGCGGCGGCAGCCAGGGACTCGGGGGCGGCGAGACCAGCCTCGAGGACGTGATGGCGTCCTCCGCGCTGACGATCGACGACATGGCCAGCGTCGGCCTCGGCGAGATCAACATGGACGAGATCACCGGGATGGACACGGGCGCCGACGTGGACGTGGTCCGCGGCGAGGAAGGTCAGGAGATCGATCTCTCGGACCTGGCCAAGTCGTCCGAGTCGGCTCCGATCATCAAGGTGTCGAACCTGATCCTCATCGAGGCGCTGAAGGCGGGGGCCTCCGACATCCACGTCGAGCCGTACGAGAAAGAGTTCCGCGTCCGGTTCCGGATCGACGGCATCCTGCACAACATCATGGCGCTTCCGATGCGGACCCGGGACCCGTTGATCTCGCGCCTGAAGATCATGGCCAAGCTCGACATTTCCGAGAAGCGCCTGCCTCAGGACGGCCGGATCAAGATCCGCCTGCGCGTCGAGGAACGCTCGCGGGACCTGGACCTGCGCGTGTCCTCGGTGCCGACCCAGTTCGGCGAAAAGGTCGTCATGCGGCTTCTGGACAAGTCGAAGCTCCAGCTCGACATGACCCAGCTCGGATTCGACCAGGAGCCTCTGCGGCGCTTCAAAGAGGCGATCGACCGGCCGTACGGCATCATGCTGGTCACGGGGCCGACCGGCTCGGGAAAGACGAACACCCTCTATTCCGCGATCGCGGCCTTGAACGATCCGACCGTCAACATCATGACGGCGGAGGACCCGATCGAGTTCAACCTCGCGGGAATCAACCAGGTCCAGATGAAGGAGCAGATCGGCCTGACGTTCGCCTCGGCGCTGCGCTCCTTTCTCCGGCAGGACCCCGACATCGTCCTCGTCGGCGAGATCCGGGACTTCGAGACCGCCGAGATCGCGGTCAAGGCGGCCCTGACCGGCCACCTCGTGCTCTCGACGCTCCACACCAACGACGCCCCCTCCACCATCAACCGGCTGATGAACATGGGCATCGAGCCCTTCCTGGTGGCGACCTCGGTCAACTGCATCTGCGCCCAGCGCCTGGTCCGGCGGATCTGCACGCACTGCGCCGAGGACATGGAAACGCCTCCCCAGATGCTCATCACGGTGGGCTTCGCCCCCGACGAGGTCAAGACCCTGCGCATCAAGCGGGGACGCGGCTGCGAGCGGTGCAACAACACCGGCTACAAGGGCCGCATCGGGCTCTTCGAGGTCCTCCTGTTCACCGACGAGATCCGCGACATGATCCTTTCCGGCGCCTCCTCGATCGAGCTCAAGCGCAAGGCCATCGAAGAAGGCATGGTCAGTCTCCGCATGTCGGGCCTGCAGAAGATCCGGGAGGGATCGACGACGCTCGAGGAAGTGCTCCGGGAGACGGTGCTCTAGTCTTTGCTCTAGTCTTACGACTCGGCCCCCGCGGTATCTCCGTGTCCTTCCGGCCTTTACCTTCCCTCCCCTATCTCCTTTACCTCCCGCCCTTTCGAGCGTAAACTGTCCCGACACGACAAGCGAGGGAAAGCCCATGGCGAGTGAGACCACGCTTCACGGCCTCCTGAAACAAATGGTCGAGATGGGGGGCTCGGACCTCCATCTGACGACACAATCACCGCCCATGGTGCGGCTGGACGGGAAGCTCATCCCGCTCCCGTACCCGCCCCTGACGGTCCCCGAAACCAAACAGCTCGCCTACTCGGTCCTCACCGACGCCCAGAAGCACCGCTTCGAGGAGAACCTCGAGCTCGACTTCTCGTTCGGCGTCAAGGGCATGGCGCGCTTCCGGGCCAACAACTTCATGCAGCGCGGCGCGGCCGCCGGTGTCTACCGTCAGATTCCGTACGAGATCCTCGGCTTCAAGGAGCTGGGGCTCCCGCCGGTCGTCGAGCTCCTGTGCGACAAGCCCCGCGGGCTGATCCTCGTCTGCGGGCCCACGGGCTCGGGCAAGACCACGACGCAGGCGGCGATGATCGACAAGATCAATCGCGAGAAGCAGCTTCACATCGTGACGATCGAGGACCCGATCGAGTTCCTCCACAGCCACAAGAAGTGCCTCGTGAACCAGCGCGAGCTCGCACGCCGATACGCACTCCTTCTCCAACGCCCTGCGCGCCGTGCTCCGCGAGGACCCCGACGTCGTGCTGATCGGCGAAATGCGAGACCTCGAGACGATCGAGGCGGCCCTCCGGATCGCCGAGACGGGCCACCTGACGATGGCGACTCTCCACACCAACTCCGCGGTCACGTCGATCAACCGCATCATCGACGTCTTCCCCTCGAGTCAGCAGAGCCAGATCCGGACGCAACTCTCCTTCGTCCTGGAAGGCATCATGTGTCAGACCCTCCTCGAGCGGTCGAGCGGCAAGGGCCGCGTGATGGCCATGGAAATCCTCGTGCCCAACGCCGCCATCCGGAACCTCATCCGCGAGGACAAGATCCACCAGGTCTACTCGATGATGCAGTCGGGTCAGTCCAAGTTCGGCATGCAGACCTTCAACCAGTCGCTCGCGACGTTGTACCTGAAGAAGCTGATCAGCCTCGAGCAGGCGCTTTCCCGCTCTTCGATGCCCGACGAGCTTCAGGAACTGATCAACCGGGGCTCGGGGGTCAACGTGCCGACGGTCGCGGCTTCGGCCGGGAAGAGGTCGTAGGCCATGGCGAACTTCGTCTGGAAGGGACGCAACCGCACCGGTCTGGTCCAGGAAGGCGTCCTCGTCGCGGACACCAAGGAAGGCGCGCTCGCGACCCTGCGCCGCCAGAACATCGTCGTCACCGGAATCCGGGAGAAGGGCAAGGAGATCTCGCTCTCGAAGTTGAGCCGGAAGATCCCGTCCAAGGTCCTGGCGGTCTTCACGCGGCAGTTCTCCGTCATGATCGACGCCGGACTCCCCCTCGTGCAGTGCCTCGAGATTCTCGCCAATCAGCAGGAGCACAAGGGCTTCGCGAAGATCCTGCTCCAGGTCCGTCAGGACGTCGAGGCGGGCTCGACTCTGGCCGACGCCATGCGCCGCCACCCGAAGGCCTTCGACGATCTGTTCGTCAACATGGTGGCCGCGGGAGAAGCGGGCGGTATTCTGGACACGATCCTCCAGCGCCTCTCGACGTACATCGAGAAGGCCGTGAAGCTGCGTTCCCAGGTGCGGGCCGCCCTGATCTACCCGGTGGCCGTCATCTGCATCGCCGCCATCGTCGTCGCGGTGATCCTGCTGAAGGTCATCCCGACCTTCGCCGCCCTGTTCACGAGCCTCGGCGCCGAGCTGCCGTTCCCGACCCGCGTCGTGATCGCGGCGTCGAACTTCCTGGCGCGCTACTTCATCTTCTTCGTCATCGGCATCGCCGCGGGCATCTTCTTCCTGCGCCGGTACTACAAGACCCACCGCGGCCGACGGGTCATCGACGGGATGCTGCTCAAGCTCCCGATCCTCGGCATCATCCTCCGCAAGATCGCCGTCGCGCGGTTCTGCCGGACGCTGGCGACGCTGACCTCCTCGGGCGTGCCCATCCTCGAGAGCCTGGACATCACGGCCCGCACCGCAGGAAACGCCATCGTCGAAGACGCCATCATGGAGACGCGCCGGAGCGTCGAAGGCGGCAAGACCCTGGTCGAGCCTCTCAAGGAATCGAACGTCTTTCCGAACATGGTCGTCCAGATGATCGGCGTCGGCGAACAGACGGGCGCCCTGGACCAGATGCTCAACAAGATCGCCGAGTTCTACGAGGACGAGGTCGACATCGCCGTCCAGGGGCTCGTGAAACTGCTCGAGCCCGTCATGATCTTCATTCTCGGCGTCGTCATCGGCGGCATCGTCATCGCGATGTACCTGCCGATGTTCACGCTGATCAACAAGATCGGATAAGGACGACGTAAGCCGTCAGCCTGAGCCGCCCGCCGAGGCACCGGAGTCAAGGCCGCGGCTCACGGTTTACGGCCTACGGTTCACGGGTCTACGGTTCCAGCGTGGAAGACCCACTCCGACGGTCGCTCTTCTGGCTGACGGCGGCGCGGATCGTCGTCTTCTTCCTGATTCTCCTGTCCGCGATCCTGGTCCAGGCGGGCTCGGGCGCGAGAAGTCGAAATCTCGTACCTCTACGGCCTCTGCGGCGGCGCCTTCCTGCTGTCCCTGTTTCACTGGACGATCGGGCGCTTCCTGCCGCCGCGCGTGGAGGCCTACGTCCAGATCCTCGGGGACCTGGCCCTGGTCTGCATCCTGGTGTATTCGTCCGGCGGGCCGAGCTCGGTCTTCACGTTTCTCTACCTCGTGGTCATCGGCGCCGCCGCGTTTCTCCTCTACCGCACCGGCGCGGTCGTGATCGCGTCCGTGGCCGCGCTGTTCCACGGCCTGATGGTCGAGCTGACGGCCTACGAGGTCCTCTCGCGGCCGCCGGGCGCCGCCCTCCCTCTCTGGGGGACGGACCGCACCGGCTACAACCTCGCCATCACCGTGACCGGCTTCTACGGCGTGGCCTTCATGGTGTCCTACCTCTCCGAGAAGCTCCGCGGCGCGCGCGACGAGCTGGATCTGCGGCAGAAGGCCCTCTCCCGCATCCAGACCCTGTACGCCAACGTCATCGCGTCGATGTCGTCCGGCCTCGTGACCGCCGACTCGCGCCAGCGGGTCACGTTCCTGAACCAGGCCGGCGGTGAGATCCTCGGCGTCGTTCCGGCGCGGGCCACGGGCCGGCTGTTGAGCGACATCGGCCTGGACCTGCCGGCCGACTGGGAAGAGGTCCGGCGCCGCACGCGGGGCCGCGAGGGCTACCGCGCGGAGGTCGAGATCCAGCGGGGGGACACGCGGCGCGTGCTCGGCTACTCGGCCCGCGCCCTCAAGGACCCCGGCGGCGAGGACGGCGCGCTGATCGTGTTCCAGGACCTGACCGAGGTCAAGAAGCTCGAGCGCCAGGCCCGCTTCAACGAGCAGCTCGCGGCCGTCGGAGAGCTGGCCGCCGGCATCGCGCACGAGATCCGCAACCCGCTCGCCTCGATTTCCGGGTCGGTGCAGGTGCTCTCGAACGAGCTCACGGTCGGCTCCGCCGAGCGTCGACTGATGGAGATCATCGTCTCCGAGTCCAACCGGCTGTCGAAGATCCTGGAGGAGTTCCTGCGGTTCGTGCGGCCGCAGGAGAGGCGCGTCGCGGCTTTCGACGTCGCCGGCAACATCCAGGAGGTCCTCGCCCTCTTCCGGCTCTCGGACGAGGTCTCGGACGCGCACCGCATCGCGCTCGACGTCTTCCCGGAGCGGTGCCTGCTCTCCGGGGACCGCGACCAGATCCGGCAGATCGTCTACAACGTCGCCAAGAACGCGGTGCGCGCGATGCCCGACGGCGGAGCGCTGACGGTCGAGGGCCGTGAGGACGGCGCCTGGTATAGCATCAAATTCCGGGATACTGGCCGGGGGATGAGCGAGGAAGAGATCGCACGCGTCTTCACGCCCTTCTCCACGGCTTTCGACGGCGGGACCGGGCTCGGGATGGCCATCGTCCGGCGCATCGTCGAAGACCACGGAGGAGCGATCGACGTCGAGTCGACGCCGGGCGAAGGGACGACCGTGACGATTCTTCTGCCGCGAGCCGCGACGACGCCGGTGACGCCCGGGCGCGCCGGGGTCTCCTCCGGGGTCGTCCAGTGAGCAAACCGCGGCTTCTCATCGTCGACGACGAGAAATCCCTGCGCGAGATGCTGCAGATGCTCTTCCACCGGCAGGGCTTCGAGGTCTCGATCGCCGCCAACCTGACGGAGGGCATCCAGGCGGCGATCCGCTCGAACCCGGACGTCATCCTCTGCGACATCAAGATGCCCGACGGCAACGGCCTCGATCTCCTGCGCAAGGTCCGGGAGGAGAACCTGCCGACGCCCGTCATCATGATCACGGCCCACACGTCGACCGAGGACGCCGTGGAGGCGATGAAGCGGGGCGCCGTCGACTACATCTCCAAGCCCTTCAACAACGACGAGCTCGTGCTCGTGGTCCAGAGGGCGCGTCGGGGAAAAGCAGCTTCTGGACGAGAACCTCTACCTGCGCCAGGAGCTCGCCGGGAAGTACACCTTCGCGAACATCATCGGCCGGGGCGCCCGGATGCAGGAGATCTTCCGGACCATCGAGCGCATCGGCAAGGTCTCGTCGACCGTTCTCGTGACCGGCGAGAGCGGCACGGGCAAGGAGCTGATCGCCCGGGCGATCCACTTCTCCTCGGTCCGGAGGGACCACAAGTTCGTGTCCGTCAACTGCGGCGCGCTGCCCGAGACGCTGCTCGAGTCCGAGCTCTTCGGGCACGAGCGGGGAGCCTTCACGGGCGCGGTCCGGGAAAAGCGCGGGCTCTTCCAGGAGGCCGACAACGGCACGCTCTTCCTCGACGAGATCTCCGAGACGACGCCGACCCTGCAGGTCAAGCTCCTGAGGGCCATCCAGGAGAAACTGATCCGCCGCGTCGGCGGCAACGACGAGATGTCGGTGGACGTCCGCATCATCGCCGCGACCAACCGGGACTTGAACGACCTGGTGGCCGACGGGAAGTTCCGCGAGGACCTCTTCTACCGGATCAACGTCATCCCGATCGCGCTGCCGCCCCTGCGCTCGCGGACCGAGGACGTCGCTCCGCTGACCTCGCACTTCATCGCCAAAATCTGCACGGAACAGAAGATCCCGGAAAAGCGAATCTCGATCGAGGCGATGCGCCTGCTCGAGGCGCACCCCTGGCCGGGCAACGTGCGGGAGCTCGAGAACACGATCGAGCGCACGCTCGCCCTCGAGGCGGGGCCCGTGATCAACGCCTCGAGCCTGCCCGAGGCCGATCGCGCTCGGCGTGCGCACGCGGGTGCCGGATTTCGAGAGCCTGCCCGAAGAGGGGATCAATCTCGAGGCGTACCTCGAGACCGTCGGCAAGCGCCTGATGCGCGAAGCGCTCGACCGGTGCGGCGGCGTCCAGACCAAGGCGGCGGAGCTGCTCCACATGTCCTTCCGGTCCTTCCGCTACTACGCCAAGAAGTACAGCCTCGTGCACCGCGAGGAGATGTACGAGGAACCGGACGAGGACGAGGGACCCACAGAGGTCAAGGGCTCGTCGGCGTGAGGCGGCGGCTTCTCGCCGCCGCCGGCGCGGCGGTTCTGGCGGCCGCCTGCGGCGCGTCGCCCAAGTCCGCGCCCGCTCCCACGAAGGTTCCGGAACCGCGCGGGCCCCGTGTCCAGATGCCGAGCGGCGCGTTCTACGCCCTCGAGCTCGCGCTGACGCCCGAGGACCGGGCGAACGGGCTGATGTTCCGGGAGAGCCTTCCCGAGAAGACCGGGATGCTCTTCGTCTTCCCCGAGCCCTCCCCGCACCACTTCTACATGAAGAACACCATGATCCCGCTCGACATGATCTGGATGGACGAGACCGGCAAGGTGCTCTTCGTCTCGGCCAACACTCCCCCCTGCAAGGCCGACCCCTGCCCGACGTACGGCCCCGACGGTCCGGCCTGGCGGGTCCTGGAGATCGCGGGAGGACTGGCGGAGAAAGAGGGCGTGAAGGTCGGGACCGTACTGCGGTTGCTGGAGATTCCTAACTAGGACCTCGACCAGCCGAGCGTGCCCTCATCCGCTGGGGCTCGTGATTACAGACCAAAGGGACTCAGCACGCGGCACTGGGGATTCCGTTCGCGGCGCGAGGCAGCCGACCACCGACCCGGCCACCGAAGGCAAACCCTCAGCAGTAGGAAACCCCGTCCGAAGGACGGCGTTAGCGCAGACCCCCGGCAGTAGGCAACGTCGCGCGAAGCGCGGCGTTAATCTCCGCGAGCGCAGCGGAGGACGCCTCGCGCCGCGGGAGCCGCAGCGAGCGAGGGATCAGGCCTGCGGTCGAGCCCACAGGCGAGCCGCAGGCCGGTGACGCCGAAGGCCGCAGATCCCGGAGCGAGCGGAGGCGACGTTTACGGCTCGAAGAGAAACAGCCCGTCCCCCATGGTCCCGACGTAGACGCTGCCCCCGGGCGTCGCCGCGGCCGAAGCGAGGGTCAGGGCCGCTCTCGGGCTCGTGAACGCGCGGCGCGAGCGCCCCTCCTGCCAGAGAAGAGTCCCGTCGATGTCCCACAGGTTCGACCAGCCCCCGGCCGGCTTCTGCGGGGTGGCGTTCTGAATGAAGATCCCGCCGCTCAAGGCGGCCTTCTTCTTCATCGACCAGTTCTGACCGTCCCAGTAGGCGAGGGCGCCGGCCGAGCGGATCTCGAGCATCGGGTCGCCCTTGGCGTCGGCCAGGAGCTCCGAGGAGCTGGCGGGACGCAGGCCCCCGGCGACCGGGGAGAAGCGAGCGCCGTCGGACGTCCGGAAGACGCCGTCGGTCGTCACGAGCACGGGCTCGGGAAACGGCGCGCCGTAGAGCGCGATGGGCGAGCCCGGCGCCGGACCCACCGGAGCCGACCACCGCACGCCCCCGTCGCGCGAGACGCGCACCCCCGCCGAGCTCGCGACGAGGAGCACGGTCTTCCCGTCGCGGCCCAGGAAGGCGGCGAGCGAAGCGGACGCCGGAAGCGGATCGCGCGAGACTTTGCTGACCTGCCGGCCCGCCGCGACCCAGAGGCCGCTCTCGTCGCCCGCGAAGGACCGGAAGAAGTAGACGCGGCCGGGGTCGTTCGGATCGGCCACCAGCTCGGTCACGCGGCTTTCGGTCAGGCCCTGGGATCCGGACGAAAGAGTCAGGCCGCCGTCGTCGGACGTGAAGACTCCCTCCCCCTCGGTGCCTACGTAGAGCCGGCCCGACCGGCGGTCGACCTCGAGGGCCGTGACCACGAGAGATTCGCGCGAGATGCGAGTCCAGGTCGCGCCGCCATTGTCCGAGCGGTGCAGGCCCCCGACCGTGGCGGCGTACACGACTCCCGGGCGCTGCGGATCGCGCCGGACGCTGTGCGAGCGGCGGTTCGTGAACCCCGTCTTGAAGCGCTCCCAGCGGTCGCCGCCGTCGCGCGAGCGGTAGACCCAGCCGCACGTCGAGACCCACACGTCTCGCGAGTCCGCCCCGTCGAAGTCCCACGCGTAAACGGTCGCATCGAGCACCATGCCGTCGGCGATGCGCCGCCAGGAACTGCCGCCGTCCCGGGTCCGGAACGCCTGACGCCAGGTCCCGGCATAGAGAACGCGCCGGTCGGCGGGGTCGAACGCCAGCGACTCCACCTGGTGGAGGCCGTCGACTCCCTGCCCCGTGCGCGTCCAGCTCCGGCCGCCGTCGGCGGAGAGCCGCACGCCGTCGTCGCCTCCGACCGCGAGCAGGCGCGGCTCCCCCGCCGCGAGCGCCAGCGCCCGCGTCGTGACCGTCTTCGCCGATTTCAGCAGCGGGGTCCACGTCGCTCCGGCGTCGTCGCTGCGGACGACGAGGCCTCCCGTCAGCTCGCCCGCCAGCGACGCCCAGAGCCGGCGGGGTACCGACGGGTCGGCCACGAGCGAGGTCACGTAGTAGCCCGGGAACGCCGGACCCGGACGCAGCGGCTCCCAGCTCGCCCCTCCGTCGCGAGATCCGTAGAAGTTGCCGCGCGAGGTTCCGCAGTAGACCATTCCCGGAACGAACGGGTCGATCGCGAAGGCACGGACTTCCGCGCCCCAGACCGGAAGCCGCCACCACGCGGCAGCGTGCAGCGCCGGCGCTCCCAGCGAGAGCGCCGCAGCCGCGAGGAGGGCGAAGACCCGGCCCCGGATCGAACTTCTGTTGTCGGTCCGCACGACGCTATTGTACGGGCTCCCGTCGGGAGATCGGGACGCCGTCCTCGATCGGCTACACTTTCCCGCATGTCGAAGATTCGCGTCGCCGTTTTTCCCGCCGCCGGCCTCGGGACGCGCTTCCTGCCGGCCACCAAGGCGCAGCCCAAGGAAATGCTCCCCCTGGTTGACCGCCCGCTCATCCAGTACGTCGTCGAGGAGGCGCGGGACGCCGGGATCGCGCGGATCGTTATCGTCACGGGCCGCGGCAAGAACGCGATCGAGGACCACTTCGACACCTCCTTCGAGCTCGAAAAGATGCTCGAAGAGAAGGGCAAGGGCGAGCTCCTCGACGAGATCCGCGAGGTCTCCGAGATGATCCCGGTCGCTTACGTCCGGCAGAAGCAGGCGCTCGGCCTCGGCCACGCCGTTCTCCAGGCTCGCGACCTCGTCGGCCGCGAGCCGTTTGCCGTCATGCTCGGCGACGACATCGTGGACGCGGAAGAGCCCTGCATCGGGCAGATGATGCGGCTCTACGAGCGCCGGGGAAACCCGGTCATCGCCCTCCAGGAGGTCCCCCGCGAGGAGACGCGGCAGTACGGAATCGTCGACGGTCAGAAGATCGAGGACCGCGTCGTCGCCATCCGGGACATGGTCGAGAAGCCCGCGCCCGAGGCGGCCCCGTCGAACCTGGCGATCATCGGGCGGTATCTGCTGCCTCCCGAGATCTTCGAGATCCTCGAGGAGACTCCCCCGGAGGTGGGCGGCGAGATCCAGCTGACGAGCGCGTTGAAGACCCTGCTCTCCCGCCGCCCGATCGACGGTTACCTTTTCGAGGGAAAACGCTACGACGCGGGCGACAAGCTCGGGTTCCTGAAGGCGACCGTGGAGTTCGCGCTGAAGCGCACGGACCTCGGCGGACCGTTCAAGACGTACCTGAAGGGGCTGAAGCTGGAGTAGCTGGTCCCCTGCCAGAGTCACTCTGAGAGTCGACCCGGGGCGCTCGCTTGGCCCGTCATCCTGAGCGAAGCGAAGGATCCCAGACTCGACATGAGACAGTGGCGATCAAGTCCGGGATCCTTCGTCGCTCCGCTCCTCAGGATGACGGCGGGTAAGGCCGCGGGAGCGAAGCCTTCATCCCCGCCCGAGCCTCAGTCCGGTTTCCCGCCCTTCTTCTTCTCGGACTTCTCGGTCTTCGCCGGCTTCTCCGATTTCTCCGACCTGGCGGAGCCCTCCGCCGCCTTTGCCGACTTCTCCGCCTTCTCCGTTTTCTCCGACTTCTCTGATTTCTCCGATTTCTCCGACTTCTCTGACTTCTCCGACTTCTCCGACTTCTCCCCGGAGTCGGGCTTGCCACCGCCGCCCGCGTCGCCGGCCGCGGAGCCCCGCGCGTAGTCCGTCAGGTAGAAGCCGCTGCCCTTGAACTGGATCGCCGGCGCCGAGAAGGCCTTCGTCAGCTTGCCGCCACACTGCGGGCAGACCCTCAGACGCGGCGCGTTCATGGCCTGGATCACCTCGGTCTTCGTCTTGCACGAGTCGCAGACGTACTCGTAGATCGGCATGCGGCGGATCCTAGCAGCAACTCCGCGACCATAGAATGACCCCGTGATCACGGTCGAAGAGGCGCTCGCGATCCTTCGCCGGACGTGTCCGCCGGGTCCGGAGGAGGCGGTGCCGCTGCGTGAGGGCCTGCGTCGCGTTCTCGCCCGCGAGATCCGCGCGGACGTGGACTGGCCGCCCTTCGACACGTCGGCGATGGATGGTTACGCGATTCGCCTGGACGATCTCGCGGAACGCAAGACGCTCCGGGAGCGGCCCGGCCTCGTGGCCGCCGGCGACCGGCCCGCGCCGACACTCGCCTCGGGAGAGGCGGTGCGCGTCATGACGGGCGCGCCGATTCCGCAGGGCACCGAGGCGCATCGTGCCGGTCGAGGAGGTCCGCCGCGAGAACGGGGCCATCTTCACGCAGTTCCGCCCGCGCCCGGGCCAGCACATCCGCCGGCGCGGCGAGAGCGTGAAGTCGGGCGACGTCCTGCTTCGGTCGGGACAGCGCCTCTCCCCATCGGGAGTCGCTCTCGCGGCGCTCGCGGGCGCGGATCCCCTGTCCGTGCGCCGGCGTCCGCGCGTGACGATCGCCGTGACGGGAAACGAGCTCGTCCCCACCTCCGAGCGGCCCGGGCCGGGCCAGCTCCGTGACTCCAACGGGCCGATGCTGCTCGCGCTGTGCGCGGCGGCGGGATGGCCCGCAACCGCGCGGGCCGCGGTCGCTGACGAGGACGGCGCCGTGCGCCACCTCTTTACCGAGGCCGGGCGCGGCGAGGACGTGCTGGTCACGAGCGGCGGGGTGTCGGCGGGGGATCTCGACCTTCTGCCCGCCGAGGCCGAGCGAGCGGGTTTCGAGATCCTCTTTCACGGCGTGGCCGTGCGGCCCGGGAAGCCGGTCGCGTTCGGACGCCGCGGAGGCACGCTCTGGTTCGGCCTTCCGGGAAACCCCGTCTCGACCTCGGTGTGCTTCCACCTCTTCGTTCGCTACGCGCTCGATTGCCTGGAAGGCGTCGCGGCGCCGGGCGCTCCCATTCGCCAGGCCCGTCTGGAACGGGAGATCGCGGTGCGGGGACACCGCGAGACCTACCGCGACGCGCTCCTCGAGGAGGCGGGCGGCCAGGTCCGGGCGACTCCGCTCGAGACCCGCGGCAGCCACGACCTCGCCGCTCACGGCCGCGCGAACGCCATGATCCGGATCCCGGCCGACGCCGAGCGCCTGGCGGCAGGCAGCGTCGTCGACTGCCTCGTTCTCGCGACATGAAGCGGCCGGCGTCCAAGGGATCCGTCGTGCACGAGATCCGGCACGGCAGCATCGACTCGGCCGACGGCGTCTCGATCGCGTACACGCTGTGGCGTCGTCCGGCCAGGGAGCTCGTGGTGCTCGCCCCCGGGTTCTGGCGCGTGCGCCTGTCCCGCGAGAATCTCTTCCTCGCCAACCACTTCCTGAGGCGCGGCTACGACGTCGTGGCCCTCGATTTCCGGGGCCATGGGGACAGCGGCGGGGGCTACGCCTTCGGGGTCTCGGAACACCGTGACTTCCACGCCGTGCTCGAAGAGCTGGTCGGGCCGGGCCGGATGTACGAGAGCTTCGCCGTCCTCGGGCTTTCGCTGGGAGGCTCCATCGCGGCGCAGGCGCTGGCCCTGCGGCCGGACCTGCCGTGCCACGGACTGGTGATGATCTCCTCGCCCGCCGACCTGAGGTCCCTGCGTCCGAAGCCCTGGAAAGTCGGAGCGATGCGGCAGGTGCGGCTGCGCCATGCGCTGCGTGTGCCGCGGCTGGCCGGCCGCAAGCTCGCCACGCGAAAGCCCCGCGCCACCGACGCCGTCGCGTCCCTGACCATCCCCAAGCTCATCGTCACCTCCGAGGGCGACTGGCTCGTGGATCCCTCTCACGGGCGCGCGCTCGCCGAGGCCGCGGCCGAGCCCGTCGAGTACGTTCATCTGAAGCTGCCCGGGTCCCTCCACGCCGACGGCCTCGTCAAGTTCGTGCCCGTGCAGCTCCTTCGCGTGCTCGACCGCTGGTTTGCGCTTCACGCGCCACCGTAACCGTCGCCTCCGCTCGGTCGGGATCTGCGGCCTTCGGCCGCACCGGCCTGCGGCTCGCCTGTGGGCTCGACCGCAGGCCTGATCCCTCCCTCGCTGCGGCTCCCGCGGCGCGAGGCGTCCTCCGCTGCGCTCGCGGAGATTCCTCGCGCCGCGGACGGAGTGATCAGTGCCGCTAGACCTTCAAGGCCTCCCTCGAGAACGTGGGGGGTCGAGGTCTTCATTTTTCGGAGGTTCAGCTATCCCGGCCTTTAGGTGTTCCTAAGAGACACGGCTTCCGATGGCTGCGCCCATAGAATGCCGGGCGTGGGGCAACGGCGCGTCGCGATCACCGGCCTCGGGTGCCTCTCGCCCAACGGGACCGGGCGCGAGGCGTTTGCGCGCGCGCTGGCGGAGGGCAGGAGCGGCATCGGCCGCATTTCTCTGTTCGATCCGGAAGGTCTGCCGGCCACGATCGCCGGCGAAGTGAAGAACTTCGACCCCACCCTCCACGTGGGAGCCAAGGACCTGCGCCACGTCTCCCGCGCGGTCCCGATGGCGATCGCCGCCTCGACCGAGGCCATGGCGGACGCCGGAATCGACCCCGAATCCCTGTCGCTCGACGAGCGGCGCGCGCTCGGCGTCGTGCTCGGCACCGGAGGCGGCCCGATCGAGTTCTCCGAGCGGATGTACCACCTCTACTACACCAACCAGGTCAAGAAGGCCTCGGTGTACTCGATCGCGTCCGGCACGATCGGCACTCTGTCCTCCGAGATCTCGATGCGCTTCGGCCTGCGCGGGCCTTCCCACGTGGTCTCGACCGGATGCGCCTCCTCCACGGACGCGCTCGGCTACGCCTTCCGCGCGATCAAGTTCGGCACGGCGGATCTCGTTCTGACGGGCGGCGTGGACGCCACGGTCGTCCGCGGCATCATGGAGGGGTTCGCCATGATGCGCATCGTGTCGACCGGCTGGGAGCGGGATCCCCCGCGCGCCTCCCGCCCCTTCGCGGCCGACCGCGACGGGTTCGTGCTCGGCGAAGGCGCCTGGATGTTCATTCTCGAGGACCTGCGAGCGCGCGCGGGCGCGGGGCGCGCGCGTCTACGCCGAGGTCCGCGGCTACGCGGCGACCTGCGACGCGCACCATCGGGTCCGGGTCGACGAGACCGGCGAGGAGTCGGCGCGCGCGATGTCGCTCGCGCTGGCCGAGGCCGGGCTCGCGCCCGAAGCGGTCGGCTACGTCGCGTACCACGGAACCTCGACCGCGCTGAACGACCGCGTCGAGACCCGTGCCGTGAAGATGGCGTTCGGGCCCGCCGCGGCCAGGCTCCCCGGCTCCTCGATCAAGTCCATGATCGGCCACCCCCAGGGCGCGTGCGGCGCGGCCGGCCTGGCCGCGACCGTGCTCGGCATGCGCGACGGGTTCCTGCCGCCCACGATCAACCTCGACGCGCCCGATCCGGAGTGCGACCTCGACTACGTGCCCAACCTCGCCCGTCCGTCGGACTTCGAGCACCGCTCTCTGCAACTGCATCGGCTTCGGCTCGAAGAACAGCGCGCTCGTCGTCAGCCGCGCTGCGGTCGGATGAGCCTCTTCGTTCCGCCGCGCCGGCCGTCCCACGAGCATCTCGACGATCCGAATCTCCCGGCGGACGAGATGCGTCGCTCGCTGGAGGACCTGCGCATGGTCAACCGCCGGTGGGGCGGCTCCCGGGCGCTCGAACGGCACCTGCTGCCGCGGGTCCGGGCGCTCGGGCCCGGCCGCGTCCGGATTCTGGACGTCGGCGCGGGCTCCGGCGAGATGGCCTTCCGTCTCGAGCGCTCGCTCCGTTCCGCCGGCTGCGACGCGTCGCGTCCTGGCCCTCGACCTCCAGTGGCGCCACCTGATGGCCGGACGCTCGATGGGGCCCGGCGAGTCGGCCCGATCCGCCGCGGCCGACGCCTTTCGCCTGCCGCTCGGCGACGGCGGCGTGGATTTCGTGGTCTCGACGCTCTTCTTCCATCACTTCTCTCCGGAGGAGAACACCCGCCTGCTTCGCGAGTTCTCGCGGGTCGCGCGGCGCGGGTTCGCGGTGCTCGACCTCCGGCGGCACCGGCTGCCCGAGATCTTCGTCGCGCTCGCGGGAAGCGCCGTCTTCAAGGCGCGCATCTCGGTCGAGGATGGAATCGCCTCGGTGCGCCAGGCCTACACGCCGGACGAGGCGCTTCGCGTGGCGCGCCGGGTCGCGCCGGGCAGCCGGGCCCGGCGCGTTTTTCCCTTCCGGCTCCTCCTGACGGCCACCTCGTGAGCGGCTCCCGAGCCCTTCGACGCGGCCGTCGTCGGAGGGGGGCCGGCGGGCTCGGCGGCCGCCGCCGTTCTCGCGGCGTTCGGGCGGCGCGTGGTGCTCCTCGAGAAGGACCGCTTCCCCCGTCCCAAGGTCTGCGGCGAGTTTCTCTCGGCGAGCGCCCGCGGGAGCCTGGAACGCATCGGCGCTCTGCGAAACGAGTCGAGGCCGACGCGGAGAAGATCGTCCGGGGATCGGTGAACCTTCCGGCGGGGCGCGCGGTCTCCTTCTGCCTGCCGACTCCCGGCCTCGGCATCTCCCGTTTCGCTCTCGACGACCGGCTGGCCCGCCGCGCCGGGAGCTGGGCGCGGAAACTGCGCTTCGGGGCCCGGGTCGTGTCGGTGGACGCGAGGCCGGGCCGGGCGACTTGCGGGTTCGATACGTGCACGAGCCGTCGGAGAGCGTGCTCGAGGCCCGCGCGCGCCATCGGCGCCTGGGGACGCTGGGATGCCCTCGACCGCGTCCTTGGCCGCGGCTTCGAGCGCGGGCCGCGGCGGTATCTTCGGATGGAGCCGCGACTTCGCGGGCGACACGGCGGCCCTGGCCGGGGAGGTCCGCCTGTACCTCTTTCCCGGCGGATACTGCGGCCTCTCGCGCGTCGAAGGCGGAGCCGTGAATCTGGCGGGCGTCATTTCCGAATCGGCGCGAGCCCGGCTGCGCGACCGGGTGGGAGGCGGTCATGGCTCACGCCCGCCGGTCCAACGCCGCTCTGGACCGCGATCTCGCTCCGCTGACTCCGAGGGGCCCGTGGGCGTCATCGGAACGGGACCCGTCTACTTCACCGCGAAGCCCCCGGTCGGAGGACGGGATGCTGATCGCCGGCGACGCCGCCGGCGTGATCGACCCTTTCTCGGGAGAGGGGCAGGCGGCCGCGCTCGCTTCGGGCATCCTCGCCGCCGAGGTCCTCGAGCGCGGGCTGTCCGGCGAGATCGCGATGGAAGTCGTTCCTCGGCGCCTATGCGGCGGCCTGGAAGGAGCGGTTCGGCCGCCGCTTCACCTGGAGCGCCGCGTTCCGGAGTTTGATGCTCCATCCGCGGCTCGGGACGGTGGTCGCGCCGGTGATCGGGGAGAGGCTGATCCGACTGGCGCTGTCACGGTTAGGGGCGGGCGTCGGTGGCGACCGAGTCCGGGCATCTCCCTCGCTCCGTCCTCGGGATGACAGCGGCTGGGACGTCTCCCGGAGCGGCTCAGAGCCCGTCATCCCGAGCGAGAGCGAGGGATCCTCGGACTCGACAGCGGAGAGGATGCTCGTGTCGGGCCCCGGTCACATCGCCCTGCGCGCCCTCCGGCGTAAACACCTTGTCGTCGATCGTGGCCGGCAGGATCTCCAGGTACTCCAGCCGCGTGACGGCGTTCGCGTTCGGGCCCAGGAGGTCCCGGATCTCCATCTCGGCGACGGCCATCTTGCCCTGGACTTTCGCGGAACTTCGTGAACCGGACCTCGCGCGCCTCCTTGCCGGACGGCAGGAAGAAGAGGAGCTTCCGGGGCAGCCGCTCTCCCGAGGCGTCGATCCAGAGCCGGACTTTCGGATAGGGCGCCTTCGGGGACACGGCCGTCAGGTCGAGCACGGCGCAGGCGCGGCCGTCCACGGTTTCGGTCTCCGGCCGGAGGACTGCCGTGAAATCCTCGGCAAAGCGAATCCGCGCGACATCGCCGAAGGACGCGCCTCCCATCAGCCGCTGGTTCGCCGTGACCGGAACCGGGTGCTCGGCGCCGGGAACGATGAGCCACATCTTCTGGCCGACGGTCAGGGCCTTGCGGCCCTCGTTCTTTCCGCCGCGGAAAACGATGAGCACGCGGTCACGGCCCTTGACGTAAACGTCGAAGTCCGCCGAACCCGTGGCCGTTCCCGTTCTCGAGCTGGGTGGCCCGCGCCGCGATCTTGGCTTCGCCGAAGGCGTTCCGGGCGTCGTCGACCGCCTTCAGCCACGCCTGGACATCGGCAGGCGCGGGCGTCGGGCTCTGCGCCGCGGCAAGCCCGGCCGCGAGGACCAGGCCCGCGACCGCCGAACGGAGAGCCCGTTCAAACATGGGTCAGCGCGTCCACGATCGGGATCCGCGAGGCCCTTCGCGCCGGGAAGTACGAGGCGAAGCCCATCGTCAGGAGCATCGCCGTCAGCCCGGCCGCGTACGCCAGCGGATAGAGCTTGACGTTGAGGGGCATGCCGTGGGTGGCTCCGGGAGGCGGAGGCAGCATGAGGCCGGAGGCGTTCAGCACGGCGCGGATCACCAGCGCGAGCAGCGTGCCGGCGACGCAGCCCGCGATCGCGATCACGACGCCCTCGGCCAGGAACATGCGCAGAACGCCGGACGGCCGTGTGCCGAGGGCGCGCAGCGTGCCGATCTCGCGCGTCCGCTCGGTCACCGCCATCGTCATCACGATCGCCGCCGACAGGATGACGATGACGACCAGCACCGCGCCGACGAAGCCGAAGATCCCGATGTAGAGGAGCTTCGGACCTGCCCGTAGAAGACGGCGAGGTCCTCCCAGCGCTGCACGGCGACCGGGAATCCCGGCCGCGTTGAGCGCTGCGGCGAGACGGCCGGCGGCCTGCGCTTCGTTCGCACCCGGTCGAAGGAAGACGACGAGTTTCGAAACTGTTTCCGTGGCTCTGGAGCAGGCGCGCGACGAGGCCGACGCCCGGCGGCGAGGTAACGGTCGTTCAGCTCCTTGATGTGGACGTCGACGAGGCCCTCGACGATCCCGTCCACCGCGTTCAGCGATCCGTCGGGCGTCGTGGCCATGAGCGTCATGCGGTCGCCGGGCTTGACCCCGAGAGCCCCGGCGAGCCCGGTGCCGAGCACGACGCCGTCCCCGCCGTCGCCGGACAGGTACTTGCCGGCAACGACGAGCTCCCGAGCGAGGGTCGCTGCCGCTTCCGGCTCGGGATCCACGCCGACGCCGAGAAAGGGAACGGACCTGCGCCCCGTTCGTCGCGAGACCGACGAAATCGATCCGCGGCAGCACGGCGGCGACTTCGGGATCCTCCGCGACGAGGGCGCGCGCGCGGGCCGCGTCCGGGATGCCGAACTCGAGCGTCGCGTCCTCGGCCTGTCCGACCGCGCGGCGGTCGACGATCTGCAGGTGGCCGACGCTGCGGATCGTGCCTTCCTTCAGCGCCTCGAAGGACTGCGCGATGAAGCCGCCGGCCAGCGCGAAGGCCGCGAAGCCGAACGTCACGACTGTGATCATCAGCAGGCTGCGGCGCTTCTGGCGCAACAGGTTGCGCCAGGCCAGAGCGAAGGCGCTCATCGCCCGCTCGCTCCGCACGCGATCGCGCCGTCGTGGAGCGTGACGACGCGCCGGGCCCGCGCGACGACGCGCGGGTCATGGGTGGCGAAGAGAAACGCGACTCTCCCGGGGGCGTTGAATCTCGCGCATGAGATCCAGGATCTCGTCGGCCGTGCGGCTGTCGAGGTTGGCCGTCGGCTCGTCGGCGAACACGACGGCCGGCCGGTTCGCGAGGGCCCGGGCGATCGCGACGCGCTGCCTCTGCCCGCCCGAGAGGAGGTCCGGCCGAACGCCCGGCCTTGTCCGGCGAGGCCGACCGAGGCCAGGAGCTCGCCCGCCCGCGCGCGCCGGGCTCGGCGCGGCTCGACCCCGGCCAGCGCCATCGGATAGGCGACGTTCTCCTCCGCCGTCAGGACGGGGATCAGGTTGAACGTCTGGAAAACGAAGCCGAACCGGTCGCGCCGCAGATCCGAGCTCTCGTTCTCGGTCAGGCTCCGCCCGTCCAGCCCCTCGACGCGCACCTGCCCTGCGTCCGGCCGGTCCAGCAGACCCAGCAGGTTCAGGAGCGTCGTCTTACCCGAGCCGCTGGGCCCCTGCAGCGCCACGAACTCCCCGGGGCCGATCGCGAGGGTGACCCCCCGCACGGCCGGTACCCGCGCGGCGCCGAGCGCGTAGGACCGGGACACGTCGACGGCCTCGACCAGAGGCGCTCCGGCTGGGGTGCTCACGCGAGTCGGGAGTTTAGCCCGACCCGACTTCTCGGCGCGGGCGCGATCCTGATAGTCTCCGCCCCAAGAAAGGGCCATCAACGTATGAAAACCTCAGTCGCGCGCGTTCTTGCGCTCGCCGCCGCCGGCTCGACCGTTCTCGCCGCCTCGCTCGCCGCCCAGGACTCACCCGCCGGCGTCGTTGACGTTGACGCTTCCGAACTACAACACGATTCCGATCGGCCAGGTCGGCGGGCTCGAGGGCGGGGCGTTCGTCGCCCGCACGAACGACGCGTCGTCGAACTGGTACAACCCCGCCGGCCTCGCGCTGGCGACGAATTCGTCGGTCAGCAGCAGCGCCGGCACCTACCAGCTCCTGAGCCTCATCCCGAAGGACCTCCAGAGCGAGGACTCCGGCGGATCCACGCAGCAGGTCCCGGCCCTCGTCGGCATCGTGATCAAGAAGCCCTTCGGCGACAAGCGCTACACGGCCGGGAATCGCCGTCGTGCGGACGAACTCCTGGTCGCAGCAGACGGACGCCCAGATCGACGAGCTCGATACTCTTCCGGGCCGGCTCTTGACCTATTCCGCCGACTCCGAGTTTCGCCGCGTCGAGGCGAGTCTGGCCCTCGGATACTGCCGATGGGGGACCCTGGCGCTTCGGAGCGAGCCTCGCAGGAGCGGCGACCAGCCTGCGCGCGGTCGGCTCCGTCTCCAACCTGCAGACCCTGCTCGACGGCCTCGAAGCCCTCCAGACGTCCCGTCGGATCAACGGGGGGGTCGATCACGCAGCTTCGGGCGTCTGCCGGCGCCCAGTATCAGGCCGACGCCGAGCGTCCTCCTGGGAGCGGTCGATGCGGTCTCCGGGAGTCACTCTGTTCCGAAACGGAGACTACAGCTTCGACGGCCAGCTCTCGGCCGGCAGCGGGACCGCGACGGTCACGTTCTTCGATCCGGAAGTTCGATTCGACTACAAGCTCCCGTTCCAGGTCGGCGTGGGCGCGGCGATGGCGGTGGATCGTTTCGAGCTCGAGCTCGACGCCGTCTTCTCGACCGGGAACTCGAGCTACGATTTTCTCCGAACCGAGCAGACAGTCCACGTTCATCGTCGACGACGGTCTGGGCGGCCCGCCCGTCGTCACCCGGGTCCCGGTCAATCCCGTCCAGGCCGAAGCGGACGCCGTCGTCAACATCGCCTTTGGCGGGTTCTACGCCCTGACCCAGGACAAGGTCTGGAAGCTGCACTTCGGCTTCAACACCGACTTCTCGCCGGTCGGCGACGACGACGAGTACTTCAGCCGGGTCGACCTCTATGCCTTGACCCTCGGCATCAGCGGTGAGACGCGCCACTTCGTCGCATCGATCGGCGCGAACTACAGCTTCGGGAACGCCAACAACGCGCCGCTGGCCGACCTGCTGGACTCCGACATCTCGGTCAACGCGTTCGCCATCATCTATTCGCTGGCCTATCGGTTCTGAGCGGGAGCGCGCATGCGCGCGGTGATCGAGCGGATCGAGACACTGTCCGTCGACCTGTTCGACGGCATCCCGTCGCAGACTTCCCTCGCCGACCGCCGCTCGCTGCTGGCGGTCCACAGGGCCACCGCGCGACGCCACCCGGAGTTCGCGTACCTCGAGATCGGGTCGCATCTCGGCGGCTCCATCCAGCCCTATCTCCTGGATCCGCGCTGCTCGGCGATCTACTCCATCGACCCCCGGCCGGTCGAGCAGCCCGACGACCGCTCCCCCGGCTTCGTCGTCCGGTACCCGGAGAACTCGACGGAGCGGATGCTCGGGAACCTGCGCGAGCTCGATCCCGAGCGCGTCTCGGTCGTCCGCTGTTTCGACTCGGACGCCTCCGCGGTCGATCCCGCCGGAATCTCGCGTTCGCCTCAGATCGCGCTGATCGACGGCGAGCACACGCGAACGGCTGTGCTGTCGGATTTCGGGTTCTGCCAGAAAGTCCTTGCGCCCGAGGGGACGATCCTGTTCGACGACTTCCCGATCGTCTTCCCCGCGGTCCTGCAGATCACCCGGGCGCTCGAGAGAAAGGGCCGGCGATTCGTCGCCGCGAGGCTCGAGGGCAAGGTCTTCGCGCTCTTCTTCGACGAGGCGAAGGTGGAGGGCGACCCGTTTCTGCGGCGGTGTCGGAAGCGCAGCCGCCACACCCTGACCCGCTATCGGCTCAAGCTCTGGGCCAAGAGCCTGCTGCCGGGAGGGCAGGGGCGGGCCGCCCGAGCCGCTCGCCGAGTCATGCGAGCCGCGAGCTAGGAGATCTTCACCGGCGTGGCCTGCAAGTTGCAGTATCGCCCCGTACGCCTCATGCGAGGCGTCTGGTTCACCCGAACTGCAGTCCGAGCCTTCCGATGGACCAAACCCCATCCTTCAATCCACCGGCCCGAGCCACTCGGGCTACTCAAACACCTGAGCCAATTCGATTTAGCGAGGGTATGATGGGAGCCTAAGCCTCGAGGACGAAAGCGCCCCTGATATGACCATGACGCAAGACACGAGGAGCCCCGATAATCGTCACCGCGCGAGCCCTCGCGCCGTCGGAGACGGAGGAGAAAAATTACCGGTTTCGGTGACTCGATGAAGGCGGTCGTGCGTCGCACGGTGCTGCCCGTGGCAAAGGCCACGCTCGCCTTGTGCGAGAAAGGGATCATTTCCATTCGGAGACCCGATTCCCACGATCCCTATCCCCCCGTTTTCATCATCGGCCCCCCGCGCTCCGGCACCACCCTGCTCTATCAGGTCCTTGTCGATCGGTACACGTTCGGTTACTTCTCGAACTGGATGGCCAAGTTCCCCGGCTCTCCTATCGCCGCCTCGTGGTTGCAGAGGTTGAAGTCCCGGGCGAATGGGGGCCCCGGGGACTACACCTCCGAATGGGGGACGACGAGGGGGCCGACGGGTCCCCATGAAATGGGCTCGTTCTGGTATCGGTGGTTCCCCAACGGGGACCAGGTCTATGTCCCCGCCGGCGCAACGCCAAAGAGATTCCTTGTCGAGCTGCGGCGGGAGGTGTCAGGCATGTCCCGGGTCTTTGGCGCCTCGATGATCTTCAAGAACGTGTACAACTCGATGCGCATCGCCCCGATCCTGGAGGCGTTTCCCGAGGCGTCCTTCATCGTCTGCCGTCGGAATCCCGTGGACAACGCCCGATCCCTGCTGAAGGGACGAATCCGGAACCAGAGCAAAGAGCGATGGTTCTCCGTGCCTCCCCGCGAGGTTGCCGAGATCCAGCGCCATCCTTACTGGGACCAGGTCGTGGAACAGGTCTACTACACCGAGCAGCAGATCTCCCGCGACGAGCGGGGATTCGGCGCCGAGCGCTTCCATCACGTCCGCTACGAGAACTTCTGCGAAGATGTGCATGGCACGCTCGCGGGAATCCAGCGTTTCTTCGAGGAGCGGAAGGTGAAGGTCCACATTCGCGGAGAGGTGCCGGCTCGGTTTCCTGTGTCCGACGGTTCCAAGGACGACGCCGGGGACTACGATCGGATCGTCCAGAAGGTACGCCAGCTATGGGGTTGAGCGGCGACACGGAGATCGAGGCCGTCCCGGGCGGAGTCTTCGCGCAACCCTGGTGGCTGGAGGCGGTCGCGCCCCGATCCTGGGACGTCGTGACCATCGAAAAGGACGGCACCCTGATCGCCCGGCTCCCCTACGTGACGAGGCGCAGTCATGGACGGAACTACGTGATCATGCCTCCCCTGACACCGCACCTCGGGCCCTGGTTGCGTCCTTTTCCGGGCAAGAACCCCAGCAAGTCGGCGGCCGAGAAGAAGATCATGACGGAGCTGATCGACCTGTTACCCGCCTTCGACGGCTTCACCCAGCACTTTCATCCCTCGGTTTCGAACTGGCTCCCCTTCTACTGGCGAGGTTTCCAGCAGACCACCCGTTACACCTACATCATCGAATCGCTCACGGATCTCGAAGCCGTGTGGGAGGGCATGTCGGCGAATCTTCGCCGCAACGTGCGCAATGCCAAAGGATGGCTGACCGTCCGGGACGACCTGGGCCTGGATGCCTTTCTCGATTTGAACGAGAAGACCTTCGCGCGGCAGGGCCTGCAAATGCCTTACGGGCGCGATTTCGTCGCGCGAATCGATGACGCGTGCTCCAGGCAGCGGTGCCGGCGAATCCTGTTCGCAGAAGACGCTCAGGGGCGCGTGCATGCCGGCGCGTATTTCGTGTGGGATTCGAACGCCTCGTACTGGCTGATGAGCGGCGGGGACCCGGACCTTCGGAGCAGCGGGGCGACGAGCCTGCTCGTGTGGGAGGCGATTCAGTTCGCCGCCACCGTGACGCGAAGCTTCGATTTCGTGGGCTCGATGATCGAGTCCGTCGAACACTTCTTCCGAACGTTCGGCGCGAGTCAGAAGCCCTACCTGCGCGTGAGCAAGACGAACTCGGCTCTCGTGAAGATGTACGACGATGTCCGAGCGTGGCTGATGATGTGGCGGGGTTCACACGACAAGTTGAAGCTGACGGACCGAGGATCTCACTCGTCCCGGTGACGGGGCCCCGGGTCGAGCGACCGGCGGAGGCCCTTCCTACTCGGCCCGTTGGGAGGCGGCGACGCCCGTCGCGACTGCGCCTTCCCCCGTGGAAGACGGTCCCGACACGGCGCCCGTCCCGTCCAGGACGAATCCTCTCCTGGACAGATGCCGGAGAATCTTTTGAGCATTCTCCTCGGGCGTGCAATCGGTGGTCGTCAATATGATCTCGGGGCCGAGAGGCGCCTCGTACGGATCGTCCACTCCGGTGAAGCCTTTCAGCTTGCCCTGTCGCGCTTTCGCGTACATGCCTTTCGTGTCCCGCTGCTCACACACCTCGATCGGCGTGTTGACGTAGACCAGGCAGAACCGATCCGAGCCGACCATGCTGCGGCATTCGTTGCGCGACGCGTGATACGGGCTCACAGCGGCGCAGAGAGCGATCCCGTTGTGCCTGACGATCTCGGCCGCCACGAAGCCGATTCGACGGACGTTGGTGTCCCGGTCCTCCTTGTCGAATCCGAGTCCCTTGGAGAGGTGGGTGCGCACGACGTCGCCGTCGAGCACCGTGACCTGGCGGCCGCGCTCGAGAAGCATCACCGTGAGGATGTTTGCGATCGTCGACTTTCCCGCCCCGCTCAGCCCGGTGAACCAGACACAGAAGCCCTGCCGGTTCAGGGGCGGCGAGACCTCGGCGAGGATCCTCGCGGTCTCCGGGCGCGTGAACCATTCCGGCAGGGTCGTGCCCAACGCGAGGTAGTTCTGACGAATCTCGGTCCCGGAGATCGAGACGACGGCGGACCCTGAGGGGACTCGATCCACCTCCTCGTACCGGTCCTCCTGGGGGAGGTAGACGAGCTCGCGGAGGGGGACCATCTTGACCCCGATCTCGGCTTCGAACCTCCGCAGCATGTCCTGAGCGTCGTACGGGCCGTAAAACGGCTTCCCCTGCGAGTCGGCGCCGGGTCCCGCGTGGTCGCGGCCCACGATGAAATGGTTGGCGCCGTGATTCCGGCGGATGATCGCGTGCCACACGGCCTCCCGGGGCCCGGCCATCCGCATGGCCAGCGGCAGGAGGCTCAGCAGAGTCCGGTTGGGGTCGAAATACCTGGCCACCAGGGCGCGATAGACGCGCACCCGAGTGTAGTGGTCGATGTCCCCCGGCCGCGTCATGCCGACCACCGGATGGATCAGCAGCGCGCCCCCGACCTCCTGAGCCGCGCGTTTCGTCAGCTCTTCATGGGCACGGTGCATGGGGTTCCGCGTCTGGAACGCCACGACGTTTTCGTGGCCGAGGGCACCCAGCGCCTCCCGGACCTCGGCGGGGGTCCGCCGCAGCTCCATGAAGTCATAGCGCTCCGGCACCGAGAGAACTCGCACCGGCCCCGAAATGTAACGGCGCCCCCAGGAGTGCATCTCGGCAACCAGCGGATGGCGGGCATCGGTCGTTCCGTAGACCGACTGAGCCTCGCGCTTCAGGTCCCAGCCATAGACCTCTTCCACCGTCATCAACGCAATCGGCTCGTTCGTCGGGGTTCGCAGCACGAGCTCCCGGCCCGGTTGCACGTCGGCTTCGTCTCCGACCGGAAGCGTGACGGGAATCGGAAAGAGAGTCCCGTCGCTCAGCCGCATCTCCTCCAGCACGCGTCGATAGTCGGCCTCCCCCATGAATCGGCCCAGAGGCGAGAAGGCGCCCGTGGCGAGGAGCTCGAGATCGCAGAGCGAGCGAGCGGACAGCTGGATCGAGCGCAGCCGACCCGTCTTTTCCACCAGGGACGGCTTCTCGTCGTCATCGACGAGCAGGTTCACGAGCCGTCCCCCATAGGGAGCGATCAATGGTGTTGCGTTTCCGTTCATAGAGGGATCTCTTCTCAATCACGTTCCGGCCTGCCGCCGGCTCAACAGGACGTTTTACGCAACCATGACCTTGCCCTTCCGGATGCGCGGATCTTCCCCGCAGTTCATCGCCCGCTCTTTGACTCGTCTCTCGAGGGAAGGTCTATATCTAGCGAGAAAAGCTCCCCGTAGGCATCCCGGACCGCAGGGCGCCGGCGAACGGCCCTCTGTGACCCTTCGCACAATGCGCTCCGGCTGGTCTCGGACTCTCGTCGCTGCCTCAAAACCCGCGGCGCCAATGCGACCGGCATGGGGTTGATTTCCGTCGGTTCGCCGGCGAGATTCCCCTGGCAGGGCGTTGACACCGATCCGGGCCGGTGGCAGGCTGTGCGGACTTTCGCGTGCCATGGCGATGGCCGTGTTGACGATCGGTGCCCCATGATGAGATTCCACGCGATATCGCGGCTGGAAGGTGGCGACCACGACGGCATTCACCTGCTGTGGTCACCTCCGTACCCGACGGGGCATTCGCTCAATGGGTTCACGATCTACCGCCGGGACTCCCAGCGGGATACGAAGCCGCATTGCTTCTCCCTGGCGCCTTCACTGCTGGAAGCCGCCCGTAGCCTCGGCCACGTCTCGACGCCCGACGCCACGATCTGGAGCCGTGCGCGCGACCCCACGGACCCGCTCCACACCCTCTGGACGTTCCGCGTGGCGCTCGTCCGCCGCCATAGCCTCGTCACCGTCAGCGGCGGCCCTGCCAGGGCCGTCTTCGCCGGCCTCGCCGACGGCACGGTGCTCACAGGGGAGGTGCTCGCCGCGACGACCGTGGTGCTCCGGGCCACGGATATCGGCGTGATCTGGATCGTCACAGACAATCCGAAAGCCCGGTTCCAGATCTGCGGGGACGTCGTGAACGACCGCGAGTGGCGCGAGACGAGGCCGATCGTCGAGGGCTTGCAGGTGCCGTTCGCGTCGGTCAACCCGGCGGTCGCCTCGGCCTCCGACGGGCTCGCGCTCGCGAAGAATCGGGCTCAGCCCGACGCGCTCGACGGCGACTTCGACGAGGTGTCGAGGTATGCGAACGCCTCGCTGTCCCGGCCCGGCGGCGTGCCCGCGTGGCGCGTGATGTCGGAGCGGCCGGGCGGCGACGGAAACGCCTGGGACGTCTCGCCGTTCGGGCTCGCGATCGCGCCGACGATCCTGCCCGCGTGGCATCGCGGCTGGGGATTCGCGCACATCGACCGGCGGGGGCTCACGCCCGGCACCCGCTACGACTACCGCATCGTCGGCACGGTGCGCCGCCGCGACCGCGACGAGCGTCTCTACGACCTGCACACCGTTCCACGCGGCTACCGCCTGCCCCGTTGCTTCCGCTGGGGGACCGCCGTCCTGTGGACGGACGTCCGCCCCGTGGTCAAGGCCGTCTCGACGGCGCCCGGGGACCCCGGCACGTTCCGGAAAGGCCTCGCCGCGGAGGTGCTCGTCGTCATGCCCGACACCCCGGGCCATCGGATCGTCCTCGAGGCGATCCCCGGCGCGACGATCCAGGCGAAGGGCTTCCGCTACGGCGCGGCCGTCGCCTCGGTCTCGGCCGCGACCTCCGCGCGGACGGTGCTCGACTTCGGCGCGGACGTCGACCGGGTCCTGATCGAGGGGCGCCTGATCCTGACGGGACTCGTCCCGGAGCCTCTGGGTCCTGCGTTCGACCCCGACGAGCCCGTCGAGATCTCGCAGACGATCTACGGCGTCGAGTTCGCGCCCACCGCGCCTCCCGCCGCACCCGACTCGATCTCGGTGGTGAACCTCAGCGACCCGAGCCGCACCGCGGCGCGCGGGGTGCTCGACACCAACCGCGGCTTCGAGATCGCCTGGGACGCGCCGCCGGTGCTTCCGCCGGCGACCTTCCCGTTCTATCCCGTCGATGCGGCGTCGGCTCCTCCGACCGACGTCGCAAGGTACCGGCTCGAACGATCCTGGGCGGGAAGGCCCTTCGCTCCGAGCGCCGAGGACGGAACCTACGTCTCCGGCCGCAACGCCCCCTCGCCGACGGACGCGCCCGCGTGGGGGTTCGACGTGCTCAAGGCGTTCCCTCCCGCCGATTCCGCTCCTGGCTCGCACGTGGACGTCGTCCGCGCGATCGAGACGTTCGAGGCCGACGTGCTTCACTACGGAGACGACGTCACCTACCGTGTGTTCTCGGTGGACGCGACGGGTCGCGAGTCCCCGCCGCGCACGTCGTCTCCGACGCCGCTTCGCAAGTACGTGCGGCCTCCCGCCCCGAGTACCCCGCCGAGCCCGGCGTCGCCCGACCCCACGGCCGTTCCCCCGAACGGCGTCCACGTGCTGCTCCTGCAGCACGACGACCCCGAGCTCACCGCGGCCCAGCGGACGCTCGCCGCAGGCGCCGCCGTCGTGCGCGTGCGCTGGGGCTGGGGCCCCGCGCAACGGGACCTCGACCCGGACGTGACCGAGTTTCGCGTCTACGAGCACGACGGCCCCCTCACCGAGATCGACGTCCGCACGACGGGGGCGCCCGCGGCAGCCGGCACGGGTTGGTCGCTGCCCGTCGTGTTCGACAGGGCCGTCGGCGCCGATGAGTTCGCCGGCCTGGTGATCGTCCTCGGCGCGGCCTTCCGCATCGTCTCCCACCCCGCCGGGAGCGCCGTCACCCTCTCGCTCGCGGCCAACCCGGTGGATGCCGGCGTGGCGCCCGCACAGGGCGCGTTCACCGTGGGCCGCACGACGTCGGCGGAGCTGAACTCCGAGTACTGGCACCGGCGGGTCGGCGTCGTGGCGCGCACGCCGGCCCCGGCGGGCTCCGAGGACGTCGAGGCGTACGAGATCACGCTGCCTGCCGCGTGGCTCGCGGTGGACGACACGCGCCCCCGGCAACGGGAGGGCATCGGGGTGACGGCCGCCGACGCGGAGGCCTACGTGGCGGACCGCCGCGCCGCGGTCGAAAGCGCGCCGCGTCCGGGCAACGAGAGCACGATAGCCGCCGCCGAGGTGATCGCCCGGTACTTCGGCAGGCCGACCCTCCTGATCGCGGATCTCGAGGACGTCGCGGCGCTCACGCTCCCGCGACAGGCCGGCGGCGAAGTGCACGGGAAGGTGCGCCCCGCCGACGCGTTCCCCCCGGGTTTCGTCGCCGCGGCGCGGATGCGCCTGGAGCGCATTCCTGCCGGGGCGGTGCTGCCGCGGCTTCGGGTGACCACCGGGGGCATCCAGCTCCTCCTCGCCGACGGGTCCGAGATACCGTGGCTGCTCTCGACGTCGGACGAGGCGACGCTTCGTGCCGAGGAGCCGCCCGCGCGATCAGCGACCGCTTCCTCGCCCACGCCGCCGCACGGCTCGACGGACTCGACGCCGACGCCGTCTTGCTCGGGATCGTGGATCCGACGAGCTCGTTCGAGGACACGCTCCCGAACCGGCCGGCCCGCTGGCTGTACCGTCTGCGCGCCGTGGACGCGGCCGGACGTCCGTCCCCGCAGGGCCAGGTGCTCCCCCTCGTCCTGCACGTGCCGTCGCCGTCGCGCTCCGTGGCCCCCGAGCTCGAGTCGCTCGAGGTCGCCGCGGGCGTCGCGACCGTGCGCGTCCGCGCCCGCGGCTCGACCGGCGAGAGGGTCTACGTCTTCCACAACGCGGACGACTCGCTCACGACGGCGACGGCGACGCTCGCGACGATCCCCAACCGCATTGACCTCGCTCCCGACGTGCGGCTCGTCGTGCGCGACGCCGCCGGCCGGCGGTTGCCTCCCACGCTCGTGACCCCGGATGCGACGGGGACCGGGGTGGCGACCGTTCCGGTTCCTGCGGACGGCATCGTGCTCCACGTCTGGGCCCTGTCGCTGACCGCTGACGGCGTGCCCTCACGGTTGGTCGGTCCGCTCCACGCGCCGACGCTCGAGGCGGGGGCGTAGCGCAATGTTCACCTCCCCGCTCGCATCGCTGTCCGGTTGGTCCTGGATCCGGACGACCGCGACCGACCTGCCAAAGGCGCTGCAGCAGACCTTCCCGCCTTCGGGCGCCGGCACCCCCGGGCCCGCGGCGGCTCCGGCGTCGGAGCAGTGGGCCGTCGCCGGGACCGGGCCCGCCACGGGCTTGCGCTTCCCGACGGCCGGCCGCTGGCACCACGAGCAGGCGGTGGGGTCCAACGTTCACTGGATCTGGGGACGTGCCGCCGACCTCGCGCTCTTCGAGCCGCTCCGGACGACTCTCCCCTGGGGCAACCCGGTGATCGGCATCCGGTTCGAAGATCCGAAGCGACGCCCACGACTTCAAGGGCGAGCCGAAGGGAGTCGCGAGAGGCGACGCCGTCGACTTCGGAGGCGTTCCGGTGCTGACGGGGGCGGTGACCGTCGTGGCCTTCGCTCCCGGGGCGCCGGGAATCGACTCGATCGGCGTGCTTCGCCACGTGCGCGACGCGCTCGCCGCCGCGTCGGTCACGTCCGGCACGCCCACGTGGCAGGACTTCGTCGGGGCCTTCGACGGACTCGTGCAGCCCTTGCGCGTTGTCGAGCCGGGGGGCAGTCCCGCCATGGGCCTCACGGTCCGGCTCGCCGGCGCCGCGGGCCCGGTCACGCTCGATGCGACCATCTTGGAGACGTGCTCACGGCGTTCGGGATCCCCCGGAGCGACCTCGCCGGCGGGCCGGCGCTCGACGTCGCGAACGGCGAAGAGGTGGTTGCCACGTCGGCGGGAGCACCGTTCCCGGGAGGCATCGTTCCGCTCTCGCCCGCGACGAGCCACGTGACCGTCGCCCCCCTCGCGGCGTGGCTCGCGCCTCAACAGTCGCCCGACTGGAGCGATTCACGCGACACAACATGGTCCGGCAGTTCGTGGACGGGGTCACGACCTTCGCGGATCTGTTCGCCGAGCTCGAGAAGGCCGTGACGGCCGGACCCCAGGGCGCGTTCTATGTCACCGGGTACTCGCTCCACCATGACGCGAAGCTCGGTCCGCGCGTGTCTCCGGGCACTCCGCGGAGCGTCGTCGACGTGGCGACGGCCATGGCCCAGGCCGGCGGCGACCCGCGCTTTCTCGCGCTGCAGATCCTCCAGCTCGACCCCGCGTGGGTGCATGACGTCGAGTCCGCCGTCGCCATCATCGGCGCGATCCTGTCGATCTCCGGAGGCGTCGCGGCGATGTTCCAGGACGAGCAGTCGTCCGAGCAGCTGTCGTTCTTCGTCCACTCCCAGGCGCTCGCGTACGCCCTCATCGTGGGGTCGGCGAGCCTCGACTCGATCATCGAAGGGCTCGAGCTCAATCGCGGCGCCATCGAGGCGCTCGATGCCCTGCCGGGCATCGAGGCGAAGCTCGACCCGGTGGACGCGGACATCGCCGACAACCCCCACGCCACCACGTCCGCCGAGTTCGTCTCCCTGGCCCTGAACGCGCAACGCAACTTCAACGTGTTCCACCAGAAGATCCAGATCGTGCGCAACGCGGACGGCATCCACGCGTACTGCGGGGGCATCGACCTGAACGCGAACCGCACGCAGGACGGCGACCATGCGTCCCGCGGCCCCTTCCACGACGTGCATGCGCGCGTCAACGGGCCTGCGGCGGGCGAGCTGGTGAAGACGTTCAGCGAGCGCTGGGAGCGTGCCGCCGGGACGCCGCTCGCGCTCGACGCAGTAACTCTCCCGACGCCGGACACCCTCGGTTCCGACGTCGTGCAGGTGGCACGCACGTACTACGGCCCCGTGCCCGGGAGCGGTCGCGGGTTCGTCGACTTCGCGCCGAACGGCGAACGGACGATCATCGACACGCTCCTCCTGGCGATCTCCCGCGCCCGGCGGTACATCTTCATCGAAGACCAGTACCTCACGCCGCCTGCGGAGTTCGCCACCGCCCTCGCCCGCGCCGCTTCCACGGTCGCGGGACCACTCCTCGTCGTCATCCCCGGGACGCCCGACCAACCCTTCGGGTTCGCACGCCGCCAGGCCTTCCTCCAGCAGATGCGCATGGCGTGGGGCGACCGGTTCAAGGTGGGGCTCCTGCGCAAGCGCTTCTCGCGGACGCCGACGTCCTTCAAGGCCGCCCAGGGGCGGCTGTGGCTCGCGGCGGACCTCGGCGACTCGGCCGCGGACAACGTCGTCGAGCTGGGGCCGCCCCGGCGCCTGCCCGATCCGCCGTTCTGGCTCGTCGTCGACGGCGAGGCGATGCGCGCGCACCACAAGGTGCCCGGCTTCGTCAGCCCGACGAGCGCCCGGTTCGACGTCAACCGGGCCGGCGCGACGAACCTGTTCCGCGTGGACTCGGGGACCAGGCGCTCTTCGCACAAGGCGGGAGCCGCCGTGGTGACCGGGGTGTTCCCCGACATCTACGTGCACTCCAAGATCGTTTTGATCGACGACGCGTTCGCCTCGATCGGTTCGGCGAACTGCAACCGCCGCGGGCTACTACTCCGACGGCGAGTGCAACATCATGGCCATGCGGGAGACGGTCGCCGACGGCGACGACAACTGGATCCGCGCCCTGCGCATCGCGCTGTGGTCGGAGCACCTGGGGGTGACCGAGGACTACGGCAAGGTGGCGCTCGTGGACCCCGTCGCGTGCCTGCCGCTGTTCGACCGCAAGTTCACCACGGGCAGCCGGTTCACGCCGTTCGAGGCCCAGCCCTACACGGTGGACCTCGAGCTCGCGACCGAGTTCGTCGATACGACGAGCGCCCTGGGCGGTCTCGCGATGATCGGCAAGCTGGCCGCGGCCATGGGGGCCGCCATGGCCGGCACCCAGACGGACGAGATCTTCGACACGTTGGTCGACCCCGGCAGCCAGGTGGGGTGACATGCGGCTGACCGACCTCTTCGCGTCGCTCTCCTCCGCCTGGCCGGTCGACGACATCGACACGTCCTTCCCGCCGTCCACGACGGCGCCGGCCTCGCCGCCCAGATGGCCGACGCGATCGAGGTCGAGGACGTGATCACGGACGTCGCGCCCGACGGCACGGTCACCGTCACGGGCAAGCTGTCGCTCGTCGGAGGGCAGCCACCCGCGCCGACCACCCTCTTCACCCGCCTCTTCCCGTCGATGGGCTTCGTCTTCGCGCCCGCGTCCCGACTGGAAGTCGGACTTCCGCGTCTCCACGCGCCTCGGCGGCGGCTACACGCTTCAGGTCGACACGCTGCCCCTCCTCATCACCGTGCCTCCGGACCTCCTCGCCGCGCACCCGGACCCGGCCAAGCACGGCATCGACACGGGAGTGACGCTCTCCGACGGCGCCGACGACTCGGTGATCGAGCGCGAGTTCAGCTTCGAGATCGAACGGGACGGCGCGATCCGGCTGCAATCGCACGTGCCGATCTCCATCGGCCCGTGCCGCATGTTCGGCCTGCCGGCGAAGGCGGTCCATGACCTCTGCTTCCTCGCCTCGCCGGAGCGGGCGCGCTCGCAGTGCGACTGGCTCGTGCGTCCGCTCGACGCCGGAGCCTTCCCGTTCGACGGCGGCGGTCTGGGCTTCGGCGGCATCGAGCTGGACTGGAGCGTGGAGGGCTCGTCTCTCCAGGACCTCCGGAAGCGCCTCAACATCCGCGAGGACGCCGAGATCGTGCTCGAGGACCTCGTGCTGCCGGCGGCGTTGCTTCCGCCCGTCCCGCAACACGGCAGCTTCGGGGTGCGCCGGAGCCTGGATCCCGGCGAGTCGCTCGCCGAGTTCCTCACGTTCGCGGACGCTCCGGTCGTCGTCCCGCTCGGAAAGGACTCCCGGCTCTTCCTCACGAGCCTGTTCTTCAAGACGCCGCGCGAGGACGAGGACTGGTGGTCCGGGCTGACGCTCGAGGGCGGCTTCGCCGGGCGGCGGCGAAGACGGGGACTTCGAGCTCGAGCTCGGCCTCATCGACGGGGACGTGCTGCGCGTGTCCTTCGCCCACACGCCGCCTCCGCTCGGCGACGACATCCCTCTCCTCCGGCTCGACCTGTGGAAGGTGATGGTGGACATCTTCCGCGTGCGCGCCGGCGTTTCGCTCGTCGAGCTCGGCAAGGACTCCCCGAGTCCCGGCTCCGCCGTGCAGGTGTTGGTCGACATCCTCATCCGGGAGAAGCCCGGCGACGACGACGCGGTCGTCAAGCCGAAGACGGACGACGACAAGCCATTCGAGGCCGCGCTCATCGACATCGGATGGGACCGCGGCAAGCCCTCCGGGAACATGGTGATGCCGAAGGGCGTCCAGCTGAAGCTGTCGCGCTTCGCCCTCGAAGTGCACGAGATGGGGCTCGTGTACGAACACGGCGCCACCTATGTCTCGATCTCCGGGGGAATCCGCGAGAAGACGGCGCCGCTGGAGGGCGCCGATCTGGTTCACGCGGCTGCGCGGCAGGCTGGCCGGGAACCCGGACGCTCCCGGGTTCCAGCTCGGAGGGCTCGGTGCCGCGCTCAAGGTCGAGGACGTCGTCGAGATCACGGTCCACGGCATGTACCGCCGGGACGTCCTACCCGACGGCACGCGGGTCAAGGAGCAGGGCCTGGGCGGCGGGATCATCATCTATGTCGGAGGCAACGAGTGGGGGCTCACGCTCGACGTCTACTGGGGCGAACGTATTCCCGCTTTCCGGCGAACGCACCGACTACCTGCTGCTGCTCGTCGCTCTGTTCGGCGCGGTCCCGATCGGGCCCATCGAGCTGCGCGGCATCGAGGCGCTCTACGCGAACTCGCTGGCGCCCAAGCTCGAGGACGGCGACCGCGAGGCCGGCGAGCTCAAGTACTACTCCTGGCTGAAGCGCGCGCGGCCCACGGCGCTGCCGGAGACCCGCGGCCTGGATGCGTGGAAGCCGACGCAGGACGCGTGGGCGTTCGGGTTCGGCGTCGGGGTGTCGTTCACCGGGGCCGGCAGCGTGTTCCAGCTCAAGGCGTTCGGCGCTGGCTTCGACACGCCCGACGGCGCAGGGCTGATCATCGTCGTCGAGTTCGGCATGTTCGGCTCGAAGAAGCCCCTCGCGCTCGGCGTGTTCGAGTACGACTTTCGGCGCGGCGTCTTCGTCCTCATGATCCAGCTCGAGATCACGCTGGATCAGATCATCGACAACTTTCCGGAGGACCTCAAGCTCAAGATCGGCGGGACCATCACGATCGGCAACAAGCCCGGTCTGATCGCGCTGGGCCGGCTGAACGACCCCGAACACCTGGATCGGCGGCAAGCTCGAGGTGGAACTCAGCGAGCTCTTCGAGCTGAAGGTCCGCGGCAGCGCTCTGCGTGGAGTGGCTCGAGGACAGCCACGTCGGCGGTGGCTTCATCCTGAGCGTCCGCGTCAAGGGCCGCCTGGGCGTGATCCGGCTCGAGGGCTGGGGGGCGCTGGAGGTGCTGCTGCGCTTCATGCGCAGCGGCACCAACGACTTCGTCGCGCGCCTGCGGTTCGTCCTCGGCTTCGCCGTCGTGCTGTTCGGCTTCCTCCGCTTCGGCATCAGCGTCGAATTGCTCGCCGAATGGCTCGCGCACGTCCCCAACTACTTCGTCTTCCGCGTGACGTTCCGCTTCGAGACGCCGTGGTTCCTGCCGGACGTCTCGTACACGCTCGAGTGCAATCGGGGCGAGCTCGAGCCCGCCGAGCGCGGCGTCGTGACGAGCCCGCTCCTGCAGGCGAGCGGCTCCACCCGTTCCGTCACCCGCGCCGCTGCGCGTCCAGCGCCTGGACGAGCCGAGCCGGCGGCGAGCCGACGGAGCTCTCGTCCGTCCAGTCGATCACGGGCGACGACGGGAGCGTGGCAGGGCACCGCCACGCCGATCCCGCTCGACGCCCGCGTGGAGATCGACTTCTCTGTCATGCTCGCGGACGCCCTCGGAATCGGCTCCGATCAACCCCGACCTCGGCGAGCAGGTGGCCGGGGACGCGGACCTCGCGCTGACGACCCGTTACGTGCTGAACGGGATCACCATGCGGCGCCGGCCGCTCTCCGGCGGGCCTGGGAGGTGGTCGAGCAGCTCACCGATGCGTCTTCGCCGCGCAACTTCCGCTGGCTCTGGGACGCCGACACCCGGACCCAGGGCCAGGTCGCGCCCAAGAAGCTTCTCTTCAACGGCAGCACGCCATTCACCGTCGGCCTCGGGAACCCGCTCGCGGACGCCGAGATCCTCGAGGAGGACCCCGCCTTCCCCTGCTGCCGCGTCGCACCGCCCGACGTCGCGCGGTTCGACTTTGCAGGCGAGGAGATGGGCCCGATCCCTGTCGGTTTCGTGCGGCCGTTCCGGTTCGAAGGCCGTGGCACGGTCGCGCCGCTCCGCATCCACGGGACGCCCTGCGCCGTCCGGCCGCCGCTCGTGCCCGGGGCGACCGTGGACCGCGTCGGCGCCTTCCTGGCGACGGGTGGCCGCGTGTTCACCGTGGCGGCGTCCGAAGACATCGCGATGGCGGTACTTCGCGTCAGCGTCGAGGGTAAGCACAAGGCACGACTGGTCGTCGTCGCGCTCGGCGCCTCCGGCGAGGAGGTGGCGCGTCACCACGACAACACGGGGGCGTCGTCGTTCCTCGACGTGCCCCTCGAGCCGCCCGCGCCCTTCCGCACGCTCTGCGTGGACCTCGAGGACCTGCAGGCCGTGGACGGGCGCGAAGGCGTCGAGGCATCGCTGACCCTGGACTCGATCGAGTGCGTCACGACGGCGGACATGGAGCGATTCCACCGCGACGAGGACCGCTGCTCACGCGAGTCATCGGACGGCGCCGGCCAGGTCGTCACCTTCCTGGCGCGCCACGAGTATGAGATCGCCCTCACCACCGAGATCGGCGTGCGGCACACGGCGACCGACTGGGAAACGACGACCGTTTCCGAGCGGGTCGGATTCGTCACCGCCGGGCCGCCGGGGCTCAACGAGACCGCGGAACCCGGCCTCGAGCTCACGCCGTACGTCGTCAGCGCGCCGCCGGGCGGCAAGGGGCTGACCTACCGCGAGGAGTCGGTCCATATCGTGTTGTCGGACAGCCTGCGCATCTTCGGACCCGGCTCGGGAGCTGCCGAGGCCGACTTCCGGATGCCGGTGACGATCGTCATCGACTCCGCATTCGACTCGGTGCCCGCGGCGAGCGTGGGCAAGAGCTCGCGCGAGTCCGCCGACTGGTTCCTCTCGCACCGCGCGGTGCCCGACCCGTGGCTCACGCTGGCGGCCCTCGACCTCGTGACCGCGCTGAGCCAGGACCGTCGCACCCAGCGCTACCGCGTCCTGACGGAGTCCTCGCCGGGCCCGTGCGAGCCCGACGACGTCTGGCACGAGCAGCAGCCGCGCGTCGGCGTGGAGCCCTTCGATGCCGAGGGCCGGCCGCTGTGGGACGCCAACGCCTCCTACCTCGCGGCGCTCCGGCTCGCGGACGGCCCCGTCGTCGAGCGCGCGCCCTTCGAGGCACTGGACCTGAGCGCCCTCGGCGACGTCACGGGGTCGTGGTCGGTCGTCGACGGTGCCCTCACGGCGACCGGGGCCGCGACGGGGGCCTTCGGCGAGCCCACGTGGGACCTCCTGAAGCTCGAGCTGCGGGGCACGCTGGCCGCCGGCGGCGAGATCGGCGGGGCGGTCCTCGTGGACGCGGCCCACCCGTCCCGTGGCATCCGCGCGTTCGTGCGCCGCGACGCCGGCGACGGCGGTTCGCTCGTCGTCGAGTCCACGTCGGGCGCGACGATCGCGTCCCACCCTCTCTCGAACATCGGGGACGCGAGCGGACTCACGATCGAGGTCTTCGCCGACGCGATCCGCTGCGCGTGCGGCGACGCGAGCGTGAGCGTGCCGCGCGAAGACCGCGGCCCCGGTCGCTGTGCCGTCATGGCGAGCGCGGCCTCGATCGCCGTGCTGCGCGTCCGGGGCATCGACATGTACCGGCTTCCGTTCCGGACGAGCCGCTTCGAGGGCTTCCACGAGCACATCGCGAGCTGCGGGACCACCGAGCGCTACGACGCGGGCGCGACCGCCGAGCCGCTCGCGGACCTCGGGGCGAGGCTGGGCGGCAGGATCGCGGCCTCCATGGACCCCGGGGCGTCGGCCGCCGACCGGGAGGCGGTATTCGGCGACGCCGCCAGCGCCCTGGCGCTTCCGTTACGCGAGGATCCGGTCCGGTTGCACGCCACGGTGGCGAGCTCGGCGAGCGACCGGTGGTTCCTGCTCGAGTCGCCGGAGCCAATCGACTTCGTGGAGGAGGTCGATCTCGCGGTGGAGCGGCGGGTGGTACGTCCGCTCCTGTCTCCCGCCGACCGAGTTCGGCTCGGAGACCTGATCGAGAGCGCGATCCGCAACGCGGGGACGGGGACGACGCCTTTCCCCGGGATACCCAGGCCCCTCGGCGTGCGTGCGCGCATCCTTTCCGGCGGCGTGCGCTGGCCCGGAGACCGGATCGTCAAGGGGAAGGTCGCCTTCACTGCGGCGCTCGAGGGGAGGGCGCTCGTGGTTACCGAACTCGCGACGCACACGCAGCGCCGGGTACGGGCGACGGGGTTCACGGCGGAGGACAGGGAATTGCTTCGCGACGTCACTGTGGATCTCAACCTCGAACTGCGCATCGTGCGCTGGCACGTGCCGGATGCCGTGGAGTGGGTCGTCCAGCCCGTGTCGATCATCCAGAATGCCGGCGCCAACAAGGCGCTCGTGCTTCCCCAGGGCGCTCTCCCCGACGGCACGTACCGGCTCTCCTTCGCGATCGCGCGCCACTGGTTCGCGACCACGGAGCCTGAGGGACCCGGGAACACGTACCTCGACGAGGGCGTCATCGACGTCGTCCTCGCCGGCTAGGCCCAACCGGTCGTCTGCTGGCGGAAGCGTGTGGGAGTCGAACCCACCAGTCCCGGCGTGAGCCGCGACTCCTACGGATTTGAAGTCCGCGAGGGTCACCGGACCCCTTTCGCCTCCGGGCGGGATTATGGACTGAATCCGGCGGGCGTCCGGGTTGGTAGATTTAGGGGATGCCGGGCACGAAGTGGCTTCGCCCATCCGCCGTTTTGGGCGCCGCGGTGCATGCGTCCGCGCTTCTCGGCCAGGCTCCGGGTCCGCGGACCTACGCCAACCCGATCGACATCGACTACAAGTACAACTGGGAGCAGCTCAACGAGAAGCATCTCGTACCGCAGGGCGCCGATCCGGTGATCCTGAACCACCGGGGCGAGTACTACCTCTTCGTCGACGGTGTCGGGCGGCTACTGGCACTCGAAGGACCTGGTGCGCTGGCGCTACGTGACGCCCAGCCGCTGGCCGTTCGAGGACGTGGTCGCGCCGTCGGCGCTCTCGTTCGGCGACACGCTGCTGCTGATGCAGTCGGCCACCGCCCCGCGGCCGATCCTCCACTCGACCGCGCCCGGCGACCGGGCGCCTCGAGTTCTACAACCGGCATGCTGCCGCCGCTGCCCGGGCGCCGTGCGCGAGGGGAGCGAGCGCCCGGGCAGCTCGTATCCGCCCGGACTCGATCCAGCCCGGCCCGTGGGACCCGAGCTCTTCCGCGACGAGCGACCGGCCGCTGGTACCTGTACTGGGGCTCGTCGAACGTCTATCCGCTCTACGGCATCGAGCTCGATCCGGCGCGCCGGCTCGCGTACAAGCGGATACGCCCCACGCGCTCTGTTGACGCCTCGCACCCCGAGCGGCACGGGTGGGAACGCTTCGGGCAGGACCACCGCGACACCATCGCGCCCTACACCGAGGGCGCGTGGATGACGAAGCACGCCGGGTCGCTACTACCTGCAGTACGGCGCGCCGGGCACCGAGTTCAACGTCTACGCCAACGGCGTCTACGTGGCCGACGCGCCGCTCGGGCCGTTCACGTACGCGCCCTACAACCCGATGGCCTACAAGCCCGGCGGCTTCGTCACCGGCGCGGGGCACGGCAACACCTTCCAGGACGTACACGGCAACTACTGGAACACCGGCACGCCCTGGTCGGCGTGAACTGGAACTTCGAGCGGCGCATCGCGATGTTCCCGGCCGGCTTCGACGCCGACGGCCAGATGTTCGCGAGCACGCGCTTCGGCGACTTCCCGCACTGCGCTGCCGACCGGGACGCTGGCACCGCCGGACGAGCTGTTCACCGGCTGGATGCTGCTCTCGTACCGCAAGCCGGTCAGTCGCGTCGTCGGCCGCGCGACTCCTTCCCCGCGACGGCCGTCACCGACGAGAATCCGCGCACCTTCTGGGTGGCCGCAGCGAACTCGGCCCGGCGCGACGCTGACGATCGACCTCGGAGCCGAGCGCGAGCTGCGGGCGCTGCAGGTCAACTACGCCGACTACGACTCGCGGCTGTTCGCGCAGCGACTCCACGCGTCTACACGCAGTTCCGCATGCGACGCATTCGAAGCGACGGGCGCGCGCTGGACGCCGATCGCCGACCTCACCGGCGAGCGGCGCGACCGCCCAACGCCTACGTCGAGCTGCCGGCGCCCGTGCGCGCGCGCTAGGTGCGCTGGGAGCACGTGCCACGTCGGCGCGGCGCACCTGGCCGTCAGCGACGTCCGCGTCTTCGGCAGCGCCGGTGGCCGGCGTCCCCGCGACGCCGGCCGGCGTGTCCGTCGCGCCGCGACGCCGACGCCCGCAACGCGCCGGTCGACCTGGCGCGCCGGTGCCGGGCGCGGTCGGGCTACAACGTGCGCTGGGGCATCGCCCCGAAGAAGCTCTATCAGACGTACCAGCGCTTCGCCGACCAGGCTCCGCGCGCTCGAGCTCCGCGCGCTGAACGTCGGCCAGCCGTACGACTTCGCGGTCGAAGCGTTCAACGAGAACGGGGTATCGCCGGCCAGCGCCCCGGTCCACCTGCCGTAGAGGGAACATGAAAACACGATTTACCCGGTCGCGCCGCCACCTCCGATCCCTCCTCGCCCTCCTCTCGTTGGAGGCGGGGGCGGCTCTCGCGCAATGCCCGGCGGGCCGATGGGAGAGTCTCGCCCCGATGATCGAACCGAGGCAGGAGCTCGCCGCGGCCGAGCTGGGCGGGGTGATCTACACGGTGCGGAGGACTCGTGGGGAGGGCCACGGCCAACGAGGTCTACGATCCGTTCAACGATGTCTGGAGCGTCGAGGCGGATTTTCCCATCGCGACAGACCACTCCTGGGCGGTCGGTCATAGGGACCGATCAATCGCGTGTCTTGGCGCGTTTGTTTCGCTCCGCTCATGAGAGATTTCTTCTCGACCGTGTTCCGGCCTGCCGCCGGCTCAACGGGACGTTTTCGACAACCATGACCTTCCCTCCCGGGATGCGCCGGATCCTCTCGGCATCCCATCGCCCGCTCTTCGATTCGTCAGGGAAACCCTATTCTAGCGAGAAAAGCTTGGAACAAACATCCCCCGCATCACGGGCGAATGGAAGCGGGCGAGAGACACCACGCTTCGTTTCAGGCGGGGCTTCCTCGGCAGAGCGGGCCTGTCCGGGCGCCCGCGGTACGATTGCGGCTCGACTTCAATGAAGATCACTGATCCTGCAGAAGGATCTCGCCAAAAATCACTCCGGCGGAATACACGTCGGTCGTCTCGGAGGGGGGTTCTCGGGCCACGTGAAGTCTTGAATCCTGAATCTGGTCACATAGCGCAACACTTTAGGATTTCAGGTCTGACCCCAGTCCCTGCCATGGCTAGACATTTCAGGAATTCAGGTCTGACCCCAGGCTCCCCCGGACCGGCACCCCCTCCTCGTGAGGAAAGTGCCGGCCCGGAGCGGGCCGGAGTGACTACTCGCAGTAAACGAGGATCTCGGCCCGGCGATTCTCCGCGCGACCCTTCGGCGTTCCGTTGTCGGCGACCGGGTTGGCCTCGCCGAATCCCTTGGGCGTGATCTTGTCGGCCGAGGGGGTTCCGTGATCCAGCATCCACTTCTGGACCGAGGCGGCTCGCCTCTCGGAGAGGCCCTGGTTGTACTCCTCGGAGCCGGTGGAATCGGTATGGCCCTCGATCTCGATCCGGCAGCTCGGGTACTTGCGCACGAACGCCTCGGCTTTTTGGAGCTCCGCCAGATCGGCCGCGCGAATCTCGGATTTGTCGGTGGCGAAGGTGACGTGAATCGTGAGCTTGTCGGTCGGCTTCGGAGGCGCGGGCTTGGCCGCCACGCTGACGGTTGCCGAGCTCGTGCGCGTCCCCCCGGCGCCGGTTGCCGTCAACGTGTACGTGGTGGTGCTCGACGGGCACACCTGGCGCGTGCCGCCTGCGTCGACGGTGCCCACGCCCTGGTCGATCGAGACGTTGCTCGCATTCGTCGTGGACCAGGTCAGATTCGTGCAGCCTCCCGCCTCGACCGAGGACATGGCCGCCGAAAGAGAAGCCGTCGGCGAGGCCGCGCGAGGGGGCTCCGGAGCGGCGACCGGCGCCGGCTTGGCCGGACACAGCGCGTTCGCCTTGGCGAGCGCCTCGGCGGCCAGAGCTTTCGCTTCCTCGTACTGGCAGCCATGGCACAGGTCCTCCGCCCGCTTGGCGAGCGCCTCTGCGGCTTCGAACTCGGGGGGACACTCCTTGTCCTTCCCCGCAGCACGAGCGGCCTCTACGGCCGCCGAAGCGGAGCGCACCTCCGCGCTGGTACAACCGACGAGACCGACGAGTAGGCTGGCGGCACCCAGTCGCAACAAGGTTCGAGCACGCATAACTTCCTCCTCCAACTTGGCTTTGTATACCGCAGTTGGAGGGATGCGTCCATGCCCCTGATGAGCACGCTTCTTCAGCGTGTCGGCCAGGATGCCATCGGCGGCGGCACGAGGCGAGCAGAGTGGCGGAAGCGTGTGGGAGTCGAACCCACCCGTCCCGGCGTGAGCCGCGACGCCTACGGATTTGAAGTCCGCGAGGGTCACCGGACCCCTTTCGCCTCCGGGCGGGATTATGGACTGAATCCGGCGGGCGTCCGGGTTGGTAGATTTAGGGGATGCCGGGCACGAAGCGGCTTCGCCCATCCGCCGTTCTGCGGAGCCGCGGTGAATGCCTCCGCGCTTCTCGGCCAGGCTCCGGGTCCGCGGACCTACGTCAACCCGATGGACATCGACTACAAGTACAACTTCGAGCAGCTCAACGAGAAGATCTCGTACCGGCAGGCCGCCGATCCGGTGATCCTGAATCACAAGGAACGAGTACTACCTGTTCGCGACGGTGTCGGGCGGGTACTGGCACTCGAAGGACCTTGGTCGCTGGCGGTACGTGGTGCCCAACGCGATGGCCGTTCGAGGAGGTGGTCGCGCCCTCGGCGCTCTCGGTCGGCGACACGATCTATCTCCTGCAGTCGGCCTTTCTCCCCGCGGCCGATCCTCTCGACGAAGGCCCCGGCGACCGGTCACCTCGAGTTCTACAACCGGCTGCTGCCGCCGCTGCCGGGCGCCTTGCCCGACGGGACGCCCTCTCCGTATCCGCCCGGGTCGATCCTGCCGGGTCCCTGGGACCCGCAGTTCTTCCACGACGAGGCGACCGGACGCTGGTACCTCTACCTGGGGCTCGTCCAACGTCTACCCGATCTACGGCATCGAGCTCGATCCCGCGAAACGACTGACGTACATCGGAAAGCCGCAGGAGCTCTTTACCCTCGCACCCCGAGGAGCACGGCTGGGAACGCTTCGGGCGCGACCACACCGAGTCGAGGGCGCCCTACATGGAAGGCGCGTGGATGACGAAGCACGCCGGGAAGTACTACCTCGCAGTACGCGGCGCCGGGAACCGAGTACAACGTCTACGCCAACGGGACCTACGTGGGCGCCGCGCCGCTGGGGCCGTTCACGTATGCGCCGCTACAACCCGATCTCCTACAAGCCGGGCGGCTTCGTGACCGGCGCCGGCCACGGCAATACGTTCCAGGACAACTTCGGGAACTTCTGGAACACCGGCACCTGCTGGCTCGGCGTGAACTGGAACTTCGAGCGGCGCATCGTAATGTTCCCGGCGGGTTTCGACGCCGACGGGCAGATGTTCGTCAACACGCGCTTCGGCGATCTGCCGCACTTCCTGCCGACCGGGAAGTGGGCCGACAAGGACGCCCTCTTCACGGGCTGGATGCTGCTCTCCTACCGCCGGCCCGCCAGCGCCTCGTCGTCGCGGGAGGGCTTCCCCGCCACGGCCGTCACCGACGAGGATCCGCGCACCTTCTGGGTGGCCGGCAGGAACTCGGCCGGCGAGACGTTGACGATCGACCTCGAAGCCGAGCGGACCGTCCGGGCGCTGCAGGTCAACTACGCCGACTACCAGTCGAACCTGTACGAGAGCGGGCCGGGCGTCTTCACGCAGTTCCGCATCGACCATTCGAAGGACGGCCGGCGCTGGGAAAGACTGGCGGATCCTGGCCGGCGAGAAGCGGGACCGCGCCAACGCCTACATCGAGCTGCGCAAGCCCGGTGAGGACGCGCTACGTGCGGTACGTCCACGGCCACGTCGGAGCGGCGAACCTGGCGATCAGCGACGTCCGGATCTTCGGCAATGGCGATGGAAAGGCATCCCGAAACGCCGGTGGGCCTGTCGGTCGAAGCGCGACGCCGACTCGCGCGATGCGTCGATCGCGTGGGCGCCGGTGACCGGTGCCACGGGCTACAACGTGCTGTGGGGCATCGGCCCGAAGAAGCTCTATCAGACGTACCAGGTCTTCGCGGACGCTGCTCCGGCGCTCGAGATGCGCGCGCTGAACGCCGGACAGGCTTACGACTTTGCGATCGAAGCGTTCAACGAGAACGGGCGTATCGCCGGCCAGCGCCCCGGTCCACCTGCCGTAGGAGGGAACTCATGAGAACACGATTTACCCGGATCACGACGCCACTTCGGACGTCCTCTTCCTGCTCTCGTTCGAGGCAGCGGCGGCTTTCGCCCAGTGTCCCGGCGGGCCGGTGGGAGAGTCTCGCCCCGATGATCGAGCCAAGGCAGGAGCTCGCGGCGGCCGAGCTGGGCGGAGTGATCTACACGGTCGGGGGGCTCGTGGGGAGCGCCACCGCGAACGAGGTCTACGATCCCTTCAGCGATTCCTGGAGCGTTGAGGCGGACTTCCCGATCGCCGACGGACCACTCCTGGGCGGTGGGTCTCGGGGATCGGCTGTTCGCCGGGGGCGGAAGCAGCAATCGAGTCTTCGCGTACGATCCGGCGTTCGATCGCTGGAGCGAGGTCGCGTCCTCGGCGTTCGTGCACGGCGGAACGCCTGCGGCGGCGGTCCTGGAGGGACGGATCCTCGTGGCCGGGGGAAGCGGAGGGGGCATGCTCGGAAACGAGGTCGAGGTCTACGATCCCCTGACCGACCAATGGGCGCCGCTCGCACCCATGAACTGCGCCAGGAACCATACTGCCGGAGGAGTGATCGGAGGCCGGCTCTACGTGGCCGGAGGCCGTCCGGGCAACCAGACCTGCCTCGAAGTCTACGATCCCGCAATGGACGCCTGGACCCTGAAGGCTCCGATGCCGACGGGCCGGTCCGGAATCGCAGGAGCGGTCGTCGCGGACTGCTTCTATGTTTTCGGAGGCGAGGGAAACCCGAACGACCCCAATGGGATCTTTCACGAGGTCGAAGCCTACGATCCGGCGAGCGACGAATGGACGCCGCTGCCGCCGATGCAGACCGGGCGGCACGGCATCTATGCGGCGGCTTTGGGAAACGTCGTCTATCTTCCGGGAGGGGCGACGCGGGCGGGGTTGGGCGCCACCGGAGTCAACGAGGCGTATGTGTTCGATCCGCCCGTGGCCCCGCGTCAGCCGGTGATTCCCCCGGACTCGCGCGCGACACCGCAGTCCGTTTCCAGGGAGTGAACGCGGTTGCCCTTCCTGCCGGTAGATCCCCTGGCTTAGAATCCCGCCCGCCAAACCTTAGGAGGGTTTTCGGATGAAACGGATCGAGTCTTCCATCGCGATGGCCCTGCTCGGCGCGCTCTCCGTCCTCGTCGCCTGCCGCCAGGCGGCTCCTCCCGCGGCGCAAGCGCCCGTCCCGACACCCGAGAGCCCCGTCGCCCGCGGTCAGTTTCTGGTTCAACAGGGGCTCTGCAACGACTGTCACACGCCCTGGAAAATGGGGCCGAAAGGCCCCGAACCCGACATGACTCGCATGTTGTCGGGACATCCCGAAGACGTGAAGTTGCCCGAGCCGCCCAAGCCGGTCGGACCCTGGAACTGGTCCGGCTCGGCGACGTTCACCGCCTTCGCCGGACCGTGGGGCATCTCCTACGCCGTCAACCTGACGCCGGACCAGAACACGGGCCTCGGGATCTGGACCGAGGACATGTTCGTCAAGGCCATGAAGACCGGCAAGCACTTCGGGACCTCGCGGCCGATCCTGCCGCCGATGCCCTGGCACTGGTACGCCAAGCTCTCGGAGGAGGATCTGAAAGCGATGTATGCGTATCTGAAGTCGGTTCCGCCGATCGTCAATCGCGTGCCGGACGCCGTCGAGGCGCCGCCTCCACCGGCCGAAGCTCTCAAAAAGTGAGGGCCCCGGGCGGGGGGACGCGCATCCGGGGGCTTACGATCCCTTCGTGACGCTCTCCCCCGGCTCGCGGCTCGGGCCCTACGAGATCCTGTCGCCCCTGGGCGCCGGCGGGATGGGAGAGGTCTACCGCGCCCACCACCCCCGCCTCGGACGCGAGGTGGCCATCAAGGTTCTCCCCGAGCGGGTCGCAGCCGACCCGGAGGCGCTGGCGCGCTTCGAGCGCGAGGCCCGGGCCGTCGCGTCGCTGTCCCACCCGAACATCCTGGCGATCTTCGACTTCGGCTCGGACAACGGCGTCTCGTATGCCGTGACCGAGCTTCTCGAGGGGGAAACGCTCGCCGCGCGGCTCGCGCGCGGCCCGATGCCGACCGAGGCCCTGGCGCGCATCGGCTCCGAGATCTGCGCCGCCCTCGCCGCGGCGCACCGAAAAGGCATCGTCCATCGGGACCTGAAGCCCGCCAACGTCATGCTGACGAAGTCGGGCGTGAAGCTGCTCGACTTCGGCCTCGCGAAGCCGGCCTCGCCGCTGATGACCGGCGAAGACGTGACCTCGGCGCAGACATCGGCGCCGGACGTGACACGCGAGGGGGTCATCGTCGGGACGCTGTCGTACATGTCCCCCGAGCAGCTCGAGGGGAAGCCCGTGGATGCGCGTACGGACATCTTCGCGCTCGGCGCGACGCTGTACGAGATGGCAACCGGGACAAAAAGCGTTCGAGGGGCAGAGCCAGGCGGCGCTGCTCTCGTCGATCCTCACGAGCGAGCCGCCGCCCGTCTCCGCCGTCCGGCCGATGAGTCCCCCGGCGCTCGACCGGCTGGTCAAAGTCTGCCTGGCGAAGGACCCGGACGCGCGCTGGCAGACGGCGCACGACGTGGGGCTCCAGCTGCAGACGCTCCCCGACAGCGTCACGGCTTCCTCCGTCGGAGCGATCAGCGTCCCTCCCCGTCGTCGTGCCCGGTGGCTCCCATGGGGGATCGCGGCCACCGCGCTGGCGCTGGCCGCGTTCGCCCTGCTGCGACCGCGGACTCCGGCGCCGCCGCCCGTACGATCCGTGAGTTTCCCGCTTCCACCGCCGACGAATCGCGCCTTCTACTCCACGTTCGAGACCACGGAGACTGCGGTCTCGCCCGACGGGTCCCGGATCGCCTTCGTCTCTTCTGCGTTCGCCGTGTCCGCCGCACGGCGCGGCATCGCCGCCGCCGACGCTCCCGGCTCGCGCGGTATCTGGGTTCGCGAGCTCTCTTCGCTCGAGTCCCGGCCGGTCCCGGGAACCGAGGACGCCACCTCGCTCTTCTGGTCCCCGGATGGCGCATCGCTCGGTTTCTTCACGCCGGGAAAGCTGAAACGCATCCTGCTCTCGGGCGGAGCGGCCGTCCCGATCTGCGACGTGTCCGCGGGCGGCGGAAAGTCGGGCACCTGGGGCGCCGCGGACGAGATTCTCTTCACCAGCATCCAGGCGCCCGCCATTTTTCAGGTGCCCGCTTCGGGCGGCACGCCGGTGAAGCTCCTGGAAGCGCCGGCCTCGGATGGGCCCGTCCGTTTCAACTGGCCGTCGTTTCTGCCCGACGGCAGGCGTTTCCTGTATGTCGTGCGGCGGCGCGGCCGGGAAGGAGTGGTGAACCTGGCCGAGCCCGGGAAGGCGCCGCGCACGCTCGGATCGATGAGCTCATCCGTGCAATACGGCGGCCCCGGTTATCTCGTTTTTGCCCGCGAGGGAGCGCTCCTCGCCCAGAAGTTCGACGAAGACAGGGGGCGCCTGACGGGCGGCCCCTTCGCGGTCGCGGAGCGCATCAACTATTTCCTCTCCAGCGGACACGCGTCCTTCGCCGCGTCGCGCTCGGGCACTCTCGTCTACCAGTCCCACGAGGACGTGAGCCGGCTGGCCTGGATCGACCGCTCGGGCCGGGCCGTCGAATCGATCGGTCCGGCCGGCAACTACCTGAATCTCTGGGTCGCTCAAAACGGGCGGAGAATCTTCTACGACCGGACGCGGCCCGGGATCGGGACCTTCGACGTCTGGTCGTTCGACCTCGAACGCGGCGTCGAAACGGCTCTCACTTCCGAGCCCGAGACCGAAATCGCTCCGATTCTGCTGGCGGATGGCAAGAGCATCGTCTACACCGCCAACCGCGGGGGTGGGCTCAGGCTCTTCCGCCGGAACCTGGAAGACGGCCGCGACGAGCAGCTCAGCCCGGACACGGGCACCTTCCAGCAGGCGCAGGACGTGTCACCCGACGGACGCACTCTCGTCTACATTCGGCGGGGCGCCCAGGGCACCTTCGACATCTGGACCCTCCCCCTTCACGGTTCCGGCCAACCCGCCGCCCTCGGACAGTCGTCTTTCGACAGGAAGGAGGTCCGATTCTCGCCCGACGGCCATTTCCTCGCCTTCATCTCCGCGGAGTCGGGTCAGTCCGAGGCCTATGTGATGCCCTATCCGGGCCCGGGCGAGAAGGTCCGGGTGTCATCGGGAGGCGCGCGCCTTCTCCAGTGGGGCCGGGACGGGAAGGAGCTCTTCTACTTTGCGGCCGATGGGCGGTTGATGTCGCTGCCTGTGCGGACGAGCCCCATTCTGGCGACCGGAGCGCCCGTGGCGCTCTTCAAGGTCGAGGGCAAGCCCTGGCTCAACTTTGCCCTGTCGCCAGACGGAAGAAGATTTCTCGCCGTCGTGCCCGAGAGCGCGGCGGACGAGCAACCGATGACCGTGGTCCTGAACTGGACGGCGCGGATTCCGAAGGACTGAAAGCCCGGCTCAGGCGAATTCGCGCGGAGCCGGAGCGGGGGTCGCAGCCACCGCCTGCGCGCGCCAGAGGTCGACCTGGCCGTTGACGAGCTCGAGGAAAGCCTCGAGTTGCTCGAGCACCTCGAAGACCATGGCCGGTCCGTCCACCGTGCGGGTGGAGAACGTGACCGTGGCGTTCGCCCGATCGAGCCGGAAGCGCCGGTGCCCGGTCGCTTCGGCCTGGGTCAGCCGGTACGCCTCGCCCCACTGGTCGTCCACCGTGCCGGTCAGCGCGACCGTGTACCGCGTGTCGGAGTTCCCGATCTGGGCCCGCAGAGTCGAATGGTCCACACCCACCTGTCCAGCTTCGCCCTCGTTCTTGTTCGCCATGCTGCCCTGTCAACGCAAACGAGGGGCCAGTCTGCAAAGGCCTGGAAGCAAAGGCCTTCGATCGCCGTCCTCCTGCCGGCGGGGCTGCGAGTGTTACCCGGGGTAACGGCGGGGCTCAGAATCCGGGAGGCCGTTCCCCCGCCACTCCCGAGGCCCGTTCGAGCGCGATTCCCGCTGTCCCGATGGTTCCCTCGTCGAAGAGGCGGCCGATGAGGCTCACCCCATGCGGCACCCGGCGTTTCGGCGAGAACGTCGGCATGGGGTTCGCGGGATCGGGAGCCCAGTCGTTCCGGGCCTGACCGACCTCGACGAACCCGGTGCGCAGCGTCAGGCAAGGGTGGCCCGTGAAATTGGTGATGGTCAGGATCTCGTCGCGCAGAGACGGGACGAGAAGGAGGTCCACGCTCTGGAACACGCGGATCATCTCCCGGGCCACCTTGCGGCGCAGACGATCGGCCTGGACGAAGTCCACGGCCGAGAGGAACCGCGACTGGCGGAACAGGTTCGGCCACGCGTCCGGGACCTGCATCTTCAGCGCGTCCATGCCGTGCGAGAGCGTCAGCTCCTCGAAGGCGGCCGCCGCCTCGGCGAAGAGAACGGTGTTGAGCGACTGCGTACGGCCAGTCGGGAAGGCTGACCTCGACCGGGACCATTCCGAGGCGCCGCGCGGTCTCGAGTGCGGCGCGGTCGACTTCGGTCGCCGGGTTCTCGTTCATCCACTTCGGGAGGAAGCCGACCCGGAGTCCCTTCACGGGCCTGGCCGCTTCGAAGTCGAGACGACTGGGCACGCTCGAGAGATCGCCCGGGTCAGGCCCCGAGATCGCCTGGAGAACCAGCATCGAATCTTCGACGCCGCGCGTCATCGGACCGAGCTTGTCCAGCGTCCAGCAGAGCGTCATCGCCCCGGTGCGCGCCACCTTGCCGAACGTCGGCCGGAGGCCCGTGATGCCGCAGCGCATCGCGGGGTCCACGATCGAGCCTCCCGTTTCGCTCCCGATCGAGAAGCCGACCAGGGCCGCCGCCGTCGCGGCGCCGGGCCCGGCGCTCGACCCGCCGGAGCCTTCCTCGAGCAGCCACGGATTCATGGTCTGGCCGCCGAACCAGACGTCGTTCAAGGCCAGGGCGCCCAGGCTCAGCTTCGCCATCAGGACGGCTCCGGCGCGATGCAGCCGATCGACGACGAAGGCGTCCTTCGTCCGGGACCCGGTTGCGGTAGGGCTCGGCGCCCCACGTCGTCGGGATCCCTCGCGTGTCCAGAAGGTCTTTCACGCCGAAGGGCACGCCGTGCAGCGGACCGCGGTACTTTCCCGCGGCGATCTCCCGATCCGCCTGCCGGGCTCGGTCGAGCGCCAGGTCCCGGGTCAGGGTGATCACGCTCCGGAGCTTCGGATCGAAGCGCTCCACGCGCGCCAGGTAGATGTCCGTCAGTCGCTCGGAGGAGAGGGCCCGGGTCTGGATCCAGTGCGCCAGCGCGGTCACGGGGGCGAAGGCGATGTCCGCGTCGCGGCCGGGCAGCGGGCCCGGGCTCGCGGCGCTCGCGACGAACCGCTCGCGCGAGGGACCGGCGGGCGCGCCGGGGATCATCGGGATTCCAGAGCGTCGCCGGCTCGAGTGTTTCCTCCAGCGCGAGCTTCCGGGGGCCCGTGCGCCGCTCCATCGTGGAAGCCATCGAGCGCGGCCAGCTCGCGGCGATCTGAGCCTGCTCGGCCGGCGTGTACTCGATGCGCACGAACTTCTGGGCTTCGACGACGGTCGTGGGAGTGATCTCGGGCCCCACGGGAGGAGCCGTCCCGAACGCGGGGGGCATCCCCGCGACCGGTGTCTGCGGGGCGACCGGGGTCGGGACCGGGCTGGGTTTCTGTCCCGTGACGACCCGGCTCGAGGCAGCGGCCCCGACGACCCCGGCGGTCGCGCGCACCAGGAACTTCCGGCGGGATTCCCGCATGGTCTTTCTCCTTGCGGGCAATCCTATTTCGGATGCGCGAACGCCCGCGAGCTCGATATCGAGAGGAGTCCCAAGCGGCCGTGCCGGGCGGCGGTGACCGCAGCCTCGGCACGGCGCCCTCGGTTCGACCCGCCTACTTTACGAGCGTGACCTTGAGCCCTCCCGCGGCGATCTTGATGTTGGCTCCCTTGGTCTCGCTCTTGACGTTGATCACCACGCCCTTCTCATTTCGAAGCGAGGAAACACCGGCGCCCTTGCCTGCCGTGCCCTCGGTGGCCGCGGCCGCGTAGACGCCGTTGAAATCGTCGAGATTCTTCAGGTTGTAAACGCTGCCGGTTGCCTCCGCCTTGGTCACGCCCACCTCGGCGACGGAGAGACCCTGGATCTTGAACTTGTGCGCCTTGCCGGCATAGTTCAGCTCGCCTCCTCCCCAACTCCAGCCGATCCCGACGGCGACGGAGCCCTCGTGCATCCTCAACGTGGCGTCCGGCGTCTTCTCATCCGCGGCCAGCGCAAGCCCGGCCAGAAGCGCCATCATCATTGCCGAGAACGCCATCCCCGAGATCATCCGACGATGCATATCTCCTCCTATCGCTCGTATGAGCCTCACCGGATCAGCCCGGTCGCTCGCGCCGAGCATACCTGTCTCCGGGCCCTTCCGGGAGACGAGGTGACTGGATGCTTTCCCCTTCCAGCGATAGGCTTGGGGATCGACCCGGCAGATCGGAGGGCCGCATGCCCCAGGTGACCGTCGGCAAGGAGAACTCCGGAAACATCGATCTTTACTACGAGGACCATGGCGCGGGAAAACCGGTCGTGCTCATCCACGGTTGGCCACTCTCCGGAGCATCGTGGGAGAAGCAGCTCCCCGCGCTCCTCGAAGCAGGGTACCGGGTCATCATGTACGACCGACGAGGATTCGGGAAGTCGAGTCAGCCGACCTCCGGGTTCGACTACGACACGTTCACCGCCGATCTTCACGCGCTGATGACGAAGCTCGACCTGCGAGACGCCGCCCTGATCGGCTTCTCGATGGGGGGCGGCGAGGTGGCGAGGTATCTGGGAACGCATGGAGCCGAGCGCGTGCGCAAAGCCGGTTTCCTGGGCGCGATCCAGCCCTTTCTCCTCAAGACCCCCGACAATCCCTCGGGTCTCGACGGCACGGTTTTCGAAGGAATCAAGAAAGGGATCGCCGCGGACCGGCCGGCGTTTCTGGCGTCGTTCTTCCAGAACTTCTACAACGTGGACGTCCTGGGCGGGAAGCGCGTCAGCGACGAGCTGGTCCGGCTGAGCTGGAGCGTCGCCTCAGGGGCCTCGCCGAAGGGCACGCTGGAGTGCGTCTCGGCGTGGCTGACGGATTTTCGCAAAGACCTGGCGAAGATCGACGTGCCCACGCTCGTGCTGCATGGCGATGCCGACCGGATCGTGCCGCTCGATGCCTCCGCAAGGCGCACCCACGAGGCGGTCAAGGGGAGCAAGCTCGTCGTGGTGAAGGACGCGCCACACGGCCTGACCTGGACCCATGCCGACGAGGTCAACCGCGAGCTGGTCGCGTTTCTCGGTGCGGGGAGCTAGAACGGCGTTCAAGAGGTAGGACAAGCCGACAACCCAAGCCTCGCGGGGGCAGATGGCCCCGTTCCTCGCCAGGACCTTCGGGCTGCAGCTCTACCGCCCGCAGGTTCCTGCGGGCGGGTTTGCTTCACTCTCCTCAGTCACAGGTCAGCGCCACGACCAGGTTGAAGGTCGGAGGCGTGTTGCCGCCCGTGATGGCGAGCTGCACGCTGAAAATGTCGTCGGCATTCAGGCTGACGGCGCCGGCCGACGAACAGGTGTGCTGGCCGAGAGTCATGTTGCAGGACAGGGACGATGCGGCCAGGCTGACCGGCACCGTGAGGGAGGAGCCGGTCAACAGCGTGAAGGTCACGACGTTCGACGCGCCTGTGATGTCGCCGTCGGCATAGACGGAGATCCTGGACATCGTGCAGGGAGAGGAAGCCAGAGCCACGACGGTCGCGGGAGGAGGAGTCGCGGGAGAGCTGCGGTCCTGAATCGGGCTCAGGTAGAAGGTCCCGCTTTTCGAGTGATAGTCGTGCGCCGACTCGAACATCCTGGATCCCGCCCCCGAAGGACCGACCGGACCCTGCGGGCCCTGGGGTCCTTCGGCACCCGCGGGACCTGCCGGGCCCTGTGCGCCCGGATCGCCCTGCGGCCCCTCCGCTCCTGCGGCACCCGGAGCGCCCTGAGGACCTTGCGTGCCCTGCGGGCCCGCCGGTCCGTCCTGACCCTGAGGACCGGCCGGACCGGGATCTCCCTGAGGTCCCTGGAATCCCGGAGCTCCCTGCGCTCCCGCCGGACCCGCGTCCCCCGCGTCTCCCTTCCGCGCGACGAGCCCCCACTCCGTCGGGCTGGAGTCCGGCGGGCTGCCCACGTTGCCGTCGACGAGCGAGACGTAGGTCGAGCCGCTCGAGAAGACCGCATCGCGGGCGGCGTAGGTCGTGACGTCCGACCAGGCTCCCTGCAAGGTGATTCCGACCGGGCCGATCGGGCCGACCGCGCCGGCCGGACCGGACGCTCCCTCGGCACCCGCGGGACCCGCATCGCCCTGCGCGCCCTGAGGACCCTGGGCGCCGGGAGGGCCCGACGCGCCTTGCGGTCCGAATGGGCCCTGCGGCCCCTCGGGGCCGGCCGGGCCCGGTACCATCGAGGCGCTGACATTGAGAGCGTTGGCCGAGGGCGTGATCGTGATGTTGTCGCCGGCGGTGAGCACCACCCCGCCCGAAAGGCCGTTGAGCGCCGTGACGACCGTGCCGCCGTAGTAGCCGTTGATGTCGATGATGAGATCGGCCTGGCCGCCGCGAACCTCGGCGGTGATCTGGCCCGTGGCTCCCAGCGGAACAATGGCGTTGTTGGCGACGATCTGACCCGCGACGTAGTTCAGGATCGACGTTCCGCCCCACGGCGTGCCCTGAGGATAGGCCGTCATCCATCCGAGCGCCTGGGTGCGGGCGACCGTGAAATTGAAAGAGACGGCCTGCGCGTCGGCGGGGACGCCGCAGTTGCCGCCGACCGAAAAGTCGCGCGGAGCACTCGGCGCCATCGAGGGAGGCCCGAAAGCGCCTCCGAAGCCATTGCCGCGGGTGTCGGCCAGTCGGCACGGGCTCAGGGCGATGAAGGGAACGGGTGCGCTCGCCGTCGAGGACGAGCTCCCCGACTTCGTCGTGAAGTCGGTCTGGCGCGCCGGGACCGGCGCTTGCCAGTATGGAGGCACGCTCCAATTCTGGATCGCAGCCTCCTGGGACTTAGTCTCCGGGTGCGCAGCGGCGCCCATTCCCGGCGCCATGAGGATCAGGACCAGAAAGAACCCGAGACGCAGATTTCCAATGAATCTTTGCACGCAGCCTCTCCTCATGATGTTTCGTTGCCTCTGCCCGCTGATTTAGGAAAATCGGACCACTATAGGGGCACGGCGTCTCGTTTCGTTGTGGCCCCCATCACCAGGCCGTGTGAAAAAAAGGACAGGTCGGATTCTTGTTCCGGAACGACCTCATGTGCGAGAACCGGAGCTCTGGCCCTGCAGTCAGCGCGATATGTCCAGCGGATGCGCCTCGGTATTGGACACGGCGCCCTTCCAGTCGAGCGTTGCCTCCGGCGCGAACAGCAGGCTCAATCGGCTCACCCGCTTGCCCACCAGGCCGAGCTTCGAGCGGCGGCGGCAGAGATACGAAGACGCCTCCGAAGCGAAATCAGGCCTTCGCGATCAGTCCTTCACCTCGAACCGGCGGACTGCCGACCAGGGGCCGGGAGTGCCCGAGGCCGGATTGGCGCGCACCCGCCACCACATCCTCTGCACGGGCAGCGTGCTGGTCGAGAACTGCGAGGCCGACACGGTCGGAGACAACACCAGCGGCGCCCCGAAGGATTCCGAATCGTCGATCTGCAGCGTGCAGGTGGCGGCCCCCGTGACATCGCTCCACGTCGTACTCGAGGCGCCCGGCTTCTTCGCGGACCCGGAGGTCGACGCCCGGATAGAGCCCGCGATAGAGCACGCCGGCCCAGGCCGGAACCCTGGACCGCCAGCGGCGCGGATCATTTCCGAAAAAGAAGTTGTACTCCCCGGGGCGCCGGCCTTCTCCCACGAGCGTGGGCTGCGAGGCGCCCTCGAACCGCAGCGCCAGAGGGGTCTCTTCGCCCTGGTGGATGCGGAGCGAGTCCTGGTGGAACGCCGCGCGGAGGGAGCCGCGCCGCGCCACGAACCTCGCCGAGCCGCTCCATTGGCCCCGGTTCTCGATGAAGTCGGCGGGGAGCGCCGCCAGGGTCGGGCTCTCCTCCACGGCGTCGTCCGGCGCGAGACGGGAACCGGTGCTACCCAGCAGCAGAGCCAGCGCGGCTCCGCCCCACAGCAAGCCTCGTCCGGTCGAGAGTCTCATTGTCGCCCCCCATCCGGAGTAGAAACCAGCGCCCGGCGCCTCGAGGGGTTTCTTAGTTACGGCTTAGAAAGGTATCGTCGGGATCTCGGGCAGCGGCCGAAGCGACGATTCGAGGTACGCGACTGATCGAACCCCGCGAGTCGGGAACCTCTCCACAAGCCCGGGAAACGGCCCCCTGGGTCATGCACCAGACGTGGGAGGACCTGCTCTTCGCGCACTGGCCGATCCCGGCCGATCTCCTCCGCCGGTGGGTCCCCGAGCCGCTGGCGATCGACACCTTCGACGGCACGGCGTGGCTGGCGGTGACGCCGTTCCGGATCGAGGGGCTGCGGGCGCGAGGGCTCCCGGCGCTCCCGGGCCTCTCGCGCTTTCCCGAGCTGAACGTGCGCACGTACGTGGCCGCGGCGAAGCCCGGGGTGTATTTCTTCAGTCTGGACGCGGGCAATCCGCTCGCCGTGATGTTCGCCCGCCGGTTCTACGACCTTCCCTACTTCACGGCCGAGATGCGCGCCGGGGCGTCGGGAAACGGCGTCTCCTATCGAAGCCGCCGCCGTCGGGGAGGCGCGGAGCTGGAGGCGTTCTACGAGCCGTCGGGCGACGTCTTCCGGAGCGCCCCGGGAACTCCGGAGCACTTCCTGACGGAGCGGTACTGCTTCTACACCGTGAAGGGCGGGGAAGTCTTTCGCACCGACATCGATCACGTCCCCTGGCCCCTGCAGCCCGCGCGGGCCGAGTTTCGCCGGAACACCATGGGGAATCAGATCGGCGTCGCGCTCGCGACTCCTCCGCCCCTGCTCCACTTCGCGCGGCGCCTCCAGGTCCGCGCGGGGCTTCCAAGGGCTCAGTCGAGGACGAGCGACTTGACCTGAATCTCGTTTCCCTTCCGGTCGCCCTCGACGGTGACGCGGAGGTGGTCCGTCTTCTTCGAGGCCTTCAGGGCGGCGACGGCCTGGTCGTTTCCGGCCTTGTCGAACTTCAGAAAGCTTCCGTCGGCCGTCAGGACCCCGTAACCGCTGCCCTGGCACTGCAGCGCGCACTTGGTCGGATGCGAATCCGGATCCGCCTTCATCGCGTCCTTGGCGGCGCACATCGTGTCCATCAACGAGGCGTTTTTCCAGGTCTCGGCCTGGAGCAGCAGGGGGAAAGCCAGCGCGGCGACCACCGAGGCGATCACTTTCTTCATGTCGAGTCTCCCTTCTTTTTCGAGTCGGCCGGAGGCTTCCGCCGACGTCTCCCGAACTTCCGTGAGCCTGGCCAGCGCGTAAGCGGCGATCGCGATCTCGAGGTCCCGGACCGCCAGGTCGAAGAACATCCCGGTCGTCACGAGGTTGACCGCGATCGCGACGAGCCACCCCATCGCCACGTAGGCGCCGACCCGGGTCCAGCGGGTCAGGATGGCCAGGCCGACGATCATCTCGATCACCCCGACCACGCGCATGAACGCGGGTCCGCTGACGGGCAGGAGACGTGTGGCGAGAGGGCTCAGGTACATGCCCCAGTCCGTCAGGAGGTTGAAGAACTTGTCGAGTCCGGCGAGAAAAGGCCCGAGTCCGAGCCCGATGCGAAGCGCCCACCAGACAGAGTCGAGCCGCCTGTCAGAAGTTTGTGTGTTCATGCCACTACAGAGCCGCCAGGCCGGGTCTGGTTACAGGATCCGGCGCTGTAACGTTTTGGCCGTTCGCTCCTCTGATAGGTTGAGCTCGAGCAAGATTGTGGACGAAAGGGCCGTCATACGGCAAGAGCGGAATGACTTCTCAAACGAGGAGGTCGTCCGGAGAGTGCGTGCCGGACAGACCGACCTGTTCGAAATCCTCATGCGCCGGTACAACCAGCGCGTCTACCGGCTGGCCCGGGCCGTGTTGCGCTCGGATGCCGAGGCGCAGGACGTCGCCCAGGAGGCGTGGGTTCGCGCGTACGAGCACCTCGACCAGTTCGAAGGCCGTGCGGAGTTCTCCACCTGGCTCTGCCGGATCGCGATTCACGAGGCCTGGGCGCGCATGCGCCGGAGCCGGCGCTACGAGACGATCGAGCCGCATCCGACCGGCGAGGATCGCGAGATGAAGGAGGCTTCGGTGGACCCGAATCCCGAGGGTGCGGCGTACGGCCGGGAAGTCGGACTGCTCGTTCAGGAGGCCGTCGACGCCCTCCCCGAGGGATATCGGACCGTCTTCGTGCTCCGCCAGATCGAAGGGCTCTCGACGGCCGAGACGGCGGAATGCCTGGAGCTCTCCGAGGAGACCGTCAAGACGCGGCTCCATCGGGCCCGGTCTGCCCTCCGGCAACAACTCCTCGAGAAGGCGGGCCCGGGGATCCGGCAGGCGTTCCCGTTCCTGGGGCCCCGCTGCGACCGGATGGTCGAGACGGTCCTCACTCGAATCCAGGCGCTCAACCTGGCGAATTGAGTCGGTCGATGGCTGAGCGCTCGCGCCGTTCGGCGCGGCCGCCGCCTCCTCGAGCACCGGATCGGGCTGCTCGGCGATCTCCTGATTCGGCTTCGGACGAACGCCGTTAGAACCGGCGCAGGAGGTCCTCACCATGGCTCCTGTCGCTTTCGCTCTCGTCTTCACGACCCTCGTGCCTCTCGTCTGTCCGTCCCTCGGGGAAGCCAGGCTCGCCGCTCTCGTGGCCGAAGTCCGGTCGGCGGACTACCGGGGCGACCGGGCGGCGCTCGCGAGGCTCGATGCGCATCTCGCCGAGGTCGACGCCACGGCGCTGGCCGAGTACCGGGACTACTGGCGGGGGTTCGCCCGGTGGCGGCGGGCGCTCAACGGGTTCAACGAAACGCCGACGCCGCCCGATCTGGCCTCCGACCTCGAGAGCGCCGTCGCCCACTTTCGCGCCTCGCTCGAGCGCCGGCCCGACTGGATCGAGGCGAGGCTCGCCCTGGTGGGCTGCTGGGGCAACCTGACCTACCTCGCCGGCGGCGATCTCGAAAAAAAGAAGCCGCTCCTCGCCGAGCTCATCCCCGCGTACAAGTGGCTCGAGGCGAACGGCCGGGACAATCCCCGCGCGCTCTGGATCATCGGAGGCATGCAGTTCGCCGCGCCGCCGCCCTATGGGGGCGACCTCGTCAAGGCCACCGCCACGCTGCGGCGGGGGCTGGAGCTGGCGTGGCAGGAGGCGGCCTCGGGGGCGGCCGCCCCCGCCTGGGTCCCGACCTGGGGAGGGCCCGAGAACCTGATGAATCTGGCGTGGATGTACTCCCACGCCGCAACACCCGATCGGGCGGCGGCCCTGGCCTACGCGGAGGGCGCCGTGACCGCGGTCCCCGAGTGGCACTACGTCCGCGACGTTCTGCTGCCGCAGATCGAGGCGCTCACGGCGCCGGCGAAGTGACCTGAGCGTCCAGCCGCGGGGGGCCGTCGCTTGCGGTCGAGCGGCGCCGTCGTGAGAATCGCATCTGCGAAAGCCATGGCGACATCTCCGCGAAGGCCCCGCGCCCGGCGTGTCACGACCCTTCTGGTCTACGCCGGAGCGTGGGCGATCTATGCGTCGGTCTACGTGGCCGTCTTTGCCGCGAGCGGCGTGTCCGCTTTCATGGCCGTTCGCAGCGCGGTCGCCGCCGTTCTTCCCAGCGCGCTTCTGGGCTTCGTGTCGCTGGGTCTGGCGCGGCGCTGGCCGTGGCCGGTGGAAGGCCGGTGGCGCCTCGCGATTCGTCTCGTTCCCGCCCTGCTGGGGATCTCCGCGGCCGCGACGGCGGGATGGCTGGCGCTGATCGGTCTCGACGGTCGGCTCACGACGGGCGCGGCGCGCTGGCCAGCGGGCACGATCGTGGTGTGGCAGATGATCATCAACACCCTGATCCACCTGGCCCTGGCCGGAATCGGATTACGCCTGGCACACGGCCGAGGCCCTGCGCGAAGCCCAGGACCGGGCGGCGCGGGCGGACGTTCTGCGTGCGCGCGCCGAGCTCCATCTGCTCCGCTCGCAGCTCCACCCGCACTTCGTCCTCAACACGCTCCACGCGCTTCTCGGTCTCGTCCGGCGCGACCCCGCGCAGGCCGAGGGCGCGCTCGAACGGCTGGGAGACCTGTTGCGATTCGGGCAATGGGTGCATCAGAGCGGCGCCGATTTCGTGCCGCTGTCCCGCGAGTGGGACTTCGTCAGGAGCTATCTGGACCTCGAGCGTGTTCGTCTCGGCGACCGCCTGAGCGTTTCCATGCTGGCGGACGACGCCGCCCTCGAGGTGCCCGTTCCGCCATTCGCGCTGCAGCCGCTGGTGGAGAACGCCATCATCCACGCCGTGGCGCCCCGGGCGTCCGGGGGACGCGTGGAAGTCTCGGCTCGCCGGTCCGGCGGCCGGCTCCTCCTGGCCGTGACGGACGACGGCCCCGGCGCGTCGGAGGCCGGGATCGCCGCGAGCCCGCGGATGGGGCTGCGGCTCCTGCAGGAGCGCCTGGCCGCCCTCTACGCGGGCCGCGCGCGCCTCACGTACGACTCCCCCGCCGAGGGGGGCTTCCGCGTCCGCCTGGAGATGCCCGACGACGCCGTCCCGGAGGTCGCTTGAGCGAGCCGCGAATTCGCGCCCTCATCGCCGAGGACGAGGCGCCTGCCCGCGACAGTCTCCGGGACTATCTCGCCGACGCGCCGTGGATCGAGGTGGTGGCCGAGGCTCTCGACGGCCGAACGGCGCTGGCCCTGGCCGAGCAGCACAGGCCCGGTTTGCTCTTCCTGGACGTGCGACTGCCGGAGCTGTCCGGGCTCGAGGTCGCGCGGAGGATCTCGTATCCGACCGAGATCGTCTTCACGACGGCCTACGACCGCTTCGCGGTGGCGGCCTTCGAGATCGGAGCGCTCGACTACCTGGTCAAGCCCTTCGGGCGCGAGCGCTTCGCCGCGGCCATCGAACGCGTCCGCACGCCGGCATTCGCAGGCGGGGGTCCCCGCCTCGGATCGGGTCCGCAGCTCGCTTACACCCGGTCCCCTCGCGCGCCTCTTCGCCCGCCACGGAGACCGCATCGTTCCGATCCCCGTCGAGGGCGTTCGCCGGATCCAGGCCCAGGGCGACTATGCCGAGGTCCACGCCGCGCAGGGGGTTTTCCTCCTGCACGTGACCCTCGGAGAGCTCGCGGCCCGTCTCGACCCCGGCCGGTTCCGGCAGGTGCACCGCTCCCACATCGTCAACCTGGACGAGGTCGAGCACCTGCGCCCCTACGACGATCGCCGCCTCGCCATCACACTGAAGGACGGGACCGTCGTGGTGGCGAGCCGCGCCGCGTCCGAGGAGCTCCGCCGGCTGGCGCGGTGAGGGCCGGGACGTTTGTCGGCCTCGGGATTGGTGCTAAATTCATGGACGTAACAGGAGGTTCTCGTGACTCGACTGGCCCTCGCGCTGCTCCTGGCCGTCTCGGCGTCCTTCTCCCTCGCCGGAGATACCGGCTCCGAAAAGCGAACCGGGTGGATCGCCTGCGATGCCTGCTCGGCAGGCCGCGTGAAGCACGGGGAGGCGCATGCCCCCAATCGGGAATGCGCCCAGAAATGCATCCGCGAGGGGTCGCCGGTCGTCTTCTACGACGAGGGCACGAAGTCGCTCCTTCGCGTGGAAAATCCCGAGTCCACCAAGGACCAGGAGAGCCACCGGATCGAGGTCGTCGGAGTCGTCAACGCGGCGAACAAGACCATCCGCGTCCAATCGGTCAAGGTGCTCGAGAACTACGTCGCCTCGTGCTCCGTTCCTCCGCCTTCGAAGCCCTGACCGACAGGAGAAACGGGCGGGCACGCCCTTCTCCCCGCGCCCTCTATCCGGCCTTCGCCTCGTAGAGAGCGACGCGGTCACGCCCGGCGTGCTTGGCGGCGTACAGCGCCTGGTCGGCCTCGCGCAGCAATTCCCGCGCGGTCATGCCTTCCCGCGCCTGGGTCACGCCGCCGGAAAGGGTGACGGTGCCGAGGAGTTGATCGCCATGACGGACCTGCAGTTCCCGGACCGCCAGGCGAATCACCTCGACCCGTTGGAGCGTGTCCGCCAGCGAGGATTCCGGCAGCACCAGCACGAACTCCTCGCCCCCATAGCGGCTCGCGATGTCGCTCTTGCGAAGTTTTTCGCGGAGCAGCCGCCCGACTTCCCGCAGAAGCGCATCGCCGGAATCGTGCCCCAGGGTGTCGTTGAAGCGCTTGAAGTGGTCGATGTCGAGCATCGCAATGCTGAGCAGCGGACTTCGCGCGCGAGGCCCGATGCAGCTCGCGCGGCAGGCTCTCTTCCAGATAGCGCCGGTTGGCGAGCCCGGTCAGCGGGTCATGGATGGCCTGCTCGCGGAGCTTCGCCCGCAGCCGGAGATTGGACAGGCACAGTTTGATCCCTTCGCCGACCGTCACGGCCAGGCGGTGACGGGCGGCCTGGTGTTCGTCGCTCTCGGTATCGCCGACGATGCACAACAGGCCCAGGGTCTCCCCATGCACCGTCAGAGGCACGCACAGGTAGCCGGTGCTCGGTTCGTGGACGAAATGACGGCAGAGCAGGCTCGCCTGCGGATCCGTCACTTCATAGGGTTGACCGCGCCGCATGGCCCAGCATTCTTCGAGGGAGAAGAGAGCCTCCGGCAGGGCGTCCTCACCCCAGCGCGCGACGGTCTCGAGAAACTGATCCCACGGGCGCAGGCTCGCGAGACAGCCGCCCTGGCCGGGGAAGAGCTCGACGGCCATCAGGGCGACGACCTTGTAGGCCTCCTCCTGTGTGGTGCAGGTCTGAAGAAGATCGTTCATCCGGTTGAGCAGCCGCATGTCATGTTCGCGCGTCTGGAGCTCGGCCACGACACCCAGCAGCTCGTCGTTGGCTTTTCGCAGGTCGTCGGCGACGTGCTTGCGGTCCGTGATGTCGCGAACGTTGCACTGAATGACTCTCTTGCCCGCGACCAGGTAGACGTTGCTCACGAATTCGACGTGCCTCTTCTGACCCCCCTCCGTTTCCAGCGGGAGATTCTCGTAGCGGATGTACTCGTTGTTCTGCAATTGCCGGAAGGCGATCTGGCTCTCGGCGACATCTTTGAACTGGCCGATTTCCCAGAGCGCCTTGCCCAGCATCTCGTTGTGGGTGTACCCCAGCATGTCGGCGAGATAGGGGTTGACGTCGGTGATCTGTCCGCTTTCCGCATCCAGAATCAGGATCCCGTCTTTCGCGGTCTCGAAGAGACGGCGGTATCGAAGCTCGGATTCCTGCAGCGCGTCGGCGATCCGCTTGAGCTCGGCGAGATCGGTGTTTGGCGGAGCGGAGTCGCCGGAGAAGCCGCTGCGCTTCCGCTTGGCCTCGTCACTCGCGCGAGACACCACGCCCTTGTCCGCCCTGGCCTGAGACGCTGGTTTGTCTGGCATCCTCACACTCTGGTCAGGGAAAGCCCCGCCGCGAACGAGTTGCGCGCCGTTGGAGGGCTCGGGAAGACCCGAACCAGCGAATCCTGATGCCTCGTCCGTCCGTCAAGAACCCGATCCGCCGTTCTGGAACTCCTCCAAATATCTTAGCCCATCTGTCCAGCATCGCCTTCCCGGTGGATGGTCCAGGGTGAGCGAGTCGAGGGCCGGGTCCCGAGTTCTCAGGGGCTCGTCGCGAGTGTCGGAGCGGGCGGACGTGCCGGGAAGGACCGGCAATGTGAAGATCGGGTTAAGAGATTCTCAGCCGCGCCGCGACCGGCGGGGCTGTCGAAGTCAGGCGATCGATGCTTCCCCGCCCCTGGACGACTGCCGTCGGGGTTCGGACCGGGGTCGGGAGACGAGACAGCGCAAAGGTTGGCTCCGTCGGCGTTTCCCCGACCACGTTGCCCGCGACGAGCTCCCCCAGAGCCGGCCCGTGCTTGAATCCGTGGCCCGAGCCTCCTCCCACGAGCCAGACGTTCCCGGCTCCCGGATGGCGGTCGACGATGAAGTTCTGGTCGGGCGAGTTCTCGTACTGGCACACCCGCGACTCGAGCAGCGGCGCACCCGCCAGCGCCGGAAACCGCCGGGCGAGGAACTCCCGCGCGGCCTGGATCGCCCCGGCGGAAGGCGTGCGGTCGCCCGAGGTCGGGTCGAACGGATCCCCCCGCGCGTCATCGGCGATCTTGAACCCCCGGCGCTCGTTGCCCGGGATGCCGTAGAAGAAGCGCGGCGTCTCCACCCAGACCGGCAGGTGGCGCTCGGAGAAGCGCGCGTCCCCGGCGGGCGTTCCGAAGTAGAAGACTTCCTGCCGCGTCGGCTCGATCCGCCCGCCGATCACTTCGGGGAAGAGCTTCGGCAGCCAGGGCCCGCAGGCGAAGACGTAAACGTCCGCGGTCAGCCGCGTGCCGTCCGACAGCGCGACTCCGGCGAGACGGCCGCCCGCGATCTCGCCCGGAACGGCCATGGCCTCCCGAAAAGTCCCGCCCTCGGCCAGAAACCCTTCCACGACGTCGGCGCAGGAACGGCGCGCGAGCAAATACCCGGCCTCCTTCTCGAGAAGCGTCCACTCGATTCCGGCGAAGTCGATCTGCGGGTAGCGCCGGCGAGCCTCGGCGGTGGGGATCTCCTCGTACGCAAACCCGAACTCCCGGAGAAAGGGAATCGACTCGCGGACGAAGTCTCCGGAGTCGGCCACCATCCAGAGCGCGCCCGTGCGCGTGTAGAGCGTCTTCTTCCAGCGAGCCTCGTTCTCGTGCCACAGCGCGAAGGCCCGCCGCGCCATCGAGGTGTAGACCCGACTCTTGCCGTAGACGCCGCGGATGACCCGCGTCTCGCCTCCCGAGCTCGATCGCGAGTTGCCGGGCCCCCACCCGTCCACCAGCGTGACTTGCGCGCCGCGGCGTCTCAGCATGAGGGCGGTCCATCCCCCGAACGCCCCCGCCCCGACGACTACGACCGAAGGCCTGGCCCCGCCCCCGGGTTTCGGAGACGGCGTCCTCGAAGGCGCCAGGGAGACTCCCGCAAGAGCGCGGGCGGCCGGGACGGCGGGCAGCAGCGCGAGGAGACCGCGGCGAGAGATCTGACGCATACGCTCTGAGACTATATGTGCCCCATCGTCCTCGGCCCCCTCCCCCGATTTTGGGGAGAGAGTGGCGTCGTCCGCGGCGCGAGAACCCTCTCCCCCGTGGGGGGAGAGGGTGAATCGAGTTCTCGAGGCGCGAGCCGGCCTAGAAATCGAACCGGGCCGAGAGGCCGTACGTCCGGGGTTGGTTGACCAGGAAGCCCTGACGGGCGAGGAAACCACGCTCCCGGTCGAGCGAAAGGAAAGCCGTCTCGTCGGTGATGTTGGTGATGTAGAACGCGAAGTCCCAGACGCCGTGACGAACGCCGGTGCGGAAGTTGAGGATGTCGTACGCCGGAAGGAGCGGATCGAAGGTGAACGTGTCCTGCGTCAAAGGTCCGCCGATCGTGTTCGGCAATGCCCCCGGCACGTTTTGCAGGGGGATCGTGCCGACCGACGGCTCCTGGTCGACCAGCTGCGTGTAGCGCGAGCCGACGTGCTGGTAGGTGCCGGTCACGTAAGCCTGGTAGCCTTGCGCCACGGGCTGTTGATAGGTCGCGGCCAGAGCCATCTGGAACTTGGGCACGCCCGGAAGCCGGTTCCCCTCCCGGATACCGGTCGCGAGCACCGCCGCCTCCGTTCCGTCCAACGTCGTCCGCACTTCCGAATCGTTGTAGCTGCCCGAGAGCGCGAAGTCGAAGTTGTTGTTCGGCGCGAAAGTCGCCTCGAGCTCGCCGCCGACGCTCCGCGCCTTCTCCACGTTGAAGACGAGCCGGGACGAGCACGTGCCGGCGGTCACGACGACCTGCAGATCGCTGACGTCCACGTAGAACCCCGAGACGTTGACCGTGGCGCGGCCGCCCATGAGGCGCGTCTTGGATCCGATCTCGTAGTTCCAGGCCCTCTCGTCCTGCCAGTTGCCGATGTTGCCGAACGTGACGAGATCCGCCGCCGAGCAGAGCGGCACGAGGATCGGGTCGTTGATTCCACCCAGACGGAAGCCCTTGGAGGCCTGGGCATTGAGTGTCGTGTTCTCGCTGATCTTGTAGCTCGCGATGAAGCGGGGCGCCACACCGTCCGCCTTGGTCGTTCCCGCCTGGAGCGTGGGGTCAGGGAACTCGGGAGCGAACAGGCCGTCGAAGATGAGGGCCTTGTCGACCTCGTAGTTGTAGTAGCGCAGGCCGGCGGTCAAGCTGAAGCAATCGGTAATGGAGTAGGTCCCCTCGCCGAAAATCCCCCACTCGCGGTCTTTGTAGCCGATGTCCCCGAGGTAGAGCTGATCCCTTGCGGCGAACTCTCCCGGAGGAAAGCAGGTCTCAGGATTGATGCAGCTCAAGTCCGTGAACGCCTCGACGATCAGGTCCTGGTTGTATTGACGCTCCGAATTGCCGTAGAAGGCGCCCACCAGCCACCGGAGGTTGCTGTTCATCATGTCCCCCGAGACGCGAACCTCCTGCGTCCATCCGCTCGCATGCGTCCGGTCGTCCAGCGGCGCGTCGAGGGTGTAGATGCTCTCCGGCAGGCCGATCGTGCCGCCGGTGACGCTGCCGGTCAGCGCGGTCGAATCCCGCAGGACACGGATGTCGCGGTTGGTGAACGAGGTGATCGAGGTCAGGTTGATGCCGTTGCCGAAGTCGTAGTTCGCCTTGAGGTCTCCGAGGTAGAACTTGTCCGTGAAGGGCTCGTCGAGCTGGAGGAAGAGCTGGTCTTCGGCCAGCGTGACGGGCGGACGCGACGTCGTGAAGGGGTTGGCCAGGATGTTGTACTCGTCGAAGCGGTTCCAGCCCTCCATCGACACTTTCTGATAGACGAACCGCGGGGTGATCGTGAGGCCTTCCACCGGAGCCCACAGCAGAGCCAGGCGCGTGCCCAGGCGGTCGCCGGCGTTGACGTCGTGCTTGACGCTGAAGTCGGGCTGCACCGCGTCCATCCAGCCGGCGAGCCGAGTGTAGTAAGCACCCACTCGCAGGGACACCGTATCGCCCAATGGGGCGTTGAAGCCCGCTTTGAAGTTTCCGCCCGTGCCGCCGCCGTCGACGGCGGCGCCGCCGACCTCGCCGAAGACGTGGGTCTCACCGATCACGGGCTGGTTGCTGATGTAGCGCACCGTGCCGCCGACCGAGCCGGAGCCGAACAGGGTTCCCTGCGGGCCGCGGAGCACCTCGACGCGGTTCATGTCGAAGAGATCCAGGTCCGGGGTGAAGAGGGAGAGCGAGACGACCGATTCGTCCAGGTAGGCGCCGACCTGCTCCTTGACGCCCGGCTGGTCGCGGGCGATCTGGCCCGACGAAACGCCGCGGATGGCGACCGTGCTCTGGCCGGGGCCCAGGTTCTGCACCGTGAAGTCGGCGACGTTGGCGGCCAGTTCCTCGATGTTGGTGATGCTGCGCTCGCGCATGACTTCTTCGGTCGGCGCGGCGACCGAAACGGGGGTATTGAACACGGTCTCCTCGCGCTTCATGGCGGTGACCGTCACGTCTTCCGTCATCCTGAGCTCGAGCGTCAGATCCAGGTTCAGGGGTGAGACGGCGTACAGGCGCTGGTCCTTGCGGGTCACCTTGAGGAAACCCTGCACGTCGGTCGACACCGTGTAGACGCCCGGCGGGAGGTCTGCGGCCTCGAAGCCCCCGGTCTCGGAGGTCCGGACGACCCGCGTCGCCCCGGTCTCCTGGTTCGTGATCGTGACCGCGGCTCCCGCCAGCGGTACGCCGTTAGCGTCGCGGACGGTGCCCGTGATTCTTCCCGTCGAAGGTTGAGCGAAAGTCGGCGCGGCCAAGAGGGTGATGAGCGCGACGCAGGCCATCAGGGTTCCTACCCGGGGACGGATCATCTGAGCCTCCTTCCAAACCATCAACTTGGCCCGGGGCGGGCCTTTACGGGAACTTAATAGCGCAGGCGCCCGGCTGTCAACGGTGCGTTCGCGTACACAGCGCCTCCGATTTCCCTCCCCGCCGGGGGGACGCCCGGAGGTGCGGGAAGCGCTTCAGTCCGCGAGCAGCGCGCTCGCCCAGATCGCGGCCACGACCAGGACGAGACCCGGCACGATCTGGAGCGCGTAGCGCATCCCGCCGGTCGCGGCGGCGATCACCCCTTTCGTGATCGAGTTCGTCGTCAGCGCGGCGAGGATCGGGATCACGGCGGCAGACGCCGGGATCCTGCCCGCGGCCACGAGCGATGCCGCCGCCAGCGAGCTCGCGTGCGCGTCGGCAAACCCCGCCAGCGCCGTGGCCGCGACCAGGCCGCGTTCTCCCAGCCAGTGATTCACGGCCGCCGAGAGCAGCATCACGGCGGACACCGTGGCCGCAAAGATCAAACCGGTCTTCAGGCGGAACGGTCTCCCCGGTTCCGAAGCTCCCGGCGCGCGATGCCGCGCGCCGCGGATCGCGAACACGATCGCGTACGCGACAGCGGCTCCCCCTCCGAAGAGGAGCGGCTGGAGCATGGCCGTCAGGACGGGACGGCTCGTGGTGGCCAGCAGAGCGGCGAGCAGCACGAAGGTCGCGACCGTCGAGAAGACGGCGCCCGCGACCGCCGACGGAAGCAGGGCCGGGTGGCGTCGGGCTCGCTCTCCCATCGCTCCGATCGTGGCGGAGCTCGACACGAATCCGGAGAGGAACCCCGCAACGGCCAGGCCGAAGCGGGCTCCCAGGGTCCGGAGCGCCACGTAACCCGCTCCGTCGATCGCCATGACGAGGACGACGAGTTTCCAGACCGTGCGCGGGTTGATCGCGCCGAAAGGCCCGACGGGCCGATCGGGAGTCAGGGGCAGGATGACCAGGGCCGCCGCGCCGAGAAGGAGGGCGTCGTGCAGCTCCTGCTCGGTCAGCACCTTTCGAACGAAGCGGTGCAGCTTCGTCCGAGCCGCCAGCAGGACGGTGACGACGACCGCGAGGCCGGAGGCGAGCACCGGCTCGCGGATCGCGAGCGCGCCGAGCAGCGTCGTGGTGACCAGCGCGATCTCTGTCGTCAGGCCCGGGTCGCGCGCCGCGGATCGCCAGTAGGCGACCGTCGTCAGGGCACCGATGATCACCACCGTGGCGATGAGGATCCATTCGCCCCCGAACGCCAGGCTGACCCCGCCCGCGAGGCCGACGAGGCCGAAGGTGCGCACACCCGCAGGCCCGCGCCCCGGGCCGCTTCCCTTACGGCGCTCCCGCTCGGCCCCGACCAGCAGGCCGATCGCGAGGGCAACCGCGAGCCCGAGGGCGAGTTGCCCCGTCACCACGCGAGCCCCGCACCGCCCCCGATCCCCATCCTCGGCACATCATTTCACCGACGGAAGGTGGCGCCCGAGAAACAGCGGCTCCTGAGCGACTGGTGAAGCCGCTGAATCTTGTCCGGCCGACCGTTGACTACGCTCGCGGCGCGCGAAGTCTCCCGAAGTAACCGAGGGAGGAGGCGCGCGCCGCGGGAGCGAGCGCGCAGCGAGGGATCAGGCCCGCGGTCGAGCCCACAGGCGAGCCGCGGGCCGGTGCGCCGTCAGGCGCAGATCCGGAGCGAAGCGTTCGCGACGTGTTGGTGGAGCTGAACGGGATCGAACCGTCGACCTCCTGAATGCCATTCAGGCGCTCTCCCAAACTGAGCTACAGCCCCACGCGAAGGGCGGAAAAGATAGCACGAGACCGGCGCCCCGTAAATCGCGCGGGAGCCGGCCGAAACGGCCGTACACTTCCTCTGCGCGGGCTCGAGCCCGCTCGAGGAGGCCTCATGAGCGATCCCGTGGACGACGTCAACGACCGCAGTGCCGAGAAAAACCCGCGCGACGCGCAGGGCTTCCGCGAGAACCCGGCCCCTCAGGGACTCAAGACGCCGCCGCCTCCGCCCGAGGTGGGAGAAGACTCCGGGGAATGGCCGCGCGGCGGAGGCTCCGATCCGAACGAGGGACGGACCCCGAGGGGTCAGGACCCCGAAACACCGAAGCCGTAGCCCCTCCGCATCCTCGCCGCCTCGCTCCGCGATCCGGCGCGACACCTCCGGGACTCAACCCGACGTGCCGGAGCGTCCGTTTTCAGGCATAATCTTGAGCCAGACACACTTAACCGATGCCATCCGATTCAACGGCCGGGCGCGGAGGGACTCCTCGCGGCGGTCTCGGCGGCGAATCGCTGCGGATACTCATCATCGACGAGAATCCCGCGCGATCGCGCCCTGATCCGGGAAGCCCTGCAGGCGGGCCTCCCGGACTCGATGGCGATCGAAGTGCTGGAGCCTGACGAGCTCCCTCCGATCCTCGAAGCGGCCGCCTTCGACGTCGTGCTGGCGGATCACCGCCCGAGCTGGATCGACGCCTTTCTGGTGCTCGGCCGCATTCGCGAACGGAATCCGGACGTCCCCGTGCTGCTGTGCACGGGAACGGGGAGCGAGGAGCTCGCGGTCGCGGCGATGAAAGCGGGCTTTGACGACTATGTCCTGAAGCACCCCCATCACTTCCCCCGCCTGGTCTCGGCGATCCGCTCGGCCCTCGAAGACGCGACGCGCCGCCGCATCGCGCGAGAGGCGGAAACACGCTATCGGACTCTCTTCGAGGGAGTCCCCGTCGGCCTGTACCGGGCCACCCTCTCCGGCCAGATCCTGGACGCCAACCCCGCGCTCATCCAGCTCCTCGGCTTCCACTCGCGCGAGAGTCTGATGGCGGTCAACCTGCGCGACATCCACACGGATCCGAAATCCCGGCGCGCCTTCCTCACGCGTCTCGAGCGCGAGGGCGAGGTTCACGACCTCGAGCTCCAGTGGAAGCGCTACGGGGGACAGATCATCACGGTGCGCAAGGGCGCCCGGCCGGTCCGGGACTCCTCGGGCCGGCTCCTCCACTACGAGGGCGTGGTCGAGGACATCACCGAGCGCAAGCGGGCCCGCCATGAACTGCAGGAATCCAACCAGTTTCGCGAAGAGATCATCTCCGGGGCCGGCGAGGGCATCGTCGTCTACGACCGCGACCTGCGCTACACGGTGTGGAACCACTACATGGAGCGGATGACCGGCCTGCCGGCCGCGAAAGTCATGGGCCGCAGGCCCCTGGAGATGCTCCCCTTCCTCCAGGGACACGGGATCGAGAAGCTGCTCGAACGCGCGCTGGCCGGCGAGACCTGTTCCTCCCACGACATCCTCTACTCGATTCCCGAGACGAACCGGTCCGGCTGGGCGGTGGCCACCTACGGCCCGCACCGCGACTCGTCCGGGATGATCGTCGGCGTGATCGGCCTCGTCCACGACGTGACGGAGCGCCGCCGCGCCGAGCAGGCCCTGCGCGAGAGCGAGGAGCGATTCCGCGTGATGGCGGACGCCGCGCCCGTGATGATCTGGACCGACGACGCGGACGGGATGACGACGTACTTCAACAAGCCGTGGCTCGACTTCACCGGGCGGGCCATCGAGGACGAGCTGGGCCTCGGGTCTCGCGAGAGCCTCCACCCGGAGGACCTGCCGAAGTTCGCCGAGGTCTACGACGCCGCGCGGTCCGAGCGGCAGGCTTTCCAGACGGACTATCGCCTGCGCCGGCACGACGGCGAGTACCGCTGGGTGCTCGAAACGGCGATGCCGCGCTTCACGCCCTCGGGCGAATTCGAAGGCTTCATCGGCTCGGTCATCGACATCACCGAGCGGCGCCGCGCGGAAGAGGCTCTGCAGGAGAGCGAGGCGCGTTATCGGACGCAGGTCGAGCACGCCCCCGAGGCGATCGTCGTCCTGGACATCGACACCGGCCGACTGGTCGAGGCCAACGAGAACGCGGTCCGGCTGTACGGCCGGCCGCGGGAGGAGCTCTTTCGCCTCGGGCCGGTGGATCTCTCGGCTCCCATCCAGCCCGACGGGCGGCGCTCGGCCGAGGCCGCGATGGAACGCATCGAGGACGCGCTGAACGGCGGCACGCCGGTGTTCGAGTGGATGCACCGCAACGCCGAGGGGCGGGACATCCCCTGCGAGGTGCGGCTCGTGCGCCTGCCGTCCGCGACCCGGCGGCTCGTGCGCGGGAGCGTCGCCGACATCTCGGCGCGCAAACGCTCCGAACAGCTTCGGTCCGCTCTCTACCAGATCGCCGCGACCGCGAGCTCCGCCGAGGACATCGACGAGTTCTTCTCCGCGATCCACCAGATCGTCGGCGAGCTGATGTACGCGAAGAACTTCTACGTGGCGCTCTACGACCGCGCGACCGGCCTGCTGTCCTTCCCCTACTGCGTCGACGAGGTCGATCCGACGCCGGAGCCCCGGCCTCTGCGCCGCGGGCTGACCGAGCACGTGCTCCACTCGGGGAAGTCCCTGCTGGTCCCGGACGAGGACTTCCCGGCGATGGTGGCGCGCGGCGAAGTCGAGGTCGTCGGGTCGCCCTCGGTGGACTGGCTCGGCGTTCCCCTGAAACGCGGCGGCACGGCGTTCGGCGTGCTCGTCGTGCAGAGCTACGACCCCCGGTTCCGCTACGGCTCGGCCGAGAAGGATGTCCTGACCTTCGTTTCACAGCAGATCGCCGTCGCCCTCGAGCGCAAGCGCGCCCAGGAGGCCATCCGGGAGTCCGAGGAGCGCTACCGGCTCCTCTTCGAGCGCAACCTCGCGGGCGTGTACCGGGCCACCCTCGACGGACGCATCCTCCAGTGCAACGACGCCCTGGCGCACATCTTCGGCTACGGCTCCCGGGACGAGCTGATCGGCCGCGACGTCCGAACGCTCTATCCCGACGAGCCGCTCCGGCAGGATTTCCTCGACGGGCTCCTGAAGGCGCGCCACCTCGTCAACCACGAGAGGCGCGGGCAGCGCAAGGATGGCAGCGCCGTGTGGACGCTGGAGAACGCGGCGCTTCTGGCCGACGAAGCGGCCGGCGCCGTCATCGTCGAGGGCACGGTCACCGACATCACCGAGCGCAAGGTGCTGGAGGAGCAGCTCCGGCAGTCGCAGAAGATGGAGGCGATCGGGCGGCTGGCCGGGGGCATCGCGCACGACTTCAACAACCTCCTGACGACGGTGCTCGGCTACAGCGACATGGCGCTCCACCAGCTTCCCGCCGAAGATCCGATCCGCGCCGAGATCGAGGAGATCCGGAAGGCCGGCGAGCGCGCCGCGAACCTGACCCGGCAGCTCCTGGCGTTCGGCCGCAAGCAGGTCTTCGAGCCCACGGCTCATCGACCTGAACGCGCTCATCGCGGAATCCAGCCGGATGCTCGCGCCGGTTGATCGGCGAGCACATCCGGCTCGTCACGGAGCTCGACCCGTCGCTCGGAAGCGTGCGCGCCGATCCGGGCCAGGTCGAGCAGGTGATCCTGAATCTCGTCGTCAACGCCCGCGACGCGATGGCGAACGGCGGCACGCTGACGATCCGGACGGAAAACGCCGACGTGGAGGCGGGTCCGTCCCGCCAGCACCTCGGAGCGGAGCCGGGCAAGTACGTCGTCATCGCGGTGAGCGATACCGGAGTCGGGATCGAGACCGAGACTCAGAAGCGCATCTTCGAGCCGTTCTTCACGACGAAAGAAAAGCCGCACGGGAACCGGCCTCGGCCTGGCGATGGTCTACGGGATCGTCAGCCAGAGCGGCGGCCAGGTCTTCGTCGAGAGCGAGCCGGGACACGGAGCCAGATTCATCATCTACCTTCCGCGCGTCGATGCCCGCGCCCAGCGTGGCCGCGCCGGCGCCCGCGCGGTCGGAGCCGGCGCGGGGCTCCGAGACGATCCTGCTCGTCGAGGACGAACCGGCGGTGCGCGACCTGACGCGCCGGTGCCTGGAGGCCAGCGGCTACAGGGTTCTCCAGGCCTCGGACGCCGAAGAGGCTCTCGAGGTCGCCGGAAAGTTCGCGGGCGGGCTGGACATGCTCCTGACCGACGTCATCATGCCCGGCGCCTCGGGGCCGGACCTGGCCCGTCAGCTCGTCGTCGCGAGGCCCGAGCTTCGGGTTCTTTTCGTTTCCGGCTACACCGACCAGGCGATGGCCTCGGAGCGCATCCTGGAGCCGGGAGCGGCGTTCCTGCAGAAGCCGTTCACCCCCGATGGGCTGGCTCGCAAGGTGCGGGACGTGCTCGATCGGACGGCTGCCGATCGGCCGATGAAGTCGACGGCCGGCTAGTAGAAGTCGCTGCAGCTCATGTAGTACCCGCACTCCCGGTTCGGGCACAGGAGCTTGCACTTGAGCTCGAGCAGGGGCGCACCACAGTTGGGGCAGATCCGCTCGGGATGAGCGTCCTGGATCCGGTGCTCCCGCTCCTCGAGGTTCGGCTCCGGCTCTTCCACCGAGTCGATTGTGCGCTTCGCGGTGCGAGCCGCAAAGAGTTACTTCGGAGGCGGCGTCGGCGTCGTGGGCGTCTGCGGCGTCGGCTCGCCGATCTTCAGAACCAGCCCGGCCGGGGTCCGGAGCGCCTCGATCGGCGTCGTGTCCGGGGTGGGAGGCGCGGGCGCCGGAGTCGCGTGCTCGGCGGCGTGTCCGCTCGCGTGAGACTTGCGGCCGCAGGCCGCCGGCGACAGGGCGGCGCAGAGCGCGAGAGCCAGACCCGCAGACCGACCGAGCTTCATCGTTTCCCCTCCGGAGCCGCGGCGGATTCTACCGGGCCGAAGATGGATTTCCTCATGCGGTGCTCGACACTTTTTGTCGGTTGCAGGGAAAAACGGTGGCCCGAGTTTGGCGGCCGCGACGAGGGCCGCCACGCAAACCCTTGAAAAAGCGAATGGGGGCGGGCTCTTCGGGATGGTACGACTCTTGATTATGCCTAAAGCCAAGAAGAGTGCCGGCATGGGAGTTCCGGCATGACGGGAGAGGGGGGAATCGGCCGATTCCCCCCTTGTTTTTTGCCGTCGCCTTCGCTCGCTCCGGGATCTGCCGCCTGCGGCGGCACCGGCCTGCGGCTCGCCTGTGGGCTCGACCGCAGGCCTGATCCCTCCCTCGCTGCGGCTCCCGCGGCGCGCGCCTCCTCCCTCCTTCGTCGGGAGACTTCGCGCGCCGCGAACTCACCGGACAGCGCCTCCAAAAGCATCGGGCTCTCGATGACAGCCGGAGGGGCACTGGCGCGCAGCACTGGCTAATCTGCGCGCGGCGCGAGGAGTTACCTACCCCTCGATGAAGCGCTGGATGGGAAGCAGGTGGCGGCGCTCGCCCGCGAGGTGCATGACCAGGGCGTCGCCCCGATCCTGCTCGTCGATCACGCGGAAGGAAGCTCGCGCGGCGGCGATTGCCCTGGCGCTCGTATAGGGGATCCGGACCCGAAACTCCTCGGTCTCGGGATGAAGACGGCGAAGGATCTCGGTCTCGAGGCGCTCGATTCCCTCCCCCGTCTGGGCGGACACGCGGATGCCGCCGAACCGCGCGGCCCCCCGGCCCGTGAGGTCGGCCTTGTTCCAGACGGCCAGCACGCGCTCCGGCGGCACGCCGAGATCCTCGAAGGTCTCCGACGCCACGCGCTCCTCCTCGTCCGAGCGCTCCGAGGCCGCGTCGATCACGTGGAGAACCAGGTCGGCGTCGCGGATCTCGGCCAGCGTCGACCGAAAGGAGGCGACGAGGGTCGTCGGCAGCTTGCGCACGAAGCCGACGGTGTCGACGAAGATGATCTCCGACAGCCGGGGCGTGGCCGCGCGGGCCGCCCGCGCGTCGAGCGTCGCGAACAGACGGTCCGCCGCGTACGCCGAATCGCGGGTCAGGCGGTTGAAGAGCGTCGTCTTGCCGGCGTTCGTGTAGCCGGCGATCGCGACCTGCGCGTAGCGCCGCCGCCCGCGGCGCCGCACGAGACGCGCGACCTCGATCTTCTGGAGGTCGCGCCTCAGGCGCGCGATGCGATCGCGGATCTTGCGTCGATCGAGCTCGAGCTTCTGCTCGCCGGCGCCGCCCCGGCCGCCGATCCCGCCGCCCAGCCCCGAGAGGTGGCTGTAACGTCCCGCCAGCCGCGGCAGCAGGTACTGGAGCTGCGCGAGCTCGACCTGGGTCCGGGCCTCGCGCGACCGAGCGTGGAGCGCGAAGACGTCCAGGATCAAGCCCGGCCGGTCGAGGACGCGCACCTTCTCGCCCCAGGCTTCCTCGAGGTTGCGCATCTGGCCGGCGGAAAGCTCGTCGTCGAAAACGACCAGGCGGGCGCGCTCGGCGCGAGCCGCCGCTCCGATCTCGGCGACGCTGCCCTTGCCGACGTACGTGGCCGGGTCCGGCTTGACCCGCTCCTTCAGGAAGCGCCCGACGACCTCGCCGCCGGCCGTGTCGACGAGACGCTCGAGCTCGTCGAGGTGGTCTTCGGCCACGGGCCGCGGCAGACCTTTGGGGGCGACGCCGACGAGGATCGTCCGTTCGCGGGCCGCGGTTCGTGCCACCCGGGGATTCTACGGGGATTTCCGCTATCGTATGGCTCGACATATGCGGGAGTCTCTGCTCGGACTGCGGCTCGACGGCCTCTACCGGCTCTACGGGCCGGAAACTTCGGCCACGGACCCGATCGTCTTTCCCGGGATGTACGCGTCGGCCGACGACCGGGAGGTCGCCGGCTGGATCGCCTCGGCCTTCGCCTACGGTCAGGTGCGTACGATCCAGGACAACGTGGGACGGTTGCTCCAGGCCCTCGGGCCGCGCCCGGCCTCCGCGGTGGATCGGATCGGCGACTTCCGGAGCTTCGCCCGCGAGGAGCTGGCGGGATTCCGCCACCGCTTTCACGGCGCGCGGGACGCGGCCGCGCTTCTCTTCGCCATCGCCCGCGCCCGCGAGGCCGGCGGCGGCTCGCTGCGCGGCTTCTTCGAACCCGAACAGCGGGACGAGGACCGCGACGTCGGCGGCCTCCTGACGCGCGCGGTGGCCCGGATCGAGGCGTTCGACTACCGTCCGGTCCTCGGGACCCGGGCGATCCCTCCGGGCTCCCCCGTCCGGTTCTTCTTCCCGGATCCCGCCGCGGGATCGGCGTGCAAGCGATGGAACCTCTATCTGCGCTGGATGGTGCGTCGCGACGCGGTCGACTTCGGCCTCTGGCCCGGGATCCCGACCCACCGCCTCGTGATCCCGACCGACACGCATGTCCACCGGATCGCCCGCCGGCTGGGCCTGACCCGGCGCCGCGCCGCAGACTGGAAGGCCGCGCGCCAGATCACGGACGCGCTCGCCCGCTTCGATCCCCGCGACCCCGTGCGCTTCGACTACGCCCTCTGCCGGATCGGCATCCTGGGCATCTGCCGTTCGCGATTGAGAGACTCCCTCTGCGGGGCCTGTGCCGTCTCGGAAGCGTGCCCCGCCGGCCGGAGGCGAGCTCACGGTCCGCGGCCGACGATTCCCGCTCCGGAGCTCGGCTCCCGGCTCGCTTCATGAAGACCCGCTTCCTCGTCACGCTCGTCTTCGCCGTCGCGCTGGCCGCCGCCGGAACCGTCTGGATCAGGTCGCTCGTGCCTCCCGACTCGCCGACCGGCTCGCTCCAGTTCCTCTCGGCGGCCCCGGAGCTGACGATCTACACCCGGGACGGAAAGAAGATCGACCTGACGAAGGAAAAGGACCGCGTGATGATCGTCCACTTCTGGGCGACCTGGTGCCCCCTTGCGTCGAAGAGACGCCGGCCCTCTCGCGCTTCTGGGAGACGATCAAGAACCGGGGCGACGTGTCGCTCTACGCGATCTCGGTCGACAAGGACTGGAAGACGGTCGACGGCTTCTTGAAGAAGAATCCGAGCACGATTCCCCTCTTCCACGACCCCGGAGCCGCGACGGCGAAACGTTTCGGCTCGACGCAATACCCCGAGACCTACGTCGTCAACCGGAAGGGCCGGGTCCTGTTCCGTGTCCAGGGCCCGGTCGACTGGGCGAATCCCGAGGTCCGGAACCGGATCGAGCAGCTCATCGCGTCGTAGCGAGCTCTCCGAAAGGCGGTCACCAGGGGCCGGACCTGCTCCTCTCGCGGCGGGAGAGGGCGTTTTCGCGAGGCGACGGCGGGTTACGGCGGCGGTCCGGGTCCGCGGCGCGGCCGGCGCATGAGGAAGAGGAAGAGCACGACGGCCGCCAGAGCAACTCCGAGGCTTCCGTAGAACAGGACGACGTCGAGGTCGAGGCGGAGCACCCGCGTCTCTGCTTTTCGCTTCTCGGCTTCTTTACCGACCGCCGCCGCCCGGCGCGGCCGGAGCCGGGGCCGGGGGAAGGCCGAACGCGTCCGCCGACTGACCCGCCGCCGGCGGGTTCACCCGGGCCGGAGCGGTCCCGCCGGTCGGCCCACCCAGGGACCATACATAGTCTGCCAGCGCTCGCGTGACGGCGTCGGGGTCCGACAGGAACTGCCTGGCTCCCTCGTCGCTTCCGAAGAGCCCGGCGAACGCGGCGCGGTCCGCCGCGAAGTTGGGTGCGTCGAGCAAGGCCGCGAGGGGCGAGTAGCGCTTGCCGTCGTCGCCCTTCGGAAAGTTCGTCGGCATCCGCGTGCCGGGCATCCATTCGTCCGGCCGCAGGATCCAGTCGGCAATCCAGTCGTGACGCAGCCGCGTGGAGGCCATCTGGAGGTTCGGGGCGAGGCTGGCCCGGTCGACACCGGGGCGGTTCATGTCCTCGACGGAGCGAGGGTGGCACTGCGCGCACTTCAAGAGCTCGAAGACGCGCTTGCCCGCCGCCCAGGTCGCCGGGTTGGGCGGAGGCTGCGCGACGAGGAAAGGGTACGAGGCGCGGTCGAGCGACGCGAAGTACCGGGTCAGGTCGTTGAGCTCGCGGTCGCTGAACTCGAAGGTCGGCATGTGGATCTCGAGCCAGGGCCGGATCTGGCCGGTCTTCGGGTTCTCCAGGAAAGAGAACAGCCAGTCGCTCTGGACCTTGGCGCCCTCCCCCTGGATGATCGGCGGGGCCAGGGACGTGTCGGCGACGAGCGAGCGGTACGAGCCGCCGAAACCCTCGATGACGTGGCAGCCCTGGCAGTTGTTGTCCTTGACGATCCGCCGTCCGCGCTCGATGGAGGCCTCGTTCGGATCGAGGGAGTGGACGACGCTCGGCGCCGCGTTGAGCTGCTGGAAGCCGAGGACGGCCGTGACGGCCTGGTCGAGCTCCCGCTGCGACAGGTGGAAGTTCGGCATCCGAAGCTTCTCTTCCCACCCCCGGGCGCGGTCCCGGTCGAAGATGCGCGGCTCGTGCAGCTTGGTCCGGAACCAGTCGTGCCGCGTGTGCGGAATGTGCAGGAAGCCGAAGTCCAGGCGGTGAACCGCCTTCGACCCCTCCTCCGTCAGCTCGGTTCCGATCGGCTTGGCGTCCTCGAAGCCCGGGATGGCGTGGCAGGCGTAGCAGCCGTAGTGCGCGATCAGGTTCTTGCCGGCGTAGACCTCGCGCGCGTGCAGGTCCATCCTGGCGAGCTCCGCCTTCGCGTCGAACAGGGTCCGGGTCGACATCTGAAAGTAGAGCGCCATCTTCTCGAGCGTCTTCTCGTCGGTCTTCGGCAGGGCCGCCTCGTTGAATTTCGGCGGGGCCTTCAGCGTCGCGAGGTGCTCGGCGATGTCGAGCGCGTCCTCCGGAGTCAACCGCAGGTTCGGCATCTTGGTTTCGGGACTCCACCGCTTGGGGTCGCGAATCCAGTGGTAGATCCAGTCCCGCGAGACCTTCGCTCCCACGCCCGTCAGGTTCGGGCCGAACTGCCGGTACGTTCCGGTCAGGTCCCGCCGGGCGTCGGGGTCCGCGATGTGGCAGCCGTAGCATCCGCGCTCGGCCAGGAGCGCCTGGCCGTGCGCCGGGTCGCCGCGGCCCGCGACGGGAGGCACCTCGGCCGGCCGCGACTTGTCGTAGAGGTACGCCACGATCGCGTTGACCATCGTGTCGTTCTCGACCTTGCCCTCTTCGTTCATCTTCTTCTGCGCGGCCGTGGGGGACTTCGGGCCGGACACGTCGACGAAGTTCTCCTGGTAGAAGAAGGTGGGCATCTTGGTGTTCGGCCGGAAGGCCGCCGGGTCCCTGACCCAGCGCGTGGTCCAGTCCCGGGAGACCTTCGCCCCCACTTTCTCGAGCGAGGGCCCCACCCTGGGCAACTTCTGCTTCTCGAGTCCGTCGATGCGGTGGCAGCCCCAGCAGCCGAGCCCCTCGACGACCCGCATGCCGGCATCGAGCGTTGGCGCCTCGGGGAAGTTGGCTTCGCTCGCGTGGCAGCGGTAACAGCCGGCCTCGGCGTATTTCAGGGGCAGGACCGGCGTCTCGTTGAAACGGTCGAATCTCCAGTCGTACTTCCTCGTCCAGCTCGCCATCTCCGCTTCGGTCTCCGGCGAGTGCCCGGCCGACCAGAACGACGTCGCCCTGTCCCGCCCGCCGTGGCAGGGGGTGCAGCCGAACGAGTTGGCGGGATGCATCGACTCGCTGCCCACCATGCGGTGGATGGCGGGGTGCGTCCGGAACACGGGATTCTTGGAATCTTCGAACCCCTTGCGGTCGGCGGCCACGTGACAGGTCGTGCAGCGGTCGACCCGCGGGATGCGCATGAAGTTGACGTTGTTGAAGTGGTCGGGCAGCTGAACCTGGTTGACGCGAAGCGAGGGATTGACCATGTCCAGGATCGGCGAGTTGCGCAGCTTGAAGAGGGCATCCTGCTTGAGGCCGGCGAACTTCTGGCGCGTGATCCGAAAGTCGGCCGTCCGGCGCTCGATCGTGGTCTCGATCTCCTGGCGCGTGGCGTTGAGACGCTCGATCTCGGCCTCGGCGTCGGCGTCGGCCTTCGTCAGCTCGGCTAATCGGTAGGTCTTCTGGTCGAGCTCCTGCCGGATCTTGTCGAGCGATTTCTTGGCAGCCGGCGCGGCAGCGGGCCGATTGGCCAGCGCATCCTCGTACTTGTAGAGCTCGGCGTCGAACGAGGCCTTCGCGAACCGGTAGTCCTGGTCCGCTCCGTAGACCTGCGGCGCGAGGGACCTGCGCTTCGCCTCGAGGCGGCCGAGCTCCGCCTTGCGGGTCGCCAGCTCGCGTCGAGCGCCGCGCAGCTCTCCGACGAGCCGGGTGTGCTCCTGGTCGAGCGCCTTCGTCCGCGCGGCGATCGCGGCCTCCCGCGTCTTCCTCGCGTCGAGGCGCATGAAAGCGCGCTGCATCGTCTTCCAGTCGCGCGAAAAGTCGGCGATCACCATCCACACGAAGATCACCGTGAGGACGATGGCCGTCCAGGAGAACGCGCGATTCAGCCGCGGGATGCTGTAGTGATGATCGATCGGCTCGGCGGGCGCTTTGCGGGGCATGGGTTATCCGTCGACCCTCTTCATATGTTGAACGCGAACTCGGGGATGCGACACCAGGTACTTCAGGTTGAAGATCCAGCGCAGGTACATCTTGATGGGCAGGGACATCATCATCGGCCGAGGGAAACGGCCAGGAGATACCGCGGCGTGTCCATCTTCTCGAGGAAGCGACGCAGGACCGTCTTTGAGAGCAGCAGTGGCAGCACGGCGATGTAGATCACGACCAGCACGAGACCGAAGATCTCGCGGAACAGCCAGAAGTTCGGCATGCTGCGCTTGAACATCTTGATCCAGATGATCTCCGAGAGATTGATGTTGTTCAGCGGCACGAGCTTGTTGATGTCCCAGAACTCGTAGGGCCCGAAGAAGTTCCAGTTCGGGCCGCGCAGGAACGTTCCGAGGACGATCAGGACGCACCAGAGCACGAGGAAGCCGACGAGGAAGATCGAGATCTCCCACCTTGCGCTCCTTGAAGGTGAAGTAGCCGTTTCCCTTCGGATTAGTGTCGATGTAGGGGATCGCCATCAACCCGACGATGATCAGACTGGGCAGCACGACGCCCGCCAGCCACGGGTCGAAGTACACCAGCATCTCCTGCAGCCCCAGGAAGTACCAGGGCGCCTTGGCGGGGTTCGGCGAGTCGGTCGGGTTGGCCGGCTCTTCGAGCGGGGCCTTCAGCACGATCGACCACACGATCATCACGGCCATCACGACGACGAGGCAGATGAGCTCGACGTAGACGAGGTCGGGCCAGGAAAACACCTTCTGCCGCCGAGTCTTCTCCTTCGATCGGAGGCCGGCCCTCGGCGATCCGGCGGTCGTTCTCGTAGGCCTGGGTCATCGCGAACCAGAAGAAGAAGCCGACCAGAAAGATCATGCCGACGATCGGCACGTTGTCCGGCAGCGTCGACGACCTTGTTGAAGTTCGGTTGTCGAGGTACGGAGAGCCCGATTCCGCCCGGCAATGAGGACGAGCAGGATCAGGCCGCCCTTCGGCGTCCAGACCCGGCGCCAGTGGATCATCAGGACGAGACCGATCAGGGCCGCCGTGACCAGGAACTGCGGCGCCGACAGGAAGTTGATCGCGCTCTTCAGGTAGTCGACGAGAAACACGGATCAGAGCTCCCCGATTCCCATCAGACGGGCCCCGAGATGCCGCCGTCCTTGCGGACCCGCCAGAAGTGGACGGCCATCAGGAAGGCGGCGACCAGCGGGATGCCGACGCAGTGCAGCACGTAGAAGCGCAGGAGCGCTCCCGCGCCCACGAACCGTCCGCCCAGCAGCCCGAACCGCGCGTCGTTGGTGGAGGTCACGAGCTGGATGTCGCCGATCCTGAGCAGGGCCGTGCCGGGGCCCTCGATGCCGATGCAGCGGAGTCGCGCGAGGCCATGTTGGATCCGACCGTGATGGCCCAGATCGCCAGCTGGTCCCACGGAAGCAGGTAACCCGTGAAGGAGAGCAGCAGGGTCAGGACCAGCAGGATCACGCCGATGACCCAGTTGAACTCGCGGGGCGGCTTGTAGGAGCCGGTCATGAAGACGCGGAACATGTGGATCCAGACCGTGATCACCATCGCGTGCGCGCCCCAGCGATGCACCTCGCGCATGATGCCGAAGGGGACCTGTTCGCGCAGGTCGAGGATGTCCACGAAGGCGTACTCGACCGTGGGCCGGTAATAGAACATCAGCAGCAGGCCCGTGAAGGTCAGAACCAGGAAGAGGAAGAACGTCACGCCCCCCGCGCACCACGTGTACCGCATCTTGACGCCGGACTTGCGCGTCTTGACGGGGTGCAGATGCAGCACGACGTTGCCGAGCATCGCCAGAACCCGTTTCCGGTTCGTGTTCGGGATGCCGACGCGGAAGATCGATTTCCAGAGCTGGCTCGAGACGATCGCCTGTTGAAACTCACGCCAACGAGAACCCAATCGAACCTCCGGTTGCGGTGGGAGTTGGAAACGCGGCCTTCAGGCCATCTTGACGAACGCCTTGGGGTCGGTCCACTGCCCGCGCTCGTAGAGAAAGCGCGTGGCTTTGTCGACGATGATCTGGCCGTCCTCGGCCGACACGCCGATCTCGGCTCGCTCGAGCGGCCGCGGCGCCGGGCCTTCGAAATTGATGCCCGAAACGTAGTAGCCCGAGCCGTGGCAGGGGCACTTGAACTTGTTCTGGGCCGCCAGCCAGTTCGGCGTGCAGCCGAGGTGCACGCAGACGGCCACCAGGGCGTAGATCGAGGTGGTGTCGCGGACGATCCAGACGCCGTACTTCTCCTTCCAGCGCTCGTCGACGCCGGGGGCGTAGGTCGAGGGGTCTCCCGCCTTGAAGCGGGTCGGGGGCTCGAAGAGCACGTTGGGGAAGAGGAAGCGGACGGTGGCGGTCAGACCGACGGCCGTGGCCGCGGCGAAGCCGGTCCAGGCGAGCGTCATCCATTTCAGGGTGGAACGCCGGGTGACCCCGTCGAGCTCGACGTCGGGCGGGGGGACGGAAGACTGCTGGGCGCCGTAGACATCAATTCTCGGGAGGTCAGCCTACCAAAACCGCGGCTCGACGCTCAAGGCGTTTCGAGGCCTTCCCGCGCGTCGATTCGGCGGCCTTGCGCGCCGCGTCCCGGACGCGAAGATTCGGATCGCTTTTCGCGAGGCCGTCGAGGAGGGGCAGCATCTCGGGATCCTTGAGCAGAGCCAGCGCCTTGAGAGCGTTGACCATGGCCGCTTCGGTTTGATCGCCCGACATCTCGGCCTGTCGCGCGAGAGCCGCGCGGTCGATCATGGACCGCAGAACCGGAAGGCCGGTGCGATCCTGGAGCTCGGCCAGCGCAATCGCCGCGTTCCAGCGCACGTCGGCGACGCGATCCTCGGCGAGGACCCGGAGGCGGGGAATCGCCCGGGGATCCCCGAGCTGCCCGAGGACGTAGGCGGCCATTTTGCGGGCCCCGGCGTCCTCGGCGTGGGACGTCTCCAGCACCGTGTCGACGGCCGCCGGGTCGCCAATCTTGCCGAGCGCCCAGGCAGCATAGAGCGCTGTGTCCGGATCCGGGTCGCGGGCGGCCAGGAGCAGCGCCGGGACGGCGGCCCGGTCTCCCAGGCGTCCCAGGACGAGCACGAGATACCGGCGCACCGGGACGTCGTCGGGGCGCTTGCTCGAGAGCCCCTCGAAGATCCGGAGCGTCTCGGCCGAGAGGGAGGCCCGCTCTTCGGGCGACAGCGCGCCGAGCGACCGGGAGAGCTCGAAGGCTGCCTGCCACCGCCGGCTGGTGGTGCCCCCCCGGACCTCCGCGAGGTAATCGGCGGGGCTACGCCTCTCGAAGGTCATGAGGTTGAACAGGAGGAAGATGCCGACCGCCGCCCCCACGACCAGGAGCGGCAGGAGGAAAAAGCGGGCGATCAGCCGCCCGGCGCCGCGGGGTTCTTCGGGGAGATCGTCCTCCTCGGGACGGGGCGTTTCCTTCGGGGGATCGATCACAGGGCGGGCAGGTACCGCTTGGCCTGGGTGATGGGGTTGGGCACGAAGATGGCGTCCTTCTCACAGACCGTCTCGCACAGGCGGCAGGAGACGCAAGGCCCGGCGTCGACCTCGGCGATCTTGTGAAAGGTCTCGTGCAGGGGGTCGTCGATCAGGTAGATGCAGTCGAACGGGCAGATATCGATGCAGAACTCGCAGCCCGTGCAGAGGTCCCGGTCCACGATGGCCTTGGGGATGTCCTTGGGCTTGACCTTCTCGACGAGCTCCCCCTCTGGTCCTGGATGCAGGAGACCGGGCAGTACCGGGCGCAGACCGAGCAGTCGATGCAGCGGTCGGCGTGAATCACGAATTTCTCGTTCTTGCCGCCCGTGATCGTGTGCGTGGGGCACTTGATCTCACAGACCCCGCACCCGATGCACGTCTCGGTGATGAAATGAGGCATAAAGCTCGTTGTGGCAACCCCTTGCGGGGCGCCCTCCGGATCAAAACTACCACATCGCGCCCCTCTCCGCAGGCCCCGCCACGCCGAACTTTTGACGGGGCGCTGCGTTAGGAACGGTGGGAGACTGACCGCCAATGACGAAAGAAGTGCGCGCCGTTGTCCTGGGTCTGTTCGTGGTGGTCCTGGCCGCCCTTGTCATTGCCTACTGCCGGCGAGGGGCGCCGGAGTTTCGTCGGATCAAGGAGTTTCGCGTCGAAGTCGTCGAGAAAGACGGAGACGCCAAGCGGCGCGCGTCGTTCACGGTGCCGACCCGCCTGATCGCCGGCGTCGCCAAGCTCATCCCCTTCCACGACATCAAGGCGGATATCAATCGCGAATGGGCCAGCGGCGAGGTGACCCCCCGCGACATTCTCGACGCGGCCGACCAGAGCAAGCCCGGCAGCCCCGGCGTCATCAAGAAGGACGATGCGACCGTCGAAGTCCTGACCGAGGGACAGTCGCTCGAGATCGACATCAAGGACAGCTGGGACAAACACGTGCACGTCCGTCTTCCCCGAGTGATCGTCGAGGGATTCGCCGACGACGCGAGCCTCTCGGTCGCCGAGATCCTGCGCCGCCTGGACGAGCTCGAGCCCGGAGAATTCGTGAAGTTCGACGACGGCGACAGCGAAGTCACCGTGACGGCCGTGCCGAGGAAGTCCGCGATCGCCCGCGACTGACCCGACGGCGGCCCGCGGAGGGCGATATCCTCCCCCGGTGGCCAACCGTCTCGCGAACGAGTCGAGTCCCTACCTTCTTCAGCACAAGGACAACCCGGTCGACTGGTACCCGTGGGGGGCAGAGGCGCTTCGCCCGGGCGGCGTCGGAGGACAAGCCGATCTTCCTGTCGATCGGATATTCGACCTGTCACTGGTGTCACGTCATGGAGCACGAGTCCTTCGAGACCGCGCGCGTGGCCGAGGCGTTGAACCGCGACTTCGTGTCGATCAAGGTCGATCGCGAGGAGCGGCCCGACGTCGACGACATCTACATGCAGGCCGTCCAGATGATGACGGGCTCCGGCGGCTGGCCTCTCTACTGTCTTCTGACGCCCGACCGCCGGCCGTTCTACGGGGGCACGTACTTCCCCCCGACTCGCGCTGGGGCCGGCCCGGGTTCCTTCAGGTCCTGGGCGCGATCGCGAGCGCATGGAAGAGCCGGCGCGAGGAGCTCGAGTCCTCCGCCGGGGAAATGCTCGAGCACCTGTCGGCGAGCGCGAAGGCCGAGGCCGCGGCGGGGACCGTCGGGCCGCGGATCCTCGAGACCGCGATCGAGTCGCTGGCCCGCCAGTTCGACGCCGTCGAAGGAGGCTTCGGCGGCGCGCCCAAGTTTCCGCCGGCGATGCGCCTGGAGTTCCTGATCCGCCGCTGGGTCGCCACGGGCGATCCCCGGTCGCGGGACATGACCCGGCAGACGCTGGAGAAGATGGCCGCCGGGGGGATGTACGACCAGGTCGGCGGCGGATTTCATCGCTACTCGGTCGATGCCCGGTGGCTCGTGCCGCACTTCGAGAAGATGCTCTACGACAACGCCATGCTCGCGCGCGTCTACCTGCTGGCCTACCGCTCGTTCGGCGACGCCGACTTCGCCCGCGTGGCCCGCGAGACCCTCGATTACCTCCTGCGCGAGATGACCCCGGAAGGCGGCGGCTTCTGGGCCGCTCAGGACGCCGATTCCGAAGGCGAGGAGGGCACCTTTTACGTGTGGAACCCGGCCTCCCTCGAGGAGGCCGTCGGGAAGGACGCTGCCCCGATCCTCGCGGCGCGCTTCGGGGTCACGCCGGAAGGCAACTTCGAGCACGGCCAGACCGTGCTTTCGGCCGTACGCACCGTCGCTCAATTGGCGGCCGACTTCGGCCGGACCCAGCCGGAGATCGCCCGGATCCTCGAAGAGTCCCGGAAGAAGATGTACGAGGCTCGCGCGAAACGCGTGTGGCCGGGGACCGACGACAAGCTCCTGACCGACTGGTCGGCGCTGGCAATCTCGGCGTTCGCGCTGGCCGGCCGCGTCCTCGAGGAGCCGCGCTACGAAGCGGCCGCCCGCGCGGCGGCCGACCGCATCCTGCAGAACGCCGTCCGCGACGGCGAGCTTCTGCACCGCGAAACGAAGGGCTCGGGAGCCGACATCCCGGGGTTCGCGAGCGACTATGCCTACCTGATCGAGGCCCTGCTCGACATGTACGAGGCGACCTTCGAGCCCCGGTACTTCACCGAAGCCGTGCGGCTCCAGAGGATCTTCGACGAGCGCTTCGCGGATCCGCGCGGGGGCTACTTCCTCTCCGACGCCGCCCACGACGGCCTGATCGTGCGCCCCCGGGAGAGCTACGACGGCGCGACCCCGTCTTCCAACTCGGTCGCCGCGATGAACCTGTTGCGTCTCTTCGCGTTCACCGGCGACGATTCCTACCGGCGCCGGGCCGACGCGGCCCTCGGCGCGTTCTCCGGGCTGCTGGATCGGGCCGCGACGGCCTTTCCGCGGCTGCTGACCGCCCTCGACTGGCGCGAGGGCCGGCCGCGGGAGATCGTGCTGGCCGGCCAACCGGGCCGCGAGGACTTCGAGGCGCTGCGCCGCGCGGTCTGGGCCAGCCCGGGTCTGAACCGCGTCGTGGCGCACGCCGACTCCGCCGCCGGAGCTCCGGAGCTCGCCGGCCTCGTCGAGGGACGCGCCGCGCGCGACGGCGCGGCCGCGGCTTACGTCTGCGAAGGCTTTTCGTGCCGCGCCCCGGTTACCGACCCCGAGGCCCTGCGCGCGCTCCTCGACGCATGACCACGGGCCTCGTCTACGACGAGCGCTTCCTGGCTCACCGAGCGCCCTACGACCACCCCGAGCATCCCGGCCGACTCGAGGCCATCGTCCGTCGCATTCGCGACGAGGGCCTCGACGAACGCTGCCGCCGTGTCCCGGCGCGCGAGATCACGCCCGAGGAGCTGGAGCGCGTCCACACGCTCTCGCACATCGGCGCGATCGAGGAGACCGCCGCCGAAGATTTTCTTCAGCTCGACCCCGACACCTACACGTGCCGCGACTCGGCGCTGGCCGCGCGCCTGGCGGCGGGCGGCCTCACCGACCTGACGCTCGACGTCCTCCGAGGCGATTGCGACAACGGCCTGGCCCTGCTGCGCCCGCCCGGCCATCACGCCGAGGCGAACCGCGCGATGGGCTTCTGCCTGTACAACAACGTCGCGGTCGCGGCACGGGCCGTCCAGGCCGCCGGGGCCGCGCGAACGAGTCCTGATCGTCGACTGGGATCTCCACCACGGCAACGGCACGCAGCACACGTTCCGGGAGGACCCTTCGGTCCTGTACTTCTCGACCCATCAGTTCCCGTTCTACCCGGGAACCGGCGCGGTCGACGAGATCGGGGCGGCGCCGGCCGCGGCTTCACGGTCAACGTGCCGTGGCCGGGCGGCATGGGGGACGCGGAGTACCTCGCCGCCTTCGATCGCGTCCTGCTGCCCATCGCCCGCGACTTCGCGCCCGACCTGACGCTGGTCTCGGCCGGCTTCGACGCGGCCGAGGGCGATCCGCTCGGATCCATGCGGCTCTCCCCCGCCGGGTACGCCGCGATGACCTCGCGCCTCCTGACGCTGTCGAACGGGCGCGTCGTCCTCGCCCTCGAGGGCGGCTACAACCTCGACGCCATCTCGCGCTCGGCGGCCGCGTGCCTGCGCGTGCTGCTCGGGGAGAAGCCGCCGGCCGCGGACCCGGCGGAGCCCCGCCCGACGGCTCTCCGCGTGATCGAGTCCGTTCTCAAGGCTCGAGGACCAGCGTCCTGACGGATGGCTCGCGCCCGATCGCGAAGAGCTCTCCCGCCCGCCACGGCCTCAGGAAGTCGCGATACCTCCTCGAGAAGGGGTTGCCCGACTGTCCCGTCGTGTGGATGAACCGGCTCTCGAGGGGGTTGGCGAGGTCGATCACCTGCCGGTAGCTCGCGCCGTCGGTCATCGCGAAGTCCCCGTCCTGACTGTAGGCGCCGACGTTGACGGCCGACGCGTCTCCGCCCTGCCCGACCTCGAGGTTGAAGATGCGTTTCAGGGCTCGCACATCTCCGAAGACGCCGTGCGCCATCGTGGCGCGGTGGAGGCGCTCCCACTTCCATCCGGCCGGATCCGGGCCCAGGCGCTTCGCGAGGAAGTCAACCGCCCGCCGGAGCGTCGAGGCCCGGAAGTCGGCGCAGGACTCGGCGCGCGGCGTGCGGACGTCGTCGCACCAGTCCGTTTCTCCGCGCAGCGCGTTGATGAGGAACCGGCCCCGCGTGCGCCCGCGGGGCACGTCCCCGAGCTCGTCCTCCGGCATCCTGGCGAGCTCGACGAACCAGGCGGCATAGATCGCGGCGGGAACCGACTCCGGCGCCATCTCGCGGTCCCACCCGGCCAGTCTCTGCAAGGCGTCCCGCGACGCCGCATCCGCGGGGACCGTCCCGCGCAGCAGCAGCGGCAGGAGCTCCCCGGCCTGGAGCGAACGGCGGTCGAGCTGCATGAGCGCCACGTCGCCCGCAGCGGCCCGCGGGTGGGACTCGATGAGCTCGATGATCCGCCGCGCGCGATACGGCTCGGCCCAGGTCAGTCCGAACGTGTACGGGTACGCGGCCGACACCACGCGATTGTTGGCCGTGACCAGGAAGCCACGCGGCGGATCGAGGGCCCGCGGCAGGGCTTCGAAGGGAATCGTGCCCGTCCAGTCGTCTTCGCCGGCGCCCGAGACGGGGAGCAAGCCGTCCGCTCGGGGCCGGATCGGCATGGCGCCCGAGGCCGCGTACCCGATGTGACCCTCGACGTCCGCGTACACGAAGTTCTGCGGCGGCGATCGGAGCTGGCGCACGCCCGCCAGAAACTCGCTCCAGTTGCGCGCGGTGTTGATGGAAAAAAAGGCGGCGGCCGTCTTGTCGCCGCCGTCCAGGCCCGTCCAGCGCAAGGCGACGGCCGGACCCAGGGCCTCCGCTCCGGAGAGAACACCGGTGACGATCGGGCCGTGGATCGAGCCTCGCACGGTCAGCGCTTCGTCCGGCCCGCCCCGAACACGGATCTTCTCGACACGGGTCTCGAAAGAGAGCCACTCTCCCCGGTGCCGGTAACGCGAGGCGTCGCGGGGATCGACTTCCTCGACGAACAGGTCCTGGACGTCGGGCTCGAGCGACGTCAGGCCCCAGGCGATCCGGTCGTTGCGTCCGATGATCACGCCGGGCACGCCCGGCAGCGTCGCGCCGACGGCGCGCAGGCCCGGGGCGTCGAGGGATGCCAGATACCAGACCGACGGCGCGCGGAGCCCCAGGTGCGGGTCGTTGGCGAGAATGGGTCGGCCGGTCCTGGTACGGGACCCGGCGAGGACCCAGGAGTTGCTGCCGAGGTCCTCCCCCGCGCCAAGACCAAAGGGGTCGAGAGAAGCGAAAGCGCGATCCAGGGACGACCAGGGGCCCCGGACCGCGAGTCGGGAACGGGAGACCGCGGGAGGCGCCGCAAGCTGCCACTCATCGTCGGCCAGGATCGCAGGCTCGGAGGCGGCCAGCGGGAGCAACTCGGCGGCTCTCTCGGGGCCCACGGCCGCGGCGAAGCGCGCGCGTCGGATCTCGTCGCGGGCGTTGCCCGCGAGGTCCCACGCCATCATCTTGGCCCACCCCAGGCTGTCCACGGGCTGCCAGGGCTCGGGCGAGACGCGCAGGATGCGAAACTCGATCGGCCGGGCGCCATCGGCCGCGAGGAAGGCGTTGACGCCGGCGGCGTAGGCCTCGATCAGGCGCCTCTGCGGGTCGGGCAGGCTTCGCCACGCGGATTCGGCGGCCCGGCGGAACCCCACGGTCCGGAGGAACCGGTCGGCCGGGAGCGCTCCGGCCCCCAGGATCTCGGACAGGCGGCCGGCCGCGACCCGTCTCTGGAATTCCATCTGCCAGAGACGGTCCTTCGCGTGCGCGTAGCCCAGGCCGAAGAACGCGTCCGGGATCGACTGCGCGCGAATCGTCGGAACGCCGCGAGCGTCGGTCTCGATCCTGACGGGGGCGGCGTGACTTCCTGCTGCGACCGAGCCCGACTCGCGCGGGAACGTCCGCCACACGGCCCAGGCGAGGCCGAGCAGGACGAGGGCCAGGAGGCCCGCGGCGGCGAGCAGGATTCTTTTCAAGCCGGCAGAGCCGCGAGCTGCCGGTCGTGGACTCGCGACAGCGTGAGCTGCGCGGCCAGGGCGCCGAGGAGGCAGAGGAACATGTCCCACTGCGTGTCCCACACGTCGCCCTGGGTCCCCAGGAAGGCCGAGGCCGCTTCGCCGCTGGCCAGCGCCGCCCACCACTCCACGAACTCGTAGAAGGCGGAGATCGCGAGGCAGACGCACGTCACGAGAAAGAAGAGCCAGGGCCCGGGTTTGAGCGGCGTCTTCCGGAGCAGGATCTCGCGCGCCAGGATCGCCGGCACGAACCCCTGAGCCAGATGCCCCAGGCGGTCGTAGTGATTGCGAGACAGTCCGAGGGCGTCGCGGACCCAGAAGCCGAGCGGCACCTCGGCGTAGGTGTAGTGGCCGCCGAGCATCAGGATGGCGGCGTGAAGAAAGATCAGCCGGTAGGCGAGCGGGGTCAACGGAAAGCGCCGATGCGTCGCGAGAAGAATCGGGACCGCGACGAGAATCGGCGCGACCTCGAGGATCCAGGTGTAGCGGTCCTTCGGCCCGATACCGGACAGGAGAAGGAGCAGGAGCCCGAGGACCAGGAGAACGAGAGGCTCCCGGCTCCGATTCAGGGCTCGATCTCCTCGGGCGGCGGCTCGCCGAGGACTTCGGTCAGGTCGTAGGAGCCGGCCGCGAAGTGCAGCGTCAGGGCGCCTTCCTCGAAGGCGGTCCGCTCGAGCGAGAGGTCCATGCCGGGGGGCATCCAGTCGTTCAGGTTCACGACCATGATGCGGTCGGCCCGGTACCACGTCAGAAGCCCCGCGGGCGCCTTGTGAACGAGGTACGTCAGGAGCTGGTCGGGAATCGGAATGAAGGAGAGAGCCTGGACGCGGTCGAGCACGAAGGCCAGGAACCCGTCTTTCAGGCGCAGCTGGGACAGGGAGGCGCGGGCGGACAACGGAACGCCGAAACGGTGCACGACGAGAGTCGCCGCGAGCTCACCCGAGGAGACCTTGATGCGCAGGTCCTGGAGGTCCGGGATCTGATCCACGAGCCGAAGCACGAGGACGTTGAGCGTCCGCTCGTCGAAGGTCAACGAGAGCCCGCTCCAGCGAACTCGGAGGTCGGGCTCCTCCGGCGGCGACGGCAGGCGCGGCGCCGCCGCGTTGTCCTCCATAGGCCTTCATTTTAGCGCCTTTGGCGCCGATTCGGCCGGGGATCGGTATCCCGCTGACCCCGTGGGTGGCGATTCGCACGCTCCGCGTCGACGTGACAGACTGGAGACTCCAATCGACCCTTCAGGAGACGAGCATGAAACCGAAGCGGTCCGCCGGGAAGACCCGAAAGAAAAAGGCAGGCGCTGGGAAAGTCTCGCGCGCGCCGCGGAGCGAGGCGGGCGGAAGGTTCGTCGCCTCCCTGGACGTCGCCGCCGAAAAGCCGCTCCGGCTGGGGGTTGCCGCTCAACCGGCGCTCTTTTGCGAAGTCCTCGCCGGGCATCTCAGCCGCGAGGGCAGCCTGGAGGTCGTGGGGCGGGCCTCCAGCGAAGACCAGATCGTCCGGTTGCTGAAAACAGAGAGACCTCAGGTCCTTCTGTTCGACTACGAAGGGCTGGGCCCGAACGCGGAAAACGTGATTTCCCGTCTGCACCGCGGAGCGCCGGCAACCCGGATCCTCGTGCTGGCGACGCGCTCGAGCCAGGAAACGGTCGTCCGGGTGCTCCGCGTCGGGGCGTCCGGGCTCGTCGGAAAGCAGCTGGACTTCGCGACGCTCGTGCGGGCCATCCACGCCCTCGCGATCGGAGAGCTCTGGGCCAATCGCCGCGCCACGGCCGACTTCGTGGAGCGCCTGACGGACGACTCCGGGCGAACGGCGTCGTCGGACGGTCAGTTGACCAGCCGCGAAACCGAGATCATCGACGACGTCGGACGGGGATTCCGGAACAAAGACATCGCCCGCCGCCTGAACATCAGCGAAAAGACCGTGAAGAGCCATCTCAACAACATCTTCCGGAAGCTTCGCGTGGACAACCGGTTTGCAGCGGGGCTGTATGCCCTCGCGCGCAACCAGCAGTAAGCGAGAAAACACCCCGCCCGACGTCCGGATTTCCGGCGCCGGCCTCCCTCTCAGACCACGTAGCCGAGCGCGAAGCCCGCCTGCGCCGACATGAGCATCAGGTACATGTGAGTCCAGGCGGGATGGTTCTCGCGCGGCGGCGAGGCTCTCGGGATCCCTCAACAGGAGGCTCGCGGTGTACGCGCCCCAGGCCGCCAGGACGAGGCCCAGGGCCGTCAGAAAGACGCGGTTCCCGGTCAGCTGCCAGTCGCCCGGAAGCCAGGTGAACAGCGGGGATCAGGAGCCACGGCACGACGAAAAACGGCGCCATCATTTTCGCGGCCCGGGCCACGCCGAACCGGACCGGCAGCGTGATGCAGCCGTGAGCGCGGTCGCCTTCCATGTCGGAGAAGTCCTTGGTGGACGTGGCGCCGAGGAGAAAGAGCGCGAAGATCCCGCCGATCGCCCAGGCCTCGCCGACGAGCACCGAGGCCACGAAGGACCATCCGGCGACCTTGAGCAGGCCGCCGCGGGTCACGGCGATCGTGAAGTTGGCCCAGAACCAGTGGCGCTTCGATCCGCCCGAAGGCCGGAAACGAGTACACGAACGTCGCGAGCGCGCCGACGCAGTAGATGAAGAAGGCCGCGTGCAGGTGGAGCGGCGCCGTCAGGCGCGCCTCGAAGCTCTGGTAGGGATACGGCACGACGAGCCAGGTCGGCAGGATCGCGAGGACGTAGAGCACGGCCGCCAGCACCCCAGGCCCGCGCGATCGGCGACCTCCCCCGTCACGAGAGGGCGGTCCGGGCTTGTTCTGGCGATCGATCTCGAGGTCCGCGATCTGGTTGACGACGTTGGAGGCGGCGTTCATCGCGGACGCGCAGAGCGACCCGATCGCGACCGTGAGCACGACGGCCCACGTCACGCGCCGCGCCGGGTCCGGGTTGTGCGCCGAGCCAAAGGCGCAGATCGCGCCCGAGATGATGCCGACGAGAGGCGGCAGCAGCGTGAACGGGCGCGCGAGACGGATGTAGCGCTTCACGGGAGCCCCAGGCGCAGGGCGAGGAGGCCCCCGGCGAACGTGTTCAACGCGTTCGAGAACTCGTGGTCGAGGCGGACATCCGAAGCGCAGCGCCACGCGATTCGCGACGCTCTCGGCCAGGGATCCGAGAAAGCCCCCGAGGACCGCCGCCCCGAGCAGCGAGCCTGGGAGCAGGCCGAGCTGCCAGCCGGCGAGCCCGATCAGCGCCGCGCCTCCGAGGCTGGCGGCCGTGCCCTGCCAGGATACGGCGCCCGGGGTTCCGGCGGGCAGCGGCCGGAACGTCGAGCGGCGAAAAGGCGCGCCGCCCGTACAGGGTGCCGACCTCCGTGCCCAGCGTGTCGGCGAGCGCGGCCCCGAAGGCCGCGACGAAGGCGAGCGACGGAACGCCCAGCAGGAGAAAGGCGGCGGGAACGAGGCAGTTGGCGACGACGTTGGCGGCGCCCCGGCGCCCGGAATCCGACTGGGCGAGCCCCGCGGCGGCCTTGCGCCGATAGCCGAGCTTCGTGGCAAGGGTCCCGGCGAGGAAGAACGCCCAGAGCAGCCCGTAGGCGCGCCCAGCCGCCGAGACCCAGGATCAGGAAGCCCGCGACGGCGCCGGCCAGGGCGCCCGACCGGCTGACGATGCGCAGGCCTCCATCAGGAGCGCGGCGCCGAGGTTGACCGCCAGCGCGAGCGCGAGCCAGCGGCCGGAAAGGTTCGAGAGCGCAGGGCGGCGGCCCGTGCATCCCGAGGTGGTAGACCGCCAGGGCCGTCGGCAACGGCGCCGACGAAGTTGTCGTCCATGCCCGCACTGCACCGATTCGAGAAACGCGTAGATTCCGGCGCCGATCATGAGGATCGCCACGGTGTCCGGCTCAGGCGCGCGCCGGCTCACGAACAGGAAAACAAGATTCGAGGCCGCGCCGGCGACGGCCCAGTTGGCGAGCAGACCCGACCCAGGTCTTCTCGCGGATTCCACGGGAGCCGCGGACCGCCCACGGCCTTTCCGGCGACGGCGGCGGCCGGATCTCCGAACGCCATCATCGCCCAGACGGCCGCCGCGATCGGCAGGTAGTGGCCCCCGGAAGACCAGGATCAGGAGCAGGACCATCGCCGGATAGGCGACGATGCCGGCGTCATGGCGGCGGCCGGCGTCGCGGTAGAGGCCGCGCCCGACGCGCGGCATGACGACGGTGTTGAACAGGAGGGCCGCAGCCGCCCCCGCCGCGGCGACCCGCCAGTCCACGAATCGCAGCGCCAGCGCGAACAGCCCCATGCCCGCGTGGACGGCCTTGCGCTTCCAGTCAGTTTGAGCGGCGCTCGCCGCGCCGACGAGAGCGGAGAATGGTCCTTGGCGGGGTACCTTCGTCATGACTCTTCCGTGGGCACCCCGGTCACCACCTGTGAAGTCTCCTCAGGGAGACGCCGAAGCTCCCGCCGCGGCCGCCTTCCCGGACCCGGTGTACCGGTCGTACCAGGCGACGTAGCGCTCGAGGCGGTCGCGCACGTAGCTCGGCTTCTCGATGCCGTGGTACTGGTCCGGATAGATCACGAGCTGCGTCGGAACGCCCAGGCTGCGCAGCGCCTGGTACATCTGCTCGGAGTTGAGCAGGGGCACGTTGAAGTCCTCTTCGCCGCACAGAAAGAGCGTCGGCGTCGTGATGCGGTCGGCGTGGAAGAAGGGATAGGACACCTTGAGCCACGCCTCGGGGTTCTTCCAGGGCGCGCCCAGCTCCTGCTCGTATTCGCGGATGTACTGGTCGGTGCCGTAGCCGGCGAGGATGTTGGAGATGCCGGCGCCGCTCGTGGCGGCCTTGAACCGCTGGTCGAGGCGATGACGTAGTTGGTCAGCATGCCGCCGTAGCTCCAGCCCCCGACGCGCGAGGCGGTCGGGATCGGCGATGCCCTGCGCCACGGCATCGTCGACCGCGGCGAGCACGTCCTCGGTGTCCCTGTTGCCCCAGTCCGCGTAGATGGCCGTCTGGAACTTCTGCCCCGCGCCCGGAGCTGCCGCGCGGATTGGCCGCGATCACGACGTAGCCGCTGGCGGCGAACCAGTGCCATTCCTCGTCGAACACGTAGTCGAACTGGCCGACCGGGCCGCCGTGGATCCGCAGGATCGCGGGATAGCGGCGTCCCGGCCTCGATAGCCGGGCGGCTTCACCAGGAAGCCGTGGATCTCGGTGCCGTCCTTGCTCTTGAAGCTGCGTCTCCTCGACGGCGCCGAGGCGGACCTCCGCGAGCCACTCGTCGTTCTGTCTGCGAGAGCCGGCGCGGCGCCCCGTGTCGCCGGCCGCGATAGATCTCGTTGGGCGACACCGCGGTGCCCGCGAGGACCGCGATCCGCCCGTTCGGCGCCGCCGAAAAGGCGGGCACGACGCGGCGCGCCCGTCACGACGCGCTCGATCGCGCCGCCCGCGGCGGGCATGCGCGCGAGGTGGATGGCCTGGTCGTCTTCGAGCGGTGAACAGGATCGCGGCGCCGCCGTCCGCGAACTGCGGGCGAGGCGACGTTGCGGTCGAGCTCGGCCGTGAGGACGCGCGCGGCGCCGCCCGCCGCCGGGCACGACGGCGAGCTTGTGCAGCCCGTAGTAGATGAGCTTGTCGGGCCCGCCCTGGACATAGGCGATCGCACCGGCTGTCGGGGCTCCAGGCCGGGCGACTTCCCCAGTCCGGAGCATTGTCGGCTCCCTCGAAGGTCGTCAGCGGCCCGCGGCACGGCGCCCGCGCGCGGCTCGATGACGTACAGGTCCCAGTTGTCGGTGCGATCCGGGTCGGCGCCGCGCTTGGAGGAGAACGCGATCCCCTTCCCGTCGGGCGACCACGCCGGCATCAGCTCGTCGTACTCCCCGGTCGTCAGCGGCTCGGTCTTCCGCGTTTCGCGGTCGAGCAGGACGAGGTGGCTGCGCTGCGTTCCGAGGTAGCCGTGCTCGTCGAGCTTGAACTGGAACCGGTCGATGACGATTGGTCTCTTCGCCTTCTTCCGGCCGGACGCCGTGACCTTGTCCGGGGCGGCGTCGGGATCCGGATCCTCCACCACCAGAACGAGCCGCTTGCCGTCCGGAGACCAGTCGAAGTCCTCCACCGACCCCCGGGAGTCGGTCAGCTTCTCCGCCTCGCCGCCGCCGAGCGGCAGGAGCCAGAGCTGCGTGGCTTCGGATTTGTCGCCGCGATCCGACAGAAAGGCCAGGAACCGGCCGTCGGGACTCCAGCGGGGCATCGACTCCGAGTCCTGGCTCGTGGTCAGCCGCACGGTCTCCTTGCCGTCCCAGCCGGTCATCCAGATGTCGCTGTCGACCTCGTCCTCCTCGAGATCCGGCCTTTCGACCACGTAGGCCACCCGCTCGCCGTCCGGCGAGATCTGAGGGTCGCTGACGCCGCGCATGCGCGTGAGGTCGTCGAGCGTGAACGCCCGTTCCGCCTGACTCAAGGCGAGGACCGACGACAGAAGGCCGGCGGCTCCGAGGATCCAGGATCGCATCGGTTTCGTTGCCATGGTCAGCGCGCGGCCGTCGCGGCCGGGGACGCCTTGTTCCCGCCGTTGGCGTACTTGTCGTACCAGGCCAGATACCTCTCGAGCCGGTCCCGGACGTAGCTGGGCCGCCGGATGCCGTGACCCTGGCCCGGATAGATCACCAGCTGTGTGGGCACGCCCCGGCTGCGAAGGACCTGGTACATCTGCTCGGAATTGATGAGCGGCATGTTGAAGTCGTCCTGGCCGCACAGGTAGAGCGTGGGCGTGGTGATGCGGTCCGCCTGGAAGAACGGAAACGACACCTTCCACCAGGCCTCCGGGTTTTTCCAGGGCGCGCCGAGCTCCTGCTCGTACTCGCGGACGTACTGGTCCACGCCGTACGCCGTGAAGATGTTGGCGCTTCCGGCGCCGCTCGAGGCCGCCTTGAACCGCGTGGTCGAGGCGATGACGTAGTTGGCCAGCATTCCGCCGTAGCTCCAGCCGCCCGCCGCCAGCCTCTCCGGGTCCGCGATCCCGCGGCGCTCGGCGTCGTCGACCGCGGCGAGCACGTCTTCCACGTCCCGGTGACCCCAGTCGGCGTAGATCGCGGACTGGAACTTCTCGCCCCGACCCGAGCTGCCGCGCGGGTTCGGAGCGAGGACGACCCACCCGCGGGCCGCGAAGAACTGGGAATCGAAATCGAAAGTGTTCTCGAACTGCGCCACGGGGCCGCCGTGGAGGCGAAGCAGCGTGGGGTACCTGCGGCCGGGCTGGAAGTCGGGCGGCCTGGTCAGGAATCCGTGGATCTCGGTTCCGTCCTTGCTCGGGAAGCGCGTCTCCTCGACGGCGCCCAGGCGCACCTCCGCGAGCCACGCGTCGTTCTGGCGGGAGAGCGGCCGGGGCCCCGTCCGCTCGAGGGCGTAAACCTCCTCCGGAGCGGCGGGGGTCTCGGACAGGATCGCGAGGCGGCCGTCGCCGGCCAGAGAGAACGACGAGATGACATGGCGTCCGGTCGTGAGCCTCTCGACGGGTCCGCCCGAGGCCGGGACCCGCGCCAGCTGCATCGTCTGATCGTCTTCCAGGCGGAAGACGATCTGCGAGCCGTCGGCCGTGAACCGCGGCGAGTGCACGTTGCGGTCGAGCTCCGCGGTCAGGATCCGCTGCGGGCCGCCCGCGGCCGGCACGACCGCGAGCTTCTGCACCGCGTAATAGATGAGCCGGTCGGGCCCGCCCTCGAGGTAGGCGATCGATCGGCTGTCGGGGCTCCAGGCGAGCTCGCTGCCCCAGTCCGGATGGTTATCGGAGTTCTCGGACGCCGTCAGCCGCCGCGGTTCGGCTCCCGGACGCGGCTCGATGGCGAACACGTCCCAGTTGTCGGTGCGGTCCGGGTCCTCGGCGCGCTTGGAGACGAAGGCGATCCACTTTCCGTCGGGAGACCAGGCCGGCAGGAGGTCGTCGTAGGCGCCCGAGGTCAGGGCCTCGACCTTCCGGCTCTCCAGGTCGAGGAGCCGGAGGTGGCTGCGCCGGGCGCCGAGGTAACCGTGGCCGTCGAGCTTGAACTGGAAGCGGTCCACGACGATGGGCTTCTTCGTCTTCTTTTTCTTCTTCCCGGCCGCCTCGTCCGCCTTGCCCTTGTCCTGCTTGTCCTCCGGGTCGGGATCGGTCACGACGAGGACCAGGCGCTTTCCGTCCGGCGCCCAGGCGAAGTCGTCGACGCCCTCCGGAAGCTTCGTCACCTGCTCGGCTTCGCCGCCGCCGCGCGGCAGCAGCCAGAGCTGCGAGGAGCCGTCTTCGTCGCCCCGGCTGGAAAGAAACGCCAGGCGGCGCCCGTCCGGGCTCCAGCGGGGGCTCGACTCCGATTCCTTGTCGGAGGTCAGGCGGCGATTCTCGCCGCCGTCCCAGGAGGCCATCCAGAGGTCCGTGTCGCCACGATCCTCCGCCGTGTCCACGCGGCGCACGGTGTACGCGACGCGCTCGCCGTCCGGGGAGATCTGGGGATTCGAGACGCTTCGGATGCGGGCGAGGTCGTCGAGATCGACCGGCCGTCCCGCGGGCCGCGCCCCGGCCACGGAGGCCGCGAGCAAGCCGATGCCCAGAATCGAGAGTCGCATGCGGTTCCTCCGCCGGAAGAGCGAGCGCTCGAAGTTTAACCGCACGGCGGCGGAAAACCTCGGGTCACGCTTCGGGGCGGGCGCGACGGGCCACGTACTCGGCGAGCGGATCCCGAAACGATCGGATGGGCCGCCCGGTCAGCCGCTCGTATTTGCCCGTGTCGAGCACCGAGTAGGGCGGCCGGCGAGCCGGCCGGGCCAGGGACTCGGAGGTCGCGGGCTCGACGGAAACCGCCGCGCGCCCGGCGAGCCACAGGATCTCCCGGGCGAACTCGTTCCAGGACACCTCGCCGCGGTTGGCGAAGTGAAAAACGCCCGAGGCCCCGCGTCGAGCAGCGCGACGATGGCCTCGGAGAGGTCCGTGGTGGCGGTCGGGCGGCCGACCTGATCGGTGACGACCGAGAGGCGCGGCGCGCCCGATTCGGCCTGCTTGAGGATCGCCTCGACGAAATTCCAGCCGGACCTCCCGAAGAGCCACGACGCGCGCACGACCATGCTGCCCGGGAGGCGCAGAGCCTCCTCTTCGCCGCCGAGCTTGGACCGTCCGTAAGCCGACAGCGGGCGAGGCGGATCGTCCTCGGCATAGGGCGCGCGCTTTTCGCCGTCGAACACGAAGTCGGTCGAGACCTGGACGAGCTGGGCGGCGACATGGCCGCACGCATCGGCCAGATAGCCGACGCCCTTCGCGTTCACCTCGAAGGCGCGCGGATCCGTCTCGCAGGCGTCGACCTTCGTGAACGCCGCGCAATTGATGACGACCTCGGGCCGCGCCTCGCGCAGCGCCCGCGCGACCGCCTTCTCGTCGGTGATGTCGAGGTCGGATTTCGGACGGGCGAACACCTCGTAGCCGGCTACCGCCAGGAGCGGCCCGAGGTCGGAGCCGAGCATCCCGGCGGCTCCCGTGACGAGCACCCGGCGTCGCGCTCGCGGCGACCGGCCGGGGAAGGGCGAGGACGCCCGCATGCGTGTCGAAGGAGCGGCCGGGCGCATCCGCCATTCGGAGGGGCTCGCTACCCCGGCCGTTTCGCGGTCGCCGACGACGTGGCCAGGCGCTGCTCGTACTGGGTGCGGTAGAACTCCCGGTAGGCGGCGTCGCGCTCCTTGATCGGGCGCCACCACTCTTCGCGGTCGCGGTACCAGCGCACGGTCTCCGACAGCCCCTCGTCGAAGGGCGTCGACGCCGAGAAGCCCAGCCGGGCGAGCTTGGAGGCGTCCAGCGAATAGCGCCGGTCGTGGCCCGGCCGGTCGTCCACGAAGCGAATCAGGCTTTCCGGCTTGCCGAGCTCGGCGAGCACGCGGCGCGTGATCGCGAGGTTCTCCGCCTCGTTGCCGCCCGCGACGTTGTAGGTCTCCCCCGGCTGCCCCGCGTCGAGCAGGAAGTCGATCGCCGCCGCATGGTCGCGGACGAAGAGCCAGTCCCGGATGTTCTTCCCGTCTCCGTAGAGAGGCAGCGGGAGGTCGTCGATGGCGTTGGTCGCGAAGAGCGGGATGAGCTTCTCCGGATACTGGTACGGGCCGTAGTTGTTCGAGGCCCGCGTGACGATGACGGGCATTCCGTACGAAGCCCAGTAGGAGTAGGCGAGGCGGTCGCCGCCGGCCTTGGACGCCGCGTAAGGGTTACGGGGATTCAGCGGCGACTCCTCCGTGAAGGAGCCTTCCGCGATCGTTCCATAGACCTCGTCCGTCGAGATCTGGACGAACTTCTGCACGCCCCGGCGCCTCGCCTCTTCGAGCAGGACGAAGACGCCCCGCATGTCCGTTTCGATGAAGGACGCGTCCCCCAGCAGCGAGCGGTCCACGTGCGTTTCGGCCGCGAAGTTCACGACCGCGTCGCAGCCCTCCATCGCCACGCCGACGACGTCCGGGTCCACGATGTCGCCCCGCACGAAACGGTAGTTGGGGAGGTGAGCGATGTCGGCGAGGCTCGCGGGGTTGGCCGCGTAGGTCAGCTTGTCCAGGTTGACGATCGAGACCCCGCCCCCCCGCGACTCCAGGACCTGACGGATGAAGTTGGAGCCGATGAATCCGCAGCCGCCCGTGACGAGCAGCTTCATACCAGGCCGATCTCGGCGTTGTCGCCCACGAGAAAGCGGTGGACGCGCGGGCCGCTCCAGGCCCGGGTGGATCCGGACGTTCTTTCCGATGAGCGAGTCGGCGATGCGGTCCGGGATGCGCTCCAGCCGCGAGCCCTCGAGGACGATCGAGTTCTCGATCTCGCAACGGTCGATCAGGCAGCCGGCCCCGACCGACGTGTAGGGCCCGACGAAGGCGTCGCGGATCTCGGCGCCGGCGCCGATGATGGCGGGCCCGCGCACCGTGCATCGGACCAGCCGGGCGCCGGGCTCCAGCACGACCTTGCCCTCGACACGGCAGTCGCCGTCGACGCCCTCCAGGCCCCGCGCGGTGAACGTGTCGAGGATGATCCGGTTGGCCTCGAGCATGTCCTCGATCTTCCCCGTGTCCTTCCACCAGCCGGACACCAGGTGCGGATGCACGCTCTTCCCGTGATCCACCAGCCACTGGATGGCATCCGTGATTTCCAGCTCCTGCCGGGCGCTCGGCCGGATCGCCTTGACGGCCTCCCAGATCGAGTCGTCGAACATGTAGACGCCGACGAGAGCCAGATCGGACCTGGGGTGTTTGGGCTTCTCGGTCAGCCGGACGACCCGGCCGTTCTCCAGCTCCGCGACGCCGAACTGCTCGGGATTGGGGACTTTCGCCAGCAGGATCTGCGAGTTGCAGCCGAGCTTCCGGTAGGCGTCGACCAGCGTCGTGATCCCGTCGGCGATCACGTTGTCGCCCAGGTACATCACGAAGGACTCGCCCCGGAGAAAATCCTCGGAGATCAGGACCGCGTGGGCGAGCCCGCGCGGCGCATCCTGCTCGATGTAGGTGAAGCGCGCGCCGAAGAGGGACCCGTCCCCGAGGGCCCCCTGGATCTCCTCTTTGGTGTCGCCGACGACGACCCCGATCTCGTGAATGCCCGCGGCGACGATCGCCTCGACCCCGTAGAAGAGGACCGGCTTGTTGGCCACGGGCACGAGCTGCTTGGCCCGCGTGTAGGTCAGCGGGCGCAGACGGGTGCCCTTCCCGCCCGAAAGAATGAGGCCCTTCATTGGGGCCAGATCATACCCAAGTCGTCAGGAGCGTCCGAAGGCGCGAACGACGAGCGCGGCGGCCTGGGCGCGCGAAAGGGAAGCGTTCGGGCAGAAATTTCCGAAGCCGCAGCCGGCCGTGATGCCCTCGGCAAAGAGCTGCTCGATCCAGTCGGCGGCGAAAGCGCCCGCCGGGACGTCGGCGAAAACGGTCCCCGTGGCGGGAGGCGGCGTGTAGTCGCTGCCGTGCTTGGTCTTCAGAACCAGAATCGCCATCGCGGCCCGCGTCAGCGCCTGGCCGGGACAGTAGTTACCCCCGCCGCAGCCGGCGCTGATGCCCTGGAGGAAAAGCTCTTCGATGAAGGCTGCCGCCGAAGCTCCGACCGGCACATCGGCGAAGACGTTCCCCGTCGCCGCAGGCGGCTCGTACCCCACGCCGTTCTTTCCCCGCAGCAGAAAGACCGACACCGAGGCTCGGGACAGCGCCGTGCTCGGACAGAACCTCCCCGCTCCACATCCGGACGTGACGCCGTTCATGGCGGCCGCGTCGACGGCGATCCAGAAGGGATCGGCGTCGGGCACGTCCAGGAAGGAGCGCTCGAACTCGAGGACCCCGGAGAGCGTCGACGCGTAAACGGTCCGTCCGTTTGCTCCGACGGCGAAGTCCAGCAGGTAGGGCCATCCCGGAAGCAACGCCGGCAGCGGCGCTCCATGTCTCGGCCCCGTCTTTCGTCCGGAAGACGTTTCCCGTCACTCCGCCGGCCGCGATCGTGCCGCCTCCCGGCTCCGTGTAGAGGTACAGCGTCCCCGTGGCGGACGGATCCGGGGCGAGGCGACTGGGCCGCGCGAACCCGATGCCGGGCAGTCCCGCGTTGGCCGGCGAGAACGTCAGCCCTCGATCGAGGCTTCTGTACACGCCCGGGTAGGGTGCGGCGACGTACACGGACGACGGACTGCCACGGGGGATCGCGATGTCGGACACGCGAAAATAGCTCGTCGGCAGGCCGGCGGGAGCGGACCAGATGCCGCCGCCGTCGTCGGAGCGCAGCAAGCCATCCTCGTTTGACCCGCCGTGGCGGCCCGCGTAAAGAATGTCGGGATCGGCCGGATCAAAGGCCGCCGCGAGGATGTCCCCCGAATGGAGCGGCGCCCACAGACCTCCCGCATCCAACGTGCCGAAAAGGCCATCGAGGGTGGCTGCCACCACGCGTTGCGGGTCACTCGGGGCGATTGCGATGCGGTGGATCTGCCCTGCGGAAAGGCCGGTCGTTGCCGGGCTCCATGTCGCTCCGCCGTCGACCGATCTCACGACGCCGTCACCTCCGACTTCGGGCGTCGCGAAAGCTCCATAGAGAACGGCGCCGTCCACAGGATCCGACACCAACGCCGTCAGCGCGTACGGCGCCTCGCCGCGCAGCGTCCAGCCTCCCGCGGCATCCGTTCCGAAGACCTTCGCCCCGGAGACCGCGCAGGCCACATCCCCGAGTGAGGGGTGCGGCGCCACCGCGTAGCTGTAGTAGCCCGCCAGCCCTTTCTCGGCCCGCGCCCACGTGACTCCACCGTCGTCGCTGCGAAACGCGCCCCCCCGAAGCACGGAAGCGCCGCCGCCCGCATAGACGAGAGACGGGTTCCGGGGATCGATGGCAACCGCCGTAACGAGATTGATGGGCTCTCCGAGATCGACCGCAGCCCAATTCAGCCCGCCGTCCTCCGTCAGGTAAAGGCCCCCGCCGCCTGCGGCGAAAATCCTTTGCGGATCCGACGGGTCCAGCCCCAGATCGCGGACCCATTGATTCCCGATCCCCGCACTCGTCGGGTTCCAGGTGAGACCCGCGTCCACGCTCTTGTAGACGCCGCTGTCGCTCGTGCCCGCGTAGAGTGTCGCCGGCGCCTTCGGATCGATGCGGATGCAGTTCGCGGAAGGCAGAATGCCCCCCGGTGTCCAGCTGGCTCCGCCGTCGACGCTCTTGAACAAACCGGAGGACGCCAGGACATAGAGGATCGCGGGGTTCGAAGGGTCAATCGCGACGTCGCCCACGTAGGGCGCAGAAAAATCGCTCGGCACGGGCGTCCAGCTCGCCGCTCCGTCGTCGCTGCGGAAAACCTGGCTCGGGTTTCCGGGAGCAAAGGCGTAGAGCGTGTCCGGAGCCGATGGGGCAATCGCGACGGTCACGGAGCTGGGGAGACCCGCATTGGCCGGGAACCAGGTCTGGCCGCCATCGGTTGTCTTCAGGAGACCGGAGACGCCGGCGGCAAAGCTGACGGCGTAGAGAACGTTTCCGTCGGACGGATCCTGGACAAGCTTGCTCGCGAAGGACAGAACGTCGTTCTGACTCCAGCTCTGGCCGCGATCGTGAGTGTCGAAGAGAAGCTGCCCGTGATAGCCCCCGACGAGGTGGAGTGCGCTCGAGTCCTGAGGATTGACAACGATCTGGAAGATGAAGCCGGGCTCCGGCCCCGAGGTCGTCCATCGATAGCTGCCCGCTCGTAAAGGGAGGGCGAGCGCGATGGCGACGCACGTCGCGAGCAGGGCGCGCCGAATCGAAATTGGCATGCGGTCCGGGAATTGTACGCCTGACCACGGGCGAAGGGCATACTTACAACACCTTTGTTTGCAGGTCTTTAGCCTCTACTGCCCCAGCAGCGCGTCGAGGGATCCGTTGACGTCGAGAAGGGTACCGATGTCCTTGAGATTGACCACCAGGCGGTAGTCGCGCCGCGGCGCGGGCGGGAGCCGCAACTGCCGGACTTCCAGGAAGACCGTGTAGCAGGAGCCCTTGTACGTCAGCAGCGACCGGTCCTCCTGGACCAGGTTCTGGCGGGCGTCGTAGTTGATGCCCGTGTCGATCCGGAAAGACTTCCCGATGTCGACCCCGCCGGCAAAACGGATCTGGTCCGAGTTGGGCGAAGGAGCGCCTGGAGGCAGCGGCTCGGCGAGCACCGGACGGCTGCCGAACCAGCTCGCGTTCACGTAGTTCGCCCCCCAGTTCACTCCCGCGGTCAGGGACGTCGCGGTGACCTGCGAGCCGTAGGTGTCGTAGATGAGACGGCCGTCGACGTGCAGGAGCCCCGGCTGAATGAGCCGGAGCGTCGCCTCGACGGGCCCGGTCTGGCGCCTCAGGTCGATCTCCGGGGGGATCGGGAAGATCGTCTGGGGCAGCTCGAAGAGATAGGTCTGGGCGATCTCGAGAGACGCGATTTCCTGCGCCGACCCCGCCTTGCCTCCCTTCGGGCGAGCGAGCAGGCGGTTGACCAGGGCGTAGCGCACGTGGTTGCGCCCGAGGGCAATGTCCACGTCGTCGAACGCCGGGATCGTGGCCGGATCGCTGACGTCCGAGACGAAGTCGTAGTCGACGCGCGGCTCGATGATGTGCTTGAACTTGTCGAAGGGGCCGATCTCGGCGTCGTAGATCCGCGAGAACGACGGACCGACCATCGAAAGGCCGCCCTCGGCGTAGGCCCGCGCGCGCGAGTCGCCGGTGAAGCTCGTCTGCGCTTCGTCGACCGAGTCGGAATAGCCGGTGAACCGGCCGCCGGCCCTCGCCGTCAGCGACAGCCAGGGGATGTCCTTGAAGGGATACGAGAAGACCGGATGGAGATCCGCGCGGCCGTAGCTCCCGCGCGGCAGGTTTTTCCCGCGGTTGATGTACAGGGCCGACAGCGAGGACTCGAGTGCCAGGTAGAACGGGCTTCTCCCGATCGGGGCCGTCCGATGGAAGAACTCGAGCGAGGGGAAACGCTCCTGGATGACGGTCGACGAGTAGAAGGTTTCGCTCCGCTCGAAGCGCAGGTTGATCGAATCGGAGCCGAGGTTCTTCGTCAGGAAGCCGCGCGAACGGATCTCGCGCGCCGAGTTGAGCGCAAAGCTTCGCTCCAGGTCCTGGAGGAACTGCTGGTCGGAGTAGTCGCGGACCGCGAGAACTCCCCGGAAACCCCAGGGCAGATCGTCGGACACGTGGTCGAGCCGCACCTTCCAGCGGGTCGCCGGCTGAAACACGTAGGCGCCGAGCGAGCCGTCCGGCAGCGTGCAGAGCCCGTTGCCCCCGTCCGGCGCCTGCGCGAACGGCACGCAGACCGTCGCCTGCTGGTCGCGGATGACGTAGCCCTGGAAGAGCCCCGCGGACTCGTCCGTGGGCCTCCAACGCGCCTCCTGGCCAACACCGACCGTGCCGTCCGTGAAGGCATCGACCTGCGTGGTCAGATCGGTCGGGCGGCCCGTCACCCAGTAGTAGGACAGGCCCAGGTAGCCGCCCCGCCGGTTGCTGTACCCGATCCCCGGCACGAGCATTCCCGAAGCGCGGTCCTGCTTCGTCGGCCAGATCATGTAGGGCGTCCAGAGGACAGGCACCGGGCCGGCGCGGAACGCGACGTTCTTCATTCGCGCGTAGTCGTCGAGAGTGACGGTCGCCTCCGAGAGCGAGAAGGACCACTCGGGCTTCGGGATCTCGCAGGAGGTGAAGACCCCCTCGCGGATCCGGTAGGTCGCCTCCCCGATCTTCTCGATCGTTCGGGCCACGATGTGGTACGTCGGCGGCAGATCCGCCGTCGCGTCCTCGAGCACTCCGGTCTTCGTGTCCAGGCGAAAGACTCCGCGGTGACCCGAGAGTCGGGTCGGGCCCTGGTCGATGATGACGTGGCCCGTCAGCGTCGCCGTCTTCGTCGGGAAGTCGTAGCGGGCGTGGTCGGCCGTGATCTTGACGTCCTGGTACTCGATGACGACTTCCTCGCTGCCCTCCCAGAAGACGTCCTTCTCGAAGTGCACGGGCTTCTTCGTCGTCAGCTTGACGTCGCCGCCCTTCTCGGGCGTCTTGAACTTGATCTCGAAGTTGGTCTTCGTCTGGAAACGCGACTCGTAGGGATCGCTCTGCGCGAACGGATCCTGCGCGAGCGCCGCAAGCGAGAGGAAGAAAAACAGCCCGGCGGCGAGAGCCTTCACGCGTCCATGGTGCGGACGGCGGGAGCGACGCGGAAGCCGGCTTCCGTCTTCGCCCGGACGTCTTCGACGCCGACCTCCGGAGCGAGCTCCGTCAGCTCGAGGCCGGCGCCGTCCGGCAGGACGTCGAAGACACACAGATCCGTGATGATCCGATGGACGCAGCGTCGCCCCGTCAGGGGCAGCGTGCACCGCCGGAGGATCTTCTTCTCTCCGGATCTCGCGGTGTGCTCCATCGTGACGACGAGCCTCCGTGCCCCGGCGACCAGGTCCATCGCGCCCCCCATGCCCTTGACCATCTTCCCGGGGATCATGTAGTTGGCGATGGAGCCCTCCTCGTCCACCTGCATGGCGCCGAGGATCGAAAGGTCGATGTGCCCGCCGCGGATCATCGCGAAGGAATCCGCCGAAGAGAAGTACGAGGCGCCGGGCTTGACCGTCACGGTCTCCTTCCCGGCATTGATCAGGTCGGGGTCGACCTCCGCCTCCGTCGGGTACGGGCCGAGGTGGAGAATGCCGTTCTCGGACTGGAGGACGACCTCCATCCCCGCCGGAATGTGGTTGGCGATGAGGGTCGGCATTCCGATCCCGAGATTGACCGTGTAGCCGTCGCGCAGCTCCTGGACGGCCCGGCGGATGATGCCTTCGCGGTCGAGCATCTCAGGCCTTCCTCACCGTGCGCCGCTCGATGCGTTTCTCCCGCGGCGCCACGACGATCCGATTGACGTAGACACCCGGCGTGTGGACGGCTTCCGGGTCGAGCGCGCCGACCTCGACCAGCTCTTCGACTTCGGCGACCCCGATCTTCCCGGCCGTGATCGCCATCGGGTTGAAGTTTCGCGCCGATTTCCGGTACACGAGGTTTCCCAGCCGATCGCCTTTCCACGCCGCGACCATCGAGAAGTCGCCGACGATCCCCCGCTCGAGGAGATAGTCCCGTCCGTCGAAGGCCCGCGTCTCCTTGCCCTCGGCCACGAGCGTCCCCGCGCCGGCCGGCGTGTAGAAGCCGGGGATTCCGGCCCCCCCGGCCCGCATGCGCTCGGCGAGAGTGCCCTGGGGCACGAGTTCGACCTCGAGCTCGCCGGAGAGGAACTGCCGCTCGAACTCCGCGTTCTCTCCGACGTACGAGGAGACCATCTTGCGGATCTGCCGGGTCCTCAAGAGCAGCCCCAGCCCCCAGTCGTCGACGCCGCAGTTGTTCGACACGATCGTCAGGTCCTTGACCCCGCGGCGCACGAGGGCCGCGATCAGGTTCTCCGGGATGCCGCACAGACCGAAGCCGCCGACGACGAGGGTGGCGCCGTCCGGCACGTCCCGCGACGGCTTCGTCCGCCGAGGCGACGACCTTGTTCATCATCGGAAGCGATGATAGCCGACACCGTCGCCTCCGCTCGTCCGGGATCTGCGGCCTGCGGCGTCACCGGCCTGCGGCTCGCCGGATGGGCTCGACCGCAGGCCTGATCCCTCCCTCGCTGCGGCTCCCGCGGCGCGAGGCGTCCTCCGCTGCGCTCGCGGAGATTAACGCCGCGCTTCGCGCGACGTTGCCTACTGCCGGGGGTCGTCCTTCGGTGGCCGGCTGCCTCGCGCCGCGAGCGGGACGACCAGTGCTCGGCGAGTCAATGCGACAGGTACTTGGCAGCTCCTGGGCTAGGCGCTGTTGGCGCGGGCGACGGCCAGGAATTCCGAGACTTCGAGGTCGGCCGATGCATCGGGAAACGCGCGCAGACGCGCCAGTCGCGCCTCGCCCAAGGGCGACGGCGGAACGATCGTCGTCTCGATGGAGGTCACGCGATAGCCCGAGGCATCGAAGAGGTCTTCGAGCGTGCGCCGGGTGAAGAAACGGATGTGGGTCCCCGAGAGCAGCGAGTACGGAACGTAGTCGAAGCGCCCGCGCATCAGGTCGTCGATGATCGTCCAGTGGCCGATGTTGGGCACCGAGGCGATGACCACGCCGTCGGTCGCGAGCCACGGCCGTACCCGGACGAGCGCGTCGGAAGGGTCTTCGAGGTGCTCGAGCACGTCGCCGAAGAGGATCGCGTCGAACCGTTCCCGCAGCTCCCCCACGTCTTCGAGGCGGGACGTCAGGACTTCGTCGTACCGGAGCGCCGCCGCGGCCGCGTCCTCGGGGTCGGGCTCGATGCCCACGATGCGCTCGACGCCGCGCTGGCGGAGCGCCGCCGCCGTGGCCCCGCGAGAGCAGCCCACGTCCAGAACCGCCCGGGCGCCGCGCGGGACCGAGCCGCGAGGTCGTCGCGGGCCGAGGCGTCCATCTCGGCGTAGCGATGGACGTACGCGCCGGAGTCGACGGCCGCCGCCAGGCCGTAGGTCTCCGCCTGCTCGCGGAACGCGGCGCAGCGGCAGATCGCGGAGGCAGCGCGCGCAGGACCTTTCGCCGGACGGCATAGACGGGAGACGCCGCCGCCCGGACCGCGCGCAGCGGGGCGGCCTCGCGAGCCAGGAACGCCACCGCCTCCGCCAGAAGCGTCGGCGTCTGGTAGGCGAAGGGCGGCGCGCGGCGCGTCGCTTCCGATTCGGATTCGTTCGACACGGGCAGGACCAGAGCCGTCTCCGGATGCCCGGCCAGCGCGGCGAGGAGCCGGGTCCCGGCTTCGGGCAGGAGGTACGCCTCGGGATCGGCGTGGACGAGCACGAGGTCCGAGCTTCCCGCCGCGTCGGAAACGAGCGAGATCGCGGCCCGGGACCTCGACGCGGAACGCCGCGGGCAGCTCGCGCAGGTACCGGGACAGCAGGCGCCAGGCCCACGGGGCCTCGGCGCGGAAACGCGGGACGCCGCCGACGACCAGATCGAAGGCCGGCAGCGACGAGTCGCGCATTCGAGGGACGGAGCCGTTGCGAGCTACGGTTTACGGCTCACGACTCACGCCGTCTCGACGAGCATCGCCGTCGCCTCGCCGCCGCCGATGCAGATGGCCGCGACGCCGCGTTTCTTGCCCTCGCGGCGCAGCGCGTGGATGAGCGTCGTCAGGATGCGCGCCCCGGAGGCGCCGATCGGATGGCCGAGGGCGACGGCCCCTCCCCGCACGTTGACTTTGGCGGGATCCAGGGACAGCTCCTTGATGGCCGCCAACGCGACCGCCGCGAACGCCTCGTTGATCTCCCACAGGTCGATGTCCGAAACCGAGAGGCCGGTCTTCGACATCAGCTTCTGGATCGCGCCGATGGGCGCCGTCGTGAACCACTCGGGAGCCTGCGCGACGCCGGCCGAGGCGATGATCCGCGCGATCGGCTTCCAGCCCTTCGCCTTCGCCGTCTCCTCGCTCGTCACGACGAGGGCCGCCGCGCCGTCGTTGATCTTGGAGGAGTTGGCGGCCGTGACGGTGCCGTCCTTCTGGAACGCCGGCTTCAGAGTCGGCATCTTCTCCAGGGGCGCCGCGAACGGCTCCTCGTCGGCGTCGACCTTCAGGGGGTCGCCCTTCTTCTGGGGGATCTCGACCGGCACGATCTCATCCGCGAAGAGCCCCGACCGGGTGGCGTTCTGGGCGCGCTTGTAGGACTCCAGACTGTAGGCGTCCTGCTCCTCCCGCGTGAACTTGTACTTGGAGACGCAAAGCTCGGCGCAGTTGCCCATGTGCGTGTCCTTGTACGGGTCCCAGAGGCCGTCCTTGATCATGGAGTCGACGAGCGTGGCGTTGCCCATGCGGAGGCCCGTGCGGGCCTTGTCGAGCAGGTAGGGCGCGTTGGACATCGACTCCATACCGCCGGCCACGGCCACCGCGTACTCGCCCGCCTGGATCGCGTTTCCGACGTCCATGACGGCCCGCATGCCGGATCCGCACACCTTGTGAACCGTGACGCAGGGAACCGTGTTCGGAATCCCGGCGCCGAGCGAGGCCTGGCGAGCGGGCGCCTGCCCCTGGCCCGCCTGGAGCACGTTTCCGAAAACGACCTGCTCGACCTCGTCGGGTTTGACGCCCGCGCGCTCGAGAGCGCTGCGGATCGCCGCCGCGCCGAGCGCGGAAGCGGGAAGAGAGGACAGCTTGCCCAGGAACGAGCCGACGGGCGTCCGGGCCGCGGAAAGGATGACCAGGTTTTTCATAGGGGGCGCATTCTATCCCCCACCGCCACGGCCTATTTCGCCGACTCGAGCCTCCACCCGCTGCGGATCGTGGTCGCCTGGCAGTACGTCTTCAGGCACGCGGTGTCGTTGAGGCAGCGCAGGATCGACTCGCAGGCCTGCTGGGCCGAGCCGCCCTGCGCGACGCTCGCGTTCTCCGTGCACTTGCCGGCAAACGCCGGATTCGTGAATACGCAGGTCGCCGCGGCGGTCGCGGTCACCGGCGGCGCGGGTGGTCCTCCGGCCGCGAAGAGGAAGAGCAGCAGGGCGGGCATCGGTATCATGGAGTGCCTCCTTCCGGAACAGGGATCATATCGGCCGCCAAACCGGTTTACTCTTCCTTCATGGCCCGTATTCTGGCGGTCGACTTCGGAGAGAAGCGGATTGGACTGGCGACCTCCGATGCCTCGGGGACACTCGCCACCCCCCGCGCGACCCTGTCACGAAAGAGCGATGCCGCGACCCTGGACGCGCTCGCGCACTTCTGCTCCCGGGAGGAGATCGACCTGGCTGTTTTCGGGATCCCCCGCTCCCCGGAGGGCGTCGAGAGCCCCTTTGCCGACCGCATCCGGTCCTTCGCCCGCAAGTTCGAGGCCGCGACCGGCCTGCCCGTCCGGTTTCACGAGGAGACCCTGACGTCGAACGAAGCCGCGAGACGGCTGCCCCGCCGGGCGAACCGGGAGGATCTCGACCGCACCGCCGCGGCGATTCTCCTCGAGGACTATCTGGAGAGTGCGGGCGCGGGCGTCCGATGAACGGTCGGACGGAGAGGGCCCCTTGAGCGCGCCGCGGCGCCTTCTGCGCATCGTGCTGCTGCTCGGTCTGCTCGGGCTGGCGGGGGCCTTCTGGCTCTTCCGCCGCATCGAGCATCCGTCCGCGCCCTCGAATCCGCAGGAAGTCACCCTCTTCGTCCCCTTCGGGTCTTCGACCCGCGAGATCTTCCGACGGCTCGCCGCCGAAGGCGTCGTCTCGCCGGCCTGGCTGGCGGAGGCCTACTACCGGCTGGCCCGCAGCGCCCGGCCGCTCCAGGCCGGCGAGTACCGGTTCATTCGCCCGACAGCCCTGTCCGAAGTCCTCGACCGCATGGCCCGGGGAGACGTCGTGAAACACACGATCGTCGTGCCGGAGGGCCTGACAGCCGAGGAGACGTTCGAGCTCTTCTGGAGCCGCGGCGTCAGCCGTCCCGAAGCCTTCCGAAAAGCGTTTCAGGATCCCCAGCTCGTGGCCTCCCTGGCGCCCGGCGCGCCGGACCTGGAGGGTTTCCTGTTTCCCGACACGTACGTGGTCACGCGGTCGACGTCGGCCCGCCAGATCGTCGAGAGCATGATCGCCAACTTTCGCAGGAACTTCACGCCGGAGCTCCGGACCCGCGCCGCCGCGCAGGAGCGGACGCTGCGAGACGCCGTGACGCTCGCCTCGATCGTCCAGAAGGAGACGAGCCTCCCCCGCGAGGCGCCCGTCATCGCCGGGGTCTACGGAAACCGCCTTCGTCGCGGAATGCGGCTGCAGGCGGACCCGACCGTCGCGTTCGCGTTGAAGCGGGACGGCAAGTGGACCGGAACGCTCTACCGTTCGGACTACGGCTACGAGTCCCCGTACAACACGTACCTGTACGGAGGCCTGCCTCCGGGCCCCATCAGCAACCCGGGCCTGGCGGCTCTCAAGGCGGCCGTGGCTCCCGCGCGCACCGAGTATCTCTACTTCGTCGCGAACAACTCCGGCGGACACGCCTTCTCGAGGACGTTCGAGGAGCATCTCGATGCGATCGCCGCCGCGCGGCGCGAGCGCTCGGGAGCACCGCAGGAGACGCCGGAGTCCTACGGGCCCGAGCTGCCCGCGCCGCAGGAAGAACCGGCGGGCCACAGCTCTCCTGACAGCCCGCGCGGCTTGTTACCGACGAGCTTCAGGCCGAGCGGCAGTTCCCGTCTCTGCGGCGGGTCCGCCTTCGGTGGCCGGGTTGACCGGCCGGCCCGGGGGGGCCACAATCGCTTCAGTTCCAAGAATGTCCACAGAGAACCTGCCCCGCCCTTTCGGCAACTACCTGCTCACGGCGGCGCTCGGCGAGGACGGCCTCGGCCGCGTGTACCGGGCCCTGCGGCTGAGCGGGGATACGGGCTTCGTGCGCCTGCGGATCCTGGAGTCTTCCGAGCTCTCCGCCGACGCGATGCTGGACGCCATCGAGGAAGGCGGCGAGGTGCACGCCTTCCTCAAGAACCCGGCGATCGCGCGCGGCGTGGACATGGACTCGGTCGACGGCGTGCCCTACATCGCGTGGAACGAGCCGAGCGGCCGGACGCTGGGGGTCCTGCTGGAGAAGACCCGCAGCCTGGCGCGGCGCATCCCCGTCGAGCACGCGCTCCTGATCGCGGAAAAGGTGGCCACGGCGCTCGATCACGCCTACAACACCACGATCGACGGCGACCGGACGCTGCACGGCCTCGTGTGGCCGGGTTTCGTGGTCATCTCCGACGACGGCGAGATCCGTCTTTCGGGCTTCGGGATCGCCCCGGGGGTGCTGGCCTCGATCGCCCGGCCGCGGCTGGCGGGAGAAGTCGGGCCCTACCTGGCGCCGGAAGAACGGGCCACGGCCGCCGTCGGCAAGAACTCCGACGTGTTCTCGGTGGGGGCGATTCTCCTCGAGCTCCTGACGGGAGACACCCCGCCGCCGGATCCTCTGCTCGCGCTGAAGGGCTCCGCCGGAGTGCCGCCGCTTCCCATCGCGCCCGAGATCCAGGCGGTGCTGCGGATGACCCTGGGCCCGGCCGAGACGCGCTACAAGTCGAGCGGAGATCTGCGGCGCGAGCTCGGCAAGCTCCTGTTCTCGGGACCCTACTCCCCCTCGACGTTCAACCTGGCGTACTTCCTGAACGATCTTTTCCGCGACGAGATCGAGGCGGAGACTCGCGCCCGCGCGCGCGAGGCGCGCCTGGACGCGAGCGCCCCGCCGGGGACGGCGGCGGCTCCGCCGGCCCCCGCCCCGCCTCCGACCCGGCCTCCCCGGGAGCCCCGGGGTCCCGCGCCGCCGCCTCCCCGTTCGGTCACCGCACCCGGTCTCCACGTCGCCGAGCCCTCGCGGCGCGGTCCGCTGGCGATCGTGGGCGGGATCGTGGTCGCCGCGGCCGTGGGCGGCGGGATCTTCGTCCTGATGCGGCGGCCCGAGAGCGGATCGACTTCGACCGCGGCCTCCCGCTTGCCGACCGCGGCGCCGAGCCCGACGCTGCTGCCGGAGTTTCAGGCCACGCCGACCGGCCCGACGACGGCGATGACCGAAGCGCAGTTTCGCGACGAGGTCTCGCGGCGACTCAGCTTCGAGGTGCAGAAGTTGGAGGCGGAGATGCGCGGGAACGGCCGCGACCGAGCCGCGGCGAATCGCCGCGGCCGCGCCGGCGCCGACCGAGGAGCCTGTCCCCGAGCCCGAGCCCGCCGCGGCGGTCCTGGAGCCGACGGCCGTCCCGACTCCGGTTCCCGCCGAGCCGGAGAGGCCCGCCCCGACGGCGGTCCCGGCGCCCGCGCGCGTCGTCGTGCGCGAGGGCTCGCTCGTCCCGCTCGAAGAGGTCGACACGGCGCCGCGCATCGCCACGATCGTCAAGCCCGGCTATCCTCCGCTGGCGCTCAAGGCGCGGATCGGCGGCATCGTCGTGCTGCGCGTGCTGGTGTCCGAGAGGGGCGTCCCGCTGCAGGTCGACGTCGTGCGGGGAGCGCGCGCGGGGCTGACCGAGTCGGCCGCGCAGGCCGTGAAGAGGTGGACCTTCACGCCGGCGCTGGAGGCCGGTGTCCCGGTCAGAACCTGGATCACGGTGCCGATCCCGTTCGAGCCATAACCGTCGCGAGCGCTGCGCTCCGGATCTGCGCCCTTCGGGCGCACCGGCCCGCGGCTCGCCTGCAGGCTCGACCGCGGGCCTGATCCTTCGCTACGCGCTCGCTCCCGCGGCGCGCGCCTCCTCCCTCCTTCGTCGGGAGACTTCGCGCGCCGCGAACTCACCCACCAGCGCCTTCGAAAGCATCGGGCTCTCGAGAATAGCTAAGAAAGAGTCGGCGAGCGGCACAGGTGGGCGTGTACGCGGCGCGGGGAGTCTCCCACAGGGGAGGAGCCCCGCGCCGCGGGAGCCGCAGCGAGGGAGGGGATCAGGCCTGCGGTCGAGCCCACAGGCGAGCCGCAGGCCGGTGCCGCCGAAGGCGGCAGATCCCCGTACGAGCGGAGGCGACGTTAGCGGGGCGGTCCGTAGTCGATCGACTTGAGCTTGGGATCCTTCGTCCGGAGGAAATCCTCCATGATCTTGTCCTCGACCCACCAGATTTCCGTCCCGTCGACGTAGTACGTCGGCGTCGACTTGACGCCGAGGCGCTGGCCTTCGTCCAGGTCCTTTCGCACGCTGGCGAGGCTCTCTTCCCGCAGGTAACAGCCGAGGAAGTCCGCCCGCGGGATGCCGGCGGACTCGGCGAACGTGATCGCGAGCTCGTCGATCCCCGAGACGGTCAGCACCGGCTGCTGCGAGTACACCTGCTTCTTGAAGGCGAACATGGCCTGCTTGGCGAACCGCCAGATGCACTCCGCCGCGGAGGAGGCCTTCATCGACCACGCGTGCGAGAACCAGAGCGGAAAGAACTTGTAGTAGCGCTTGTAGGAGAGCGTCCCGGCGTTGGCCTGGAGAAGGGCGTCGAGCTGCGTGCCGCGGTACCGGCAGTACCCGCACTCCATGTCGGCGTACTCGACGATCGTGACGGCGCCGTCGGGCTTGCCTTCGAAGCGCCCCTGCGAGAGGTCGATACGCCGTCTTGCGCTCCTCCCGCGGGTCCATGCTGGAAGTCCCAGAGCGTCCCGCCCAGGAAGCGCGACCCGTCCGGCGTCACGTAACCCGGGACGCGCATGGGCCCGAAGCCCGTCTCCACGGCGATCGCGATGGCCTTGAAGCCGGCGGCATCGCGCTCGGGGACCAGGAACACTTTGGCGCGCGCCTTGTAGAGCGCGCCGGTCCTCGCCTCCAGCCAGGCCAGGTCGGCCGCCGTCTGCACCGGCTCGGGGGTTGGGGTTCGGAGACCGACTCCCCGTCGAAAAACCACTTGCCGTCCTCGGACACGTAGAAGGTCTTGTCGAGCGCAAGTTTCGGATACTTCCCCGTGCGCTTGACCTTGTAGCCCTGAAAGCCCGGGAGCCGCTCGGTCGCCTTCTCCACGGTGATCCGCGTCGCCGGATCGAACGGGAGATAGTTCGCCATGTACCCGGGGAGGCGCGCTTCCACGCCCGCCGGAGGCGCCTGCGCGCGGGTCCTGCCGGACGCGTTCGCGACAGCGACGGCCACGCCGAGGAGGCAGAGCACGGAAACTCGAGTTCTCATCTGTTCCCTTTCACGATGGGTCATGGACCCGAAGACGGAGCCTGTTTTAGCAGATTCAGAGCCTGGACGACGGCCGGCTGCTCGGACTTGAGACCGAGCGATTTCTCGAAGAGGGCGATCGCTTCTTCCCGCTTTCCGAGGCAGGTCTGGAAGAGGCCGAGGGCATTCAACGTGTCCGGCTCCCGGGTGGCCGCCTCGAACCGCGCGGCCGCGTCCCAGGCGCCCGGGCAGTCCTTGGCCTTGAAACGCATGAGGCCGAGCTCGCGGGCGATCGTCTCGTTGGCCGGATACGCGCGGGCGCCGCGCTCGAGCATCTCGCGGGCCTCGCCCTTCTTGCCTTTGTCGTCGTACTCCGAGAACCAGCGCAGGATCGTCCCCTCGGGGTCGGCGTGCCCCGCCACGAGCGATCGAAAGAGCCAGTCGATCGCCTTCTTGTTCTCGCCCCGCTCGCGGTAGAGAACGGCCAGGTTGAAAACGGGGGACGCGTACGCGGGCCGCAGGGCGAGCGCCTTGTGGAAGGCCGCCTCCGCCTCGGGAAAGACGCCTCTCTCCCGAAAATAGACCCCGAGGTTGTTCCAGCCGCCCTCGGTGACGCCGGGACGCTCGCCGCCGGTCGGGGCGAGCTTTTCGGGCTCCCCGCCGGCGAGGTAGCCCAGGGCCTTCAGGCGCTGGGCGTATTCGCTGGCGTCCTTGGCGGACGTGGCCTCCGCGGCGACCCGGCGAACCGATACCGTTCCGAACAGGTCCTGACTCTTCGGCCGCGGCAGGTTCGAGAACGCGGCCCGGATGACGGTGCCCTTCATCGTGGAGTCGACCGGCAGATCGGCCAGCGCGGCGACGGTCGGGGCCACGTCCAGGACCGACGCGGTGGCGCGCGAGGACCCGCGGCGCACGCGCGCTCCCCAGGCCGCGAAGACTCCGTCGAGCCGGTGCCAGTAGGCGGCGGTGGACGGGTTCAGCGAAGAGCGCTCGCAGGGGCGGTCGTCGCTCCACTTGAAGCCGTGATCGGAGTTGATGACGAGCGTCGCGCCGTCCTCCTGGGCCCGCCGCATCCACTGGCCGAGCAGCTGGTCCACGAACGCGTAGTACTCGTCGACCGTTTTCCGATAACGCGCGAAATCCTCGTTCGACACGCAGGACATCTGGGGCGGCACGAAGGCGGCGAACACGTGTCCGATGCCGTCCGTGCCCTCGAGGTAGAGCATCATCAGGTCCGGGCGATTCCGGTCGTAGAGATCCCGCGCGATGCGCTGCTGCACCCGCGTGGCGGCGACCACGCTCGCGAGCGCCACCATCGGGTTCATCGAGGCCTCCCCCGCCGGCCCTCACCTGGGAAATCTCCGCGGGAGGCATGTCGACGAACCGGGCGAGATCCTGCGTCCGGCACGCGGCCATCGCGCGCGACGATCTGCTCGACTCCCGGCGCCAGCGACGTGGGGTAGGCCACGCCGGCGCGCGACAGGCCCTCGAAGAGGATCGGGCTGGCGTGGTCGGAGACGAAGAACCCGTTGACCTCCTCGGCCGGGTGCGTGGCCCACCAGCCGACGACTCCCACGGTCCGGCCCTGCGCCGAGGCCACGTTCCAGATCGCCGGGACGGCGCGCGAGAAACCCGAAATCGGGACCTTCTGTCCCGACGCCGGGTCCACTTCCTGGAAATCGAGCACCCGGTGGACGTCGGGACTCACGCCGGTGGCCACGCTCGTCCAGACCACCGGCGAGAGCACGGGCATGAAGCTCTTGAGCTTCGCGCTGTACCCCTCTTCGGTCAGCCGCTTCCAGTTCGGCATGCGCCCTTCGGCGGAGAGCCTGTCGAGAAGCTCCCAGTCCAGCCCGTCCAGGCCGAGCCAGATGATGGGAGCGCGTCCCCCGGCGGCCGCGGCGTGCGCGCCGCCACGTCGACGGACTCGACGGCGGCGGCGGGCGGCGGAGCCGGGGCCGGGCTCGCGGAGGCGGGCGAGGCGCCGGCGCTCTCGCGGCCGCGTCCGCAGGACAGGGCGGCGACGAGGGAGGCGGCGAGGGCTCCTTCCCGGAGAAGACGCGCGCGCATCATCAGCGGCGGGAGCTGCCGGGCCGGGAGGCTTCCGCGGCGTTCCCGAGACCGCTCTGGATGGCGTTCTCGGCCAGCCCGGGCTCGCCCGTCAGCTGGGCGCCCGCGGAAAAAGAAGACCGGGGTGCTGTTCAGTCCCAGAGACAGAGCCAGCTCGATGTCCCGGACGACGCGGTCCCGCGCCCGCCCGCTCGAGAGCTCCGCCTCGTACGCTGCGCGGACGCCCGCGGCCTCCGCGACGTCGGAGCCGATCCCCCGCGCCCCGGCCTCGGTCAACCCGCTCGCCCGCGGGGCCAGGGCCTCCTCGTACTTCGCGTACAGCTCCGGCGAGACGTTGACGAGGGCGGCCGCGCTCTCGGCGGCGGCGAACGCCCAGTTGTGGACCTTCACGAGCGGCAGGAAGCGAATGTCCAGAGTGCCGCCGCGCGACCACACGAAGTCGCGCATCTTCGGCACCCGGACCCGGCACCGGTCGCACTGGAAGTCCATGAAGGCCGTGACGACGAAGGACCCTTTGGGCGGGCGACCCGCCGGAGATTCGGCGAGCGCGCGCTCGCGCAGGACGGCCGGATCCTCGCCGAGGGGACGAAAGGACCCGAGGAGGAGCGAGGCGCCGTCCGCGGAGACGAAGCCCGACACGGCCGCGGTGGCGTCCGGCGCCTGTCGCAGGAGGACCCGAATCGGAAGGAGGGCGTCCGTCCGAACGGAAGACTCGGAGGCGGCCCCGGCCGGCTCGACCTGGACCGAGACGGGAACGCCGTAGGCGTCCTTCAGGGCCGCCTCGATCTGGGGCACGTCCTTTGCGGCCGAAAAGGGCTCGTTCTTCCGCTCGTCCGAATGCAGGACCTCGCCGACGAAGACCTGGTCGGCCGCGCGGTTGACCAGCGTGATGGACATTTCGTTGCGGTTCTTCAGCTCGCAGCGGCGCTCGACCCTGTACGCCTCGTATCCCGGGATGGCGATCTCTCGCAGCTCCGAGACCGTCACGGAGGTTCCCGGGCACACGGAGTACCAGCCTCCGAAGTACTTCGAGAGGCGGTCTCTCGTCGCGCTCCGCGGCCGAGGCCGGGAGGGCGGAGAAGACCGCCAGAAGCGTGAAAAACGAGGCCCGCAGCATCTCGCGAACCTTAACACGGGCGGGGGCTTACGGATTTCCGGCGGTCACTCCTGAAGGGTGATTCGCATGGCGCGAAAGTCGAGGCGGACCCGGAAGTTCTTGAGGAACGAATTCCCCAGGACACCGTCTTCGAGCGCCCCCTCGTCCACCTTGACGACGAGATTGTTGAACCGAACCGCGAACCCGGAGAGACCGATCGTCACCGCGTCGACCCGCGACCACTCCGCCTGCGACTTTCCCAGGCCATGAAGCGTCTTCGGGTAGACCTTTCGGGAAGGCGTCAGGCCGGCGCGCTGAATGCCGCTGGAGGTCATCATTGTCGGCTCGCTGCCCGTGTCGAGGAGCAGCTCGTACCATCCGACGCGATTGACGGAGGTCCGCGCGAAGAGTCTGCCCTTCGCCACGAAGAGGTTCTGCTCCGGGTCCCGCTTGGCCCCGCGGAAATCGGTGCGGGTCAGCTCGATCCGGCGCCTCCCGTAGTCGAGGCCGATCGAGAACTGCTTGATCAGGTGCAGCCCGAGCACCATCGGCACCGGGAACTCGCCGCGCGAGGTCTGGAAGAGGAGCGCGTCATCGGGCATCAGCATGACCGGCACCTCGCGGACGGTGAACCCGGCGAACTCGAGTTGCTCGATGACTCCGAAGGTCAGCGGAAACTCCTTCTCGTGGAGCCCCCGCCCGAACGCCTTCGACTCGGGAATCTCCCGGACGCCCACCTGGCGGGCGAAGGACTCCGTCAGGATCGTGTAGGCGGCGCCCGTGTCCAGGATCGCCGCGGAGTCCGCGCCGTTGACCTTGACCGGAAGGCGGATCAGGTCGAAGCCCGCCATGGAGAACTCGGCCTCGTGCGTTTCGCCCGGGCGCGGCCCGGCGTAGAGGTCCCGGTCCTGCAGGTCCTCCAGAAATCTCGAAAACCCCGGCAGGAGGCCGTAGCCGTCGCGGCTCGCCGCCTCGACGAAGTCGAGAGCCGCCCGGGGCTCGTCCCAGAAGATGAAGGCCTGGGCGAGCGCCCACTCGAGCTCGGCGCGTCTGATCGGCCGTGATTCGAGCTCGATGGCGCGCGTCAACCAGGGCAGGGCGCCGTCGAGGTCCCCCCGGGCCAGGAGCGCCCGCCCATAGAGGGAGAGATCCCTCGGGTTGCGGTCGAAAGACTCCCGGGGCTTCTCCTGGAAATAGCGCTCGACCTCGAGGTACTCCCCTCGCGCGAGACGCTCCTCGGCGTTCCAGCTCCCCATGCGCAGAATGGGGCGCACGGCCTCGGACGGAAGCACCTCGACCTCCAGCTCCGGCGAGGCGCAGGACGTGGCGAGAACGACAGCCGCCAGGATCGCGAGGGCCCCGGCGCGAACGGGCCCCCGCGAGCCCTGGGAACTCGGCGAGAAACTAATGACTGGCGCTGCGGGTGAACGTGCCTGCCCGCACAGCCATGCGCGCCTTCTCGAGCGTCGCCAGCGCGCGGGCGTCGCGCTGCAGGACGTTCTTTCCGTAGCCCTGCCGCGTGATGAAGTCGAAGTCGACCTGCAGGTAAGAGATGCCGGTAGGAAGCAGCTCACGCCGGTAGTGCCAGAGCTCCCGGTAGTTCCCGTCGGAGTCGGGCAGTCGATTGTTCGGACCGGTCATGTTGTCGTAGACCATCGCCGTGCGGGCCCCCGGAGTTCCGCGCAGGACGTTGGCCACGTCCTGGTCGCTGTACATGGACATTCCCGCCGGATCGTTGGCGTCTTCTCCGGTTCTCAGCGGCACTCGGCCGATGTACGTCGGAGCCCCCAGCAGAACGAAAACCATTCCGCGATCCGTCAGGCTGCCGGGAGTCTCGTCCTGGGCGAACTGACGATCCGCGAAGGCGACCCGCCGCTCGAACTCGAGGCGCGCCTCGTTCTCGGCGGTCTCGGCCTTCGGATCGCGGCTTTTCCAGAAGTCGGTGATGTACTCGGACCGGGACACGGGGTCCGAAAGCCGCTGATAGTCGCGCCGCTGCTCGGGCGTCAGCAGATACCGGACGGCGCCGTCGGCCCAATCCTCCCCGGCTCCGTCGCGCAAAGCCTCGACGGGCGGCTTGAAGGCCTGGTAGGAGGCGCCCAGGGTCCCGGTCGAGGGCTGGCTGGGGGCTTCGGACTTTGTGCCCTTTCGGGCGTCCTCGAGGGCCGCCAGGACTCGGGGCGGAAACGCCGAGGGATCGAGGGAAGCGTTGGGCTGATACTGAAGGAACGCCTGGAGCTGGGGCACGGCTTCCTCGGTCCTCCCCAGGGCGGCGAGGCTGGCCCCGCGATAGAAGGCCAGCCCGGGCGCCAGCTGTGTCCGAACCGTTTCGTTGCCGGGCTTGTCGCCCTCGGCCGCGAGCCGGTCGAGGGTGGCGAGCGAGTCGGCATACGCCCCGAGCCGGAACTGCTCCTTGGCTTTCATGAAGATCTGCAGGCAGTCGGTGCCCGCGGCGAAGGCCGCGGCGGAACAAAGAACCAGGATCCCGACGAGAAGTTTGCGACGCATGGGCACCTCCGGGAACCTTCTACTGTACGCCATCTCATACGGCGCCGGGGATCACGAGTTATGAGGCCTCCGTCGTCGGTCCTGGGGCCGTGGTCCGTCGCGATAACCGAGCGGTCAAGCCGCCGCGGACCCCAAAAAAAGGGGGCGGCCGAAGCCGCCCCCGTGAATCCCGAGAAAAGTCCGAGACTTAGAACGTGATCTTGAGGGCGACGCGGAGAAGCCGGGGGTTGTTCCGCAGGTTCACCTTCCGGTAGTCCGGGTTGTCGAGAACCGCCTCACCGTAGGTCGGGCTGGTCGGGTCATCGTCGAAGCTGCCACCCGGGTTGAACGTCGCGTCGACGCTGGTCGGCGTCTGGCGGTTCAACACGTTGTACAGGTACACCTGCGGCGTGACGGTCACGGGACCCATGTTGACGTTGTAGCCGAGCGACACGTTCATGTCGTAGTCGGTCGGCGTCCGGCCGTTGGAACCGCGATCGTCAAGATAAAGGAGGTCCGGGTAGAAGTTGTTGAAGAAGCCGAACCGGGAGATGGGCACGCCGCTGCGGACGTAGAACTGCAGGCCGGCCGAGAGGCCGAACGGCGCGTTGTACACCGTGTCGATGCGGGCCTGATGCGGCCGGTCGAGCTCGAGCTTTCCGTAGCCGTTGAAGCTGAACTGGTAGTAGTCGAAGTCGGCGTTGATGCCGGGGTCCGTCTGGCCGGAGGCCTCGCGGATGGCGCCGGAGTAGTTGCCGCGTAGCGATGAGAACAGGTACGAGACCTGCGCCCACAGCGTGTTGGTGAACTGCTTGCGGGCCGTCAGCTCGATGCCGCGGAAGATGCGCTTCGCATCGCCTACCGGCACGCCCGGGAGCGGTCCGGGTGCACTCGGCACCGAACCGGTCGGGTCGGTCGGGTTGCCCGAGCCGTTGCAGCTGCCGATCCCGCCGCTCGCGGCCAGGCCGTCCGAGCCCGGGTTGAAGAGCGCGCACGTGGAGCCGCCGGAAAGCGGGTCGATATAGTCGAGGTCGCAGCGATCCTCGACCGTGCGGCCGAGCGTGCGGTACGTGCCCTTGATGCCGACCGACAGGGTCGGATCGAGGGCCTTCTCGACGCCGAGGGTCAGCTCATCCTGGTAGGCCGCCTTCATGCCCTCGTCCACCGGCTCGCCCGTCGGGCTGCCGCCCTGGAAGAGCGCGTTGCGTGGCGCGCCCGTCGGGCTGGTTGACGATCGGTCGGGCTGTAGTTGTACGTGGAGAGCTGACTGTTGGCGCTGAACACGCGGACGTTCAGGTCCGTCGGGAGGGCATAGTAGAAGCGGCCCGCCGAAGCGTACAGCTTCGAGGTGCCGTCGCCCACGAAATCCCACACCACGCCGAAGCGCGGCGCCCACTGGTCCTTGAGCTCGAAGGCCGACTCCAGGTTGCTGTTGAAGATCGTTCTCGGAGTCGTACCGGATGCCGAGGTTGACCGTCAGGGTCGGGATGATTCTCCACTGATCCTGGAAGAAACCGCCGTAGCGCTTGGTCGGCGTCTCGAAGGGCGCCTGGTCCAGAACCGTGAAGGAGGCCGGGGTGCCGTCCACGAACAGGTCGTGCTGGTAGAAGACCTGGAACGTGTCGCCGTCGGAGTTCGTGTAGAAAGGCGCCTGCGGCCAGGTCGCAGTTGCTCGCGCCCGTCTGCAGGCAGGGACGCACGCGCAGGCGCTGGCCGCCCGTGAAGTACGTCGTGCCGAACGTGTTGTCCTTCTGGTAGTCGCCGCCGATCTTGAACTCGTGGTTGGAGACGTAGGCCGTGAAGGACCCGCCGAAGCTCTCACGCTTCGACGCGTTGTTGATCGTCGGGCCGAAGACGCTGCCGAAGCCGCCGTCGGACTGGAACGTGCGCCCGTCGGCGAGAACGGTGTAGTCGCGCAGCTGGGCGACGATCCAGGCCCTGGGGCTTGGTGTTGTAGCGATCCTTGTGCTGGGCGTACTGGGCCGTCAAGATTCCGAAGGAACCGAAGAGCTGGTTCACCCGGGCCGCGTAGTCCGGGCCGCCCGTGTCGCGGCGCCCTTCGTTGGCAATCGGGCTCAGGTCTGGTCGGGAAGGCGTTGATCGTGCCCGTCTGCGTCTGCGCGTCGGAGAACACGCTGCCGACGACGCTCGTGCCCTGGAGGATGTTGAACGTCAGCTTGCCCGAGTACTTGTTCTGGGTGAGGTCGATCGGGAAGTCGTGCCCGAACGTGACCGGGTTCGTCAGGTCGAACTGGGTCTGGGTCTGGTTGACCAGGACGCGGTCGAACGCGCCGAAGAACCAGATCCGGTCCTTCATGACGAAGCCGCCGAGGTCGGCGCCCCACTCGACGCGGTTGTCCTTGGTCAGGGCGCTGTTCAGGAACTGCGCGTCGCCCTCTTCCGAGAAGTCCGGCGTCGCGAAGTTCTCCGCTTCGCCCTGCTTCTGGTTGGCCCGCATGCCGGTGTCGTTGTAGTAACCGAAGACGCCGCCGTGGAACTCGTTACCACCCGACTTCGTGATGACGTTGATCACGCCGCCGGTGTTGCGGCCGTACTCGGCCTGGTAACCGCCCGTCTTCACTTCGACTTCCTGGATGAACTCGGTGTTGATGTCCTTGCCCTGGAAGCCCTTGATGACGTTCGTCGTGTTGACGCCGTCGATCAGGAACAGGTTCTCCGACGAGGTCGATCCGTAGATCGAGATCGCCAGCGACCGGCCCTGCGTCTCGCCGAAGTCGGCCTGGACGCCCGGCTGCGTGAACACGATGTCCGCATAGTTGCGGCCGACGGGCAGCTTGTCGATGACCTTCGGCGCTGTAGTTCGAGCCCTGGGTCGTCGACGTCACGTCCACCAGCGGCGCCTCGCCCGTGACCGTCACTTCGGCCGTCGTCGAGAGCGAAAGCGGGAGGTGCGACGCTGCGTCGTCGAGTCGAGGGTGACCGTCGCGTTCTTCTGGACCGTACCGAAACCGGAGAGCGTCGCCGTGACCTTGTACGGGCCCGGGGGAACGCTCGGGAACCGGTAACGGCCGTCCGCGGACGTGACGGCGGTTCGCGTGCCCTGCATGTTCGGGCTCGTGAGCTCCACGCTCACGCCCGGCAGCGGCGCGCCGCTCTGATCGGTGACTGATCCATCCACGGTTCCGGTCGTCTGTCCGAAGACAGCGATCGGAGACGAGGAGAAGCAGGCACACCGAAAGAGCCAGGCTAAATCGGTAAGCAGACTTCATTCCCTTCCTCCTTTTTCGAAACGGGTTGCGGGTTGCAGAAACCAAGGAACTCTTCATCGGATCTTGAAAAGAAAGCAATGTCATTGCCACCTTGTCCCAAGAAGTTGGCGAACTCTAACTCACTGTGCCGTCGAAGGAAACGAGAAAAGGGCGACTTCCGACCGGGCTCGGAGGCCGGGTTGATTGGATAGATCTACGGTTTATTGGATATCTGACTGGTCAGTCGGTATCGGGGCGAACGCCAAATTCTCCGTGCCGAAGCGTCAGGTCTCGAGAGCTCGTCCGTCGACGACCACGAGCAAGCGCCCCGCCCTCGACCGCTTCGCCCGACGCGACCGACAGCCGCGTCACCGTCCCCGCCGCGTTCCGCGCGGATCTCGTTCTGCATCTTCATCGCTTCGAGCACCAGGAGAAGCCGCTCCGGCCGCGATGCTGTCTCCTTCGGAAACCGCGACCTCGACGACGCGCCCCGGCATCTGAGCGCAGGATCTCCTCGTCCTCGGCGTCGGGCCTCCCGTGCTCGGCGGCATGCGCCAGCCGGTCCCGGAGGGGATCCGCCAGCGCGATTCTCCGATGCGATCCGCCGGTCGATCACCTCCGCCTCCCGCTCCCGACGGCAGGAGCGCGGCCGCAGATCTGGCGGCCGCTCTCGAACAGCAGCGAGAGCCTGCCGTCGGGCAGCTCCACGATCTCGGCGCGCTCGCGGGAGCTTCCCCGGCGGAACTCGCAGCGGGGCGGGTCGAGCTCGACGGCGATCTCCTCGGGTCCGCTCGGGCCGCGATAGACGAACACGAAGTGTCGCATCAGCGAAGCGCATCCGTTCGGGACGCCCGCGTCCATGCCGAGAGCGGCGCCCGCCGTTCCTCGACGCGGCGGCCGGCGCTCTGCCGCGAGAGCCAGCGCCCAGCGGCCGCGAGAAAGACCTCCGGAGCAGAGGGCGCGGCGGGAGCGAGGAGATCCGCGGCGAGCCGGCGGTCCAGCCACTGCACGTCGAATTCCGCGCGGCCGAACTCCGGGTCGCGGACGAGCGCCCGGAAGAGCGGCAGGGTCGTCTCGACACCCGTGATCTCGTACTCCGAGAGCGCGCGAGAGAGCCGGGCGATCGCCGTTGCCCGGTCCGGTCCGTGCACCACGAGCTTGCCCAGCATCGGGTCGTAGTCGATCGGGCACGACCGACCCCTGCTCGACTCCCGAGGTCGTGCCGGATGCCGGGTCCCTGCGGCAGACCGAAGATGGCGGATCGTCCCTGGCGACGGCGCGAAGCCCCTTCGCGGATCCTCGGCGTACAGACGGCACTCCAGAGCGTGGCCGCGCGGGGTCAGCCGCGCGGCGTCGAACGGCAGAGGCTCGCCGAGCGGCGATGCGGATCATGGCGGCGGCGAGGTCGACGCCCCAGACCTCCTCCGTCACGGGATGCTCGACCTGGAGCCGCGTGTTCATCTCGAGGAAGTAGAAGGTTCCGTCGGGCGCGAGCAGGAACTCGACCGTCCCGCAGGACACGTAGTCCGACGGCCCGCGCCGCCGCGAGGGCGGCCGCGAAGAGGCGCCGCGCGCAGGGCCTCGTCCGACGACCGGCGACGGGCACTCTTCGACGACTTTCTGGTGGCGGCGCTGGATGCTGCACTCGCGCTCGCCGACCGCGGCGAGGTTGCCCTGGCGTGTCGCCGATCGACCTGCACTTCGACGTGGCGGGGACGTTCGATGAGCTTCTCGGCATAGATCGCCCCGTCGCCGAAGGAGGCGCCGGCCTCGGCCGTGACCCGGGCGAAGGCCGCTTCCAGCTCCGCCTCCCGATCGACCCGACGCATCCCCTTGCCCCCGCCGCCGGCCGAGGCCTTCAGGAGGATCGGATAGCCGGCCTCCGCTGGCGAATCGCGCCAGCTCGCCGCGTTCTCCGCCGGCCGACGTCGTCCCGGGCACGATGGGCACGCCCGCCCGGCGCATGAGCTCGCGGCTCCCGGTCTTGGACCCCATGGCCGCCATCGCTCGGGGCTCGGGCCCACGAACGTCAGGCCCGCTTCCCGACACGCCCGCGCGAACGCCGCGTTCTCGGCCAGAAAGCCGTAGCCGGGATGGACGAGGTCCGCGCCCGACTTTCGAGCGGCCTCGAGCAGGGCCGGCACCGACAGGTAGCTCTCCTCGGGCCGGCGCCGGCCCGAGACGCACGGCGTAGTCGGCCATCGCGACGTGCGGGGACCGTCGGTCCGCGTCGGAATACACGGCGACCGTCTCGATCTGGAGGTCGCGGCAGGCCCGGAAGATGCGGACGGCGATTTCGCCGCGGTTGGCGACGAGCAGGCGCATCGGTCTAGAGAGGTATGTTGCCGTGCTTCTTGCGCGGCAGCGACGACCCGCTTCTTCTCCAGCAGCTGGAACGCCGCGATCAGCTTCGCGCGCGTTTCGGAGGGCTCGATGATGTCGTCGACGTAGCCGCGCCGCGCCGCGATGTAGGGATTCGCGAAGTTGGAGATGTACTCGGCGACCTTTTCGGCGCGCGCCGCCCGGGGCGCGTCGGGAGCCAGCTCGCGCCGGTACAGAATGTTCACCGCGCCCTCCGGCCCCATGACCGCGATCTCCGCCGTCGGGTACGCGAAGTTGAAATCGGTTCGCGATGTCCTTGGAGAGCATGACGCAGTAGGCGCCGCCGTAGGCCTTCCGCGTGATCACGGAGATCTTGGGCACGGTCGCCTCGGCAAACGCGTAGAGGAGCTTGGCGCCGTGCCGGATGATGCCGCCGTACTCCTGTTGCGTGCCCGGGAGGAAACCGGGGACGTCCTCGAAGACGAGCAGCGGGATGTTGAACGCGTCGCAGAAGCGGACGAACCGCGCGCCCTTGACCGACGCGTCGATGTCGAGCACGCCGGCCAGGTGCATCGGCTGGTTCGCGACGACGCCCACGCTGCGTCCCGCGAGGCGGATGAAGCCCGACGAGGATGTTGCGCGCGAAGCCGGCGTGCGCCTCCAGGAAGACTCCGTCGTCGGCAATGCGGCGGACGAGCTCGCCCATGTCGTACGGGCGGTCCGGCTCCTCGGGGATGAAGGCGTTCAGCTCGGCGCTCGGTCGCCCGGGCTCGCGGGAGGGGCGCCGGGGAGGATCGTCGAGATTGTTGGAGGGCAGGTAGGCGAGCAGCTCCCGGATCCCCGCGAGGAGGGCCTCGTCGCTCTTCCGGACGAAGTGGGCCACTCCCGAAACGGTCGAATGCGTGCGCGCGCCGCCGAGATCCTCCTTGGTGACCTCCTCGTGGGTCACGGTCCTGATGACGTCGGGACCCGTCACGAAGAGGTACGAGGTCTTCTCCGCCATGAAGACGAAGTCGGTGATCGCCGGCGAGTACACCGCTCCCCCGGCGCAGGGCCCCAGGATCGCCGAGATCTGCGGCACGACGCCGGAGGCCCGGGTGTTGCGGAGGAAGACCTTCGAGTAGCCCGCCAGCGAAACGACGCCCTCCTGGATCCGGGCCCCGCCCGAGTCGTTCAACCCGATGATGGGCGCGCCGTTCTGCATCGCCAGGTCCATCACCTTGCAGATCTTGTCGGCATTGGACTCCGAGAGCGATCCCCCGAAGACCGTGAAGTCCTGGGCGAACACGTACACCGGACGTCCGTCGACTCTTCCCGCGCCGCAGACGACGCCGTCGCCCGGGACCTGCGTCTTCTCGATGCCGAAGTCGAGGCATCGGTGGGTCACGAAGGGGTCGAGCTCGAAGAACGATCCCGGATCCAGCAGCAGCGCGATCCGCTCGTGCGCCGTCAGCTTTCCTTCGGCGTGCTGGCGCTCGATGCGCTCCCGTCCCCCGCCCTCGAGCCGGCTTTCCCGCAGCGCCTCGAGGTCCGCGATTCTCTTCTCGAGGGTCATGGATTCGGACGAGGGGCAAGTCCCGCGGACTTCACAGCACGATCCCGCGCTGTTCCGCGAGCTTGCGGCGGATCCGGCGAAAGAGCTCGTGGCCGTCCACGCGCCCGGCGGCGATCTCCTGGCGCGCGCCCTCCATCATGCGGCGCGCCTCCTCGTCCAGGGTGCGCTCCTTCTCGGCTTCGCCCGCCAGCGCTGCGAACACGGCCTCGCGAAGCGCTCCGGGTGTCTTCTCCGAGAAGAGCTTGCGCGTCGCGAGCCCGCGTGCCGCGCGGCCTGCGACGAAGTCCCTGCGCGTATCCGCCAGGCTCATATCTCCCCCGCGCGGATGTTATTACACTGCGTCCCGTGGACTGGGACGAGACCGCGATCCAGCGCTGGCTCGAGCCGCTCGCGACGCGGCCGGGCGAGCTCGCCGAAGTTTTCGGGGAATCGCTGTTTGAGCTCGCGCTCGACTGGCGCGACGGCGAGTCCCGGGAGGTCCGCGTCCGTCAGGAGGAAGGCACGGGAGCCCGCTGGCGCTTCGGCCGCGACGAGCACTTCGTCTTCGTGGCCGGCTCCGACGAAGCGTCGGTGCGCGAAGCGATCCGCGCGCTGCGCGCGGCGGCAGGGCGCGACACGCTCCCGATCCGCCCGTCGCGGTCGGGGAGCGGCCGCGGCCGAGGAGCGGCCGTCGTTCGACGGCGACCGCTGGTCGCGACGCCTCTCCTCGGCCTTCGCCCGCCACGCCCCGCGCCACCGGTTCCGCTGGAGGATCCGCGAGACCGAGCGCCGCGTGGTGGCCGCCGGCCGGCCGGCCTCGGTGGCCCGCCGGCGTCTTCTTTCGCTCGAGGGGCACTTCACCGCGGCCTCGCGCATGGGGGACGAGGAGCGGTCCTTTTCCTTTCATGCGCCCGACGCGGACGCGACGGCCGACGAGCTGAAGGCTTCCCTGACCGCGGCCGGCGAGGCCCGCGATCGCGCGGCTCCGGCTCCGGTCGGGGAGACCGACGTCGTGCTGGCGAGGGGATCCGCCGCCGTTTTGTTCCACGAGATCCTGGCCCATCCGCTCGAGGCCGACGCCGACCCCTCGCCGCTCTCGGCCCTGCCCGACGCGCGCGTGGCCGTGTCCGAGCTCGAGGTGCACGACGACCCCCGGCGCCTCGACCTGTTCGGCGGATACGAGCGCGATGACGAGGGCAGCGCGCCGAAGACGGTCCGGCTCGTGCACTCCGGCCAGATCGGATCGCGTCTGACCGATCGCGCGCACGCGGGAGCGCACGGTTCGACCGGTCACGGCCGGCGCGCGGGCCCGGCGGAACCGCCGGCGCCCCGTTCCTCCAACCTCGTGGTCGCCGCCGGCTCGGCCACCTCGGAAGAGATCCTGCGCCGGCTCGGCAACGGCCTCTGGATCGAGGAGTTTCGAGGCGGCTCCGTGGACCTGGCCGGCGGGACGTTTCGAGTCACCTTTCCGCGGGCGCGCCGGGTCCGCCGGGGCCGGTTCGCCGACGAGGTCGGACCGGGGATGCTGGCGGGCGAGCTGCTCCCCGCATTGAGAAACATCGAGCCGGTGCTCGGGCGCGACGTGCAGGTGTGCCGCAGCCTCGGGTGGTGCGCGCGCGGCGGCCAGGTCCTCCCGGTCCAGGGCGCCGCGCCGGACGTGCTGATTCGCCGGCTGGCCGTTCGGCCCGCGCTGTGACGGCGGACGCGCTCCGCGGGGAGCTCGAGCGGCGAGCTCCCGGACAGTGGGAGCTCTACCGCAAGTCCGCCGAGTCCCGCCAGATCGACGCCTCGCGCACGCTTCGCCGGACCCTCGGGAGGCGCGAAGAAGGATGGGCGGGGCGCTGGTGGGAGTCCGGGGCGCCCCGCTTCGCGGCCGCCGCGACTTCCGAGGCGCTCCTCCGGGCGATTCCGCTGGCCGCGGCGATCGCGTCCCCGGGCGAACCCCCGCCCGAGTGGCCCTCCCGTTCCGCCCCGATGGCGGAGGGGGACACGGTCGAGGCTCCCCCCGATCTTTTCGAGGAGCTGGCGCGCGCCGTCTCCGCGGCTGCCCGGGGGCAGGCCCTTCTGGCGGCGCTCAGCCTGCGGAAAGGCGAGGCCCGGGAGCGCATCGTCAACGGCGCCGGTCTGGACGTCGGACAAAGCCACCGCACGTTCGACGGGGTCGCCCATGCCGTCGGGCGCCAGGGCAGCCGCGCCCACGAGGCCCGATTGACTTTTCGCTGGACCGACGCCCCGGGCATCGAGGCACTCGCCCGCCGTCTGTCCGACGCGGCCACGCTGCCGCTGGCGGACCGGCCCACGCCGATCGCGCACGGGCAGTGGCTCCTCGATCCGGGAGTGGCCGCGGCGATACTCGGCGCGCTCTCTCCGCTCTTCACGGGCGACCGTCCTCCCCGATGGCTGGGCCGGGGACGCATCGCCGCGCCGGGACTGGCGATCGCCGACGATGCGTCCGGCGACGCTCCGTTCGACGGCGAAGGAGTCCCGAGCCGCCGGGTCCTCCTCCTGGAGGACGGAGAGATGACGGGCCGCCTCTACGACCTCCGCGCGGCCGCCCGGGCCGGCGCGCGTTCCACCGGACACGGCGTGAGACCGTCGTTCCGCACGCCCCCCGGAGTCGGGCCGCGGCGGATCTTTTTCGAAACGCGGACCCCGTCGGCCCCGCAGCCGCTGCTCGCCTCGGTGAATCGGGGCCTCTTCGCCGCCGCCCTCACGGCTCCCGTCCGCGTCGACCTCGAGCAGGACCGCTACGAGATCGAGTTCACCGGCGTTTCGCTCGTGGCCGGACGCGCGCAGGGTCCTGTCGCCGGCGCACGCTCGACGGGCCGGATCTCGGAACTGCTACGCCGAATCACCGGAGTCTCCACCGACCTGCAATTCTTCCCCCTGCCCTTCCTCGCGGGCGCCCCCACGCTCCTCGTCGAGCGAGCAAGCTTCGAGTGAGCCTGGCCACATGAAGCGCTCACGAGAGCAGCGAATCGGGATCGCCATGACGGTCACTCCGCTCGCGGCGCGAGGAATCTCCGCGAGCGCAGCGGAGGACGCCTCGCGCCGCGGGAGCCGCAGCGAGGGAGGGATCAGGCCTGCGGTCGAGCCCACAGGCGAGCCGCAGGCCGGTGCCGCCGCAGGCGGCAGATCCCGTACGAACGGAGGCGACGGTCAGCTCGGCTCGACTTCCTCGGGAGCCGGCGTGGGCGTGGGCTCGGGAACCGTTTCCGGTTCGGCCGGATCGCCTGTCGGCTCCATCTCGTCGGGCGGAGGAACGGGAGCGGGAGCGGGAGCGGAATCGGGAGGAGCCGACAGCGGGGGCCTCGGCGTGGGGCGCCCCATCCGCGGAGGCCGGGCCCCGGGCGTGCGCGCGCGTCCGCCGAGGACCGATCCGCCGACTTCGCCCGCGGCCGGAGGCCGCGCCGAGCGCCGGGCCGGAGTCCTCGCGGCCGGGTCGGTGACGGCCGGCACCCCCGCCGGCCCGATCTCGCGCGGCTCGGGCTCGGGTTCGAGCTCGGTTTCCTCGTCGGCGATCTCCTCGGAAGTCAAGGCCCGGTCCACCGGCACCTGTCGGAAGCGGGCTTCCTCGACGTAGACCTGATCGGTCTGCATGGAGGCCGTCGCGAGATCGCGCGAGTAGTTCTGGACCGAAGCCAGAAAGAGAATCTCGGAGTCCACCACGAGCGGGTTGCGGCGGGGATCCCGCATGGACGGATCGATCCGCATGGCGATCGCGTACTCCCGGACCGCGTCATCGATCTTGACCTGCCGTTCGTAGAGACGGCCGAGCCGAAAGCGGGAGGGCGGGAAACCGGGCTTGCGCGCGATCGATTTCTTGTAGGCCGAGATGGCCGCGCCCGTCTGTCCCTCGGTCTCGCGCAGCAGGCCCAGGTTGTACAGCGCGATGAAGTTGTTCTTGTCGAGCTTCGCCGCCAGCTCGTACTGCTCGGCCGCCTGCTCGGGGAACCGGCGCTTCGCCAGCAGATTGCCGAAGTCGTTGCGCAGGCTGGCGTCGTCCGGCGAAGCCTGGATCCGGTGCTCCTGCTCGACGATCTGATCGTCCAGGCGGTCTCCCGGCACGAGGTACTTTCGGTAGAAGGGCTCGGCGGCCGCCTTGTCTTTGTTCTTCTCGCCGGCGCCGAGGGCCGGCGCGAGCGCCAGCGCGACGGCGAGGGTCCCGATCCACTTTTTCATGACGCGCTCCGTGGCTTTTTTTTCGCGATCAACCGCACCCGCCCGTCTCGCTCGGCGACGTCGAAAACGACCTCGCCTGCACCGAGGCGCTCTCGGACCTTGCGCCGCTCCCGTTCGAGCCCTTCCAGGAATCCCTCCAGCCGGTACCCGCTCACGTCCTCTCCCCGCGCCTTCTTGGCGGAGACGTAGCGCTCGAAGAGGTCCCGGTCGGAATCGGCCGGAAGGGCGCGCCGCTCTTCTTGTACGGAGGCGGCAGGGCCCGCGTTGGGCCCGGCGGACCCGGAGACATGGGCCGCCTCCCGAAAGTGCCCGTAGATCCCCGGCCGGCGCCCGGCCTCTTTCTCGCCCTGGAGCCGCTCCCACCGCTCGATCAGGGCCGAAAAACGCCCCTGGAGCGTCGAGAACCGGAAGCGCTCGGCGGCCGACATGGCCTCCGACTCGTTCAGGCGGCGAATCATCTCCTCGATGTGCCGGCGCGTCTGGATGGGCGGCTTCGGCCCGGATCCGTAGAGGAAGGCGTCGCACTCGCCCGTCATTCTCCGGATGGATTCCTGGAGCACGTGCAGCTCCCGCTCCCAGCCCCCGCTGCTCAACGAGACCGCCCCGCGCTCGCCCGGATCGCCACCGTCTCCTATAGTAAAGGAACCGTGAGCGATCCGGCCGGGCCCGCGCCCTCCCCCGCCCATCCCCCGTCGATGGACACGCTCCTCAACGAGGAGGCCGCGGCCGGGCCCCTCGCCCGCTTCGGTCGCGACGCGGTCAAGGAGGAGCTGCGCCGGGCCATGGCGGCGGGCGACACCCGGTCCAACGCGCTGTGGGAGTCGGCGCGAGCGGCTCTGGACCGGCGCTTCGCCCCCACCCTGACCCGGGCGATCAACGCCACGGGAATCCTGCTGCATACCAACCTGGGACGCGCCCCTCTTTCGGAGGAGGCCCGCGCCGCGATTCGGGACGTGTCGGCGGGCTACAGCACCGTCGAGTACTCGACCGACTCGGGAGCGAGGGGCAGGCGGCAGGACCACGTGCGCGGTCTCGCCCGTGACCTGTTCGGCTGCGGCGACGCGATCGCCGTCAACAACAACGCCGCCGCGGTGCTGCTCGCCCTGGCGGCCCTCGCGCGCGGAAAGAGCGTCCTGGTGTCGCGCGGAGAGCTCGTGGCCATCGGCGGCTCGTTCAAGATCCCCGAGATCCTGGAGGCCTCCGGAGCCCGGCTCCAAGAGGTCGGCACCACCAATCGCACGACCGCGGAAGACTATCGCCGCGCCTTCTCGCCGCAGGTCGCTCTTCTGCTGACGGTGCACCCGTCCAACTACGAGATCCGGGGGTTCACCGGCCGTCCTGCCCCGGAGGAGCTTTCGGCGCTGGCGCGCGAGGCGGACATGCCGTGGCTGCACGATCAGGGCACCGGCTGCGTGGTCGGACTGGAGGAGTTCGGCGTCGCGGGCGAGCCGACCGTCGCCGAGTGCCTGGCCGGCGGGGCCGACCTGGTCACCTTCTCGGGCGACAAGCTCTTCTCGGGGCCCCAGGCGGGGTTCCTCGTCGGTCGCGAGGACCTCGTCGGCCGCGCCGCGGCGCATCCGATTGCCCGCGCCGCCCGTCCCGACAAGCTCGCGCTCGCGGGACTCGCGGCGACTCTGACCGGCTGGAAGACCGGAGCCTGGCGGCGCTTCCCGGTCTATCGCTCGGCCGGCGCGCCCCTGCGCGAGCTCGAGGAGCGCGGCGCCCGGATCCTGGCCGGACTGCCCGCTTCGGACGCCTTGCGCGTGTCCGTAGAGCCCTCTCAGGCGGCCTTCGGCGGAGGGACCAGCCCCGAGAAGCTCTTCGAATCCCGCGCGCTCTCCGTGACGCACCCGACCAGCGCCGCGGACGCGCTGGCCGACCGGCTGCGCGCCTTCCACCCGCCGGTCATCGCCCGCGTGGAACGCGGGGCCACGCTTCTGGACCTTCGTTCCATCCAGCCCGAGGAAGATCCGATCGTGACCGAGGCGCTCGGATCTCTTTGAGCGGCGCCCGGAGTCGTCCAACGACCCGACCACCGGAGGCAAGCTCAGCAGCAGGAACGCCGTTGCCAAGCACGGCGTTGACGCCAGCGATACCGTCCGACGGGAGCCGAGAACAATCCTCCTCCGATCTCCCCCGCCTTGCATCCCTGATCATTCTTCTCGACTGCTGGTGCGATAATCGGCCGATGAGACGCCGCGGGCTGCAGACCTTCTGGCCCCTGGCCCTTCTGCTGCTGGTCGCGGCGATGCGCGTGACGGGTTGCCGGAAATCCGAGCCCGCCGGAGGAAAGGGACCGACCACGCGGACTCCCCCGGTCGGATCCGATTTCACGCCGCCCCCGTCGCCTCCGCCGGTGACTTATCCGCCCGGGGTGCCCCAGCCCGCGCCCACGTTCTCGGGTTAACCGTCGCCTACGCTCGTCGGGGATCTGCCGCCTGCGGCGCACCGGCCTGCGGCTCGCCCCACGTCGCCTCCGCTCGTACGGGATCTGCCGCCTGCGGCGTCACCGGCCTGCGGCTCGCCTGTGGGCTCGACCGCAGGCCTGATCCCTCCCTCGCTGCGGCTCCCGCGGCGCGGGGCTCCTCCCCTCTGGGAGACTCCCCGCGCCGCGTACACGCCCACCTGTGCCGCTCGCCGACTCTTTCCTAGCAGCCCTCGAGAGCACGGTGCTTTTCGAGGCGCTGGTGGCTTAGTTCGCGGCGCGCGAAGTCTCCCGACGAAGGAGGGAGGAGGCGCGCGCCGCGGGAGCCCGCAGCGGTCGCGCACCAGCGCGATCCGCGAGGGCGACGTTAAGCCTCGCCGAGGCCGTGTTCCCGCAGCTTGGCTTCGAAACGCCGGGCTGTCAGCCCGGCGGCCGCCGCGGCCGTCGTCCGGTCGCCTTTGGCCTTCTCCAGGGCGCGCACCAGCCAGAGCCGCTCGGCGGCGGCCGCCGCCCGTTCCCGGGCCGCCTCCAGCGTCTCCTCGCGCACGGCCTCGAGAAACGACGTGTCCGGGCCCAGCCGCAGGTGCTTCTCTTCGATGGAGTCGCCGTCGGCCAGGATGATGGCCCGCTCCAGGCAGTTGCGCAGCTCTCGCACGTTGCCCGGCCAGTCGTATCGCGTGCAGCCTCTCCCGCGCGGCCGCGGGCCAGGCGCAACGGCTCCCTTGCCGAGCTCTGGGCCAGAGTTGCAGGAGGTACCAGTCGACGATCGGGTCGATGTCCTCGGGCCTCTCCCGGAGCGCCGGAATGCGGATCGGGAAGACCCGCACGCGGTAGAGCAGGTCCTCGCGGAACAGCCCCTGCGAGACCAGCTTTTCGAGGGGGCGGTTCGAGGCGGAGATGATGCGGACGTCCACCTGGATCGGGATCGTCCCGCCGACGCGGTGAAAGGAGCGCTCCTGGAGAACGCGCAGGAGCTTGCCCTGGGTCGCCGGAGACAGCTCGCCGATCTCGTCGAGGAAAACGGTGCCGCCGTCGCCGAGCTCGAACTTCCCCATGCGGCGGCGCGGCGGCGCCCGTGAAGCTCCCGCGCTCGTGGCCGAAGAGCTCGCTCTCGAGGAGCGTCTCGGGGATCGCGGCGCAGTTGATCGCGACGAAGGCTCGGTCGCGGCGGGGCGAGAGCGCGTGGATGGCCTGGGCGAAGAGCTCCTTGCCCGTTCCGCTCTCGCCCTCGAGGAGCACGGTGGCGTCGGTGGCGGCCACGCGTTCGGCCTCGGCCCGCACCAGCCGGATCGCGGCGGACTCCCCGATGATCGACGGCATCGAGCGCGACCGCGCTTCGGCGAACAGCAGCGACTCGCGCGAGCGGGTGCGCCGCTCGATGGCGCGGGAGACCAGCAGGCGCAGCAGGTCCGGGTCGACGGGCTTGGTGATGAAGTCCTCGGCGCCGCGCTTCATCGCCTCGACCGCGGTCTCGATCGAGCCGAAAGCGGTCATGACGAGCACCGGGAGCGTGGGTCGAGAGCGACTGCGCGGCGTCGAGGACGGCGAGCCCGTCGGCGCCCGGAAGCCGCCAGTCGGTCAGGACCAGGTCGAACCGCTCGCCCGCCTCTCAGCCGCTCGACCGCCTGCGACCCGGAGGTCGCCAGCCCGACGACGAAAGCCCCTCGGCCTTCAGCATCTCCTCGAGCATCGCGCGCAGGGAGTCCTTGTCCTCGACGATCAGGATCCGGGGCATGTGCTGATGCGAGGGTAACGGCTCGAGGAACGATGAGAAGCGGAAGCGGGAAGACGGAAGAGCGAGGCGGGAGCGAAGAGCAAGACGGCTCGGGCGATTGCCGTCTACCGATCCGGAGGCTTGGGCTGGTGGTCCGGGTTGGCGGGACCGGGGATGTAGCCCGTCTTCCCGTCGGCCGGAGCCTGGGAGGAGGCGCTCGCCGCCGGCGCCGCGTAGATCGTGCCGAAACCGTACGGGGTCCGAACCGGTGTCGGAGCCACGACGGCCGCCGCGGCCGCCGCGGTTCCGGGACGCGGCGTCGGCACGGCCGGCGGGCGGGGCCCGGCCCACTGCGGGGCGAAGCGCAGCGACGCCACGATCTCGGTCCCCGACCGTCATCGTCGCGATGAAATCCACCGTCTGCCCGGACGCCACGGTGCCCTTCGAGAGGACCGCGTTGGCTCCGGTCGATCGGCCTGGCCCTTCTCGTCGATGGCCGCCACTGTCCATCCGGACGCCTTCCGCCGGGGCCCTGGCCCGGGTTTCGGAGCGTGCCCTTGACGGTCAGCGTTGGACCATTCTTGTCCTGCGTGTATTCGGCGACCTCGACCCGGGCGTTCCCCGGGTCCTTTTTCTCTTCGCCGGGAACGGGGTCCAACTCCATCGGGTGAGACACGTCGGCATCGGTGATGCGCACGCGCGCCTTGGGTCCGTCCTTGACGACACGGGCGGCTTCGGCCGGGCTCGCGGCGGGCAGCGCGGCCTGCGGAGCGCGGCGCGGGCGCGACCTGCTGGGCCGCCGCCGTCGCCTCGCGATCGATCTCGGTGACCGGCACGGACAGCAGAGTTCCGTCCACGCGGGTCAGGTACGCCGTGTTGCCCCGGCGCACCCAGGGCTGTTTCAGCTCGACGACGGTCCCGCCCTTCAGGACCACGACGTCTCCGCCCAGGGCGAACGCCGCCGAGCCCGCGAGGACCGCGGCCGCGACGCCATGTCGGAAGAGATCTCACTGCTGTTCCTTCCAGTTCTGCTCGATCGACCGGAGCGTTCCCGGTGTCACTTCTTCCTGGAGGCTGCCGCCGGAGAAGAGCACGGTGTCGATTATATCGCCCTGGGGCGAGGTGGACTGCGACGCCGCGGCCAGGCCGTCTCCCAGAGACTCCTGAAGGGACCCGTAACCCGTACCCGTGTATCCGCCCAGGCCCGTCAGGAAGAAGAAGCGATAGCGGTACGAGCTTCCGTCGGTGGCGCAGGGGTTGGTCGAGTCCGGGGTGAACGTGAGGAGGGACAGGTACCCCTGCGTCGAAAACACGGTCGAGGTCGCCTTCTCGTTGTTGGTCGCGAAGTCGAGCGCGAAGCCGTTGTTGGCGTTGGCGCACGCGATCGGGTCGTAGGGCAGCGGACAGGGGGCCGCGGGGGGCGTCAGATCCTGGAGACTCGCCTTCACGAAAGTGGTCGTCGTCTGCCCCGTGTCTACCGCGTAGAAGAACCCGTTCGGGGCCGTGCTCTGGGCCGCCAGGTCCGAGCGGTCGCCCGTGCCGAACGCGATCCCCAGGACCGGGGGCGTGGCCGCACCGCCGAGGAACACGATCCCGGGCTCGTAGAAGATCGGCTGCTTCGGCACACAGGCACCGGAGGACTCGCAGCCGTCGAAGAGCAGGAACGGCTTGTAGCCGTGGAGCTGGGTGCCGATGAACTCGCCTCGCTTGGGCACGGAGGTCGAGTCCGGCGTCAGGTCGATGCGCCACATCTGGCCGTTCATGTCGCCGATATACGCCACGTCGAGCAATCCGTCGTCGTTGTAGTCGGCGACAGCCGCGGGAGCCGGCATCGGGGCGAAATTCCTGTCGGCCCCGCCGCCATCGACGCCCTGGGTGGTCTTGAAGAGGATCTTTCCGGTCTCGACATCCACGATGTAGAAGGCGCGCCCGCGCGGGAGGGTGATGCTCGGATCGTCGCCCGGCAGGAAGCCTGAGGAGTAGCCGCCGCCGAAGATGGCCACGAAGCGCGTGTCGAAGCCCGAGGGGTCGGCCGTGGGGCTCGCCGGATGGTAGACCCTGATCCGACCCGACGACGGGCCTCGACCAGGTCTCGCCCATGGAGGGCGGCACCAGCGAGCAGGCGTCCGAGCAGGCCACGCCCGCGTCGGTGAGCTCCCAGAGGATTTCCGGATAGGGGCGTGGCGTCGAGCCGGCGACGCAGCTCGTTCCGCCGCCGTCGAGACATCCGGGCGATGCATCCTTGTTTCCGACGATCTCACCGAAGGTGCGGCGAGCCGATGGTCGTGTCGATGTCGTCCGGCTGAGTGACGTCCAGGGCGTAGACGCTCGAGCCCCCCTGTCGCAGCGTTCCAACAAGCACGGTCCGCCAGACCCGTTCGGTCTCGTCCGGCACGGCGTTGAAGGAGGGGTCGATCGAAAACGTCGGCCGTCGCCATCGAGCCGTCCACGAAGTACTGCGGCGTCGGCGGGAACTTGAGGAGGTTCGGGAACTTCGCGTTCATGACCTCGCGGGGCGAGTACGCGAAGATCTCGCGTCCGGTCCCGAGGTCGTGCGTCGCGGGGAAGTTGGCCACGTCGCGGTTCCAGACGCCGGCGTCGAACGAGTGCAGGAAGCCGTCGTTGCTGCCGACGAAGACCACTTTGCGGCGCTTGCCCTGGCGAGTGGCGAAGTCGATGTAGGGCTCACCGAAGGTCGACGAGCTCGTGCGCGGGGCGAGGTTGGACGAGATGTACTGGAAGTAACGGGGCGGCTCGAGCATCACGGGCTCGGAGTGAAAGATGTCGCCGAGCTTGTGTGCGTAGCCGGCCGGGGGATTCCGTCATCGTCGGTCCGGACTTGCGGCGGCGCGCCCGGCTCCGGAGCGTCGTCCTGGTAGAAGTACGAGTACTTCTGTGTCTGACCCGTTCCCGGGCCGATCGTGGTCACCGTGGCCGGCAGGATGCTCGAGTCGTTGAGCACCTCGTCCCGGCTCCCGTAGGACGTGACGCCGCCGCGCAGGAACTGGACCGTCAGGATCGCGCGGGTCTGGTTGGCCGGATCCGCGGTGGGCGTCAGGCCCATGTTGAGCATGAGGTCGTCGAAGCAGGTGTTGGCGCTGCCCGCGCCCACGCAGCCTCCCGTGTTCGGCATGAAGTCGGAGCGCAGCAGGGGCACGCCGGGCGCGAATCGGCCGAAGATCATCTTGCGGCCCGGCCAGACGTTGATCGCGGGTGCCCGGCCGGCGGGATTGGCCGAAACCGAGGCGGCGCTCTCGGGGAGGTCCGCCACCGGATCGGTGTAACCGAGAACGCGTGCCGCGTTCCAGATGGGCTTGCGGACGCTCGCGTTGACGTTGTCAGGGTCCGACTCGTCCGGGAAGAACTCCGCGAGGTTGGACGGCGTCGGCGTCGGCGTCGCCACCACCGGAGTCGCCGTGGGGCCTCCCGGCGTCGGAGAGGCGGTGGCCGTGGGCGCGGCCGCCGTGACGACCGGGATCAGGCCCTGGGAGCTCAGCTTGTAGCTCTTCAGCGAACCGCTCCAGATCGCCCAGCTGGACAGGTCGCCGTTCTCGTTCTCGTGGCTGGGGATGACGGCGCCGATCTGGGCGGAGTCGCCGAAGCCGCTGGCGAACGCAGGCACCGAGGGCGCCGCGAAGAAGTTGGCCGTCCGCTTCAGGTCCAGGATCGACCGGAGCTTGTCGCGCAGCTGGCCCCGGTCGGTCGCCGAGAAGACCTCGCCGCCGCTGTTGTCCGCGATGCACTGGAGCGCCGGGAAGCGGGGGTCGGCCGAATCCATCATGGCGACCATGAACACCGGCACGCCCTGGACGTCGACCCGCGAGTCGAAGGCATTCGCCGCCGCGCGGGATCCCACCGGACTGTCGGGAAGCAGCAGCTGCCCGAGATCGCCGGACGGACCCGAGACCCGTCGTTCCGCCCGAGCAGGAGTCGGCGGCGCACTCATCGATTCCGTCGGTGATGTACACGATGATGTAGTTGCGGCAGTTGATCGCCGGATCGTTCGTTGCGAGCGCATCCGGGAACGCGCTCCGGGTCAGGTAGTTGTAGGCGTCCAGGAGGGCGCCGGCAACGGGCGTCTTGGGCGCCGTCGTGACCACGTTGACGGCGGCCTCTTCCAGGCGATAGGCGCTGGCGGCCGCGGCGGCCGAGTTGTAGCTGACGATCGAGCTCGTGAAGCGCAGCAGGCGCTTGATGACGTCGACGTTGGCCCGATCGGTGCCGACCCACTCGCGCTCGAAGGGCACGACCGGCCAGTCGGCCGCGCTCGGCGGCGGCGAAGCCGGATAGGGAACGAAGCCCGTCGGGGCGGCGGTGCTGTGTCGCGCAAAGCCACCGCAGTCCTCGGTGTAGGGATCGCACGGACGGACCACGACGCCGTTGGAAAACCGGGTCGCGTCGACCGGGCAGGACGGCTCTCCAAAGGAGTCGCCCGGGATCTGCTGGTTCTGCAGATTCACGCCCGGTCCGTTGTTCACGATCGCCGAGTACATGCCCTGGTTGTGGCGATCGGACAGGGAGCTGCCGTCGTTGACGCCGTCGGCGTCCGCGTCGCCGGCTTGCGAGCCCCAGGGCGGATTCCCGTTGACGAGATCGCCGAAGCTGAACTGCGGCGGCAGATCGTACAGGTCGCCGCGCACCAGCCGGATCTGGACCGTCTGCTGCAGAACGAGCGTCGGATCCGGATCGTACTGGGGATCGTCGAATCCGCGCATCCCGCTCGGAAGCGTGCCCGGGACCCCCGCCGACTGGAGGGAAGGCGGATTGTCCGCGGAAGTGATCACGCCGTCGCCGTCCACGTCCACGAACGCGCAGGTCTTGGACGGATCCCAGTAGGGGCCCGGGCAGGGAGCGCACTGCGGAGGCCCGTAAAGCGCCGGAATGCCCGGACAGGTGGGCGCCGGCGGGGGCGGAGGTGGAGGCGGAGCCATCGCCAGGAGTCCGCGCACGGCCGGGGCGATCCAGCGTGCCACGAGGGGCAACAGGCTCGAGGCCGGCGACGCGCCGCCCTCGAACGTCGGCACCGGAGGCGGCGTGTTCGTCGCCGTGGGGCTGGGCGTGAACGTCGGGGTTCTCGACGCCGTGAAGGTCGGCGTAAACGTCCTCGTTTGAGTCCGGCTGGCCGTGAAGGTCGGTGTCCGGCTCGCGGTGTTCGTGGTCGAGGGCGTGCTCGTGTTCGTCCGTGTGGAGGTCGGCGTGGACGTCCGCGAAGACGTCGGCGTATTACTCGCCGTGTTCGTGGCCGTCGCCGTAAACGTGGAGGTCCGCGTGTTGGAGGCCGTCGGTGTGTTCGAGCGCGTCGGCGTGTTGGAGGCCGTCGGTGTGTTGGAGGCCGTCGGTGTGTTGGAGCGCGTGGACGTGGCGGAAGCCGTGAAGGTCTGCGTGCGCGTCAGGGTCCGAGTCGGCGTTCTCGACGGGGTGCGGGTGCCCGTCGGCGTGCGCGTGCTGGTCCCCGTGCGCGTGAGGGATGGCGTGAAGGTCTGCGTCGAAGTGCGTGTCTGAGTGCTCGTGCCCGTGTTGGACGGTGTGAAGGTTGCCGTCGGGGTCGTGGACGCCGTGAACGTCCGCGTGTTCGTCGGGGTCTGGGTCGAGGTCGCCGTCGAGCTGGGTGTCGGCGTGTGAGTGAAGGTGGCGGTCACCGAAGGCGTGCTGGTCGAGCTCGGCGTGAACGTCGGGGTGTCGCTGGGCGTAAAGGTTTGCGTCGGCGTCGCCGGCGGCGGGGCCCACTCCTGGACTTCCAGGATCAGGCCCGGCTCGCCGTAGTTTCCGGTGACGATCTGCATGCGCAGCTCCCGACCCGGGGCCTGGGTGCCGTTGCGGTAGACGACCCAGCCTTCGTTCAAACCGTGCGGACCGAAGGCGCCGCGGAACTCGCCCGGAAACGGATCGGTCCCCGACGGTTGCCCCGCCGGCGACGAATACGGCGGCCGGACATCGGCCACTTCGGGAAGAACCGCGAAGGGCGGGTACGTCGGAAATCCGGGCTTCCCATAGAAACCCGGAACCTTGTGGCCCAGCTGCAGGAAGCGCCCCTGCTGAATGTCAGGATACAGGCCGGCCGGCAGGACCGAGCTGATCGGCAAGCCGCTGGTGAGCGTGTCGGCAAAATAGAGCCACTCCAGGCCGCCGTTTTCGAGCGTCTGCCCCGCCGTCCGGGCCCCTCCGACGCCGAGGCTCTGGCGCGAATACGACGGAGCCGTGCCGAGCTCCGAAGCCGCCGCCCCGTACGTCTGATTGGGATTGCGGTAATAGGTGAACGCCCAGTTGACTCCCTCGGTGGTGGTCAGGACCTCCCGCAGAACCGCCTTGGCCACACCCATCTTGGAGCCTTCCGCGCCGCCGGTCCCCTGCGGGTACATGAAGTCATCCATGTACGCAGGCAGCCGGTAGAGGTCGGCGAACTCGTTGTTCATCGAGTTGGAGGAGTCCAGGATGAGGAGAACCTGCGTCTTCGCTCCGGTGTTGGCCTGGAGCAGGCGGCGGTCGTCAGGCCGCCCGGGCGACGCCATCAGGAACAGGGTCAGAAACGTGACCGCCACGCGGTGGCGCTCGACGAATCCAACCAAGCCTCGGGATGTCTGACGGTGCCGCATGAGACGTCTCCTCAGAATGGAAGGCGAGCCGGAAGCGGCCCGACTTCCACGTCGGCTACGAGTGCTTTGGAGTACTGCAGAAACGCGTCGTCCTGGCCGCCCGTGGAGCGCACCTCGAACGCATACATGTATTGGGCGCGCGCACCCTGCTCGTTGATGACCCCGCCGCGGTACGGGCGCCGCCCGAGGCGTCCGGGGTTCGAGACGCGCACCTCGACGTCGTCGGTGCCGACGAACCCGAGGCCCTGGCGAAAACGGTGGCTGGACATGTTGAAGAGGACGTTGCCGAGCAGATTGCCGGTGAACTCGGGCCGCGTCAGGAAGTTCCGGGGATCGGTCATCTCGACGGCGCCCCAGCGGATTCCCGCGTCGGCGGAGTAGAACGCCCGATTGATCGACCACTCGTTGGCCGCGATGCGCGACTCGGTCGAGGTGATCAGCATCAGGGCGATACCGATCACGGTCAGAATGGCCAGCACGAGGATCGCGACCACGAGGGCCGCGCCGCGCTCGCGTCGGTTGTTGCGGTGATGGGAGGGAGGGGGAGTCATGGTCTTCATCCCTGGAACGCGTAGTTGCGGAGGTTGATCTTCAGCGTCTGGACGCGGCGGCGGAACCGGCCCGGCGTCACGGACGTCGCTGTCGAGTTCATGATCTGGTAGCCGTCCGCCGCGCGACCCTGGAAGGTGGGATCCGGGTCCTTGGCCTTGGCCACGAGCGAAATCATCACGCCCGTGCAGGCGCGGGCAATGCGGGGCGAACGGGCACGCCCGCATGGCCGGGGACGAACGGATGATTGCGCCTGGAAATCGGTGTCGACCGGAACCGCCTCTCCGGTCACGTTGGGCACCCACTCGTCGCCGTCGACGGTCGTCGCCACGTTCGGGTCGACGAAGTCGGAGGGAGCGACCACGGCGGTCGGTCGTGATCGCGTTGTCCGGAATCATGCCGCGTGATCCCATCGATGCCGTAAGCCACCTGCATGTCCTCGACGTCATCGGCCAGGCGAGTGATCTCGAAGACGTTTCCGCGGCGTACTCCCTGGGCCAGGAAGGGATGGATGCCTGTGGGATCGAGGCCCGTCGGGTCCGTGGTCACGAAGAAGACGACGTCGTCGAGAATGCCCGCGCGCCGGACCTTGGCGATCGCGAGGGCGGACTGGCTCGCCCCCGACGGCAGCTCCCCGTTGAACCGGGGTCCGAGCGTGCCGCCGAAGTCGACCGAGCTGAAGGAGCCGGTGCCCGCCAGGTCCGTCTGGGTCGGTAATGACTCCGACGTTGTAGAGCGGCTGGGGATAGCGCGTTGCCCCGCCCGGCGAGGGCGTCCGAGCAGCCGACATGAAGGTCGGTGTTTCCGTCCTCGACGATGACGAACATGGGAAGCGCGCCGGTGGCGCCGGCGGAGTGCGCATCGACCGCGGCGAACTGCGGCCGGGCCGCGTCGTCGTTGACGTGCTGGCCGATGAGGGGATTGCCCGTGATGGGCAGCACGGTCAGCGACTGGGTGCCGGTGCATCCGTTGCACCCGGTCTGCTGATCGAATCCGAGGAGGGGCGACAGGATGACGCCCCGCACTCTCGATCATGTCGGTTCCCGGGCGGACCGTATACGTGTTGCCGTCCGTGTCCGGGGACGTCACGCCGGCCACGTTGTCGTAGGAGGCGCCGGCGGGCAGCGATTCCCGGAGAGCCGCGGTCCGCGTGATTGAGCACGGCCTGCGTGACGTAGAGACCGCCCGCGCCGGCCATGCGGATGGCGCGCGTCATCTGATACAGGCCGTACCGAACGGCGCCCTGCGCGTCGGCCACGTCGGTCTCGTTCTTGTTGATGCGGGCGCTCGCGTCGAAGACAGCGAGAAGGCCGAGCATCGCCATCGCGAGGAGCAGCGTGACGACGATCATCTCGACCAGCGTGAAGCCGGATCGCGGACGGCGGATCGGCGGTACGTTGAACGCATTCTCTTGGCGCTATAGGAGTTATTGCGCGGGATCGGGGTTCCGCAGGAAGCCGGACACCCGCGCGGTGCGCGCCGCCGATTCCGACAATGTCCGGTGCCGCCCGTGGTCGAGCGTCACCGTGACGACGATCCCTTGAAGTCGCAGGGCGTTCCCGCCGCGACGGCGGTCAGGATGAAGTTGTCGCCGGCGGCCAGAGGCGGAGCCGTCGTGAAGTGGTTGACGCTGTAGGTGCGGTGAACAGGATTCCTACGTTGGACGGCGGAACCCCCGTCGACGGGGTCCGGCATCGTCGTCGGCAGATCGTTGGAAAGGTCGCGGCCTGGGCAGAGCTGGGGGATGTGACCGGGAGGTTCATGAGCTGCTCGAGCCGGTCGCGGGCGAGGTTGTGGATCGAGTGTACTCGAAGGCGCAGTAGTTGACCGGATGCTCGAGATGAAGAGCGGCGCGATCCCGAGAAGCACGATGCCGAGGAGAGCCACGGCGATCAGCATCTCGATGAGAGTCAGGCCTCCGGCGCTGGGGCTTCCGGCCGCGAGGTGTTCATTGCCATTCCGTTCCGCGCAATTGGGTGGCCGTGAGTTGGGCTCCGAGGACGTCGATCTTCCCGTTCCCCGAAACCTGGACCGTCAGATCGTTCGGCGTACCCGCGCCCCGACGGGGCCGTGGATCGTGAACCAGTGAGGCGCCGGCCCGATCACGCGGCCGTCCGGCCCGAAGCGGACGACGGTCGGGTTCTCGGATACGGGTATGGGCCAGCGACGTCGGCGGGAAGGCGACACGCGCCGATGATGCGCCCCTCGGCGACCTTGATCGGCGTCGGGACGGACTATCTCGAAGGTCTCGAGGAGATGGAAGCCCTGAGTGTCCGAGGCGCTGCGTGATGCGCGACCTCGCGCCGGGAGGTTGCGCTTGACCGCGCGCATGCGGGCCGCGGCGAACGTGATCGCAGCTCCTGCCCGCGCTCTTCACTCGTTGCGCTGGAGATCTTGAAGAACCACGGCGCGGCGGCCAGCGCCATCGCCGCGATGATCGCCATGACGATCATCAGCTCGATGATCGAGAAGCCGCGGCTGCGGGCCGCATCCGCAAAGGCGATGTTCACGATGCGGGGACATTTCAGCGCGATGTAGAGCGATTCTCATGCCGTGGACCTCGATCTGTTGCCATAAGTCTTAGTCCTCAGTAATATGAGAAGTCGGAGAGTGTGTTCTGGAACGCGGCCGGTAGGCGCGATATCGTCACTCCCGGTAACACCTCGGAGCCGCCGCCTTTTCGGCCCGTGAATCCCCGATTTCAGCGTCTCGCGGCGCCTGAGAAAGCTGGGACGTCACGCCGACGACCGCCTCGTCTCGACTGTCGACTTCTCTCGGCCGACCCCCTACACTGATTTCATCTTGATCCCCCATGTGGACCCCTAAGCGAAAGCGTCTCCGACTCGGACGCTCTGTCGGAAACGCTCCACGCGCCGCGCTGGAAGAAACGAGGCGGAGCGGGACGAGTTGCTGCGAGCGTGGGCGCGGCCGGCGAACTCGAGCCGAGGACGTCGCCTGGATGGCGGTCGAGGCGGATCCGCCGTCCGACAGGCCGGCTGACGCTCCTGAAGCGGCAGTTCCCTACGAGGCGGCTTCGGCCGGGATCTTCCCGTATCTCGGCTCGCGGACCGAAGCCGTCCGCCGCCAGGCGATGAGCGCCCTCGAGCTCCTCGCAGGCGGGAGCTTCCTCGAGCAGCTCCAGGGGTTTCTGTCCCACCCGGACCCCGCCGTCGTGCACGCCGCCCTCGACCACCTCCGGCGAAACCCGAGCGAGCGGGCCTGCCCTGGCTCGCCGCGCGATCTCCGCGGTCGCGGTCTCCGGCGGTCCGCAAGAAGGCCTTTTCCATCGTCGAGACGACGGCCTCGGCGCGCATCGCCAATGTCGCGCTGCGGCGCTCGAAGACGACGACGAGGACATCCGCTTCCGGGCGATCGCGCTCCTCTCCAGGTTCCCGGACGAGTCGCAGATCGCGGCCGCTGCTGCGCCACTGTCGCAACGACTCGAGCCGGATGCGGACGCGGCGATCGCCGCGCTCGGACCCGCTCCTGGCGAAGTCCCAGGAGCCTGGACCGAGGAGGTCCTCCCCCTGCTCTCCGACTCGAACGCCAAGGTGCGCCAGCTCGCCTGCCGAAGATCATCGCCACGCAGGCGCCCGCACCGATCGCGGACGCCTTCCTCCGCACCTTCCGCGACGACCTTCGGCCCGGCCAAGCGACCGCGCGGTCGAGTCCCTCCGAGAGCTCGGGCCCGAGTTCATGCGAGCGTTTCTCGACCGGGACCACGGCGGCGATCTCCGCCCAGGGGAGCCGCGCTGGCCGCGGTCGATCGCCGTCACGATCCGCTCCCCCGAGGTCGTCCCGCACTGCATCCGGTTCCTGCCGGAGAGACTGGTGGCTGCGCGACCGCGCCGCGATGGCGCTGGCCGAGATTCGCGACGAGTCGGCGCTCCCCCACCTGCTCAAGATGCTCCAGGACCCCGAGTCCAACCTCTCGGCCGCGGCCGCCCTCGGCGCATGGGGGACACCCCAGGGCGCTGCCCGGCCCTGCTCGACGCCTACAAGCAGGCGCACGGCCTCACGGACCTGCGCCTCGAGATCCTCGACGCGTTCGCCAACATCCAGGATCCGCAAGGTCGGGCCGCTCCTCCAGAAGATCGTTCAGGTCGACCCGGAGCCCGCTGGTCAAGGACAAGGCCGCGCGCCTCGTGCGCCAGCGCGCCGGAGAGGCGACGTCGTCGGGCCCGCGTCGGCGCGCGTCTTCGAGCCGTTCGACTTCGCGTCGCATCGCGACGCCCTCGCTTTCCGACCTGCTCCGTCACGCGCGGGCGGTCATGCGCGCCTCGGACCTGCACCTGGCGACGGGCACGATGCCGCAGCATCCGCATCTTCGGGCGCCTGACGCCGCTGCCTATGCCCGGAGCCGACCGAGCCCGGAGTGACGGGAGTGGCTCGATCCCGATTCTCGGACCGAGGAGCGCGCGGCCGAGTTCGAGGCGCGCCGCCAGCTGGACTTCTGCCACAAGGACGCGGAGCTCGGCCGTTTCCGCACGAACGTCTTCTTCCAGCGGAAGGGCCCGAACGCGGTCCTGCGACTGGTGCCCTACGAGATCCCGAACCTCGCGACCTCGGCGTGCCGGAGTCATCTGGGAGATCACGGCTACTCGCAGGGCCTGATCCTCGTGACGGGCCCGGCGGGCTGCGGCAAGACGACCACCCTCGCCGCGCTGGTCGACCGCATCAACGAGACCGAGGCCGGCCACATCCTCACGGTCGAGGACCCGATCGAGTACGTCCACACGAACAAGGAGTCGCTGGTCAACCAGCGCGAGATCCCGCGCACTCGAAGTCCTTCGCGAAGGCGCTGCGCCAGTCGCTGCGCGAGGACCCGGACGTGATCCTGGTCGGCGAGATGCGCGATCTCGAGACGATCGCGCTCGCGATCACGGCCGCCGAGACCGGCCACCTCGTGCTCGCGACGCTGCACACGACGACGGCCTCTTCGACGGTGGACCGGATCATCAACGCGTTCCCGTCCGACCAGCAGTCGCCAGATCCGGATGATGGTCGCCGACTCGCTGAAGGCCGTGATCTCGCAGACGCTGCTGCCCCGGCGCGACGGGCGGGGACGCGTGGCGGCCTTCGAGATCCTGCGCAACACGCCGAACGTCGGCGGGCCTGATCCGCGACTCGAAGTCCTTCCAGCTCCCGACGGCGATCCAGACGGGCGCGGCCTCGGGCATGGAGCTCATGGACGGCGTCCTGCTCCAGCTCGTCGCAGGACGGGCACATCGAGCCGCGCGTGGGCTACGACCGGGCGCAGCGCAAGGAGCCCTTCGAAGCCGTTCATGGCGGCCGAGGGGCCGTGGCGTGAGCGCGCGGAGCAGCCGGCCGAGCCCAGCGGCCGTCGCCGCGCCCGAGCTCGACAACGCCAAGACGAAGCAGGTCGGCGAGCTCGACATCGTGTCGATCGGCACCAACCGGATCGACCGCTTCCTCGCGATCCTGCCCAAGCGCAACGGGTCGGACCTGCATCTTTCGGTCGGGTCGCCTCCGATCGTGCGCATCGACGGGGAGCTCGAGCGCATCCGCTACCGCGTCCTGACGGAGGGAGACTTCTACAACCTCATCGGACCCATCACTCCGCCGCGCATCTGGGAGGCTTTCAGCGAGACGGCGACGTCGACTTCGCCTACCAGATGGGCGACCAGGCGCGCTATCGCGTCAATCTCTTCCGCCAGGAACGGGGCTCGGCCGCCGTCTTCCGGCTGATCCCCTCGCGCGTCCCGACGGTCGAGGACCTGAACCTGCCGGCCCGGTCGCCGCGTCTGTCGCGGTCCAGCGCGGCCTGATTCTCGTGACCGGGCCGACGGGCAGCGGCAAGTCGACGAGCCTGGCGGCGATCCTGGACCGCATGAACAAGCGGTCGGCGAACCACGTCATCACGATCGAAGACCCGATCGAGTTCGTGCACACCAACGACAAGTCCGTCTTCACGCAGCGCGAGATCGGCCCGGACGTGCCGGGCTTCGCCGAGGGCGTGAAGGCGGCCATCCGCGAGGACCCGGACTGTCTGCTCGTCGGCGAGATGCGGGATCTCGAGACCATGCGCATGGCGCTGACGGCGGCCGAGACGGGCCTGCTCGTTTTCGCCACGGTCCACACGAACTCCGCCGCCAAGGCCGTCGACCGGATCATCGACGCGTTCCCCGCGGCCGAGCAGGAACAGGTCCGCATCGTCCTCGCCGAGGTCCTGCGCGGCGTCGTCGCCCAGCAGCTCCTCCGCAAGAAAGGCGGCGGGCGCGCGCCCGCCTTCGAGATCCTGCTCGGCTCGACCGCCCTGTCCAACGCGATCCGCGAGGGCAAGACGTCCCAGATCAACAACCATGATCGCGACCGGCAGGTCCGAGGGATGATCTCGATGGATCAGTCGCTCACCGAGCTCGTCAAGCAACGGCCTCGTCGAGCCGGACGAGGCCCTCGATCGGGCGATCGACAAGGAGTCCTTCAAGACGATGATCGCCGCCTTCTCAAGAAGCCGGCTTGAGCCGGGGTCAGGTCTGTGAAAATGTGACGTTGGCGCGGGCTTTGGCTGAGCCCGACTCCGCTCAAACTCACACGTTCACAGACCTGACCCCACCGGGAGTCTCAGGGTAAACACCGCTCCGCCGCCGTCCCGGTCGGTGACCTCGACCGTGCCCCCGTGGAGCTCCGCGATGCGGGCGACGATGGCCAGGCCGAAGCCGGAGCCCGCCAGGCTTGGAGGAGAAGAAGGGCAGAAAAATCTTCTCCCGCTCGGCGGGCTCGACGCCGGCGCCCCGGTCGGCGATCGCGAGGGTGACTTCCGGTCGCCCCGCCCGCCCCAGAGGACCACGGCGCCGGGCTCCGACCGGCGCCCGGCGGGCGTCGCCTCGACGGCGTTGCGCAGGAGGTTGGCAACCGCGCGCCGCAGGAGCACCGCCGAGCCCGACACCGACGGGAACTCTCCCGCGCGCGAGACCGTCACGCCCGGGATATGCGCGCTCGGTCTCCGCGGCCGCCGCTTCGGCGACCGCCTCGAGCTCGACGGCTCGGGCGCGAAGCTTTCGGGCCGTCGCGAAGAGGAGAAAGTCGCTCGTCACGCGGCTCATCTCCTGGGCCTCCTGCCGGATCGCCCGGACGTACTCGGCGGTCCGGGCGGGATCCGCGGCACGGAGCGCGAGGTCGGCGTAGCCGTCGATCGCCGCCGCGGCGTTGCGGAATTCGTGGGCCGCTCCGGCCGAGACTTCGCCCAGGTCGGCGAGGTGCCGCGCCAGCGCGACCCGGCCCTCCAGCCGGCGGATCTCCGTCAAGTCCGAGAAGAGCGCCACCGCGCCCAGAAAGCGGCCGTCGGCGCCCTCGGCGGGCGTGGCGGTCACGCCGAGCGCGCGCTCCTCCTCGTTCTCACGGCGCCACCCGACCTCCCGCCGCCCGGCCACGATGCGCTTCTCGAGCACCTCGCCGACGAGCGCGGCGAACTCCGGCGCCTCCGACAGGACGCGGTCGTATGTCATTCCGTGGGACTCCTCCGAGAGCTTCAGGATGTCGCGGCCCGCCTCGTTGAGCTCGACGACCAGGCCCCGCGGGTCGACCGACAGGAGCCCCGTCGGGAGATTGCGCGACAGCGTCCGGGCCGCGGTCTCCAGGTCGTCGGCGCGCTCCTTCTGGCGGCGGGCCATGGACTCGAGCTCCCGCTCCTTCTGGTGGAGCGAGGCGATCGTGCTCTCGAAGCGAGTGATCAGGAACTCGCGCTCGTCGCCGTGGTCGCCCCCCGCGGGCGCCGCGCCGCCCGCCGCCGCGAGCAGGCGCTCGTAGGGAGCCAGCAGAGACCGCAGGTAGAAGCCGGCCAGGATCACGAGCGCCGCCGACGCCAGCGGCACGAAGATCGACAGCTTCCGGGCGTAGTCCCGCAGGGCGGAGCCGGCCCCCGGGTCCAGCGCGATCACGTAGATGCGCTTGCCGGCGGCGAAGGTCGACACGAGCAGCGCCGGGTTCGAGTGCCATTGGTGGACGAGGCGGCCGGCGAGAGGGCGCGGTCCCGGCAGCCTGGCCGGAGCCTCGGGCGGCCCCGCGCCGAACGTCCGCAGCCGGTTCCCGTTCTCGTCGTACACCGCGAGGTACGCGACGTCGGGCTCGACCGCCCCGCGCTCCATCGCGTCTTCCAGACCCTCCGAGTGCCGGCTCGACAGGGCCGCGCGCCGCAGGATCTCGCCCGAACGCCGCTCCGCCTCCTCGGTTCCCCATGCGACCGCGTTGCGGAAAAAGAGGAGCGTCAGGAAATTCAGGAACAGGATCAGCAGCAGGGCGATCCAGAGGAAGAGCCGCGAGTCCCGCCGGAAGGTGCGGGGAACCGCCCTCGGGGTCGTCACGGCCACATTGCCCGATAGCGCGCGGCCAGCGGATCCGCGAAGAACCAGGCCGCGATCGCGCCGAGCGCCAGGAAAACGCCGAAGGGCAGCCGCGTTTTCCCGTCGCCCCGTTTCAGCGCGATGAGCGCCAGCCCCACGACGCGAACCGGAGAGCGACGCGGCCAGGATCGTCACCAGGACGCCCGACGGTCCGAGCAGAGCGCCGATCATGCCGAGCATCTTGACGTCGCCGAGGCCCATCCCTTCCTGTCCGGCGATCTTCTCGTAGAGGAAGGCCACGAGAAAGAGACCGCCGGCCCCGAGGGCCGCTCCCAGAAGCGCCTGAATCGGCGTGCGCGAGACCGAGCAGAACGACAGCGCGAAACCGACGGCGATGCCCGGCAACGTGATCGCGTCCGGCAGGATCTGGAAGTCCGCGTCGATGGCCAGCAGCGCCAGGCACGCCGAGCACAGCAGCGCTCCGGAGGCGAAGTCGCACCAGGACGGCGCGCGCCAGAAAACGAGGATCCACAGCAGGCCGTTGGCGAGCTCCATCAGCGGGTAGCGGATCGAAATCGGCGCGCGGCAGGTCCGGCAGCGGCCCGCCAGAAAGATCCACGACAGGACGGGCACGTTGTCGAAGAAGGCCACCGGGGCGCCGCAGGAGGGGCACCGGGACCCGGGGGACACGATCGACTCTCCCGCGCGGCAGACGGTGCGCGACGACGTTCAGAAAGCTCCCGACCAGGAGCCCCGCGAGCGCGGCCGCCGCCAGACCCAGCGGGCCGAGCGTTTCGATCGGGGCCGTCATGCCGGCCTCCGGCCCAGCGGAATCGGCTCGCCCGCGTGCCAGAGAGCGAGGAGGACGAGGAGCGCCAGTCCCGACACCGCCGCCCCCGCGTAGAACGTGATCGGACGGTAGCGGAAGACGACACGGTGCGTCCCGGCGGGAAGAGCCACCGCGCGGAAGTAGCCGTCGGCCCGAAGGATCGGGAGGCGGCGGCCCGCCTCCTCGGCGATCCAGCCCGGGGCGTGGAGGTCCGTCAGCACCAGAAGGCCCGGGAAGCTCGACGTGACGTCGGCCACCACGCGCTCGGGCCGATCCTCGACGAGGCTGGCCAGGAGCAACGGGCGCTCTCCGGCACCCGCCGGATCGGGATCCGGACGGCGATCCACAGGACCTCGCGCGTCAGGTCGACTTTTCCCGGCGGCCACCCTTCCCCACGCACCGCGGGGTCCGGCTCCACGCGGTAGCTTCGAACGAAGGACAGCCTCGGCCGGTACGGCGCCAGCGGCGCGCGGAAGAATTCCCCGATCTTTCGGGACGCGGAGGCGCGCCGGGCGGAAACGGCGTCCAGAGCGCGCGGGCGCTGGCCGCGCCGGCCGGCATCGCGTCTTCGGCCGCGCCGATGGAGCGCTCGATCGCGTGGGCGCCCGCCGTTTTGATGGGCGCGGCGGTCCGGACCGTCGGGACGCGGCAGGTCAGATTCGTGTATCCGAGAAGCGCCTCCCGCTGCCTCGCCAGCGTGGCGGAGTCGAAGGACCCGTCGCGCAGGGTCCAGGCACCAGCGCCGACATGGGCGGCGTGAGAACGCGTCCGGCGATGCCGCGAGAACGGTTCGAGGCTCGCCGGGCAGTGGCGCAACGCCGCCTCGGGCGCGAACCGCGGAACCTCCGAGGCCGACCGCCAGCGCGATGACGAGGGCCGCGCTCGCGACGCCGGCTGGAAAGAGCGCCCCAGACCGGCCGGCCTCCGGCGCCGAGCGCCAGGAGACCCGAGAGCGGCGCTCCCGACGGCGCTCGCCAGGCGAACCGGAAACGGAAGCGGCGCCACGCCGCACGCGAGCGCAGCGCCGCCAGCTCCGGCCAGAACCGGAGCCGCGCGGCCCTTCCGGCCGGCGGCGGCGAAGCGCAGCGCGTCGAGGCCCAGACCCGCGAGCATCGCGACGGAAAAGCACGTCCAGCCGAGGAACTTGCTGGCGTAGCGGACGCGGTCCAAGGGCGGAAGGGTCCGGAGCCAGGGACCCGGCAGGCCGTCGATCGAGGCGAGAATCCCGAACAGGCGAACCCGACCAGCAGGATCGACGAGCCCGCGGCGGTGCTCCTCGCCGAACGCCGCCGCGGCGGCAACGAGGACGAAGGGTGGGAGAAACAGCGTCGCGAGGTAGGTCCCACCGAACAAGGCCGCGTTGAATCCCGCGGTCGAGAGGGCGTCGCGAGCTCCGACGGCCCCGATCTCCCGTTCTTCTGCCGGCAGAGGCTGACGCCGGTCCGATCGCGGCGCCAGCTCCGCCATCGGAACGATCACCCACGCCGCCAGCGCCAGGCCCAGGCCGATCCCGACGGCAAGGCGCCGGAACGCCTGCGCCGCGGACGGGGGAGCCACCGGCTCCGGAACGGATTTTCGGGGCCGCCATGGCCAGCGCCGCCGCAAGGAGAAGCGTCGCCCCCGACATCTCGGGACTCCCGGCCATTGCCTGGAGCCCGACGAGCGCCGCGAGACCGAGGACCGACGCTCGGGATCTCAGTCCGGAGCGCGCGAGGGCGGCAATCGCGGGCAGGTAGGCGAAGGCGCCGAAATGGTTCCAGTACGCCGACAACGAGGCCGGGAATCCCGAGGCCGCGAACGGCGACGGCCCCGAAGAGCGCGCCCGCGTCCGAGACGTTTTCCTCCTTGAGAAACCGACGTGCGCCCCAGACCGCGATCCCGAAGTGCACCAGCAGGAAGAGGGCGCCGGCGAGAGCCGGGGACGGCAGGAGGAAGAGGAGGCTCGGCGGATAGAAGACCCCGGACTGGCCGTTGGCGAGCCACGGCTCGCCGGTCCCGGACAGCGGGTTCCACAGTGGAATCTCTCCGGCCCGCATCCGGTCGGCCGTGTAGAGCTTCAGCGGATAGAAAAAGTCGCCCTGGTCTCGAAGCGTCGGGGCCTGGCGGCGGAGGTAGGCCGGCGCCAGCCAGAGCAGGGCAGGCAGGAGCGCCGCGGCCGCACAGACTCCGGATACGAGCCGTCGGCGCGCCAGCACGTGTCCATTGTAGCCGTCGCCTCCGAAAATCGCGCCTCCGCTCGCTCGGGATCTGCGGCCTGCGGCCGCACCGGCGAGCGGCTCGCCCGGTGCGGCTCGACCGCTCGCCTGATCCCTCCCTCGCTGCGGCTCCCGCGGCGCGAGGCGTCCTCCGCTGCGCTCGCGGAGATTCCTCGCGCCGCGTACACACCCACCTGTGCCGCTCGCCGACTCTTTCTTAGGCGGTCATAGAGAGCCCGATGCTTTTAGAGGCGCTGGTGGGTGTGTACGCGGCGCGCGAAGTCTCCCGACGAAGGAGGGAGGAGGCGCGCGCCGCGGGAGCGAGCGCGTAGCGCAGGATCAGGCCCGCGGTCGAGCCCACAGGCGAGCCGCGGGCCGGTGCGCCCGCAGGGCGCAGATCCGTAGCGCAGCGCTCGCGACGTGCAGTACTGGGTCCCCTCCGGCCACTGGATGAACGTGCCGTTGGAGTAGTAGATGTCGTTGTTGAAGTTGGTCGTCGTCCCGCAGACCGCCGCGGCGATCGTCCTGTCGCGGCCGCCCGAGACGATCACGTACGTGTCGTTGGGGACCGCGGAGCCGTACGCGTAGAAGGTGCCCCAGCCGTCGAGTCGCGGCGCCTGCGCGATGTAGGTCGGCGAGAGGTTCGAGAACGAGCTCGACGTCAGGGTGACCGAGGTGGTCGTGAAAACGCCGGTCGCGCACGCCGTCGCCGCCGGGTAGACGCTGTTGTCGATCTGGTAGGCCTCGATCGCGGTGGCCAGGGCACGGATGTCGCTCATGGTCCGCTTCTGCTTGCCCCGCTGCACTGCGTTCAAGAGGTTCGGAATGGCGATGGCCGCCAGGATGCCGATGATCGCGATGACGATCAGCAGCTCGATCAGAGTAAAGCCGGATTGACGCTTGTTCATGCTTTGTCTCTCCCTACGTGTCCCTCTCCCAGACTCCGCTCCAGACGGGGGTCAGCTCTCGAGGTCGCAAGGAGGAGGCCAAGACCGGCGAGGCCTTAAGCTCTTTACTACCAGTAACTTGAGTCCCTTCCAGGCGGACTCGGCGAGCGCAAAATGTCACTCCTCCCGGTCCGGTCTGACACGAAGTGACCACGCCGACGGGACAAAAAAAAGGCCCCGATCCCTCGGGGCCTCGTGTGATCAGGTTGGCAGTCTCTTAGTACTGGGTGCCTTCCGGCCACTGGATGAATGTGCCGTTGGAGTAGTAGATGTCGTTGTTGAAGTTGGTCGTCGTCCCGCAGACCGCCGCGGCGATCGTCCTGTCGCGGCCGCCCGAGGCGACCACGTAGTCTCGCATCCGTGGAGCCGTACGCGTAGAAGGTGCCCCAGCCGTCGGTTCGCGGCGCCTGCGCGATGTAGGTCGGCGAGAGGTTCGAGAACGAGCTCGACGTCAGGGTGACCGAGGTGGTCGTGAAAACGCCCGTCGCGCACGCCGTCGCGGCCGGGTAGACGTTGTTGTCGACGGCGTAGGCCTCGATCGCGGTGGCCAGAGCGCGCATGTCGCTCATGGTCCGCTTCTGCTTGCCCCGCTGCACCGCGTTCAACAGGTTCGGAATGGCGATGGCCGCCAGGATGCCGATGATCGCGATGACGATCAGCAGCTCGATCAGAGTAAAACCCGCGTTCCGCTTCTTCATGAGGTCCTCAGACTTTCTTGGGAGAAATATGAAAAGGCCCCGATTGCTCGGGGCCTCGGAGATCCGGTTCAGGAAATCCTCAGAACTGGGTGCCTTCCGGCCACTGGATGAACGTGCCGTTCGAGTAGTAGATGTCGTCGTTGAAGTTGGTCGTCGTCCCGCAGACCGCCGCGGCGAACGTCCTGTCGCGGCCGCCCGAAGCGACCACGTAGTCGCATCCGTGGAGCCGTACGCGTAGGAAGGTGCCCCAGCCGTCGGTCTCGCGGCGCCTGCGCGATGTAGGTCGGCGAGAGGTTCGTGAACGAGTTCGTCGTCAGGTTGACCGGTGGTCGTGAAAAGCCCGTCGCGCAGCGTCGCGGCGGGTAGACGTTGTTGTCGACGGCGTAGGCCTCGATCGCGGTCGCGAGAGCGCGCATGTCGCTCATGGTCCGCTTCTGCTTACCCCGCTGGACCGCGTTCAACAGGTTCGGAATGGCGATGGCCGCCAGGATGCCGATGATCGCGATGACGATCAGCAGCTCGATCAGAGTAAAACCGGATTCCCGCTTTTTCATTGATACCCTCCCATATGTTGTTTCAACGCAGCTCTCTCTAAGGCAAGGATCAGGCCAGCCTTCGAGGTCGCTTAAGCGTATCATTTCCAATGGGTTGCGTGGGAGGGGGGACCCGAAAACCTGTCGATTAGTGTCAGCCGCAGAGCGTTCATCTGACACTATTTCGCTGTCGGAGGAGCGGTGGCGAACTCCACGACGACCTCGGTCAGCAGATCCACGCCCTCCACGTAGTCCCGCAGGAAAATCCTCTCGTCATTCCCGTGCCGGCGGGCGGCGTCGGTGATGTTCATGGGGATCGGCTGATATCCATACGTCGGGATGCCTTTTTGCCGAAGCAGGATCGACGTCGTATAGCCGCCCGCCGTCGGAATAGGGCCGAAGGAAATTCCTGGCCAGCGGGCCGCCGTGACGCGTTCAGCAGGTCGGTGAACGGAGTCGGATAAGGGCTGGCCGACGCGGCCTCGCTGATGACGTCGGTCAGAAGGGTCAACCCCTGCCGCTTCGCGTCTTCCCGGATCGGGCGCAGGAAGGGCTCGGGCGACGTGCCCGGAGGCACCGAGACGGCGACGAGTCCGGCGCGGCCGGTCCTGATGCGCCGGGTGACGGTAGATGATGGACCAGTCCTCCGCGGCTCGAGGAAGCTCCCGTAGCGATCGGGAAGAATCGCGAGCTCCGCGGGAGTCCGGATGACCCGATCGAGGTGGCGCAGCGGGTCGGTCAGAGGCGGGGCCAGGCGTTGGCCATCAGGTCGAAACCGATCGACGACGTGCGGATGGGGCTCGACGGCGGCGCCGGGACTTTCTGGCTAGCGGGCCGCAGGCCTTCAGGCGGCGCCTCCGACGCGGCTTCGAACTCCGCAAGCCGTAGCCCGCCTGCAGGGTCTCGAGCCCCCAGAAGACGTGTTGCGGAGGATCATCTCGGTCGTGCCGCCCTCGTTCAAGACCTGCCCGACTCCGGCGAACCATTCGGGCCGGTGCGCCAGGAGCCAGCGCACTCCCCAGCGCTGCCCGATCTCCTCGTCCGCCTCCGCGAGGAAGAGGATGTCGGTCTCGGGCACGACACCGCGGCGCTTCAGGCGCGCCATCGCGAGGGCCTGCGCGATCCCCAGAGACTTCATGTCGTAGACGCCCCGGCCGTAGAGAAACCCGTGTTTGATCTTGCCCTCGAACGGCCCGCCCTCTTTCCAGAACGGGGGATGCGCCTCGACGACGTCGATATGGTTCAGGAGCAGGAGCGCGCCGTCTCTCCGCCGGCCCGGCAGCCGGGCAAGTACGTTGCACCGGCCGGGAGCGGGGCACACGGTCTCCACCTCGATGCCCTCGCACTCGAAGAACCGCCGCAGGAACTCGGCGCCTTCCGCCTCGCCGCGCGCCGCGGTCGTGTCGATCCGCACGTAGTCGCGCAGCATGCGGACCGGCTCCTGCCGGAGCCACTCGTCCGCCGGCCGGACCATGTCGTCCGATTCCAGAATGGGAGCGGGGCCCGCCTTCTCGCGCGCGCAGGCCCAGAAGAGCGGACAGGCGAAGAGCGCCGCCGCCAACAGGCGTTTCATTGTTTCCTCCGGCGTCCGTGCGCAACAGCCAGCGCCGTCGCGATCATCCCGAAAAGGACCGGACCCCACACCGAGACGCGAAGGCCGGGCAGACGCTCCTGCCAGACCAGACGGTGGCGCCCCGGAGGGATGGGCACCGCCGAAAATGCCAGCTGCGCCGGTTGGGCCTCGACCGGGCGGCCGTCGAGCAGGATGCGTCCGATAGGGCCAGTATGCCCGGAGAACGAACAACCACGTGGGATCCGGCGTCTCGACCTCGGCCACCAGCTTCTCGGCGCTGCGCTCGAGGAGCCGGACGGTGCCCGGCCGGGCCGCGCCTGCCTTCGTGGCCCCGTCCTCGATCACGACTTCGCCTTCGCCCAGGCTCGAGAGCGACTTGAGGGCCTCCAGCGGTCCGGGCACCTCCTTCCACCGCTCGAGCAGGCGGATGTCCCGGAAAGGGCGCGCGTGCTCCTCCCAGACCTGGAGCGCGTCCCCGCCGACCGGGCGATATCCGGCGACAGACTCGTGGTCCCGATAGCGGATCCCGAAGCGCAGCGCCACGGTGCCGAAGAAGCTGGCGGAGTCGCGATAGCCGATCGCCATGCCGGAAATCTTGCGCAGGCTCTCGACGCGGGAGAGGTCGCCGACGTCGAAGTCCTCGTTGAACACCGTTCCGCGGCCCCACAGGACCGGAGTGTGCTGGTACCAGGCGCGGCGGCTGAACTCGGAGTCCGAGAGCGCGGCGCCGCTCTGCTCGTACTCGAGCGGCGAGAGGCCCTGAAAGAAGGACTCGCCGAGCGTGCGATACGCGCCCTCGGGGTCCTGCTTCGCCACGTAGCGGGCAAACGCGGTCGGTCCGAAGACGTCCCGCTCGCGAAACGTCGTCCCGATCTTCCGGTTGGCCGCGACCGGCACCGCCGTCAGAAGGATCATCGCGGCCACGGTCGCGCCGCGCCGCCGCCGCTCGGCGCCGAGGAGGCCGAGCGCCACGACGGTCGCCATCCAGTAGAGGCCGGCCTCGGCGAACGCGAAGGCCAGGCTGCGCGCCGCGATCGGGGCCCGCGCGACTTCCCCTCCGACCGCGCGGATCGCGAGGCGGCTCGCGGCTTCCGGAAAGAGAGCCGCGGAAAGCGCCAGGGCCGCGAACAGGCCTCCGACCGCGATCAGCCCGGCGAGCCTGCGGGGGCTCGCCCGCCAGGCGTCGAACGCGATTGCGGCCAGGATGGCCAGCGCGAAGACGATGGCCACCGCCAGCTTCTCGGGATTTCTCAGGGGCAACGGCGAGGTGACCAGGCTCCAGCTCGACGGCAGAAGGCTCGGCAGAACCGAGACCACCAGAGCGGCTCCGAGCAGGATGCGGGCGAACCGGGCGCCGCGGGCGCGCGACCTCCAGGCCACGAACACGGCGATCAGAGCGAACGCTCCGGCGTAGAGCGTGGGAAAGAGGCCCATGACCCTTCCCCGGTGGATCGAAGGCGCCCACATCGCCTGGTGCGCCATTTCCCAGGACGCGCCGAAGGGATACGGGATCGCGAGCTCCAGCAGCCGCCACGGGTGGATCGAGAAAAGGAGGACGTCCAGCAGCTTCATCCCGAGGACGGCCCGGTTGGTCTGCGGGATCCAGAGGGCGGTGGCCAGGATCTGCGGCGCCGCCGCAAGCGCGCCGAGACAGACCGCCAGTCCCAGGGCCCCGGCCGCCCGGAGCTGCTCGCGCCGGTCCTCTTCGACGGCCAGCCAGAGAGCGGCGCAGCCCAGCGCCAGGGCGATCGTGAAGACGTCGGCCGCCAGAAAATCCAGCGCGAAGAGGCACGAGAGGAGGAGCACGCGCGACCAGCGCGTTCCGGTCCGGCGTCCCGCCGCCCAGACGATCCACGGCAGCAGCGTCATCCCCGGCTGGATGTGCGGAAAGAAGGCCTCGCCGATCGCGACTCCGGAGAACGTGTAGGTCACGGCGCCGATCCACGCGGCCGCCCGCGTGCGCCCGAGCGCCGTCAGGAGCACGAGCATTCCGATCCCGGCGGCGATCCAGTGCGCGACCGGGAAGAGGCGCAGGGCGACGGGCAGCGGCAGCTTCGAGAAGAGCGCGCGGACCGGATAGAGAGCGCCGGCGTTGGGATTCGGCGCGAGGGGGCGCCCGCCGGAGACTTCGGGCGTCCAGACCGGCAACCGCCCCCGCGCCCAGGCGTCGTGGACGCTCTTCTCGAGCGGGATGTTGTAGGCGATCATGTCCCGTCCGCCGTAGTTGCGCCCGCTCACGAGCGGGATCGGCGTACAGCAGCACGACGAGGGCCGCGAACGCGGCGGCGGGCGCCCCGCGCGCCCATCGGAAGCCGCTCGCCCCGGACGGCACGGCGCTCACGGGGATCTCATCGTCCGGTACAGAAGCACCAGCAGCAGCGCGGAGGCCACGGGTCCCCACCGCGAGAACTCCAGGCCCGGAGCGTTCTCCAGCCACTCCACGCGGTGCTCCCCGGCCGGAAGCGGCAGCGCCGAAAAAGCGATCTGCGCGGGCGAGAGGTCCACGATTCCGGCTGTTCAGGAGGACCGTCCGATAGCTCCAGTCGCCTCGCAGGACGAAGAGCCACGTCGGATCGGGAGTGACGACCTCGAGCAACAGGCGCTCCGGTGTCTTCTCGAGGATCCGGACGCGACCCGGACGGGCCGCGCCCCGCGCCCGGCGGCCGCTCTCGACCACGATCTCGTCGGCGGCGAGCTGCGGGAGAACGGCCAGGGCCTCGAGGGGCCCGGTCTCCTCGCGCCAGCGCGTGGCGAGTCGGATGTCGCGCTGCGCGTCCGGGCTCTCGTCCCAGGCACGGAAGGCGTCTCCCCCGAACGGCTGGAAACCGGCCAGCGGCGAATGATCGCGGAACCGGATGCCGTAGCGGAGGGACAGAGATGCGAAGAAGGCGCCGGAATCCTTCAGACCCACGGCGATCCCCCCGATGCGCCGGAGGCTTTCGATGCGAGAGAGATCCCCCGCATCGAGATCGCTGTTCAGAACCGTGCCACGGTCCCAGAGACCCGGCGTGTAGTAGAACCAGGACTGCCGAAAGAACTCGCTTCCGCCGAGGTCGCCGCGCGACGAGGCGTCGAACACCGCCGACGCCGGCTGATAGAGGCTTTCGTCAATGGTGCGGAAGGCCCCGTGGGGATCGCGTCGCGCGATCGTTCGCGCGAAGGCCGTCGGCGGGTAGACCGTGCCTTCGTGCGCCGTCTGTGCAACCGGGCGGCCCGCGCAGAGCGGGACGGCGGTCAAGAGCACGAGCGCGGCGAGGAGTGGCGCCCGGCCGCGGTACGCCAGCAGTGCCGCGGCGACGGCGGTCGCGGCCCACAACAGGCCCGCGTCGGCGAACGCGGCTGCCGCCTGCGGGGCCGCGGAGGCGAGCCGATCCCTGGACCCGCCGACCGCGCTCACGACCAGGCGGCCGACCGCGAGCGGATCGAGCCGGGCGGCGAGAGCGGCGGCGGCCAGGAGGCCGGCCACGGCGAGAATCGATCGCCGCCCGTTGCCCCGGCGGCGAAAGCGGTCGACGGCAACCGCCGCCGCGACCGCCAGCGCGAACGTCGCGCCGAGCATGAACTTTTCCGGATACCGGAGCGGAATGGGCGACGGCAGCCCGCCCCAGGCGTCCGGCAGGAGGTGGCCGGAGAGCGCGAGAAACACGGACAGAAAAAAGAGTGCTCGAGCAAACCGGGCGCCGGGGGATGGAACGGGAAGCCTTGAGGGAAAGAGACCCGCCAGCGCGATCGGCCCGACGAAGAACGTGGCGAAAAAGTGCCGGAACGCATGTGTTCCCCAGTCCAGAGAGAGGTCCATCGTCCAGGTCGGGCCGAAGGGGTACGGAACCACGAGCTCCAGCAGCCGGCCGGGCGGGATCGTGAACCCCATGACTTCCGCCAGTTTCAAGCCCCCGATGACGCGGCGGGTTTCGGGCGCAAGCAGGCCGGTCGCCAGGATCTGCGGCAGCGCGACGAGGGATGCCGCGAGCAGGCCCAGGGCCAGCCCGACCGCGCGGGGCCGGCGCTCCTGCGCCGGAAGCTCGAGGACCAGCCAGAGGACGGCCGAGAGAGCGCGATCGACAACGAGAACGCGTCGCCCGCCAAGAGGAGCGAGGCCGTAGACGACGGCGATCGAGAGGACCCTCGCGATCGGCTTTGCCGTCCGCGCGAGCGCCCAGAGCGTCCACGGCAGCAGAGCCGCGCCCGGCTGGAAATTTGTGTAGAAGACCTCGGACATCACGACGCCCGAAAACGCGAAGCTGGCGGCCGCCACCCACGCGGCCGGGGGCGTCGGCCCCCATCACACGCGCGAGTGCGAGCATGCCGAGACCGCCCAGGATCCAGTGGAAGACCGGGAAGACGCGCATGGCGTCGGGAAACGGCACGCGCGAGAGGATCGGCCGCAAGCGGATAGAAGACCCCGGCGTTGGGATTCGGGAGCAGCGGCCGTCCGCCAGAAACCGTCTCCCACCAGACCGGGAGGCGATCCACGGCCCCAGGCATCGTGGACCGCCTTCTCGAGCGGAAGATTGTAGGGGACGATGTCCCGCCCCACGAACGTCCGGTGAGTCGTCAGCGGGTCCCAGAAGGCAGCGACGACCAGCGCGACGAACAGAGATCGCCGGGAAGCAGGCGCTCGACCCGCGCCCTCACGCCGAGCGCCCCGTCGCGTGCCGGCGGGGGACAAGCAGGAGGCCGGCGCCGAGCGCGAACAGGACGGGACCCCACCGCGAGATCGCGAGTCCCGGAACCTCCTCCCGCCATTCGATCTCGTGCGCGTCCGCGGGGACGGGGCGATCGCGGAAAAGGCGAGCTGCGCCGGCGCGGCCGTCCGCCTTCTCCCGTCCACGAGAATCGTGCGGTAGTCCCAGAAGCCCCGCAACGCGAAGAGCCATGTCGGATCCGGGCTCGAAGTCTGCGAGGATCAAACGCTCCGGGCTCTTTTCGAGAACACGGAGGACTCCCGGCCGGGCGCTCCGCTGGCGCGCCGCTCCGGTCTCGACGACGACTTCCCCCGGCGGCAGGCCGGGAGCGCGCGCAGGGCGTCCAGGGCGCCCGGCTCTTCCCGCCAGCTTTCGAGAAGACGCAGGTCCGGGAGCGCCTCCGGGTTCTCGTCCCAATCCCGCAAGGGTCCCCGCCGAACCGCGCGAAGCCGGGCAGCGGCGGCTGGTCCCGGTAGCGGATGCCGAATCGCAGCGAGACGCCGGAGCCGAACGGCGCCCCGGAGTGTCGACGCCGCAAGCCCGGAAACCCGTCTCAGGCTGCTCCATGCGGGAGAGATCGCCGCGGTCGGGATCGAGATTGAGCACGGTCCCCCGATCCCAGAGGGCGGCGATCGCCCAGGACCAGTTGTTCCTGTTGGACTCCGATCGCGGTACGGATCGCCCGCGAGCGCGGCGAGGGAAAAGGGTGAAGTCGGGCGGTAGGTCGTGGCGTCGGATCGCGCGATAGGCGCCCTGCGGGTCGAGTCGCGCGATCGTCCGCGCGAAGGTCGTCGGCGGAAAGACACTCGCCTCGTTTTCCATCCTCGCGATTCTCCGGTTCGGCGAAGATCGGAACCGAGCGTCAGGATGACGGTGCACGCCGGCCACGAGCGCTCGGCCCGGCCGCCGGGCAGCAACTCGATGGCCAGGAGGGTCGCGACCCACAGCAGCCCCGCTTCCGCGAGCGTCCCGGCCAGCTGCCGGCTGACCTCTCGCCGCGCTGGCCGACGAGGCCCCCGACCGCCGCGCTCGCGACCTCGCCGATGCGCTCCGGAAACAGTCGCGCGCGCGCCCGCGGCGGCGGTGAGGCCGATCGCGACGCCGAAAATCCAGGCCGGCCGCCGCGGGCGGGACCGCGGAACCGGTCGAAGGCGATACCGACGAGCACCGCCACGGCGAAGGCGATCGCGACGGCGAACTTCTCCGGAAAGCGCAACGGAATCCAGGATGTCCTCCCGCTCCAACCGGCCCGGAACGAGGCGGAAGACGGTTGCGACGCTGACGCCGACGACGAACAGGGTGCGGCCGAATCGCGCACCCCTCCGGCGTTCTCGCCAGGACGCCACGAGGGCGACGAATGCGAATGCACCGGCAGTAGAGCGTCACGAAGAAACCCCGAAAAACCGACCGATCCCCAGGCCTCCCGATCCTCGAGCGTCCAGAAATCCCCGAAGGGATACGGCACCACGAGCTCCGCGAGACGCCACGGGGACAGCGTGAAGGCGAGACCCTCCTGGAGCCGGATCCCCGTCACCGCGCGCTGGGTTTCGGGCGCCAGAAGGGCCGTCGCGACGATCTGGGGCGCGGCCAGAAGCCCGCCGAGGACGATCCCGACGACGAGCGCGCCGGCCTGGCGGAGCCTCTCCGGGCGGGCGACCTCCAGCGCGATCCAGAGCAACGAGACGATCAACGCGATGAGGACCGCGAACACGTCGCCCAGGAGAAACAGGAGGCCGAAGACGACCCCGATCGGCACGGCCTTGCGCCCGAGGCCCGCGGCCGGCCGCGCCACGGACCAGAGGACCCATGGGAGGAGGGCCGCGCTCCCCTGCAGCGGCAGGTAGAACACCTCCGACACCATGACGCCGGAAAACACGTAGGTCGCGGCCCCCAACCACGCCGCAGCCCGGGACGCGGCCAGGGTCTGCAGCAGGAGGAGCATCCCGACGCCGGCGATAACCCACTGAGGACCGGAAACACGCGCATGGCCGCGGAAACGGCAGCCGCGACAGAAGCGGACGAAGGGGATACAGCGATCCGGAGTTGGGATTGGCCAGCAGAGGCCGGCCGCCCGAGATGTCTTCGCTCCAGACGGGCAGGCGTCCGCGAGACCAGGCGTCGTGCACCATCTTCTCCATGGGCAGGCCGTAAGGCACGAGGTCCCGCCCACGAAGTTCCGGCGCGTGAACAGCGGATCGGCGTAGACCGCCAGGACGAGCAGCCCGAAGAGGGCCGGCCGGGAGGAACTGGAAGCCCGAGCCGTTTCGACCGAGCCGACTTCGAATCCACCCGGCGTTAGGATAAAGCATTCAACCCGAAGTCGAAAGCCGTTCGACGCGCTCTCGCCGCTCTCCTCCTGCTCGCGCCGCCGCGATCGCGAGCCCGCGTCTTCCTCCTTTCGCGCGGCCCCTCTGGTTCGACGAGCTCTTCACGGTCTGGGCGGCGCGGCTGCCGCTCTCCGAGCTGCTCGCGGCGCTGCGCTTCGACTCCGGGCCTCCCGGCTTCTACCTGATCGAGAAGCCGTTCGTGCTGCTGGCCGAGCGACTGTCCGACGGCGCGCCGCTCGTTCGCGCGGTCCCCTTCTTCGCCACGCTCGCCCTCTTTGCCGCCGTCCGTACGCTCGCCGAAGGGAGCCGCGCGCGGAACGCTGGTCCTGCTGCTCTCCTCCGCGCCCTCTTGAACCTGTACGCCGTCGAGGCGCGGCCGTACGCGTTCCTGGCGGCCCTCGACCTGGCGCTCTTTCTTGTGGCGCTCCGCGGGGAGGAGAGACCCGCGCGCCTGGCGGCGATCGCCGTCCTCGCGGCCGCGGCGCTCTACACGCACTATCTCGGGATCCTCGCGCTGGCGTCGCTCCTGCTGCTGTGCGCCGCGTCGCGCCGGTGGCGGTCCTGCGCCGCCCTCGTCGCGGGAGGCGCCGCGTTCGTTCCCTGGATTCCGGTTCTGCGCGCGCAGCCGGCGGAAGCGATCGCCTGGATGCGGGAGACGCCGGGCGGCTCCCTCGCCGGGTTTCTCTCGGCCTTCGGCGGGGTCGGCCGCGTGCCCGCCTCCTTCGGCCCGCCGCCGCCCTTCGCTCTCTCTGTCGCGGCGATCGTCGCGGGCGCGATCCTGTTCACGTTTCTCGGCGCGCGCTCCCGAACCGAGCCCGAGACGCGCCGCGCTCTCGCCTTCGTCGTGCTCGTCCTCGGAGGCGCGCTCCTCGCGAGTTTTTGGCGGCCGATCGCGTTCGCCGGCAGGACCGAGATGGCGGTGCTGCCGGTGTTCCTGTGGGGCGTGGCGAAGGCCGCGGCGGAGAGCCGGGCCGTGCGCCGGGCCGCGGGCGTGACCGCCATCTTCGGGATGCTCGCGACGGCGGGTTACCTCCGGGCGCCCCACGGGGAAAGTCCGGCCCCCGCGGTCGCAGCGAGCCTCTCGCGGGTGGCCCGGCCGGGCGACCTCGTCATCGCCGCGGCGAGCTTCTATCTGCCGGCCCGACTGGCGTCCGAGCGAGGCGAGCTCCAGGCCGCAGTGCGCCCGATGCCCGAGGAGCTCGGCCGGCATCCGGGCTGGTTCGTCCCCGCTCTGCCCGGTCCGGCCGAAGAGCGCGCTCTCGCCGAGGCGCTCGACCGCATGAGCCCGGGAGGCCGCCTCTTCGTGGCGATCCCTCCGGTCTACGCGACTCCGGGCCTGCGGCGGATTCTCGAAGGCGCCGGAGGCCGGACGCGCGCGCTCCTGCAAACAGCCGACGCGCTCGTCATCCTGCGGACTCCCGAACCGCGACGCAACGTTCCTCCTCCCGCCGGGCCCTGACGAGCTCCGCGGCAAACCAGAGAAGCGCCGCGAGCCAGGTCCCGAGCGATGTGGCGCGGATCGGCCACGGGATCGCCAGGCTCTCGGGGGCGGAGGAGTGATAAAGCGAGCCCGCCAGCGTGAAGACGCCGTACGCGACCGAGGGAAACAACGAGCCCAGAGCGATCGGCCACACGAGGTACTGGACGGCGAAGGACGGCGAGAAGCACAGGAGCGTCAGAAACAACAGGAGGCACGCCCTCGTGAGCTCCCAGCCGCGCGTGGCCCGGAGCACCCAGGCGACGGCGACGAGGAGGAGCAGCGAGAAGACCAGCGGACGAGGCTCCGCCAGGGAGAGGAAGGCCTGGAGACCGCCGGGCTTCTGGAGGGACGCCTCGGAAACGCGCGCCGGATAGAGGAACACGTGGCGGACGATCGGCCCGAGGGCGGAGGCGTACGGGAGAAACGACGCGGCGAACACGAGGTAGGGCGCCAGGACCAGGCCGTCCGGGAGGCCTTCCCGCTGCCGCCGCCGCGAAAACAGCAGCGGGTGAAACGCGGTGACGTGCTTGACGAGAAGCGACAACGCCAGCAGGGCGGCGACCCCGACCCGCCTGGCGCGTGACTCGGGCGCGGCCGTCAGCCAGAGCGCCCCCAGCAGAAACAGGATCGACAGGCCGTCGAACTGGCCGTGCGCGCAGGAGATCAGGACCGAGACGGGATTGGAGAAGAAGAGCAGCGAGCGCCGCCGCGCCTCGTCGGCTTCGAGGCGCAGCCGGCGACGGCCGATCCCGACCAGGAGGAAGGCGGAAGCCGCGTCGGCGGCGATCAGGAGCAGGCCGATCAGCAGCACGAAGGCTCCGACGTTGGGAGCGGCGGCCAGCCAGACCCCCGCGACCACGAACGACCAGAGAGGGCTGTAGTTGTACCGCTCGGTCAGCGCGTAGACGTTCTGCCCCGAGACCACGCCCTGGACGGCGATCAGATAAGACTGGGTGTCGAAGTTCCCCCGGAAGCCGGCCGCGACGGCGATCCGGAGGACCAGGACGAGAGCGAAGACGAGGACGAATCGGCTGCGGGTCACGCGCCCTTTCTCGCGATCGCCAGGAGCGACATGCCGACGGAGGGCGGGTTCTTCTCCTCCCTCCGAAGCAGCGGCAGCAGCAGCTTGAAAGCGGCGAGCTGGCCGGCCGGCAGGACCTTGCGCCTCAGGAGCCGGCCGTTGATCCACCAGCCGACGATGCCCGGGCGGTTCAGGAAACGGGAGTCCTCGAGGGCAAATCCCGCGGCCCGGACCTTTTCCTCGAGCTCGGCCTTCTCGTACCGCCGGAAGTGATGCAGGTGCTCGTCCAGGCTGCCGTACAGGCTCTGGAGCGCGGGGACGATCAGGATCAGCCGGCCGCCGGGAGGCAGCACCGCGTGGAGGTCGGCGAGCGTTCCCCGATCGTCCTCGATGTGCTCGAGGACGTTCAGGCAGACGACGGTGTCGATGGCGAGCGCCCGGATCTCGGCGCGCTCGTTCTCCTCGAGCGGGAAGCGGTACGACGCGACGCGGACCGACTTGTCCTCGCGAAAGACGGAGCGCAGGTACTCGAGGGCGACGGGGTCGAGGTCGGACGCGACGACGAGCTCGCGGCCCGTGAACTGGCGGGTCATGTTGCCGAACCCGGCCCCGATCTCGAGCACCCGCGAGCCCAGCGAGCCGGAGAAGCGGTCGGCCAGCCACCGGTTGTACGTGTCGAGCTTGCCCATGCGGGCGAGCGTCACGTGCCCGACGTTCTTCGGGTTCTCGGTCTCGCGGAAGGCGTGGCGCACGATCGTGACCAGGGCCGAGACCGCGTCCTTCCAGCCGATCTTCTTGCCTTCCTCGTAGGTGCGCCCGTAGTAGGAGATGGGCACCTCGTAGATCCGGTAGCCGCGGCGCGCGACCTTGGCGGTGATCTCCGGCTCGATGCCGAAGCGCTGCGACTCGATCGACATGGTCTGGACGACCTCGCGCCGGAACATCTTGTAGCAGGTCTCCATGTCCGTGAGGTTGAGGTTCGTGAACATGTTCGAGGCGAGCGTCAGGAAGCGGTTGCCCACGGTGTGCCAGAAGTAGAGGACGCGCCGCGTGCCGCCGCCCAGGAATCGCGAGCCGTAGACGACGTCGGCATGGCCCTGCGCGATCGGAGCCATCAGCGTCAGATACTCCATCGGGTCGTACTCGAGGTCGGCGTCCTGGATGACGACGACGTCGCCCGTCGCTTCGCGGAACCCCGTCGCGACGGCGGCGCCCTTGCCCTGGTTGTGCGGCTGCAGGAAGACGCGGACACCATCCTTTCCGTCGAGCTCGCGCAGGATCTCGCGCGTTCCGTCGGTCGAGCCGTCGTCGACGATCAGGATCTCCTTCTCGATCGGGACCGCGATCACCCGCCGGACGATCTCGCGGATCGTCTTCGTCTCGTTGTACGCCGGGATCACGACCGACAGCTTCACGGGGCTCCTTCCGGTTCGAGCTCGAAGAGGTAGATGGAGTGTCCGATCCGGCCCGCGGGACGCCCCGCGGCGACCCGCCGCTGGAGCCCGCGCAGGGCCTCCGCCATGGCGCGGTCGCCATGATACTCAGAAAATTCCGGTCCCGCCGTCAGCAGGAACACCGAGATCGCCGCGAGACGGCCGCGCACGACGGGCAAGGCCGAAAAGTCGGGCACGCCCAGCCGGTACGAAACGTTGTCGCCGCCGAAGTAGGAGACGGTCAGGTCCTCTTTCGGGACGCCGCGGCGCTCGAGCTCCGCCGCGAGGCGGCGCAGGTCGAGTCCCCAGTCGATGTTCGAGTCCGACAGGATCCGGGCCCCACCCGACGGGCCTCCGGCGAGGGGGTTGAAGTACGAGAGCTCGTGCGGGTGAATGCGCGCCAGCTCGACGGCCGAGACCACGGGCAGCAGGAGCCAGAGCGCGGCGGCCGCCCGCGCGCGCCCCGATTCTCTCCGCCGCTCCCACGCCCGCGCGAAGAGCGCGGCTCCGAAGAGAGCCAGGAACGGGTAGATCGGGAGGAGGTGACGGATTCCGATGTTGTAGGTCGTGCCGATGGACGCCAGGAAGAGCACGGCGACCGGAACCAGGAAGAGGCGGACCTCTTCGGAGAGCCCGGGCGCGCGCCGGAGCAGGGCCACGAGGATGGCCAGCGTCACGGCCAGAAACGCCAGGGTCGATTTCGCGCCGTACGCGACGAAGAAATAGTGGGGAAAGCCCTCGGTCGAGACGCGCCCGTTCAGGTACGTCACTCCCCCGCCGACCGCGTTCTGCCGCGCGACCGAGGCGAGGCCCCCTGCGAAGTGCGCCAGCGGCCGGGACACGTCGGCCAGAGAGGCAATCCTTTCGGCGAGCGCCGGCGCCTGCCCCACGATCCCGACCTTCTCGCGGATGACGGTCTTCTGATCGTCCCGGTCCATGCGGGACGTGACCGCGGCGTAGACGGCCAGGACCACGACGAGAGCACCCGCCCCCGCGGCCGCCAGCCGTCCGAGGCCGCGCAGGATCGCGCGGCCGGGCGCCGGGTCGCGGCGCGAGGCCAGAAGCGTCTGCAGGAGAAGGATCGGAACGAGATACACCGACGAGAACTTCGTCACGAAGGCGAGGCCCAGGCACAGCGCGGCCAGGCCCAGGCGCGCAAGACCGGGCCGCTTCATGGCGGCGTTCCAGGCCAGGACGGTCGCGAGAAAGGTCAGCGCCGCTCCGACGTCCGTGTGGACGACCCCCGCGTGCGCCAGAAGGTTGGGATCGAAGGCGAGCAAGCCGGCCGCAAACAGCGCGGGCACCGGACCGTAGCGGGGCATGGCCGCGAAGAAGACCAGCAGGAGAAGGGCCGCCAGCACCGCGAGAAACGGCGAGCGGGCGGCGGCGAGGATCCGGTCGACCGGGACACGGTTGCGGTAGAAGAAGTCGGGGCCATAGCCGAGGAACACGTTGCCCATGGCCGGCTTCTCGGGAGGGGGGTTCAGCGGGAGCGCGGCCAGCGCCAGGCCGGACAGCGCCTTCATCAGCGGGGGGTGCTCGAGGTTCACGATCGCCGAACGGGACGCGACCGCGAAGTAGCCCGAGAGGATGTGGATCGGCTCGTCGGCTGACAGGGCGTCGTTGCGCGTGTGGTCGTAGACGAGGAAGAGAGCCAGCGCCGTCAGCGCCAGCGCAACGAAGACGGCGGCGGGCGACTTCAACGCTTCGCGCCCGCGCCGACGGAGTGCTGCAGGAGAGCCGCCAGGGCCGAGAACCCGTCCTTCAACCGGATCTTCTTGCCCTCCGCCTGCGACCGCCCGAAATACGACACGGGCACTTCGAAGATCCGGAACCCGCCCCGCGCCACCTTGGCCGTGATCTCGGCGTCGACCCCGAAGCCCGGAGACACGAGGTCGAGGGCGGGCACCACGCCCCGGTGAAACGCCTTGTAGCAGGTCGCCATGTCCGAGAGGTTCAGGCCGGTCACGACGTTCGAGATGAGCGTCAGAAGCCGGTTGCCCTGCTGGTGCCAGAAGTTCTGGACCCGGTGCTCGGAGCTGCCGACGAAACGCGAGCCGAACACGACGTCGGCGCGCCCGGCCTCGATCGGCCGAAGCAGCAGCGGGTACTCGGCCGGGTCGTACTCCAGGTCGGCGTCCTGGATGATCAGGATGTCTCCTCGAGCGGCCTCCAGCGCCGTGCGCACCGCCCGGCCCTTGCCCTGGTTGCGGTCATGGAAGATCACGCGCACGCCGTCCCGCCCGTCCCAGGCACCGAGCTTCTCCCGAGTGCCGTCCGTCGAGCCGTCGTCCACGACGACGACTTCCTTCTCGGTCGCCTCGCGCGTGACGAGCGTGAGGATCTCGTCGATCGTGCGCGCCTCGTTGTAGACGGGAATGAGAACGGACAGCTTCACGGTCTGCTCAGATGATACAACCGTCGCCTCCGCTCGCTCGGGATCTGCGGCCGGAGGCCGCACCGACAGTGCCGCGAGCCGGGTCTCTTTCGCACACCCTTTCAAGCCGGGCGAAGCGATAATGAGGACGATGCGTTTGCGGCGCGCCGCGTTCCTCCTCGGGATATGCGCCGCGCTCGCCGCCGGAATTGCCCTGCGTCTCCACACGCGGGAGCAGGCGAACGTGGGAGGGCGGATCCGGCCGCTCGACTCCGACTCGGCGTACCACATGCGCCGCGCGCGCTTCGCGGCGGCGAATTATCCGCGCACGATTCAGTTCGATCCGCTGATGAACTTTCCGGAGGGCGGCGTCGCGATCTGGCCGCCTCTCTTCGACGTCGTCCTGGCGACCCCGGCGGTGCTCGCGGAGGGACGCGACGCCTCCGCAGACTCGATCGAGCGCGGGGCGGCCTGGATCCCCGTCCTGCTCGGCGCCGGGGTCGATCCTGCTCGCGGGTCTCCTCGCCCGTCGGCTGCTGGGAGTCTGGGCCGGAGTCGCGGCCGCGGTCTTTCTCGCCGTCTGCCCGGCGGACATTCTCTGGTCCCAGTACGCGCACACCGACCAGCACGCGGCCGAGTCCTTCTGCGGGCTCCTGGCGCTCCTCCTGTTCCTTCGGAGCCGCGAGCGGCCCGACGCGCCGGGCAACGCCCGGAGAGAGGCTCTCGCCGGCGCCGCGCTCGCGGTCGCCGTGCTGACCTGGCAGGGCGCGATCTTCTGGGGGGCGATCTTCGCCCTGGCCCTCGCGTGCGAGGCGGTCTTCGCGCGCCGGCCCGTTGCGCGCGCGGCCGCCCTGACGCTGGGACTGGCCGCGGGCCTGGTGGCCGCCGCGACGGCCGCGTGGCTGGGGTGGCTCCGCCCTCCCCTGACGTACGTGTCCTTCGGGTACTTCCAGCCGCTGTTCCTCGCGGCGCTGTGCGGCGGCACGGTCGCGATCGGACTGGCGGCGAGGGGGGCGCGCCGCGCCCTGACGCGGCGCGAGCTCGGGCTGGGGCTCGGCGTGATCGCGGCCGCCGCCCTGGTGACGCTCCCCTTCGCGCCGGCGCTTCTTCGCGGGCCTGCGCAACGGCATCGGGTACGTCGCGGGCTCCACCACCGAGGTCGCGGGGACCGGCGGTTACGTGTCGTACCCGAAGGACTGGCTCAAGGGCATCTTCGAGGCGCGGCCGCTCCTGGCCGACGGCCCGGGTCTGGCCCTGCGGCAGCTGTCGGCCGGGTTCTTCCTCGCGCCGATCGTCGTGCTCGTCTGGGCCGCGCGAGCCCGGCGCGGAGCCCGGCGGGGCGTGTACGGCGCCCTGGCCATCTGGGGAGCGGTGACTCTCTTTCTCGCGCTCTCGCAGCGCCTCAACGTCTACTACGCGGCGCCCCTGTCGGCGCTGGCGCTGCTGGAGGCGGCCCGAGCCCTCGGGACCCGCGTTCTGCGCCGCGCCCCGGCAGGGCTCCGGCGCCGTCGGGGGCTCGTGTCGGCGGCCGCCGCGATCGCCCTCGCGCTGCCGATGTGGCCCGGGTCTGCGCGAAGAGCTCGCGACCGTCAACGTGCCGGGCTCGGACCTCTTCGAGACCCTCGAGAAGATGCGCGAGACGCTTCCCCACCCGGTCGACGCCTACGACCCGCGCCTGCTGGGACCGCCGCCTTTTCCGGAGGGGCTCGCGTCGGCCTCCTCGGTGATGGCGCCGTGGTCGCTCGGGCACCTGCTGCTCTACGTCGCCGAGGAACCGGTGGTCGCCAACAACTTCGGCTACGGGTTCCTCGACTCGGTCCGCTTTTTCCTGGCCGAGTCGGAGGAGGAGGCGCTCCTGATCGCGCGGCGGCATCGCGCGCGGTGGATCGTGGCCACGGACCTGGCCGCGCGGATGAACGACTATGCGTCGTATCTGGACCGGCCCCCGTATCTCTCGGAGACGCCGCAGGGTCTCGCACCCGCGCCCGCCTACTTCTAGACGATGCAGGCGCGCCTCTACGACTTCGGCGGAAAGGGGGCGAATCTCGGCGACGTGCAGGTCGAGCCCCTCACGAAGGTCCGCCTCCTGTTCCACTCGAAGAGCGCGATCCGCCGCAACGACCGCTGGATCCCTCGCTGGGCGGTTTTCGAGATCGTGGACTGAGCGACGGCAGGCTACCTCGGCGGCCGCGGCCCGAAGGCGCGCCACATCGCCATCGCCAGCCGCTGTTCCTCCGGAGTCGCCGCCTCCAATGCCACTCCGCGCAGCTCCTCCCGGCGCGGGTCCCGGCCCGAGAACACCCCGAGCTGCGCGGCGCGCCAGAGACGCCCCCGATACGAGAGCTCGGGCGGCCGCAGGAGGAGCGCGGCGAGCGGGGCGAGCCCGAGCAGCAGGGCCACCGGAAGAGCGGGCCGCGTCGGGCGCGAGGCGCGCGCGACGGCCACGACGGCGAGGGCCGTGAGCAGCGCGGGCAGGGCCAGCGTGACGGCCCCCGACGCCCCGAAGAGGGTGGCGAGGTTCTGGGCGATCCACCCGCGCTGCAGAAACCACGGCGCGCTCGTCGCCGCCGGCCACGCGAGGTCGGGCGGCAGGTGGACCCAGGTCGCGGTCAGCAGGAAGTGCGCGGCGACCGAGAACCCCGCCGCGGCCAGGAAGAGCCCCCGCGAGAGCGGGCTCTCGAGCGCCCGGGCGATCGGCAGAGCGGCAAAGAAGACGGCGGGCAGGAGATAGCGGCTGCCGAGCGACCAGCCGCCGTGCCAGTTCGGATAGCCGGTCAGGAGCACGAAAAACACGGCCACGACGGCGAGCGCGAAGGCGCCGTCGGCGCGATCTTCCCCCGACCGCCACCAGCGCACGGCCCCCGGGAAGAACCAGAGGAGGAACGGCGAGAAGATCAGGACCCCGCGGGCCGGATCCAGGAGATAGCGCCAGGCGACCTCGAAGCTCGGCGCGCCCAGCCCGAAGATCCCCTTTCCGGCGAGCTCCGCATAGGCCGGATCGGCTTCCCGGGCCGAGGAGAGCGTGAAGGGCGAGCCGAAGCTGGCGTCGTTGTAAAAGAGCAGCAGCGCCAGCGGCACCATCGCGGCCAGCGCGAACCCGGTCAGGCGGCGCGTGTCCGGCCGCGCCACCGCCCGCAGCGCCAGCAGCAGGGCGATCGGGGCCACGGTGTACTCCGAGATCGCCGCCCAGGCGGCGAGAAACCCGGCGCCGGCCGCGCAACGCGACGGGCCATCGCGCGTCCCGCTCCTCGCTCTTTCGGAGCAGGTCCCAGGCGAGAAAGAGGAGCGACGCCGTCCAGGCGTGAGCGAAAAAGGACCGCGCATAGAAGAGGAAGGGCGTGCCGAGCGCGACGGCCAGCGTGACCAGCGGGGCGGCCGCCGGGTGGACGCCGAGGCTCTCGACGCGCGCCGCGAACCGGCGCAGCGCCAGCCAGCACACCAGCGACACGGTGACGAGCCGCAGGAAATACAGGAGCTTGACCGAGGTGTCGGGCGTGGGCGCGGGGAGGACGACGCGCAGCGCGCGGTACACCGGGTAGGCCGCGAAGGCGAGCCCGGGCGCCTTGTTGGAGTAGAAGCGGCCGCCCGACGCCGCCTTGTCCTCGTGGTCGCCCAGCGCGGCGATCGCCTCGTCGATGGAGAACGTCTTCCACTCGGCCATGGACACGACCGTCTGGAAGCGTGACAGCTCGTTCGGATTCGAGAACGGAGGAAAGAGGCCGGTGAAGTAGACGGCGAGAAATCCGAACGCCACAAGGACGAGTCGGGTGGCCCGCCGCGCCGAGCGCCGCGCCGCGTCAGTCATGCGCGGATGCCGGGCGGGATTCGATCTCGCGCATCGGGCTGTCGGAGAATGATCTCACTAACGTACACTCATCTTAATGTCACGGCGGGCGCTGCTCCCGACCTTCGCCCTGCTCGTCCTCTTCACGCTTCCGCTTCTCACCGAGATTCTGGGCTCGCGCCGGCTCGTCTTTCGAGACGCGCAGATCACCCACTGGCCGTGGCGGCGCGTGGCGGTCGCGTCGCTCGCGGCCGGGGAAGTCCCGTTCGTCAACGCCGCGGCCTCCGGCGGACAGCCGCTCCTGGCCAACCCCAACGCCGTTCTCCTCTACCCGACGTTCCTGCTCGAGCACGTCTTCCCGCCGGCCGTCGCTTTCAACCTGCACTACCTCGTCCATATCCTGTGGGCCTTCTTCGGGGCCAGGCGCATGGCGCGCGCCTTCGGCCTCTCGGACGGGGCCGCCTTCTTCGCCGGAGCGGCCTACGCCTTCTCCGGAATGACCCTGTCCTACGGATCGGCCTTCATGAACTCGATCGCCGCCGCCTCGTGGCTGCCGTGGTGCGCGGCCGCGTTCCTGTCTCTGGCGAAGGCCGCGACTCGCGGCGAGGCGGTCCGCGCCGCCGCGGCCGGCGGGCTCGCGCTCGGCCTGCAGCTCCTCGCCGGAGAGCCCGCGCTGACCCTCCTGACGCTCGCCTTCTCGGGGGCGCTCGCTCTCGGCGTGGCGCTCGGGGGCCCGCGCGCGGAACGCCCGCGCCGGCTCCTCGCGCTCTCGGGCGGCGGTCTGGCCGCCGGGCTCCTGTCGCTCGCGCGTCGCGGCTCCGCTCCTCCTGCCGCTGCGGCAGGTTTTTCCGTTGACCTACCGGGGCCAGCACCTCTACTCGGAGCGCGCCTTCGGCGCCGCCGCGTTCTCCTGGACGCGCGCGATCGAATGGCTCCTGCCGCGCTTCGGGGGTGACCCGGGCTCCCTCGGCGGCGGGGCAAACTGGCTGACTTCGATCGGAGAGCAGAACCTGGTTTACATCTGGTGCGTGACCTTCGGCATCATTCCGCTTTTCGCGGTGGTGCTCGCCGCGGCCGACCGCGGTTTCTGGAGCCGGCCGGTCCGCGGCCCTGGCCACTGGCGGCCTCCTGGCTCTGCTCCTCTCGTTCGGGTTTGCGCTGCCCTTCTACCGTCTCGTCTACGCGGTCACGTTCCTGCGCAAGCTCCGGTACCCGATCAAGTTCTATCTCCTCGCCACGATCTGCGTCGCGCTTCTGGCCGGGCTGGCCGCGGAGGCCTTGGCGCGCCGCCGGGTGGGACGGCGCCACGCCGTCATCGCCGGCGTCTTCCTGGCCCTCTTCGCGTCGGCCTGGTGGCTGGCCGCTCCCGGCGGGCCGCTGGATCGCCGGGCGGGTCCGCTCGCCGCGCGGGTCGCGCCCGACCCCGCCGCGTTCCTCGACGCCTTCCGCGTGGCGGTGCGCGGCGACGTTCTCGCCGGCGCGCTCGCGGTCCTCCTCGTCCTGCTCCTCCTGACGCGAGGCGACCGCCTGCGCGAGCCGGGTTACGTGCTCGGCCTGCTCACGCTGGTGTCCTCCCTGTTCTGGGGGCTTCCGCTCTTCGTCTGCGCTCCGGAGAAGGACCTCACGCGCCCGCCCGCGCTGCTGCGCCACCTCGACGGGTCGGGAAGGCTCTACGTCTCGCGGGAGCTGCCGGACTTCGACGTGGGGGCGTTGCCCGTGGAGGGCCCCGGTGTGCTGCCCCGCGCGCCGCAGGTCGCGCGCATCCTCGTCGAGGAGCTCGTCCCCTTGACGGGAGCTCCCTTCGGAGTCCGGTACCTCTTCGAGAACGACCCGGACGGCTCCTACGGCTTCTACAACCGGCTGACCAGCGAGGCCGCGGATGCTTCGACGCCCTGCCGAGCGGGACCGCCTGCTCGCCCTGTACGGAGGCAAGTGGGCGCTGGCCCCCGAGGGGGAAGAGCACCCGCTCTGGAAGGGCGTCACGGGTCTGGAGGTCGCCGGACGCCGCCTCGTCCTCTTCGAGAATCCGCGGCCCGTGCCGGAGCTGCGCTGGGCGGGGCGCGTCCATCGCCGCAGCTCGCTCTCGGGCACGCTGGAGCTGGTTCGCTCGGAAGATTTCGATCCCTTCCACGACGTCGCGCTTCCAGGCCGGCGGAACGAGAACCCGTCGAGCGGGGCGGCGGCCGGGAGTGTCGCCGTCGAGAGCGCCGCGGCCGATCGCGCCTCCCTCACCGTGGACGCCGCCGGGCCCGGTCACGTCGTCTTCTCCCGGACCTATCTTCCCGTATGGAAAGCGCGGCTCGACGGCGCTCCCGTGCCGGTCGGCGTCGCCAACGCCCGCGACCTGGCGGTCGCGGTTCCCGCCGGACGCCATCGCGTGGAGATCGCGTACGACCGCGCGCCCTTCCGCCTCGGCGTCGCTCTCCAGGCGGCGGCGGTCTTGATCGCCCTCGGCGTCGCCGTCGCGACGCGGTCGAGGAGCAGACGCCCCGCCGCCGTGGCCAGCAACGCAACGCCGTCATCCTGAGGCGCGTTGCCCCCACCGTCATCCCGAGGAGCGCGACGAGGGATCCGGACTGATCGAGTCGGTCGTGTATCGAGTCCGGGATCCCTCGCTTCGCTCGTGATGACAGCGTGAGCGCCCGCAGATTTTCCCGTCGGGAAGTCCTCTACGGCGCCGCGCCCTGCGGCAGGAGTCCGAGGTGCGAGAGCAGGGCGAGATAGATGTCGGGCCGGCACCCGTTCAGTGGGATCACGCCCCAGGCGTAGTAGACCGACAGCGCCGCGAAGACCGGGAACATCCAGCGGAACGCCCGCGTGTCGATCAGGTCGCGGTAGCCCACGATCAGCGCGAACGGCGCCATGACCAGGAAGTACCGGCTCCAGTCCTCCGTCGAGACGAGCACGAGCAGGGCGAGCTGGAAGACGCAGTACCAGAAGAGAGTCGGGAACCGCTCGCGCAGCCGGAAGGTGCCGACCGCGTAGACCAGGAAGAGCAGGATGTGGAATTCCACCTGGTGGTAGAGGCCCTTCTCGAAGAGCGTCGGCAGGAAACCGAACGGGCGGAAGGCCGCCATCTTCTCGCCGTGCGGCGCGAGGTAGGCGAAGAAGTTGCCGAAGCGAATCGCGCAGAACACGAAGTAGCCGAACAGGCCCGCCGGGATCAGCAGGAGCCACGGCCAGGACCGCCAGCGGCGATCCCGGGCCAGAGCGATCGCGTAGGCCGGCGCGAACATGACGCCCGAGATGCGCGTCAGCGCGGCGAGCCCGGCCAGGAGCGAGGCCCGTCCGTAGCGGGCTCTCTCGAAGAACCAGACCGACCCGAGCGCCAGAGCGATGTACAACGCCTCCGTCGCTCCGGTCGACCGATAGAGGAGCCACCGCGGCGGGAGGAAGAGAAACACCAGCGACAGGAAAGCGGGCGACGGGAGCTTCCAGACGTCGCGCGCCAGGCGGTAAAACAGAAGCACGGCCGCAATCGACGCCAGAACCGACACGAGCAGGAGCGCAGGCTCGTACCCGATCCAGGCCAGCGCCCGCACGCACAGCGGATAGAGGGGCAGGTGCGTCAGAAAATAGGTCGGCTGGTACACGTACGCCAGGAGCGGATTGTCCGGGCGCACGTCGTAGAGCGTGCGTGCGACCGTCAGGTAGTTCGGTCCGTCCCAGAACCGGTACACGACCGACATCCTCGAGAGAAAGGGGAGGTAGACCAGAAAGGAGCCCGCGACGGAAGCGAGCGTCAGCCAGATCTCCGGCCGGACGCCGGCCCGCGGTCGCTCAGTCACGCGAGGACAGGATACTCCCGGCCTCCGGCCACCCGGTCGTGACGACGCCGCCGCGGCCCGGAAGCCGTGTCTTCGCCAAGGGCCGCACGGGGACCTCGTCGTGGCGCGCGAGGGTTTCGCGGGCGAGCTCCGAGAGGAGCGGAAACGTGACGCCGTCCGTCCTCCAGTCGTCCAGGATCGAGGCGAAGAGCTCGGCCTTGGACCTTCCCTCGATCTCGGCGTGGATCGTGTGGACCTGCGTGCCGCGCGCCGCCTGCCGGAAGAAGGCCCGCTGATCGGCGTCGGAGCGCAGCGTCGGCCAGGCGAGGGTCTCGTCGAGCGTCGGAAGAGTCGTCGGGATCTCGAGCGTCCGGAAGGTCCGCTCGCCGGCCGAGGGAAAGAAGGGGGATCCTCCGCGGGTGTCGGAGGTGAAGAGCAGGGAGCGCTCGTGCTGCGCCTCGAGCGACAGCGCGTTGGCCTTCCAGCCGGGCGCGGCGCTCGCGCGGGCCGGCATCCCGAAGATCCGCAGATACTCGGCGTGGGCGCGGCCGTAATCCGATCGGACCTCCTCGAGGCTCATCTGGTCGAGCCGGTCGTGCCAGCCGACGTGGTCCCAGCCGTGGACCCCCGTCTCGTGGCCGGCCGCCGCGGCGGCGCGCATCGAAGCGGCGCCGCGGGCGCCGATCAGGGGCGCGGGCAGGAGCGTTCCGGACAGCATCGTGCGCCAGCCGTAGAGCGACGCCGCCCTCGAGCGGAGCATCTTCTTCAGGAACCCCGGGCTCGTGAAGACCCGCCGGATGGCGACGCCCGAGCGGTCCGGTCCCAGCGTGAAGAAGAACGTCGCCCGGATCCCCCGGTTGGCGAAGATCTCGAGCGAGACGCGGCACGCCCTCGCGCGTGCCCTCGTCCGTGTCGCAATCGACCTTGAGGACGACGCGACGCTCGGTCATCGGGTGGCCCGGCGGCCCTTGAGGTAGTAGTCGAGGGTGCGCCGGATGCCCTCGTCGAGGCTGACCTTCGGCTCCCAGCCGAGGATCTGGCGGGCGCGGCGGATGGAGGGTACGCGCGTCAGGATGTCCTGATAGCCCGAGCCGTAGTAGTCCCCGGATGAGACCTCGACCAGCTTCGCCGTCGAGCCGAGCTCTTCGAAGCCGGGCGTCGCCGCGACGGCCGCGACCATTCTCTCGGCGAGCTCGCGGATCGACAGGTCGTTGGCGGGGTTTCCGACGTTGAAGATGCCGCCGTCGGCCGCCCCGGCCCGGTTCTCGAGGATCGCCATGAGCGCGTCGATGCCGTCGGAGATGTACGTGAACGACCGCCTCTGCGTGCCGCCGTCGACGAGCTTGATGGGCTCGCGGTAGAGGATGTTGTGGAGGAACTGGGTCAGCACGCGGCTGGAGCCCTCCTTGGGCGAGTCGACGTCGTCCAGGTGCGGGCCGAACCAGTTGAACGGGCGGAAGAGGGTGAACTGCAGGCCCTGCTGGCCGTACGCCCAGATCACGCGGTCCAGGAGCTGCTTGCTGCACGAGTAGATCCAGCGCTGCTTGTGGATGGGCCCGTAGACAAGGGGCGAAGCGTCCTCGTCGAACTCGGCGTCGGGGCACATGCCGTAGACCTCGGAGGTGGACGGGAAGACGACGCGTTTCCCGTACCGCACGGCCTGCTTGACGATGCGCAGGTTCTCCTCGAAGTCGAGCTCGAAACACGGCCAGCGGCTGGGTGACGTAGGCCGCCGGCGTGGCGATCGCGACGAGCGGCAGAACGACGTCGCACTTCTTGATCTGGTACTCGATCCACTCCTTGTTGATCGCGATGTCGCCTTCGAGGTAGGTGAACCGCGGGTTGTCGAGGAACGGGGCGATCTTGTCGGAGCCGATGTCGAGCCCCGAGACGTTCCAGTCGGTCGTGTCGAGGATGCGTTCGGTCAGGGCGTTGCCGATGAAGCCGTTGACGCCGAGGATCAGGACGCGCATCGCTACCTCCTTTCCGCGCAGGTAGCTCAGCCCCGTCGATCTCCGCGCCGCCCTCGGGCTGGACGCGCAGGAGCTCGAGAAACCGGTCGTCGCCGCACGTCACGTGCAGCCGTCCGTCCTCGCCGCGGATCTCTCCCGGGAAATTGTCGTGCGCGGCCAGGCCCGGCAGGCGCGTGCGCCAGACGAACATCTTCCCGCCGAAGAGGTCCGTGAAGGCGCCGGGATACGGGTGCGTGACCGCGCGGACGAGATCGTGGACCTCCTTCGCGGGCCGGCTCCAGTCGATCCGTCCGTCCTCGGGCCGGCGCTGGCCGAAGCGCGTGGCCTGGGCCTCGTCCTGGGGCGTCGTCTTCGCGGTGCCGGCTTTCAGCTCGTCGATCCGCCGGGAGAGGATGGAGGCGCGGCGGCCGTGACGCGCCGCTGCACGTCGATCGCCGCGTCGTCGGGCCCGATCGGCACGGCTTCCTGATCGACGATCGCCCCGGCGTCCGCCCGCGGCGTCATGGCGTGGAGCGTCGCGCCGGTGCGGGTCTCGCCCTTGAGGACCGCCCAGTTGACCGGCGCGCGCCCGCGGTATTTGGGCAGGAGCGACCCGTGGATGTTCCACGCGCCGAGCTTCGGCGCCGAGATCATCTCTTCGGGAAGGACGCGGCGGTAGTAGAAGGAGAAGAGAAGGTCGGGCGAGGCGATGCGCAGGCGCGCGATGGCCTGCGCGTCCAGAGGGTTCTCCACGACGTGCGGCTCGATCCCGTGTTCGCGGGCCAGCTCCGCGACGCTCGGGTACCAGCAGATTCTCGCCGGGGACGTCGCGATGCGTCCCGACGAAGACGACCTTCTCGCGGCGCTCGAGGAGGAGCTTCAGGCAGGCGTAGCCGGTGTCGGAGTAGGCGAAGACGGCGATGCGGGTCATCGGGCGTGAGCCGTGAGCCGGGAGCCGCGAGCCGTTCGTCGCGGCGCTCCTCGCCGACCGTACGCGGCGGACGCGGAAGCGCGGACGGCCGCGGACCTGCTGGTAGATGCGGCCGACGTATTCGCCCACGATCCCGAGGCCGGCCATGGCGATGCCGAGGAGCGTGAAGAGGATCGCGAAGAGGTGAACACGCCCTCGACCTCGGCGCCAACGATCAGCCGCCGGACGAAGAGAAAGAGACCGAAGAGGATGCCGCCGATCGCGACGAGCATCCCCATGAGGCCGAACACCTGGAGCGGCACGAGCGAGAAGCCCGTCATCAGGTCGAAGTTGAGGCGCACGAGCCGGTAGAGCGAGTAGTTCGAGACGCCGTGCTGCGCGCGCCGCGTGCGCGACCTCGACCTCGGTCGGGCCGGCGCGCAAAGCTCTGGGCCAGCGCCGGGATGAACGTCGCGGCCTCGTCGCACCGGTTGATCTCCTCGACGACCCGCGGGAGTACGCCCGGAGCATGCAGCCGAAGTCGGTCAGCTGCATGCGGGTGATGGCCGTGGTGACGCGGTTGACGAGCCGGGAGGCGGCCCGGCGCAGCCACGAGTCCTGGCGCGACTGCCGCACGCCGCCCACGACGTCGTAGCCCTCCTCGATCTTGGCCAGCAGCTTCGGGATCTCCTCCGGCGGGTTCTGGAGGTCGGCGTCGAGCGTCACGATCACGTCGCCCGAGACGTGCTCGAAGGCGGCGAGGATCGCCTGGTGCTGGCCGAAGTTGCGGGCGAGCTCGAGCACGCGAATCCGGTCCGGGCGCTCCCGCGCGGCGGCCTGAAGGATCTCGAGCGAGCGGTCGCGGCTGCCGTCGTCGACGAAGACGAGCTCGTAGGGCCGGCCCCCGGCGTCCATGACGGCGCCGAGCCGGCGCAGCAGCTCCGGCAGGTTGCCTTCCTCGTTGTAGACGGGGACCACGACGGAGACTTTCATGGGCGGGTCGCCGGAATCTTAACGCCGTTCACCGGCGATACCGGCCGAGCACGTCGGCGACCGCCGCGATGACGTCGTCCTGGTCGGCGTCCGAGAGGCCCGGAAAGAGCGGCAGCGACACGATCCGCTCGGAGACGAAGTGGGCCTCGGGGAAATCCTCGGGGCTCCACCGGTACGTTCTGGCGTAGTACGTGAACTCGTGCGCCGCCGTGTAGTGAAGGCCGGTGCCGATGTTCCGGCTCTTCAGCTCCGCCATGAACTGGTCGCGCGAGATCGTCAGACGGTCGATGTCGACCAGCGGCGTGTAGAGGTGCCAGGCGTGCCGCGCCGGATAGGGCACCCGCTGCGGGAGGATCAAGCCCGTCAGCTCCGACAGCGCCTGATCGTAACGGGCGGCCAGACGCCGGCGCTCGTTGAGGAATCCCTCCAGTCGCGGAAGCTGCCAGAGGCCGAGCGCGGCCTGGAGGTCCATCATGTTGTACTTGAAGCCGGGGACCTCGACGTCGTACCGCGGGCTCCCCTCCTTGGCGAACCGCTTCCAGGCTTCGCGGTCCATCCCGTGAAACTTGAGAAGGGAGGCGCGCTCGAACACGCCCTCGTCGTCGGTCACGACCATGCCGCCCTCGCCGGTCGTGATGTTCTTGTTCGGGTGGAAGGAGAAGACGGAGGTCGTCGGGAAGGACCCGATCCGGCGGCCCTTGTACTCGGTTCCGAGGGCATGGGCGGCGTCCTCGAGGACCGCGATGCCCCGGGAGGAGGCCAGCTCGAGCAGAGGATCCAGGTCCACGGGCTGCCCGACGAAGTGGACCGGGAGGATGGCTTTCGTTTTCTTCGTCAGACGCTCCTCGACCTGGTCGACGAGGACTTGCAGCGTGGCCGCGTCGATGTCGGCGAGCACGGGTGTCGCGCCGCAGTGCACGATCGTGTTGAGCGTCGCGACGAACGTCATCGGCGTCGTGATCACCTCGTCGCCGGGACCCACGCCGAGCGCCAGGAGCGCCACGTGGAGGCCGGCCGTCGCCGAAGAGACCGGCACCGCGAACCGGCCGCCGACGTGGTCCGCGAAGGCCGCGGCGAACTTCTCGGTCTTCGGCCCCGTCGTGATCCAGCCCGACCGCAGGGTCTCGACGACCTCCTGAATCTCCTCCTCGCCGAGACTGGGGCGGGCGAACGGCAGGAACGAGTCGCGCATGGAGCGCCGGGAGTCTACCTGCTCCAGCGGATGCCGTCCGAGAAGTCCCAGCTCCGCGGCGGGCTCCAGATGCCGGCGCCCGCGCGCCCGGAGGTGACCTCGAAGCGCAGCACGTCCCGCCGGTAGTCGTACGGCGCCCCGTCCCTCGCGTGGACCGCGGCGTCGAGGGTGTAGGGACCCGGCGCGAGATCGAGGGCCGGAATCGTCAGCGCCACCCGCGCCTCGCCCTCGAACCGCTCGGGGCGCAGGCCCTCGAGAGCGGTGTTGGTGGCGAAGACGACCGTGCCCGCGACCGTGGTGATGCGGAAGCCGAACACGAAGTCCTCGAGGGCCTCGGCGGCGCGCACGGTCATCTCGAGGACGGCCGGCTCTCCGGAGCGCATGCGTCCGGCGGGGCGGCCCTGCGCGTCCAGGAGCCGCGCGCTCTCGATCGATGCCGCTCCCGACCCGACGCGGCTGCCGCCTCCCGCCTCCCGCAGCCGGCGCCCTCCCTCCTCGTCGGCCACGCGTTCCCGGTAGCGCGCGACCGTCTCGGCCGCCGGACCGTCGGCGGCAACGCGGCCCCGCTCCAGCCAGAGGGCCCGCCGGCAACGCTCGCCCACGAGCGTGAGGTCGTGGGAGACGAACACGAGGGTCTTGCCCGCCCGCTCGAACTCCGAGAACTTCTCGAGGGCGCGGTGCGCGAAGGCCTGGTCGCCGACGGCGAGGACCTCGTCGACCAGCAGGACGTCGGGATCGCTGTGCGCGGCGATCGCGAAGCCCAGGCGCACGGCCATGCCCGAGGAGTAGGTCTTGACGGGGGCGTCCAGAAACGCCTCGACGCCGGCGAACCCCACGATCGCCTCGAAGCGGGAAGCGATCTCCTTCTTCGTCAGGCCGAGGAGCAGACCCGTGATCTCGACGTTCTCCCGCCCCGAGAGCTCCGGGTGAAAGCCCGCGCCGAGCTCGAGCAGGGCCGCCAGCCGCCCGCGCACGGCGACGGTGCCGGAGGTCGGCCGGACGATGCCGGCCAGGAGCTTCAACAGGGTGGACTTGCCCGAGCCGTTGGCCCCGATGACGCCGAGCGTCTGTCCCGCCGGGACGTCGAAGGAGACGCTCTCGAGCGCCGTCACGGGCTCAAGGCCGGCGGAGCGCGGCCCGCGCGCCAGGAGTGCCGACTTGAGCGTGCCGTGCGGCCGCCGCGCGTAGCGCCGGTAGAGCTTCGTCGCCTCGCGCACGGAGATGGCCGGCTCCGCGCTCATGCCTCCTCCGCCAGCGAATCCCGCAGCGCTTCGAACAGGGCGCCGCCGGCCGCCAGGCAGACGGCCGCCGTCCCGGCCATCCACAGCCAGTCGGCGGCCGCCACCGGGCGGAAGAAGAAGAGCGTGTCGTGCACGGCCTCGAAGTAGCTGGCGAAGGGGTTGGCTCGCAGCAGCCCGCGGAAGCGCTGAGGGACCGCTTCGACGGGATACAGGACGGGCGTCAGGAAGAACGTCAGCGTCAGCAGGTTGCCGACGATGTCGCGCACGTCGGCGAAGTGGACCGAGAGCGCCGAAACGGCGAGAGCCAGGCCGAAAACGGCGAGGGTCAGCAGTGCCAGGACCAGCGGAAACTGCAGGATCGCGGACCCCGGCGCGACGCGGCCGAGCCCCGCGGCGACGGCGATCGCGGCGGCGAGCACGGGGAGAGCGAGGCCGAGATGCGCCAGCCGAGCCAGGACGGCCGCGGCGGGAAACACTTCGGGGGCCACGATCGTCTTGCGCAGCAGCGGCCCGTTGGCGCGGAACGTCTCGACCGCGTCCGAGAGCGACGAGGACACGAAGGCCCAGACGAGCACGCCCCCGAAGAGGAAGAGCGCGTACGGCTCCACGTCCGCCCGCGGCGCGAAGACCCAGCGGAAGACGGTCGCGTAGACCAGGAGCAGCAGCAGGGGGTTCAGGAAGGACCACAGGAAACCGAGCGCGCCGCCGCGGTAGCGGGCCGCCGAGCTCGCGGCGCGCGAGGGCGAAGACGAGCGCGCGGTGCGCGATCGTGCGGCGCAGGGGGCGGAGGGGATTCACAATTTCGAGCTGCGGGCTGCGAGTTTCGAGTTTCGACTCATGCGGCGAACGCGTCGCGGTCGCCGTTGCCTCGGGTATTCTCCCATCGATGTCCGTCGACGGCCCCGCGCCCGCCGTGTCCTGCCGGGCCGTCTCGAAAGTCTACGCGGGGGCCGAACCGGTCGTGGCTCTCGATCGGCTGGACCTGGAGGCGCCGTCGGGCGAGTTTCTCGCCCTGGTGGGCGAGTCCGGCAGCGGGAAGTCCACGCTCCTCCATCTCCTGGGCGGCATCGACCGGCCCACCCGCGGGAACATCCTGGTCGGCGGCCGGGACATCGGGACTCTTCCCGAGCGGGAGCTCGTGCTCTACCGGCGACGCGAAGTCGGGATGGTGTTCCAGTTCTTCAATCTCCTCGCGCACCTGACCGTCCGGGAGAACGTGGAGCTGCCGCGCCGGCTGGACGGGCGCCGCGACGCGTCCGCGCGGGCCGAGGAGCTTCTCGAGAGGGTTGGCCTCGCGCGGCGCGCGGCGGCTCACCCGTACGAGCTCTCCGGCGGCGAGATGCAGCGGGTGGCGATCGCCCGGGCGCTGGTGACGGGCGCCCGGCTGCTGCTGGCCGACGAGCCCACGGGGAACCTGGACAGCCGCAACGGCGAGGGCGTCCTCGCTCTTCTCGACGAGATCCGCCGGGAGCGCGGCGTGACGCTGTTTCTGGCGACGCACTCGGCGGCCGCGGCCGGCCGGGCCGACCGGGTCGTGACGGTCCGGGACGGGCGAATATCGGGGCAAGCCCGATGAACGGATTTCGTCTGATCCTGCGCGCCCTGATCACGGGGCCCGCGCTCCGCCACCCCGCCCGGGTCCTCCTGCCGGTCGTCGGCGTGGCCATCGGGGTGGCCGCCGTCGCGGCGATCCACCACGCCAACCGCAGCGTTTCGGCGTCGTTTCGGGACGCGGCTTCCAACGTGGCGGGTCGGAGCGACTTCGTCGTGCGGGGAACGGCCGGCATTCCGGTCGAGAGCCTCGGCGCGCTGGCCTTCCTGTGGCCGGTCGCCTCCTTCGCCCCCGCCGTCACGGGGTCGGCCCTGATCGCCGGCGGACGAGAGGTCGTCCAGGTCCTCGGCGTGGACTGGGGCGGCGACAAGGTCGTGCGCGACGCGCGGCTCATCGCGCCGGAGACCGCGGCCGAGAGGACCCGGATTTTCTCGGGGCGCTCGGTGCTCGTGCCGGTCCCGTTTGCGTCCCGGCACGGTCTGTCCCCGGGAAGCACGCTCTCCCTGATCGCCGGAGGCCAGCCCCGGACGGTGGTCGTGGGAGGGATTCTCGAGCTCTCGGGCGTCGCGAAGGCCTCGGGGGGCGACCTCCTCCTGACCGACATCTTCACGGCGCAGGAGCTTCTCGGGAAGGCCGGCCTGGTGGACCGCGTCGACATCGTGGTCAAACCGGGCGCGACGCGAGCCGCCGTGGAGCGGGAGATCCGGCGCCGGCTGCCACCCGGGCTCTCGCTCGAGCCTCCCGGGCGCGCCGCGGAGACCGCCGACCGGATGGTCCGCGCCTTCCGCTTCAACCTGAACGCGCTCGGATCGTTGACGCTGCTCGTGGGGATCTTCCTGATCGCCAACGCGGTGTCGATTGCCGTGCTGCGCCGCCGGCCGGAGATCGCGACGCTGCGCGCGGTCGGGGCCTCGCGGAGCGGGATCTTCGCCGCGTTCCTGGTCGAGGGTCTCGCGATCGGGATCGCCGGGACCGCGCTGGGCGAGGTCCTCGGTTACTTCGCCTCCCGCGCGGCCTTGTCCGCGGTCGCGGGGACGGTCTCCAGCATCTACCTCCCGACGGCGAGGATCGCGGGCTCGGGCTATGCCGGGGCCGTCGCGCTCGCCGCCGCGGTCGGCCTTTCCGCGTCTGTGGTCGCCACACTCCTTCCGGCCCTGGAAGCCACGCGCGTGGACCCGTCGCCCGCGCTCCGGCCGGGCTCGATCGAAGGCGTGGCCGGCCGGCGCCTGCGCCTTCGCGCGGCCCTTTCGGCGGCCGCTCTGCTCCTGGCGCTGGCGGCGTCCCGCGCGCGGCCGGTGGACGGCTTTCCGCTCTTCGGATTCGCGGCGGTCGGTCTCGTGGTCGCTGCGCTGGCGCTGGCGGCGCCGCTTCTCGTGCGGCTGGCGGCCGCGTTTCCCGGCCGGCTGTTCGGGAGGCTCTTCGGAGCCGAGGGCCGCCTCTCCGCCGGGTTCTTCGGCGGCGCTCTCGCCCGCAACGGCATCGCCGTCACCGCTCTGGCGATGGCGCTGGGCATGACCCTCGCCATGATCGTCACGGTCGCCTCGATCCGCGAGACCGTGCGGGTCTGGGTCGCGTCGACGCTGCGCTCGGACCTGTGGATCAAGGCCGACGCCGGCGGCCGGTCGGGGTTCGTCGGCGATCTGCCGCCCGACATCATCCCCTTCGTGGAAGGCATCGAAGGCGTGGCCGCGGTGGATCCCTTCCGGGCGCGCGAGACGGCCGACGCCGCCGGCCGGCCGTTCACGCTGGCCTCGGGGGATTTCCGGGTCATGGCCCGGGCCGGAGGCCTTCCCTTCCTGGACGGCCGCGACGCTCGCGACGTCGCGCTCCAGGCGCGCGAGCGAGGCGAGGCGCTCGTGTCGGAGCCCTTCGCCCGGCGCTTCGGCGCGCGCGCCGGATCGTTCGTGACCCTGAAGACGCCGCGGGGCCCGCGCGCCTTTCGCGTCGCCGGCGTCTACAGCGACTACTCGAACGACCGCGGCACGGTCGTGCTGGATCGGACCCTCTCGCTGTCGCTCTTTCCCGACGCGCGGGTCACGAGCCTGGCCGTGCTGGTGGAACCGGGCGCCGACATCGGAGACGTCCGCCGCCGCATCCTGGCCGGCGCGCGGGGACGCTACGCCCTGTCGATGTCGACTAACCGGGAATTGCGCCGGGAGGTGCTCGTGATCTTCGACCGCACGTTCGCCGTCACGCGCGCCCTGGAGGGGATCGCCGTCGCGGTCGCCGTGCTGGGGATCGCCAACGCGCTGGCGGCGTCGGCCGTCGAGCGGCGCCGGTCCTTCGGCCTCTTGCGCGCCATCGGCGCGTCGGGAGAGCAGATCCGCCGGGCCACGCTGCTCGAAGCGGCGCTGACGGGACTGACGGGAACGGCGGCGGCCGTCGTCGCCGGAGCCGCCTTCGCCTGGCTCCTGCTCGCGCGTGATCAACCCGCAGTCGTTCGGCTGGACCGTGGCGCTCGCCGTGCCCTGGGCCGCGCTGGCCGGCGCCACCGCCCTCGTCCTGGCGGCCTCGTTTCTGGCCGGGATCGTCCCCGGGCGGATCGCCGCCGCGGTGGATCCGGCGGCGGCTCTTCAGGAGGAGTGAGATGCGTCTGAAAGCCGCTGCGCTGGCGTTGCTCCTCCTGGCGCCCGCGCCGGCGACGGCGCCGATCCAGTTCCCCCGCGACCACGGGGCGCACGCGGATGCGGCGCTCGAGTGGTGGTACTGGACCGGGCACCTCGAGGGGGTGGGACGGCCGCGCCTACGGGTTCCAGCTCACGTTCTTCCGGCTGCGGGATTTCCACCTCGCGCACTTCGCGTGGTCCGACGTCTCGGGCGGCCGGTTCTTCTTCGACGAGAAGGCCCACCTCGCTCTGCCGGGGATCGCGGGGGCCGCCTCCGAGAAGCTCGACGTGTTCAACGAGGACTGGACGGCGCGGGAGGAGAAGGGCGTGCATCGCCTCCGTGTGCGGACCGCGGTCGGAGAGCTGACGCTGACGCTCCAGCCGGCCAAGCCCCCGGTGCTCCACGGGGAGGGCGGCATCTCCCAAAAAGGCCCCGGGCCGAACGAGTACTCCCGCTACGTGTCGATCACCCGCCTCACCGCGACGGGGACGCTCCGCCGGGACGGAGGCCGCAGCGAGGCCTTGAAGGGCACGGCGTGGTTCGACCACGAGTGGGGCCCGGGAGCCCTTCCGGCCGGCGCCACGGGTTGGGACTGGTTCGCGCTGCAGCTCTCCGACGGTTCCGAGCTGATGCTCTACCGGATGCGCCTGACGGGCGGCAAGGCGTCGCCGTTCTCGTCCGGAACGTTCGTGCCGGCGAGCGGTCCGCCCCGCCCGATCGCCTGGAGCGACGTGACGCTGGAGAGCCCGAAGACCTGGACCTCCCCGCGCTCGAAGGGCGTCTACCCCGCCGCCTGGGCGCTGCAGGTCGAACGCGCTCGGCCTCGACGTCGCGATCACTCCTCTCCTGGCCGACCAGGAGCTCGTCACGACGAAGTCCACAGGAGTGACCTACTGGGAGGGGGCCTGCCGCGTCGAAGGAAAACGCAACGGCCGCCCGATCACCGGCCGCGCCTACGTCGAGATGACCGGCTACGCCGGCCGCGACGTGCCCGGTTTCGGCCTCCCGTAAAAGGCCGGCCACCAAACTCCGAAAAATGAAGACCTGACCCCCACGTCGCGAACTCACCCACCATCACCTCGAAAAGCCCGGTGCTCTCGAGGAAAGCTAAGAGAAGAGTCGGCGAGCAGCACAGGTGGGCGTGTACGCGGCGCGGGGAGTCTCCCACAGGGGAGGAGCCCCGCGCCGCGGGAGCCGCAGCGAGGGAGGGATCAGGCGAGCGGTCGAGCCCCTTGGGCGAGCCGCTCGCCGGTGACGCCGAAGGCGTCAGATCCCGTACGAGCGGAGGCGACGGTTACGGCACCGGCGTCGTCAATGGCTCCGATCGGACCCCCGGGTCCGAAGCCGGGGCCGGTTCCGGCGTCGGAGATCTGGTAGCGCGTCGTCTTGCCGCCCGACTTTCCCTGGGTCTCGAGCGTCACGACAAACGACGCGGCTTCGGGCAGGCGCCGGTACACGTACGGGAAATCGATCTCGTAGTAGGTGCGTTGGCCTTTGTTGAGGTAGCCCCACTTCGTCCCGTTCGAGCCGGCGGCGACGACGTTGCCCTCGGCATCGAAGACGACGACGGCGGCACCGACCTCCTGGTCCGTGTTCCCGTTGTTGTCGATCCGGATCTTGACCTTGGCGCTCGACTTGCGGATCGGTGTCCCCCTCATCGTGCCGCCCAGGTCGAACTGGACCTCGTTGATCACGATTTCGCCGGCCTGCAGGTCGATCTTCTGAATCCCGTCGACCGGTCGCCAGTCGAACTTCTTGGTCGCCACCTCGGACGAGGCGGGCGCCGCCAGGCCCGCCGCAATCAGCGCCACCGGAAAGAATCTGCGAAGTCTCATTCCCACCTCCGTAAGAAAAACATCAGAGCCACGCCGCACCGGACGTCCCGGCGCGGACTCTACGGAGTCTAGCAGGGGAATGTGGAAACTCGGCCGAGAGAACTCTCGGCTCTCGTCGGCCCGTCGAGGGCCGCTCAAAGCGACCGGGCGAGCCGGCTCTTGCGATAGCCGTAGAGGAAATAGACCACGAGGCCCAGCGCAAGCCAGATGCCGAACCGCGCCCAGGTGTCGCCCGGCAGCCCGCCGTAACGAACGAAGACGAGGCCCTGCGGAGTCGAGCGAAACCACGGCCATCCCACGATCAGATACAGGCAGATGGCGATGCCGGCGAGCGGGACGAAGGGCACGAACGGCGTGCGGAACGCGCGCTTCCGGTCCGGGTCCTTGTGCCGGAGCACGAGGATCCCCGCGCACACGAGGATGAACGCGAAGAGCGTCCCGATGTTGGTCAGCTCGATGAACACGTCGAGGTTGGCGAACGCGGACAGAACCCCGACGGCGACACCGATCCAGATGGTCGTGATGTGCGGCGTGCGGAATTTCGGGTGGATCTTCGCGAACGAAGGTGGCAGCAGGCCGTCGCGCGCCATCGAGAAGAAGATGCGCGCCTGTCCGTACTGGAACACGAGCAGCACCGCGGTGGTCGCGACGACCGCCCCGAAGGCCACGATGCCCGCCGACCAGTTCATCCCGAGCAGCGAAAAGGCCTTGGCCAGGGGCTCGGCGGACCCCCGGATCTGGTCGAGCGAGACCATCCCGGTCAGGACGAGGGCGGTCGCAACGTACAGCACCGTGCAGATCGCCAGAGAGCCGATCATGCCGATGGGCATGTCCTTCTGGGGGTCGCGGCACTCCTCGGCCGCCGTGGAGACGGCGTCGAACCCGATGTAGGCGAAGAAGATGAGCGCGGCGCCCGTGCCGATCCCCGCCCACCCGTTCGGAGCGAAGGGATGCCAGTTCTCGGGCTTGACGTAGAAAGCGCCGACGAGGATGAAGAACACGAGGATGAAGAGCTTCAGGACGACCATTGCGGTGTTGAAACGCGACGACTCCTTGATGCCGATGACCAGGACCCAGGTCACCAGCGCCGTGATCAGGACGGCGGGGAGGTTGAACACGATCGGGATCCCGAAGAGATGCGGGGCGGCGTCGAAGAAGCCCTCCGTGCGCGAGGCGGTGAGGAGGTCGGTGCGCAGCCAGGCCGGGATCTCGATCCCGAAGCCGCGGAGCAGCTCCACGAAATAGCCCGACCACGAGACCGCGACGGCGACGTTCCCCATCGCGTACTCGATGATCAGGTCCCAGCCGATGATCCAGGCGATGAACTCGCCGAGCGTGGCGTAGGAATAGGTGTAGGCGCTGCCGGAGATGGGGACGAGCGACGCGAATTCGGCGTAACAGAGCGCGCAGAACCCGCAGCCGATCGCGGTGATGAGGATCGAGATCACCAGCGCGGGCCCGGCGCCCACGTGGTGGGCTCCGCCGGCTGCGGCGGTGCCGATGCCGGCGAAGATCCCCGCTCCGATGATCGCCCCGATGCCGAGGGCGATGAGCTGGATCGGCCCGAGCGTCCGCTTCATCCGATGCTCCGGCGCCTCGGCGTCCGCCAGGATCCGGTCGAGGGACTTCGTTCGAAAGAGACGGCTGCTCATGCGAAGTTGGCGCGGAGAATACCAGAGGCCCGCCGCCTCGCCCGCCTCTTCAGATTCTCGGGAGAAGTTCCGAGAGGCTCCGGATCCGGTCGGGCGCGTCGGGGTAAAGGTCCCCGCGATCGAGAAGCAGCGCCGCCAGCCCCGCGCCGCGCGCGCCCTCGACGTCCTCGCGCGGCGAATCCCCGACGTGCACGACCTCGGCGGCCTGGACCGAGAGCCTCGCGCAGGTGCGGCGGAAGATCTCCGGATCCGGCTTCCCCGTCGCCTCGATCGCCGAGACCGACACGGTTCGAAAGAAGCCGGCGAGGCCGGTCTTCTCGAGCAGCCGCGGCAGGTAGGAGTCCCAGTTGGACACGACGGCGAGAGGAAGGCCCCGCGTGGCGAGCGCCTCGAGCGTCGGCAGGACGTCGGGGTAGACCTTCCACGCCCCGGGCTCGCGGAAGTGCTCGGCCAGGCGTCCGAACGCATCCCCCGAGAGCGGCCCGCCGTCGAGCCGCCGCCGCACGCGTCCCAGAAAATCCCGCCAGAAGGCGGTCTCGCCCCGAACGCCGCCATAGCGGTCACCGGGCTTCTCCCGCTGGATGTCGACCCAGGTCCGCGTTCAGCGCCTCGCGGAGCTCTTCCGTCGAGAAACGCGCCCCGTCATCCGCGAAGACGCGGGCGTACACCTCCTCGACGGGAGGGTCCGGGTGCAGAAGTGTGGCGCCGGCGTCGAAAAAGACGGCCCGAATCGGGTTGCCGCCCGCGGGGGTCAGCAGACGAGCGCGTTCTCCCGCATCACGCCGTCGAGAGCTCCGTTGAGCGCGTCGAGGCAGCCCCGCGCCGCGGCCAGGGCCTCCTCGCGCGCCTCCGGGGTGTCCGCGACGCGGCCGAGCGCTTCGCGCTCGACCTGCCGGTGCCACACGTCGGCCGTCTCGTGCACCGAGAAGAACCGCGTGGCCTCCCCTTCGGCGATCCCGTAGAACGCGCACAGCCCTTCGCGCTTGGTCTTCGAGATCTCGGGAATCTGCGACTCGTAGGCGTAGAGGGCGGCCAGCCCCGCGGCGGTCGAACCTTCCCGCGTCGCCCGGCGGAACTCGGCGATCGTGGACGCGACCTCGGGCGTGCGCGGCGCGGCGGCGAGGTCCGACTCGGAAGCCCCGAGGGCCGTAGCGAACCGGCGCCAGAGGGCGGGGTGGTTGTCGGTCCCGCGCTCTTCCTCGATCAGGTTCTCGAGGAGTTCCTGGCGCAGCGACGCGTCCTCGCAGCCCGAGTGGACGGCCGACACGTACGTCGGAAACGCGGCCACGTGCGGGTAGTAGGAAATCGCGTACTCGCGGAGGTTCTCGCGCGTCAGCTTGCCCTGCGACCAGAGCTGGTAGAAGGGGTGCTTGAGCAGATGTTTCTCGGCGACGAGGGCGTCCAGGGCGCTCAGGAATTCTTCACGTGTCATTTTCAGTACCTCTCTCTTAGGGGCGACAGTTTACAGTCAACTCGGCCTCACGGCATCACCTGCCCGCCGTCGGCCACGATGGCCTGGCCCGTGATCGAGCGGGCGTCGTCGGAGGCGAGGTAGGCGGCCAGGCCGGCGATCTCCTCGGGATGGAGAACCCGGTTCAGGGGGGCCATCTTCGCCGCGGTCGCGCGGCCCTCGCCCTCGGACCCGAACCGCCGGAATCCCTCCCGCGCCATCTCCGTCTCGACCCAGCCGGGGCAGATCGCGTTGACCGTGATCCCCCGCGGAGCGAGTTCCAGAGCGAGGGCGCGCGTCAAACCGATCACGCCGGTCTTGGAGGCGCAGTACGCCGAGAAATTCGCCACGCCGAAACGGCCGAGCACGGAGGAGATGTTCACGATCCGCCCTCCGTCTCTCAGATGCGGCGCGACGGCCCGCGTCACCCGAAACGTGCCCGTGAGATTGACCGCGAGGATCGCGTCCCAGCGCGCGTCGTCGGGATCCGACAGCGGCGTCGGACCCCCGAGGCCCGCGTTGTTGACGAGGATGTCGATGCGGTCGAAGCGCTCGGCCGCGGCCGCGACCACCTGCTGGATCGACTGGGGATCGGTCACGTCGCAGGCGACCGCCAGAGCCTCCTGTCCGGTGCCGCGCATCTCGGCCGCGATGCGCTCGACCGCCTCGGCGCTTCGGGCCCCCAGCACGACCCGTGCCCCCTCGGCGCCGAACCGCCTCGCGATCGCCTCGCCGATGCCCCGCGAGGCGCCGGTCACGAGCGACACCCGGTCGGCCAGCCGTCCCGGAACGATCATGAAAGCCGGGCTGCTAGCCGCGCACCGGCAACGCCCCCGCGGGCGACGCGCGGCGGGCCCCGGCGATTTCGGGCGGAAGCGGAAAGTGGACGTCCTCGGCGACCGTCAGCACTTCCTCGAGCTCCACCTCGGCTCCGGCGCGGGCCCTGAGGGTCCGCACGATCTCGTCGACGAGGAACTCGGGCGCCGAGGCCCCCGACGTGATGCCGACGACTTCGGCGCCGGCGAGCCAGGCGGGCTCTATCCCGGCGACGTCGTCGACCAGATACGCCCGCGCCCCCGCCAGCTCAGCCTCTTCGACGAGCCGGTTGGAGTTGGACGAATTGCGGGAGCCGACCACGAGGATGACTCTGGCCCGTTCGGCGAGGGCGCGGACCGAGACCTGCCGGTTCTGCGTCGCATAGCAGATGTCGTCCTTGGCCGGCACGTGAATCTTCGGGAAGCGCCGTTTGAGCGTCTCGACGATGGGCCGCGTGTCTTCCATCGACAACGTCGTCTGCGTGATGAAGGCGACGCGCTCGGGATCCGCGACGGCGATCCGCTCGGCATCCCCGACCGTGGAGACCAGGCGGATCCGGGACGTGGCCTCGCCCATCGTGCCCTCGACTTCTTCGTGGCCGGCGTGCCCGACGAGCAGGATCTCGTACCCGAAGCGCGCGAACCGGATGGCCTCGAGGTGGACCTTGGTGACGAGCGGGCAGGTGGCGTCGATGACCCGCAGCCGGCGTTGGACCGCGTCCGCCCGCACCTGGGGCGAGACCCCGTGAGCGGAGAACACGACGGTCGCCCCATCGGGGACCTCCGAGAGCTCCTCGACGAAGCGCACGCCGCGGGCCTCGAAGTCCCGCACGACATGCCGATTGTGGACGATCTCCTTGCGGACGTAGATCGGCCCGTCGAAGCAGTCGAGGGCGAGATCCACGATCTCGACCGCGCGGACCACGCCCGCGCAGAAGCCGCGGGGCGCGGCGAGGAGAATCCGCCGAACGGGCAGCGAGACGGTCTCGGGAATCATGGCGCGGAGTCCGATCCTATCGCCCGGTCGGCCCCGGCCGGCCTTCGGGCCGGCTCGACTCGCCCGCGTGCCGCGAGTCGCGGCGGTAGAGCGACCGTTCCAGCCCGCAGTCGGCGCAATAGGCCTCGCCGGCCTCGGCGGAGCGCGGGCAGGCCTCGTTCGCGCAGGGTGTCAGGGAGGTCGGAGCGTTTTCGATCATCGGGGTTCCCCTTTCTGTGTGCCGGGAGCGAGCAGGTAGGACAAGAGTTCCCGCTCGCACCGTTCGCGGTAGGCGCCAAAGGTCGATTCGGGATCCTTCTCGGAAAGCCACTGGAGCATCAGGCCGTCGAAGATCGCGCGCATGGTCGAGCCGCCTTCGCGCGGGTCGCGCACGATGAACACGCCGCGCCGCATCCCCTCTTCGACGATGCCGCCGTCGATCTCCCGGCAGCCGGCGTAGAACCGCTCGTTGACCTCGCGGAACGGCTCGCGCCGCGCGGCCAGTCCCGAGAAATCCACGAACGCGCGAAAGAACGCCCGGTTCTTCGAGGGCGACGGGAAAATGAGCGCCACGAGGGCCCGGATCTTCAGGACCGGGTCGGACTCGGCGGCCACGGCCTCGCGCATCCGCGCGTGGATCGAATCGATCAGCCAGCCGAAGAGCTCGCGAAAGAGCTCGTCCTTGGAGTCGAAGTAGTAGAGCGTGACGCCTTTGGAGACGCCGGCGCGGCGGGCGATGTCGTCGAGAGTGACTTCCGAGAAGCCTTTCTCGGCGACCTCACGGAACGCGGCCTTCAGCAGCGCGAGGCGGCGCTCGGGCTCGGCGGACCGGGCTGTTCTGGACATGCCGAGACACTAACCGACCGGTCAGTCAGGTGTCAAGGCACCGGCGGCGACTGCCCCCGAAGGCTCGAAATCTCATAGACTTACGTCATGAGGATCCGACTTCTGCACTTCGCCTCCTTTCGGGAGGCGGCCGGCCGCGACGAGGAAGTCAGAGACCTCCCCGAGGGAGCCCGGATCTCCGATCTCTGGAACGCCCTCGCCCGCGAGGTGACGTTGTTCTCCCGCTTTCCGTCCATGCCGCCGGCCGCCGTCAACCGGGAGCACGCGGCGGGCGACGCCGTCCTGCGCGACGGGGACGAGGTGGCTTTCCTTCCGCCGGTCGCCGGGGGTTGAGGCGACCGCCCGAGACATGTCGTACCTGACGACCTCTCCTCTCGACATCGCTTCCCTGCTCGGCGACGGCCGCGTCTCGGACGGCGCGCTCTGCCTCTTCGTTGGGGTCGTGCGCAACGCGCACCAGGGACGCGAGACGGTCGCGATCGACTACGAAGCCTACGGACCGATGGCCGAGTCCGAGATGGCGCGGATCGCCGAGGCGCTGTCGCTCGAGTTCCCGACCGTGCGGATTCGCATGCAGCATCGCGTCGGCCGGCTCTCCGTGGGCGAGGCTTCGGTCGCGATCGCCGCGGTGTCGCCCCATCGGGCGGAAGCCTTCGCCGCCTGCCGCGCGGCCATCGATCGGATCAAGACGACCGTGCCGATCTGGAAGAAGGAGCTGCATCCCGACGGCTCGAGCGCGTGGGTCGACCCGACGGCCGAGTCGAAGCAACCGATGCCACAATAGGCGCGCATGTCCCTCGCGAAGGTCATCGGCCCCGACATCGAAGAGCTGATTCGGGAGAACCCGAAGGAGCTCGCCGCCGCGGTCGCCAACATGCATCCCGCGGACCTCGCCGAGCTTCTCGACGACCTGCCGCGGGACGACCGGGTCACGCTTTTCGAGGCGCTTCCGGTCGAGCAGGGCGCCGCCGTGCTCTCGGAGCTGAAGGGCGAGACGCTGCGCCTGATCCTCCACAGCGCCTCGCCCGCGACGCTGGGGCCGATGCTCGATCGTCTCCCGGCCGACGAGGTCACGTTCCTCCTGGAGCACCTGACCCAGCGCCAGCGCGAGAACGTCCTCGCCAGGATGTCGCCGCGGGACGCCGCCGAAGTCCAGCGCCTCCTCCGCTATCCGCCCCGCACGGCCGGCCGTCTCATGACCGAGAAGTTCGCGACCATCCGTCCCGAATGGACGGTGGCCGAGACCCTCGATCACCTCAAGCGGATCGACCCCGAGGTCGAGACCGTGCAGAGCCTCTATGCCGTCGACGACCAGGGCCGGCTCGTCGGGTACGTGGCGTTGCGCCGCCTCTTCCCCGCGCCCCCGGACCGCAGGATCGCCGACATGATGGAGCGGCGGCTCCTGACCGTGCGGGCCGACGCCTCGCAGGAGGAAGTGGCGCGGCTCGTCTCGAAGTACGACGTGCACGCGATCCCGGTGGTCGACGAGGAGAACCGGCTGCTCGGCATCGTCACCGTGGACGACGTCATCGACATCCTGATCGAGGAGCAGACCGAGGACGTCCTGCACATGGGCGGCGTCTCGGCGACCGAGGAGGCCGTCGAGCACGGCTACTTCGCGACCAAGCCGTGGCGCAACGTGCGCTCGCGGTTCAACTGGCTGCTGCTCCTCTTCGTCGCGGAGACCTTCACCGGGACGGTTTTGAGGCACTTCGAGGACGAGCTGGCGCGGGTCGTGGCGCTCTCGTTCTTCATCCCTCTCCTGATCGGCACGGGCGGCAACTCCGGCTCGCAGACCGTCACCACGATCGTCCGGGGACTGGCGGTGGGCGAAATCCGCCTCCGCGACTTCGGCCGGGTGCTCCTCCGGGAGGGGGGCAGCGGGGTGGTCCTGGGTCTGCTTCTCGGCATCGTCGGATTCGGCCGGGCGCTGCTCTGGGGCTCGGGCGTTCCCCTGGCGCTGACGGTCGGCGTTTCGATCCTGGCCATCTGCGCGTGGGCGAACGCGGTCGGCTCCATGATCCCCATGCTCGCCACGCTGCTGAAGATCGACCCCACCGTCATGTCGGCGCCTCTGATCGCGACCCTCGTGGACGCGACCGGCCTGGTCATCTACTTCACGATCGCCAAGAGCTTCCTCGGCCTCTGATAGGATTCGCGGCTCGCAAAAAGACCACGGAGGACTCATGAGCACACCCGCCAAGACCCGCGACTGGACGAGCCCTGACCTCGATCACCCCGTCATCAACTACCGCGCCGCGGACGGCATCGCGATCATCGAGATCGACGACCCGCCCGCCAACACCTACACCTACGCCATGAACCGGCAGCTCGACGAGGCGGTCCTCAAGGCCCGCTTCGACGACGACGTCCACGTCATCGTTCTGCGCGGCAAGGGCGACCGCTTCTTTTCGGCCGGCGCGAACATCGGGATGCTGAACGCCGTGTCGCCCGGGTTCAAATACTTCTTCTGCCTGCACGCCAACGAGACCCTGCTGCGCCTCGAGCACACGCCCAAGCTCGTGATCGCGGCTCTCAACGGCCACACGGTCGGGGGAGGCCTCGAGATCGCGATGGCCGCCGATCTGCGCATCGCCCGCAAGGACGCCGGCAAGATCGGCCTGCCCGAGGTCACGCTCGGCGTGCTTCCCGGCACCGGCGGAACGACGCGCCTGGCCAAGATGATCGGGAAGTCGCGGGCGATCGAGCTGATGATCACGGGAAACACCTTCTCCTTCGAGGAGGCCCTCGACCTCGGGATCGTCAACCAGGTCATCGACGCGACCCCCGAGGAGTGGTGGGAGCAGGTCATGGATTACGCCCGCCAGTTCGTGCCGCCCAACAAGGCCGCGAAGGCGGTCGGCCGGATCAAGCGCTCGGTCCAGTAGCGGCTGGGACCTCCCGCTCGAGTCGGCGCTCGCGATCGAGCGGGAGCTGCAGCAGCTGCTCTTCCAGAGCGACGACGCCAAGGAAGGCATCGCCGCCAACCAGGAGAAGCGGGTGCCGAAGTTCCAGGGGAAGTGAGCCGCCTGAAGACCGACCTCTTCATCAACGGCGAGTTCGTTCCGGCGGCGAGCGGCAAGCGCTTCTCGACGGTCAACCCCGCGACCGGCGACACGATCGCCGAGGTCGCGGAGGCGGGGCCGGAAGACCTCGACCGGGCGGTGGCCGCGGCGCGCCAGGCGTTCGAGTCCGGGCCCTGGGCGGCCATGAAGCCCCGCCAGCGCGGCCGGATCCTGACGCGGGCCGCGGACCTGCTCCTGTCCCGGGCCGACGAGTTCGGCAAAGTCGAGACTCTCGACAACGGCAAGCCGATCTTCGAGGCCGCGAAGATCGACATGCCGGCGGCCGCCGAATGCCTCTCGTATTTCGGCGAGTACGCCGACAAGCTCTACGGCGACACGTTTCCGGGCCGCAACCGGACGCCTTCCTGATGACCCTGCGGGAGCCCGTCGGCGTCGTCGGCGCGATCACGCCCTGGAACTTCCCGCTGCTCCAGGCCATGTGGAAGATCGCGCCGGCCCTCGCTCTCGGAAACACCGTCGTGCTGAAGCCAGCGTCGGTGACGCCCCTCACCGCGCTGATGTTCGCCGAGCTCCTGGCCGAGGCGGGGTTGCCGCCCGGCGCCTTCCAGGTCGTGCCGGGCCCGGGCCCGGTCGTCGGAGCGGCCATGGCGGAGCATCCGGGGATCGACAAGATCTCCTTCACGGGAGAGACCGAGACCGGCAAGGCGATCCTGCGGCGCGGCCGCCGGCACGGTCAAGCGGGTGTCGATGGAGCTCGGCGGCAAGTCGCCCAACGTCGTCTTCGCCGACGCCGACCTCGACGCCGCGGCGAAGGGCGCCATCAACGCCATCTTCTACGGCAAGGGCGAGCTGTGCTCGGCGGGCTCGCGTCTGCTCGTCGAGGAGTCGATCCACGACGCGCTCCTGGAGAAAGTCGTGGAGCGCGCCAAGAAGATGGCGCCCGGCGACCCGCTCGACCCGAAGACGCGGCTCGGGCTCGCTCGTCTCGGAGAAGCAGCGCGAGAACGTCGCGCGGTACGTCGAGAGCGGCCGGAAGCGAAGGCGCGAAGCTCGTCGCGGGCGGGAACTCGCGCCTCCGTCAACGGCAAGGGCGCGTTCTTCGAGGCGACCGTCTTCGACGGCGTGACCCCGCAGATGACGATCGCGCGCGAGGAGATCTTCGGGCCCGTTCTCTCCGCCCTGACCTTCCGGAACGAGGAAGAGGCGATCGCCATCGGGAACTCGACGATCTACGGCCTGGCGGCGGCCGTCTGGACGCGCGACATCAAGAAGGCCCTGCGCAGCGGCCCAGGCGCTCAAGGCCGGGACCGTCTGGATCAACGCCTACAACTTCTACGATCCGGGGCTCCCCTTCGGCGGCTACAAGGAGTCCGGGTTCGGCCGGGAGCGCGGGCACTACGCGCTCGAGGAATACACGCAGGTCAAGAGCATCTGGATCGACTTGACTTAAGCAGGGTCTGACCCCCGCAGGGGGTCTGACCCCGACCTTCAAGCCAGGGGGACTGTTTGCAGCTGGGCCTTCTTCTCGCGATGTTCCTGGCCCTGCCGATTGCGTCCGCTCCTCCTCCAACTTCGGTCGACACCGTCTTCGATGCGCTGCAGAACGTCACGAGCTTCCACTCGGTCGCGATCTCGCCCGACGGCTCCCGCGCCGCCTGGTCCGAAAAGGTCCGCGACGCCGCGGGCGCCGAACGGCTGGGCCGCATCCGCGTGGGTCAGGTCGCCGGCGGACCGTCCCGGCCCCTCTCGGCTTCGGCGGACGGGAAGGCCCACAAGGAAAAGTGCCCGGTGTTCTCGCCCGACAGCCGATGGATCGCCTTCCTCTCGGACGCCGGTTCCCCCGGGCAGGTGCAGGTCTCGGCTGGCTCCGGCCTCCGGGAGCGCACCGCGGCAGCTGACCCGCGTCGAGGGCCAGCTCGACGATCCGCGCTGGTCTCCGGACGGTAAATCCGTCGCGTTTCTCTTCGTCGAGGGCTCGGCGCACGAGACCGGCGCCCTCGTCGCGCACCCGCGCGATTCCGGGGTCGTCGAGGAGAAGCTCGAGACCCAGCGCATCGCCGTGGCGGACACCGCGACGGGGAAGGTCGCGCTCGCCTCGCCGGCCGGACCTCTACGTCTACGACTACGACTGGGCGCCCGACGGAAAGTCCTTCGCCGCCGAAGCGGCGAAAGGCTCCGGCACCAACAACTACTGGCTGGCCGAGCTGTACGTCGTGGACCGCGCTTCGGGAGCCGCCCGCTCGATCTGGGATCCTCCGCTGCAGCTCGCCTGCCCGCGGTTTTCGCCGGACGGCAAGTCCGTCGCCGTGATCCACGGGATCATGTCGGACGAGGGCTCGAACGGCGGCGACGTCTATGAAGTCCCGATGTCGGGCGGGCCCGCCCGCAACCTGACCCCCGGCATGCCGGCCTCCGCCAACGGGCTGAACTGGCGCGCTTCAGGCGAGATTCTCTTCTCGGCTCGCGCCGACGGCGGCTTCGCTGTCTTTTCGCTCGACCCGAAGACCGCACGGCTCTCGACGCGTCTGGAAGGGCGCGGAATCGCTCCGGAGCTTTGGCGTATCGCGGCTCGGGCACCGTCTCCGCCGGAGTCTTCAGCTCCTTCCGCAGCGCCCCCGAGATTCGCGCGGGAAGCCTCGGCGCCTGGAAGGCCCTGACCTCGATCAACGCCGGGGCGCGGCCGTTCTGGGGGGAAGCGAAGTCGCTGCACTGGCAAAGCGGCGGCGCCCGCGTCCAGGGATGGCTGCTGTCCGCCTCCGAATCTCGACCCGTCGAAGCGGTATCCGATGGTCGTCGTCGTGCACGGCGGGCCGGCTGGCGCCGCCGACGCCGACTGGCCCTCTCGCTGGCCGGCCACGCTGCCGTCCCAGGGCTACTTCGTGTTCCTGCCGAACCCGCGGGGCAGCTTCGGGTTCGGGGAGGCGTTCGCGGAGGCCAACGTCAAGGACTTCGGCGGCGGGGACCTCGCCGATATCCTCGCGGGCGTGGACGAGGTCCTGAAAGTGGCCCCGGTCGATCCGCGCCGGCTCGGGATCACGGGCTGGAGCTACGGCGGATACATGGCGATGTGGGCGATCACGCAGACGGACCGTTTCGCCGCGGCCGTCGCTGGCGCCGGCATCGCGAGCTGGCAGAGCTACTACGGACAGAACAAGATCGACACCTGGATGCTCCCCTTCTTCGGCGCCTCCGTCTACGACGACCCGAAGGTTTACGCGAAGTCCTCGCCGATCGAGTTCATCCGCAAGGCGAAGACTCCGACCCTGGTCCTGCACGGCGAGCGCGACTCGGAGGTCCCGACGCCCCAGGGCTACGAGTTCTGGCACGCGCTGAAGACGCTCGGGCGTGCCGACCCGGCTCGTGATCTACTCCGACGAGGGCCACTCGATCACGCGGCCGGAGAACAAGCGGGACATCGTGAAGCGGTCCGCGGCCTGGTTCGACGAGTACTTGGGTCTGCCCGATTCTCGCCGAGCTCGAGTCCCTGATGTTCTCTCCCGGGATCCTCGCCGGCCGCTCGATCCTCGTCACCGGGGGCGGCTCGGGCCTCGGCCTGGCGATGGCCACGGCGTTTGCGGCGCACGGCGCGCAGGTCACGATCGCGGGGAGAAGGCGCGAGCGGCTGGAGGCGGCCGTCATGGAGATCGCCGGGGCCGCGCGCGAGGGCGGCGAAGCCGACCTCTACGCGGCCGACGTCCGCGATCCGGCCGAGGTCGAGAAGCTCGTCTCCCACGCCGTCGGGCGCTTCGGGAAGATCGATGCCCTCGTCAACAACGCCGCCGGCAACTTCCTCGCCTTCTCGGAGGAGCTCACGCCCAACGGCTTCGACGCCGTCGTGCGCACCGTGCTGTACGGCTCGGTGAACTGCACGCTCGCCGTGGGCCGCCACCTGCTCGAGCGGAAAGCGCCCGGAGCGATCGTCTCGATCGCCACGACCTACGCCTGGACCGGGACGGCCTACGCGCTGCCGTCGGCGTGCGCCAAGGCGGGCGTGCTGGCGATGACGCGTTCCCTCGCCGTCGAGTGGGGCCATGCCGGGATCCGCCTGAACGCGATCGCACCCGGCCCCATCCCGACCGAAGGCGCGTTCTCCCGGCTGATCCCCACGGAAGAGGCGAAGAAGGCCGCGCTTTCGCGCATCCCTCTCGCCCGGTTCGGCAAGCCCGAGGAGATCGCGAACCTGGCGATCTTCCTCCTCTCGGACCTCTGCCCGTACCAGACCGGCGACTGCGTCACCATGGACGGCGGCGAGTGGATCGCGGGCGCCGGCGAGTTCTCGGATTACCGGAAGGTGCCGCGGGAGAGGCTCAAGGCCGGGTTCGACGCGATGAAGCCCCGGAAGGGTTAGGGCGGGGAGCGCATGCTGCAGCGCATCGCCGCGGGACGCACCCATCGGGTCTTCGACCATCTCCCCGCGGGCCACCCGCCGGGCAGACGCGGCATGCGTGCCGATCTGCTCGGCACATCAATGACGGAGGACTCGTGAGACACCTCGTTCTGGGCGGGTCGGGCACCGTGGGGCATCTCGTCGTGGAAGGGCTCGTGAAGAAGGGCGAGTCGGTTCGCGTCCTGACACGCAGCCCCGAGAAGGCGAAGGCGCTGCCTCCCGGAGCCGCCGCGGTCATCGGCGATCTGGCGGACCCGGACACTTACGCGGGGATCTTCGCGGACTACGACCATCTGTTCCTGCTGAACGCGACCACGCCGTCGGAGCTGCAGGAAGGCCTGGCGGCGGTCAACGAGGCCCGGCGCTCCGGAGCGAAACGGGTCGTCTATCTCTCGATCCACGACGTGGAGAAGGGACCGGCAGTGCCCCACTTCGCCACGAAGATCGCGATCGAGCACGCTCTCGCCGAAATCGGCCTGCCCCACACGAACCTGCGCCCGAACAACTTCTACCAGAACGACCTCTGGTTCAAGGACGTGATCCTCCAGTACGGCGTCTACCCCCAGCCGCTCGGGAGCGTCGGGCTCTCGCGCGTCGACACGCGGGACATCGCCGAGGCCGCCGTCCGCGCGTTGACCGAGGGCGGACATGAAGGAAAGACCTACGCCCTCGTCGGACCGGACGCGCTGACCGGCGAGGACTGCGCCGCGGAGTACTCGAAGGCGCTCGGGAAACAGATCTCCTACGGCGGCGACGACCTGGTCGGCTGGGCGAAGGCGTCCCGCGCCGCGATGCCGGCGTGGGCCGTCTACGACTACGCCCTCATGTACGACATGTTCCAGAAGAAGGGGCTCGAGGCGACTCCCGCACAGCTTCAGGAGACCCGAACGATTCTGGGCCACGAGCCACGCACGTACTCGGAGTTCGTGAGGGAGACCGCCGCTTCGTGGAAGTCGGGCTGAGATCGCACTTCCCGAACTCGCGGAGGCGATCTCCTAGGCCAGGGCCTCGGCGACGAACTGCTCGAGCTCGCGCTTGTGGACGGCGGCGTTGCCGGTGGCGGGCGAGGGTGCGGCGGGCCGGCCGACGTAGGCGAGCTCGCTGCCCTCCGGCAGGAACTCCGCCTGCGCTCGGCGACGAAGCTCCAGGCGCCCATGTTCTTCGGCTCTTCCTGGACCCAGACGAAGCGCCGCGCGTTCGGATAGCCGCCGCGAACCGTCCTCAACCGCTCGTCCGGGAACGGGTAGAGCTGCTCGAGGCGGACGATCGCGGTCCGGAAGTCGCCGCGCTTCTCCTTCTCGGCGCGCAGGTCGTAGTAGACCTTGCCGCTGCAGAAGAGAATGCTCTCGACGAGGGCGCGGTCGCCGACCTCGGGATCGTCCAGGACAGACGCGGAATCCTCCCGACGCCAGCGCCTCCAGCGGGGAGGACGCCGCCGGCAGGCGCAACAGGCTCTTGGGGGTGAAGAGGACCAGCGGCTTGGCCTGGCGGCTGCCGCATCTGGCGGCGCAGCAGGTGGAAGTACTGGGCGGGCGTCGTCGCGTTGACAGACCTGCATGTTCCCCTCGGCGCAGAGCTGGAGGTAGCGCTCGACCCGCGCGCTCGAGTGCTCCGGCCCCTGTCCCTCGGAGCCGTGCGGCAGGAGCATCCCGAGCCGGGAGGACTGCCGCCACTTGTCCTCGGCCGAGGCGATGAACTGGTCGACGATGACCTGCGCGCCGTTGGCGAAGTCGCCGAACTGCGCCTCCCACAGGACCAGGGCTTCGCTCCACTCGACGCTGTAGCCGTAGTCGAACCCGAGGACGGCGAACTCGGAAAGCGGGCTGTCGACAGGCCTCGAAGGGCGCCTGCTTGGGATCCAGCGTCGAGAGCGGCGTCCAGGTCTCCCCCGTCGCCGTGTCGTGAAAGACGGCATGGCGCTGCGAGAACGTGCCGCGGCTGGAGTCCTGGCCGCTGACGCGGATGGGCGTGCCCTCGATCAGGAGGGACCCGAAAGCCAGCGCCTCGGCGGTGCCGAAGTCGAGGGGCAGCGCGCCCTCGGCCATCTTCGCGCGGCGCGCGAGCTGCTGGACCATCTTGGGGTTGAGGCGGAATCCCGCGGGCACCGTCGTCAGCACGCGCCCGATCGTCGACAGCGTCTCGCGCGCGACGCCCGTCTCCATCTCACACCACCGGGCCGCCCGCAGCGGGAGCCGGAGTCGGTCTCGGCGCGCGGCCGGCGCGCGGCTTCCTTGGCGGCCGCGAGGGCCCGCTCGTACTCGGCGAGCTGCCGGGCCTCCATCTCGCGGACCTCGTCCTCGGTCACGACGCCTTCGCGGACCAGCCGCCGGGCGTAGAGCGTGCGCACGCCGGGGTGGGCCTCGATCGCGCGGTACATGACCGGCTGCGTGTAGGTCGGCTCGTCGCCTTCGTTGTGCCCGTGCCTGCGGAACCCGATCAGGTCGATGACGACGTCCTTGTGGAACTCCTGGCGGTAGTCGAGCGCGATCTCGAGCACGCGGTACGCGGCCTCCGGGTCGTCGCGCGTTGACGTGGAAGATCGGCACCTGGATGATCTTGGCGACGTCGGTCGAATAGACGGAGGAGCGTCCCTGCGACGGCGGCGTCGTGAACCCGATCTGGTTGTTGACCACGACGTGGATCGTCCCGCCCGTCCGGTAACCCGGCAGCTGTGACAGGTTCAGGACCTCGGCCACCATCCCCTGCCCGGCGAACGCCGCGTCGCCATGGAGCAGCACGGCGAGCCGGCGGGCCCAGCCCGCGGGCCCCCGGCCCGAGGCGCGGACCTGCTTGGCGCGCACGACGCCTTCGACCACGGGATCCACCGCCTCGAGGTGCGACGGGTTGGACTCCACCTGCACGGCGATCTCCGCGGCCGGCCTCGGACTTCCGGACGGTTCGCGCGCCCTGGTGGTACTTGACGTCGCCTTCGTCGGCCGGGAAGTCCGGGTGCACGACCCCCTCGAAGCCCGAGAAGATGCGCTCGGCGGAGTTGCCGACGACGTTGGCCAGGATGTTCAGCCGTCCCGCGGTGGGACATCCCGATGACGACCTCCTCGAGCCCTCGGGCCGCCGAGCCCTCGACGAGACGGTCGAGCAGCGGGATGGCCGTGTCGCAGCCCTCGACGGAGTACCGCCGCTGGCCGAGAAACTTCGTCCCGAGGAAGCGCTCGAACTCCTCGGCGGCGATGAGCTTGGCGAGAATGCTTCTTGCGCAGCTCAACCGGCAAGCGGCGTGGCCGACGCGGCCGCGGCGACCCCCTGGCGGATCCAGTTCTTCTCGTCGGGGCTGGAGATGTGGCGGTACTCGATGCCCACCTTGCCGCAGTAGACGCGGCGCAGCACGGCGATGATCTCGCGCAGCGGCATGCGGTCGCCGCCCTTCAACCCGCCCGACCAGAACTCGCGGTCGAGGTCCCAGATCGTCAGGCCGTAGGTCTCCAGCTCCAGCTCCGGGTGGTGCACGATCGGGCGCGTCCGCAGCGGGTCGATGTCGGCGATCAGGTGCCCGCGCACGCGATACGCGTTGGTCAGCTCGATGACGCGGGCCTGCTTGGCGATGTCCTCCCCGTGCCCGTCGGGGGCGAGTGGGTTTCGGTCGGCCTCCCACTTCAGGGGGCGGAAGTGGATGGCGAGGTCGGCGAAGATGCCCTCGTAGAAGCCGTCCCCGCCGAGCAGGAGCTCTTCGACCCGCGCGAGGAAGGCGCCCGACTCGGCGCCCTGGATGATCCGGTGGTCGTAGGTTGAGCTGAACGTCGCGACCTTGCGAGATGGCGAGGCGCGAGAGGGTCGCCGGGGCCATCGCCCGGAATTCGGCGGGATAGTCGATCGCGCCGGTCGCGATGATGGCGCCCTGTCCGGGCATCAATCGGGGCACCGAGGCCGTCGTGCCGAGGGTCCCGGGGTTCGTCAGGGAGATCGTCGTGCCCTCGAAGTCGGACAGCTTGAGCTTTCCGGCCCGGGCGCGGGCGACGACGTCGTCGGCGGCGGCGAGAAACTCGCGCGAAACGCATCTTCTCGACGCCCTTCACGTTCGGCACGAGGAGCGTGCGCGAGCCGTCGGGTTTCTCGACGTCCACGGCGATGCCGAAGCGGACCTCCTCGCGCCGGACCCGGGCGGGCTCGCCGCCGGACGCGTCGTAGGCGTCGTTCAGGCTCGGCACGGACCTTCAGCGCCTGGATGACCGCCCAGGAGGTCAGGTGGGTGAACGAGACCTTGGACTGCTCGGTCGCCGCCCGGGACTCGTTGATGAGGCGGCGATTCTCATCGAGGAGCTTGATCGGCGATGTCGCGCTGCGTGGTCGCCGTCGGAACCGCAAGGCTCGCCTCCATGTTCTCGGCGATCCGGGCGCCGACGCCGCGGATCGGCACGCGCTCGCCCTCGATGGCGGGAGCCGGAGCCGCGGCGCGCCGGCGCCGCCGTTCGGGGCGCGCGGCGCGGTCCGGGCTTCGGGCGGCGCGGCTCCGGCTCGCCGAACCGCTCCCGGAAATAGCGCCGCCACTCGTCGTCCACCGACTCGGGGTTGGTGCGGTACCGTGTCAGAAGGTCCGCGACGTAGCTGGCGTTGGCGCCGAACTCGGCGGCGAGCTCCTCGGAGATGTCGACGTCGGACGAGCGGGTGGACATGGGAGGGCGATTTTAGTGCAGACGGCGCTGGTCGGACTGCGCCGGGAACGCCCTGATACGATTCCGGCTCTGCCGACGGGGGAAAACACGTGAAGAGACTGCTGGGACTCTCGATCTGCGCGCTCGGACTGCTGGCCTTGGCGAAGGCCCCCGTGGCCCCGGTCCCGCTGGACCCGGACGGTTCGCAGGACGGCGACTCAGCTGCGCGACCGGATTCTGGCCGGCTCGCGAGCCGCCGACTGGGTGCGGGACATCACGGATCTGGCCGGTCCGAGGCTGCCGGGATCGGCCGGCGATCGGGCGGGCGTCGCGGTCGGGCTCGCGATCCTGAAGGCGCAGGGATTTCGCCAACGTGCGCGCCGAGAAAGCCGTCGTGAAAGTCTGGCAGCGGGGCATCGAGACGGGCGAGGTGACCGCGCCGGCTCCGCAGATGCTCGCGTTGACGGCCCTCGGAGGGAGCATCGCCACGCCGGACGGCGGCCTCGAGGGCGAGCTCGTCCGGGTCGAGTCTCTCGAAGAGCTCGTCGGCGAAGGCCGACGCGGTCCGAGGGAGAATCGCCTTCCTCGACCGGCCGACGGCGCGCACATCCGACGGCTCGGGCTACGGCACGGCCGGAAACGTGCGCTCCACCGGACCGTCCGCGGCGTCGAAAGTCGGCGCGATCGGGTTCCTCATGCGCTCGATCGGCACCGACGACGGCCGCCTCCCCCACACCGGCGGGATGCGCTACGAGAAGGACGTCACCCCGATTCCCGCCGCCGCGCTCTCGTCGGCCGACGCCGCCCTGCTGACGCGCCTGTCGCGGCGCGGGCCGGTGCGGGTGCGTTTCACGCTCACCTGCCGCACTCTGCCCGACGCGGAATCGCCCAACGTGATCGGGGAGATCCCGGGCCGCGAGGCGCCCGGGGAGATCGTGCTGCTCGGCGCGCATCTGGACTCGTGGGACCTCGGTACCGGGGCGCTCGACGACGCCGCCGGCTGCGGAATCGTCATCGAGGCCGCCCGGCAGATCGGCGCGCTCCCGACGCGCCCGCGCCGGACCGTACGCGTGGTCCTGTTCGCCAACGAGGAGAACGGCCTGGCGGGGGGCAAGGCCTATGCCGCGGCTCACGCCGCCGAGCTCGACCGCCACGTCGTCGCGTTGGAGTCGGACCTCGGGCAGGGCCCGCCCCTCGGCTTCGGGTGGCTCGCGGGGCCCGCGGCGGAAGGCCTGCTCGAAGTCCGTCGCCGCGCTTCTCTCGCCGATCGCCGCCGACACGCTGACTCCCGCCGACGACGGCGGGGCCGACCTGATTCCGTTGATTCCCTCGGGCGTCCCGCAACTGGGCATGGCGCTCGACGCCACGACGTACTTCGACTATCACCACACGGCCAACGACACGTTCGACCGGATCGACCCGCGCATCCTCGACCGCTCCACGGCGGCCGTGGCGGTCGCGGCCTACGTCCTGGCCGAAACGCCGCAGACCCTGGAGCGCGTTCCGGTTTCGAAACGGGTGCTGCCCGCCTGGGCCAAATGACCCCGCTCCCCTTCTAGGAGCCTTTCTTCACGCGCTCCCGCACGGCCTGGACCTCGGGGTGCTGGAACCCAGGAGCTCGGCGATCCTGCGGGCGAGCTGGTTCTCGACGGCGGTGAGCGCGCCGTCCGAGTAGACGAGGCCCCAGATGACCTCGATGAGCTTCAGCCGCTGCTTCGCGCGAGAAGTTCTCGGCCACCAGGCGCGTGAACTGGTACAGGTCCACGCTCTCGCGCCGCTCCTCGTCGGCCAGGCGCACCACCTCGTCCACGTCCTCGGCGGCGACGCCGAGGTCTTCCCGGACGGCGCGCTGGATGCGCTGCCGCTCGGAATCCGCAGAAGGACTCGTCGGCAGTTGGCGATCTCGAGCAGCAGGGCGCAGGCCGCGATGGCGACGGGGTCGGGCGCGCCCCTCGGCTGCCGGCGCGGAAACCCTCGAGAGGAAGAAGTTGCGGATCGATGGGATCGGCATTGGGCGAGTCTAAGCCGAAACTTTTCGGAGGCCAGCCGCGTATTGGGTAAGCGAGGAAGGAAAATGAACCGCCGCGAGCTCGAAGCACTTCTGCTCACCCTGGAATCCACCCCGGCGCTGCTCGCTCCGCGCGGCGGCGGGGCTTTCGCCCGCCGACGGCCGGCGGCGCCCGGCGCCGGGCGGGTTTTCCTTCGTCGAGAACGTGTGGCATCTCGCCGACCTCGAGCGGGAGGGCTACGGCTGTCCGGATCCGCAGGATCCTGGCCGAGGAGTGCCCCGCGCTGCTGAACTTCGACGGCGACCGCATGGCCCGCGAGCGCGCCTACCAGGAGCGCGACGTCGAGCGCGGGATCGCCGCCTTCGCGCGCGCCCGCCGCAGAACCTCGAAGCGCTGCGCGGGCTGTCCGGCTCCGACTGGAAACGCTGCGGCGCCCAGGAGGGTGTCGGGCGCGTCACCCTCGACGACATCCCGCGCATGATGACCGACCACGACCGCGCCCACGAGGCGGACCTCGCCGACCTCTTCGGCGAGATCCGGGGAGGCGCCGCGAGGCGCTCCCGTCTCGCTCCGACCTCGCCTGTCGCGCCCTGAGCCCCGGGCTCGGCCTAGAAACACTCGTCCTTCCGGGTTCCCGTCGTCGCCGCTGCGGGACGCCGCTGCCTTCCGCGTCCTGCTTCGCGGCGGCGATTTCGTCGCGCGCCTCCTCGAGATCCTTGCCGGAACTCGGGCGACCCGGAGCATCCGGTCCACGATCTGGCGCGCGAGGACGCGGCCCGATTCCGAATCGCTCGGGAAGTGGACGCCGAGGATCTCGCGGGAAAAGGCCATCTCGGCGGCGGTCCTCGCGAAAAGGCGTCGCGATGCTCGGGGAGAAGCTCCTGGAAGACGAAGGCCGCGACCCAGGAGTTGGCCGAGTGCGCGCTCGGGTACGCGGGAAAGTTGGGCGTCTCCAGCTTCGCGATCCGGGGCTCGAGCTCGTACGGCCGCGCGCGGTCGAACCGGTACTTGTGGGCCCAGATGTAGTACGTGGCGTCGGCCTGCACGCGGGCCATCAGGTCGGCGGTCTTCGGGAGCGCGTCCGGCCCGAACCAGTCCCCGAGCTCGCTGCCCATGAAGAAGAGGTTGCGGCGCATCCGCGGGAAGTCCTCGTCGCCCGGTTGCGTGCTGACGCGATAGAAGACGCCGGCGAGCGCCTGGCTCCGCGCCACGTTCTCGGGGGTGCGGGACTTGGCCTGCAGCTCGAGCAGGAAGTCGAGCTCGGCCCGCGTCTGCGCCGAGCTGTTGGCCGGGAACTCCGCCAGGGGAAGCGCCGTGTGCGGCACGTCGAGGTACGCCGGAGCGCGGCCGAGGATCTTGAAATAGCCCGGGCTCATCGCGCCGAGGTCGAAGAGCCTCCGGTCGAGGCCGGCGGAGCCTTCCCGGGGACGCGCATCGAGGCCGCGCGAGACGCGCGTAGTGCGCGGTCGGGACATCGAGACGTTTGGTCGAGGCGGTGCTCCCGGCCGCGCAGGACTGCCGGCGGACAGGACTCGGCGGGACACGAGGCGCGGGGCGCAGCCGTCAGGAGCAGTGACGAGGCAGGGCGGGCGCAGAATCGGCGTGGTCATGGTTCCTCCTCGACTCTGCTAGGCACGAGCGGGCCGGGGCGTGACCCCGCGGCTCGGGACCTGTCACGTCCGGGGCCGCACGCGCCTATACGCTTCGAGGAGGCGGAAGCCGGCTGTTAGGCTCGGAGAGATGGAGCCGGGTGAGCGCGAATGGCTGCAGGCGCAGCTGGCGGAGCTCGCCGACGGCAACCGCGATGCGTTCGACGCCGTCTATGAGCGCGTCTGGCCGCTCGTGCGCGGCTTCGTCGGGCCGGCACCTCCGGCCGGCCGAGGCCGAGGACGCCGCGCAGGAAGCGCTGCTCCGCGTCTTCGCCCGGGCCAGCGAGTTCGACTCGAACTCGCGACGCCCTGGCGTGGATCCTGGGCATCGCGGCCTGGGAGATCCGCACCGTGAAGACGCGGTTTCGAAGGCGGCGCGAGGACACGATCGACGACGGCGTGGCGGCGCGGCCGGGCGAGCGACCCGACGCCCGAGGAGGCGGCCATCGAGCGCGAGCGGGATCGGGCCGTGGACAGCGGCGCTCGACGTGCTCGACCCGAGAGATGCGGAAACGCTGCGCGACATACATGCGCGAGGATCGGCCGGACGTGCCGCCGGCGACTTTTCGGAAGCGGCGTTCAGCGCGCCGTCGGGCGCGCGCGGGCCGCGTGGCCGCGAGAATGAAGACGGCATGGATCGCAGCGCTGGAGCCCGTCCTGAGCCCGAGCGCCCGGCGCGCCTACGAGCGCGGGAGGTGGTCGCGCGCGCTCCTCGCGCGGTCGCGATCCCTCCCGTGGCCTCTCTCGCCTTTCTCCAGTGCGCGCGGCCGCTCGAGTCCGTCGTCTGCTCGGTCGCGCTCGCCGCGCTCGTCGTCGCGTTGCTCCACCGGGGGCAGGACTGGGGGCGCGGGGCGCGCGCCGGCCTGGTCGCGGGTCTCGCGCCGTTCCTCTTTCCGATCGCGTGGAGGCCTCGGGTCGCCCGGCGCTCTGCGAGCTGCTTCCCTGGTTCTGCGCGGCGGGTGGCGTGGTCGGCCGGGCTCGTCCTCGGGGCCCGCCGGCGCGTCCGGATCGGACCACCCGCGGGCCTACTGGGGGTCGGCGCTGCCCTGGTCGCGCTGCTGGCGGGGGCGGTCGGCTGCTGGATCGCCGGCGCCGCCGGGCTCGCGGGCCTGGCGGCGGGCTTCGCCGTCGGCGCCGCGCCTGCGCTCGCGCTGCGGCCGGCCTGAGCCGTCAGACGGCCTGTCGACTGTTGCCTAGGCCGACTCGCCGCCCGGCGCTTCTTTCGCCACTCCATCCCCGCCGCGATGATGCCGGGCAGGATCGACAGGAAGATCACGATGATGATCACGATCTCGATGTGCTCCTTGACGCCCGGGATCTGCCCGAGGAAGTAGCCCAGTCAGCGTCATCGAGACGACCCAGAAGATCCCGCCGAAGACGTTGAACGCCAGGAAGCGCCGGTACTCCATCTGGCCCATGCCGGCCACGATCGGCGCGAAGGTGCGGACGATCGGCATGAAGCGGGCGATGACGATCGTCTTTCCGCCATGCTTCTCGTAGAAGTCGTGCGCGCGCCGGAGGTGAGCGGGGTTGAACAGGAGCGACTTCGGGCGCTTGAAGAGCGCGGGCCCCGCCCGTGCGCCCGAACCAGTAGCCGACGGTGTCGCCGAGGATGGCCGCGGCGATGAGCACGAGGTTCAGGTGGACGATGTTCAGCTGCCCCGTGCCCGCGAAGACGCCGGCCGTCACGAGGAGCGAGTCGCCCGGCAGGAAGAACCCGACGAGCAGGCCGGTCTCGGCGAAGACGATGAGCGTCATCGCGGTGAGTCCTCCGACGCGGACGAGAGTCTCGACGTCGGTCAGGTCGTGGAAGAGTTGTTTGAGCCACTCCATGTCGGGGCGCATGGTAGCAGGCTCGGATAGGATTCGGGCCGCATGTCCGACTACACCGACGCGCACGCCCGGTCGGGGATCGACGCGAAGATGCCGCCGATCGAGACCTGGCCGAACCAGTATCCCGACTACGAGATCACCGTGGAGATTCCGGAGTACAACGCGATCTGCCCGAAAACGGAGCTGCCGGACTTCGGTCACCTGACGATCCGCTACGTGCCGGACCGCCTCTGCCTGGAGCTGAAGTCCCTCAAGCTCTACATCGTCGCCTACCGGAACGTCGGCATCTTCTACGAGAACGCCGTCAACCGGATTCTCGAGGACTGCGTCGCCGCGTGCCGTCCCAAGCGCATGACGATCACCGGGACGTTCTCGTCGCGAGGAGGGATCTCGTCGACGATCGAGGCCCGCTACCCGCGGGAGGCGGCCGGCGCCGGGGCCCGGAACTCTTCGTAGAGAGCGTCCCGGAGCATCTTGACGACCGGGCCGGGTCTTCCGCTGCCGATCGGCCGCCCTTCGACCGACACGACGGGGTAGGTCCAGAGAGTCGTCGAGGCGAAGAAGACCTCCTGCGCCGCGTACATCTCCTCGACGGTGAACGCCCGTTCCTCGACCTCGAGCCCCAGCCGGCGCGCGGCCTCGATCACGGCGGCGCGGGTGACACCCGGCAGGATCCGCGGTCCGTTCGGGGCGGTGCGCAGGACGCCCTTCGCGGTCAGGAACAGGTTGGCCTTCGTCCCCTCGAGCGCGAATCCGTCGCGGACGAGGATGGCGTCGAAGGCGCCGGCCTCGCGCGCCTTCTGCGCGGCCAGGACGTTGGGCAGCAGCATCACGCTCTTGATGTCGCAGTGGCCCCATCGCTCGTCGGTCAGGAGGATCGCCTTCCCGCCCTCGGGGGGCGGGGGCGGATCCGTCTCCCTCGCGAACGCGAAGACCGTGGGCGTCGTGCCCGGCGGCGGGAAGGCGTGGTAGCGCGGACCGGCCCCGCGGGAGACCTGCGCATAGACGCAGCGCGTCCTTGTCCGCCAGGCCGTTCTCGGCGAGCAGCCGTTCGCCGACGGCAGGAAAGAAGTCGGGAGTCGCCGGAGATCCGGATGGCGTTCAGACCTTCGCGCATCCGGGAGAGGTGCTCGGCCAGCCGGTAGGGCCTGCCCCGGTCGTAGCGGACGACCTCGTAGATCGCGTCGGCGAACAGGAACCCCCGGTCGAGCGGCGAGATGCCCGCTTCCGACTCGGGGACGAAGCGGCCGTTCACGAACAGAATCGCCATTCGGCGCGGATGCTATCAGCGGCGGCGCGCGCGCTTCGAAATCCCGGACCGCGCGCGCGAGGTCCTCGCTGCCCGCGAGCCTGCGGTAGGCCGCTTCGGCCGCCGGAAGGTCCCGCTCGAGCGCCTCGCGCCGGCCGCGGCGCACGAGGTCGCGCGCCGCTCCGAGCGCGTCGGGCGCGGCCGAGAGATCCGCTCCGCCAGCCGTTCGGTCTCGTCCTCGAGCCGCCCGGCCGGAACGGCCCGCGCGGCGAATCCGGCGTCCGCGGCTTCGCGGCCCGAGCGACGCGCGCCCGAGAGAATCCACTCCGCCGCGCGCGCTTCGCCGATGCGCCCCGGCAGGAGCGCGCAGGCGCCCGGCGGAAAACAGGCGTGCCGGATCTCGGGAAAACCGACTCGCGCGTCCTCGGAGACCAGCACCAGGTCGCAGGCGGACACGAGCTCCGCTCCCCCGCCCAGGCAGGCGCCCGACACCGCGGCCAGCGTGACCGCCGGCGTTTCCAGCAGCGCCGCGAGGGCGTCGCGCATCGCCGTCAGCATCGCGTCGATGCGTGAGGGCTCCGGGACGTGATCCGCGAGCGAGACTCCCGCCGAGAAGGCGCGCGGGAGTCCCGTCAGAACGAGGAGGCGGGTCGGCCGCGCCTCGACGACCTGCCGGGCGAGCTCGGCGAGCGAGAGCGTGTCGAGAACGTTGACGGGCGGGATCTCGATCCGCAGGTCCGCGCGCGCCTGGTCGTGCGAGCGCTCGAGACGGATTCCCTTTGGCGAAGGAGGTCGCGGGTCGCCGGGGTCCTCCGGCCGCGATGCGCTCACTGGGCGCGGGAGTCGAGGCGGGAGTCGGCGCGGACGTCGGAGCCGGGGTCGGCTTGCGGTTCGCCTTCTCCCGCAGCGTTCGGACGGCGGCCTTGACGTTGGCGATGTGGGCCTCCGTCACGGGCACGTTCTCGATGCGGTTCTCCGGAGCCCGCACCAGGATCTCGATCGACTCGTCGTTCTGGCCGCTCTCCAGGATCTTCTTCGCGAGCTCGTTGACGCGCCGGACGTAGGCGTACGAGTCCGCGAGGCCGGAGTTCGGGCCGATCGGACCGTGCCCCGGGACGAGCTTCTCGATCGACACGCGCGAGAGCGCCTGGAGCGCGCGCTCCCACCCGGCCGGATCCACGTCCGGCGACTGCAGGAACGGCAGCAGGCTGTTCAACGCGAGGTCGCCGGCGAAGAGGATCTTGTCGGACGAGAGGTAGACCGCGAGGTCCCCCTTCGTGTGGGCCGCCCCCAGAAAGTAGATCTGGGCGTTGTGGATGCCGTCCACGAGAATCGCGCGCTCCGAGATCGATTCGACGACGGGGCGCACGTTGGCCTTGCCGGCCAGTGGGATCGCGCGGGATCCGTGGCAGCCTGGGTGACGAACGCCAGGATCTGGCTGGCGACGTTCTCCTGGCAGATGACCCGGGCGCCCGCCGCGACGAAGGCCCGCGCCCCGCCACTGTGGTCCGCGTGCGAGTGGGTCAGGACGACGGCCCGCACGGGCTTGTTCCCGGTGGTCTCGGCGATCTGCTTGAGAATCGCCTGCCCCGTGGCCGCGTCGGTCCCCGCGTCCACCGCCACGACGCCGTCTCCGAGCAGGAACCAACCCACGTTGGCGCCCTTTTCGGGTGCCGCCGCCCAGACGCCGTCGGCGAGCTTCTCGACTCGGATTCCGGACTGCGCGGACAGCGGCGCCGCCAGCGCGGACGCGGCCGCCAGGGCCAGGATTCCCAAACGCATTCTCATCGGAAGCACTCCTTCTTTATATCGACATCCGATCCGCGACCACAACGCCGCGACTCCGCCGAAATTCCGTCAGGGTCGGCGCGCCCCCGCCTGGTCGCGCGCCGCCTGGACGAAGTCGTCGAAGATCCGCTCCGAGACGGCATCCCCTTCGAGATTCTCCGGATGCCACTGCACGGCCAGAAGCCAGGCCCCCCCGGCCGACTCGACCGCCTCGGGCACGCCGTCCGGGGCCGTGCCGGAGACCGCCAGACCCGGCGCCAGTTTCTCGATCGCCTGGTGGTGCCGGCTGTTGACCGCGATCTCCGCGGCTCCCGCGATCCGCGCCAGGCGCGAGCCGGGAGCGACCGCCACGGCGTGGTCGCGGCGCGTCTTCTCGTCCCGGGTCCGCTGGTGCACGACGTCGGAGGGCCGCTCGCTCGGGATGTCCTGCACGAGGGTCCCCCCCAGCGCCACGTTGACGACCTGCATCCCCCGGCAGATGCCGAGCACCGGTGCCCCGGCGCGACGGGCCTCGCTCAGCAGCGCGAAGTCGATCGCGTCCCGCTCGGCGTCGACTTCCACGTTGCCGTTGGCGAGCACGTCCCGGCCGTAGCGCGCCGGATCGACGTCGATGCCGCCGCCGAGCACGAGCGCGTCGAAAGGCCGGGACGGCGGCGCCAGCGGCGTGACGACGTCGATCGCGGTCCGCGGCACGCCCGCCGCGGCCAGCGCCCGCAGGTAGTCGTTGGACTCGGAAACGTCGGCGTCCCGGTCCAGCGTGAGGGCGATGCGCACCCGGCTAGTCTCTCTCGAACAGCACGGCCACCCCCATGCCTCCGGACACGCACAGCGTGGCGATGCCGCGGCGGGAGTTGCGGCGCTTCATTTCGTGCAGGAGGGTCGTAACGATCCGGGCGCCGGTGGCGCCGATCGGATGGCCGAGCGCGATCGCCCCGCCGTTGACGTTGACCCGGGCCAGATCGAGGGGCAGGTCGCGGGCGCACGCGATCACCTGCGCCGCGAACGCCTCGTTGAGCTCCAGGAGATCGACGTCGGCGAGCGCGAGGCCCGTCTCTGGCGAGGAGCTTGCGAATCGCCGGCACCGGCCCGATGCCCATCCGCGCCGGATCGACGCCCGCCGACGTCCACGCCGCGACGCGGCCGAGCGGTTCGACGCCGGACTTCCGCACTTCCTCTTCCGTGGCGAGAACGACGGCCGCGGCGCCGTCCGTGATCCCGGAGGAATTGCCGGCGTGGACCGTGCCCTCCGGATCGAAGACCGGAGGCAGTTTCGCCGAGCGACTCGGCCGTCGTGTCGGGCCTCGGGTGCTCGTCCTGCGCCATCTCGACCGGCCCCGACTTTCCGGGGACGGAGACCGGCGCGATCTCGCCCGCGAATCGCCCCGCGCGGATGGCCTCCCCGGCTCGCCGCTGGGACTCGGCCGCGTAGGCGTCCTGCTCGGCCCGCAGGATGCCGTACTCGCGCGCCAGCGTCTCGGCGGTTTCGCCCATGAGCTGACCGCAGAGCGGGCAGAGGAAGCCGTCGCGGTACATCGCGTCGACCACCTCGGTATGGCCCATCTTCGAGCCGAATCGGGCCCGCGGAAGGAGATAAGGGGTGGCCGACATGCACTCGGTCCCCCCCGCGAGCACGAGCTCGTTCTCGCCGGCGGCGATCGTCAGCGCGCCGAGGGTGATCGCCTTGAGCGACGACGCGCAGGCCTTGTTCACCGTGAAGGCCGGAACCGAGTCCGGAATGCCGGCGCGGTGGGAGACCTGGCGCGCCGTGTTGGGACCGCCGCCGGCCTGGCGGGCGTGGCCGAAAATCGTTTCCCCGATGGCGGCCGGAGGCAGCCCCGAACGCTCCAGCGCCGCCTTCGCCGCCGCTTCTCCGAGGTCGGCGGCCGTGAGGCCCGAGAACGCGCCGCCGAACCTGCCGATCGGCGTGCGGGCGGCCGAGAGGACGAAAACGGGACGCATGCGGGCGAGAAGTATAGAGGAGGCAACGTCAACCGGGAGGGTCGGCGCCGCGCCGTCATCCTGAGGAGCGGAGCGACGAAGGATCCCGAACTTGTACGCGAGTAGCGCGTATCGAGTCTGGGATCCTTCGCTTCGCTCAGGATGAGAGCTGACGGGGCACGAGACGATTCGGGCGGTATGACCGTGCTCGCCGGCTCAGATCACGGGCAGGTGGACCGTGAACGTCGAGCCCTTCCCGACCTCGCTCTCGACGGTGACGCGCCCCTTGTGCGCTTCGACGATCCAGCGGACGATCGAAAGTCCGAGCCCCGACCCCCCGGGATACGCGTGCCGCGAGCTCTTGCTCCGGAAGAACCGCTCGAACACGTACGGCAGGTCGGACTCCGGGATCCCCAGTCCGGTGTCCGAGACCGACAGCAACGCCTCACCCGGAGCCGCGGCGACGCCCACTTCGATCCTGCCGCCCGTCTCGGTGTACCGCATCGAATTCTCGAGCAGGTTATGAAGGACCTGCTGGAGCCGGCCCGCGTCGGCGAAGACGTAGACCGGAGCGCCCGGTTCCGAGACCGTCAGCGTGATCCCGCGGTCCGCCGCCAGCGGGGCCAGCTCGCGCACGGTCTCGGCGGCGAACCGGCCGAGCTCCAAATTCGCGAACGAGAGCGTGACGCGACCGCTCTCGCCCCTGGTCAGGAACAGGAGGTTCTGCGAGATGCGGGTCAGATGTCGGATCTCCAGCAAGGCGTTGCCGATGGCCTCGCGGTATTCCTCGGCGGGCCGATCTTCCTCGAGGGCGACCTCGAGCGAGCCGCGGAGCACGGTCAGGGGCGTCCGCAGCTCGTGCGAGACGTCGGCGATGAACTGGTTCTGCTGCTTCTCGGCGGAGGCGAGCGCGTCGAGGCGCGCGTTGAGCTTGTCGACGACGTCGCGGCCCTCGGCCGGAAGATCCTCGGCCGGAATGCGCAGGAGCGGGTGCTTCTCGGTCTCCTCGAAACGCCGCCGGATCACCGCGAGCGGCGAAGGTCGTTCGGGAACCGGCGCGGCGGGAGGCTTCTTCCAGAGGGGCATCGGCGCTTGGGCCTCAGGCATCCAGCGCCGGGCCCGGCTCCCGGAGCCGGTATCCGACTCCGCGCACGGTCTGGATCAGCCTCTCGCGCTCGCCGCCGTCGATCTTCTTGCGCAACGAGTTGATGAACACGTCGATGATGTTCGTCGACAGGTCGAACGAGTCCTCCCAGATGCGGGCCTGGATCTCGGAGCGCGACACGACCTTTCCCCGGCGGCGCAGAAGCAGCTCGAAGAGCGCCCCCTCCCGCGCCGTCAGGCGCACCGTCTCGGCGTCGCGGGCGACCTCCCGGGACTCCGGGTCGTACGTCAGGTCCGAAAAGACCAGCGGCCCCTCCTCCACGACCTCCGTGCGCCGCAGGAGCGCCCGGATCCTGGCCAGGAGCTCGCGGAAAGAGAAGGGCTTGACGAGGTAGTCGTCCGCGCCGGCGTCGAGACCCTCGATCTTGTTCTCGACCGTGTCGCGGGCCGTCAGCATCAGGATCTTGGCGCGCGAGCCCCGGGACCGCAGCTCGCGGCAGAGCTCGAGGCCGTCGCGGGAGCCGGGCAGCAGGAGGTCGAGAATGATGAGGTCCGGAGTCATCGCCGCGGCCTTCTCCAGGCCGCTGTCGGCGTCGCCGACCGTTTCCACGGCGTAGCCCTTCTCGGTCAGGCCCTTCCGAAGAAACTGTGCGATCCGCTGCTCGTCCTCGACGACGAGCACCTTCACGGTTCCCCCTCGCCCGGACCGGCCGAGTCCTCGCGATCGCCGCGCGGGTTGCGAACGAAGGAGAGGACGAACACCGATCCCGCTCCCGCGGCGAAGCCCGCCGCGAAGGACGACGTCGGCTGCGGGGCGGCCACGGCGACGATCGCCCCGGCGGCGAGCAGGCCGAAGAGCAGGGGCCGCGAGACGGCGATCGGCGGCACGGGGGGAATGATAGGGCTCAAGGACCGGTATTATGTCCGCCTTAAGGGAGGAGCAAGAAATGAGAAAACCCCATCTCTTCGCCGTCGTGGGAATCGCCGTGGGCGCGCTCGTCGGGCTGTCCTGCGCCTCTCCCGCGGCGTCGGACGGAGCCAAAGCCACCTCCGTCATCGAGTCCAGGAGCGGCTCCAAGGTCACCGGCAAGGCGGCCTTCACGGAGCAGGCCTCCGGAGGAACGAAGGTCGAGGTCTGGATCGAGAACGCGACGCCCGGAGTCCACGGGCTGCACATCCACGAGAAGGGCGACTGTTCGGCGCCGGACGCCTCGTCGGCCGGGGCCCATTTCAATCCCGCCGGGAATCCCCATGCCGGGCCCCAGGACCCCAAGCACCACAACGGAGACTTCGGGAACATCACGATCGGCGCCGACGGCAAAGGGCACGTGGAGATGACATCCGACATGCTGACCGTCAAGCCGGGTCCCAACTCCGCCGTCGGCAAGGCGATCGTGTTTCACGAGAAGGCCGACGATCTGAAAACGCAGCCGTCGGGCGACGCCGGAGGGAGACTGGGCTGCGGGGTGATCAAGTAGTTCCGAGGCCGACGCTCCGCTTCGCTCCATGACGAAGCCAACATTCGACCTCCTCCCCGGCGAGCTCCGGCGTCTCGGCGAGCTGACCGCGGACGCCGTCGCCTCGCATCGAGAGGGCCTGCTCGAACGGCCGGTCTTCGGAAAGATCGGCCCGCGCGCTCCGGTCTTCGACGAGCCTCTCCCCGAAGAAGGACGGCCTTTCGAGGAGGTCCTGGCGTTCGTGCGCGAGCACGTGATGCCGTTCCCGATGGGCAACTCGCACCCGCGCTTCTTCGGCTTCATCAACGCGACGGCCGACCCGGTCGGCATCTTCGCGGATTTTCTGGCCGCGGGCATGAACCCGAACTGCTGGGGAGGCGACCACGCCGCCAACCACGTGGAGACCCGCGTCGTGGCCTGGCTCGCGACCATGCTCGGTTATCCCGCCTCCGCCGAGGGGATCCTGGTCTCGGGTGGCTCGATGGCGAACTTCACCGCGCTGGCCGCGGCGCGGCGGGCGATGACGCCGGGGAACGTCCGGGAGGACGGCCTGGCCGGTCCGGACCGGCCCCGCCTGACCGTCTATGCCTCGGATCAGGTCCACTCCTGCGTGGACAAAGCCGTCGACCTCCTCGGGATCGGCTCCCGCCAGCTCCGGAAGCTCGAGAGCGATGCGGACTTCCGCCTGCCGGCCGGCGTCGCTCGCGGCGGCCGTCGCCGCGGACCGCAAGGCCGGGTATCTCCCGGCGATCGTGGTCGGCAACGCGGGGACCGTCAACACGGGTGCCATCGATCCGCTCGACGAGCTCGCCGACTTCTGCGCCGCCGAGAAGCTGTGGTTCCACGTCGACGGCGCCTACGGCGCGCTCGCCACGATGGTGCCGGAGCTCCATCCTCTCTTTGCGGGCATGGAGCGCGCCGATTCGATCGCGGCGGATCCGCACAAGTGGCTCTACGTCCCGTACGAAGCCGGCGCCACGCTCGTGCGGGAGCCCGGAAGGCTCGCGGCCGCCTTTCGCAAGTTCCCCGAGTACCTGGCCGCGGACCCGGAGAGTCCCTTCCCGGGGCCCTCCTGGTTCGCCGAACGCGGCGTGGAGCTCTCGCGCGGCTTCAAGGCCCTCAAGGTCTGGATGGGACTGAAGACGCACGGGCGCCGCGCCTACGCCGACCAGATCGCCAGCGACGTGCGTCTCGCCCGGTTCCTGGCGGCGGAGGTGGACCGCCGGCCCGACTTCGAGCGTCTGGCCGACGCGGTCCTGTCGATCGCGAACTTCCGCTACCGGCCGGCGGACCGCGACCTGCCGGACGCCGAGCTCGACCGCGTCAACCGAACGATCATCAACCGCCTCGTCGGCGAGGGGTCGTTCTTTCTGGCGCCGACGGTCCTCAAGGGCCGCACCGCCCTGCGCGTCTCGATCACGAACTTCCGCACGCGCGAAGAGGACCTGATCTTCCTGCTCGACGAGGCCGAGCGGATCGGTCGGAGTGTCCTTCGCTGAACGGAAGGAGCGCGCCATGCGGCTGCGCCGGTGCCTGAGCGCCGTTTTCTGGTTCCTGGCCGCGCGAGCCGCGCTCGCCGCAGCCGATCCGACGTACACCGCCCTCCGCGCCGCCCGCCCGGAGGGGCCCGCCGTGGCGGTCGAAGGCCTGACGCTCGAGCGCGACGCCTTCCGCTTCCGGTTCGAGAAGGGGGCGTTCCAGTTTCTGACGCCGGTCGAGGGACGCGTGACGGGAGCGGTTTTCGTCGGCGACGGCTCGTGGCAGCTGACTCCCGCCAACGAAGGGGAGCGACGCCATCTGGCGCTGGTCGGCGACGAGGCGGGGCTCGAGGTCGTGTCCGACCGGTTCGAGTCCCTCGTTCTTCTCTTCACCGACGGAACGGAGGCCGAGATCCTGCGAGGCGGCGTCGCCGACACGGGCGCGCCGCCCGGGCGCGCCGCGGCCGTGTGGGACGACATCCGCAAGCGCCAGCGCAAAGACCTGAGGGTCAATCTCCAGATCCTGATGCTGGCCGGCGTCTTCGCGTCGAACGAACCGGCATCCGGAGTCTTCCTGGCCTTCGTGAACGGCAGGAAACTTCCGCCGGCGATCGCGGTCGTCGACCCGGCGGGGCTTCCCTGGCTCCCCGACGTCTCGATGCCGGGCGACGCGGACTCGGCGCTCTACGTCCTGCACGAACGCAAGGGCGGTTGCTGGTACCTGGCGCGGCGCAAGGCCGGGATCGGCACGCCGCCCGCCGGAGCGGTCGCCCGCGCCGAGCACTACGCCATCGACACGACCATCCGGAAAAACGCCGATATCCGGGGCGAGACGACGATCCGCCTGAGGACGCTCGCCGACGGCGTCCGCGTCCTGCCGCTCTTCCTGCTCGGCAAGCTCCGAATCCGTGAGGCAGCCTTCGCCCGGGACGAGGAGACGGCCTGGACGCCGGTCGGAGTCATCCAGGAGGATGAGGAGGAGGACTCCGATGCCGCGGTGGTCTTCCCCGAGGCCCTGGAGCGCGACGAGACGATCCGGTTGCGCATCGTGTATGGCGGGGAGGAGGTCCTCCGGTCGGCCGGAGACGGCAACTTCGTCGTCGGGGCCCGGGAGAGCTGGTACCCCAACCTCGGCGTCTTCCAGGATTCCGCGACCTACGAGCTGACGTACCGCCTCCCGAAACGCAACGACATCGTCTCGGTGGGCGAGCAAGTCGAGAATCGGGTCGAGGGCGATACCCGGATCGCCGTATGGAAGGCCGACAAACCGATCCGTGTCGCGGGCTTCAACTACGGCACCTTCAAGAAGCTCGAAAGGTCCGACGAAGACAGCGGGCTCCGGATCCAGGTCTTCACGAACCCCGGCGAGCCCGACATCATCCGGGAGATCCAGCTCTCGGGAGTGAGGCCGGAGAAGCTGGCGGACTCGGCGATGGCGGACGGCATCAACACCGCGCGCGTCGGCTCGGTCTACTTCGGGCCTCTTCCCTTCGGACACGTCGCCATCACACAGCAGTCGCAGTGGTTCTTCGGGCAGTCGTGGCCGTCGCTGATCTTCTTACCGTACGTGTCGTTTCTGGACTCCTACAACCGGTTCCGCCTGGGCCTGCAGAGCGCCGCGGCTTTCGTCGACATGATCGGCCCGCACGAGTTCGCGCACCAGTGGTGGGGGCACCTGGTCGGATGGAAGAGCTACCGGGACCAGTGGCTCTCGGAGGGCTTCGCCGAGTTCACCGCCGGGCTCGTGCTGGAGCACACGGCCGGGCCGGCGAAGAGCGCGGACTTCTGGGAGAACGCCCGGAAGAACATCCTGGAGAAACCGGCCACGGCCTTCGTCGCCAACAACGAGGCGGGCCCGATCACCGAAGGGTGGCGGCTGGCGACCTGGCGGAACTTCGAGGCCGGGCAGGCCATGATCTACGACAAGGGGGGCTGGGTCGTCCAGATGCTCCGCATGCTCATGCGGGAGCCCAAGGACCGCCCGCCGGACGGGCGCTTCATCGCCATGATGAAGGACTTCGTGACCTCGTACTCCGGCAGGAACCCTTCGACCCGCGACTTCCAGACCGTCGTCGAACGGCACATGAGCCCCGTCATGGACCTGGCGAAGGACGGCAAGATGGACTGGTTCTTCCGCCAGTGGGTCGCGGGAATGGAGATTCCCCGATACGTCACGAAGATCAGGGTCGAGAGCCTGGGCGGGGACCAGTACAAGCTGACCGGGACCGTGACCCAGGAGAACGTGTCCGAAGGAGTTCCTCGGCTTCCTGCCGCTCTATCTCGAGTTCGACAAGGGCGTCTTCCATCGTCTCGGCGTGGTGACGTTCCGAGGACTCCACACCGTCCCCGTCGAGACGACGCTGACACTTCCGAAGAAGCCCCGCCGCGTCGTCGCCAACGCGATGAGCGACGTGCTGACGAGAGACTGACGGACTCGACGAGCCCACAAAAAAACCCCCGAAGCCCGTGAGCAGGCTTCGGGGGCGTCGATTCGCGCCCGGGAGGAGGAGCTCGCGGGCGTTCGTCGCTTACGGAAGCACGGTTGTTACGGCCGCCGCGGGTGTGGCCGACGGTGAGATCGGCCGTGAACGTCGGCTGTATTGACGACGGACGGAGCCCGGGCGCCGAGACCTTGGCGATCAGGCTGAGGTTGCCCGTGAAGCCGACGTTGACAGTTCCGAGGTTCCAGTTCACGGTCCGGGTCGCGGCGTTGTAAATACCGCCATTGGAGGCCGAGACGAACGTCAGTCCCGCGGGCAGCACGTCGGTGATCTTGGCGTTGGAGGCCGCCGCCCGGTCCGGCGTTGGTATAGGTCATCGTGGAGGTGACGTTGGCGCCGGTGCGGCGCCGTGGCGGCGCCGTCATGGCGAAGGCGACCGCGGGATCCTGCGGCGGAAGAGGCGGAGTGGATGCGAAAACCTGGAGCTCGGCCACCCGGACGGTGTCGTCGGACGTCGAGGCCGTGACGCAGTCGGTCGCGTTCAAAGGATCGGCGTCCTGCTCGCCGCGGAAGCCCGTGCTGACGGCCGTGCACTGGTTGGTCATCACCCGGAGACGCACGTGGGTCGCGTTGGTGTCGGGAACGTCGAAGCTCCGGAGGATCAGATCGGGCGCGGCCGGCCGGGGGACCGACGCCTGGAAACGCGTTCACCGGACTCGTGTAGATGGTCGTGAAGTTGACGGGCAGCAGACACGGTCCCGTTGCAGGTCTGGATCTGGAACTGGCGCAGCGCCGTAAACCTGCCGCCGCTCTCGGGGTTGAGCATCGCGCTGACGTTGACGCGCTTGACGTTCTGGACCCCGCCTGCGAGGTCCACGATGACCCCCTCGCAGCCCGGTGGCCGGCGGGCCGCCGACCCAGTTGCGTTTCCTCGGTGTCGTCGATCAGGTTGTCATGGGTCAGTGTCCGGTCCCCGTGGCGATGGCGCCCTTGGAGAGCGACGCCCGGTTGGTCGACATGAAGACGTCGACGGTGAGCGGACCCGCGGTTCGCGGTGAAGAACGCGGTGAAACCGCAGGTGGCCGTAACCGGGCGCCTGCACGAGGAAGTGATAGAGGCCGGTGACGAACTTGGCGGTGTCGCCGATCGGCGCCGCCCGGGATCGTGTCGGCGATCGGCGTGGCCCGGGCCTCGTAATTCCGACGAAGATCTTCGGCGTTGGTGATCGGGGCGTTGGCCTCGTCGGCCGCGAAGACGCGGAACTTGACGGTCTTCTCGACCTCGAGATCGGGGCAGGGAAGCGACTCGAAGTTGGGGACGGGGATCGGTCGTCAGCTCCCGGCGCTACGGAAGCGAAATGCCCGAATCCCCGCTTGGCGAAAGACCTTCCAGATCTCCTTGTGATTCGAGGGCTACTCGCCGTTCGGCGTCCCCGCCGCCCGCATCATGTCGGCGGCGAGGTAGGCGTCGCGGGCGTCGAGCATGCTGACCGCCGGCTGGCATGAGCAGGAAGCGCGTCGAAGACCATCTGGATCCAGCGGCGGTTGCCCGGGCAGGCTGGTCGACGGCGTGAGAGCCGTCCGCGCACAGCGCGCTGCAGCGCGGCGTTGGTCGCCGGGATAGCTGCGCGTTGTACTTGGCGACCAGCGCCTGGCGGATGTCGAAGTTGCGTGGCGTTCCAGATCTCGCCATCGGCGTGCGACCTCCGGCCGTGCCGTTGCCGTCGTACCCGACGTCGCTGTAGTTCAGCGGGTTGTGTTCATGTTGTAGTTGCGGATGCCGGCCTGCTTGTTACCGGTGACGTAGGCGCCGACGGCGAAGGGGTTCTCGTCGTTGCGTCGGCACGAAGCCGTACTCGTTGAGGTACTCGACCGCCGTCGAGGTCCGACCAGCTCTCGCCCATCGCGCCGGCCTGGTGGCCGGTCAGGTTCGAGTCCGGGCCGCCGACCATGCGGTTGGAGATCAGGTGCGTGTACTCGTGGCCGATGACGGACATGTCGTAGTCGCCGTCCACGCAGGGCGCGTAGAAGCCGGCCTGCGATCGGCTGCCAGAGGTACATGGTTGGTGATGCCGCGGGATGCCGTCGTTCAGCGTGATCTGGTTGGCGTTGTCGCGGCCCAGGTAGCTCGGCGCGCCGCCGTGATGGCGCCGGCCTGGGCGTTGCCGATCTCGGGGTCGCCTCTCGCCCGCGGGTACGGTCCCGGCGCCGGTTGCCGAAGTTGTTCTCCTGCGCGTTGAAGTTCTCCTCGGTGAAGCCCGAGGAAGTACGACCAGTCGTGCATGCGGTTGTGCATGACGAAGAGGTTCGTCGATCGCCGCGTCGATGTCGTTGCGCTCGGCGCCGGCGAACGACGGTGCGGCAGCACTTGTGTCTGCCACTGGTTGGTCCACGGGAAGACGTACGCGCGGTCGCGGCGACACCGGGCGGTACGGCTCGGCGGGCGTCAGCGGGCTGAGCCAGGCCTCGGACTGTTGGCGGCGTTGCCGATCGTCGTGAAGGTCGGAAGATTGAGCGGAGATGTTGAAGTCCCAGGGGAAGCGCGCCGCCAGGTTGATGAGCTCGGGCTTCTGCGGGTGGACTTGCTCGCAACCGGGGACCGGGGATCCCGCCGAGCGGGAGCACCCAGCACCACGTCTTGCGGAGCGTGTCGTCGGCGGCGTAGGTCAGGCGTCGGATTCGCCGGGAAGACTTTCCACTTCGGAGGATAGAGGCATCTGGTGCCGCCAGGTCGCATCGTGATGAACGATCACCCCGGCATAGGTGTAGGGCGCCTGGTGGGGGACGGTCGGGGCGCTCGAAGGGACAGACCTCGAACGTTGTAATTGCCGGGCGCGACCGCCGTCGTAGTGAATGGCTTCCGGGCTGGTCGCGGTGTCCGCGCTGCGCCACGACGTTGCCCTGGGAGAATGCAGCTTCAGAACGATGTCGTTGCTGACGACCGCTGCCGAGGCCACGACGTCGATCGAGGTCGTCCCCACCGGGACGATGTACGGCCCGTGGAAGCGGACCGCACGCCGGTCGGCGCCGGCGCCTCCTGGTAGGCGCCCTGGAAGAGCCTGCTCGTCGGGCGCCTGGACGGCCTGCTGCACGGCGTTCTGACGGAAGAGGACTGGCTCGTCTGCGCGTCGACGAAGTGGGTGTAGGCGGTTGCAGCACCGCCCTGGACGTCGAGCACGATCGTCTCGAAGGCCGGCCGCACGCCGTTGGTCGGGGTCGGGAAGGCCACGAGACGCGCGCGCTGCGGCTGGGCGAAGCCGTCGACGTCGAAAACCGTCCAGCCGTTCTCGGACGCGCGTGCCGAGTGAGGTTGGTCGGGCGAGATCGCGCCGGCCGACGTCGATCGCGGCGCACGATCCAGGCGAGCACCGGCGTCAGGGTCGGCGGGCCCGGGGGCGGCCATGGTCTCCGGCGCTCGAGGAGGAAACGTAGGACGATCTTGCCCCGGTGATGCCGACGGTGATCATGCCGTCCTGCGCCGCGGGAGAGCGTCCGAACTTCTGGCGGAAGATGACGGCGTGCCCGTTGTAGCCGCTCATCTTCGAGTCGTTGAGGAGCTCGAGGGCGGTCACCCCCGCGTCGCTCAACTTGAAGAGCTCCTTGTTCGCGCGAATCCAATCTTCGCGAAGCGGTAACCGGACTCCCGCTGACGGTGGCGAGGTAGCCGCCGTACTTGATGAGCGACTCGGCGTGCCGAAGGAGTTCCACGTCGCTTGGCGCCGAGGCCCAGCACGATCGACTGGCGCCTGAGCCGAGGGCGGCAGCGGGCTGCCGGCGCGCGAGTCGAAATCCGGAAGAGCCTGGTGGACGTCCAGGATTTTCTGGACTCCGATCAGCGCCGCCGGTGTCGTCCAGACGAGAGCAACGCGAGCACGGATCCGAGGGTCCGGGCCCATCGAGCCTTGGATAGCGAACATGGTCTCCTCCTCCTTCGCAACAGCGGCAGCCTTCATGGCTGCCCGAGCGCGGTGAACAACGCGCATCGGGACAAGGCTAGAAACCCGGCGCAGACCGGACAATGAGGGGAATCCCTCAATTCGCGGGCGAGGAGGCGCCTCAATTTCGGAATCAGGGAGGAGAGTGACTTAGAGAAGCTTGTGGCGGGCGGCGTAGCGGACGAGCTCCGCGCGTCGAGTGCACGCCGAGCTTTTCCATCAGGCGGGTCCGGTGGTTGTCCACGGTCTTGGGGCTGATGCAGAGGACGTCGGCCACCTGGGCGTTGGTCTTCCCCTCGACGACGAGCTGAAAGACCTCCCGCTCCCGATCCGTCAGCGTGCCGTACGGGTCTCCGGCCGGCCGGCGTCCCGCTGGAACGCCTCGGCGAGGGCGCGGGTGGCGTGGGGACCGAAGTAGCGCCTTTCCGGCCTTCAGCGCGCGGATCCCGGCCAGGAGCTCCGAGGCGGCTCCCTCCTTGAGGAGGTAGCCCGAGGCCCCCGCGCGCACCATCTGGAGGACGTACTCCTCGTCGTCGTGCATCGTCAGCACGAGGATGCGCGTCGCGGGCAGCGCCTCGTGGATGCGGCGTGCCGCCTCGAGCCGTTCATGCGCGGCATGCTGATGTCCAGGACGACGACGTCGGGACGCGTCTTGAGCGCCTGCTCGACCGCCTCGCTTCCCTCCGCCGCCTCGGCCACGACCTCCATCTCGTCGCTGGCCTTCAGGATTCCGACGAGACCCTGCCGGACGATCGTGTGGTCGTCGGCCACGAGCACCCGGATCCGTTTCATCGCGCCTCCGCTGTCCGCCGACGCCGGCAGCGGAATCTCGGCCTCCACGACGGTGCCGGAACCCGGCGCCGAGCGGACCGTGAAGCGCCCGTTGAAGAAGTGGACGCGGTCTCGCATCCCGCGAACTCCCAGCCCCGCGTCCTCCGCCGACGACAGGAGCTGCGCGGCGTCGAAGCCCCGGCCGGCGTCCTCGACGCGAACCCGGATGCGGCCGGTCTCCTTCGAGACGGTCACCGCGGCCGAAACCGGCCGCGGCGTGCTTGACGACGTTGGTCAGGGCCTCCTGGACGAGACGGTAGACGATCGTCTCGACGGCCGGGTCGGAGCGCCCCTCCTCGCCCTCGAGACGGAGCTCGATCGAGACGCCGGTCTTCTCCTGGAGCGTCCGCGCCAGCCACCGCAGCGTCGGGCCCAGGCCCAGGTCGTCGAGCATCGGCGGGCGCAGGACCCGCGCCAGTTGCCGGACTTCGGCGAGGCAGCTCTCGGCGAGCTCGCGCGCGGAAGCCGCGTCCGGCGACAGCACCCCATCGCGCTCGGCCACACGTTGCTCGAGCAGCTCGAGCTGGATGCGCAGGGCCGTCAGGGACTGGCCGATCCCGTCGTGCAGATCCCGGGAGATGCGGGTGCGCTCCTCTTCCTGAAGCTGCAGGACCCCGCGGGAGATTCGCCGGAAGCGGCTCTCCGACTCGGCCAGCCGCTCGAGCAGCGCCGCGTTCTCCTCGGTAATGCGGGCGACCTGCTCGGCGATCTCGCGGAGGCGATCGCTCATGCCCGTCTCGCCGGCCCGGCGGCAGTCTTCATGGCCGCTCACCGCCCCGCGCAGCCGCGTCCCGCGACGCGATCTCCCGCACCTTCGGAAGGCGGTCGAACACCACCTGCTGCGGGGCGGCGAGCCCCTCCCGCAGCCGCGCGAGCTCGGCCCGGCCCTGTTCCCAGGCGGCCTCGGCCGCGCTCCTCTGCCCGCCGGCCTCCAGGGCGCGCGCCAGCACGGCGTGGAGCCGGTAGAGTCCCGCGCGGAAGCCGGCGGCTTCCGCCCGATCCAGCGCGCGCCGGGCCGCCCGTTCCGCCTCGCGCGGGCGGCCCCGCGCCAGCTCGGCGAGGGCCAGAGACTCGGCGGCCCGGATCGTCAGAGCCGCGTGGTCGAGCGCCTCGGCGTCCCGCAGGTACTCGCGCAGCGCGGCCGCCGACTCCGCGGCCGGGCGCAGACGCGGATCCGCGGCGCCAATCGAAGCGTTCAGCAGGGAGACCTTGCTGTGGCTCTGGCGGGCCAGCGTGACCGCCCGGGAAAAGGCCTTGCGGGCGGAGCCGACGTGGCCGCCGTCCAGGGCCACGTGCCCCCGCAGCGATTCCAGGTCCGACTGCTGCTCGCGGTTCTCGCTCTCGCGGATCCACTTCTCGGCGGCGTCCAGCCGCGAGCGGGCCGCATCGAGATCTCCGAGATCGAGCAGGGCCGCGGCCTGACGGAGAGAAAACTCGGCGAGGGCCGGACGAAAATCCGCGGACTGCGCGACCTGGAGCGCTTCCTCCCACGAGGCCAGGGCCGAAGCGTAGTTCCCGCGGTAGTGGTGCACGACGCCGAGGTTGCCGAGTGAGATCGCGACGGCATTCTGGAAACGGATCTCCCGGCTCTTCTCGAGGGCATCGGCGAACGATTTCGTGGCCTCGTCCCACTTGCCGGTCGCAAGTTCGAGGAAGCCGAGATTCTGTTGGGAGAGCACGACGCCTCCCTTCTCTCCGATCTTCCGGCGCAGATCGAGGGCCGGGCGCCAGTAGACCAGGGCGTTGTCGTACTCGCCGAGCAGGAAGTAGATGTAGCCGACATTGTCGTAACTCTGCGCCAGCAGCCGCTGGTCTCCGAGGCCACGCCGGATCCGGAGAGCCTGCTGGTAAGCCTCGAGCGCCGAACGGTAGTCGCCCCGACCCTCGCGGACGAAGCCGGTGTCGTTCAGGACATCCGACAGGCCGGCCCGGTTGCCGAGCCGCTCGAAGATGGCTCGGGCCGCGGACGAGGTCGGTCTCGGCGTCGCGCGCGCGGCCGAGAGCTTGCGAGACGAGGGCGCGGTTGCGCAGCGTCGTCGCGTACCCGCGCTCGTCTCCCAGGCGGCGGCGCGCTTCGGCGGCCGCCGTGTAGTTCTCCAACGCCCGGGCGTTGTCGCCCAGCTGCTGGTGCGCCGCCCCGAGCGCGTTCAGGACGTCGGCCCTCCCCTTCTCGTTCCCCAGCCGGGTCTGCAGGGCCAGCGCCCGCACCAGGTAGTCGTTGGCGGCGCGCGCGCTGTCGCCCAGGATGTTGGCGCTTCGCCCGAGAAGAAACCAGGCCCGCGGGTCGTTGGCGTCGAGCTCCACTGCCTTCTTCAGAGTCTCCGCCGCATCCGCGTGGTGTCCCTGCGCGGCCTGGGCGGCGGCCAGGTCCAGACGCGATTCCGTGTCGAGCGGGAAGCGGGTCGCGAGCTCCGCGTACAGCCTCTCGGCTTCTTCCGGCTTCTCCTGCAGGAGCGCCAGCCGCGCGCGCGAGCGAAGCCCGAGGCGGGAGTCCCCGGAGCGGGCGATCGCGACGGCTGTGCGCGCCGAGCCCACCGCCTTCTCGTGGCGCCCCAGAGCCTGGTACGTGGCGGCGAGGGCCTCGTGCGCGGCGCCGTAAGCCGGGTCGGCCGCGACGGCGCGCTCGAGGGGCGCGACCGCGGCGACATCGTCCCCGACGAGCAGCCGTGCGCGTCCTTCCTCGAACGCGCGGGCCGCTTCGAGGGAGGACGTGCCGGCGCCGTTCTCGGGAGGCCGCCGGCGCTGGCCGAGCTCCAGCCGCAGCGCGTCGCCGAGATCCCGACGGCCGCGAAGCAGGCCCTCGGACGACGGGCTCTCGCGGCTCTGCGGGTTGTCGCCTCGCAGACCCGACGCGTCGCTTCGCCACAGACGGGCTTCGACCCGGAGCCTCTGCCCGGCGCGCCGAACCCGTCCCGTGACCAGGCGGTCGACTCCCCAGAGCCCGGCGAGCTGAGTGAGGGTCCGCTCGTCGTATTCGCCGGAGGCGACCCGCAGGTCCGCCAGGCTGCGCCGCAGCCGAAGCGGGTCGAGGACGCGCAGGCTGGCGTTCTCGGAAAGTCGGGAGGCCAGCATGTCCGCCACTCCGGGGCCGGTCCACGCCAGCGCGGGATCGGACGTGTCGTCGGCGAAGGGCAGCACCGCCAGCGAGTGTGCCGGCGCGGACGCGGCCGTCGCTGCGGCGCCGGGTCCGGACGGACCCGCGGCCCGGTTGCCCCACACGAGCCAGGCGGCGCCGGCGGCGACGGCGGCCGCGAGCACGGCCAGCGCCGCGCGGCGTGCGCGGCCCGAGATCCGGACCCGCGGGCGTCGGCGCTCGAGGTCGCTCAGGAAACCACGGACGTCGCCGTACCGCCGGGCGGGGCTGCGTTCGAGGCACCGGCCGATGACCCGGCGCACCCAAACTGGCGCCGCGACACCGAGATCCTCGAGGTCGCGGGGCCGGCCCGACAGGCGCTGCGCGAACATCTCGGCCTGGGAGCCCCCGTGGAACGGGAGCTGGCCCGAGAGCGCCTCGAAGAGAACGATTCCCAGCGCGTAGATGTCAGCGCGGCCGTCCACCGGTTCTCCGGCGATCTGCTCGGGGGCCAGGTAGTCGGGCGTCCCGACCACGGCCCCGGCCCGCGTGCGCCCGTCTCGCGCAAGAGATCGCGCCACGCCGAAGTCGGCGATGAACGTCCGGTCCTCGGCGGCGACGAGGATGTTGGCCGGTTTCAGGTCCCGGTGCACGATCCCGGCGGCGTGGGCCTGTTCGAGCCCTTCCGCGACCTGACGCGCGATCTCGAGCGCGCGCTCGAGGGGAAGCGGGCCGTCCCGCTCCAGAATCTCGCGCAGCGAACGGCCGTCGACGAAGTCCATCGTCAGGAATCGGAGATCCTCGTGCTCGCCGATGTCGTGGATCCGGACGACGCTGCGATGCGTGACCTGGCGGGCGAGAACGAGCTCGCTGCGGAAGCGCTCGATGATGGATGGGTCGGCCGCGAGGTCGGGCCTCAGGACCTTCAGGGCGACCGGAACGCCGAGCTCCTCGTCGAGCGCCCGGTAGACCACCCCCATCCCGCCGAGGCCCACCAGCCGGTCCAGCCGGTAGCGGCCCGCGATCAGCGTCCCCGGAGCGAGACGCCGCGTGATGTCGACGTGCGTCTGCGTCGGGTCGGTGGAGGCGGCGGGCGGCCCGGGGCGATCACCCGCGCCGGAGGGACCCTCGGGCGACAGCGTCACCCTCCGGTCGCGCTCATGACGGGACGGCGCGTCCCCCGGCGTCCGTCGCCAACCGGTCCGGGCGCCCGAGACCGGCGAGGCTTCGCTCCAGCTGATCGAAAAAGATCGCCTCTCCGGTGTCGGACCCGCCGGCCGGCTGCTCCAGAAGCTCCCGAATCCGACGCTCGATGTGGCAGCCGGCGATGACGAGGGCCGCATGTCCGGCCAGCGCGCTCAGGATCTCGAGGTCGAGCTCGGTGAACCCGCCCCCGGGCCGCTGGCCGTCGACGTACATCACGCCGAGCGTCCGGTCGTCGACCTGCAGCGGCACGCACGCCAGCGCCTGGATCCCGAGCTCGACGACGCTCGGCCGTTTTCCGAGAACCGCGTCGCCGCGCGCGTCGGCGGCGACCACCGGCTTGCCGGTCGCCAGCGCCTGCGCGATCGCCGTCAGGCTTCCCTGGAAGCTGTCGGCGAGCGGACGGTCCGCCGGAAACCCGGCGGCGACTTCCGCGCGAAGCTCACCGGCCGAGTCGAGGACGAGCACGAAGCCTCGCTCCGCGGCCGTCACCTGGAGGACGGATTCCAGCAGCCGCCGCAGCAGGCCGCGGGGATCGCGTTCCTGCGCGAGCCTGCCGGAGAGCTCGGCGGTCGTCTCCCACCGCACGCGCCGGTCCGCCTCGAGCGAGCGCACCTGCTCGGCCGAAAGGACATCGAATCGCGAGAGGAGCCCTCCGAAGCTGATCCAGTCCTCGTCGGAGATCGCCGAGTCCTCGACCGGCATGCCGTTGACGAACGTGCCGTTCTTGCTCCTCAGGTCGACGAGCGTCCACCCGCTCGACCGCCACTGCAGGCGGGCGTGCCTGGCGGAAACGCGCGGATCCTCCAGAACGAGATCGCTCCCCGGGTCGCGCCCGACTTCGCGGCTCTCGCCCTCGGGGAAGAGGAAGTACCGCGAGGGGGCCCGCGGCGGGTAGACCGTCAACCTGGCGGACACGCGGTGTTCTTTATCGCCCTCAGGAGCCGACGTTCGACTTGAGTGAGAGGCTGAATTTCAGGGTGTCCGCCGCCGCCCGCAGCAACCCGGCGACGTTGGCCAGACCCGGATTGTTGGCCTGCCAGACGTCGGGAATCACGCTCCCGCTCTGGTCCTTCACGCTGGTGGCGAAGGCCGCGATGGCCGTGATCGCACCACTCGTGTCGCCGGCGTCGGAAAGCGAGCGCGCGTTGGCGAGTTGCTGCTGCAGCGCCGCCGCGACGGCCGGGGGCATGGAGCCCGCATGCGCCGTCAGAAGGGCCTGCAGAGAGTCGAACTTCGCGACGATGACGGGGTCCAGCGGCCGGGGATCCAGGACGAGGAGGAACTGGGAGTAGCCGGGCCCCGTTCCGCCGGCCCGCACGCTGCCGACCTCGAGGAATCCGGTCATGTCGGCCAGGGGGCCCGTCGTCGGACCGCGAAAGAGCCGCAGAGGCGCCGAGAGATTGAGATTGTGCGTGTAGAGGGAGAGCCGGTAGGTCCCGGAAAAGGTCAGTGCGCTCCCGGGCGCCGGCTGGATCTCCAGAGGGCACCGGGAAGCCCGCCGGAATCGAAGCGCCCGAGGGCAGCCGTCCGAGGAGCGTGAGCATCCAGCGGATTGATGAGATTCGCTGTGATGCTCAGCGAGCCGGCGTTCAGACCGACCGCCTGCTCGAAGGTGATCGTCAGGTCCGCGGCCACTCCGCCGGGAAGCTCGATGCGCCCGGTCAGCTCGTTTCCCTTGATCGTCGGCGTGATGGTGGCGGCCCGCGCGGAGAGGGCGAGACCCGAGAAAAGAAGGACCAGCAGCCCCCAGACTCGGATGCGTCGCATCAGCTCCTCCTCCTCCGGATGCGGGATTATAGGGGGAAGCCCGCCCGCCCCCGGAGCTCCCTGATCTCACCAGATCAAGCAAAACCCGGGCCGACCTACGACCCTGAAGGTCGCGCCTTCCAGGCCTGGAGGTTGCGCTCGATCTGACGGGAGTGCTTTTCGAGGTGCTCGGCGTACATGGTCAGCCAGTCGTCCCCCGTGTAAGCGCCGAATTCGGTGTGGGTTCCCTCCGCCTCCCAGGCCGTTTCGGGCAGTCGCCTCAGGAGGGCGGCGGTATTGGCCCGGACGGCCTCGACGGCCGCCATCGCCGGCTCGACCGGCGCCGCGTGGTAGTCGAAGATCTGCGCCCACTTCGCCTGGTCGTAGCCGGCGATCCGGGGACTCTTTTCGGCCGCCAGGAAACGGATCCGCATCGCCGCGTTGGTCTCGGAGTCGGCGGCGTGGCAGACGACCTCATGGGCCGACCATTTGCCCTCGCCCGGGCGCCACTTCCGGGCCTCGGGCGGGACCTTCTCCCAGGCCGCGCGCAGTCGGGCGGGACCCTCCTCGTACCGGCGGATCAGGGCTTCGCGTTCGGAGCGGGAATGCGGCATCGGCGTGTCCTCCTTACCAGAACGTGCCGTCGAGCGAGACGACGGTCTTCTCCCCCAGAACCTCGGCCGCGTGGCGGGTGCCGGCCGGGATGTACAGACGGTCCCCCGGTTTCAAGTCGAAGACGGCGTCCGCGACCGTGACGCGCAGGACGCCTTCGAGCACACCGTCGACTTTGTTCTGTCCATGCTGGTGCTCCGGGAACACCGTCCCCGGGCGATAGGTGTAGACGAGGACGTCGCAGCCCTCGAACTCCATCAGCTTCATCATGCGCCGCTCCGTCAACGGGCCGTCACCCGGCTGCCAGCGCTCGAGACGGACGTCGCTCATCCGGTTTCAGAGTCTATCGGGACCGGCTGCCCAAAGGAAAAGGGGGGCCGCAGCCCCCCTTGGTCCGATCCCGGAGAGGAAATCAGTAGCGGTTGCGACCGCCGCCGCCGCCACCCTGGGTCTTGGGGCGCGCCTCGTTGACCGTCAGCGCCCGGCCGCCGTACTCCTGGCCGGAGAGCGCCGAGATCGCGCTGCGCGCCTCGTCGTCGTTGCCGTACTCGACGAAGCCAAAGCCCTTCGAGCGGCCCGTGTCACGATCCGTGATGATGGCGACCGAAGTCACCGATCCATAGTTGCTGAAGAGCGTCCGAAGGTCGTCCTCAGTGGTGTTGTAGGGAAGGTTACCGACATAGAGTTTCATCGAAACAGAGTCCTATCCGGCGTCACATCGTCCGGTCCCGCCGCGCCGCTCAGCGTGCCCGACCTCCCGTGGGATTCGTCGGACTTCAGCGCGAAAACGTGCTTGGAAGACGAGCGATAACGGGAAGGCGCGCAGTATAACAACGGGTCTCGAGCCGGGCAAGGGGGTTTGAAAGACTCTTTAGGCTCCCGGCTCGCGGGGTTCCCCGAGCTCGCGGAGCGCGGCGGCGACCCACTTCCGGGTCATCTCCTTGCGCCACAGAAATGAGAAATCGGTGTTGTCCATGGGCCGGGAGGGGCCCGCGGAAGCCTCGGCCGCCTCGGCGATCGCATCCGCGTCCAGAGGCCGGCCCACCAGGACCTGCTCGGCGCGGGCCGCCCGCACGGGCGCGGACGCCACGGCTCCCAGGACGATCCGGGCCTCGGCGACGACCTCTCCCTCGCGGCGGACGGCGGCCCCGACCGAGAGGACCGGAAAGTCGAAGGCTCCGCGGCGCCGGAGCTTGCGGTAGGAAGCCCGCCACCCGTCCGGCCGGGGAACGCGGATCTCCGTCAGGAGCTCCTCGGGACGTTTGGTCAGGTAGTGAATCCCGTCGTTGACGTAGAGGGCTTCGAGCGGGATCTCGCGCTCCCCGGCGGCCGAGGCCAGGACGGCCCGCGCGGACAGCGCGATGAGAACCGGGACCGAGTCGGCCGACTGCACGGCAAGGCACTTCGGGGAGCCGGGCGCCACCCAGCAGATCGTCCCGTCTTTCTTCATGCAGAAGTCGATCGCCTGGCGCCACTCGTAGTTCTGGTCGTAGTAGTTGCACCGCGTGTCGAGCAACACGTTGCCGCCGAGCGTGCCCATGTTGCGCAGCGGCGGCGTCGAGATCTCCGAGATCGCGTGCGCGAGGCCCGGATAGGCGCGGCGCAGGCGCCGGTGGCTCTCGATCTCGGAGAGCGGAACGCCGGCCCCGATCGAGGCCCCGCCCTCGCCCATCCGGAGCCGCCGCAGCGCCGCGACGCGAGAGAGGCCGATGACGACCTTCGGTGTCTGCTGCCGCCGCTTCATGTTTGGATAGAGATCCGTTCCGCCGGCCACGAAGGCGGAGTCGGGCCCCTCGCCGGCCTTGATCCGGAGAGCCTCCTTCACGCTCGCCGGCGCGAAGTAGCGGAATCGCGGAAGCCGCATCATGGCGTCCGCCGTCCTCGTCGCGCTCAGCGCACGCCTCCGGCGGCCGTGACCGGAGCGTCGATCGCGCGGCCGTCGCCGCCTTCGGCCGGGGTCGGAACGTGGATCGGCGCCGGGTACGGGACCTCCGGAAAACGCGCCGGCCCGAACCGCGCGGGCTTGCCCTGCGCCTTGTCCTTCAGGGCCCGGAGGATCTTCTCTGGGGTCACCGGGATCTCGTCCACGCGCACGCCCACGGCGTCGTAGACGGCGTTGGCGACGGCGGGAGGAATGGGGAGAAGAGGACCCTGCCCGACTTCCTTGGCGCCGAACGGCCCGTTCGCGTCCGGGTCCTCGACGAGGAAGGTGAAGACCTCGGACATCTCTTTGGTCGTCGGACTCTTGTACTCGAGCATCGACGGGAACTTGTGAACGACGTTGGCGTTGGCGTCGGTACGGTACGCCATCTCCTCCATCATGGCCTCTCCCAGGCCCATGTAGACCGAGCCCTCGACCTGTCCCATGACGAGGACCGGGTTGATGCACTTGCCCGACGTCGTGCGCGATCCAGATCCTGGGGACCGTGTAGATGCCGGTCTCCGGATCGACGTCGACTTCGACGACGGCCGCCGAGTAGGAGTACGCGGGCGACGGACCCACGCCGGCGCCGCGGTAACGCCCCGCCGACGGTGGCGGCGAGTACGACCCGACGGTCCCGAGCGTCCCGAACTTCGACTCGGCCAGGACGACCGCTTCCGGGAACGTCATCCCCCGTCCGGGGTCCTCCGCGTCGAAGACGCGCCCCCCGGCAGCGTCACGCGCGATTCCGGAATCGCGAGCTTCTCGCCCGCCGCCGCGACGAGCAGGCTCCTTCGCGCGCTCCGCCGCCTGGATGGCCGCGTTGCCGGTCATGAGCGTGACGCGCGAGGAGTAGGACCCGAGATCCACGGGTGTCAGGTCCGTGTCTCCGGTCACGATGCGGATGTCGATCGGGTCGATGCCGAGGACCTCGCCGACGATCGACGCCAGGATCGAATCGGAGCCCTGCCCGATCTCGGTCGAGCCGCAGAACACGGTCACTCCCCCGCTGCGGTCGAGCTTGAGCTGCACGCCCGACTGCGGCATCGTGTTCCAGTAGATCGGCAACCCGGCGCCGCAGAGGTACGACGAGCAGGCGAGGCCGAGGCCCCGTCCGAGCGGAAGCTTGCCCCGGCGCTCCTTCCAGCCGGACGCCGCGACCACCTTGTCGATGCACGCGCCCAGGCCGATCGAGCCGACCCTCAGGAAGTTGGCGGTCAGCGAGTTCGCCGGCTGGAGGTGGCGGCGGCGGATCTCGGCCGGGTCGAGGCCGAGGTCGCAGGCGATCCGGTCGAGCTGAACCTCCATGGCGAAGCGCGGCTGCGGCGTCCCGTGGCCGCGCTTGGGGCCGCAGGGCGGCTTGTTCGTGAAGACGCGCGCTCCGTCGAAACGGTAGGTCGGCACCTGGTAGGTCACCGTCTGCAGCGCGCCCGTGTAGTACGTCGAGGCCACGCCGTAGGAGCCGTAGCCGCCGCCGTCGAGGAGCGTCTGGAAATGCATCGCCGTGATCGCCCCGTCCCGCCTCACGCCCGTGCGGACCTTCATCAGCGTCGGATGACGGCCCGCGGTGGCAGTAGAAGACCTCCTCGCGGGTCAGGCAGATCTTCACGGGACGTCCCGTCGCGCGCGAGAGGTGCGCGACGACGATCTCGTGGTTGAACGGATCGGACTTGCCGCCGAATCCGCCGCCGTTGGGCGTGGCGATGACGCGGATCCTGGCGGGCGGCATCTCCAGCACCTTCGCCAGAGCCCGGTGCACGTAGTGCGGCGTCTGGGTGGAGGACCAGAGGGTCAGCTTGCCGTCGGCCGAGAAGTCCGCCACCGCGGCGTGCTGCTCGAGCGGCAGGTGCGTGTTTCCCTCGTAGAAGAACAGGTCCTCGTAGACGCGGTCGGCCCGGGCGAACCCCTCCTCCGTGTCGCCGAACTCCATCGCGACGAGCTTGTGGATGTTGCCCGCGTCCCCGTAGTCGTGGATGGGCGTGTCGGCGGGCGCGAGGCCTTCCTCGATCGTGCCGACCGGAGGAAGAGGCTCGTACCGGACCTCGATCAAGTCCAGCGCGTCGAACGCCGCGTCCTCGTCCACCGCCGCGATCGCGGCCACGGGGTCGCCGACGAAGCGGACCCGATCGGTGCACAGGGCGTGCTCGTCCTGCGAGACCGGGAGGATCCCGAAGGGAATCGGCAGGTCCCGGCCCGTCGCGACCGCCACGACGCCCGGAGCGCGCAAGCGCCTTCGAGACGTCGATCGACACGATCCGCGCGTGCGCGATCCTGGACCGGAGGAGCTTGCAATGGAGCATGCGCGGCAACATCACGTCGTCGGCGAATTTCGTCTGCCCGGTGACCTTCGCGGGTCCGTCCACCCGCGTGAAGGGGCGGCCGACGACGCTGGTCTGCTTCGGACCGCTCACGACTTCAGGACGGGCAGCAACCCGCTCTCGTCGAACTCGAAGCCGTACAGCGACTCGTGCCGGGGAGCGGCCTCCTCGCCGCGCATCCAGGCGGCCGCGAGCTCGACGGCCTCGAAGATCTTGATGTAGCCCGTGCACCGGCACAGGTTCCCGGCGAGAGCCTCGCGGATCTGGGGCAGCGTCGGCTTCGGGTTCTCTTCGAGGAGCGCCTTTGCGGTCAGCAGGAATCCCGGCGTGCAGTACCCGCACTGCGCGGCCCCGAGATCGGCGAAGGCTTTCTGGAGCGGGTGAAGTCCTCGCGGCCCCGCCATGCCCTCGACGGTCTCGACGTTGCGGCCTTCGCACTCCAGGCCGAGGACGAGGCAGGAGAGAACAGGCTTGCCGTCCACGAGCACCGCGCAGGTGCCGCACTCGCCGAGCTCGCATCCGTGCTTGGTGCCCGTCAGGTTCAGGTCCTCGCGCAGGACCTCCAGGAGCGTCTTGTGCGGCGCGAAGGCGGCCTCGACGGCCTCGCCGTTCACGACGAAGGCGACGTGGCTCTTGGCAAGAGCGCGATTCCGAAATCGCCCAGACTTGGCCATGAACGCAAGACTCTAATCCCTTTGTTTTGAGAAGGAAAGAGCCAGTTCGTTGACCGACTGGTCAGTCAGCTGTTGGCGCCGCCGGTAACCTCAGAAGATCGAGCGGGTTGACCCGGGCCCCATGGAGGCGCGCGCCCCAGTGGAGGTGAGGGCCCGTCGCGCGGCCGGTCGCGCCGACCGCGCCGATCCGCCGCCCCGCGGCGACCTCGCTCCCCGGGGGGAGATCGATCGCGGACAGGTGAAAGTAGGTCGTGAAGAGGCCGCTGCCATGATCCAGGATCACGGTCCCGCCGGAGAAGTAGAGCTCTTCGGCCAGCGCGACCACGCCCGGCGCCGGCGCCAGCACGTCCGCGCCCTCGGGGGCCGCGAGGTCCACGCCGTTGTGCCGCGAGCGCGACTCGCCGTTGAAGACGCGCTTCGCTCCGAAGTCGCCGGGCGCGGACGCGGGGACAGGCTTGCCGAAGGGGCCGCGCCAGCGTCGCTCCGTGTCGGCGGACGCCCAGACGCGAGCGACCTTCTCGCGGTCCAGCCGGATCCTCTCGCGCTCGCTCTCCGGAGGCTCGACGTACGCGGGATCCACCCGCAGGCTCTGGATCCGGAACCGGCCCGAGACGACCTGCACCCTGCTCGACGCCCGGTGCGTCTTGCCGCATGCCCCGACGGCTTCGACCTTGAGCGTCCTCGGACCCGGCGCGCTTTCGAAGTCGATGCCGACCAGGGCTCGCAGAGTCCTTCCGTCCTCGCTGACCGAGAGAGGGATCTCGAGGCGTCCGTCCGTGAGCGTCCCCCGGGCGATCGGCGTTTCGCTCCTGACGGTGACCGGAAAAATCGCGCCCTGCCGGGGCTTCGCGCTGGGGATCGCGATCCGGAGCCGGGCCGGAGGACAATCCGCCGCTCCGGAGACCGCGGCCGCCAGCATCGCCGCCGCGGCGACGATGCGCCGCTTCATGCGTCGGCCGCGATCGCCTCCGACCTGTCCGGAGGGAACCGCAGCTCCTTCTCCGAGCGGGCGATGACCGTGGCGCAGACGAGGTCGCCCGTGACGTTCAGCGTCGTGCGGCACATGTCGAGGAACCGGTCCACGCCCAGAATGATTCCGATGCCCTCGGCCGGAACCCCCACGGTCTGCAGCACGATCACGATCAACGGGATGGAGCCGCCCGGCACGCCCGCCGTTCCGACGCCGGCCAGAATCGACATGAGAACGACCGTCACCTGCTGTCCGAGCGTGAGGTCGATGCCGAAGACCTGCGCCAGAAAGAGCACCGTGACTCCCTCGAAGAGCGCCGTGCCGTTCTGGTTTCCGGTCGCCCCGACGGTCAGCACGAAGTTGCCGATCCGGGGAGCGATGCCGAGCTTGGACTGCGCCGTCGCGAGCGACGTCGGCAGCGTGGCGTTGGAGGAGGCCGTCGAGAAAGCGGTCAGCATCACCTCGCGCACCCGGAAGAACCACTCGACCGGCGGCACCCGGCCGAGCCACTTGAGGATCGCCGAGTACACCACGAACTGCTGGAAGAGGAGCCCGCCCACTACGACGCCGACGTAGCCGCCGAGGCGCGGCACCACCGCGAAGCCGGATTTCGCGGTCAGCGAGTACATCAAGGCGGCCACGCCGTAAGGGGCCAGGCCCATGGCCCAGTCCACGATCTTCATCGAGACGCGCTGGATGCCCTCGAACACGTCCACGAGGGTCTCCTTGTCGCGGCGGATCTGGGCCAGCGCCACGCCGAAGAAGACCGCGAATACCATGAGCGCGAGGAACTCGCCCTGCAGCGCGTTGACCGCGGCCGCGAGGGGGTTGCGGGGAATGAGCGAGAGCAGCGTGTCGGTCCAGGGCATCGCCTTCTGTGCGTTCTCGATCGCCTGCTGCGACTGGGACGCGAACGCCCCCGACAGATTGGCCCGGACGGACGGATCGATGCCCACGCCCGGCTTGAAGAAGTTGACGAGGAAGACTCCGATGGCCACGGAGATGCCGCTGGCAAAGAGGGTGTAGACGAGCGTCTTGGCCCCGATGCGCCCCAGCTTCTTGACGTCGCCGAGCTCCAGGACGCCCAGGACCAGGGAGGAGAACACGAGGGGCACCACGATCATGAAGATCATCCGCAGGAAGAGCTGGCCCAGCGGATAGGCGACGTTGCGCACGCTCCAGTCGACCCAGGGCGCGTCGCCGCCGATCGCGTGAGCGGTCAGGCCCGCGACGAGCCCGAAGAGCAGACCGAAGAGGATCTTGGAGTGGCGCGGCAGACCTCGACGGGCGCGCGAGCGAGGCTTCTTCGGCGGGATTTCGGCCATGGGAGCCCGGCAACTCTAACCCGAAAAAATCACAAGGCCCCTCGCGCGAGGGGCCCCGGAAGTGACTCGAGAGAGGTGGCCTCGGCTACGGGCCGTAGAGCAGAAGCCCGAAGGCCTTCGTCAGGAAGACAGCCATCTGACCGCGCGTGTTCGGGTCGCCGGGGCAGAAGTTGCCGCCGCCGCAACCGCCTGTGATCCCGCGAGCCCCCAGGTCCTCGATCCACGGATCGAAGATCCCTCCCGTGCAGGGCACGTCGCCAAAAACCGTGCCGGTGCAGGCCGGCGGCGTGTAAGCGAAGCTCTGGCTCGCCTTGAGCAGGAAGACCGCCATCTGCGCCCGCGTCACGTTGCCGGCCGGACAGTAGTTGCCGCCGCCGCAACCGCCCGTGATCCCGCGAGCCGCCAGGTCCTCAATCCACGGATCGAAGGTCCCTCCGTGCACGGCACGTCGCCGAAGACCGTGCCGGTGCATGCCGGCGGCGTGTATCCGGAGCCGAGGCTGCCCTTGATCAGGAAGACCGCCATCTGCGCACGCGTGACGTTGCCAACCGGGCAGTACCCCGTTCCGCCGCACCCGCCCGTGACCCCGTTGTGGAAGATCGTCTCGATGAACCCGTAGAAGATGTTCGAGGCCAGGACGTCAGAGAAGCTCTCCCCGAGATGGAGCGTCCAGGTCTTGGGGGCGCCGGTGGAGAGCGCCTCGTCGAACGCCGCGTCCCAGTGCTGGACCGGACGGGGCGGGTCGTTCACCAGGACCGCGTAGCAGTCGGGACCAACCGCGCAGCTCGACTCCGCGCCAGCCGGGATCGAGCCGTAGCCCGCCGCCGAGTCGGCGAGGCCGTACGTGGCGCCCGGCGGCCCCGTCAGGTTCGACGCCGTCCCCGACAGGGAGAGGACCGAGCTGTCGGCGTTGAAGTACGCCGGCTCGACGACGACGGTCTCGCCCGGCTCCCACACGCCGTTGGTGTTCGACGAGCCCGACGGGGTCACGTCGACCGAAAGACCGGACGGAGCCGGCGTGCAGCAGGTGTAGCCGTCATACAGGAGAATCGTGTCGATCCGCCACCCGACGCCGAAGACACTTTCGTCCGACGCCATGCGCCAGCGGAGCACGACGTCCTGGCCCTGGGCGGCCTCCGGAAGGTTGACCACCGTTGTCACGTAGCCGCCCGAGTTGCCGCTCCAGGCCTGGCGCCCGGCGATCGGGCTCATATAGTCCAGGTCGATCGTCGCGTTGTAGCCGCCGGAGACGAAGCTCCCGCCGGCCGAGACGACATCCTGGAACGCGCCGCCGCCGATCATGATCTCGAGGACTCCTCCGTCGTACGTCGACTCGAGGTTGAAGAAGTTTCGAAAAGAGACCTGCGCGGAGTCCGACGCGATCGCGATGACCGGCGAATCGAGACGCTTGTCGCTGATGATGCTGGGGTCATCGACGAAGGCCGAATTCGGCGCGGTGTCCGGCGACGTCGTGGACGTAACCCACAGCGCCCCGCCGCCGGCGGCATTGGCCGCCGTCCAGCCGGCCGGAAGAGCCGGGGCCGTCACGCCGTCGAAGTTCTCGGCAAAGCCCGGCACGAGCGTTCCGGTAGAAAAGGAGGCCGTCAGGGTCCCGAGGCTCGCGGGTCCGTCGGAGAGTTCGAGGGAGGCCGTGATCGGGTCTCCGCACACGACGCTCTGATCCGCGGTGAACGTGAACTCCCGGCAGACCGCCGCTCCGCCGGCGGTGACGACTCCATAGCTTTGGGGGCCGGACGGGTCGGACACCCCCCCGGTCTCCTGGACAGCGCCGATCAAATTCGCCGGATCGGCGCCGCCCGTGTTCCGGACGCAGAAGTCGACGGTGACCGTCTCGCCCGGGTCGATGCGACCGTTGGGAGGCTGGCAGCTCTCCGCGACGAGGGAGGCGCCGTCCCCGAGGAGCACGGGAACTCCGGTCAGGCATCCGTCGAGGTCGGTGGTCTGCCCGTCGGTGATCGTGACCTGGGTCGAGGCGACGCTGAAACCGGGGAAGGTCACCGAGACGTCGTAGGTCCCCGGCGGCAGGTCCATGGAGTAGTCGCCGTTGACGTCGGTCGCTCGGAAGAACCCGCCTTCGACGGTGATCCGCGCTCCCTCGAGGGGCAGCCCGTTGACGCATCGCGTGATGGTCCCCGAGAGCGTTCCCTTCTGCGGCGGGCTGCAGCCGGGATACAGGAAGCTGCCGATGCGCGTGCTCCAGAGAAAGGAGCCGGTCGAAGCGTAGTACTCCTGCGCGTACCAGAAGGTGCAGTCGTCGGCCGGATCGACCGACATCGAGCTGTAGTCGCCCCAGCGGTTCGCCGTGCCGGTCTGGGCGCCGGCCGCCGCGAAGAACAGGCTTTCGCCCTCGTTGAGCGTTCCCGCCGCCGCGGCGCCGGTGCGCCCGGCGATCTTGATGTCGGCCCGCTGCAGGGCGCCGGACTGGCTGAAGCCCAGGGCCAGGTTGCCGTCGTTGTCCTGCGCGATCGAGCCCATCCAGTTGTTCAAGCCGGTGGCTCCGTTGCCCGGAGCCAGGTTGTGGGTCCCCTCATCGAACAGGGTCGGCACCCCCGCCGCGGCGCTGTGCAGCTCGAACCATCGGATGCCGGTCTGATAGTTCGCCGAGGTGGTCGGGTTGACGCCGCTGACGTTGACGCCGAAGTTGCCCACCCAGGAATTGGCCGGCGCGGCGGCCGCGCCCAGGTTGCGGTAGGCGAGCCGAAACATCAGCCGGTCCGGAATCGAGTCCAGGCTGTCTCCGCCCATCTGCTCGATGTCGGCCCGCCCGCCCGGCTGGCGCGCGTCGAAGGCGGCCATGGGGACGTCCGGATGCACGGTGAGGATCGAGGACGCGGGGTTTACGAAGTCCGGCACGAACTCGTAGAGGCGGATGGCATCCGCGGGGTCGCCGAATTCGTCGGCCCGGAACTCCATGAGGAAGTTCGAAAGGCCGGCCGGGGGGGAAGGTATCCGTCGAGATCCGACGGCAGCATGCCGCCCGCGGAGGAGTCGAGGGGTTCGATGTCCACGTATACGTAGGAGGCCGTGCTGTCGCCGGCCAGCATCTTGAGCCGGTCGAAGGCGAACACGCCGGCGCCGCGGAAGGCCGTGAGGGCCTGGTTGAACTGGTTCGTGGTGAGGTAGTAGGCGTCCGGCCAGACGCCGTAATGCGGGTAGTCCTGGAACTTCGTCTCCGGAACGTCGGGGGGAGCGGGCATGACGAAGTCGTAGGCGAAGTAGGCGCCCATCGGGTCGCCCGTCTGAGAGATCGCGATGCACTGGTGGTTGGGGAAGGCGCTGACCTCGAACTGGCTCATGAGCCAGCGGTCGGCCAGCGGGTCGTACAACACGATGGGGTCGCCATCATCGGTCCCGGCGCGGCAGGGGTTCGTGTCCGGAAGGCCGGCGAAGAGAGCGCGCAGGGAGACGGGGCCGAAGAGCGAGACTCCGGCCTTGTCGAAAATCTGGATGCGCGTGTTGTTGACCATCTCGACGACGTGGTTGGGGCCAACGTCCATCACGGTGTCGGGAGGAGCGCTCCCGGAGACGCCCATGCCGGCGAACGTGAGAGTCGGAGTCGGCATCGCATCCGGCCGCAGAGGCTGCAAGTTGAGTGTCGAGTCCCAGAAGGAGCCGGTCCCGGCCCCCGCCCCGGGCTGGACGTCCTTGACGCGTTTCTCGTTGGCCCGGTTGATGACGAGCGGCGGCTCCTCGGCCGTCGGCGGCGCCAGGAGCTCCGGCGGGAGCGACCTCAGCGCCGGCGTCGAGCCGACCTCCGCGGCGCGTTGCGGAACGAACAGGGGCTTCTTCGCGCTCGCCGCGGTGGCAGCCAGTGCGAGGCTCGACGAGACGAAGGCGCAGAGAGGCACGGAGGCCCACGCAGAGGTCCGGCGCGTCATAGAGCTCCTTATGTTTGAAAGATAGAGGACGGTAGCGCGGGCCGTGATTCAAGTCAACGAAACACCGTTGTGACCGTCATCACATCGCGCGCTTGAAGACCTGCCCCGCCTTCATGACGAAGACGACGCGCTCGGTCGCGCGGATGTCGGCGAGCGGATCTCCCGCGACCGCCACGATGTCCGCCTGCTTCCCTTTTTCCAGCGTGCCGATCTCCGCCGAGAGACCCAGGAGCTCGGCCGCCACGGGGCCGGCCGACTTGAGCGCGGCAGCGGGCGTCATCCCCCGCGCAACCATCAGGCCGAACTCCTGCGCGTTCATCCCGTGGGGGGAAACGGCCGAGTCGGTGCCGAACGCGATCTTCACGCCGCTCTTGACCGCGCGGCGGAACATCTCGTCGTGCGCCTGAAGGGCCGCCTTCGCCTTGACGGCGATGGCGGGCGGAAATTTCTCCGTCTTGCCGCCGGTCCACTGCCCCGCCAGACACGTCGGGACCAGAAACGTCCCTCGGGTCTTCATGAGGGCCAGGGTCTCGTCGGTCAGGAACGATCCGTGCTCGATCGAGTCGATTCCGGCCTTGATGGCCGCGCGCGCGGCCAGGTCGCCGTGCGAATGGGCGGCGGTCCGGCGGCCGAGCCTGTGGGCCTCGTCGACGATGGCCGCGAGCTCCTCGTCGGTGAGCTGCGGGGACGACACGTCGTCGCCCAGCGAGAGAACTCCCCCGAGGCGCACATCTTGATGACGTCGGCGCCGTACTTGACGTCGAGGCGCACCGCCTGCCGGGCCTCCTCGGGCCCGTGGAGGATGCCCCGCTCCACTCCCGGCTCGGTCCCGAAGGTCCCCGGAGGGAAGCCGGTGTTGTCGCAGTGCCCGCCGGTCGCGCCCAGGGCGTAGCGGGCCACGAGCATCCGGGGGCCGGGGACGAGGCCGGCCGCGATCGCGTTGCGCAGGCCCACGTCGATGTCTTTCTCGGAGCCCACGTCGCGCACGGTCGTGAAACCCGCCTCGAGCACCTTCTTCGCGGAAGCCGCGCCGTAGAACGCCTGCTCCGTCGGCGGGCGGCGCAGGCCGTCGAAGAAGTCGGCGAGCCAGCTCTCCCCAGCCTCCCCCGTCAAATGGGTGTGGCAGTCGATGAACCCCGGCAGGAGCGTCGCATCGCCGAGGTCGACGACCGTCGCGCCCGCCGGTGCCGGGATCCCCGATCCGACGGCGACGATCCGGGAGCCCTGGACGACGACGACGGCGTTCGTGACGGTCGTGTCCGAACGGCCGTCGAACATCCGGGCCGCCTTGAGCACGATCACGGGAGGCGCCGGGGACGGCGTTGGGGCCTGGGCCATCGCGAAGGCGGAAGCGCCGAGCGCCAGAGTCAGACTGATCGGCAGGGTCCTTCGCACGCTCACTCCTTCGCGGCCTGCGCGCGGGCCGCGGCGCGGCCTCGGGAAACGTAGATCAACGCGCCCACGGCGAGCGCGATGCCGGCGGCGATGAAATTCTTCTTCTCGGCCGCCGACAGAAACAACAGGCAGATGATCAAGGCCGCGATCGGAATGATCGGGCCGCCGGGAAGCCGGATGGTCCGCGGCGTCGCCGGCATCTTGCGCCGCAGGACCGGAACCGCGAGGCACGTCCCGATGTACGTCGCCAGGCGCGCGATCGCCGAGAGGACCGCGAGGTTTTCGGCGATGCCCAGGGCCCCCGGCGAAACGCTGTGACGGTACGCGTCGATGGCGATCAGCGCGAGCGCGACCCCGGCCTGGGTGAGGATGGCGACATAGGGAGTGCGGTAGCGGGGATGGATCCTCGCCAGGGCGCGCGGGAGGCGGCCGCTTTCCGCCAGGGCGTAGAGGTAACGCGGCCCGGCCAGGATCGTGTTGTTGTTGGTTCCGAGAACCGAGAGCACGGCGCCGATGGTCAGAAGCAGCCCGCCGGCGGGACCCAGGAGAAGCCGGCCCGCGTCGGCCAGCGGGGTGGGCGACTGCGCCGAGGTTCGGGATCGTGCCGATCGCGACGAGCTGCACGAGGGTGTAGATCCCCGTCACGATCGTGATCATCACGATGAGCGCAAACGGGATGTCGCGCTGCGGGTTCTTGAACTCCCCCGCCGGCGCGGCCGTGTTCTCGAAGCCCGCGTACGCGAAGAGAACGAGCAGCGCGGCCTTCATGAAGTTGCCGCTCGGGCGGCAGCGGCACCGGGAACACGCGGCTCCAGTCCACCGCGAAGATGCCGACCGCGACGAGGACGAGCAGCGGCACGATCTTTCCGAAGGCCAGAACGACCGCGGTCCGCGCTCCGGACTTCACGCCGCGCACGTTGATCCAGGTCAGCGTCACGAGAGGCACGACGATCGTCACGCGCCTGGCCCAGGCCGTGGTTCGCGCCGTCCCAGAGGTATCCCACGGCCCTCGCGAAGAAGACCGAGAGGCTGGCCTCCGACGCGATGCGGGCGATCCAGGTCATCCAGCCGACCTCGAAGCCGACGAACTCCCCGAAGGCCGCCCGCGTGTAGACGATCGCGCCGCCCGGCTTGTCGAAGAGGCTTCCCGCCTCGGCGAAGCAGAGCACGAGGAGCAGAACGGCGAAGCCCGCGGCGAGGATCGCCCACACGCTCGCCGGGCCGAGCAGTGCCGCGGCGGCGACGGGCAGGATGAGGTACACGCCGCTCCCGATGACGTCGTTGATGGACAGCGCCACGATCTCCCACCGGGAGACCGCGCGCAGAAACCCGGGAGTGCGGGGCGGCGAGGAGCTCAACGGCCGCAAATTGTAGCCGAGGACCCGACCCTCGGGTTCCCCCTATACTCCGCACCTATGCTGCGCGCCGGAATCGTGGGCCTGCCGAACGTCGGCAAGTCGACGCTCTTCAACGCCCTCACGCGCACGCGAAAGGCCGAGGCGGCGAACTATCCCTTCTGCACCATCGAGCCCAACGTCGGCGTCGTCACCGTGCCCGACACGCGGCTGGAGCCCCTGGCCCGGATCGCGAAGTCCGAGCGCATCGTTCCCGCCACGATCGAGTTCGTGGACATCGCCGGGCTCGTGAAGGGCGCCTCCCAGGGCGAGGGCCTCGGCAACAAGTTCCTGCAGCACATCCGCGAGGTCGACGCGATCGTCGAGGTCGTGCGCTGCTTCGAGGACGGGACATCGTGCACGTGTCCGGGGCTCTGGACCCGGTCGCCGACATCGAGACCGATCAAGACGGAGCTGGTGCTGGCCGACCTGGACACGGTCGCCCGGGCGCGGGACAAGCTCGAAAAGGGAGCGCGGGGCGGCGACAAGGACGCGAAGGAGGCGCTCGTCGTGGCCGACAAGCTCGCGGCGCACCTGAACGCCGGAAAGCGGGCTCTGACGCTGCCGCTTTCGCCCGAGGAGACGGCCATCGCGCGAAGGCTCTTTCTCCTGACGATGAAGCCGATGCTCTTCGCCTGCAACGTGGCGGAGGCCGAGCTGTCGACGGCCGAGGCTTCGTCCCCCCACGTGGCGGCCGTGAAGGAATACGCCGCGACGCACGTCGGCACCGAGGCCGTCGTCGTGTCCGCGGCGATCGAGTCGGAGCTCGCGGAGCTTCCCGAGGAGGAGGCCCGGGAGTACCTGGCGCACCTCGGCGTGGCCGACTCCGGAGTCTCCTCGCTCATCCGCGCCGCCTACCACCTGCTCGGTCTGCGCACGTACCTGACCGCCGGCGAAAAGGAAGCGCGCGCCTGGACCATCCATGCCGGCGACACGGCGCCCCAGGCGGCCGGCGTGATTCACACCGACTTCGAGCGCGGTTTCATCAAGGCGGAAACCGTGTCCTACGAGGACCTCGCGGCCGCCGGGTCCATGGCGACGGCCAAGGAGAAGGGTCTCGTGCGGCAGGAGGGCAAGGACTACGTCGTCGAGGACGGCGACGTCGTGCTCTTCAAGTTCAATGTCTAGCGCCTTTCGCCGCGCCATCGTCCGCCCGCCTGCGCCGAACTTCGTCCAGGGCCTGACGACCGTCGATCTCGGGGCGCCGATCTACGAGACCGCTCTCGCGCAGCACGAGCGCTATTGCGAGGCGCTCCAGCAGTGCGGCCTCGTTCTGACGCGGCTGCCCCCGGACCCCCGGTTCCCCGACTCGACGTTCGTCGAGGACACGGCCATCCTGACCGGGGGTGTCGCGATCCTGACGCGCCCGGGCGCGCCGAGCCGCGAAGGCGAAGTCGACGGAATCGAGGACGCGCTGTCTCCTTCTTCTCCGGGTTCGCGCGTATCGCGGCACCCGGCACGCTGGACGGCGGCGACGTCTGCGAGGCCGGCGATCACGTCTTCATCGGGATTTCCCGCCGCACCAACCCCGAGGGCGCCCGCCAGCTCGCCCACTACCTCGCGGGGGCCGGCCTGACGTCGGAGGTCATCGACATCCGCGCCGTCGACGGGATCCTCCACTTGAAGAGCGGGATCGCCTGGCTCGACGGGCGGCGCCTCGTCGTCATCGACGCGCTCGCCGACGATCCGGCTCTCCGCGGCTGGCAGCTCGTTCCGGTCGCTCCCGAGGAGGACATACGCGGCCAACCTCGTGCCCGTCAACGAGTCCGTTCTTGTGGCCGACGGACATCCCCGCCTGGCGCAGACGCTTCGCGACCTCGGCCACCGGCCGCTCGCGCTCGACATGTCGGAGTTCCAGAAGCTGGACGGCGGGTTGAGCTGCCTCTCGCTCCGATTCTGAATCACGCGATGACCGGTCTCGACCGCCGCGACTTTCTCCGGCTCTCCGCCTTCGCCGCGGCGGGGCTCGCGCTGGACCCGCGGCCGCTCTCTCGCAGGGGGCCCGCAAGGAAGGTCGTGATCCTCGGCGCGGGGCTCGCCGGGCTCTCCGCCGCGTGGCAGCTCTCAGGAAGCCGGGCACGACGTGGTCGTGCTCGAGGCGCAGCGGCGCCCGGGCGGCCGCGTGTTGACGCTGCGGGAGCCCTTCTCCGACGGCCTCTATGCCGAGGCCGGCGCCGGCCGGATCCCCGAGACGCACAACCTGACGCTCCACTACGTCCGCCTCTTCGGCCTCGAGCTCGAGCCCTTCTACCCGACGAGCGGCAAGCAGGTGCTCTTCCTCCGCGGAAAGCGTTTCCCCTACACGAAGCTCGACGAGATCGACATGAGGGCGGTGCCCCTGGAGCTCACGCCCGAGGAGCGGCGGCTGGGCTTTTCCGGCATGGACGCGAAATACGTGGCGGGACCGCTCCGCCGGCTCGGCGACCTCGAGGCTTCCGGCTGGCCGGGGCCGGCGCTGGCGGAGACCGACCGGGTCACCTGGGGCGAATACCTGCGGGCCAGCGGAGCGTCGCCGGAGGCCATCGCCTACCTGTCCCTCGGGTTCGAGGCGACGAGCGCGCTCGACAGCCTGCGGGACGCGACGCATCACCACACCGAGACGCTCTCCAAGATCCGGGGCGGCAACGACCGGCTGCCGCTGGCGTTCGCCGCGAAGCTCTCCCGGCTCATCCGGTACGGCTCGCCCGTCGTCGCGCTCCGTCAGGACGCTTCGGGGGCGGAGGCCGTCGTGTCAGGCGCGGCCGGCCGGGCGACGGTTCGCGGCGACGCCATCATCTGCACGATCCCTTTCACGGTGCTCCGGTCGATTCCGGTCGAGCCGGCCTGGCCGCCCGACAAGCGCGCCGCGATCGACACGCTCTCCTCGGGGTCGGTCACGCGGGTGGAGCTCCAGACGCGGCGCCGATTCTGGGAGGACCGCGGCGAAAACGGCTTCACCACGATCGACCGCCCGATGGAGATCTGGAATCCGACCTGGGACCAACCGGGCGAGCGCGGCATTCTGCAGGCGTACATCTACGAGGACCTCGCGCGCTCGACCTGCGCGCGAAGCGAAGCCGAACAGGTCCGGTGGACGCTGGACACGATCGAAGCGGCGCAGCCCGGCCTCGCGGCCAACTGCGAGGGCGGCGTCTCGAAGTGCTGGGACGACGACCCCTGGGCGCGGGGCGCCTACACGCTCTATCGGCCCGGCCAGCTCTCCTCGGGGCTGCCGGCGGTCATCGCCCGGCCGGAAGGCCGCATTCACTTCGCGGGAGAGCATGCCTCGCCCTATCCCGGCTGGATCCAGGGCGCGCTGTGGTCGGGCCACCGCGCCGCCGAGGCCGTCGCAGGGCTGCTCCCACGGAGTCTTAGGGATTCGTGAGACCGGACCGTGCGTGCGACGGTCGGTTGGTATGATCCAAACGTGACCCATCGCCTGGGTTTCTTTCTGCTCGCTGCTCACCTGGCGGTCGGGGCCCTGCTGCCGCTCGCTGTCTTCTCGCGAGCGGACGGCGCCATGGTCTGCTGCGCGATGGAAGGCCGATGCGACTGCGCGCACTCGGACGCGAGCTTCGCGCGGTGCACCGCGCCGGATTCGCTCCTGGCCTCCGCCACGCCGCCGGTCGTCCGCCCGCTCTCGACCGTCGCGCTCGCCGCACCGGTACGAGCCGGACTCCTTGCGTCGTCCGACGCCGACGCCCGCAACCTCTTCGACGCGGTTCCGCCGACCCCGCCTCCTCGCTTCGCCGTCGCCTGACGACGATATCGGCCGCTCCGGGCTCGCACCGGAGATGCGCCGACATGACGACGGAGGTCATTCATGCGCACTTTGCGGCGCGGGCTTTGGCTCCTGCTGATTCCGAGCAGTTTCGGTTTCGCTCTTCCCGGGACCGAGGAACTCGGATCTCTCTCCGGACGCGTGACCGACGCGACCGGTACCCCGCTCGCCTCGATCTCGGTCGTCCTGCGCGGTCCCGTCGAGCGCACTGCGAAGACGGGCCCCGACGGGCGCTTCGATTTCGATGCTCTGCCTGCGGGCGAGTACGCCCTGGTCACGACCTCGCCTCTCGGGCGTATGGACGTGAGCGTGGCCATCCAGGCCGGACAGTCCTCTTCCCGCGATGTCGTGCTCGGTCCGCCCCGGGTCAGTGAATCTATTTCCGTTCTGGGAACCGCGCCGGACGGGCTCTCGTCGGTCCCCGGGGGCACGGCCGTCATCGACCGCGCGGAGATCCTCGATACTCCCGCGAACAACCTCAAAGACGTCTTCACGCTGACGCCCGGTATCCTCGCCCAGCCCCGCTTCGGCGCCGACGAGAGCCAGTTCTCGATCCGCGGCTCGGGACTGCGCAACAACTTTCACCTTCGCGGCGTCAATGTCCTCGTCAACGGCATTCCCTACCAGGACGCGGACGGCTTCTCCGACTTCGAATCTCTCGAGCTGATGGCCGCCCGTCGCCTGGAGGTCTGGAAGGGCGCCAACGCCCTTCGCTTCGGCGGCAACACGTCGGGAGGCGCCGTCAACCTGGTCACGCAGGACGCGGGAGACGCTTCCCCGCTCCAGTTCCGATCGCTCGGCGGGTCGTACGGTTACTTCAAAGGGCAGCTCTCATCCGGGGGGCAGATGGGCCGGACGGGATACTACGGAAGCCTTTCGGGACTGACCAGCGACGGGTATCGAGATCACAGCAAGCAGGGGCGCGAACGGCTGATGGCCAACCTGACCTTTCCTGTTTCCGATGACACCGACGTCGTCCTGGACCTGATGCAGGCGCACGTCTCCGAAAAGTTGCCGGGGTCTCTCACACGCCAGGAATTCGAATCCAACCCGCGCCAGGCAGAGCCCAACAACGTCGCCAACGACTGGGGCCGCTTCTCCGACTTCGTCCGCGGAGGCGCTCGCGTCACACACCGCGTGGCCGAAGGGCAAGAGCTTTCGGTCGCGGCCTTTGCCAGCTATCGGAGCATGGACCACCCGATCTTCCTCATCCTCGACCAGGACAGCCGCAACTACGGGGCGGAGATCCGATATCAGCTCGAGTCGACGCTCTTCGCACGCCCGAACCGCCTCCTCGTCGGCTTCGTCCCTTTCTTCGGAAACGCCGAGGAACGCGACTACGTCAATGACGCGGGCTCGCGCGGCTCCCTCGCGGACGCCTTCGGAACGACCGCCGGGAACCTCGGGCTCTACGTCGAGAACCAGCTCGACGTCTCGGCAACGCTGACGGCAATTCTCGGCGCCCGTGCGGAGCGCGCGACGCGATCCTACGAGGATCGCTTCTTCGACGACGGCGATCGTTCCGACGAGCGAACCTACGAAGCCGTCTCGCCGAAGGTCGGGCTTCTCTGGACGGCGGCCCCCGGCATCGAGATCTTCGCGAACGCAAGCCGGAGCTACGAGCCTCCTCTGCTCCTCGAGCTCAAGAGCTACGGGTCGCCCGGGCTCCTGCCTCTCGAGGCGCAAGACACCTGGCAGTACGAGATCGGAAGCCGCGGAAAGCTGACGGAAAGGTACTCCTGGGATGTGGCGCTTTTCGACCTCGAGATTCGCAACGAGATCGTGAACCTCAACGTGCAGCCGTTTCCCAACGCTCCCTTCACGATCCCCACGTATCGCAATGTGCCGCGCAGCCGTCATCGCGGCGCAGAGCTGGCATTCGGGGGCGTCGTCTCGAGCGGTCTTCCAGGTCGGGGACGGTTGGCCGCGCGCGTCGCCTATACGTACTCGGACTTTCGCTTCGTCGATGATCCCGACTACGGCGACAACGAGCTGCCGGGCGCGCCGCGGCACCTCCTTCGTGCACAGCTGCGCTACGACGGGCCGAACGGATTCTGGATCGCTCCGGCGGTCGACGCGTCCCCCTCGCCCTATTTCGTCAACTCCGCCAACACGGAGGTCAACGACCGCTACGTCGTCTGGAATCTCAAGACCGGATGGGACGGCCCGAGTTTCGGCCTGTTCGTCGAGCTCTCCAACCTCGGGAACGCGATCTATTCGGCGGCTGTTCAGGTCGACAGCGACAACGGCCGTTTCTACGAACCCGCCAACGGCCGCTCGATCATGGGCGGGCTCCGTTGGTCGATGTGAGGTCACGATGAGACGGGTGGTCCTCTCTCTGATCTCGATTGCGCTCGGGGGCGTCCTCACGCTGGTCCCGGGGTTGGCCCACGAGAAGGACGGCGGGACGGTCACGGGCGTCCTCGGCCTCGACCTCTCCGCCTCGGGCGATCTGGTCGACGCCCTCCTGGCAGTTCAGGAAAAGGACACGAACACGGTCGAGCTGCGACACGTGCGTTCGGGTGACGGCGGCCGCACGTGGGGAAAGTCTGCTCCCATCCTGAAGGGCAGAATCCAGGTCTTCGCACCGAGGCGCGGGGCCGAGCCCCAGATTGCCGCCTCGGGGGACCGCATCGTCGTCATGTGGACGGAGCCGGGCTCGAGCCCGTGGGGCACCGGCCCGCTCGCGAGCGCCGTCTCGTCCGACGGCGGGCGCACCTGGAGGAAGGGCCCCAATCCCGCCGACGACGGCAGCACGGGCGATCACGGATTCCACGACGTCGCGGCCGTTGGTCCGCAGCGATTCCACGCCGTGTGGCTCGACGGCCGCGACGGGGCACAGGGCCTCCGCTCGGCGGTGTCGACTGACGGCGGCGCTTCGTGGGGAAAAAACGTCGACGTCGACGCCCGGACGTGCGAGTGCTGCGTCAACCGGCTGCTCCTGCGCGACGGCCGGGCCGACGTGGTCTATCGGGACCTCGACCCCAGGGACATGGCGGTCGCCACCACGACAGACGGCTCGTCCTGGAAGCGATTGAGCACTGTGGGAACCTTTGGTTGGACGTTCGACGGCTGTCCCGAGGTGGGCGGCGCTCTCGCGATCACCGAGAAGGGCGGCCGCGAAACGCTTCACGCCCTCGTCTGGACGGGAAAGGACTCCGAAGCGGGTGTCTGGCGGCTGGCGTCCGAGGATCGAGGCCGAACCTGGGCGAAGCCCGCCCGCATCGGCGACGCCAGCGCGAAGCACCTCGACCTGGCCTCGACCGGCGCCTGTCTCGCGGCGGTCTGGGACCAGTACCTTGCCGGAGACAAACGCCACTTCGTGCTCGCGTCCTCGTCCTGCGATGGTGGCAGAAGCTGGTCGAAGCCCGAGGTCATCTCGGCCCCTCCGGCGAGCGCCTCGCATCCGCTCGCCGTTGCGACGTCCGACGGCGTCCTCGCCGCCTGGACACAGCGCGTGGGCTCCGGGTCGCTCGAATGGAAGACGAGAGTTCTGTCTCTGCCGCCCGGTGGCGGACCTCCCCGGCCCTAGAACCCGAACACCACGGCGACACGCGCGGACCGGGGCAGCCCCGGATGGAAATGCACGTCGTCGACGCCGCCCGCGGGCTCACCCGACAGGCGGGAGGCGTAGTCGTAGTCGATGTCGGACACCTGCGCGTCGAGGATGTTGAACACCTCGACCTGCGCGCGCAGCCCCCGCAGCAGCTCGTACCCGAGGAGCGCGTTGACCGTGGTGGAAGCCTCCGAACGGACGCTGTCGTCTTCGATCAGGGGACGGGGGCCGCAGTACCGGACGCGCACGCTTCCGAAGAGACCTCCCGGCCGGTCGACCGACACGCCGGCCGCGACGACGTTCTGGATGGCTCCCGGAATGAATGGCCCCGCCGGATCCTCGTCGCGGAACCGGGCCTTCGAGAGCGAGAGGTCCGCATCCACCGTCAGCCACGGCAGCACGCGATAGACGTTCGACCACTCCACGCCGTAGCGGCGGCTTCCCCGTGACGCTCGGAGATCCCTCCGTTCGGGGGCTCCTCCGCCGGCAGAACCGCCGCGGCCAGGGTAAGAAGCGTTCCGAGCGCAGCCGCTCGCGTGCCAGGACGCAACGCTGCCCTTGAACCTCCCCCGGATTTACGCGCCGGGCGAGCCGGCGGAACTCAGGGAGCTTCTCTGGACGGCCGGGGCCTCAGGTCGTCTCGCGCTGGAACTTCTCGAAGAGCTCCACCTCGACGCGGCTCCCGATCGCCAGCGGGATGCGCGCGTGAAGAGAGGCCGGCACGACGTCGAGGACGCGCTGGGTGCCCGTCGAGGCGCGGCCGCCGGCCTGCTCGACGACGAAGGCCAGCGGATGGCACTCGTAGAGGACCCGCAGCTTCCCGGAGCTCTTGCCGCCGGGCGTGACGTCGGCGGGGTACAGGTAGATGCCGCCCTCGAGAAGGAACCGGTGGACGTCGGCGACCAGGGACGCCGAGTAGCGCGTCGAGTACGGCCGGCCCTCCGTCTTTTCCGGGTCCTTGAGGGAGTCCACGAAGGCCCGAACCCCGGGGGCCCAGCCGTGGGACCGGCCCTCGTTGACGGCGTAGGCTCTTCCGCGCTCCGGCATCCGCAGGGAGTGCCGGGCCAGCAGAAACTCTCCGATCGAGGTATCCAGGGAGAACAGGTGCACGCCGTCGCCCGTCGTGTACACGAGGAGCACGCTGTGTCCGAACAGGACGTAGCCGGCCGCCGCCTGGTCGTGCCCGGAGCGCAGGAGGTCCGAGAGCCCCCGTCGACGCGCGGGCGGATCGAGAAGATCGTTCCGAGCGTGCCGTTGACGTCGATGTTCGAGGAGCCGTCCATCGGGTCGAAGACCACGGCGTATTTCCCGCGCTCGAGGATTGGCGCCGTACACGAACGGCTCCTCCATCTCCTCGGAGGCGGCCACGGTCACGAGGCCGCCGTAGTCGAACGTCTCGATCAGGATCTCGTTGGCCAGGACGTCCAGCTTCTTCTGCTCTTCCCCGAAGACGTTTCCGGAGCCCGCCGAGCCGAGTGCGCCGGTCAGGCCGGCCGCGGGCCAGCGCGCTGGCGATGCGCTTTCCGGCCACGCCGAAGCGCATCAGGAGCAGCGACAGCTCTCCGGTCGCGCGGGGAGAGGCCTGCTGCTCCTCGAGGATGAACCGATCGAGGGTGATCGGGGCGGGGCTCATGGCGGCTCGAGTGCTGCTACTTCTTCTTGCGCGCGATCTTCCACCGGCCCGTCGTGATCGGGGCGTTCCCGGAGGGCGTCGTCGGTGAACGTTCCCTCGACCGTGTCGCCGGCGACGCGTCCCACGAACGTCGTCTGAACCTCGCAGGCGCACCCGGGGTCCTCGTAGGGGTCCATGGTCCCGGTCACGATGCCGCCCGACGCGCTGACGAAATTGATGTTGAGAACCTGGGGCATCGTGGCCAGGGGATCGGCCCCTGCCGGCGGGGCCGCCGAGCCCTTGGGAACCATGAGCACGTCGCCGTGGGCGACCCGGTCGCCGCCCCTCAGCTCGAAAACGATGCTGCCCGAGCGGCCGGTGGCCTCGCTGGAGTACTCGCCCTCCCAGCGGCCGGCCAGCGCCGAGGCGTCCGATCCCGCCACGGGGACCGCCGGGGCCGGGTTCTTCGACGAGGAGCAGGCCGTCAGCCACGACGCTGCCAGGATCGACAGGACCAGGGGCTTCAGAGTGCGCGCCATGACTTCACCTCTTTCCTCATTTTTTCACACCCGAGGAGATCCTCACCCACTCGCGCCAGGCCGGCTTGGGCGTGCCGTCCGGATCCTGAAGGCCGCAGTGGGCCAGAAACGCGCGGCGGCGGCGCTCGAGGACCGGCGTGTCCTCGGCGAGCGGGGGCAGGGAATCGGGCGGAGATCGCGCAGGGCCACCCAGCGGGCGAACCGCAGCGCGCGGCCGTCCGCCTTCGCCAGGAAGCTCCGAAAGCGTCGGACGAACTCCGCCTGCCGCGCCGGGCTCGAGCCGTTCTCGGCGGCCGAGGAGTAGCTGACGTCGGGGAAGGCGATGGGCCGTCCGCCCGCGCCCTGGAGGAGGAGCTTCCAGTCCTTCTCCAGGGAGTTGGGGTCGCGTTGCTGGAAAAGAGAGCCCTGGACGAAGGGCGAGTACATGTAGAGGAGAAGGGGGCTGCGGGCGTGCAGGGCCGCGGCGACCTCGGGAGCGGGGCTTTCTCCCGGCGCGGCCGTCGTGACCCCGACGAGAAGACCCGGCGCCTTCTTTTCGAGAAACTGCACGGCGCCGTCGAACAGGCGGCGGAACGCCCGCAGCTCCTCGGGCCGGTCGGCGAAGTACGTGTCAGCGGACTCGCCGAGGGACAGCGTCTGGACGTCGTCGAGAGCCGGCTTCAGCGCGTCGAGGAGCCGGCCGAGCCGGAGGGACAGCTTCGGATCGTCGAACGCGACCTGCGACAGGTCCGCCGGGACGTCGCGCGAGGTCTCGGTCACGAGAGGGAGATCCAGGTGCAGCGTCGCGCCCGACTGCCGCAGCAGCCGGGCCGTCCGCGTGATCTCCTCGAGGCTATAGCGGCGCGGCGAGGGCTCGGCGGCCGACCAGGAGAGCTCGAGGACGAAGAAAGCGCTCCCGTCCGGCGCACGCTGTCGAGCGCGGCCTGGCGGACGGCCGCAGGCACCCCCGGCCCGAGGTTCACCGCGACGCCCAGCGCCGGCGGGGGCGTGTCGGCGACCCCGGGGCGCGGCGGCGCCGGTCCGGCCGAAACCGCGGCAACCAGAAAGAGCCCCGCGATCGCCTGGCGCACCGTCCGATTATGGAGACACGTCGCCTTCGCTCGTCCGGGATCTGCGGCCTTCGGCCGCACCGGCCTGCGGCTCGCCTGTGGGCTCGACCGCAGGCCTGATCCCTCCCTCGCTGCGGCTCCTCGCGGCGCGGGGCTCCTCCCCTCTGGGAGACTCCCCGCGCCGCGAACTAAGTCAACCTGGTGGCGAGCGAGTGTGCGGTTGGGGTCAGGTCTTCATTTTCGGAGTTTCGGGAGCCGCCGCCACGGCAGCGGAGGCGACGTCTACGTCGGGGATCCGAGCAGCACGATCGGGCCCGTCGGAGCCGGCACGCCGCCGCGCGGCTCGATCGGTGACCGCGAAGTTTTCGGACGCCGGGCTCGCGGGAAATCGGCGGACTCGAAGAGGGCCCGGCCCTGCGGATCGACGTCGAAGACGCCGGCGTTGATCGGCTTGCCCTTCACGAAGACCCAGAGCTCGTACTGGCGGTCCGGCGGCAGGGGTGTCGAGATTGTCGGCCACGAGCACGCCGCGGCGGGCCCGCTCGCTCCAGAACACGCGGCCGCGCGCCTGCGGCTGCGGGTCCTTGCCGCCGAGCACCAGCATCCGCACGTCGTCGCTCTCGAGCACGCGCGCGCGGAGCACCCGCTGGGCGAGCTCCGTCTCGGCGGACTGGAGGCGGCTGGCGAGCTGCGAGGTCTGACTGCGCAGCTCCTCCCGCTGGCGCCGCAGGCGGGCGTCGTCGAGGCCGATCACGACGGCGAAGAGCGCGGCCGCCGCGGCCAGGACGCGCCAGGCCGTCGCGGAACGCGCGGGCACCGGGGCGCGAGAAGGGCCCACGGAGGAGAGAATCTTGTCCCGCAGGTCGGGGGGCGGCGCGACGGGAGGCGTCCCCGCGGCCAGAGCGGTGGCCGCCGTCCGGAGGTCGGCGAGCAGTTCCTCGCACCGGGCGCATCCCTCCCGCAGGTGCGCCTCGAGCTCCGCCCGGTCCGCCCCGAGCGGCATGCCGAGGGCCACCGCGGCGACGAGCTCCTCGTGCCGCTCGCTATGGGCCATGGCTTCCACTCCCCCAGTACGGGCGCAGGCGCTCCCGAAGTTTCATCAAGCCGAGCCGGACCCGGGTCTTGACGGTGCCCAGCGGCGTCGAGGTCCTCTCCGCAATCTCCTGATGTGTCAGTCCTTCGAAGTACGCGAGCTCGCAGACGCGCCGCTGATCCTCGGGAAGCTCGCGCGACGGCCGAGCGGCAGATCGACTGCCACTGGCGTCCGACCGAGTCCGCCTCGACGTCGTCGCGGCCGGCCGGGGGCTCGGCGATCTCCTCGAGACTCCGGGTCTCGGGACGCGACGCCGGGCGGCGGGCGCGGAGGCGGTCGATCGAGCGGCTCCGCGTGGCGATCACGAGCCACGTCAGGACGTTCCCTCGCGACGGGTCGAACGACGGAGCCGCCCGCCAGGCGAAGAGGAACACCTCCTGCAGGACCTCCTCGGCTTCGCCGCCTTCCCCGAGAATGCGCCGGGACAGGCCCATCAAGCGGCTCGCGTATCGGTCGTAGAGCTCGGCCAGGGCGTCCGCGTCCCGGTCTTCGATCCGGGCCATCAGGACGCGGTCGGGATCCTCTCGCTTCACGCTCATGGGAATCGGACGGAAGGATACGACAGGGGGCGGTGGGCCGAAGGGGAGAGAAAGGGATCGCCCCCCTCCCATCCGTGAATCCGACTCGTTCGGCTCCCCCCGTATCTGGGGAGACCGAACGACGCTCGAGTGAGGAAACCGGGTCCGCCGCGCCGCCGACGTTCGCGTCGGGCACGCGGGCCCCGAAACGAAGGAGGTTGCCCATGAAGGAATCCCGTTCCCGGGGCGCCCTGCAGCGCACGCTGCTCGCGCTCCTCCCCGTCCTGGCGCTGGCGGCGCCCGTTCTCGCATCGAGCCACCGCGAGGCTCCCGCCATCAGCAACGATCCCGTCGCGGACAACACCGACGTGTATTTCTTCCGCGATCCCGATCGACCCCTCGCGGCTCGTCATGATCGGCAACTGGATCCCGCTCGAGGAGCCGGCCGGCGGCCCGAACTTCTTCCACTTCGAGCCCAACATCCGGTACGAGTTCAACGTCGACTCGAACGGCGACGCCATCGAGGACTACGTCTACCGTGTGGAGTTCACGCGCAACGTCCGCAACGGCGCGACGTTCCTGCAGAACACCGGCCCGGTGACGTCGCTGGACGATCCCGCCCAGAACGTCTACTACACCTACTCGGTCAAGAAGTGCCTCGGGCCTTCGCCGGACCAGAGCGGCTGCACCGTCATCGGCAACGAGCTGATCGAAGCGCCGAACAACGTCGGGCCCAAGTCGTTCCCGAACGGTTACGGCAGCGGGTCCGGCATCGCCGCCAGTGTCTACCCGATCGACGACAACACGATCGTCTTCGCGGGCCCGCGGGCGGAGGGCTTCTACGTCGATCTCGGGATGATCTTCGACCTGATCAACTTCCGGCCCGACACCCTGCCCGGCGACCACGGCGGGGGCGTCAACACGACCGCCGGCTACAACGTTCACGCGATCGCGATCTCGGTTCCGATTCAGAACCTGACCGCCAACCACACCGTCCCGACGGCGACGGACGGACCCCAACGCGATCGTCAGCATGTGGTCCTCGACCTGGCGCCGCGCAGACGACGACCCTCGAACTCCGACGGCACGTCGGGCGCCACGGGCGCCTGGATCCAGGTCTCGCGCCTCGGAAATCCTCTGATCAACGAGGTCGTGATTCCGCTCAGCGCCAAGGACCTGTTCAACGCGACGCGTCCGGCCGACGACCTCGCCAACTTCGGCTCCTACGTGCTCAACTCGGAGCTCGCCGGCATTTTCAACGCGATCTTCGGCATCGCCGTTCCGCCGGCGCCGCGCAACGACCTGCTCGCGCTCGTCCAGGGCATCGCCGGTCTCACGCAGCGGCCCGGGTGAAGTGATCTCGGATCAGCTCCGCCTGAACGTGGCGGTCTTCCCGACGCCGGTCTACGCCGTGAATCGGCTCGGCGTGCTGGCCGGCGACAACGCCGGGCTTCCCGAACGGCCGCCGGCCCTACGACGACACGGTCGACATCGCCCTGCGCGTCGTGGCCGGCGTCCTGGTGCCGGATTTCAACGTCTCTCCGAACAACGCTCTCGGCGACGGCGTGGACGGTCCCGACAGGCCGTTCATCGCCGGCTTCCCGTTCCTGTTCACGCCGCACTCGGGATACAGCCGCGTCCACGACGACGCCCGCGTCATCACGCAGTTCGCCACGGCCCCCGACAAGAAGTAACGGATCTCCTCCTTTCCCTTCGCCCCGGTCCGGAGACATCCGGGCCGGGGCTTTTTTCGTAGAGTCCGGCATTGGGACGTAACATGCATGCACGCAAGGAGGCACCCATGCCCCGTACCCGCCGCGACCTCTTCCGCGACGCCGCGTCGACCGGCCTGGCCCTCGGTCTGGCCGCCGCCGGTCGGCCGCTCCTGGCGCTGCCCGGCAAGGAGGCCTCGACGTACGACGACCTGACGCTGATGAACACCGCCCTCGCTCTCGAGCACGAGGCGATCTGGGCGTACGGCCTGGCGGGAGGCAGCGGCCTGCTGTCGGCGAAGGCGAAGGAGGTCGGACTCCTCTTCCAGGGCAGTCACGAAATCCACCGCGACCTCCTCGTCGGACGCCCTCAAGCGCAAGGGCGGCGCGCCAGTCGAGCCGAGGAAGGAGTACGTCTTCGGCGTGCCGCTGACCAACGAGAAGGACGTCCTGGAGCTCGCGTTCAAGCTCGAGGTCGGCGCCGCGCGCGTCTACCTGTACGTCGTCGAGCGTTTCCAGGACCGCGCCCTGTCCGGCGCCGCCGCCCGGATCCTTTCCGACGAGGTCCTCCACGCGACGGTCCTGCGCAGCGTGCTCGGCCGGGACGTGGTGCCGACGTTTCGCCTGATCGAGAACTGAAGGGGAATCCGAGTCTTACGGTCGGCCGTCCACGCTGGACGGTCGATGCGTGTCCGGAATCACGGTCGGTCCGCCCTTCAGGTCCTCCCGGATGATCAGGTCGAGGAACAGCTCCCGCACGCCCTCGCGGCCGCCGGTCTTGAACGCGCGCTTGACGTCGGAGGGTCTCAGAGCGATCCCGGCCATGGTCTTCAGGTACTGGCAGAACACGTAGGACCGCGACCAGAAGGAAACGATCAGGATCACCAGGAGAAGGAGGGCTCCGCCCAGGACCATCCAGTCCGCTTTGGTCAGCAGGGCGAATGCGTCGTCCATTGGGGGGATCCTGGAATCAGGTTAGCAGAAAAGGCGCCGAGTTGTGGGCGCTTCGCTGCGCACTCGCTCCCGACGCGGGCGCCTCCTTTCTCGGTGAGTTCGGGAGACTTCGCGCGCCGCGAGCGAAGTGAGCGCTTCGGCAGTCCGCCGAGGAATTCGCGCGCGACGTCCGCGGGTTTCCGGCGATCCCGGTCCACAGCGGCGTTCATCTTGCGCATGGCCTCGGCCGTGATCCGGCCGGCGAGGGACTCCAGAGCGGCCCGCACCGGAGCGTCGGTTCCACGCTTCGCCGCGCGCGACGAAGGCCGCCTCGTACGGCGGGAAATAGCGCCGGTCGTCCTCCAGGACCACGAGGCTCATCGCGGCGATCAGGCCGTCGGTGGAGTTGCCCGCGACGACGTCGACCTTGCCCTGCGCGAGCGCCGGATAGAGCAGCCCCAGGTCCATCTCCGCGGGCCGGGCGGCGAACCGCAGGCCGTAAGCCGCGGCGAGTCCGGGGAATCCGTCCGCGCGCTCGAGAAACTCGTAACCGAAGCCGGGACGGAGCCGGTCCGCGAAGCGCGCGAGGTCGGAGATCTTCGTGATCCCGAGCTCCGCGCGCCTGGTCTCCGCGCATGACGAGAGCGAACGTGTTCTCGAAGCCGAGCGGCGGCGGCCACTCGAGCTTCCAGCGGCGCCGGTACTCGCGCGCGACGGTCTCGCGCACCCGGACGCGGATCCGAGATCGGCTTCTCCTTGAGGATCGCCGTGAAGGCCGTCCCGGTGTACTCGGGGTAGCAGGTCGAGCTCTCCGGCGACGAGCGCCCGGTGGCAGACGAACGTGCCGCCGAGATCGAGCTTGCGCTCCACCGCGACGCCGGCGCGTTCGAGAGCCTGGGCGGCGATCTCGCCGAGGATCACCTGCTCGGTGAAGTTCTTCGATCCGATTCGCAGCGGCCTCTCGCCCGTCCGCGCGCAGCCGGCGGCCGCCAGCAGCAGGACCGCGCCGAGGACGCGCGCGAGCCGGCTCACCGTCGCGGCCCCAGCCGCTTCTCGACGGCGCCGAGGCCGAAGTCGAACGCCAGCGCCAGGAGCGCCGCGGGCACCGCTCCGGCCAGAATCAGCCGGTGATCGACCGTCGCCACGCCGCGGTAGATCAGCACGCCGAGGCCGCCGGCTCCGATCGCGGCGGCGATGGTCGCCAGTCCGATCCCGACGACGACCGCCACCCGAACGCCGGCCAGGACGACGGGAAGCGCGAGCGGCAGCTCGACGAGCCGCAACCGCTGTCCCGGCGTCATGCCCAGACCGACGGCGGCCTCGACGACGGCCGGGTCGACCGAGAGGATGCCGGCGTGCGTGTTGCGCAGGATCGGCAGAAGCGAGTAGACCACCAGCGCCACGATCGCGGTCCGCGCCCCGATCCCGCCGAGGACGGGCAGCGGGATCAGGAACCCGAAGAGCGCGAGGCTCGGGATCGTCTGCACGACGTTGGCGAACCCGAGGACCGGGCGCGCCAGGCGAGGCCGGCGCGTGAGTGCCACGCCCAGGGGCACGCCGATCGCGACGGCAATCGCCGTCGCGGCCAGGACGAGGAGGACGTGCTGGCCCGTCAGCGCCAGGATTTCCGCGCGCCGTTCCCAGAAGAACTCCGCGACCGATCTCACGCCAGCTCCGACACGAACTCGCGGACGAAAGCATCGACCGGCCGCGTGAGCAGGTCCTCGCGCGTCCCCGTCTGGAGCACGCGACCCGCGTTCATCACTGCGACACGGTCGGCCAGCAGAAACGCCTCGCGCAGGTCGTGGGTCACCAGGACGATCGCCCCGCTCCAGCTCGCCCGCCACTGCCGGAACTCCTTCTGCATCGCGCGGCGCGCGATCGGGTCGAGCGCGCCGAAGGGCTCGTCCATCAGGAGCAGCGGCGGGTCCGCGGCCAGAGCGCGCGCCACGCCGACCCGCTGTCGCTGGCCGCCCGAGAGGCCGCGGGGCCGCCGGGGGCCGAACTCGCCCGGGGGCAGCCCCACCATGCCGAGCAATTCTGCGGCCCGGGCGCCGCGTTTCTCCGCAGGCCAGCCGAGCAGGCGCGGCACCGTCTCGACGTTCTCGCCGACGGTCCAGTGCGGAAAGAGGCCGCCTTCCTGGATCACGTAGCCGACACGCCGGCGCAGAGACACGGGTTCGTGCTCGCGCGCCTCGCGCCCGAAGATGCGGAGCGTCCCGCCGTCGGCGTCGACGAGGCGGTTGGCGAGCTTGAGGGCCGTCGTCTTGCCGCAGCCGGACGGGCCGACGAGAGCCACCGTCTCCCGGTCGCCGATCGCCAGGGTGAAGCCGTCGAGGACGGGGCGGTCCGGAGCGTAGCGCTTGCGGATGTCGACGTACTCGAGGACGGGAGAGCTCAAGCGATTACAATCCGATCGTGGCCACATTCTATGACGCGGTCGTGATCGGCGGCGGCCCGGGAGGCTCGACCGTCGCGACCGCGCTGGCGCGCGCCGGCCGCCGGGTCGTCGTGCTCGAGCGCGAGAAGTTTCCGCGCTTTCACGTGGGCGAGTCGCTCCTGCCGTATTCGCTCCCGATCTTCGACCGGCTCGGCGTGCACGACAAGATCCGCGCCGCCGGCTACCAGAAGAAGTACGGCGCGTTCTTCTGGAACGAGGAGCACGGCACGACGCGGCCGGTGGTCTTCGCCAATGCCCGCATTCCCGGACATCCCATGGCCTACCACGTCAAGCGCGCCGAGTTCGACGACCTGCTGCTCAGGCACGCCGCCGAGAGCGGGGCCGAGGTGCGCGAGGAGACGGCCGTCGAGGACGTCCTGTTCGAGGGCCACCGCGCCGTCGGCGTGCGGGCGCGAAGCCTCGGGAAGCCCTCCGAAGAGATCCGGGCGAAGGTCGTCGTGGACGCTTCGGGACAGGGAGCGCTGCTCTCGCGCAAGCTCGGCCTGCGGCGCTTCGACCCGAAGCTGAAGCGCGCCTGCCTCTTCGCGCACTACGACGACTTCCGCTGGCCCGGACGGAAGCACGCCCGGGGACATCCTCCTGCCCATCGACCGCGGAGTCTGGTACTGGATCATCCCGTTCTCGGACGGGACCTGCAGCGTCGGCGGCGTTTTCGACCCGGCCGACGTCCGCTTCGCCGAGGGGGCCTCTCCCGAAGCCCGGTTCGACGAGATGCTCGCGCGTTCGCAGCGCATGGGGCAGATGCTCGAGGGGGCCCGCCGTATCTCGAAGATCCATGGTGAGTCCGACTACTCCGCGTCCTCGGAGCGCCTGGCCGGCGACGGCTGGGCGCTCGTCGGAGATGCCGCCACATTCCTCGATCCCGTATTCTCGACGGGCGTTTTTCTCGCGATGGCGACGGGCGAGCGCGCGGCGCGGACCATCGATCGGGCCCTCTCCCGGCGGGGACGCGTCGACGCCCGGGACTTCACCGCCTACCAGCGCCAGGCCAACCGGATGTTCGCCCGCTTCCGCAAGTTCGTCTACAACTTCTACGACCCGGTCTTCTTCGAGGCCTTCTGCGCGCCGCACCCGCCCGAGTCGATCCGCGCGGCCGTCACGACGACGCTCGCGGGGGGAGTCGAGCGCAGCTCGGTCGCGATGTGGGTCTGGACGCGGCTGATGTTCGTGGGCGTCGGGATCGACCGGTTCATGCGGCGCCTGACCGGAAAGAAGCCGGCCCTGGGCGACCGGCTACCCGCCCAGTAGCGCCTTCTTCAGGTCCTCCTGGACCGGCTCGGGCCCGAGCCACACCGCAAAGAGAGCGTCGGCGAAGTCGCGTCCCTCGATCGTCCCGCGGTCGGTTCCGCGCACGGTGACCTTCGTTCCCTTGTCGGGCAACCAGGTCATGACGATCTGGTCCCCCTCCTCCACGTCGGGGATCATGGCGGTGAGCTTGTCGAGCCGGGCCTGCAGCTTCGGCAGCTCGACCTTCGAGTTCTTTTCGAAGCCTTCCACGATGGCGTCGCTGATCTGCTTGCCCTTCAGGCTGCGCAGCATGTGGAGGCGCATGCTCTTGATCTCGCTGGAGGCGAGGATCGCCCCCGGCTCCTTCGACGGCGTCTCGACGTAGAGGCCCGCCACGTAGACCTTGAAGAACGCCTTCTTGCGCAGTCCCAGGCCATTCAACTTCAGGGTCTTGCCTTCGACGGTGTCGGTATCCGGCATCGTCACGCCCGCGAGCTCGGCGGCCGGAGCGGCGCTTCCGAAAGCCAGGCCGAGCGTGACGGCCAGAGTCAGAATTCTTTTCATGTGAGCTCCTTCGCTTCTCCGGAATCTTATCCTTCCGGCGGGAGCCGGCCGCTCAGGGGGCGGCGTAGCGCGCCCGGGCGAGGTCGACGATCTCGGAGATCAGCTGGGTGTAGGTCCGACCGGCCTTCCGGGCCGCCATGTGGAACTCCGCGCCCGTGGACAGCCACGGGTTCGGGTTGGCCTCGATGACGTAGACCTCCCCTTCCGGGGTCAGCCGCATGTCGATGCGCCCGTAGTCCCGCAGCTTCAGCGCCTGGTAGACCGCGAGGGCGGTGTCCGAAAGGCGCTTGACGGTGCTCCTCGTCGAGGTCTTCGGCCGGCGCCGACTTGGTCACCCGGTAGTGCTCCGTGTCCTTCTCCCACTTCACTTCCTTGCCGGCGATCTTCGGCGTGCCTTCCGGAAGCTTCGACAGGTCGAGCTCGATCATCGGCAGGACCTCGGGGTTCTCGTTGCCGAGGACCGCGGCGTAGATCTCGCGCCCCTCGATGTACTCCTCGATCAGCGCCGGAGCGTCGAACTCCTCGTGGATGTAGTGGATCCGCTCCATCAGCTCCTTGACCGAACCCACGACGGAGCTCGTATCGATGCCGATCGAGCCGTCCTCGGAGGTCGGCTTGACGATCAGGGGAAACGCGATGTCGTGGGAGTGGTCCAGCTTGCCCTTGTAGGAGGTCGCGAAGAAGGGAGTCCGGATGCCGTGAAAGGCGAAGATCTTCTTGGCGAGCGCCTTGTCCTGCGCGAGGTAGAGCGCGTGGGGACCGGCGCCCGTATAAGCCTTTCCGAGCAGGTCGAGGTACGCGGCGAGGTTCATGTCCATGGTGTCGTCGCCGGCGTAGGACTCGGTGAGGTTGAAGAAGAGGTCCGCGTCGGCCCGGGCGAGCGCGATGAGCGACTGGTCTCTCCCGTCCACGACCTGGTAGGCCACCTCGTGCCCCAGCTTCACGAGGGCCTCGAAGATCTCCTCGCGGTCGTGCTTCTCTTTTTTCTTCTTGCGGGTCGGCTTTTTCCCGGCCCGTGACGGCTTCTCCGGGGGCGGGGGCGGGGCCTCCGGCGGGTCCTCTTCCAGGACGTCGTAGAGGACGGAGATCTTGAGTTTTTCCCGGCTCATGCGCTCCCCTCTTCTCCGCGGCTCAGGGCTGTACGAACTTGCCCGCGGGCCAGATAGTTCATCGCGAGCGCCGTGGCGTAGGCGGAGACCTCGGTCAGGTTCCCCTTTTCTTCCCGCACGGCCACGCGCAGGCCGAGCTCCGCGACGCGCGCCTCGATCGACTCGACGAGGCGGCGGACCAGCGGCCGCTGGACGCCGGTCCAGTACGTCACCTTGTCGATCAGCGTCTTGCGGTTTTCCCGCAGGAGGTCCGAGGCGGGGCGCGTGCCCTTCTTGCGGCGCTTCGAGACTTTGAAGATGTCGACGAGATCCGTGTCGAGCGCGAGCTCGACGGACTGGCGTCTGCTCGTCGAGGGCCTTCTTGTAGAACTCCTCGACGGTGGTCTCCATCTCCTCGACGGTGATGTCGGTGTGGCCCTGCGGCCGCACCGGCTCGCGCGTCGCGCAGGCGGCGCGCCATCCGGTCGACGTACCGGAGCTTGCGCCAGCGCGCCCCAGCCCTTGTACCGCTGGCGCCACTGCGAGCGCGGCGTCAGCCACACGGCGAAGGTCTCGGCGAAGTCCTCGTCGGGATGCTTCTGCGCGTACCAGCCGGCGATGTGGCGGACGAACCGCCTCGAGAACGGCACCGGGCGGTAACTGTCGCGGTAGGGCCGCCGGAAGGGACCGAACAGGTCGCGCCACTCCGGCGTCCGGTAGAGGCGTGTAGGCGTAGTTGAACGCGTGCCCGGCCTCGTGCCGCAGGTACATCATGATCTCGTCGCGCGTCCTCGAGATCGTTCATCTCCTTCTCGAGCCGCGCCAGCTTGGGATCGGCGAGATAGAACGGGATCCCGATGACGGGCTCTCCCGAGGGGCAGCCCCACTCGTCCGACAGATAGCAGAGCGGCCGGAACCTTCGAAGGCCCTTGCGCTCGAGCTCCCGGTAGAGCCGATGCACGAGCCGCTCGATCGGAGAACCTTCGAGCTTGAGTCCAAGATCCTTGATCGGCTTCGTCAGGATTTCCTGAACGTCGGGCGGGGCTTTTTCGAAGGCGTGCAAGAGTTTCGGTTCAGGGTAACACAGAAGATGCGCCGAATTTTCGCTGCGCCTCCGGACTACAATGACGCGAACGAGAACACGAGCGCGAGGAGGACGTCGAGATGGGCGAGCCCTTCATCAAGATCATTCCGAACGGACCCTATCGCGTGATGGGGCCGATCAAGGTCGTCGACGCCGAGGGCGGCGGCGAGCGCGTCGTCGAAGAGGGCAAGGGCGTTTCGCTCTGCCGCTGCGGAAAGTCCGAGAACAAGCCGTACTGCGACGGGACGCACGGGCGGATCGGGTTCGAATCCACGGAGTCGTGCGTCCGGCAGACGTAGCGGGTTGCTGAAGAGCCTCGCCTTCCTGTTGACCATGGCGGCGGCCGAGCCCGGCGCCGTCGCGCCCAGCCTGTCCGCCGACCTCGACGGCGACGGTGTCTCGGAAACGGTGACGGCGGTTCCTTCGCGGGGCTCCGTGCGCCTGCAGGTGCGGGACGCCGGCGGGCGGCGGCTCGCCGAGGCGAAGGCGCCGGCGCCGTCCGCGGAGGTCGTGCCGGTCGCGCTGACGGCGGCGCCCGTCGGGAGCGCGGGCGCGCTCCTGGACGTCGACGCGGCCACCGACACCTCCGCCTGCCGTTCCGTCTGGCGCTACCGCCGCGGCACGCTCGAGCGTCTCCCGATCCGCGACGCCGGCGGCAAGCCTCTCGCCGATTGCGAGCGTCCCGGGGACTGGACGTTTTCCTGGGAGTCCGAGGCCGCGGGGCGTCCTTCGATGCTCGTCCGCGAGCGCGTCGAGCGCGTCCCCGCCGGCGAGCTGCGGACGCGGGACACGTTCGTCTTCGCGGGGTTCAGCCTCGACCGGGACCCGCGTCGATCGCGCGCCGCGATCGACGGCATCCCGATTCCTTCGTGGTACCGGGCCGAGCTCTACACGCGCCCGGCGCTCGAACGGCTGTACGGACGATTCGGTCTCGCGGCGCTCGGGGACGGGCCAACGCTGACGATCGAGACGGACCCGCGGCGCGGGATCTTCGCCCTGCGGTTTGCCGGCCGCGACGGCGAACTTCTGGCGCCCGTCGAGTCCTACTCCTCCACCTCCGACGGGGCGACGCTTTCCGTCCGGGCGGCCGGGAAGACCGGCCACGTGACGATCCGTTTCGCGGGAGACGGGTCCATCCCGTACGAGGTGCGCGTCGAGGGGATGGGCTCCCCGAGGGACCAGGTCTACGCTCCGGCCGGGACCTGGCGGGGAGGGGCGCGGGAGGTCTATCCCACCGCGGCCGACGAGCTCGCCTCGCAGTACCTGGCGGGGGTCTGGGGCGACGAAAAGGGACAGAACACCGCGTTTTCGGTCGAGGGCGCTCCCCCCCACCGGATTCGGATCGGGCCGACCGCCTATACGCTCGACATGGCGAACGTCGCTCCGCCCGTCGACCTGATGCTCCACCCGGTGGACGAGAGGGGCCATCCCTGGGGACTCGTGTTGAAGGGACCAAACGGCCTGGAGCGCATTCCCTACGCCTGCGCCGGCGAGGGCCCCTCGCGGACGTGCCGGGCCGACGGCACGGCGGAGCGGCTCCGGCGAATCGGCGCCCGCGTCAACGTGCGCTGACGCCCGGCCCGACCTTGGGAACTCCCGGACAAGCCGTTATATTGCTCGCGGAATCATGCACTTCCAGCGCGTAGACCGCCGAAGGGCCGCCGCGCCGCCGCCCGGCGCGCTTGCGCGACCTGCTACCCTCTCCTGAGGCTAATTCAAGGAAATGGAACTCTCCATGCTCGGGCTCATCGTCCAGACGGTGGGCGCCGGACTGCTCTCCCTGATCTTCCTCTACCTGTCGCGGGGGAAGACGCAGGGCGTTCTCCAGGCGGCCGGCTTCGCGTGGCTGTTCCTCTTCCTGTCGGTCCTCGCGCAGGCCCTCCTGACGCGCTGGCACGTCGGCTGGGACAAGGAGGTCTATCAGTACTTCAAGCTGCTGTACCTGGTGGCCCTGTGCGTCGCCGCGATCCGGATGGGCCGGGAAGTGTCGCTGGGCAAGCCGCTTGCGGTCACGGCCGTGGCCGCCCTCCCGATCGCTTTCCTGATCGGGCGCGCGGGGGGCCACGAGGCCCGCTTCTACGCGATCCACATGGGTCTTCTCGCGGTCGGCTGGCTGCTGGTGGCCGTGTTCATTTTTCAGAGTCCTCGCGCCGGCCTCGGGCGCCAGTTCTCGGGCGGCCTGGCCCTGCTGACTTCGGCCGCCCAGTTCTGTTACGTCGCGCTCTTCACGGCACAGCCGGCGCGCGGCCTTCCCGTTCTCCCCTACACCGGATTCATCGACGTCCTGTTCCAGATGCTCTTCGGCATCGGGCTGATCATCTGGGCCATGGAGGATACGGAGCGGAGGCTCGCGACGCTCCACTCGCGAACCGTCGACGACACCCGCCGCTCGCAGCGGAAGGCCTGGCTCGACCCCCTGACCGACACGCACAATCGGTTCTTCCTCGACGAGATCAAGCCTCAGCTCGAGTCGAGCGAGACCGGCGGCGCGATCGTGCTGATCGACGTGGACGGCTTGAAGAGAATCAACGACCAGGAGGGCCACGAGGAGGGCGATCGGGCGATCTGGACGGTGGCGACGGCCATCAAGAAGCTCGTCCGGGGCAACGACCACGTGATCCGCTGGGGCGGCGACGAGTTCCTCGTGATCCTGCCCGGCATGGACGAGGAGCTGGCGCGGCGCCGCTTCTACATGCTCCCGTCCAAGATCGACGAGGTCAAGCAATCGCCGCGGGCCGGCGGGAAGCCCTACACGAAGTTTCTGGCCGCCTCGGTCGGCGTGCACAACTACTCCCGCCGCGTCCCGCTCGACGTCGCGATCTCACAGGCGGACCGCGTCATGTACGAGCGCAAGCGCGCCCACCGCGAGCTGCGCGGGCCGGCCGGCGAAAGGAACACGCGTTGAACTACGTCTGGAGCGAATGCCCGAAATGCGGCTGCCAGGTCACCATCCAGTACGTCGAGCATCCGGACCGGCTCGTCGGCTCGCTGCGGCGCTGGTCCACGGACCGGACCGTCAACGACGGGCGTCTCCTCGAGGTCCCCCGCGGCGAAATGTCGGCCGACGGCAGTTTCCCGACCGTCTGCGTGTGCGGGGGACCCATCGCGGTGGCCGCCGCCTCCGTCCAGCGGGCCACGACGGAGAGGCCGGCCGTCTGAAGCGCGTCCCGGTCGAAGACTCCTTCGACCTCCACGCCTTTCGCCCGGAAGACGCCGTCTCGGCGGCCGCCGAGTACCTGCGCGAGGCGCAGGCGGCCGGGTTCCGGGAGGTTCGCCTCATCCACGGCAAGGGGATCGGAGTCCGCGCCGCGCCGAGATGAGGCGTCTGCTCGCGTCTCTTCCGGACGTCGCGGCCTACGGCGACGCGCCGCCGGAGCGCGGAGGCATGGGAGCGACGATCGTCGTGTTTCGCTAACCGTCGCCGAGGCGATCCATCCGCTGCGCTCGCGGAGAGAGAAACGCCGCGCTTCGCGCGACCTTGCCTACCGCGGGGGTTTGCCCTCGGTGGTCGCTGCCTCGCGCCGCAAACTAACCGAGCAGCGCCTCGAAAAAGCCTCGGGCTCTCGATGAAAGGCTAGGAAAGAGTCGGCGAGCGGCACAGGTGGGCGTGTACGCGGCGCGGGGAATCTCCCGCAGGGGAGGAGCCTCGCGCCGCGGGAGCCGCAGCGAGGGAGGGATCAGGCCTGCGGTCGAGCCCACAGGCGAGCCGCAGGCCGGTGACGCCGAAGGCGTCAGATCCCGGACGAGCGAAGGCGACGGTGGCGACGGTTAGACTTCCTCGATCTCCACGATCAACGGCATCGCGGCGCGAGCGACCTTCGAGATGATGCAGTACTTTTCGGCCAGTTGCAGCGTCTTCTCGATCTGGGGGCGCTGTTCGGCAAGGAGCGCCGACGGGACCCGGGCGTGGATGACGATCTTCTGCATCCGGAATCCGCCGGCGGGATCGGCCCCGAGGTCTCCGTCGACTCGAAGCGTCGGGTCGGCGTAGGCGATCCCGAGCTTCTTCAGAAAGATCGCCCAGGTGTTGGAGAAGCAGGCGGCGATCGCCGCCAGGAGCAGCTCCTCGGGGTTGCCTTTCCCTCCCGACCCGCCGAGGCTGATGGCCCCGGCGACGGGAATCGCGAAATCGCCGTCGTTGACGGTGACTTCGCCCGAGCCGGCGCCGTCGCCGGACCACCCGGCGTGGACGCGGAAGGAGTGCGTTGCGTCGTTTTCCGACATGGAGGCATGATGACATGGTGAAAGTGCCGCTGCGAGCGCTCTCGCTCGCCGTCCTCGGCGTTGCACGCCGCCTGCGCCACGCCGCCGAAGCCCACGGCGGGATCGCTGAGGATCGGGGCGAACGCGCCCGCGGTCGTCGAAGGCCGCGTGCGCGACGCCGGGGGCCGCCCGGCGGCGGGACTCCGGGTGCGCGGAATCCCTCGCGGAGCCGACATCCCGTGGTCGCCGTGGACGACGTCCGGTTGCGACGGGAGCTTCCGTCTCTCGCTGGCCGCGCCCGGGAGCTACGGCTTTCTGCTGGCCTGGAAGGACGCCGCGCTGATCACGCCGAGCGCCGAGGACCCCGCGCTTCTGCAGGTCGCCGTCGAGCCGGGCCAGACGGTACGCGGGGTCGAGCTCGTGTTCCTCGAGTCCGAGTGGAAACTCCTCACGGAGACGGCGCCGGCGGATACGCCTTCGTGCCCTTGAGCTCGGCTTCCATGTCCGCGATGTTCTGGTCCACGTGGTCGAACCCGGTCCAGGTCGCGTAGCGCTCGGCCAGGAGAGGCTTCACCGCCTCGACGAGGGCGGGGCCGGACTTGCCTTCGCCCATCGCCCGGGTGACGGTCAGGCGCAGGCCGCGCAGGTAGTCGCGAAAGAAGCGCACGTCGAGCGCCTTGCCCGGTTCCCCGTGGCCGGGCACGAAGGTCCGGTCGGGATAGTCCTCGAGAATCTCGTTGAGCGTCGTCAGCCAGGCCTCGGAGTTCGCGAACGTCAGGCCCGGGATGCACGCCTTCTGGACCAGGTCTCCTCCGAAGACGACGCGCGCGTCCGGAACGCTCACGATCGAGTCGCTCCCGGTGTGCCCGGGAAGAGGAATGACATCCACGGTCCGATCTCCGAGCCTCACGGAGACCCGGTCCCGGTACGTCACGTCCGGCAGCCGGAGGGCGGCATACCGCGCCCGCTGCTCGTCGGACAGGCCGGTTTGCCACTCGCGGCGAACCCAGGCCCGGACGTTCTCGTGCGCCAGAACCGCGGCGCCCGCCTTCGCGAAGACGGGGCTGCCGCCGGAGTGATCCCGGTGAAAGTGCGTCAGGACGACGAACCGAACGGGCAGCGGCGTTCTCGACCGGATCTCCGACAGCAGTCGCTGTGCGGCCGCCTCCGTCGCGAACGTGTCGACGACCAGGACGGCCTCCGAGCCCACGATGAAGCCGGCATTTCCGAGCGAGGTCTCGTCCGACGGGTCCGCGATCGCGGCGAAGACGCCCGGCGCGACCTGCGTGATCGAGAAGCGCGGCGGATCGGCGGCCGCGAGGATTGCCGCGAGAAGAAGCGCAGCCATGCCTCGATTCTAGCGTTCGGGCTGCTCGTATAATTCCCCGGCCATGGCCTTCGATCCGAAGATCCCGCGACGGCGCGTGCGCTGTGTCATCAACGGGAAAGAGATCGACGTCTGGGAGGGCTACCGCCTCTGGGACGCCGGGCTCGACGCCGACGCGAGGCTGTGGAAGTGGTGCGGCGGGGACGGCCTCTGCGGCACCTGCGCCGTGCTTCCGATTTCCGGCGGGGAGAATCTTTCGCCCCCGACGAAGCGCGAGAAATTCTCGCTGGCCCTCTGGTTCGCCAAGCCGCTGGCTTTCGTCCGGAAGCGCTGGAAGGGCCGCCCCGTGCGCCTGGCCTGTCAGGCGTACGTCCAGGGCCCGGTCGAGGTCGTCGGTGTGCTCGGGAAAAAAGCGAAAGAGGCCCGCCGGGCGTACGGGATGAAGTGAATTAGAGCTCCGCGCCCCGAAGGCGCCGGACCCGAGCAATGAAAAAAACCCTCCGCCGCCTGGCGTCCGCGGTTTCCGCGGGCGGCCTGCTCTACGTCGCCGGGTCCTGGGCCGCTTCGCGGGCGCTGGCCGAGCGGCTTCTCTCCTCGCGCGGCCTCGGCCCGACGCCGGACCGATACGACGAGCTCTTCGCCGCCCTGGAGGCCCGCGCGCCGATCGTCGGCAGCCTGCGCCACAACGGCAGCCCCCGCCTGCCCGTCGGGCTCGTTTCCACCTTCGCTTCGCCGGGCGAGCCGGAGCGCCGCCCCACGATCCTCTTTCTCCACGGCAAGGGCGGGAACGCGAGCGAGTGGCGCGAGGAGGCGGAGCGCGCGCTCTCGCTGGGGTACAACGTCCTGCTGCCGGACCTGCGCGGCCACGGCCGCAGCGGAGGGCCGCTCTTCACTCTCGGGTTTCTCGAGAAGGAGGATCTCGCGCTGACGATCGCGGCCGCCAGCGCGGGGTTCGGGCTCGACCCCGACCGGATCGGCATCCACTCGTGCTCGGCAGGATCTTCGGTGGCCCTCGAGTTCGCGGCGGATCGCCCGGGCATCCGCGCGATCTGGCTGGAATCGCCGTTCGCGGAGCCGCTCGCGATGGCACGGCACTACCTGTCGCGCGCCACGCGGGTGCCCGCTCCCTCCTCGGCCTGACGACGCGCTGGGCCATGCGCCGGGCGGTGGCGCGCGTGCGCGGCGAGCTCGGCCTGCCGCCGGGAGGAGAGGGACTCGACCGCGTCGACCCGCTGGCCGCCGTGGCCCGCGTCAAGGCGCCGATCCTGCTCGTCCACGGAGCCGAAGACTGGCTCGTTCCGCCCCGCTTCACCGAGCGGCTGGCGTCGGCGCTTCCTCCTCACAGCGGGGTCTGGAACGTGCCCGGCGCCGGTCACTGCCACCACGGCAACCAGCCTCAGGCGGTGGCGCGGAAGGCTTACGCCCGAAAATGGGAGGAGTTCTTCACGAAATGGCTGCCGGCGTGAATCTCACCTCTCGACCGCGGTGCCTCGGCTGCCGCCTTTTCTGGAGTCCACCGTTCTCCCCTTGAGCTGCCCGCACGCGGCGGACGCGTCGGGACCCTTGCTTCGCCGCACGGTCACGGTGACGCGGGCGTCGGCGAGAGCTTTCGCAAAGGCGTCGATCGCGGCTTCCTCCGGCCGCTTCCAGCCCGGCAGGTACGTCGGGTCTTCGTTGAGCGGAATCACGTTGACCTTGACCTCCAGACCCTTCAGCAGACGGGAGAGGCGCCGCGCGTCGTCCGCGGAATCGTTGACGCCGGCGATCAGCACGTACTCGATCAGGACGCGGCGGCGGGGCTCGAGCGGCCACTTCCGGACGGCGGCCAGGACGCCTTCGAGCGGATAGGTCTTCGTGATCGGCATCAGCCGCTCGCGCGTCGCGCCGTCGGAGGCGTTCAGGGAAACCGCCAGGTTGGGCCGACGCGGCAGCGCGGCGAACCGGGCGAACGCCGGCGTGATACCGGACGTCGAAACGGTGACGCGCCGGGGAGGAAGCAGCTCGAAGAGCACGTCGAGGGCCGGAAGCACGCCCTCGGGATTCAGGAACGGCTCGCCCATGCCCATGAACACGACGCGCAAAGCGTCGGTCGATCGCCCGACCTCGCCGAGCGTGGCATAAAGCTGACCGAGGATCTCGCCCGCCGTCAGGTTCCGTCCTCCCCCCAGGCGGCCGGTCACGCAGAAGACGCAGTCGACCGCGCAGCCGGTCTGGGAGGAGAGACAGACCGTGAACCGCTCCGCCGGGGGCGTGGAGCCTCGAGGGCCGGCCGACGGGAGCGGGGGCGATTCCACGGCGCGCGCGTCGGCGAATTCGTTGACGAGAGCGAGGCCCGCGTTGCCCGGCATGTACACGGCTTCGATGAGGGCCCCGTCGGTCAGGCGCAGGCCGAGCTTGACGCTTCCGTCGGCGGAGGCGTCGCGGCGGACGACCTCGGGAAGGCGGATCGGGCATTCCCGGGCGAGGCGCTCCCGGAGCTCGCCGGGCAGCTCCGTCATCGCGGCGTAGTCCCGCCGGCCGGTCCGGTGGATGGCGTCGAAGATCTGGCGGCCGCGATAGCGCGGCAGCTCCCAGGCGGCGGCCAGTGCGTCCCAGTCGGCCGGCGAAGCGCCCAGCGGATCGAAAGACGCGCTCATCGCGACAGTCTATGCGGGAGGATCCTGCTCACTGCTCGCCACTCGGTTCATTCCACCCCCGAAACTCCGAAGAATGAAGAGCTGACGCCGAGATCCTCGCTCGCCGCACGGCTCATAGCGCTCGCGGCGCGAGGCAGCACAGGCGAGCCGCAGGCCGGTGTGGCCGAAGGCCGCAGATCCCGGAGCGAGCGGAAGCGACGGCTAGCGAGAGGATTTGCGGACGACGGCCTTGCGGGCGCGGACCTTGCGGGTGGGGTCGATGCCGAGCGACTTCAGGAAGCGGAGGTCCTTCAGGTTGATGCGGAACGCCGCCCGCTCTCCCGTGCTTCTTGTCTCCTCGGGGTCGGCGGCGGCGATCGCGCGGCGGGATCGCCCGCTCTTCGCATCGCGCTTGTTCACACCCACTTTCGCGTCCAGGACCATGTAGAGGTTGTACCCCTCGTCTCGGATCTTCTGGATCGAGTCGTGCACGCGCCCCGAGCCGGAGATCGACTCGTTGATCGCCTGTCCCAGCTCCTTGAGCATCGCGCGGAGATGATCCGAGAGTTCCATGGCCGGAGCGATTATCGCTTCCGGTTCGCCGCAGAATCAAGGATCTTTACCCTCCCGAAAAATGCTATCCTCTGACGTCGCCGCCACGCCCGTGCCTCGCCAGAATTCCGCTCTTCCGCTCCATCGCAATTCATGTTTTCTCGTTTCGCGCATCTGATCTGCACGAAGTGCGGCGCGCTGTACGAGCGCGATCGCAGAGTGAACGTCTGCCCGAGGGCGGGCTGCGGAGGCGCGCTCTTTCCCCGCTACCACGCGCCGTTTCTCGAGCGCGACGCCGCGCGCGACCGGCCGCGCACGATCTGGCGCTGGCACGAGATGATGCCGGTGGAAGATCCGGCGAACATCGTCTCCCTCGGCGAGGGAGGCACGCCTCTGCTCCACGCTGCGAACCTCGGGGCCCGGTCCGGCTTCTCCGACCTCTGGATCAAGGACGAGTCGGGTAATCCCACGGGCTCCTTCAAGGCGCGGGGCCTCTCCGCCGCCGTCTCCAAGGCGAAGGAGCTGGGCTACACCAGGATCGCGCTGCCGACGGCGGGCAACGCCGGCGGCGCCGCGGCCGCGTACGCCGCGCGGGCCGGGATGGAGTGCCACGTCTTCCTGCCGGAGGACACGCCGCGGACCTTCGTCCTCGAGTGCGAGCGCTACGGCGCGAAGGTCACGCTCGTGAAGGGCCTCATCGACGACTGCGGCCGCATCGTCGCCGAGCGCGCGGCGAGCGAGGGCTGGCACGACGTCTCGACGCTGAAGGAGCCCTTTCGGGTCGAGGGCAAGAAGACGATGGGCTACGAGCTGGCCGAGGACCTCGGCTGGACGCTTCCCGATGCGGTGCTCTATCCGACCGGCGGCGGGACCGGCCTGATCGGGATGTGGAAGGCCTTCGAGGAGATGGAGGAGATGGGCTGGATCGGAGCGAAGCGGCCGAAAATGTTCGCGATCCAGGCCGAGGGATGCGCGCCGATCCCGAAGGCGTTTGCCGAAGGCCGCGAGACCGCCGAGAAGTTCCCGAATGCGCGGACCTACGCCTCGGGGCTGCGCGTCCCCAAACCCTTCGCCGACTACCTCATCCTCCGATACGTCCGCGCCTCGGGCGGCTCCGCCATTGCCGTGACGGACGACGAAATGCGCCGCGCCTGCGACGAGATCGGATCCGCCGAAGGCCTCTTCGCCGCGCCCGAGGGGGGCGCCGTCTGGGCGGGAGCCAAGCTCCTGCGCGACGCGGGAAGGCTCGACCCGGCCTCCCGGATCGTCCTCTTCAACACCGGCACCGGCTTCAAGTACCTCTGATCGGGACGAGCACCTCTCTGACGACAGAGTTACACTGGCGAACTCCGATGATGTGACGATCGGCGGTCTGGCGCCCGGCGAGGGCAACGTCATTGGCTTGCCCCCCGCGTGTGTCCCACCCGGAGTCTTCGTGGACGTTCCCTGCCCTGGCCCGTTCACCGACTGGATCGAGCAGCTCGCCGCGGAGAACATCACCGGTGGCTGCGGCGGAACCAACTACTGCCCGGGCAACAACAACACCCGCGGCAGATGGCAGTGTTCCTGGTCAAAACCTTCGGGCTGCAATAGCTCTCAACCGCGGCATCAGCCGCGGTCATGGTTCCGGGACCCCCGGCACACCGGGCGCCGGCGGCGCGCCCCTTGCACCACGAGGTTGTGACAGAATCCGCCATCCCGATTCCAGGAGGCTACGATTCCAGGAGGCTACATGGTTACTCAGAGTCGCCGTGTCTCGTTTCTGCTTCTCGCCGCCCTTGCCCTGAGCGCTTTTCTCCCCCGCCTCGCTGGCCGCTCAGAGCTATCTCGTCATCCACAGCCTGGCCCTCGCCGAGGGCAACAATCCCCGCTCTTCGCTCGTCCAGGACGCCGCCGGGGTCCTCTACGGGACGGCGCCCTTTGGAGGCGCGAACGGGAACGGGTCCGTCTTCCGGCTCGAGCCGGACGGCGACAACTTTCTCGTCCTGCACTCCTTCGCCGGCACCGACGGAGACGATCCGTACGCGGGCGTGGTCCTGGGCGGCGGGTTCCTCTTCGGCACGGCGTCCGACGGGGGCAACGACAGCGCGGGCGTCGTCTACAAGGTCGACACCAACGGAAACAACTTCGCCGTGATTCACCACTTCGACGGCGCGAATGACGGCGGCAATCCCTTCGGGACGCTGGTACAGGGACCGGACACAATCCTCTACGGAGTCGCCCAAAACAACGGGGCCAATGGCTTCGGGACCGTCTTCAGCATCGATCCGGGCGGGTCGACCTTCACCGTGCTCCATACCTTCGGCACGATCGCTACGACGGCTCCGAACCCCGGGCCGGCCTTCTCCTCGCCTCCGACGGAAAGCTGTACGGCACGACCGAGCATGGCCACAACGGAGGCGGCCCGGGGACGGTCTTCCGGGTCGACACCGACGGGACCGACTTCGAAACTCTCCACACCTTCACGGGCGGCAACGACGGCTCAGGACCCGGACTCTCCGCTGATGGAGATGCCCGACGGATTCCTGTACGGCACGACGGCCCTCGGAGGCTCCGGCTCGAACGGCACGGTCTTCAAGCTGCGCCGGGACGGGACGGACTACGATGTGGTCCACGCGTTTTCCGGCGCGGAGGGGGACCTTCCGCGCTCCGCGCTCGTCCGCATCGTCGGCGGGCTGCTCTACGGAACCGCGGAGCAGGGAGGCACGGGAGGCGGAACCGTTTACAGAATGACCGCGGCCGGCCAGCTCGTCGACTCCGTCCACGACTTCACCGACGCCAGCGGAGACGCTCCGCACGGCGCCGTGCTCCAGGGACTCGACGGCGCGCTCTACGGCACGGCGTCGAGCGGCGGCGCCAACAACGTCGGCGCGATCTGGCGCCTGACGACGCCGTCGGTCCTGTCCATCACCCCGGACTCGGGCCCGGCTACGGGCGGCACGGCCGTGACCATCACGGGCACCGGCTTCGCGAACCTTGCCACGGTGTCCCTGAGCGGATCCATGGCGACCTCGGTGGACGTCGAGGACTCCAACACGATCACCGGCACGACTCCCAACCTGGCTCCCGGGCAGCTCCACGACCTCGCCGTCGTCAACACCGACGCGAGCATCGGTTTCCTCGAGAAGGCGTGGCTGGCCGACTTCCTGGACGTGCCGGAGGCGGACAATTTTCACGATTTCGTCGAGGCGATCGTGCGCGCCGGCATCACGGCGGGCTGCGGGGCCGGCAACTACTGCCGCAACGCCCCCGTGACGCGCGCCCAGATGGCGGTTTTCCTGCTGAAGGCCAAGCACGGCCAGTTCTACCTTCCCCCGGACTGCACGCAGGTTTTCGACGACGTGCCGTGCCCGTCGACGTTCGCCGACTGGATCGAGCAGCTCGTGGTCGAGGGGATCACGGCCGGATGCGGCGGCAACAACTATTGCCCGGGCAACGCGGTGACCCGGGCCCAGATGGCCCCGTTCCTCCTGAAGGCCAAGTATGGGCCCGCCTATGATCCGCCGGACTGCACGCCGGACTTCGCCGACGTCCAATGCCCCTCGCTCTTCGCCGACTGGATCTCGCAGCTCGTCGACGAGGAGATCACGGTCGGCTGCGGCGGCGGAAACTACTGCCCGAGCGTTCCCAACACCCGCGGTCAGATGGCGGTGTTCCTGACGAAGACGTTCCTCGCGCCGTAAGGCGAGAAGGCCCCTCTCCCCGACCCTCTCCCCCGCGCGGGGGGAGAGGGAGAATGCCGGTACAATCTTCGGTTCCATGCGATACCGGTCCCTTCGCCCGCAGCTCGAGCCGATTCTCCCGCTCGTCGAAAAGCCGGGGCGCTACATCGGCCTGGAGCGCAACGTCACCCGAAAGGACCTGTCCCGCGCGTCGGTGACGCTGGCCCTCGCCTTCCCGGATACCTACGAGATCGGCATGAGCCACACGGGGCTGAAGATCCTGTACGAGCTCGTGAACCGCCGCGAGGAGTTCGCCTGCGAGCGCGTGTACGCGCCCTGGGTGGACCTCGAGGCGAAGATGCGCGAGCGCGGCATCCCGCTCTTCTCGACGGAGTCCTTCGCTCCGGCGGCGGACTTCGACGTGCTCGGCTTCTCGCTGCAGGCGGAGCTGAACTACTCCAACATCCTCAACATGCTCGACCTGGCCGGCCTGCCCGTGTGGCAGCGGGACCGGCGCGAGACCGACCCGATCGTCCTCGGCGGAGGGCCCTGCACCGCCAACCCCGAGCCGATCGCCGATTTCTTCGACGCGTTCCTGATCGGCGACGCCGAGGAGGCGCTGAACGTTTTCCTCGACGCGTATCGCGGGGGCCGGTCACGGGGTCTCTCGCGCCGGGAGCTGCTCGTGTCGCTCGCGCAGATCGACGGAATCTACGTCCCGTCGCTCTACGACGTCGCGTACGGCGAGGACGGGCGCATCACGGCGATCACCCGCAACGACTCGCGGGCCCCGGAAAGGGCCCGGCGCACCTGGGTGCCGGTCTTGAAGCCCGAGTACTACCCGGACAAGCCGATGGTCCCTTCGGTCGAGATCGTGCAGGACCGGCTGGGTCTCGAGGTCATGCGCGGGTGCACGCAGGGCTGCCGCTTCTGCCAGGCCGGGTACTGGTACCGGCCCGTGCGCGAGCTCGACCCCGGCGACGTCGCCGAGATGACCAAGAAGTTCATCGCCGAGTCGGGCTGGAGCGAGGTCGGCCTACTCTCGCTGTCGACCGCCGACTACTCGCAGATCGAGCCGCTCGTGAAGTGCCTGGCCCCGCAGCTCTCCGACCGCCGCGTGTCCATCTCGCTGCCTTCGCTGCGGGCCGAGGCCTTCTCGGTCGGGCTCGCCGACGCGGTCTCGGAGGTGCGCAAGTCCGGGTTCACGTTCGCGCCCGAGACGGGCTCGGACCGCCTGCGCCGGGTCATCAACAAGACGTTCACCAACGCCGACATGATCGCGGCGGCCGACGTTGCGTACGGGCGCGGCTGGGATCTCATCAAGGTCTACACGATGATCGGTCTCCCGACCGAGATCCGACGAGGACCTCGACGAGCTCGTCGCGCTGGTCGAGGGCATCCTGGCCCAGGGGCGCAAGCACGGCCGCAAGGAGGTCAACGTCTCCGTCGGCTCCTTCGTGCCGAAGTCCTGGACGCCCTTCCAGTGGGCGCCCTTCGACGGGGTTCCCGCCCTCGAGCGCAAGCTGGCGTATCTCAAGGACCGCTTCCGGCGCATCCGCGGCGCGAAGATGAAGTGGCACGAGCCGCGCGAGGCCGAGATCGAGTGCGTGCTGTCGCGGGGCGACCGGCGCGCGGGCCGCATTCTTCACGCCGCCTGGAGCTCCGGGGTCCGTTTCGACGGCTGGTCCGAGCACTTCCGCCACGACCTCTGGATGAAGGCGTTCACATCGACGGGCATTCCGAAGGAGACGTATCTCCGCGGCTACGATCTCGACGAGATCCTGCCCTGGGACGTCCTGGACGTGTCGATCAAGAAGCGCTGGCTCCAGATCGAGCTGATCAAGGCGAAGAAGGAGATGCGCACCGAGGACTGCAAGTGGGGGCACTGCTACGCCTGCGGCGTGCCGGGTAACGGCGAGGACACGGTGCTGGCGACGTCGATGCCCGGAGCGGGTGCGTTGCCGGCGTTCGACGCCGCGACGGCGCCCGCCGGCGACCCGGCCGCCTATCGCGACGTCGCCAAAGGCGCCGCGTATCGCCAGAAGGCGATGCCGGACCTGCCCGCGGCCACGCGCCTGCGCGGCGGCGGCCAGCCGGCCCAGGTCTTCCGCCACCGCGTCACCTTCTCCAAGGAGGGCGACGCGCGCTTCCTCTCGCACCGCAACACGATGGACGTTCTCGAGCGCGCCATCCGCGCCGCGGGGCTCCCGGCCCGCTACTCGGAGGGGTTCAATCCCCACATGAAGCTCTCGATGGGCCCGGCCCTCGCGCTCGGACTCGAGAGCCGGCACGAGGTCTTCGACGCCGACGGTATCGCTCCGTTCGGCCCGGAGGCGGCACGGCGAATCGGCGAGAAGCTTCCGGCCGGCATTTCGATCCTCGACGTGCGCGAGCTCCCGGCCGGCGAGCCCGCGCTCGTCTAAGGCCGTCAAGGGCGCGCGCTACTCCGTCCGGCTCGAGTCGTCCGAGCAGGTGAACCGCGCGAGCGACGCACTCACAGCGAGCTGGCGCGAATCGGTGCCGGCCCTGCGCGCGCTGTCGCTCGAGGCCGACGCTTCGGGGGCCAGCCTGTGCTTCGAGGTCAATCTCGACCAGGCGGCGGGAGAAACGGCCACCGCGAAGAAAGTCCTGGAAACCCTTCTGGCGATCCCGCCGGAGGCCCAGGCCTCGCTTTCGGTCGTCCGCGAAGCCACCCTCCTGCGCTGATGTCCTATCGCGTCACCGTCACCGCTCGCTTCGAGGCGGCGCACAACCTCCTCGACTACGCGGGCGGTCCCGAGCCGCTGCACGGGCATTCGTACCGGGTCGAGGCGGTGCTGGAGGCGGAGAAGCTCCAGCAGTACGACCTCGCTGTCGACTTCGTGACCGCCAGACGAGCCCTCGAGACGATCGCGAAGGAGCTCGACTACTCCTACATCAACGAGCACCCGGCGTTCGCCGGCCGCAACACGTCGGTCGAGAACCTGGCCCGGCACTTCGCCGAGCGGCTCGAGGCCTCGGGGGCCCTGGGCTGGGCGCGGGTCGCGGAAGTGACGGTCTGGGAAGGCCCGGAGAATCGGGCGACCTACCGGCCCCCCGCCCAGCGATAGACTCCCCCGCACACAAGGGGGGTCCTCATGAGGCGACTGACGCCGATCTTCCTCGTTTCGATGCTCGCCGCCGTTCGTCTGTCCGCGGTCACCTACACCGTCACGAACACGAACGACTCGGGAGCCGGCTCGTTGCGCGAGGCGATGACGAACGCGAACACCAACCCCGGTCTCGACACGATCGCGTTCAACGTCTCGGGCTCGGGGTGCTCCGGGAGCGGCGTCTGTACGATCGCCCCGACGGCAGCGCTGCCGGTCATCCTCTCTCCGGTCCTCATCGACGGCTACACGCAGCCGGGCTCCTCGCCCAACACCATCGCGCAGGGTGCGCTGAACACGGTCCTCAAGATCGTGCTCTCCGGGGTCAGTATCCCCGGGCAGACCGGGCTCTCCATTGCCCAGAACGGCGCCGGCTCGACGATCCGCGGCCTCGTCGTCAACGGCGGCTTCGGTTCCGCCATCTTCTCGTCGCTCTCGAACGGCAACACCGTGCGGGGTTGCTTCGTCGGCGTCGATGCCGCAGGCACAACGACGTCCCCGAACGCCCTGGGCATCGCCTCCGAGTTAGGCAACGATTTCACGGTCGGCGGCCCGTCTCCGGCGGATCGCAACCTCGTTTCGGGTCAGACGCTGAGCAACATCGGGATCGGCACCTCGGACTCGACGGTCGAAGGCAACCTCCTCGGTCCGGACATCTCGGGCGCCGTGGCTCTCGGCCCGACGATCGACAGTCTCGTCGCCAGCACGAACACCCAGATCCGCGGCAACGTCGTCGGCGGCTCCACCAGAGGGATGGTCCTCGGAAGTATCAGCGATGCGATCACGGGCTTGACCGTCCAGGGCAACTGGGTGGGAACCGATGTCACCGAGACCTCCGACATTGGCAACCTCTCCGCGGGTATCTATATTCAGGGCAGGGGCGTCACGATCGGCGGCGTGGGCCCGGGGGAAGGCAACGTCATTGCCTTCAACGACGGCGCCGGAGTGTTCGTCCACTACGACTTCTCCAACATCACCGGCAACACCATTCGCGGCAACTCGATCTACTCGAACGGTGAAGGCACGGTTTTGGACATCTCCACTCTCGGGATCGATCTGGGCAATGGCGGGGGCGTCGGCACGGGAGGCCTGACGCTGAACGATCTCGACGACGCGGACCTGGGACCGAACCTCAGCCAGAACTTCCCGATCCTGTCCTCGGCCGTGTCGGCGGGCGGTAACACGACCGTCCACGGCCGCTTCAACAGCACGCCGAGCTCCGAGTTTTCGATCGACTTCTACGTCAACGGCGCGTGCGTCGGACGGCCGCAGGACTATCTCGAGGGCAAGCAGTACGTCGGCACCGCGGCCCTGACGACCGACGGCGGGGGCGACGCGTCGATCGACGTGGTGCTCCCCGGTGTCACGCTCCAGGCCGGCCAGACCGTGACGGCCACGGCCACCGACGCGAACGGCAACACCTCGGAGTTTTCGCAGCGCATCGTGGTCTCCGCCAATCCGTCGTCGGGTAATGGCGTCGGCCCCATCACGCTGTCCGGATTTCATTTTCTGCCGGGAGCGACCGCGACCGTGGGCGGCCTGCCGGCGACGAACGTGGTCGTGACCAACTACAACCAGATCACGCTCACGACGCCGAGCCTTCCGCCCGGAAGTCTGAACGACATCACGGTGACGAACACCGATACGAGCGCCGGAACGCTGCCGAACGGCTGGATCGTCAATTTCCTGGACGTCCTCGAAAGCCACCAGTTCAACTCCTTCGTGACGACGCTCGTGCGCAACGAGATCACCGTCGGCGTCGGCGGCGGCAACTACGGCGCGGCGCAGGACACGCTCCGCCGGCAGATGGCGGTCTTCCTGCTGAAGGCGAAGTACGGAATCTGTTTCGTGCCGCCGCCGTGCACGGTCCAGGTCTTTCCCGACGTGCCGTGCTCCTCGGGCTTCGCCCCCTGGATCAACGAGCTCGTCGCGCGGGGCATCACCGGGGGCTGCGGCGGAGGACTCTACTGCCCCACCAACGCGGTCAACCGACAGCAGATGGCTGTGTTTCTGTTGAAGACGCTGGAGGGAAGCGGATACACGCCGCCGGACTGCACGGCCGCCACGTTCAGCGACGTGCCGTGCTCGCACCCCTTCGCTCCCTGGATCTACGAGCTCGTAGCCCGCAACATCACCGCCGGCTGCGGCGGCGGCAACTACTGCCCCCTGACGAATGCCAATCGCGGCCAGATGGCCACATTTGTCGTCAAGACGTTCGGGCTGCGATAGGTGATCCGCTCGGGCGGTGCCGGCACTTCGCCGATCGGCTCGAGGGTTCGGGAGCGCTGGGCTGGGCGCGGGTCGCGGAGGTGACGGTCCGGGAAAGCCCCGAGAGCCGCGGGACCTTCCGGCCTTCCTCGCCGCGATAGACTCCGCCGCACACAAGGGGGGGTCTTCATGAGGCGATTGACGCCGGTCTTCCTCGTCTGGATGCTTGTCGCCTTTCGTCTGTCCGCGGCCACCTACACGGTCACCAACACGAACGATTCGGGCGCCGGGTCGTTGCGCGAGGCGATGACCAACGCGAACACCAACCCCGGCCTCGACACGATCGCGTTCAACGTCTCGGGCGCGGGCTGCGACGGCTCAGGCGTCTGCACGATCGCGCCGGCGACGGCGCTGCCGCTTCTGCAGAGTCCGGTCCTGATCGACGGATACACGCAACCGGGCTCTTCGCCGAACACCAATGCCGCAGGGCGCGCTCGAACACCGTGCTGAAGATCGTCCTCTCCGGCGTGAACATCCCCGGCCAGTCCGCCGTCGACTTCACGACCGGCTCGGACGGCTCGACGAGTTCGAGGCCTCGTGATTAACGGGCGGTTCGAGTACACGATCCGGTCGCGCTCGTTCTCGGACGACAACGTCCTCACGGGCTGCTTCATCGGCACGAACGCCGCGGGAACGGCGGCGGTGCCGACGGGCCGCGCCGTGTACGCGCGGAGTTCGCCGCCAACTTCCGCGTCGGCGGCCCGAGCCCCGGCCGACCGGAATCTCATCTCCGGGCAACGCGGTCTACGGCATCTACGTCGCGTCAGCGCCGAACGCCTTGATCGAGGGCAACCTCATCGGCACCGACATCACGGGAGCGGCTCCGCTCGGTAACAACACCACGGCACTGGTCGTCGGCATCAACAGTCCCGGCACAGTGATCCGCGGCAACGTCATCGCGGATGCGCAGTTCAACGGCATCGCAGGCCGGCTACGGCTTCGGAGACGCATGCACGGAATCACGATCGAGGGCAACTGGATCGGGACCGACGTGACCGGAACCTGAACCTCGGAAACACGATCCACGGGATCTTCATCCTGGGCCAACAGGACGCGGTCGGAGGAACCGGCCCGGGCGAGGGCAACGTCATCGCCTTCAACGGCGGGGCGCCGGAGTTCTCATCGTCTACAGACCAGGTCAACGTCCTCGACAATCCGATTCGCGGCAACTCGATCTATGGGAACGGAACCGCGAATGGAGCCAACGGCGAATCGACCCTGGGGATCGATCTCGGCAACCCGGGCGGCTTCGGCCAGGGCGGCCTGACGATCAACGACCTCGGCGACGGAGACGCGGGGCCCAACCTCAACCAGAACTTCCCGATCATCACGTCGGCGATCACCTCGAACGGCCCGAGCGGCGCCAGCACGACGATTCAGGGGCGCCTGAACAGCACGGCGAGCACGCAGTTCGCGCTCGACTTCTACGCGAACTCGGCCTGCGTGGGCCGGCCCCAGGACTTCCGCGAGGGCCAGACGTACATCGGGACGGCGACCGTTACGACGGATGGCACCGGCAACGCGACGATCAACACGGTACTGCCGGTCGCGCTCGGCTCCGGCGAGGACGTGACGGCGACCGCCACGGATCCCACCGGCAATACGTCGGAATTCTCGCAGCGGATCGTGGTGTCCTCGAATCCCGGGTCCGGAAACCCGGCGGGAGCACCTGTGACACTTTCGGGCTTCAATTTTCTGCCGGGAGCCACAGTCACCGTCGGCGGAGTGCCCGCGTCCAACGTCGTCGTGACCGACTACAACACCATCACGGCGACGACGCCGACCCTCCCTCCGGGCAGCCTCAACAACGTCACCGTGACGAACACGGACACGTCCGCCGGCACGCTGCCCAACGGGTGGATCGCCGACTTCCTCGACGTGCCGGGCAACCAGCAGTTCTACGCCTTCGTCACGACTCTCGTGCGCAACGCGATCACGGTCGGCGTCGGAGGCGGGCTGTACGGCGTCGATCAGGGCACCAAACGCCAGCAGATGGCGGTCTTCCTTCTGAAGGCCGAGCACGGCCTGTGCTACGTCCCGCCGCCCTGCGCCGGCGTCTTCCCCGACGTCCCCTGCTCCTCCACCTTCGCTCCCTGGATCGAGGCGCTGGCGGCCGAGGGCATCACGACCGGGTGCGGCGGCGGGCTGTTCTGCCCGGAGAACCTCGTCACCCGCCGGCAAATGGCGGTCTTCCTGCTGAAGACGAAGTACGGCTCGAGCTACGTGCCGCCCGCCTGCACCGGACTGTTCGGGGACGTCCTCTGCCCCTCCGCGCCCGCGGTCGACTTCATCGAGAGGCTCTACAACGAGCAGATCACCGGCGGCTGCCAGGCGAGCCCGCTCCTCTATTGCCCCGACGGGACCAGCACCCGCGGCCAGATGGCCGTGTTCATCGTCAAGACCTTCGGGCTCCAATAGGGAGGACCAGCGGTCACCGCGCCAGCCGCGCAGGCGCAAGCGAGCGCGGGCTAGTTCGGGAAATGCAACCCGAGCGCCTTCGACAGGAAGACCGCCATCTGCCCGCGCGTCAGCGTCGCATCGGGACAATAGTTGCCGGCGCCGCAGCCGGCCGTGATCCCGGCGGCGACGAGGGCCTCGATGAACTGGTACTGCGGATGGCCCGTCGGCACGTCGTTGAAGGTGGGAGTGACCGGACCCGCGCTGACCTGCAGGTTGTAGCGGATCCGCACCGCGGAGAAAGAGACGTTCGGGTCCGCTCCGATGACGATGTCTGGAACATACGCTCCCGTGGCGTTGTCGACGGTGTGGGGGATGGTCGGTGTCGGGAACAACGCGCAGCCCGGAGTCTCGGCGGCTCCCGTCTCCGTTGGAATCGAAAGGGCCTCGACGGTCTGCCCCGGGGAAACAGCTCGGAACAGCGCGTACGCCACGCCGGAGGTCGCGCTGTTGTCGCAGGCCTCGAGCTCGATGCTCTTGATGGCAGCGCCGTTGGGCAGGTGCGCCGCGCCCAGGAAAATGCAGGACCCCGTGGCGCACCGCCGCCCGCCGGTGTTGCCGTCCTGCGTCCCTTCGGCGTTGACGCCGTTCGTGACAATCTGAAACTCGGACGCCCAGACCGTGTAGACGACGTCGCTCGTCGTGCCATACGTGTTCGGCGACGTCTGCGGGGACGCCACGACCGCCGTTTCGAAGGGCGCGCGCAGGGCCATGTCCTGACCGGCGACGGGACTCGCGAGACAGAGCAGACCGAGAGTCCAGGACCCGGCGGAGCGGAGGTCAATTGACATCGAATCTCCTTGGTTGCGGCGCAGTATAGCGTTGGTTGCCGGGACGCCCGCACGAAGCGAAAGAGCTCCGCTGACACCTCCCGGGCCGGCGCGGATCGCAGAAGCGACAGGCTGCAAAGTGCGAAAAACCGGTCGGCCTGACGGCCGCCTCCCCGCGATAAACTGCGCCCACACAGGGGGTCCCCATGAGGCGACTGACGCCGGCCTTCCTCGTCTCGATGCTGACCGCGGCCTCTCTGTCGGCGGCCACTTACACGGTGACCAACACCACCGACTCGGGGCCCGGATCTCTTCGCCAGGCGATCATCGACTCCAACACCTCGGTCGGCATCACCGACACCATCGCGTTCAACGTGTCGGGCGCCGGCTGCGCCGGCGGGCGGCGTCTGCACGATCGCGCCGACGACGTTCCTGCCTGCCGTCTCCGACAGCGCGCTGATCGACGGCTACACGCAGCCGGGCTCCTCCCCGAACACCAACGCGCAGGGAGCGATCAACGCGGTTCTCAAGATCGTCCTCTCCGGAGTCAACTTTCCCGGCGCGTGGGGGTTCGAGTTCACCGCGCGCCGGCTCGACGCGTCCGGGGCCTCGTGATCCACGGCGCCGTACACCAGGTGTGGGTGAAGGCGGCGAACGTCACGGTTCGGGGCTGCTTCATCGGCACCGACGCGGCAGGCATGACCGCCGTTCCGGGCGGCCGCGGGGTCTACGGTGCCGGCTTGAGCGGAGCCTCGGCCCTGACCGTGGGGGGCCCGGCGCCCGCGGATCGGAACCTGATCGCCGGCCACACGGGCCAGCAGATATGGCTCGATAGCGTTCCCAACGCCACGATCGAAGGGAACCTCCTCTCGACCGACACGACGGGTGCGGCCTCGCTGAGTCTGCCGAGCGATTCCCTCCTGATCTCGACGGCCGCCACGGGGACGGTCCTCGTCCGCGGCAACGTGGTCGCCGGCGGAACGATCGAAGGCATCAACATCGGCGGCTCGTCGAACAGCCCCGTGACTCTGCACGGCAATTTCATCGGCACCGACGCGACGGGGACCGTCAACCTCGGGAATCCCACGACAGGACTTCGGATCTTCGCGAGCGATGTGACGGTCGGCGGAATCGGACCGGGCGAAGGGAACGTGATCGCATTCAACGCCGGGGCCGGTGTCTTTCTGTACCCGACGGTACCGCGTCCGGTGCACGATCCGCGGCAATTCGATCTATTCGAACCACCAGAATCCGGCCTTCGGCGAGATGCTGGGCATCGATCTCGGCGAGCAGGCCAGCCCGTTGGGTGGCGTGACCGAAAACGACCTCGGCGACGTCGACACGGGAGTGAACGATCTCCAGAACTTCCCGATCATCACCTCGGCCGTGTCGTCCCTGGCGGCGGGAGGCACGACGATCACCGGAAGGCTCAACAGCGAGCCGAGCACGACCTATACCGCTCGACTTTTACTCGAACCCGGCCTGCGTGGGCCGGCCGCAGGATTTCCTGGAGGGCCGGACCTACCTCGGCTCGGCGCAGGCGACGACCGACGGAAGCGGGAACGCGGCCATCAACGCGATCTTGCCGGTCTCGATCGGAGCCGGCGAGACAGGTGACCGCGACGGCGACAGATCCCGACGGCAACACCTCGGAGTTCTCGCAGCGGATCGTGCTGAGCGTCGACCCCGGGTTCCGGGAAGCCCGTCGGGCGCCCCCGTCACGCTCGACGGCTTCCACTTTCTTTCCGGCGCGGCGGTGACCGTCGGCGGCTGTCGCCGCGACCGAGCGTCAACGTCGCACAGCTACAACCAGATCACGGCCACCACGCCGATCGCTTCCGCCCGGGCAGCTTGAACGACGTGACCGTGACCAACTCCGACGGCAGCGCCGGCACACTTCCCAACGGCTGGATCGCCGACTTTCTGGACGTGCCCGGGAACCAGCAGTTCTACGGCTTCGTGACGACGCTCGTGCGCAACGCGATCACCGTCGGCGTCGGCGGAGGCAACTACGGCGTCCTCCAGGACACGCTGCGCCAGCAGATGGCGGTCTTCCTGCTGAAGGCGAGGTACGGCGTCTGCTACGTGCCGCCGCCCTGCACCGTCCAGGTTTTCACGGACGTGCCGTGCTCCTCGGGCTTCGCTCCGTGGATCAACGAGCTCGTGGCCCAGGGCATCACCGGAGGCTGCGGCGGCAACAACTACTGCCCCGCCAATCCCGTGTTGCGCCAGCAGATGGCCGTGCTCCTGCTGCAGGACCTTCGAGGACCCCGGCTACGCGCCGCCCCCCTGCACGGTGGCGACCTTCACGGACGTTCCCTGCTCGTCGAACTTCGCCCCCTGGATCTACGAGCTCGTCGCCCGCAACATCACCGCCGGCTGCGGAGGCGGCAACTACTGCCCGCTGACGAGCGCCAACCGCGGACAGATGGCCACGTTCCTGGTGAAAACGTTCGGTCTGCAATAGGCGAAGGAGATTCCCATGCGTCCCGTGCTCGCGATCATTTTCGGTGTTCTGGCGGGGATCGCGGCCGCCGCGCCCGCCGCGACCTTCACGGTCACCAACACGAACGATTCCGGGCGCCGGCTCGCTGCGCACGGCGATCACCGATGCCAACGCCAATGCCGGCCTCGACACGATCGCCTTCAACGTGTCGGGCGCGGGCTGCGACGGCTCGGGGGTCTGCACGATCGCGACGGCGTCGGTGCTGCCCACGATCTCGAGCCCGGTCGTCATCGACGGGTACACGCAGCCGGGCTCCTCGCCGAACACCAACGCGCAGGGCGCGCTCAACACGGTGCTGAAGGTCGTGCTGTCCGGCGCCAACCTCGGCCAGTCGGCGATCTTGATATCCGGTACGGGCGCGGGTTCGACCGTGCGAGGCCTGGTGATCAACGGCGGCTTCGGCGACACATTTTCGTCCGTCGTTTCGAATGGCGACACTCTGGCGGGCTGCTTCATCGGCACGGACGTCTCCGGGACGGGGGCAGTTCCGAATAACGGCCGAGCCGTCTACTCGCAGCTCACGCCGAGCTTTCGCGTCGGCGGCCCGAGCCCGGCCGACCGAAATCTCATCTCGGGCAACAGCGACGCCGGCATCTCCGTGTTCAACAGTGCCGACGCCCTGATCGAGGGCAACCTCATCGGCACCGACATCACGGGAGCCGCTCGGCTGGGGAACAACGCCGACGCCATCTTCGTCGGCATCAACTGTCCCGGCACCGTGATCCGCGGCAACGTCATCGCGGATGCGCAGTGGAACGGCATGCAAGTGGGATACGCCACCGGAACGACGCACGGCATCACGATCGAGGGCAACTGGATCGGCACCGACATCACCGGCACGCTGAACCTGGGAAACGCGTTCCGGGGGATCGTGGTCCAGGGCCAACAGAACGCGGTCGGAGGTACCGGCCCGGGCGAGGGCAACGTCATCGCGTTCAACGGGCTGGGCGGGGTCTACGTCGACGACAGCACGATCGGCATATTCGCGAATCCGATCCGCGGCAACTCGATCTACGCGAACGAGTGCCTGGGCATCGACTTCGGAGGCGTGCTCGATGACTGCGAGCCCACGTCCAACGATCTCGGCGACGCCGACATGGGGCCGAACGAGTTACAGAACTTTCCGATGATCACCTCGGTCGTGCCGTCTCTGGTCGGCGGCGGCACGACGACCATCACCGGCCGCCTCAACGGCCACGCGGACACGATGTACACGCTCGACTTCTACTCGAGCCCGGCCTGCTTGGACCGGCCCCAGGCGTTCCTCCAGGGCCGGACCTATCTCGACTCGGAGGAGGTGACGACCGACGGCAGCGGCAACGCGGCGATCGACGTCGTCCTGCCGGTCACTCTCGCTCCCGGCGAAAAGGTGACCGCGACGGCGACGGACCCCGACGGCAACACCTCGGAGTTCTCGCAGCGGATCGTGCTCCACTCGGCGCCGGGCTCCGGGCCGCCGACCGGGGCGACCGTCACGCTTTCCGGCTTCCACTTCCTCCCCGGCGCGACGGTGACCGTCGGCGGGCTTCGCCGCGACAGGCGTCAACGTCGCCGAGCTACAACCAGATCACGGCCACCACACCGTCCTTCGCGCCCGGGCAGCCTCAACGACGTCACCGTGACCAACACCGACGGCACGCGCCGGCACCCTGCCCAACGGCTGGATCGCCGACTTCCTCGACGTCCACGGCCTCCAGCAGTTCTACACCTTCGTCACGACGCTCGTGCGCAACGAGATCACCGTCGGGCGTCGGCGGAGGCAACTACGGCGTCGACCAGGACACGCTGCGCCAGCAGATGGCGGTCTTCCTGCTGAAGGCGAGGTACGGCATCTGCTACGTGCCGCCGCCCTGCACCGTCCCGGTCTTCCCCGACGTGCCCTGCTCCTCGGGCTTCGCTCCGTGGATCAACGAGCTCGTCGCCCAGGGCATCACCGGCGGCTGCGGCGGCGGCAACTACTGCCCCGCCAATCCCGGTCAACCGCCAGCAGATGGCGGTGTTCCTCCTGAAGACGCTCGAGGGCCGCGGCTACGCGCCGCCGGCCTGCACGGTGGCGACCTTCACGGACGTTCCGTGCTCGTCGAACCGTTCGCGCCCTGGATCTACGAGCTCGTCGCCCGCAACATCACCGCCGGCTGCGGCGGCGGCAACTACTGCCCGCTGACGAACGCCAACCGCGGCCAGATGGCCACGTTCCTCGTCAGGACCTTCGGGCTGCAATAAGAAGGGTCCCGTCTTCCGTCAGTTCGCATAGACTTCTCCCTTTCCACACACGCAGGAGGTCCGTATGCGCCTTGTTGGTTCAAGCTTCAGTGATGGCAGTGCACAAGAACGCAAAGGGCGATCGGTCAGCAGCGGAAAGTAAACGCCGGGCTACGCCCGGCGTTGCCTACTGCCGGGGGCCTGCCTCTGGTGGCGGGCTCATCGTCAGAGACCTTCAATCTCCAATGACCGCGAAGACTCGAGTCCAGTGAACATCAACATGGAACCTCAACAGACAGGAGGCGTCATGACTCGATTCCACGGCCTCATGCTCGCGCTCGCGCTGGCCGGGGCTCCGGCGAGCGCGGCCACTTTCACGGTCACCAGCACGAACGACACCGGCCCGGGATCGCTTCGCCAGGCCATCGCCGACGCCAATGGAAGCGCCGGCGCCGACACCATCGACTTCAACGTGTCGGGGGCAGGCTGCGACGGAGCCGGCGTCTGCACGATCACGCCGGTCCTTCCGTTTCCGGGCATCGGCGACCCCGTCACGATCGACGGCTACACCCAGCCCGGCGCGTCGCCCAACACGAATGCGGAAGGGGCGCTGAACTCCGTCCTCAAGATCGTCATCTCCGGCGCCAACCTCTCCGGCTCCAACGGCTTCGTCATCACGTCCGACGACGTCACTCTGCGGGGACTGGTCGTCAACGGTTCCTGGAACATCGCCATAAACTCGAGCTCGGCGGACAACGTCTCGGTCCGCGGATGTTTCGTCGGCGTCGACGCGGCCGGCGCCGCGGCGGTCCCGAATTTCACGGGCTTCTACGGCTTTCTCGGGGAGGGTCTCGCCGTGGGCGGCCCCGCGCCAGCCGACCGGAACCTCTTCTCCGGGAACTCGGACTTCGGCGTCCGGCTCGAGCGCTGCTCGAACTGCCTCGTGCAGGGCAATCTCATCGGGACGGACGCCTCCGGAGCCGCGGCGATCGGGGCGGGATCCATCGGTCTGCGCGTCGGTGTCGACTGCCCCGGCACGGCCCTCCGGGAGAACGTGGTGGCCGCGGCCGGCACCGACGGAATCCAGGTCGGCGAGATCGGGTCCGACACGGTGTTCGGCATCACGATCCAGGGCAACTGGGTGGGAACCGACTCGACCGGCGTCGTCGAGCTCGGCAACCTGCGCAATGGAATCTGGATCCTCACGAACGAGGTGACCGTCGGCGGCCTCGGCCTCGGGGAAGGCAACGTCATCGCATTCAACCGGGGCGCAGGCGTGATCGTCGTGAACAGCTTTCCGCAGCCTCGCCAGTGCCCGATCCGCGGCAACTCGATCTACTCGAACGGCATCGGGGACGGCGTCGGACCCTGTCGACGCTGGGGATCGATCTCGGGGACCCGGGCAGCACCGGCCAGGGCGGAATCACGGCGAATGACCTCGGCGACGGCGACGCCGGGCCCAACGACCACCAGAACTTCCCGCTCATCGCGTCGGCCACGCCCTCCGGAAGCGACACCACGATCCTGGGAACGCTCGACAGCACCGCCGGCACCCAGTTCGAGATCGACTTCTACGCGGATGCCGCATGCCTGCGGCGCCCGCAGGGATTCCGCGAGGGGCAGACCTACCTCGGAACGGACACCGTGACGACGGACGCCGGCGGCCACGCCGACATCAACACGGTCTTCCCCATCGCGATCGGCCCCAACGACCGGGTCACCGCCACGGCGACCGATCCTCGTCGGCAACACGTCCGAGTTCTCCCAGCGCTTCGTCGTTTCGGCGAATCCCGCGTCCGGGAGCCCGGCCGGCGGCATCGTCACCACCCTCACCGGCTTTCACTTCTTCGCAGGGGCCCAGGTGACGGTCGGCGGCCAGCCCGCGACCAACGTCAGCGTGGCCAACTACAACTCGCTGAACGCCACGACGCCGGCCCTGCCCCCCGGAACGGTCAACCCGATCACCGTGACCAACACGGACGCGAGCGCGTCCACCCTGGTCAACGGCTGGGTCGCCGACTTCCTCGACGTGCCGAGCGCGCAGCAGTTCTATCTCTTCGTCACGACGCTCGTCTCGCAACCAGATCACCGTCGGCGTCGGCGGCGGCAGCTATGGCGTCGACCAGCCGACGCTGCGCCAGCAGATGGCGGTGTTCCTGCTGAAGGGCAAGCACGGCATCTGCTACGTGCCGCCGCCGTGCACCGGGACGTTCGGGGACGTCGACTGTCCGTCGACCTTCGCGGACTGGATCGAGGCCCTGGCGGCCGAGGGCATCACCGGCGGCTGCGGCAGCGGCAACTACTGCCCGCAGAATCCGGTGCGTCGCGACCAGATGGCCGTTTTCCTCCTGAAGACGAAGTACGGCTCGGCATACGTGCCTCCGCCTTGCACCGGCATTTTCCCCGACGTGCTCTGCGGATCGCCCTTTGCGCCACTGGATCGAGCAGCTCTTCGCCGAGAACATCACGGGCGGCTGCGGCGGGGGCAACTATTGCCCGGACAACAACAACACCCGCGGACAGATGGCGGTTTTCATCGTCAAGACTTTCAATTTGCAGTAGCGAATCGGGGGAGGCCGTCCTCGTCGTCCGGGCGTTCCAACCGCCATAGGGAGTACCGCCCCGGACCGCCCGGGTTCTATTGCCCCTCGAGCCCCGACACGCGGGGCCAGATGGCCACGTTTCTCGTCAAGGCCCTCGGTCTGCCCTGACCCGATTACGTCTCGAGTTTCCCCATGGCCGCACGCGCGTCCGCGAGGCGCCGGTGAGGCGGCGTCTGCTTCTCCATGGTGGCGATCGCCTGCTCCAGCAGGCGTCTCGCCTCGGCGCGTTCCGCGGGGCGCCCCGCCGCGATCAGGTCCGCGGCGAGCTGGTAGCGTTCCAGCGCGACCCCCGGGCTCGTGTCTCCTTCCAGCCGGAGCACGACCTCCAGCGACTGCCGGTGCAGAGGCAGCGGCCTCGTCCGGCCTGCCGCGCTTTCGCAACGTCTCCCCCAGACGCGAGCGCGCGTCGACGGCCTCGCCGCTGTCCTTGCCGTTGATCTCGGCGAGCTTGTCGGCGACCTCGCGCTGGATCTTCTCGGCTTCTTCCAGCCGGCCCTGCAGCGCGATCTCCGAGGCGCGGTTGCCCCGGATCTGCCAGGTGAAGGGGTGCTTCTCGCCGAGGACTTCGCGGAAGAGAGCCTCGACCTCGATCATCGTCTTTTCCGCCTCCGCGTGCTTGCCGCGGCGCGAGGCGATGAGGGCGAACCCGTTCAGGCACTTGCCGACCTCGAAGTGCCTGGGGTTGATCGCCCGAAAGAGCGCGAGCGCTTCCCGGTAGCGGGCTTCTCCGACTCTTCGAGGCGGCCCTGGTTCAAGGTAGAAGAGTCCCGTCAGCTGCAGAGTCTGACCCAGCATCGGGTGATTCGGCCCGAGCGTCCTGCGGCGAACCTCGAGCGAGCGCTTGTAGAGCGCCTCCGCCTCCGCCGTCTTGCCTCGCCGTCCCAGGAGGACGGCGAGGTTCGCATAGCTGGAGCCGAGGCTCGCGTGGTCGGGCCCGAGCCGCTTCGTGAGAACGGCCTGGGAGTCGCGGTACGCCTTTTCGGACTCGTCGAGCCGGTCGATCTCGTCGAGGAGGACGCCGAGGTTGCGCAGATGCAGGGCCGTCAGGACATGGTCGTCGCCCAGCACCCGTCGGTAGGTCTCGTAGACGCCGCGCTCGCTCTTCTCGGCCCGCTCGGCCTCGCCCTTCCAGAAGAGGACCTGCCCGAAGTCGCTCTTCGCCCGCGCGGTGGCGAGGCTGTCGGGCTCCTCCCTCGCCTCGAGCATCGGCAAGGCCCGGCGAGAGCTCCTTCTCGCCCTCGTCGAGCTCGCCCTTGGACATCTTGACGGCGCCCGAGGGTCGCGAGGCTGCGGCCGATCGCGGCGTCGCCGGGAGGGAAGATCCGCTCTCGGATCTCGAGCGATCGCTTCGCGAGACCCTCCGCCGGCTCCAGCCGCCCGAGACCCTTGTCGATGCGGGCGACGGCCTCGAGCAGATCCGCCTGGATGTCGGGCTCGGAGGCGAGCTCGGTCTGGAGGCGCTTGCCCGCCTGGTCGAGGAGCTCGCTCGCGGTGACCGAGCCGCCGGACGCCTGCTCGGGGTCGGCCACCTCGAAGAGGCCGATCAGGAACTCCTTGACGGCCTCGGCCCGCCGCGCGGCGGCCGCCGCCGTCTTGGCGCTGGCCTCGGCGCGTTTCGCCTGCCAGGCCGCGGCGGCGAGGCCGCCGACCAGCGAAGCCAGCACGAGGACCGCGGCCGCAACGCCGCGACACGGTTGCGCCGGACGAACTTTCGAGAGGCGGTAGCCGAAGGTGTCGGGACGCGCGCTTGACCGGCTGGCCCGTCGCGATGCCGCCGGAGGTCGTCGGCGAGGGCCGTGACCGAGCGCGTAGCGCCGCTCGGGCTCGCGTCGCAGCGCGGCGAGCAGGATGTTGTCGAGATCGCCCCGCAGCCGCCGCTCGAGCCGGCGGCGGTCGCCTTCGGTCGGGCTCGCGAACGGGAGCGCGGACGAGCGTCTCGCGGGCGACCCGCTGGCTCGGCTCGCTCCTTCGACGTCCTCGGACAGCCGACGGCCGCGAGCGCCGGCGCGCCGACCGACCCTCGCGCTTCTGCGGCAGCGTTCCGGTCAGGAGCTCGTAAACCAGCGCGCCGAGGGCCCAGACGTCGGTCGCCGTCGTGACCGGCTCGCCCAGGATCTGCTCGGGCGCGGCGTAGGCGGGCGTGAGCAGGCGGAGCTCGGTGCGCGTCTCGGCGGCGGCCTCGCCGTGTCGTCCGGCGCCGAGGAGCTTCGCGATGCCGAAGTCGAGCAGCTTGACCTCGCCGTCCTTCGTGACGAGGACGTTGGAGGGCTTGAGGTCCCGGTGCACGACGAGGTTGCGGTGCGCCGCCGCGACCGCGTCGCAGCAGTCCTGCAGGAGGCGGAGCCGGTCCTCGACCGGGAGGCTCCGCGAGCGGCAGTAGTCGGTGATCGGCTCGCCCTCGACGAGCTCCATGACGAAGTACGGGCCGCCCGTCCTCGCGTCGCCCCGCCGTCGAGCAGCCGCGCGATGTGCGGGTGCTCGAGCCGCGCCAGGATCCGCCGCTCGCGCGAGAAGCGCGCGAGCACTTCGTCCGAGTCCATGCCGCGGCGCAGGAGCTTGATCGCGACGCGCTGCTCGAAGAGGCCGTCGGCGCGCTCGGCGAGGAGGACCTCGCCCATGCCGCCGCGGCCCAGGCGGCCGAGGACGCGGTAGGGCCCGATCGCGCTCGGGCAGCGGGGGCTTCGTCCGGGACTCCCGGGAGACCGTCGAAGAGACCTCCCGCGACGGCGAGGCCGGGCCTCGAGAAAGCGGCCCGCGTTCGGAGTCGGCCGCCAGAGGAGCTCGATGGCCGCGCTCGGAGAGATCGCGGTCGTCGAGGGCCGCGAGGCGGCTTTGCGCGCTCGGCACGGGCGAGAGCCGACGAGCTCCTCGAAGAGCGCCCGCGCCGCGGTCCAGCGCCCGGGCTCGACAGCGTCGATGCCGGGAGGAGCCCGAGCCCGACAGCTCCTGGAAGAGAAACGCCCGCGCCGTCTGCCAGTGCCGCTTGACCGTCCTGCCGACTGTCCCGACATCTCCGCGATCTCCTCGACGGAGAGCCCGCGAAGAACCGCCACTCCACCAGCTGCGCCAGCTCGGAGTCGACGGGAGCCCAGACGGTCGAGCGCCTCGTCGAGCGCCACGATCTCGGCGGCCCGCTCCTCGATGGGGATGTCGACGGCGTCGAGATCCAGGGGCCGCAGGCCCGACCCCCGGCGCGGACCGCATCCGGGCGCGCGCCTGGTCGATCAGGATCATGCGCATCGCGCGGGCCGCCAGCGAGAAGAAGTGCGAGCGGTCCGCGCCGTCCAGCCCGCCCCCTTCGAGAGCTTGAGGTACGCCTCGTGCACGAGCGCCGTCGTCGAGAGCGTCTGCTCGGCCGGGATGCGCTGGAGCTGCCGGTGCGCGATCGCGCGCAGCTCCCCGTAGAGCACCGAAAACACCCGATCGACCGCCTCGCGATCGCCGGCCTCGGCCGCCCGCAGCAGCGCTGTGACGTCCTCCGGACGGGGGCCGGCGTCCCTCCTTCAGGCGGGGCCGGGACATGTCCTCGCATGGATGGGCCGATTGTAGCGGACGGGACACGTGGCCCTTTTCCCGGCGTTTCGCCGAGGAGAGGTCTAGACGAGGGGGACCCTCATGCGCCTCATTCGGTTCACTGGGACTGCCGATTCTGCTGGCTGCTTCGGTCGCCTCGGCCACGACGTATACGGTCACCTCGACCGCCGACACCGGCGCCGGGATCGCTCCGTCAGGCGATCCTCGACGCCAACGCCAGCCTCGGACCCGACACGATCGCGTTCAACATCATCGGATCGGGCGTGCACACGATCATCCCGGCGACGCTCGCTTCCGCCGATCACGGACGCCGTGACGATCGACGGCTACACGCAGCCGGGCTCCTCGCCGAACACGAACGCGGTCGGCCTCGGGCTGAACACGGTCCTGCGGATCGAGATCGCCGGCACGGGACCGGAGGGCAACGGCCTCGTCGTCGAGGCCGCACGGCGTGACGATCCGCGGTCTCGCGGTGAACCGATTCTCCCTGGACCAGGTGGAGCGGGAGCTCTTCCGTTCTGCACTCGGGTCTCGTCGTCGAAGGCTGCTTCCTCGGGTCGAGTCCGGACGGCCTCCAGGGCTACGCCGGCGGCGGCGGCGTCGGGGTCTGCATCCCGGGCTCACGGATCGGCGGGCCTGACCCCGCCGCGCGCAACCTGATCTCGCTGGCCTCGATCGGGCAAAACGTCGAGCAGCCAGGACGGGTGTCGTCCAGGGCAACCTCATCGGCACGGACATCACCGGAGCGCGAAAGATGCCCGGCACCGACGGCGCCGACACCGGCATCGCCGACCACGCGGCAACGATCCAATCACGATCGGCGGGACCGACCCGAATGCGCGCCAACGTCATCGCCGGGATGCGATATCGGGCATCGGGCATCAGCACGGCCGACTGGCGACCATCCAAGGCAACTTCATCGGCGTCGACGCGGCGCAGGCCGGAGTCATCTCCGGCGGTACGGCCGGTATCATCGCCTCCCGAGCCCCGCCGGCAGCACGATCGGCGGCACCGGCCCGGGCGAGGGAAACGTGATCGGGGGTTTCGACTACGGCATTTTCCTGGACAGCGCCGCGGCCCCGATCTACGGGCAACTTCATCGGCACCGACACCACCGCCACGAAGAACTTCGGCAACCGCATCATGGGCATCTTTCTGAGCACCAGCAGCCAGGTCGATCGGCGGGGTCGGCGCGGGCGAAGGCAACGTCATCGCCTTCAACGGCTGGGTCGGGTCCTGGTGACGAGCTTCGCCACTCAGAACCCGATCCGCGGGCAACTCGGATCTTCAACAACGGCATCGGCGGCGTCGGATCGAACGGCGTGGGGCTGGCCATCGACCTGCACTCGACCAGCACGCCCGGCGGCCAGACCCCCAACGACCTCGGCGATGGCGACGGGCACGCAACGGTAACGAGTTCCAGAACTATCCGCTGATCACGTCCGCCGTCCCGGAGGGGGGCGGCACGCGCGTCATCGGAACGCTCAACAGCCTCGCCTCGACCGTGTTCGATCTCGACTTCTACGCGGACCCGGCCTGCCGGGGACGCCCGAGAGCTCTGCTCCAGGCCGACGACCTACATCGGCTCGACGCAGGTCACGACCGACGGGTCGGGCAACGCCTCGTTCAACGTTCTGCTTCCCGACACCGATCGCCGCGGGCGCGCCGCGTCACGGCCTCGGCGACCGACCCGGACGGCAACACCTCCGAGCTCTGGCAGGAGATCATCTTCCGCGTCACCCGCGGCGTCGGCGGGCCCGGGGGACACGTTCGAGCAGTCCGATCCGCGGCCAGCTCTTCGACCCGGCGGCGATCATGACGATCGGCGGGAACCCGGTACCCGGTGAACGTAACAACTCGGAGCTCGAACGCAGCTTCGTCGGACCCTCCCTGACCCCCGGCGGGGTTTACGACATCGTCGTGACCAACCCGAGCGGGCTCTCGGGGACCCTCCGGAACGGATACGTCTCGCGTCTTCTGGACATCGCACGCCATTGAGCATCTTCGACGCGCAGATCGCCAAGCTCGTGGCCGGCCGGAGTGACGGCGGGCGTGCGGCGGCGGGAACTACGGCCCGAGCAGCAACGTCACGCGGCAGCAGATGGCCGTCTTCGTGCTGAAGGCGAAGCACGGCATCTGCTACGCGCCCCCGCCCTGCACGGGCGATTTCCCGGACGTTCCCTGCAGCTCGAACTTCGCGCCCTGGATCGAGCAGTTCGCGGCCGAAGGAATCACGGGCGGCTGCGGCGGCGGCAACTACTGCCCGGCGGCCACCGTGACGCGGCAGCAGATGGCCGTCTTCCTGCTGAAGGGCAAGTACGGCTCGAACTTCACGCCCCCGCCGTGCACGGGAGCCTTCGACGACGTGCCGTGCCCCTCGACCTTCGCCGACTGGATCGAGCAGCTCGCGGCCGAGGGCGTCACCGGAGGCTGTCAGGTCAACCCCCCGGGGTACTGCCCCGCGAACTCGGTCACCCGGGGGCAGATGGCGGCCTTCCTGGTGAACGCATTCAGTCTCCCGTAGGAGAGCCTCGCCCTGCGCCGGATTCTTCGACGACGTGGACTGCCCGGCCTCGCCGTTCGCCCCGTGGATCGAGCGGCTCTTCATCGAAGGGGTCACCGTCGGATGCGGAGGCGGCGGCAACAACTACTGTCCGCAGAACAACAACACCCGCGGCCAGATGGCGGCGTTCATCGTCAGGACGTTCACGCTTCCGTAGGTCTTCGGCCTTCCCCTTTCTCGTGCCTTCCCGGAGAATGGGAAGGAGGATCCATGCCGCCAACAACAACACCCGCGGCCAAATGGCGGCATCATCGCCAGGACCTTCAACCTGCCGTGACCCGAATTCTCGTTTTCCCAAGGGACAGGGCTCTGTCCTGGCCCTTTTTCGTCGTCTCGGACGAGTAAGGAACAGGAGGAACCATGACCCTACGCCGACTCGCCCTGGTCGCGCTGTGTCTCGCCGCCGCCTCCGCTCGCTCGCGGCCACGACTTACACGGTGACAACGACGGCCGATGCCGGCGCGGGCTCCCTCCGACAGGCGATCACCGACGCCAACGCCAACCCCGGCGCCGACACGATCGCGTTCGCGATCGTGGGCTCGGGCGTGCACACGATCGCAGCCCCAGTCCGCCCTGCCGACCATCACGGAGCCCGTGACGATCGACGGCTACACGCAGTCGGGATCTTCGGCCAACACGAACCCGGCCAGCCAGGGCCTCAATACGGTCCTCCGGATCGAGATCGACGGGACGAACGCCGGCGCCGCGCCGTGCCTCTTCGCCGCGGCCGACGACGTCACGATCCGCGGGCCTCGTCGTCAACCGGTGCACGGACAAGGCCGTCGCGACGACGGGCGCGCACACGGATTTCGTCCTCGAGGGCTGCTTCATCGGCACCGAACGCGGCGGGAACGCAGGCGCTCGCGCCGTACGGCGGCGGCGTCAATCCGCGATCCCAGACCAACGCCCGGATCGGGGGCACGACGCCGGCCGCCCGGAACCTGGTGTCCGGCGACAGCCTGTTCGCCGATCACATCGCCTTCGGGCTGGGGATCACGCAGCCGGTCTCGAATTCGCTCGTCGCCGGCAACCTGGTCGGCACGGACATCACCGGCCTGCCATCTCCTCGCAGCGGCGCAGGCCTTGTCGATCAACACCGGCGGAGGCGCCAACAACGTCGTGGGCGGCACCGCGGCGGGCGCCCGCAACGTCTTCGTCGGCGGCGATCTTCGTGCAACGGCTCCGGCAACCGGATCGAAGGCAATTTCGTCGGGCTCGACGTCACGGGCACGATCGTCATCAATACCAACTCCGGCGGCATCTCCGTCGGCACCAGCGCCACCAACAACACGATCGGCGGCTCGGCCGCCGGAGCGGGCAACCGCGTCGGCGGAGCGATCGACTCGGGGATCGACATCGAAGGCGACGGCAACGTCGTCCAGGGCAACCAGGTCGGAACCGACGGGACGGGCACCGTCCGCCTCGCCAACGGCTACTGGGGAATCATCGCGAACGTCGAACTCGTCGAACACGACGATCGGCGGCGTCGGCCCCGGCGAGGGCAACATCGTCGCGTACAACCGCGGCTGGGCGGGCGTCGTGGTCCACGGCGTCAACGCCACCGTGCGTGGAAACTCGATCTTCGACAACGCGGGGATCCAGGCCAACAGCGGCCTCGCCATCGACCTCACCGGCGGCAACCTCTTCGAGCTGGGCGTCAACATCAACGATGCTGGGACGCGGACGGCGGGCCCGAACGGCTACCAGAACTATCCGCTGATCTCCTCGGTGACCTACGGAGGTGCGAATACGACGATCGCCGGAACGCTCCAGAGCACGCCGTCGACGACCTTCGACGTCGACTTCTACTCCAACCCCGCGTGCAACGGCCGCCCGCAGGAGCAGGACGAGGCGAAGACGTACATCGGCTCGATCGAGGTCACGACGGACGGGTCCGGCAACGCCAACTTCAACGAGGTCCTCGCGGTCGTCGTCGCGAACGGGTCGCCGATCACGGCCACGGCCACGAACCCGTCGGGCCAGACCTCCGAGCTTTCGCCGCGCTTCGTGCTCTCGCTCGACCCCGTGTCCGGATCTCCGACCGGCGTCACCGGGGCGCAGATCCGCGGCCTCGCGTTCGAGCCGGGCGCGACGGTCACGGTCGGGGGCGTCCCCGCGACGGGAGTCACCGTCGACAATTCGACGACGATCACGGCGAACATCCCGGCGCTCCCGGCCGGGAGCATCAACGACGTCACGGTCGCCAATCCCGGCGGCGGCGCCTCCGGGACGCTTCCGAACGGCTGGATCGCGAACTTCAACGACATCCCGGGCAGTCAGTTCTACACGCAGATCACGAGCCTCGTCGCCAACGGCATCACGGCCGGCGTCGGCGGCGGCAACTACGGCATCAATCAGCCGACGCTCCGCCAGCAGATGGCGGTCTTCCTCCTGAAGGCCAAGTACGGGATCTGCTACACGCCGCCGCCCTGCACGGGTGTTTTCGACGACGTTCCGTGCGGCTCCGGCTTCGCGCCGTGGATCGAGCAACTCGCCGAGGAGGGCATCACCGGGGGCTGCGGCGGCGGCAACTACTGCCCGACCAACCCGGTGCGGCGCGACCAGATGGCGGTCTTCATCCTGAAAGGCGTCCACGGAGGAACCTACGTTCCTCCCGCCCTGCGACGGTGACTTCGCCGACGTCGCGTGCGGCGTCGCCTTTCGCCGCCTGGATCGAGCAGCTCGCGGCCGAAGGCGTGACGGGAGGCTGCGGCGGCGGTAACTACTGCCCGCTCAACAACGTCACCCGGGGACAGATGGCGGCGTTCCTGTACAACGCGTTCGATCTTCCGTAGCCGGAGACGGCCGGGACTTTCAGGGCGTGAGTCACGGCCGTGCTCCGCACGGCGTTGCCTACTGCCGGGGTCTGCCGCTGTGGCCGGCTCGACCTTCCGTAACAGACGTTAAGCTCATGGCCTCCGGCGCTCGCAAGCGTCACTCCGAGGTGGCTCCCGGTCCCCGGCAGAACAGAGGAGGACTTAGTGAAGTCAGCCCGATGCTCCAACGACTCTGGCTGCCGGGTTCTGTTCGCGGCCCGGCGCTCGCGTCCGCGAACACGTACACGGTACGTCGACGGCCGACTCCGGCACCGGGACGCTCCGCCAGGCGATCCTCGACGCCAACGCGAATGCCGGCCCGGACACGATCGCGTTCAACATCGTCGGCTCGGGGGTGCACACCATCGCGCTCGCGTCCGCGCTGCCCAGCCTCACCGCTGCGGTCACGATCGACGGATACACGCAGCCGGGCTCCTCGCCCAACACGCAGCCCGTCGGCCAGGGGCTGAACACGGTGCTCCGGATCGAGATCGACGGCACGGCGGCCTGCGCAACTGCTTCTGATCGTCTGCAGGCCAGCGACACGACCATCAAGGGCCTCGTGCGTCAACCGCATGTGCAACGAGAGTCATCCAGCTCTCCTTCGGCGCCTTCTCGAACAACCGCGTCGAAGGCAACTTCATCGGGACGGATCCGACCGGAGCCCAGAACCTCCAGCGATCGGCGGAGCGCAGGTCAGCGTCGCGGGTCAGTCCAGCGCCCGGGTCGGAGGGCCGACGCCGGCGGCTCGGAACCTCCTCGCCGCCTGCGGCGCGGGCATCTCGCTCGTCGCGCCGGGTATCCGGGCACATCGTCGCCAGGGAAACCTGTCTGGGACTGACCGCCGCCGGCGACGCGCTTCTCGACGCCGGCCTGTGCCAGCCACGACGTTCGCGATCAACGTCAACGGGTCCGGCAGCACGGCGCCCGACAACGTCATCGCCGGCGGCAGCAACGGCTTCAGCGTCAACGGCTCGGGTCACACGTTCCGCGGGAATTTCATCGGAACCGACGTGACCGGGACGCAGCGGCTGGAGCTCGGAGAGCACGGATTCTCGGTCACCGGCACGGACCACACGATCGGCGGCAGTCTTCCCGGCCAGGGAAACGTGATCGCGGCGGCCGTGTTCTACGAAGGCCTGCGCCTGGCAACGGATCCGGCCACGTCGTCTACGGAAACTTCATCGGAACCGACGTCACGGGCACGATCAACCTCGGGAACAACCGTACCGGGATCGACGTCGGCGGCGACCGACATCACGATCGGCGGCACGGCCCCGGCGAGGGCAACACGATCGCCTTCAACGGCATCGACGTTCGGCGGCGGCGGGATCGTCGTCAGCGGCCAGCAGGTCCGGATCCGCGGCAATCGGATCTACAGCAACGTCTCGCCGGGCGTCTCGGGCGGCCTCGGGATCGACCTGCCCGCGGCCGGCAACTTCGGCGTCGACGCCGAACGACCCGGGCGACGGCGACGCGGGAGCCGAACGGCCTCCAGAACTATCCCATCCTGATCGCGGCCGGTCCGGCCCTTCGCCAGGGAACGGGCACGCGGATCCAGGGCGTCCTGAACAGCGCCGCCTCGACGACCTTCGACCTCGACTTCTACGCCAACCCCTCCTGCGCCGGCCGGCCGCAGGAGTACCTCGAGGGCCAGGACTACATCGGTTCGACGCAGGTGACGACCGACGGCTCGGGCAACGCCGACTTCGACGTCACGCTGCCGGCCACGGTCGAGAACGGCTCGCGGATCAGCGGCGACGGCGACGGACCCGATCGGCAACACGTCCGAGTTCTCGCAGCGGCTGATCTTCTCGTCGAACCCCGGCGGCGGACCGGCCGCGGGCGGGACGAACTTCACGTCTAGCGGGCATGCTCTTCGAGACCGGCGCCACGGTGACGGTCGGCGGCCTGCCTGCGACCAACGTCAACGTCGCGGGCTCGTCGTCACCTCACGGCGACGTCGCCGGCCGCCTGACCCCCGGGAGCCTCAACGCCGTCACGGTCTCGAACCCGAGCGGCACGGCCGGGACGCTCGCCAACGGCTGGATCGCCGACTTCCTCGACATGTCCTCGGCCCAGCAGTTCTACTTCCACATCACCAAGCTCGTGGCCAACGCGATCACCGTCGGCTGCGGCGGCGGGCAACTACTGCCCGCTCGTCCAACGTGACCCGCCAGCAGATGGCGGTCTTCCTCCTGAAGTCGAAGAACGGCCTCTGCTACGTCCCGCCGCCCTGCACCGGCGTCTTCCCCGACGTGCCCTGCTCCAGCAACTTCGCGCCCTGGATCGAGGCCCTGGCGGCCGCGGGGATCACCGGAGGCTGCGGCGGCGGCAACTACTGCCCGCTCACCAACGTGTCACGCGCCAGCAGATGGCCGTCTTCCTGCTGAAGTCCAAGCACGGCTCGACCTATGTCCCGCCCCGTGCACCGGCGACTTCGCCGACGTGCCGTGCCCGTCGCAGTTCGCCGACTGGATCGAGCAGCTCGCGGCCGAGGGCATCACCGGAGGCTGCGGCGGCACCAACTACTGCCCCGCCCAGCCGGTGCGCCGCGACCAGATGGCCGCGTTCCTGTACAACACGTTCCAGTTTCCTAGGCAGGCGATCGCCACGCCCATGGCAGAATTCCCGCCAGGAGACCCAAAATGCGTCATCGAGCTGCGCCTGAGCCTCGCTGCCCTGCTCCTGGCTTCGTCCGCGTACGCTGCGACGTACACGGTGACCAATACCGCCGACACCGGCGCCGGGTCATTCCGGCAGGCGATCCTCGACGCCAACGGAAACGCCGGGGCCGACACGATCGCGTTCAACATCGTCGGGAGCGGGGTCCACACGATCACGCCGGTCACGCCGCTGCCGCAACCTCACGGACGCCGTGACGATCAACGGGTACTCTCAGCCCGGCGCATCGCCCAACACGCAACGCCCCGAACCAGGGCTCCAACGCCGTCCTCCGGATCGAGATCAACGGCCAGAACCTGGGCTTCGGCCAGAACGGCCTCATCGCGCTGGCTCCGGTCGACGATCCGCGGTCTCGCGATCAACCGGGCTTTCGACGCGGCGATCGTGGTCGGCAGCGGGCTCCAACGGATCGATCGTCGCGGGCAACTTCCTCGGCACGGATCCGGCCGGAAGCGCCGATCCCCGGAGCCAGAACTACGGAGTCAATGTCGCGGGCGCCACCGGGGTCACGATCGGCGGAACGGCCCCGGCGGACCGAAACGTGATCGCGGGCAACGCCGGGCGAACATCTATGTCAGCGATTCCGGCGGCGCCGAACACCGTCGTCAAGGGCAACCTCATCGGCCTCAACGCGGCCGGCACGCGCGGCCCTGCCCGCGGGCGGCTCCGTACGGCGGCATCTACGTCCGCGTCGGAACGGCGTTCGATCGGCGGGCCGACGGCGGCCGATCGCAACGTCATCTCCGGCCATCCGCAGAGCGGCGTCGTCATCGGGTACACGGTCGGCGGGACCGCCGCGCAGGGGACGATCGAGGGCAACTACATCGGCACCGACGTGACCGGAACGCTCCCGATTCCCAACACTACGGGCGTGTTCATTCCGCAACTCGAACTGTGTCGTGCAGAACAACGTCATCGCGGCGCAACGCGCAATACGGGATCTACGCCGAAGGCGGCTCCAACCACGTCATCCAGGGCAACTTCATCGGCACCGACGCGACCGGCGACGCTGGATCTCGGCAACGGCGACGGCGGAATCGTCATCGGCGGGACCAACTGGACGATCGGCGGCACCGGCGCCGGGCAGGGCAACGTCATCGCCCACAACGGCGCGCCCTACGGCGGCATCGTCAACGGCGGCTACCAGATGGCGCGGATCCGCGCGCAACCGCATCTTCGACAACGAGCACCCTCGGGATCGACCTGTACGCCGGCAGTTCGCGGCGGCGTGACGCCGAACGACGCCGGCGACGGGGACACGGGGCCGAACGGGCTGCAGAACTATCCGATCTGACTCAGCCGGACCGTGACGCCGGCGAGGCGTCGACGAACGAACATCCAGTCGGCGTTCTGAACAGCACGCCGTCGACGACGTTCGACATCGACTTCTTCTCGAATCCCGCCTGCGCGTCCGCGGCCGCAGGGATACGTCGCAGGGCGAGGACGTATCTCGGGCTCGGTCCAGGTCACGACGGACGGCGCCGGCGACGCGACCATCGCCATCGACGTGCCGTTCGTCCTGTCAGCCGGGCCAGAACGTCGCCGCGACGGCGACGGATCCCGCGGGAAACACGTCGGAGTTCTCGCAGCGGATCATCTTCTCGATCAGCCCGGCCTCGGGTCCTCCGGCGGGCGGCACGAACGTCACGATCGCCGGCATGCTCTTCGAAGACGGCGCCGAGCGTCACGTGTCGGCGGAGCAGCCGGCGACCAACGTCGACGTCGTCGATCCCGACTCGATGACCGCGACGATGCCCGGCCCGTCCCGCCGGAAGCCTCAACAACGTCATCGTCACGAACCCCAGCGGGACGGCGGCACGCTCGCTCAACGGCTGGGTCGCCGACTTTCTCGATGTCCCCGGCCCAGCAGTTCTACTTCTACATCACCAAGCTCGTCGCCAACGCGATCACCGTCGGCTGCGGCGGCGGGCAATCTACTGCCCGCTCAATCCAACGTCACCCGGCAGCAGATGGCCGTCTTCCTCCTGAAGTCGAAGAACGGCCTCTGCTACGTCCCGCCCCCCTGCGCCGGACGTCTTCCCCGACGTGCCCTGCTCCAGCCCCTTCGCACCCTGGATCGAGGCCCTGGCGGCCGCCGGGATCACCGGCGGCTGCGGCGGCGGCAACTACTGCCCGCACCAACGTGGTACGCGCCAGCAGATGGCCGTCTTCCTGCTGAAGTCCAAGCACGGCTCGACCTACGTTCCGCCGGCCTGCACCGGCGATTTCGCCGACGTGCCGTGCCCCTCGACAGTTCGCCGACTGGATCGAGCAGCTCTCGGCCGAAGGCATCACCGGCGGCTGCGGCGGCAGCAACTACTGCCCCGCCCTGCCCGTCCGGCGCGACCAGATGGCCGCGTTTCTGTACAACACGTTTCAGTTCCCCTAGACGGCAGAGGGCTTGCCTCCGGTGGTCGGGCCGGTGGCCGGCTCCCTCGCCGGCGCGATCGGGTATCCTCCCGGCCTCAGGAGGATCCCCATGCGCCGCAAAGGCCTGTTTCTCGCCGCGCCTGCTGGCGTCGCCGGCCTTCGCGGCGACGTTCACCGTGACGTCCACCGACGACTCCGGGGCCGGATCGCTGCGCCAGGCGATCCTCGACGCGAACAGGACCGGCGGCGTCGACACGGTCGCCTTCAACATCGCGGGCGGCGGCCCGCATACGATCGCCCTCGCGACGCCGCTTCCGGCGATCACCTTCCCCGGCCACGATCGACGGGTACACGCAGACCGGCGTCGCTCGTGAACACGCTGCCCGTCGGCCAGGGCCTGAACACGGTCCTCAAGGTGGTCGTCAACGGCGCCGCGGCGACCGGGGCCTGCTTCACGATCTCGGCGAGCGACGTCATCATCAAGGGTCTCGTCATCAACAACTGCGACATCGGCGTGGCCTTCACGAGCGGCGCCTTCGACACGAGCAAGGTCGAGGGCTGCTTCCTCGGGACCGACGCCGCGGGCGGCGCCCGCGTCGACCAGAACCCCAACAAGCAGATCGAGATCTCGGGACAGTCCGGGGCCGTCATCGGCGGCACGACAGCCGCGGCGCGGAACCTGATCAGCGGGTGTCTCGACCGGCGTCGGGATCCTCAACGTCGGCTCGCCGACGGGGCACTCCATCCGCGGCAACCTCATCGGCCTGACCGCCGGCGGCGCGACGCCGTCCTCGCTCCCGCCGTGCGGAGCGGCGGCGGTCGGGCGTCTCGGTCAACGGGACGAGCCACATCATCGAGGACAACGCCATCGCGGGCCTCGGCAAGGGGATCGTTCTCGTCCGGAACGACGCACACGGTCCGCGGGAACTTCATCGGGACCGACGCCTCCGGCACGGTCGAGCTCGGAATCGAGGACGAGGGCATCCAGTCGGGCGGCAGCGACCACACGATCGGAGGGACGGCGGCGGGCGACGGCAACGTCATCGCGGGAGCCCAGCCCGGCGTCAGCCTGGGCGGCGCGAACAACACGGTCTACGGCAACTTCCTCGGCACGGACACGACCGGCACCCTCGACCTCGGAAACGACACGACCGGCATCACGATGTCCGGAAGCGACAACATCGTGGGCGGGACCGGCGCCGGCCAGGCCAACATCATCGCGTTCAACGGCGCGAATCAGCGGCGCGCGGCGTGTCCGTGAGCGGGCAGCGCGTCACGATCCGCGGCAACCGCATCTACGAGAACCGTTCCCTGAGCGGGCCGGGCCTGGGGATCGAGCTCGGCAGCTTCGGCATCCAGGTCAACGACCCGGGCGACGGCGACAGCGGCGCGAACGGGTTCCAGAACTATCCGATCCTGCTCTCGGCCGGGCCCGCGTCGCCGAGGGTGGCGGCACGCACATCGTCGGGCGTCCTCAACAGCACGCCCTCGACGACGTTCGACCTCGACTTCTACTCGAATCCCGCCGTGCGCGGCCCGGCCCCAGGAGTTCCTGGAGGGCCAGGACTACATCGGCTCGGCTCAGGTCACGACGAACGGCTCCGGCAACGCGACCTTCGACATCACGCCTGCCCGCGACATCGAGGACGGGCTCGCGCGTCAGCGCCACGGCGACCGACCCCGACGGGAACACCTCGGAGTTCTCGCAGCGCATCGTCTTCTCGCTCAACAACCCGACCTCGGGACCGCCGGAGGGCGGCACGGCGATCACGATCAAGGGCATGCTCTTCGAGGACGGTGCGACGGTGACCGATCGGCGGCGCCGCCGCGACGAACGTCGACGTCGTCGACTCCGCGCACGATCACGGCCACTTCGCCGGCGCTCCCGGCCGGCAGCCTCAATCCCGTCACCGTCACCAACCCGGGCGGAACGGCCGGCACGCTCCCCAACGGCTGGATCGCGAACTTCAGCGACGTGCCGAACAGCCAGCAGTTCTACTTCTTCATCATCAAGCTCGTCGCCAACGGCATCACCGCCGGCTGCGGCGCCGGGCGCCTACTGCCCGCTCAACTCGGTCACCCGCGCCCAGATGGCCGTGTTTCTGCTGAAGTCCAAGCACGGCCATCTGTTTCGTTCCGCCCGCCTGCACGGCAGGTCTTCCCCGACGTGCCCTGCTCGCAACATCTTCGCCCCCTGGATCGAGGCGCTCGCCGCCGAGGGGATCACGGGCGGCTGCGGCGGCGGCAACTACTGTCCGAACAATCCGGTCACCCGCCAGCAGATGGCGGTCTTCCTGCTCAAGGCCCAGCACGGGTCGAGCTACGTGCCTCCCGTCGTGCAACGGCGACTTCGCTCGACGTCCCGTGCCCCGGCCCAGTTCGCCGACTGGATCGAGCAGCTCGCGGCCGAGAGCATCACCGGAGGCTGCGGCGGCGGCAACTACTGCCCGCTCCAGGCCGTCCGGCGCGACCAGATGGCGGCGTTTCTGAACAACACGTTCAGCCTGCAATGACCGATCCGGCGGGACGTCGCATTTTCGTTGCCGCCGTGAATCCGCTCCGATCCGCCGCGCTGGCCGCATTCCTCCTGCCTGCGGCGGCGTTCGCGGCCACGTTCACCGTCACGACGACGACCGATTCGGGAGCCGGGTCGTTGCGCCAGGCGATCCTGGACGCCAACGCCCTGCCCGGCGCCGACACGATCGCCTTCGACCTGTCGGAGGGTGGAATTGCGACGATCGTCCCCGACACGCCGCTTCCGGCGGTCACCGATCCGGTCACGCTCGACGGAGCGACCCAGCCGGGGTTCGCCGGACTGCCCCTGATCGCCCTCGACGGTTCGAACGCCGGTCCCGGAGCGGTCGGGCTGGACGTGGCCGCGCCCGGGACGGTCGTGCGCGGCCTGACCGTCGGAGGCTTCGGTTTCTACGGCATCCGCCTTTCGGGAGGCGGCGGCGTCGTGGAGGGGTGCCGGGTCGGCCTGGATCCGACAGGAATGATCGCCCACGGCAACGGCGTCGCCGGGATCGCGGTGACGTCCACCGACAACCGCATCGGCGGGCCGACGGCGGCCGAGCGCAACGTGATCGCCGGCCAGTCCGTGGGGATCGACATCGAAGGGCCCGGCTCCGGAAACCTCGTCCAGGGCAACTTCATCGGCACCGATGCGGAAGGCGCGGCGGCGATCGCCAGCCATCTGGGCGTTCTCACGCGGGCTCCCGGCACGGTGATCGCCGGAAATCTGGTGTCCGGTCATCTCGGCGAGGGCATTGAGGTGCACATCGGCGCCGACGGGACGATCCTGCAGGGAAACTTCATCGGCACCGACGCGGATGGGCGGCCGGCCAATTCCAAATACCGGCAACGGAGTCGGCATCGCAGGAGCACACTCGGTTCTCGTCGGGGGAACGGGCACGGGCCAGGCAAACCTGATCTCGGGGAACTTCGGCAACGCGGTCGCCGTGCTGGGTTCGGGCAACCTCGTCCACGGAAACTTTCTCGGAACCGACGCCTGGGGCGAGCAACCGCTCGGGAACGGCGGCGCGGGGGTCGCCCTGGGCTTCGAAGCCGACGACAACGTCATCGGCGGGATCGCTCCCGGAGAGGCCAACGTCATCGCGTTCAACTCCGGGTCCGGCGTGAACGTCGGGTTCAGCGCCGGCAACACGGTGCGGGGAAACACGATCTTCGCCAACGCGGGTCTCGGGATCGACCTTCTCCCGGAGGACGCGTCGCATGGCCCGACTCCCAACGATGCGGGCGACGCCGACACCGGCGGCAACGATCTGCAGAACTTCCCGGTCCTCCTCGCCGTGACCTCTGCGCCGGGGCAGACGCGGATCCAGGGAAAGCTCGCCGGCGGCCCGGGCTCGCACGCCAGTCGGCCGAGCCACGGGTCGACCTACGTTCTCGACTTCTATGCCGACGCGGCGTGCACGCCCCGGCCGCTGGATTTCCCGGAGGCCCGCGTGTACCTCGGGTCGGGGGAGGTCGAGGCGGACCACGGCCAGACCGCCTTCTTCGACGTGACGCTGCCGGTGGATCTGGAGGCGGGAGACACCGTGACGGCGACGGCGACCGATCCGGACGGCAACACCTCGGAGCTCTCGGCGCGTATTCTGTTCGACGCAGCCCCGCGCTCCGGCGCCGCGGGCGGAGGGGAAGCCCTCGCGCTCTTCGGAACGGACTTCCTGCCTGGCGCCACTGTCGCTGTCGGCGGAATCGTGGTGTCCAGCGTGGTCGCCGGCGACACGACGATCGCCGCCGTCTCTCCGGCGCTCCCGTCCGGCACGCTCGCGGACATCGCCGTGACGAATTCCGACGGGTCGGCAGGCACGCTTCGCCTCGCCTTCCTCGCGGACTTTCCGGACGTGCCCGGCTCGCACCCGTTCCACGACGCGGTCGTGCGGCTCGCGGCCGGCGGTGTGGCCGCCGGATGCGGCGGAGGCGTCTACTGCGTCGACGCGCCGGTGACCCGAGCACAGGCGGCCGCGCTCCTTTTGAAAGCCCGCGACGGAATCTGCGACACGCCGCCGGCGGCGTCCGGCGCCGTCTTCGCCGACGTTGCCGCCGGCTCGTTCGCGGCGGACTGGATCGAGTCTTCGCCGCCGAGGGCATCACCGGCGGCTGCGGCGGCGGGAACTACTGCCCGCAGAGCCCCGTGCGCCGCGACCAGGTGGCGGTCCTCCTGCTGAACAATACGCAACCGAACCAGTGGGTCCTGGCCGCCGCCGCTTCGACGAGACCCGCAGGCCCGGCTCGGACGCAGCCCGCACCGGTACGTCTGGCCGGCCGAGCTGGACCTCATGGGCCGGCTGGCGGGCTTCGAGCCGGAGTCGCGGCACGCCGACTGGTCGGGGGCGGAGTTCACGGCGACCTCGGACTCCACGTCTCGGTCTACCGGCTGGCGACGTCGTGACCGGCGCCGGTGAGACCGACCTGGCGGTGCTCCTGGCGAGCATGTCGCCCAACTGCACGACGGCGGCTACGTCTTCGTGGTCGACGAGGGCCGAGGGGGTCGCGAGGACGCCGTCGTGGTGGTCGCCGAGGCCGAGGGCACACCCTCGTGCTGCCGCGGGAGCGCGCGGACGAGCTGGGCCTGACCTACGCCTTCGTCGCCTCGTGGATCACCTTGCGGGTGCACTCGGCCCTCGACGCCGTGGGGCTCACGGCGGCGTTCGCCGCGGCGCTCACCGACGAGGGCATCAGCGCGAACGTGGTCGCGGGGTACTTCCACGACCACCTGTTCGTGCCTGAGGACCGCCGCGACGACGCGATGCGGGTGCTGCGGGACCTGGCGAGGAGAGCGGCCGGCTGGCTAACGGTTGTTGAGCACGTCGGGCGAGACCACGACGACGAAGAGCGCCACGAGCCGAGGATGCAGAGGAACCCCCACATCACGGCGTTCCGCAGGAACAGCAGGTAGATCGCGCACACGGCCAGGAACGCGGCGAGGCGAGCAGCACCGGGTCCCAGGTCACGTTCTGAAGTGCAGGTCCACGGCGCGACGATAGCGTTCCGAGGGCCGTCTCGACTGATTTTGAACCCTGCTCGCCGGCGAGCGGCTGAGGATTCCGCGATGTCTCGTCTCCGAGTTCTCTCGAAAACGCTCAGCGTAACGGTGCAAAAAAACCTGGCCGCCACCGTGACTCTGTAAACTCCGTCGCTAACCCGCGCACGGCCGCGAATCTACTGGCGCACCCGGTTGACCTACCAGGACGCTCGCGCGCAGAATCTGCGCCGACGTGAAGGCGGACGGCACGGCGACCGTGTTCACTCAGGATGAACAACCGTCGTGGCGAACTCAAGGCGAAGACGCTCTCACCAGCGTCAGGGCGGACGGCAAGCCGGACCGCACGCTCGCTCACCCAGTTCGCCGAGGCAGGCGAGGTCAGCAAGGCCGCCTCCTACGACGGCCTGAAGGCCGACGACCTCCTCTTCGTCGAGATCTCCTAGATGTTCGACGAGGGCGCGGGCATCGTCAAGACGTCGGCCGAAGCCGTTCGCGTCAGCGCACAGGAACTCTGACGCCGGACACGCCGGCCCGCGCGGTCAGTGGGCCATGTCGACGAAGCGGGAGTAGTGGCCCTGGAAGGCCACGGTGATGTCGCGGGTGGGGCCGTTGCGGTGCTTGGCGACGATCAGGTCGGCCTCGCCGGGGCGGGCGGACTCCTTCTCGTAGACGTCCTCGCGGTGCAGCAGGATCACCATGTCGGCGTCCTGCTCGAGCGAGCCGGACTCGCGCAGGTCGCTCATCATCGGCCGCTTGTCGCCGCGCTGCTCGGGACCACGGTTGAGCTGGGAGAGCGCGATGATCGGGACCTCGAGCTCCTTGGCCAGCAGCTTGATCTGGCGGGAGAACTCCGAGACCTCCAGCTGGCGCGACTCGACCTTGCGGCCGGAGGTCATCAGCTGCATGTAGTCGATCACGATCACCCGCAGGTCGTGGCGCTGCTTGAGGCGGCGGGCCTTGGCCCGGATCTCCATCATCGTCATGTTGGGCGAGTCGTCGATGAACATCGGCGCCGAGGAGACCTCGGCCATCTTGCGGGCCAGCCGCGACCAGTCGTCGTCGTTCATCTGGCCGTTGCGGATGTGGTTGAGCGGCACCCGCGCCTCGGCCGACAGCAGGCGCATGGTGATCTCGGAGCGCGTCATCTCCAGGCTGAAGAAGCAGCTCGTCATGTTGTTGTGGATCGACGCCGCCCGGCACAGGTCGAGGGCGAGGGTGGACTTCCCGACCGCGGGTCGCGCCGCGACGATGATCATCTGGCCGGCGTGCAGACCGTTGGTCAGGTCGTCGAGGTCGGCGAACCCGGTGGGCACGCCGTAGAGGCCGGCCTCGCGGTTGCCGATCGCCTCGATCTCGTCGAGGACGCCGTCCATGATGTCGGAGAGCGGGGCGTAGTCCTCCGACGTGCGCTTGTCGGTGATCTTGTAGACCTCGGCCTGCGCCTGGTCGACGACGTCGTCGACCTGGCCCTCGCCGGCGTAGCCGAGCTGGACGATCTTGGTGCCGGCGTCGACGAGCCGCCGCAGGATGGCCTTCTCGTGGACGATCTCGGCGTAGTAGGCCGCGTTGGCCGCGATCGGCACGTTGGCCGAGAGCGTGTGGAGGTAGGGAGCGCCGCCGATGCGGACCAGCTCGCCGCGGCGCTGGAGCTCGGCGGCGACGGTGACCGGGTCGGCCGGCTCGCCGCGGCCGTAGAGGTCGATGATCGCGTCGTGGATGACCTCGTGCGCGGGCCGGTAGAAGTCGACGCCGCGCACGGTCTCGGAGACGTCGGCGATGGCGTCCTTGGACAGCAGCATCGCGCCGAGCACGCTCTGCTCGGCGGCGTTGTCCTGGGGCGGGGTGCGGTCGCCGGGCCGGGACGGGCGCTGCCCCGGCTCGTAGGCCGCGAAGCCGTCGCCCCAGTCCTCCGCGAGGTGGCTCGGGGGAGCCGCGCTGGTCCTGCTCGGCGATGCTCACGCGGCCTCCGGAGGCGGTCAGGGCGACGGATGTGACAGGAGTGACGATAGGAGGACCACCGACACCTCCACCGACATCGCCGCGCCAGCGCCAGGACTGGACCGTAGACGCTCCGGGACGCGGTCCACGTGGCAAGCGACGGTTATCCACAGGCTGCGGCCGCCTGGGGACAACGGCGCGGCCCGTGGACGACCCGCCGACGCCTGTGCACCGCCTGGGGAGTGGCTGTGCAGGACACGCCCGGGAAGCCGCGCAACAGGCCTCTGACCTGCGCAAACGTGCTCCCAGGGGTGTGCATCCGAGAAATTCCTCGGTTGAACCTTCGTTCACTCTTCTCGCCATCTGGGATTCGGGTCGCGGCATGTCGACTTTCAGTCCGATCGGCTGGTGAGAACCGCATTCCACCGTTTGTGCACAGGCACCTGGGGTTGACCCGGCGGCACCGGGGGTCGGCGGACCCTAGGCTGCCCCATCGTGGCCCACCCCCTCGCCCGACTGGATCGCGAGATCTGGCGGCTGGCCCTGCCGGCGTTCCTCGCGCTGGTGGCGGAGCCGCTGTTCCTGCTCGCCGACGCCGCCATCGTCGGTCACCTCGGCACCGCGGCCCTGGCCGGCCTCGGCATCGCCGCCGCGGTGCTCCAGACGGTGGTCGGCGTCTGCGTCTTCCTCGCGTACGGCACCACCGCGAGCGTGGCCCGGCTGCTCGGCGCCGGCGACCGGCGCGCGGCGCTGGCCCAGGGCATCGACGGGGTCTGGCTGGCGGTCGTCCTCGGGGTGCTGGTGACCCTGGTCGGGGTCGCGACCACTGGCCCGCTCGTCCGCCTGCTGGGCGCCGGGCCAGAGGTGGCCGAGCCCGCCACGACGTACCTGCGCATCGCCTTCCTCGGCGTCACCCCGCTGCTGGTGATGCTCGCGACGACGGGCATCCTGCGCGGCCTGCAGGACACCCGCACCCCGCTCGTCGTCGCGGTCGGCGGCAACGCCCTCAACATCGTGCTCAACCTGCTGCTGGTCTACGGCATCGTCGGGGGGACCGGCGTCGACGGCCTGGGCATCGCCGGCTCGGCGCTCGGCTCGGTGCTCGCCCAGCTGGCCAGCGCCGCCGCGCTGCTGGTCGTCGTGGTCCGCGGCGCGCGGCGCGAGGGCGCCTAGCTCCGGCCCGACCTGCCCGGCATCCGGCGGGCGGCCCACGCCAGCGTCGCGCTGGTCATCCGCACCCTGACCCTGCGGGCGGCGCTGCTGCTGACGACGTACGCCGTGGTGCTCGGCGCGGACGCGCCTCCGGTGACGACCAGTCGGTGTCGGTCGCCACCCACCAGCTGGCGTTCACGATCTGGAGCTTCCTGGCCTTCGCGCTCGACGCGATCGCCATCGCCGCGCAGGCCATCACCGGCCGGTACCTCGGCGCGGGCGACCGCGACGGGTACCCGAGCCGTGACGCGGCGGATGGTCTGGTGGGGGGCCGTCAGCGGCGTCGCCACCGGCGTTGCGCTCGCGGCGCCAGCCCGTTCCTCGGCCCGCTGTTCACCAGCGACCCCGGGTGCAGGACCTGCTGGTGCCGGTCCTGCTCGTCGCCGCGGCCGGCCAGCCGATCGCCGGCGTGGTGTTCGTCCTCGACGGCGTGCTGATCGGCGCCGGCGACGGCACGTACCTCGCGTGGGCGGGCCTCGCCGTGCTCGCGGTGTACGCGCCGGTCGTGCTGCTCGTCGGCGGCCTCGGCGGCGGGGTGGTGCTGGTCTGGGCGACGCTCTCGGCGCTGCTGATGGGGGCGCGGTTCGTGGTGCTCATGCTGCGTGCCCGCGGCGACGCCTGGCTGGTCACGGGCACCACCGCCCACCGATGAGTCGGGCTGAGGCACGGGTCGGCACGTGCATGGTCACCGGACACATCGACCCCCGCTACGGCGACGCAGGCGCCACCGCACCCGGCTGGGACGACGCGCTCCGGGTCCTGGCCGACGTGGGCGGTGCTGAGTGGTCAGGCAGGGATGACGTTGAGCGCCACGGTGGCGGACACGTCGTCGTGCAGCTGGATCGACACCTCGTGGGCGCCCAGCGTCTTGATCGGCTGGGTGACCACGATGGTGCGCTTGTCGACCTGCTCGCCGGAGACGTCGGCGAGGGCGCCGGCGATCTCGGCGGTGGTCACCGCACCGAACAGGCGGCCGCCGGAGCCGGCGCGGACCTGCACGGGCACGGGCTGGGCCTCGAGCTTGGACTTGATCTGCTCGGCGTGGTCCTGGTCGCGGACCGCACGCGAGGCGCGGGCCTTCTTGATCGACTCGACGGTCTTCTCGCCGCCGCGGGTCCAGCGCGGTGGCCAGGCCACGGGGCACGAGGTAGTTGCGGCCGTAGCCGTCCTTGACCTCGACCACGTCGCCGGGGGCGCCGAGGCCGTCGACCTCCTGCATCAGGATGAGCTTCATGTCGTACTCCCCTCAGCGTCCGGTGGACGTGTAGGGCAGCAGGGCGACCTCGCGCGCGTTCTTGACGGCGATGGCCACGTCGCGCTGGTGCTGGACGCAGTTGCCGGTCACGCGACGGGCGCGGATCTTGCCGCGGTCGGAGATGAACTTGCGGAGCAGGGTGGTGTCCTTGTAGTCGACACCGGTCGCCTTCTCCTTGCAGAACTGGCAAACCTTCTTCTTCGGCTTGCGCATCACTGCCTTGGGCATTGTGGTGCTCCCTTTCGTAGAGCCCGGCTCACGCCGGAATGCTGGGCTGATGGTGGATGGGTTGTTCAGGTGGATCAGAAGGGGGCTCGTCGGACGAGCTGACGCCGGGAGCGGCCCACGGGTCGTTGGCCGGAGCGGACTGGCCGCCCTGACCGCCCTGACCGCCCTGGCCGCCGGGTGGCCGCCCTGCTGGCCGCCGCCCTGGCCCGACGCGGAGCCGGCGCTGGCCCACGGGTCGTCGCCGCCACCGGAGGCACCGCCACCGGAGTAGCCGCCCGCCGCCGCCCTGACGGGTGGTGCGGGTGACCTTGGCGGTGGCGTACTTCAGGCTCGGGCCGACCTCGTCGACGTCGAGCTCGACGACGGTGCGCTTCTCGCCCTCGCGGGTCTCGTACTGGCGCTGCTTGAGGCGGCCCTGGACGACGACGCGCATGCCCTTCTGGAGGGACTCGGCGACGTTCTCGGCGGCCTGCCGCCAGACCGAGCAGGAGAGGAACAGCGCGTCGCCGTCCTTCCACTCGTTGGTCTGCCGGTCGAGGGTGCGCGGCGTCGAGGCGATCCGGAAGTTGGCCACGGCCGCCCCGGACGGGGTGAAGCGCAGCTCCGGGTCGTCGACGAGGTTGCCGACGACGGTGATGACGGTCTCGCCTGCCATGTCAGGTCTCCTTGAGGTCGATGCTTCGCGAGGTTCGGCCTCATCGTGGCGCGGCCCACCGACATGCGGTAGGCCCCATCCACAGGTGGCGGCTCAGTGAGCGTCGGGGCGGAGCACCTTGGTGCGCAGGATGGACTCGTTGAGCCCGAGCTGGCGGTCGAGCTCCTTGACCGTGGCCGGCTCGGCGGTCAGCTACACGACGGCGTAGATGCCCTCGGCCTGCTTGTTGATCTCGTAGGCCAGCCGGCGGCGGCCCCACACGTCGACGGACTCGACGGTGCCGCCGTCCTTGCGGACGACGTTGAGGTACTTGTCGAGCGACGGCTCGACCGTGCGCTCTTCGAGACTGGGGTCGAGGATGACCATCACCTCATAGGCACGCAAAGCGACCCACCTCCTCTGGACTCGGCGACCACGGTCTTTCCGTGGCAGGAGGGCTGTGCGTGTCGGTCCGGGGCCGGTCGTGGGACCGTCGGGCAACCCGCAGAGGCTACCAGCGCGCCGCCGCGGCCACCCCAATCCACAGGCGGGCACCGGAAGCCGGCGAGGCGTGCCGCGTTCGCGCGTACCGTTCCGGGCCATGTTCCGCCGCCGCCGCTACCTGTTGGCCGACCAGGTCGGCGCCGGCGGCATGGGCACGGTCTGGCGCGCCTGGGACCGGCACGAGCGTCGCTGGGTCGCGGCCAAGCTGCTGGGCGCCGGTACGACGCCGCCACGCTGGAGCGCTTCGTGCGTGAGCGGGCCTGCGGGTCCGGCACCGCCACGTCGTCCAGCCCGCGGGTCGCGCCGGCGGCGACGACCTCTTCACGATGGACCTGGTGCGCGGCGGCGACGTCGAGCAGCTGCTTGCGCGGCACGGCCCGCTGCCCGACAGCTACGTCCGCGTGGTGCTGGACCAGGTCCTCGAGGCCCTGGTCGCCGTGCACGCCGCCGGGGTGGTGCACCGCGACGTGAAGCCGGGCAACCTCCTGCTCGAGCCCACCGGCACCGGCCGGCCGTGGGTGCGCCTCGGCGACTTCGGGATCGCCGTCGCCGCCGGCGACCCACGGCTGACGCGGGTGCCCGGCGGCGTCGGCACCGGGGGCTACCTGGCGCCCAGCAGGCGCCGGTGCGCGGCCCGACCCGCGGCAGGACCTGTACGCCGCGGGGGTGGTCGCCGGCGAGCTGCTCACCGGCCCGCCGCGGGCTGGCGGTCCCGACGGCCCGCTGGGGTGCTGCTGGCGCGGCTGACCGACCCCGACCCCGGCCGCCGGCGACCGCGGCCAGGCGCTCGACCAGCTGCGCCGCCGGTGTGCCGCGGGGGCGCCCTGGCAGTCGGAGGCCGAAGCGCCGACATGTCGAGCTGTTCGGCGACCGCCGGCACGGACGCCGGACGCGTGGGCGTTCACGCCGGCTTCGCGCGGCCGGGCTCCTCGGTGGCCGGCGTCGTGGGTGGTGCTCCGGTGAGCCTCAGACGGTGTCGACCGCCGGATGGGGCCGCTCGACCGGCCTCGACCTCGGCCGGCTCGTCGATCCCGTTGGCCTTCGGCGGATGCGGCGCTCGAGCACGAGGGCGAGCCAGAGCATCGAGGCGCAGCCCGCGAGCAGCAGCGCGATGAAGGAACCGTCTGGTCGTGGCGCAGCAGGAACCCCGCGACGACGGGGCCGGCGATGCCACCCAGCTGGAAGACGCCCGACCACAGGGCGTTGTAGCGGCCGCGCAGGTGGTCGGGCGCGAGATCGTTGGTCATGGCCGGGACGGTTGGCTGGAACATCGTCTCGCCGAAGCCGAACAGTACGGGGAACAGCACCACGCCGAACGCCGCCACCAGCCTGACGGCGACCAGTCCGGTGAGGCCGAGCACCGTCGCGCGAGCCCGCGCCCGAAGAGCTGGACCGCGACCGTCGACAGCAGCCACTTGGCCTCGCGCGGCAGCCGTCGCCAGAACGCCGCGAGGGCGGTCTCGGGGGGTTGCTGGGGCATCGCGTCGATGGACGCACCGCGCACCGACGGGTGATATTCGACCCCTCAGCGCCCCAGGGACCGGGCCGCGAGGTCGACGTCCTCCTCGCCGTTCCACAGGTGGAATGACACGCGGGCCCGGCCGGCACGGCCCGCGGCCGCGACACCGGCCACGCCGAACGCCGCCGGGTGCGCGCCATCCGGGTCGGGCGGCGCAGCGCCGCGACCGTGAGGTCGGCCGGCAGCCCGAGGGTCGCGGCACAGAGGTACCCGCGCCCCGCCGCGAACCGATGTCGGAGGGAGAGGGGCGTCACCGGCCAGTCTCGCGCCCGGCTTGTCCACAGCCCCGCCGGGGTACTCCCGTGCATTTGGCGGGTCTGGAAGCGATTTCCACCAGCCGTTTGCACGGGAGTATCCCGCCAGGGCGGCCTGTCCACGCCCGGGGATAGCGTGGAGGCCATGATCCGGATCGGCGCGCACGTCGAGCAGCAGGACCCGGTCGCGGAGGCACAGCCCGCGACCGACCTGGTGCAGTTCTTCCTCGGCGACCCGCAGGGCTACGCGGCGGCCCGGGGGGAGGTCCGCCGCGACGGTGGCCTCGACGCGCTGCGCGAGACGCGGCCGCGGCCGGGGTCGACCTGTACGTCCACGCGCGCTACATCGTCAACGTCGCCACCACAACAACCGCATCCGGATCCCGTCCCGCAAGCTGCTGCAGCAGCACGTCGACGCCGCCGCCGCGCTGGGCGCGAAGGGCCTGATCGTCCACGGCGGGCACGTCAACCGGGCCGACGACCCCGAGAAGGGGTTCGACAACTGGCGCAAGGCGATCGAGGTCACCAATCTCAAGCTCCCGCTCTCATCGAGAACACCGCGGGCGGCGACAACGCCATGACGCGTTACCTCGAGCGCATCGACCGCGTCTTCGACGCGGTCTCCTCTGCCTAGAGGGCAGCGACAGGTTGGCTTTTGCCTCGACACCTGCCATGCGCACGCCGGCGGCAACGCGCTCGAGACCGTCGTCGAGGAGTCCTCAAGGTGACCGGCCGCATCGACCTCGTGCACTGCAACGACAGCCGCGACGAGTTCGACTCCGGCGCCGACCGGCCGCCAATTTCGGCGCCGGCCGGATCGACCCCGACCTGCTGGCGGCCGTGGTCCCGACGCCGGCGCCCCCGTGATCTGCGAGACCCCCGGAGGAGCGGCCGAGCACCTCGCCGACTTCGCTTTCCTCCCCCGGGAGCGTATGTGAGCGGGCCCCCTCCGCGGCTGAGCCGTCGCGGGTTGCTGACCGTCGCCGCGGGTTCGGTGCTCGGCGTCACCGGGTGCTGCGGCGCGGCGAGCCCCGCGACGCCGAGCGTCGACCGGTCGGCGTACGGCGCGGACCCCTCCCAGTTCGGCGAGCTGTACCTCCCCGGCCGGGCCCCGCGGGCCACAGTGGTCGTCCACGGCGGCTACTGGGTCGACGGCTTCGTCGCCGAGGCGATGCGGCCGATGTGCCGCGCCCTGCAGGCCGACGGGTACGCCGTGTGGAATCTCGAGTACCCCCGGATCGGCGGCGGCGGCGGGTGGCCCACCACGTTCGAGGACGTGGCGACCGGGATCGACCACCTCAACACCTTCGACACCGTCGACGCCTCGGACGTGCGGCTGGTCGGCCACTCCGCCGGCGGCAAGCTCGCGGTGTGGGCGGCCTCGCGCCGCGACACGACGCCCGGCGGGCCGTCCGCGGTGACCGTCACCCGGTGCGTGTCGCTGGCCGGCGTGCTCGACCTGACCGAGGCGTCCCGCCTGGGGCTCGGGTCGGGCAACGTCGACCGGCTGATGGGCGGCACGCCCGCCCAGGTGCCGGAGAACTACGCCCAGGGCGACCCGATCCAGCTCGTCCCGGCCGGCGGCGAGGTCGCGTCGTCGTCGGGCACGACGACGACGTCGTCCCCCGCGAACAGTCGACGGCGTACGTCGCCGCGGCCGAGGCCGCCGGGGAGCGGGTCGTCCACGAGGTGCCAGGAGACCACTCCGCGGTGATCGACCCGACGAGCCAGGCCTGGGACACCATCGCCACGCTGATCGCGTGAGCTGACGGGACAGG
>CAWHKQ010000011.1:0-71231 GCA_963829925.1 uncultured Acidobacteriota bacterium
GAGAACCTCGGATCCCTCGGCGTGGCGCGGGTCATGGTGCCGGCCGACCGCGCCGAAGAAGCAAAGGCGCTGATCAGCGAGCGCGAGAAAGACGCCGAGAAGAACCTCTCCGACTCTCCCGACGAATGAGCACCCTGCCCCCCGGCTGAAGCTGGGGCGCTTCGAGATCGCGAGCGTCCTGGGCCAGGGGGCGATGGGAGTCGTCTATCTCGCCAACGACCCCGAGATCGAGCGTCCGGTCGCGATCAAGACCGTCCGCCCCGAAGCCCTGCGGGGCGAGAGCGCGGCCGAGATCGAGGCGCGCTTCCTCAAGGAGGCCAAGCTCGCAGGACGCCTTCAGCATCCCTCGATCGTCACCGTCTACGACGTCGGCCGCGACCGCGACGTCTGTTTCATCGCCATGGAGTACATCGACGGCAAGCCGCTGACCCGCTATCTGGCCGCCGCCGACACGCTTCCTCTGGCCGGGAAGATCGGCATCATTCGCCAGGTCGCCGAAGCCCTGGCCCACGCCCACGAGAGGGGAGTCCTCCATCGCGACATCAAGCCCGGAAACATCCTCATCGCGAAGGACGGGCGGGTGAAGGTGACCGATTTCGGCATCGGGAAATTCACGGCGGCGGCCACTTCCGACCTGACGCGCACCGGCCAGATGGTCGGGAGCCCGGCGTACATGTCGCCCGAGCAGATCCGGGGGGAGAAGGTCGACTCGCGCTCGGACCTCTTCTCCCTGGGCGTCGTGCTGTACGAGCTGCTGACCGGCGTGCGGCCGTTTCCGGGCGATTCGATCACGACGCTCGTCTACCAGATCCTCCATACCGAGCCGCGGGACCCGCGGGAACTGAAGGCGGATCTGCCGATGGCGACCCGCGAGGTCATGGCGTGCCTGCTGGCCAAGCAGCCGGCGAAGCGCCCGGCCAGCGCGCGGGAGTTCGTCAGCGAGCTCAAGCGCATCGAAAAGTTCCAGCGCGACTCGGAGATGACGCGGCGCGCGGTCGTCGCGCCTCCTCCCGGAGCCGGAGAAACGCCGGCCGCCGAGCCGCCGGGCCCTCCGCCCGCTTCCGCCTTCCGCGAGAACGTCCGTCCCGACTGGAGCCGGCCGGAGGCCGGAGGAAGTCTTCCGATCATCCTTCTCGCCACGGCCGCCGTCCTCGTGGCGGGCTTCCTGCTCCTGCGGGAGCGCGGCCGCACGCAACCGTCGCCGCCGACGAGCCCGGAGCCGCGGCCCGCCGCCGCCGCGATGCCGTCGCCCGCGCCCGAGGCGAGCGCGCCCCCGGCGGAGGAGACCCCGTCGTTCTGCCGACCCCCGGACCCGACGCGGCCGCGGACGCGACGGTCGGGGCTCCCCGGATTCTGGACCCGACCCGGCGGCGTCCCACGCCGCGGCCGCCGCCTCCCAACGGTTGCCCCGCCGCCGGAGGAGAAGGTGGCCTCGGCCGAGCCGCCGCCCCGCCCGGCCGCCCCGGACCGCCGGATCGCCCGGAACGCGTCGACGCGGTGTACGCGACGCGGCGCGGGGTGCGTTTCACGTCGAGCCCGGAGCAGGCGCGCCTCTACGTGGATGGACGCTACATCGGGATCGCCGACGACTGGGACAACCGCGGGGGAGGCCGGCAACTCGAGTTCGAAAAGCCGGGCACGCACTACGTCCGCATGGAGCTGCCGGGCTATCGGGCCATGCATCTCCAGATCGACGTCACGTCCGAGGGCGACGACTCCGTGTCGATCGACGAGGAGCTCGACCGCAACAGCAAGGTGCCCTACGACAAGCTGCCCTCCGTGTCGGAGCGGACCACCGGCGACGTCGAGTTTCTCGTCCACCCGTCCGATGCCGTGGTCTCGGAGGGCGGGCGCACGCTCGGGCCCGTCTCCTCGTTCGGGCCGGGCTCGCCGCTGCGCCTGCGCGGTCCCATGGTCCACGATCTCCTGCTGTCGGCGCCGGGTTACAAGCCGCAAGCTCGTGCGGATCCTGGTCGCCGAAAACGCCGGGGAGGATCGCGCCAGAGTCGAGGAGAAGCTGAAGTCCGAGTAGCGCCCTCCGACTCCTTCTACCCCGGTCCCGCCAGCACGCGCCAGTTCGCCAGCCTTTCGGCGGTCTCGACGCACCGGCGCGCGGCCAGGCGGCAGAGCAGCGCCGAGAGCTCGGCGCTGCCTTCCGGGTCGGCGGCCTCGAGCGCCTCGAACCGCGGGCGCGAGAGCTCCAGCACGACGGCGTCCTCGTGCGCGCGGGCGTCCGCCGAGCGGCCGGATCCCGGCTGGAGGAGCGCCATCTCGCCGAAGATCTCGCCGGCGCCGAGAAACGCGAGAGCCTCTTCGCCGCCGGAGATCTGGCGCGAGATGCGAACCCGCCCGCGCGCGACCACGTAGAAGGCGTCGCCGGAGTCTCCTTCCCCGAAGATCAGCGTGTCTTCGGGATAGTGCTTCTCCTCCGCGAAGACCGCGAAGAGGAACCGGTCCGACTCGGAGAGCCCGACCGAGGTCAGCGACCTCGACCGGTCCTCGAGCGACATGGCCTCGGCGTTCTCCGCGCGGGCTCCCGAGCCCGCGGCCGAGCCGGCCATGCGGCTCTCCTCCGGAAAGAACTGCGCGAAAGAGATCGTTCAAACGCGCGAGCCGCCGGGCCAGTTGACCGCGCAGATAGCGCAGCCACACCGCCTTGTCCGGTTCCGCCGAGAAGAAGTCGACCGTGAGGCCGAGCAGGGTCACCGGCCCGCGGGCCCGCGCGTCGCACGTGCGCACGGCTCCGACCAGAGCCTCTTCGCCCATCAGGTCTCCGCTCTGCGCCTCGCCCAGGGGCTGAGGGCCGACCGGCGTCGGCCGCACGAGGTCGAGCTCGCCCTGCACCACGAACGACAACTCGCCGGCCGCGTCGCCGGCGCGATAGAGGAGGCTGCCCGTCGCCAGGCGCCGGAGATCTCCGTTCGCCGCGGCCGAGAAGATCGCCGCCTCCCCGAGGCCCTGGAGCGCCGGCATCTCCGCCAGCCGCCGTGCGCGGTCGAGCACGCCTTCCGAGAGAGCTCCCGCTCCGGCGAATCAGAGACCGCAGCAGTCCGGCCGACCGATCCGGCCACGAGACGCCCGGGCGCGCTTCTCGGCCTCCGCCGCCAGCCGATTGCGTGCCGCGGAGACCGCGTCCTTCCATGCCGGGATCTGTCCGGGCGCGAGGGCGCGCGCGGCCCGCAGAAAGCGACGATCCGTCCGGTCGGGCAGGCCGTCGGGGCGCAGCAGCGCCGCCTCCAGAAGGTCCCGGGCCGCCTCGGCGAACTGCCTTTCGAGGAAGCCCAGCCGTCCCCGCGCCGAGGCGATGCGCGGGTCGAACGGGTCGCGTCTCGAGCCTCGTCGAGCAGACGGCGGGCCTCTCCGAAGTCGTGGGCCTCGAGGTGCAGGCGCGCGACGAGCACCGGGTCGTCGCCGTCGAGGGCGTACGGCCGCGCCTCGTCGACGCGGCCGGCGGCGATCAGAATTCGCGCCAGCGAGGCCGCCGCGGAGGCCCGGTCCTGTCTCTCGAGGGTCTCGGCCAGGCGGAAGAGCATGTCCGCCTCCGGCATCAGTCCCGCCGACTCGCAGTGGCGCGCCGCGGCGCGCGCCCGCTGCGCCGGCGATTCCGTCACGGCAGCGGCCCCTCTTTTTCCCGAATGAGCTTCAGAAGGGTGCGGTCGATCTTTCCGTCCTGCCGGATGCGCGTGTCGTAGTTCTCCCAGCCCATGTAGTCGGCCAGGGCCTTCGTCCAGGCGTCGTCCCAGGCGCCCTCGGTCCGCCCGTCCTTCCGAAATCCCTTCGCGACCAGGAGCTTCTGCAGATAACGGGCGTCCTCTCCCGCAGATCGGGATCACGTCCTTCGGATCGCTCCGCTCGAAGTGGATCTTCTGCAGCTCGTACAGGCGGAAGATCTCGGCGATCGGGTCCTTGGCGTCGTAGACGGAGATGTCGACGTACGCGTCGCTCTTCCCGTCGTAGGAAGCCCCCGCGCGCACGACGACCAGGGCGGCGGACTGCCGGCCCCGCTTGTCCCCGCCGGCCTCGGCGCCCGCCCGGATCGACGCGAGCAGCCGCTCGGCGAGCGGCCCTTTCGTTTGCAGGAACGTCTTCTCCATCGCGGCCACGGTCTCCTCCGACACCAGGACGTTGCCCTGGATGGCGTAGTCGGGCCCCGTCCGCCCGCCGGCCCAGGGGAAGCAGGCCTCTCCCGTGAAGGTCGCCGAGCGGCCGCGGGCGTCGACGACGCCGACCTGGCGCTGCGAAAGCTCCGGGTCGTCCCGGCCGATGATCGTCAGGACCTCCTCCGGCGTGGCGCCGAGCGCCAGCAGCTGCAGGCCCTTCGTCCCGAACTCGGAGTTGATGTACGACTGGGTGGCCACGGCCCCGACTCCCGCCTTCGCCCACGGCACCGCCGCGCGCACGTTCGGAAACTTCGACTGGACCGCGACTCCGAGGTCTCCGTTGGCCGGGTCCCGGGCGGCGATCGAAAAGGTCGAAACGCGCGGAGGCGGAGTCGTGAGCCGTGAGCCGTCGGCCGTCGAGCCGAAAGAGCGCCAGGGAGAGAAGCACGAGGGTCATTCGCGGAGCCTCCCGTCGTCCGGATTGTACGGGAGGGCCTCCGCTTCGGGCTCGACGGCTTGCGGTTCGCGCTCTTGTGCTAACTTCCCCTTCCCGATGGCCGCCCCCGTCGCCGCGCCCGCCGCATTGAAGCGGACCCCGCTGTACGACTTGCACCGCGAGCTCGGAGCGAAGATGGTCGACTTCGGCGGCTGGGACATGCCCGTCCAGTACTCCGGCATTCTCGAGGAGCATCGCGCCGTGCGCGAGCGCGTCGGCCTCTTCGACGTGTCGCACATGGGCGAGCTCGAGGTGACGGGCCCCGGCGCTTTCGCGAGCCTGCAGGGGCTGACGCCGAACGACGTCGGCAAGCTCGCCGACGGGCGGATCCAGTATTCGGCGTTCCTGACGGAGAAGGGCACGTTCGTCGACGACCTGCTGGTCTACCGGCGCGCCGCGGACTCCTACCTCGTCGTGGTCAACGCCTCGAACACGCCGAAAGACTTCGCCTGGGCGACCGGCCGCGCGGAGGGGGACGTCCGGATCGAGGACCGGAGCGCGTCCTATGCTCTGATCGCCGTGCAGGGGCCCCGGTCCGCGGCTCTGCTCTCGCGGCTCTGCGCTCCGGACCCCTCCGACCTTCCTTACTACGGGTTTCGCGACACGCAGGTCGCGGGCTCGCCGGCCCTCGTCTCCCGCACGGGTTACACGGGCGAGGACGGTTTCGAGATCTACTGCCGTCCGGAGGACGCCGAGCGGCTCTTCCGCAAGCTGCTCGAGGAGGGCAAGCCCGAGGGCGTGGCGCCCTGCGGCCTCGGAGCGCGGGACACCCTGCGGCTGGAAGCGAAGATGGCGCTCTACGGAAACGACATCGACGAGACGGTCACGGCCTGGGAGGCGATCTCGGCTGGATCGTCAAGATCGCCAAGGGAGACTTCCTCGGCCGGGATGCCCTCGTCGCGCAGAAGCAGGCCGGCGTGCCGCGCAAGCTCGTGGGCTTCGAGATGATCGACCGCGGCATCGCGCGCCACGGGTACGCGGCGAAAACCGCCGCGGGCGACGGTGTCGTGACTTCGGGCACGCATTCGCCGACCCTCGGCAAGCCGATCGGCCTGGCGCTGCTGCCGGCGGGCGCGACGGCGATGGGAACCGACTTTCAGGTCGACATCCGTGGGCGCGGCGCCGCCGCGCGCGTCGTGGCGACCCCGTTCTACAAGAGGAGTGACTCGAAATGAGCAGTGCGAATCCCGAAGAGCTGCGCTACGCCGACAGCCACGAGTGGGTCCGGGTGGACGGGGAGATCGGCACGATCGGAATCACCGACCACGCCCAGAAGCAGCTCGGGGAGATCGTCTACCTCGAGCTGCCCGAGGTCGGGCACGGCTACAACGCCGGCGACGAGTTCGGCACCGTCGGAGTCGGTCAAGGCCGTCTCGGAGCTGTACACGCCGGTTTCGGCGAGGTCGTCGAGATCAACAAGGCGGCCGTGGCCGAGCCGGGGATCATCAACGACGACCCGTTCGGAGACGGCTGGCTCATCAAGCTCAAGCTGTCGACCGACGACGCGGCCAGGCTCATGTCGGCCGACGAGTACGCCGCCTACGTGAAGGCGGAAGAGCAGGAAAAGTGAAGTTCCTGCCGACCTCCGACGCCGAGCGCCGGGAGATGCTCGCCGCGATCGGGGTCTCCTCGGTCGACGATCTCTTCGCGGCGGTCCCGGCCGCGGTCCGGCAGCCGCCCGACCTCCCGGCGCCGCTCTCCGAGATCGAGATCCGGCGTTTCCTCGGCGGCCTCGCGGGCCGCAACGCGAACGCCCGCGACACGGCCTTCTTCCTGGGCGGCGGCCTCTACAACCACTACGTCTCGGCGATCGCCGACCAGATGCTCTACCGCGCCGAGTGGCTGACGTCCTACACGCCGTACCAGCCGGAGGTCTCCCAGGGCACCCTCCAGTCGATCTTCGAGTTCCAGACCCACATCTGCCTGCTGACGGGCCTCGAGGTCGCCAACGCGTCGCTCTACGAGGGGGCCTCGGCGCTCGTCGAAGCGCTGCTGATGGCCGAGCGCCTCTCGCGGGGCCGGAAGCGCGCGGTCCTCTCGGCCGGGATCCACCCCGAGTACCGCGAGACGGTGCGGACCTACTTCGCCAACCTGGGCCTCGAGTCGTGGAGGTGCCGGTCGGGGACGACGGACGCACCGACGCGGCGGCGCCTGGCCGCCGCCGTCGACGCGACGACCTTCGCCGTGGCCGTCCAGTCGCCCAACGTCTTCGGCATCGTCGAGGACTGGAAGACGGGCTCCAGCGCCGCCAAGGCGGCAGGGCGCCCTCTCGGTCGCCGTCGTCGCCGAGGCGGCGTCCCTGGCGCTGCTCTCGCCGCCGGGGGAGGGAGGAGCCGACATCGCCTGCGGCGAGGCCCAGTCCCTCGGCGTGCCGATGCACAACGGCGGGCCGCTGCTGGGATTCCTGTCCTGCCGCACCGAGCACCAGCGCCAGATCCCCGGGCGCCTCGTCGGAGAGACCCGCGACGCGGAGGGCCGGCGCGCCTTCTGCCTGACGCTGTCGACGCGCGAGCAGCACATCCGCCGCGAGAAGGCGACCTCGAACATCTGCACGAACCAGGGCTTGATGGCGCTGGCCGTCGAACATCCACATGTCGCTGCTCGGAAAGAAAGGCCTCCGCGAGGTCGCGCTCGCAGAGCCACGCCAAGGCCGAGTACCTCAAGGGGGAGATCGCGAGGGTGCCGGGCTACCGGATCCCCTACGCCGCCCCGACCTTCAACGAGTTCGTGGTCGAGGCGCCCGAGGACGCCGGCCCGCTGCTGTCGCGGCTGGCCGGGCAGAAGATCCTGGCCGGTATCCCGCTTTCGCGCTGGGACGCGAAGGACGCGCGGCGGTTCCTCGTCGCCGTGACCGAGATGAACCAGAAGGGCGAGATGGATCGCCTCGTGGCGGCCCTCGCGGGAGGCCCGCGTGAGCGTGGAGGTCGAAGAAAAGACGGCGGCGGCTTCGGACCGCCTTCGCCCGGAGCCGCGCGTGGAGCCGCTGGTGTTCGAGCGCTCGGGCGAGGGCAAGGTCGGCTATTCGCTTCCCCCGCTCGACGTGCCGGAAACCGTCGCGATTCCGAAGGCGCTCCTGCGGGGCGAGGTCGCGGGGGAGACCGAGATCTCGGAGGTCGAGGTCGCGCGGCACTTCACGAGGCTTTCGCGCCTGAACTTTTCGATCGACCAGAACCTCTATCCCCTCGGCTCCTGCACGATGAAGCACAACCCGCGGACCAACGAGGAGATGGCGAGGCTGGCCGGATTTGCCGCTGTCCATCCGCTGGCTCCCGAGGAGGTGTCGCAGGGGTCGCTCGAGCTCGCGTGGCAGCTCGAGCGGGTCCTGGCGGAGCTGACCGGGCTCGCCCGGGTGACCCTCCAGCCTTCCGCCGGCGCCCAGGGGGAGCTGGCGGGGATCCTCATGGTCCGCAAGGCTCTCGAGAAGACGGGCCGGCCGCGCACGACCGTGCTCATCCCCGACTCGGCGCACGGGACCAACCCGGCCTCGGCGCACTTCGCGGGCTACAAGGTCAAGGAGCTCAAGTCCAACGCGCGCGGCACGATCGACCTCGGCGTTCTCGAGGCGGCGATGACCGAGGAGGTGGCCGCGCTGATGCTGACCGTCCCGAACACGCTCGGCATCTTCGAGGACCAGATCCTGGAGATCGCCCGGATCGTGCACGCCCGGGGCGGCTACCTCTACTGCGACGGCGCGAACTTCAACGCCTTCGTCGGGCGTCGCCAAGCCCGGCCTGATGGGCGTGGACGTGATGCACATGAATCTCCACAAGACCTTCTCGACGCCGCACGGCGGGGGAGGCCCTGGCTCGGGGCCCGTGGCGGTGTGCCCGGCTCTCGTGCCGCACCTGCCGCGGCCGACCGTCGAGCGGCGCGACGACGGCACCTTTTTCCTCGACTTCGACCGGCCCGACTCGATCGGGAGGCTCCGCACGTTCCTCGGCAACTACGGCATGTTCGTGCGGGCCCTCGCCTACATCGCCTCGTACGGGAACCGGATCGGCGAGGTGGCGCGGGGAGCCGTTCTCAACGCCAACTACATCCGGGCCGGGCTGACGCGGGGTCTACCACCTGAAGTACGATGACGCCCACGATGCACGAGGTCGTGTTCTCCGACAAGCTCCAGCAGGAGCACGGCGTGTCCAACATGGACATTGCCAAGCGGCTGATGGACTACGGGTTCCATCCGCCGACCGTCAGCTTCCCGCTCATCGTGCACGGCGCGCTGATGATCGAGCCGACCGAGACCGAGGGAAAGCCTGGACTCGACGCCTTCATCCGCGGCCATGCGCGAGATCGCCCGCGAAAGCGCCGAGACTCCCGACCTCGTCCTCAAGGCCCCGCACACGACGCCGGTCAAGCGCGTCGACGAGGTGGGCGCCGCCCGCAACCTCGTGCTGCGCTGGAAGCCGGCCGCGGGAGACGGGAAGCGGGTAGAGGGTCGACGGCCGATTCTCGCGTCTTCGTTTCCCGCCTTCCGTCTTCCGCCTCCCGGCCGCTCGCCCGTGAGATATTCTTAGCCGCAGCCCGGCACTATGAGCGACGCCTTCCACCGCAAATGCCCGCTCTGCGGGGGCGAGATGCTCCGCTCGCGGTCGAACACGTCCGGATACACGTCGTATTTCTGGAAGAAGCCGTGGAAGACCGGGCTCTTCTCCTGGGGAGTCGAGAAGGTCTTCCCGTGGGCCTGCATGGGGTGCGGCGTCGTCCTCTTCTACCTCGACCGGCTTCCGGCGGTCGCCGAGGAATACCGTTCCTCGCGCTCCGACGCCCGCGCGCCGGAGGGGTACCCGGCCACGATCAAGCCTTGATCGCGATCTGCTACCTGGACGGCAACCGCCTGTCGCGGGCCGTGATCGCCGGCGCCCACTTCGTCGCCGAGCGGGCCGAGGCCGCTCAACAAGATCAACGTCTTTCCCGTTGCCGACGGCGACACCGGGACCAACGTCGCCGGCACGCTGCAGAAAATCGCCGCGGGCATCTCGCGCGTGCGGCAACGCCACATCCGGCGAGATGTCGAAGGCGCTCGCCGACCAGGCGATCGGCGGCGCGCGCGGCAACTCCGGCGCGATCCTGGCGCAGTTCTTCTGCGGGTTCTCCGAGGGACTTCCCGACTCTCCGCGCGTTTCGACGCGCGCCTTCGGAACGGCCGTCGTTCGGGCGGCCGAGTCGGCGTACAGCGCCATTGCGCGGCCGGTCGAGGGGACGATCCTGACGGTCATCCGCGACTGGGCGCGGCACGTGGCCGACCGGGCCGAGGAGTGCCGCGACTTCGGCGTGCTCCTGCCCGAGTCGCTCAAGGCCGCGAAAGCGCTCGCTCGAGAACACGCCCAAGCAGATGAAGGCTCCTCGCAGAAGGCGGGCGTCGTGGACGCCGGCGCCCAGGGCTTCGTCTATCTGCTCGAGGGCATCGTCAAGTACCTCCGGGAGGCGGCGCGGCTGGCGCCGCCGCCCGTCGAGGTCCGGGAGGACGTCCGCGCCGCGGTCTTCGACCGGACGCCGGACGTCGATTCTCTTCCGCTACTGCACCGAGGTCCTCCTCGAAGGCGACGCGATCGACCGCGACGCGCTGCGGCGCGAGGCGGCGCTGCTGGGCGATTCGATCGTGATCGCCGGAGGCGCGGCGCGCGATGCGGCTCCACGTGCACACCAACGAGCCCGAGAAGCTCTTCGCGATGGCCGCGCGGTTCGCGCGACGTCGCGCAGACCAAGGTCGAGGACATGCGCGCGCAGCACGAGTCGCGCTTCGACAAGAACCGCGCGGAGCGGGTCGGCATCGTGACGGATTCGACCTGCGACCTGCCCGGACTCGCATGCTCGAGGAGCTGGGCATCGGCGTCGTGCCCGTCCGGGTCTACTTCGGCTCCGAGAACTACCTCGACAAGGTCACGCTCACGCCGTCCGAGTTCTACGCGCGCTTCGCGGTGACCGACGAGGCCCCGAAGACCTCGCAGCCGCCGCCGGCGGACTTCACTCAGGTCTACGAGAACGTCGCGGCGCACGCGGGCTCGATCGTCTCCGTGCACCTGTCTTCGGCGGTCTCGGGGACCTACCAGGCGGCCTCGGTCGGCGCGCGGCCGGTACGAGAAGACGACGATCGAGCACGTCGACAGCCGCAACGTCTCGGTCGGCCTCGGCCTGGTCGTGCGGGCCGCCGCCGAAGCCGCCGCGTCGGGCAAGGGCCCGGACGAGGTGGCGGCGTATCGCGCGCGAAGCCGCCGGCGCGCGTGCGCACTTTCATCGCGGTGCCGACTCTCAAGCACCTGGTGCGCGGCGGCCGCGTGTCGCCGCTGCAAGCGGGCTCATCGCGAAGCTGCTGGGTCTGCTGCCGGTCCTGACGATCTCTTCGGAGGGGAAGGCGGAGCCGGCCGCGAAGGCCCGGGGCTACGACGCGGCTCGCCGGAAAATGATGAAGCTGCTCTTCGAGGCTGCGGGAGAGGGCGTGGCGACCTCGCGCCGCTTCGGCGTGGCGCACTGCGACGCGGAGGACCGGGCCGAGGAGGTCGCGCGCGAGATCCGGGAACGCTACCCGGAGACCGACGTGATGATCGTCGAGTGCGGCCCCGCGCTCGGCGCGCACGGCGGGCCCGGGGCGCTGGCGGTGGCGGTACTTCCGTAGCCGTCGCCTACCGTCGCCTCCGCTCGTACGGGATCTGCCGCCTTCGGCGGCACCGGCCCGCGGCTCGCCTGTGGGCTCGACCGCGGGCCTGGTCCCTCCCTCGCTGCGGCTCCCGCGGCGCGAGGCGTCCTCCGCTGCGCTGGCGGAGATAAACGCCGTGCGTCGCGCGACGTTGCCTACGGCCGGGGGTCTGCCTTCGGTGGTCGGCTGCCTCGCGCCGCGTACAGAATCGCCAGAATGGCGCGCGAGTCTCTTTGCCTGTCATCCCGAGCCCGAGCGGAGCGAGGGAGAGGGATCCCGGACTCGACTCGTGAAACCCCCTCAGGCTCCTCGCCTGTTAGAGTCTCTTCGCCGCCAGCAGCAGCACGTCGCGCGGGCCCGGGGCGACCCCGGCCTTCTTCCACTCGGAGACCAGCCCGGCGAAGGCCGCCGAAAGAGGCTGGGTCTCGGCGGCGCGGGCGAGCTTCTGAACCGCCTTCTCGGCCGAGGGCGGCCGCCCCCCGGAGACCAGCCGGACGAGCCCCGCGAGACCCCAGAATGAGCAGATCTCTCCGGGCGGTCTCGAGCGTGGCTTCGCGGACTCCGGCGGACTCGCGGACCTCGAAGGGAACGGGGCGCCCGAAGCGGAGGAGACACGGCACCGGCGCCTCGCGGGCCGCCAGCGAGGGGCGTTCTCCGTCCCAGCGCGCCGCCGTGACCGCGCAGCCCGGGTCCGCTTCCCGGCTGCTGCGGACGACTCCGCCGCGGTGGCGGTCGGCAGGCGGGCGCGGGCCGAGGCTCGCGACGCGCGGACGAGCGCGCCGACGGAGTCCTCGATCTCGCGCCTGTCCTCGAGGAGGAGAAAAGCCAGAACTCGGGCCCGGCCTCGACGGCATAGAGCGCCAGGCTGGGCTCCTCCGACCTCCATCGCAGCGGCGCCGACTCGAAGCCCGGAGTGTCGGGCCAGGAGGCGGGCAGCAGCAGCGGCGAGACGCCGCTTCAGGACGTCCGCGGCGCCCTCGCGGCGGGCCTTGCGGACGGCGCGCTCGTGCTCGCGCACGCTCTCGACGGCGAGGGCGGCGTGCGTGCCGACCTCGGCGAGAAACTCCTCGTCTTCCTTGGTGAAGTTGCGCCGCCGCTTGTTCAGGATCTCGACGACGCCGACGATCTCGCCGCGCGGCGTGCGCATGGGAGCGGCCAGGATGGACATGCGTCGTGAAGCCGGAGGACGCGTCGGTGCGCTTGTCGAAGCGCGCGATCGCGGTAGGCGTCCACGCAGTTGACCATCTGGCCCGTCTTGGCGACCGTCCCGGCGATTCCCGTCCCGACGCGGAGCCGGATCGGGTTGACGGAGCCGCCCTCGAGGATCTGGCTGACGAGCTCGTCCGAGTCCGGGTCGCTTCAGGAAGATGGTCCCGCGCTCGGCGTCGGTCTCCGAGGTCGCGGTCCTGAGGATGATGCGCAGCGTCTCGGTCGGGTCGAAGGTCGCGGCCAGCGACTTGTTGGCCTCGAGAATGACCATCAGCTTGACCATCTTGGCCCGCGTCACGGAGACCTCGGCGAGCACGCGGTCGAGGACCTGGCCCTCGAAGGCGGAGATCGCGTCGGAGAGGGCGGTGGCGTCGGCGAAGCGCGACTCGGGATCCTTCGCGATGGCGCGCTCGAGGATGTCCCGCAGCTCGGGCGGCAGATCCGGCCGCAGCGCTCTCGACCTTCGGGCGGCGCTTCCGAGATGACCCGGCGCACGAGCTTCGCGCGGTGTCGTTGTCGTCGAACGGCACGCGGCCCGTGAACATCTCGAAGAGGAGAACGCCCATCGCGTAGACGTCGGTGCCGCTGCGTCGGCATGTCGCCCTGCAGAAGCTCGGGAGCCAGGAACTGCGGGCGTGTCCGGGGACCGTGTCGCCGTTCTCGCCGCGGTAGAGCGCCGCTCTCGACGGCGATGCCGAAGTCCATGAGGCGCGGCTTCGCCGTCTTCGCCGACGATCACGTTCTCGGGCTTGAGGTCGCGGTGCAGGACGCCGATCCGGTGCGCGGCCGCGAGCCCGCTGCAGATGCCCTTGGCGATCGCGAGCCCGCGCCCGAGCGGAAGCATGCGCTCGCGCTCCTCGAGTCCTTGAGCGTGCGGCCGGCGAGGTACTCCATCGACACGAACTCTTCGCCCTCGATCTCGACGAGGTCGTAGACGCGGCAGACGTTTTCGTGCGTGACCTTGCGCGACAGGATGATCTCGCGGCGCAGGGTCTCCCGCCGCTCCGGCGAGACGCGGTCCGGCCGGATGCGCTTCAGCGCGATCTCCTGGTCGAGCTTCAGGTCCCGGGCCCGGTAGACGACGCCCATCCCGCCGAACCCGAGCACGGCGTCGATGCGATAGCGTCCGCCGAGGATCGTCCCGACCGTGACGGGGGCCTCCCGCAAGGGAGCTCCCACGGTCGAACCGTCGCGCGCCGGGAGCTTGCTGTCGTGGGACAAGGTGACTTGATTCTAAGCCGCGGCGGAAGCCCGGCTTCGCGGTTGACGGCTCAGGGTTTACGTCATAGATTGCCGGACTAGCGTGCGAAGCTTCCATCCCGCCTTGAGCATTCCGCGGCGAAAACTTGAGGGAGGAGAATCGTGAGACAGCGACTTCGCGTCCCCGTTCCGCGGGTCTTTCTCGTCCTGGCGATCGTGGGGTTCCTTTCCAGCGATCCGGCGCTGTCCTCCGGCTTCCAGGTCATGACGCACGGCGCGCGGGCGACGGGCATGGGCCTGGCGTACGCGGGCATCGGCGGAGACCCGACGGCGATCTTCTACAACCCGGCCGGCATCGGGTGGATGACGCACTTCGAGACGTACATCGGCGCGAACTTCCTGACGCGCACCGACGGCGGCGTCGTGGGCGCCAATCCGTTCCCGGGCGAGGGCGCCACCGCGAACATCGACAAGCAGTGGTTTTTCGTCCCCGACGGGTACGCGGTGCTGCCCCTGACCAACGAGCTGAACTTCGGGATCGGCGGCTTCGCGCACTACGGACTCGGCCTGCGCTGGGAGGACCCGGAGAACGCGCCGACCCGGTTCGTGTCGCAGAACGCCGTGATCCGGTCCCTCGACGTCAACCCGGTCTTCTCGTACCGGCTCTTTCCGCAGCTCTCGATCGCCGTGGGCGCCGACTACCGGTTCTCCAAGGTGCAGCTCGAGCGCAACCAGGCTCTCTTCGACCCGTTCACGCAGTCCTTCCAGGACGTGGCCCACATCAAGCTCAACAGCGACCTGCTCTCCAACGGCGGATGGGGCTGGAACGCCGGCATCATGTTCAAGCCGGTCGAGGGGCTGTCGATTGGAGCCGCCTACCGCTCCAGCATCACGATCGACTACGAGGGCGAGGCCACCTTCACCCAGAGGCCGACGGGCAACCCCATCATCGACGCGCAGGTCGTCGCCTCGCTGCCGACCGGCAACCCGCCCGTCGAGACGCGCATCAAGTTCCCCTCGAGCGTGAACATCGGCGCCGGCATCCAGCTCGCCGGCCGGCTTCCTCCTCGGGCTCGAGGCCGACTGGACGGAATGGTCGACCTTCGATGAGCTGAACATCATCTTTCCGACGCTCACCGGCCGCGACCTCGACCGCATCACGGCCTGGGAAGACTCCTGGGCCTATCGCGTGGGCCTGGAGAAGGCCTTCGGCGAGTTTGCCATCCGGGTCGGCTACTACTACGACAACACGCCGCAGCCCGACTTCGACGTCGGCCCGCTCCTGTCCGACAACGACCGCAACGTCTACACGGCGGGGTTCGGCTACAACACCGAGGCGTTCGGCTTCGACGTGGGAGCGGCTCTCATCAAGTTCAAGGAACGCACCATCGCGCCGCCCACGCCGCAGACGGACAACTTTTTCGGGACCTACTCGGAGACCGGCCTGGTTCTGAGCGCGGGCCTCCGGATTGCCCTTTAGGGCGGAGGGAAGCCATGACGAAGATCACGCTTCGCTCGATCGTTCTCGGCGCCGCGCTGGCGCTCGGTCTCGCGGCGCCCGCCGCCGCTCAATTCGGCAAGTACGTCGCGCTCGGCGACAGCCTCACGGCCGGAGTCGAGGGCAACTGCGTCGTCGAGCGCAACCAGCGGGCGTCCTTCCCGGCCGTCATCGCGGAGCAGATCGGCATCGACGATTTCCAGCAGCCCCTGGTGCAGGAGGTGCCGCTTTCGAGCCCCCTGACGGGCAGCCCGTGTCTGGGCGCCGTGTTCATTCCTCCGTCGACCATCACCGTCGGCGCCGTTTCCCAGCAGGGCGCTCCGCTGAACCTGTCGCTGCCCCGGCCCTACGACAATCTGGGGCTTCCCGGCGCGCGCGTGCGGGACCTCGTCGACCTGAGGCACGGCAATCCCGGCGGCACGACCGTCGAAATGAGCGCGGCCCTCGTGCTCCGCAACGTCCCGGGCTCGCCCTTCGACGGGACCAACGCGGTGGAGCAGGCCAACATCCTCCAGCCGGACCTCGTGACCCTGTGGATCGGCAATAACGACGTCCTCGGCGCGGCGCTCGCCGGCGTGGTCGTGGACGGCGTGACGCTGACCCCGGTGGCGGCGTTCACCGCAGAAGTACGACGAGGTCATGGCCGCGATGGCGGTCGGCGGCCGGACGATCGTCGGGGCCAACATCCCGGACGTCACGGCGATCCCCTTCACGACGACGATTCCCGGGATCCTGATCAACCCGGCGACCCGGCAGCCCGTGATCATCAACGGAAACACGGTGCCGCTGCTCGGCGAGGGCAACGACGCGTATCCGTGCGAGCCGGTCCCGCCGGATCATGGCTGTCCCCTTCCCGCCGGAACGCTCGTGACGCTGCCGGCCTCGGCGCTCCTGGCGCAGGGGATCGGCGTGCCGGTCGCCGCCGGCGGCACGGGCCAGCCTCTCCCGGACGGCCGCTTCGTCCCCCCGGCCATGCTGGTATCCGGCGTGACGCTCTATCCGAACGAAGTCGCGGCGATCGTGACGCGCACCGACGAGATCAACGCCGTCATCGCGGCCGAGATCGGGGATCCGCTCGTCGACATCCATGCGTTCTTCGAGGACATCAAGGCCCACGGCTACCACGTCGGGGGGCTGACGCTGACCCCTTCGTTTTTGACCGGCGGCATCTTCTCCGCCGACGGGTTCCATGCCGTCGTCGATCGGGTACACGGTGATCGCCGACGAGTTCATCAAGGAGATGAACGACTCGCTCGCGACCGACATCCCGCGCCCGGATTTCTCCCACGTCCTCTTCACGCCCAACGTGCCCGTCTCCGTGCCCGCCACGGTCCCTCTGACCGACGGCGGGATCTGGGGCTACGGAATTTCGATGTGGAAAGACCTGCTCTCGGACGTGACCCCGGCCTGGGGCCTGGTCATTCAGTACCCGGAGACCGTCCGGGCGACGCCCCGCGAGGGTGCAAGAGGGACCCGGACCGTGACCCGGGGCGAAGGGGACTGACGCCCGACCGCGCGATTTGAGAGCCCCGGGCTGCCCCCGGGGCTTTTTGTTCCTACCGGCTTCTGCTAGATTTCGCCGTCTTTTCGGGGGATGCACCATGGCCATGATTCCGGCGACACAGCTGCGGAGCGGGATGCTCATCATTCACAACGGCGAGCTCCACCGCGTCCACGAGATGATCCACAAGACGCCCGGCAACCTCCGGGGATTCGTTCAGGCCAAGATGCGCAACGTGCGCAGCGGATCGATGAACGAGCACCGGTTCGGCTCGACCGACCGCGTCGAGAAGGCCTCCCTCGACGAGCGGGAGATGGAGTACCTCTATTCCGACTCGGCCGGCCACCACTTCATGGACCAGAGCTCCTACGACCAACTCACCCTCTCCGACGAGGTGATCGGCGAGCAGATGAAGTACCTGCTTCCCAACACCGTCATCCACGTCGACTTCTACGAGGAGAACCCCGTCGGCATCGAGCTGCCCAACACCGTGACTCTGAAGGTCATCGAGACCCAGCCCGGGATGAAGGGCGCCACGGCGTCGGCGTCGTACAAGCCGGCGACTCTCGAGACGGGACTCCAGGTGATGGTTCCGCAGTTCGTCGACGCGGGGATCCGCATCAAGATCGACACTCGGGACAACTCCTACGTCGAACGGGCGTAACCCCCTCGATGCTCCTGAGGGGCTCTACGCCATATGCTGATCCAGCATATATATCTGAGCCGATTGGCTTTTTAGGGTTGACGGCCCGCTACCGGCTTCCAGATAATCCGAGCGTGCGCAAGGCGTCGGTCATTCCGGCGGCTTTTCTGGCCGCCGTTTTCGTTTTCAGCACCTCTCCCGATGTAGAGGCCGCAGGCGCGAGCTCCCGGACCGGTTCCGCAACCGCCCGCAAGCCGTCTTCGGCGCCGCGCGCGGCCGTCAAGAAGGCGCCTCCCACGCGGGAGAACGGGACCTCGGTCAGCAAGAAGAGCACCTCCGTGAAGAGGTCGACCGTCCGAAAGAAGGGCGCCGTTCGCAAGCGTCCGGTGACTGCGGCGTCCCGCCGCTCGACACGGCCGAGCTCCCGGGAGGAGTCGCTCGTCAGCCGGGTGGCCGTCGAGACTCCCCAGTGGTACGGGCCTTTTCAGCCCGTGGAAACCTACGACTATCCGCGGCCGGGCTGCGAGCCCCTGGACGCGGTTCTGGAAGCCCACGTCCACGAAGCGGACGCCGAGACCCCGGAGCTCGACGACGTCGCCGAGGCCGTTCCTTCGGGCGTCAACGCGCTGGCTCGGGTGGCCCGGACCCTGGGCTCACTCCTGCGGCCCAAGTCCTCCCTGACGACCCTGCGTCCCGAGGACGTCGACCTGTCCGACCTGCTTTCGGCCGGCGTGCAGATCCCGGTCGAAGGCGTGGACCCCAGCCGCCTTCGGGACTCCTTCCTGGCGTCGCGCGGCCGCCACGCGCAGCATCTGGCGATCGACATCGGCGCGCCGAGGGGCACGCCGGTCCTCGCGGCGGCGGACGGGCAGATCATGCAGATGCGCCGCGAGAAGCGGGGCGGCATCTCGCTCTACCAGAAGGATCCGACCGGCCGCTATCTGCTGTTCTACTGCCACCTCTCCCGGTACGCCAAGGGGCTTGGGGCGGGCGACAACGTGCAGAAGGGCGAAATCGTCGGCTACGTCGGCTCGACCGGCCGCGTCATCGGGGGCCCCCACCTGCATTTCTCGATCACACGGCTGCCCGACGGTGACGACAACTTCAAGGCCGGGGTCGCGATCAATCCCTACCTGCTGTTCCTGGCCGCCGTTCCCTGAGGGGTCAGGTCTTCATTTTTCGGATTCCGCCGCCGTTCTTCGCTCCCGGACAGCCGTCCTCGAAATCTCGAAAAACGGAATCGCTGACCCGGGCTACACGACCCGCGGGTCCTCGATCCGGAACAGCCGGTCCAGCCAGAGGCCCGTCAGCTTCTCCGAAACGGTGTTCTGCCTGAGCCGGGCGGCGAGGTTGCCCCAGTCCATCACGTCGAGCTTCTGGTCCTGGTTGAAGCAGGAGAACACGATCTCTTCGAGACCCGTGGCCGGGTCCACGTGCTTCTGCAGGCATTGGGCGCAGACCTCTTTCATCATGCACTGCATCGGGGAGTTGATCGAGGCGATGCCGACGTGGCCCGGATTCAGGTACGGAGCGAGGACGGTCTTGCGCGACCGCGCCACCGCCGCCATCATCCGGTCCGAGCCGATGACGATCAGGCGCTCGACGGCCGCCAGGGGGACCGGGACCTCCCCGAGCTTTCCGGTCGCGTAGGCCAGCATCGCTTCGACGATGTTGCCGACGAAGCTGCGGTCCGAAGGCCGCCGGACCGGGATCGGGTCGCCGCGATCGACCGAGAGGACCAGCGTGTCGGCGGCGGCTTCGAGCTCCTCCTGCTTGTAGAAGTCCTCGGCCTTCTTGTAGCCCGCGAAGTAGACGACCCGGTTCCCGAGCCGCCGGGCCTTTCGGCCGATCGAGAAGAGCACGGCGTTTCCCAGCCCCCCGCCGCAGAGCATGACCGTGCCGTTCTCCGGCAGCTCCGTGGCCGTTCCCGTGGGGCCCATCGCGATGACCGGCTGGCCGGGCTCGAGGACCGAGCACAGCCGCGTCGACCCGCCGATCTCGAGGGCGATCATCGAGAGCAGGCCCTTCCCGGCGTCGACCCACGCCCCCGTCAGGGCGCAGGGCTCCAGCAGCAGAGGAGAGCCCTCGATCTGCGGCGCTCGCGCCTCCAGGTTCTGGAGCCGGAAGAACTGGCCCGGCTGGAAATTTCGAGCGGCCGCGGGCGCGCGGACGACGACCTCGACGATCGTCGGGGTCAGGCGGTTGACCGCGACGACGCGAGCCGTCAGGTCCTCCTCCATGCGCTCGCGGAAGGCGTCCCACTCGGCGTCCGGCGCGAAGGCCGCGTCGGCCACGTGCAGGACGTCGGCGATCGCCCGATAGCCGTTCCGGGCCGAGGCCATCGCCTTGACGACGTTGCCGTTGTAGGCGGGGTGGTTGTCGCCGAAGAACGTCACGAGCTTGCCGCCCTTCGAATAGCCCGTGAAGAACGCGCCCTCGTCGTCGGCCGGGGCGGGCTCCAGACGCCAGCCGCCGTTCTCGCGGAACGGCGCGGTGGGGCAGCGAAGAAGCGCTTCTTCGCGTCGAGGGCGAAGGCGTCCGGATACTCCTTCGCGTAGGTGATGTTCGGCGTCGTTCCGGCGGCGACGAGGAGGGTCCTCGCCGGAAGCTCCACGGTCTCCCCCGATCCGGAGCGCTGAAAGCGGACCGCGGCGAGCTTGCCGTGCTCGTCCGGCACCGCTTCGGACGGCTCCAGGCTCTCGATGAACGAGATTCCCTCCTCGAGCGCCTTGATGACCTCCTCGTGGTTGAGCCGGTAGGCCGGCGACTCCTCGAGCGTGCGGCGGTAGGCGATGGACACGCCGCCCCACTCGCGGCAGAGGCGCGCGAGGTCGGCCGCCTCGCCCGCCGCGTGCGCCCGTTCGCGCTCGGCGCGGACGGCCTGGCCGTGCGCGAGCAGGCGATCCAGAATCTCCCGCTCCTCCGGGTCGAAGCCGGCGCGGATCGGCTCCTCGCCCGCCTCGGCGCGCAGGGTCTCGTAGCGGGTCAGCGTCTTCTCGGCCTGAATCGGGTAGTAGGCCAGCAGCTCGGTCGCGGTGTCGATGGCCGTCAACCCGCCGCCGATGACGATGGCGGGGAGCTCGGCCTGCGAGGTTCGCCAGCGCCTCTTCCTTGAAGGCGCCCGGTCAGCTGCAGGGCCATCAGGAAATCCGAAGCCTTCCGGACCCCGCGCAGGATGTTGTTGCGCATCGGGATGATCGTCGGGCGGCCGGCGCCGGCCGCGATCGCGACGTGGTCGAAGCCCGCGTCGAAGGCCTGCTCGGCCGACAGCGTCCCCCCGAAACGCACGCCGCCGAGGATCGAGAATCGGCGGCGGCGCGCCAGCGTGAGATGGATGAGCGTCAGGAAGTTCTTGTCCCAGCGCACGGTGATCCCGTACTCCGAGACGCCGCCGAATCCGGCCAGCGGCCGCCGGTCGAGGGGCCGGGAGAGCTCGGCCCAGTCGCGGATGGGCCGGATTCCCCGGCCGTCGGCGCCGGTCCAGTCCTCGGGCAGCGGCTCGATCTTCAGGCCGTCGATCCCGACGACCCCGCAGCCTTCGTTCAGGAGGTAGTGCGCCAGCGTGTAGCCCGCGGGCCCGAGACCGACGACGAGGACCTTGCGGCCGGTGTACGGGACCGCGTGCGGCCGCCGCGGCTGCAACGGGTTCCAGCGGGTCAGCAGGCCGTAGATCTCGACTCCCCAGGGGAGCTCGAGCACGTCCATCAGAACTCCGGTCTCGATCTGGGGGATGTTGACCGGGATCCTGCTTCTGGAAGATGCAGCCCTTCATGCAGTCGTTGCAGATGCGGTGGCCCGTGCCGGGGCACATCGGGTTGTCGATGCACACGAGGGCCAGCGCTCCGATCGAGTCGCCCTCGCGGCGGAGCTGGTGCATCTCCGAGATCTTTTCGTCGAGGGGGCAGCCCTTCAGCGGGATGCCCAGCGGGTTCTTCTGCCAGGAGCCGGTCTTCGCGTCGAAGAATCCCTTCGAGCAGGAGTCCTTCTCGCGCTCGTGGCAGAGGAGGCAGTAGTGCGTCTCGCCGAGGACCTCGCGGCGGGTCATCCGCGGGTCGGTCAGGCCGAAGCCCTCGCGGCGCCGGTGCCGTTCCGCCGGTCCGACACGCTCCTCGGGGAGCGCGGGGTTGGGACGCTCGGTCGCGACGAGGTTCTGGTAGTCGAGGGTTTCGGGCAGCCGGAAGGAGATCCAGCCGCGGATCTCGCCGCGCAGGGCCGGGTGTTCCCGGAGCGCGTGGCACCAGAAGGCGTAGCGCTCGAGGAGTCGCTCCAGGAACGCCAGGAGCTCGGCGTCGGAGTCGCCGGCGGCGCGGGGCAGGTCCGGGTCGGGCGAGGCGGCGGCGCGGCGGGCGATGTCGCGGGCGGCCTCCCGCGAGGCCGGCGGCACCTCCGGGGTCTTCTTCTGGCGGACGGCAGCGAGGAAGTCGGATTCCAGGTCGAGCAGGGTCACGGCCATCCGAGATGTCGCGAGCTCCGGATCCTCTTTCCAGGGGAGGTCCGGGAAAAGGGCTTCGATGGCGGAAGCCGCGGCGCGCAGGGGAGCCGGATCGAGCGATGGCAGGTCCTGCGGCAGCTTCGTGCGGACCGCCCGTCTCTGGAGGAAGTCCCGGCGGAACCGGAAGAGCACGGCCTCGGGCCCGGCCGACGCCGGCCTGGCGGCGCCACTCGGCTTCGATCCCGAAGAGCCGGGCGAGGAAGCGTCCGAGCGGGCGGGCGGCGTCCACGAGGAGGCGCGAGAGGGCGAGCGGGTCCAGCCCTTCGGGGTGGGCGCGATAGAGCCGGAGGCGCTCGGCCAGGGGCGGATCTTCGCGGGAGAGCCCCTCGAGGAAAGCGGCGTCCAGGTCCGCCAGCCGGTCCTCGCGGTGCAAATCCTGGTAGCTGAATCCGGGTTCGCCGAGAGGGAAGTCCCTCTCGGCGAGGGTTGGCGGCGGGGCGGTCTCCAAGAGAAGCAGATTCTAGCAAGTCGGGAGCTCGGCGCTCCTGGTCCCTGCACCCGGGGAGCAACGCCCCTTGACCGCTCCCCGCCCTTTATCAATAATAGGAACGTTTACTGATATGGAGACCGTCCCGCGCCTCGCCTCCCGCCGGTCCACGCGCCAGCGGCGCCTGGTCTACGACGCCGTCCTGGCGACGGATGCCCACCCGACAGCAGAGGGTGTCTACGAGGCGGTGCGGCGCGCAATGCCGCGGATCTCGCTCGGGACCGTGTACCGGAACCTGCAGGTCCTGGTGGATGAAGGCCGGCTGAAATCGTTCACCCGGGACGGCCGCACGCGCTACGACGGCGATCTGGCCCCGCACGACCACTTCGCGTGCGACCGCTGCGGCCTGCTCCTCGACATTCCCCGCGCGGCCGAGCCCCTCCCGGCGGAAAAGCGCCTCCGGGCTCGGGGTTTCGCCGTCTCGGGTCGCGTTCTCGAATTTCACGGGCTGTGCCGGAAATGCCGGCGCGGCCTTCCAACCGCAAAAGGAGGACGGAAATGAGCAAGCTGAGCAACACCAAGACCCACGAGAATCTGAAGCACGCGTTCGCCGGGGAGTCCCAGGCGAACCGCCGGTACATGTACTTCGCCCGCCGCGCCGACATCGAGGGCTATCCCGACATCGGCGGCCTGTTTCGCGACACGGCCGAGGCCGAGACGGGCCACGCGTTCGGCCACATGGACTTCCTGAAGGAGGTCGGGGATCCGGCCACGGGCTTCGCGATCGGAGGCACCGACCTGAACCTGCAAGTCCGCCGTCGAGGGCGAGACCTACGAGTACACCCAGATGTACCCGGGCTTCGCGCAGACGGCGCGCGAGGAAGGCTTCGACGAGATCGCCGAGTGGTTCGAGACGCTCGCGCGCGCCGAGAAGTCGCACGCCGGCCGCTTCCAGAAGGGCCTCGACAACCTCGGCAAGTACTGACTCGGTGTTCGACCCGGCATCCCCCGGCTTCTTCGACCCGGCGGCGGTCGAGAAGGAGATGCGTCGTGTGGCCGACATCTGCCACACGTGCCGCCGCTGCTACAACCTGTGTCCCTCCTTCGACGTCCTCTTCCGGGCTCTGGATCGCCCGGAGGTGGACGGCGAGGCGGATCTCCTTCCCGCCGGCGATCTCGGCGAGTTCTCGGACCTCTGCTACGAGTGCAAGCTCTGCATCCCGCACTGCCCGTACTATCCGCCGCACCGTTGGGACGTGGACGTCCCGCGCCTCGTCCTGCGGGACCGGGCGTCGCGTGTCCGGAACGAGGGCAAACCGGCTCTGCGCGAACGGGTGCTGGCCTCGGTGGACGCGCTCTCCGGGGTCGCCTGCGGCACGGCGGCCGTCGCCAACGCGCTCAACGAGTCCCGCTTCGCCCGGGTCCTTCTGGAGAAGACGTTCGGCGTGCACCGAGACCGCCTGCTCCCGACGTGGTCGGCGGAAACCTTCCTCCAGTGGTGGGCGCGCCGGGGGGGTCCGACCGAGCCGTCCGAGCGCGCGCCGCGCGGGGACCGGGTCGCGCTGTTCGTGACCTGCTCGGTCAACGCCAACAGCCCGGAGATCGGGCGCGCCGCCGTCGCGGTGCTCGAGAAGAACGGCTGCGAGGTCGTCGTCCCCGAGCAGCGCTGCTGCGGCATGCCGTTTCTCGAGAGCGGAGACCTCGACTCCGCGCGGGAGTGCCGCTGGGACAACGTGACCGCACTGCTTCCGTTCGTCCGGGGGGGCTACACGGTCGTTTCACCGGGCCCGACCTGCAGCCTCATGCTGCGGAAGGAGTATCCGGTCCTGGGGCCCGAGGAGGAGGGGAAGGAGCTCGCCCGCGGGACCCTGGACCTCTGCGAGTACCTCATGCGCCGGCACGCGGCCGGGAGCCTCGCGACCGATTTTCAGCGATCGCCCGGCAAAGTCCTCTACCAGGTGCCGTGCCACCTCAAGGTCCAGGACATCGGGTTCAAGTCGCGTGACCTCCTCGCTTTGATCCCGGGCAGCGAGGTCGTCACGATCGAGAGGTGCACCGGCCACGACGGGACCTGGAGCATGAAGACCGAGTACTTTCCTCTGTCCATGAAGGTCGGCCAGCCGGTCTTCGACGCCGTCCTCGCGGAGCGGCCGGACCGCGTGGCGACCGACTGCCCGCTGGCCGGGCTCCAGATCCGGCAGGGCACCGGAAAGACGCCGAAGCATCCGGTCCAGATTCTGGCGGAAGCGTACGGGCTCAGAGACGAGGCGTGAGAGGCCCCGCCGCATGAAGCCTCTGACCGCCTCCGACATCTCCAACCTCCACGAGTACGAGCTCGAGCGGCCGGCTTTCCGGAGCCGCGTCATCGAGAAGAAGAAACGCAGGAGAGTCGGCCTGGGCCCCCTGATGACGCTCGTGTTCGAGGACCGGGACACGATCCGCTTCCAGATCCAGGAAATGCTGCGGGTCGAGCGGATCGTGCAGCCGGACAAAGTGCAGCACGAGATCGAGACCTACAACGCGCTGCTGCCGGGCGCCGGAGAAGTCGCCGCCACGCTCTTCATCGAGATCACCGACCCCGCGCGCGTGCAGGAGGTCCTGGACGGCTTCGTCGGGCTGGACGAGCCGGGACGCCTGGCGCTGTCGGTCGGGGAGGCGACGTACCCGGCGCTCTTCGCGCCGGGCCAGAGCCGCGAGGACCGGATTTCGGCGGTGCACTACATCCGCTTCCCCGTGGGCGAGGACGGGCGCGCGGCCCTGGCCGCCGGCCGCGAGGCGGCCCTGCAGGTCGAGCACGGGGGCTACCACGCGCGGCAGGTTCTGACGAAGGAGACCGTCGAGGAGCTGATCGGGGACTTGTAACGTCGCCTACCGTCGCCTCGCTCGCTCCGGGATCTGCGGCCTTCGGCGGCACCGGCCTGCTCCACGTCGCCTCCGCTCGTACGGGATCTGCCGCCTGCGGCGGCACCGGCCTGCGGCTCGCCTGTGGGCTCGACCGCAGGCCTGATCCCTCCCTCGCTGCGGCTCCCGCGGCGCGGGGCTCCTCCCCTGTGGGAGACTCCCCGCGCCGCGTACACGCCCACCTGTGCCGCTCGCCGACTCTTTCTTAGCCTGTCTCGAGAGCACGAGGCTTTTTGAGGCGCTGTTCGGTGAGTTCGCGGCGCGCGAAGTCTCCCGACGAAGGAGGGAGGAGGCGCGCGCCGCGGGAGCGAGCGCGTAGCGAAGGATCAGGCCCGCGGTCGAGCCCACAGGCGAGCCGCGGGCCGGTGCGCCCGAAGGGCGCAGATCCGAAGCGAAGCGCTCGCGACGTGTGTAAACTCGTTCCTCGCCAATGGGCCTGCGCCGCGTTCTTTTTCACGGGCCGCTGCCGGGCGATCTCGCGCTGCTTGCCCGGGAGCCCGGCATCGAGGCCCGGGAGTTTCGGGCCGACGCGTGGTCGTTGGCGCCGGACGAGGTCGGGATCGTCCTGGCCCTCGAGGCGCTTTCTCCGGCCCTCGCGCAGCCGCCTCCGGCGGGCCTGGGGGAGGCCGCCGACCGGATCGGTCTCGTGCAGATCAGCGACCGGCTCGAGCCCCTGCACCCTTTCTGGGAAGCGCGGCCGTCTTTCTCGCTGCCGGGCGGAGTCCCGGCGGCACACGTGTCCCGGGCCGCCCGGTCCCTGCTTCGCCTTCTCGAGGAGCGCGTGCGCGTGGCGCGCGACCGGCGGGCGCTGCTGTCCCGTACCGGCGAGATTCAGGCCCTCGTCGAGGTCGGCATCGCGCTGGCCGCGGAGACGAACCCGGACCGGCTGCTGGAGACGATCCTGACGCGCGCGCGGACTCTCACGTCCGCCGACGCCGGCAGCCTCTATCTCGTCGAGCGGGAGTCGGGGGGTGAGACGCTGCATTTCGCTCTGGCGCAGAACGATTCGCTGAGCCTGGAGTTCGAGCCCGCCTCGCTTCCGCTCGACGACGGGTCGATCGCGGGTTTCGTGGCCCGGACCGCGGAGACGGTCCTGCTCTCCGACGCGCGGGCGATTCCCGAGAGCGCACCGTACCGCTTCGACCCGGAGTTCGACGAGCGGCACGGCTACCGCACCCGTTCGGTCCTCGCCGTCCCGATGTCCACGCCGGGAGGGCGCACGATCGGCGTCCTCCAGCTGATCAACCGGATGCGCCGCGTGGTCCCCGACGGGGCTGTCACGGCCTTCGTCCGGTCCGAAGTCGTGCCGTTCGACGCCGAACATGCGGAGATGGCCCGGTCCCTCGCCACGCAGGCCGCGGTCGCCGTCGAGAACCGGCGGCTCACGGAGTCGATCCGGACGCTCTTCGACGGCTTCGTCGAGGCCTCGGTCACGGCGATCGAGCAGCGCGACCCGGCCACCTCGGGGCATTCGCACCGCGTCGCCCGGCTGACGTGCGCTCTCGCGGAGGCCGCCGATCGCGAGACCGCCGGGCCGTACGCGGACTTCCGGATCGGCCGCGAGGAGATGCGGGAGCTGAGATACGCGGCCGTGCTGCACGACTTCGGAAAGGTCGGCGTCCGCGAGGACGTGCTCGTGAAGGCGCGCAAGCTCTCGCCCGGCGCCTTCGACCTGATGCGGTCCCGGTTCGAGCAGGCGAGGCTCGCGGCAGCGGCGTCGATCTGGGAGCGCGCGGCCTGCGAGGGATGGGACGAGAGCCGGGTGATCCCGGCCCTGGAGGAGACGAGGATCGAGCTCTCCCGCGCGTGGGAGGTCGTCGAACGCGCCAACGAGCCCGCCGTCCTCCCTCGGGAAACGGCGTCGGAGCTCGAGGCCCTGCGACGCCTGAGGTATCGCGACGCGTCCGGAGAAGTCGTGGAGCTCGTCCCCCCGGAGGAGATCGCTTCGCTCGCGATCCCGCTCGGCAGCTTGACGCCTCCCGAGCGGCTCGAGATCGAGTCCCATGTGACGCAGACCTTCCGCTTCCTGACCCGCATTCCCTGGACCCCGGACCTCGAGCGGGTGCCCGAGTGGGCCTACGCGCACCACGAGAAGCTCGACGGGTCCGGTTACCCCCGCCGGCTGAGGGCGGAAGCCATCCCCGTCCCGGCGCGGATGCTGACGATCTGCGACATCTTCGACGCGCTGGCGGCGCGGGACCGGCCCTACAAACGCGCCGTTCCCGAGGAGCGCTCCCTCGAGATCCTCGCCGCGGAGGCCCGGCGCGGCGCCGTGGACGCGGAGCTGCTCAGGATCTTCGTCGCGTCGGGGATCTGGAAGCCCATTCTCTGATCCAGACCGGCGTGCCTTTCGAAAAGAGCCGACCCCATTTCCTCCGGCCACGAGCGAGGGCCGGCGAGGCGTGAAGAGCGACGACCTCGATCGGCTCGAGGGCCGACCAGCGGATCCCGGCCTGCTCGAGAGTCTCCAGCCAGCGGGCGGGAATCCGAACGTGCCGGGCGCTTTCGACGATCCAGTCCCGCGGTCCCGCTGAGAGGAGCGCGGCGCGAGCCCGGCGCTCGTCGATCAGCCCCTCCATGAGGAGACCCGCGGACGGCTCGCTCCGGCGGAAGGTGGCTCGGGAGGACGCTCCGACTTCCCGGACGCCGGCGGGCTCCGCGCGCAGGCCGCCGATGGCTTCGCCGAGCCCGGCGGGGACTCGGGGCCAGAGCAGACGTCGCGCCGCGGTCTGCAGAAACTCCAGGCTCCGGTCCGGCGGCCCCGAGGCGCACAGCACGATCCGGCTCGGCGCGCGGGGGTCGGCGAGGTAACTGCGCAGCGAGCAGGGCACGAGCACGGTTCCCGGCGCGAGCGCCGCAATGCGCTCCGCGGCGCGGCGCGCTTCGCCGAGGCGCGGAGCCAGGCAGGCGATGGAATCGGGCATCGAGGGGATTCTATTTCTCCCGCTCCCGTCGGCGCGTCGAGCGCCGCTCGAAACGGGCCGCGGCCATTTCTGAGCGGCCTGCTAAACTCACACGCACAGAATCCAATGCATACCTACCTCTTCTCCCTGCTCATCCAGGCCGCCGGCACGGTTCTGCTCTTCGTGGTCTTCCTTCTGCTCTATCGCAAGTTCCGGAGGCCGGCGTTTCTGGACTGGATCGCGTCGTGGGCGTTTTTCCTGACCGGGCTCGCCCTCCTGTGGATGGTCATGAGCCCGATCGGGAAAGACTCGCGCGCTGGCGCTCCTCGCGATGCTCGCGGCCATGCTCGCGCACGTGTTTTTCCTCCTGCGCGGCGTCTGGCGCTACCGCCGCGAGGCCGCCGCCGCCAGCCCCTTCGAGATGCTCTGGGCCGTCCCGATCATGGCGCGCCGCCTGGTGGCTCTCGGCGGGCCCGGCCGGGCCGGCGGCGGACTGGGCGGCCCCGCTCTCCTTCCTGCGGGCCGCGGCCTACCTGGTCACGGCCGTCGCCTTCGCCGTGACGCCCGGCTCGGCGGGCGGCCGCGCGATCCTTTCGGCGTCGTTCCTGCTCTGGGGGGTCGAGCGCGCATGGGTGGCCACCTCCTACCTGCGGCACGGGGACGCCGCCTCGATGTCGGAGATGCTTCAATACGCCCACTTCTTCGAGATGTTCCTCGAGATGACGGTGGGCGTCGGGATCATCATCCTGCTCTTCGAGGCCAGCCAGGCGCAGCTCCAGCAGGAGATGCAGCGCCTGGTCGAGTCGGATTCCCAGGTCAAGGAGATGGGCATCCGCGACCGCCTGACGGGACTCTACAACCGGCACTACTTCAACGACGTGATCCGGCGCGAGCTCGCGCGTTCCCGCCGCCACGCGACCGCGCTCTCGGTCCTGCTCATCGACGTGGACCGCTTCAAGGAGATCAACGACCTGCGGGGCCACGGGGTCGGGGACGAGGTGCTGCAGTTCGTCGCGAACTACCTGACGGCCTGCGTGCGCGAGTCGGACATGGTGTTTCGCTGGGGGGGCGACGAGTTCCTGGTCCTCCTGACCCAGGCCGACGAGGCCTCGGCCGCGCAGAAGGCCGAGGAGCTGGCCGGAGCCTGCCGCACATCCCCGGCGCCGCGCAGCTCCAGCCCACGCTGTCCGTGGGGTGGGCGACGCACCTGCCCAAGGCCGAGTTCCCCAAGACGCTGGCCGAGGCCGACGCCCGGATGTACGAGATGAAGCTCAGGCGGAAGAAAGAGCGAGAAGCGCGAGCGCGGGATCTCGGGAGGCTCTGAGCAGGCTGTAGACGCCGCGCGCCGGGAGGCCCATCACGTTCGTGAACGAGCCGTGGATCTCCTCGATGAACCGCGCGCCCAGGCCCTGAACGCCGTAGGCGCCGGCCTTGTCGCGGGGCTCTCCGGTCGAGGCGTACCAGTGGATCTCCTCGGGCTCATCGGGGCGAATCGGACGCGGCTGACCTCGGCGATCCCCGTTCCCGGCGCGCCGCCGCGGCGTCAGCCGCACGGCCGTACGACCAGTGCTCCCGACCCGAGAGCCGCGCCAGCATGCGTTCCGCGTCCCGGTCGTCGCGCGGCTTCCCGAGAGTCTCGCCGTCGAGAAAGACGAGGGTGTCCGCGGCGAGGATCCAGGCGTCCGGCTGCCCGCGCGGAGGCCCGCGCCGCCTTCTCGGCCGCCAGCCGCGTGGCCGCGGCTTCCGCGGTCTCGCCCTCCCGCGGATCTTCGGGCACGTCCGTGGGCGACACGACGAAGGGGATGCCGAGCGAGCGCAGGATCTCGGCGCGGCGGGGGGAAGCGGAGGCGAGGACGAGGCGGGAGGTCTCGGCGCCGGACACCGGGAGATCTTGAGTCAGGGCCGCATCCCCCGGAGCGGAAGGCTACGGGTAGTACCCCGAGATCGTCCGCGCCTGCAGGTTCACCGGATCCACCTTGATCTCGACCTTGCGCCACTGGTCGCGGCTGTCGACGTTGGAGGAGTAGTAGGTCAGCAGGTACTGGCTCCGCAGGTCCTCGTTGATCTGACGGTACACCGCCTCGAGGTTCTTCGCCGAGTCGATGTAGAAGGTCTGGCCTCCGCTGACCTGGGCGATCTTGTTGAGCTTGTACTTGACCTCCAGGTCCGTGCCCGAGATCTTGAGCCCGATCCCGTAGACGGCGAGCCCGGACTTGCGCACGTACTCAAGCAGGGTGTCGTAGTCGAACTTGGAGACGGTGTCCTTCCCGTCCGTCAGGATCACCAGGGCCCGTTTGCCCTTCACTCCGGTGAACTGGTAGAGGCCGTAGATGATCGCGTCGTAGAGCGCCGTGGAGCCTTCGGCGCGCAGCCCCGCCAGGGAGCGGACGAGCTTGTCCTTGCGTCCGGTGAGCTTGGCGAGAAGGTACGGCTCGTTGTCGAACGACACCACGAACGCGCGGTCCTTCTGGCCGACGGAGAAGTCGATGAACTTCAGGGCGGCCTGCTCGGCCTCGGGCAGGGACTCGAGCATCGAGGCCGACGTGTCGATGATGATGCCGAGGGAGAGCGGCAGGTTCTTGACGTACTCGAACCCCTGGATCGCCTGGAGCACGCCGTCCTCGAAGACCTTGAAGTTGGACGCCTGCAGGTGGCTGACCGGCCGGCCCTTTTCCGTGACCGTCGTGTAGAGCTCGACGGCGTCGACGGTGACCTCCGAAACGAAGTCCGGGAGCGTTGACGTAGCGCAGGTCTTCGGACACCGTGCCGTCGTCGAGCGTGCCGATGACGCGCACGTAACTCAGCGATTTCGAGTCCTTGATGTTGACGGTCTGCTCGTAGGGCGCCTGGTAGAGAGTCGCGACGCGGGCCTCATTCGAATAGAACTCGAGCTTCTGGAGGGTCTTGCCTTCGGGCACGGCGATGGCCGCGAGGACCTTGGTGGGCCCCGAGACGCGCATGCCCTTGTCGGGCGAGAGGATCCGGACCCGGAAGACTTCACGACCCTCGTTGACGATGTACTCGTCCTCGCCCACGGAGCGTCCGGTGGGGCCATACGCCACGACGCGGACCGCCTGCTTGCGAGGCAGCGGCCCGAGGTTCAGGTCGGCCTCGAAGGGCGCCTTGGTCCGGGTCATGACCTTGGAGCCGTTGAGGTAGAAGTCGACGCTCTTGACGTTCTCCGCGGCCTTGGTCTCGAACCGCTGGAGCCCGGTGACGATCTCCTTGGCAACGGGCAGGAGCGCGATGGCCGAGGGCAGCAGACCGACGTCTTTGATCTTGTCGACGGCCGCCTTGCCTTCCGCTCGCGCCGCGACCATCTCCGGCGGCGGGGCGTCCGGCTGCTCGGGGACGTTCAGGGCCTCGGCGAGGTGCCCCTCCGCGTTCTGGTTGCCGTCCGAGATCTTCAGGATCAGCTTGTACTGTCCCGGATAGAGGTACCGCCGCACCGTCACCGGGATCTTCTCTCCGGCGATCTCCTGGGTCGGGATGTCGAAACGGTACTTGAAGTTGTCGATCAGGCGGTCGTCCTTGACGACCTCGCCGATCACGTCCACGTTGTAGAAGCTCTCCTCGCCGAGGGATCGGGCCTTCAGCTCCGCCTTGGGGACCAGGAGCGAGAGATCCATGCCGATCTTGTTGGCGCGCAGCTCCGGGAACCGGACGAGCCGGGCGACGCCGAGCGCGGTCGCGCCTTCACGGACGTCGGTCGTCATCGAGAGGATCTGGTCGACGCCCTCCGTCTCGACGGTCGGCGGCTGGAACAGAAGGCTGGCGCTCCGCATCGAGAAGGCGCCGGAGCCGAGCACGGCGGAGCTGTACTGGAGCGCCTGCTGGACCGTGCGCCACTCGAAGCAGCTCTGGATGTCGGGAGCACGGGCGCCCATCGACATTCCGCCCGAGGAGCCGACGCCGACGTAGAGGACGCCCAGGCCGTCGATCGGGAGCCAGAGCTTGTAGGCGCCCGTGCCGTAAGGCTGGTAGAAGATCAGATAGACCTTGCTCTTGAGGGCCTCGATCCGCTCGTAGAACCAGATCTGGAGCGGGACGTAGACTTCCTGACAGTCGATCGGGACCACGGCGTCCGGCGGCCCGTTCATGACGAACATCTTCGCCCGGTCGTTGTGCAGGTCCCGGAACTGGGAGATGGCCTGCTCGACCCGCCGCGTGTACACGGCGCGGTAGTCGGTGCGGATGCCCATGGCGTCGATCGTGCGGCGCTTCCAGAACGAGTCGATGAACTTGTCGCGCTGGTAGCTCTCGGCGATCTGGAGGAACACCTCGCGCTCGTCGTCGGTGATGATGAGCTCGACGAGAGTCATGAAGTCGCGATACTTCTGCGGCAGCGCCTCGGTGCGCTCCCGGATCTCGCGCTTGGAGAGCTTCTTTCGGGCCGGAGCCGGCCGGGATGCGACCGTCTCGGGAGTCTCGGGGCCGGCGGCGACCTTCGCGGAGGGCGACGAGGGGACCACCGCGTCGCCGGATGGGGCCTCGCTCGCCGGGCCCTCGACGTTCAGCGCCGTGGCCTTGTCGCCCTTGAGAGTCGGGAAACGGTCGGCGAGCTTCTCGAGACCCTCCGTGTCGACCTTGGGCGGCTCGCTCAACGCGAGAGCGATGTCGGCGACTCCGCGGGACCGGATGCGCTCGACGATGCGGACCACGTCGCACGCCTGATCGCAGGTCTTGGCGGCCGCGTACGGCCCGCACTCGGCCCCGGGAGCCGGGGGGGAGCCGATCGGCCGGCACGCCTGGGGTATGGAGCTCAGGCACGACCCGGGCGCGAGCAGCTCCCGGTCCGGGATGGCGGGATACCAGAGCCTCCACGGCGCGCCCGGCGAGCCCCGGTAGAACAGGAACTGCGTTTCCTTCTGAAGCGAACCCCCGCCGGCGGCGCTGCGGTAGGTCCAGACGGCGAGATCGCGAAAGACGTCATTACATTGTTCGTACTCCTGGACCGCCAGCGGCTCGCCATGAAGGACGACCACCCGGCCGGGATCGCTCGTCAGTCCTCCGTAAGTCGCTGGCGGCCGCTTCCCGGAAACCCTCGTAGCGGTTGCGGTAGCCGGGGCCGAGCGGGTCGGGCAGTCCCGGCTGTTCCCGGCGCTTCCAGAACTCTTCCCGGAAGATCTCGCGCTGGTGAGACTCGGTGAGCTGGAGGAAGAGGTTCTTCTCGTCCTGCAGGATGATCGGCGCGACGAACTCCTCGACCCACTTCCGGTCTTCCTCGGGGAGCGCCTTCAATTTCTCGGCGCGCTGATTGGCGAGTCAGCTCGGGCACGCCCTGCGCCCGCAATGGCCCCGCAGAGTGCGAACACCGCGACCGCACGAAGAGAGAGCGTCCGCGACTTCATCGGACTGTCGATCTTAACCCCCGGTTGCGCTACGGGTATTCCTTGAAGAAAGTTTTTCAGGAAGCTGGCTCCGGAGCGATAATTTGAAGTACCTCCGGGAATCTGAAGTCATGATTTACCTCGACAACAACGCCTCGACCTCGCTGGACCCGGAGGTCTGGGCGGCCATGGTCGAGGCGGCCGACGTCTACGGCAATCCCTCCTCCGTGCACGCCGAGGGACAGAAGGCTCGGCGCGCCGTCGAAGAGGCGCGGGCCGAGGTCGCCCGGCTGGTCGGCGGCCGTCCCGAGGAGGTCCTGCTGACCTCGGGCGGCACCGAATCCAACGCCCTGGCGTTCTTCGGAGCGACCGCGGGCCGCCGGGGACGCGTCGTCCTTTCGGGCGCGGAGCACCCTTCGGTTCGCGAGGCCGCCGCCCGGCTCTCGGGAAGACGGTCTTCGAGGTCGTGACGGTCGATCCGGAGCCCTCCGGAGCCCTCGAACCCGAACGCGTCCTCGCCGCGGTCACGCCCGGCACGGTTCTCGTTTCGGTCATGGCCGCCAACAACGAGTACGGAGGGGTCTACCCGATCGAGGCGCTGGCCCGCGGGGCGCGTGCCCGGGGGAGCCTCTTTCACACGGACGCCGTTCAGGCGGCTGGCCGGATCCCCGTGAACGCCGCGGCCTGGGGTGTCGACCTGCTTTCGATCTCGGCTCACAAGATGCACGGTCCCAAAGGGGCCGGAGCCCTCTTCGTCCGCCGCGGCGTGTCGCTGTCCCCGCACACTCCGGGGGGCGGACAGGAGAAGCGCCTCCGCGCCGGCACCGAGAACACGCTCGCGATCGCCGGGTTCGGCGCGGCTTCGCGCCTGGGGGTCCGTCGGCTCGAGGGGGACGCTCCGGCGATCGGGGGCCGGCGGGATCGCCTGGAGCGCGGGATCCTGGAGTCAATCCCCGGCACCCGCGCCGTCGGAGAGCGAGGCCCGCGTCTGCCGAACACGTCGGCGATCCGGTTCGCGGAAGCGTCCGGGGAGGCTCTGTTGATCCGCCTCGACCTCGAGGGCATCGCGGTCTCGGTCGGGAGCGCCTGCTCGAGCGGCACGCTGGCGCCGTCCCCCGCCCTCCTCGCGCTCGGCTTGTCCCGGGAGGAGGCGAAGAGCGTCGTCCGCTTCTCCCTGTCCCGCCAGACGACCGACGCGGAGATCGCCCGCGTCCTGGAGATTCTGCCCGGCCTCGTGGGGGAGGTCCGGGCCGCGGCGGCGGCGTCGTGCGCGGGGAGTCCGTCGTGATCGTCGAGTGCGATCAGTGCCAGGCCAAATACCACTACGACGAGGCGCGTTTTGCGGGAAAGCCGTCCAAGAAGCTGCGCTGCTCGCGTTGCCAGACCATCTTCGAGGTGTTCAACACGCGGGCCTACGAGGCGCAGCCGGCCGTGCGGACCCCGCTCCCGCCGGACGAGACCCGGATCCGCCGGAGCGGCGACGCGCCGCGGGAGGACGCGAGCCACGACCGCCGCCGCACGGACGCGACACGCAAGCCGGCCGGCGAGCTCAAGCTGCCCTCCGACTTGAAGCTCTCGCTGGCCGTTATCGCGGGGCCCGACGCCGGAAAGATGTTCCAGATCGAGAAGCCCCGCATCGTGATCGGCCGGGAAGAGGTGGACCTGGTCCTGGACGACCCGGAGATCTCGCGGCATCACGCCGCCCTCGAAGTGCGCGGCGACCAGGTCAGCCTGCTCGACCTGGGCTCGACCAACGGAACGCTCGTCGGCGAAGAGCCGATCAGCGAAGTCGTGATCGAGAACCAGGGAGAGTTCACGGTCGGCGGCTCGACTCTGATGCTGATCGTCACGGCGGCGGGCTGATCGCCGGACCCCGCCTCGGATAGGCTACGCGGATGCGAATCGCCGTCGCGATGTCCGGGGGCGTGGACTCTTCGGTCGCCGCCCTCCTTCTGAAGGAGGCCGGCCACGAGCCGATCGGCCTCTCGATGCAGCTCTGGGACCACTCGCGCGAGGCCGGCCGGACGGGCCGGTGCTGCACGCTCGACGACCTGGCGGACGCGCGCCGGGTGGCCTGGGCGCTCGGGATCCGTCACTACGTGCTGAACCTCGAGGACGAATTCCGGCGCGACGTCGTGCGCCCGTTCGTCGCGTCGTATCTCTCGGGCGAGACGCCGATCCCGTGCTCGGCGTGCAACACGAAGGTCAAGTTCGCGACCCTCTGGGAGCGCGCGCGGGCCCTGGGCTGCGAGGCGGTGGCGACCGGCCACTACGTGCGCCGCGGCTCCGACGCCGCGGGCCGCCCCGTCCTCCGGAGGGGGATCGATCCGGCCAAGGACCAGTCCTATTTTCTCTACGACCTCACGACCGAGCAGCTCGCGGCGGCCCGCTTCCCGGTGGGGGAGCTGACCAAGGCGGAGGTCCGCGCCCACGCCCGCCGCGCCAGTCTCCCGACGGCCGACAAGGAGGAGAGCCAGGAGATCTGCTTCGTTCCGGCCGGGACCCGCGCGGGGGATTTCGTCGCCGAGCACGCCGCGGAGCTCGGTCTCGAGCTGCCTGCCGCGTCCGGGCCGCTCGAAGACGCCCGCGGCGGGAGCCTGGGCTCTCACGAGGGTCACTTTCGCTTCACGATCGGGCAGCGGCGAGGCATCGGTGTCGCCGCGATCGGAGAGGCTCTACGTCCTGGCGGTCGACGCCCCGGCCAACCGCGTCGTCGTGGGGCCGGGCCGCGACCTGGAGACGCGCGAGGCGCTCGTCGGCGACGCCCGGTATCCCGGCGGAGCTCCCCGGGGCCCGTTCCGTGCCGCGGTGCGCATCCGTCACCGCGCTCCCGAAGTTCCGGCCACGGTGTCGCCCCGTGACGACGGCACCGCGCGCGTCGAGTTCGATGCTCCGGTCCGCGCCGTCGCCCCCGGCCAGTCCTGCGTGTTCTACGACGGGGACGTGGTGCTCGGAGGGGGAGTCCTCAGGCGGAGTTGACGGTCAGTTCGTTGGCGTGTCCGTCGCCTCCGTCGTCGGGGGCTGAAAGTCGGACCGGATCTCTCCGTAGCTGCGCTCGTAGATGTCGACGTTCTGCTGCAGGGCGCGCAGCAGCTGCTTGGCGTGATACGGCGTCGTGAGCACGCGGGCCAGACTTTCACGTCGGGGCGGCCCGGGACGAGCGCGGCCGAAGTCGAAGACGAACTCGGTCGGGTTGTGGAGGATGTTTGCGAAGTTGACGTAGTGGCCCTCCGCGGTCGCCTCGTCGATCGTGAACTTCACGGGGAGCGGCTTGGAATCGGTCATGGAGGCCTCCGGTGTTCAGTCTAGCGCGGGCGCGGGGATACACTGGTCCCCATGCGCGTCCTGACGGGAGCGCTGCTGCTGCTGTCGGTGGCGGCGGGCGGCCGCGGCTCAGCATGTACCGTCGATCTCCGACCGTTCCCTGGGCCCGCAGAGATTTCGTCCAACCCCCTCGTCGCCGAGGGCGACCGCATGTATTCGCGCCGGCAGGAGGGCCGCGTCGGGCCGAAGGCCGGCGCCGGCCCGATCAACCAGGCGATCCTGGCTTACGAAGAGGCCGCCCGCGACCCGGATTACGTCGAGGCGCGCTGGAAACTGGTGCGGGCCCTCTACTTCAAGGGCGCGTACACGGGGTTGGACCCGGAATCCCGCAAGGCCGTTTTCCAGAAGGCGAGGCGCGTGGCCGAGGAGGCGATCGGGATCCTCCAGAAGAGCCTGGAGAAGAAGGCGTCAAGGGTTTCCTGGAGTACGGGCCCAACGTGCTGGCGGGACACTTCCGGACCGGTCGGATGCCGCGCCCACCTTCTTCTGGGCGGCGGTGGCGTGGGGAGAGTGGGCGCTCGCGGAGGGGAAGCTCGAGGCGGCCAGGACGGGCGCCGCCGAGACGATCCGCGACTACGCGCTGACCGTAATCGGGATCGACCCGTGTTCGAGGAAGGCGGAGGCTACCGGATTCTCGGGCGACTCCACGACCAGGCGCCCTGGATCCCGTTCGTGACGGGCTGGGTCTCACGGGACGAGGCGGTCAAGGCTCTGCGCCTGGCGGTGCAGCAGGACAAGCGCAATTTCGCCAACCGCCACTTCCTCGCCGAGGCTCTCTACCGCGGTGACGCCAGGGAAAAGACGGAGGCGATCGCCCTGGAAGAGGCGCTCGTGGCCGACGGGCCCTCGCCGCAGCATCTGGTCGAGGAGATCAAGACCCAGGAAGACGCGCGGCAAAACCTCGCGGCCTGGAAGAAAGCCGCGTAGCCCGCGGACGCTCGGGGAGGGCGCGGAGGAGCTCGCGCACGGTGCGTCCGCTGACCGGGTGCCGCCAGTCCGGCGCGATCTCGGCCAGCGGGGCGAGCACGAACCGGCGGGTCTGCCATGCGCGGGTGCGGGAGAACGGGATCCGGCCGCGCCCGGCGGGCCCCGCCCAGATCCAGGATGTCCAGGTCGATCTCCCGCGGACCGTTCCGAAAGGACGGCGTCCGGCCCACGGCCTTCTCGACGCGTTGCAGCTCGCGCAGCAGCGCCGCGGCCGAGCGCCCCCAGGCGACGGCGGCGACCGCGTTCCAGAACGGCGGCTGCGCGGCATACCCGACCGGGTCGGTGCGATAGAAAGAAGACATCGCCAGGACCGGGGCCGCCGCGGCGATTTCTCGAGAGCGCTCTGGATTCGGGCGCGGCGGTTGCCGACGGTTGGAGCCGAGCGCGACGTAGGCGGTGCGCGTTCGAGGGCGGGGGCTAGTAGACTTCGTCTTCCTCTTCTTCGGCCTCGGCCGGCTCTTCGCCTTCCTCGAGTTCGTCGTCCTCGAGATCGGCCTCCGGTTCGGGCTCGGCCGGCCCTTCTTCACCGAACTCCTGCGGGTTCTCGTCGGGAATCGTCTCGAGGAGAGCCGAGCGGCGCGGCGGCCGCGGCGCCGGGGGCGGCGCGTCGTCGGACTTCGCGTTCTTCTGATTGGCTCCGCACTTTGGACAGATCGCCTCGGGCTTGCCGAGGTTGTAGAACTTCGTGTGGCAGTGGAAGCACTCGTACTTTTTACCGAGATCGGGCATTTCCCCCTCGAAAGGCGGCCAAACCTAGCACGCGATTTTTCAAGGGTCAATGGCAGACCCTTTGCTAGGATCGAAACTATGACGAAACAACCTCGCTCGCGCATTCTCCTGCTCCTCGCGGCCGGCCTCTTTCTCTCGGCGCTCCCGGCCCGCGCCCAGTTTCCCTGGGCCGGAGCCCGCTCCGTCGGCATGGGCGGGGCTCAGGTGGCGGCCGTCGACGACGGCACGGCGGCATGGGCCAACCCCGCCGCTCTGGGACGGCTCGAGGGTTGGGGCATTCAGGTCTTCGGCAGCGGCCTGGCGGAGAACCGAAACAACCTGGTCGGGACGCTGGACAACCTGTCGAACCTTCCGTTCGAAGACATCGCCAGCGGCGAGCGGCTCGATCTGCTGCCCGAGCTCATCGCGGACCTGGACAATCTCGTGCAGCCCGACACCGCGGTCGTCTTCTCGGGCGTGGGGGCCATCGCCGCTCACTACAAAGGGTTCTCCCTTTCCGTCGGCACGGTCCCCTACGCCGGCATCTATCCGGTGATCGACCTGACACACATCATTCCGGGTGGCGGACCGTCCAACGGCCTCGAGTTCAACGAGTCCGGCCTCAACCTCGTCGGGCTCAACGCGCGGGAGGTCCGTCTGGCCTACGGCCACGGGTTCCTCGACAGCACCGTTCTCGTCGGAGGCGCGGCGCGAGTGGTTTTCGCGCGCACGTATTTCGCCCACTGCGGCGTTTTCGATTGCGAGAACAAGGATGTGGGCGATCTCATCAACGAGGCGTTCGACCAGAATGCCCTGAGCTCGACCAAGTTCGCGTTCGACCTGGGCGGCGAGGTCAACCTCGGGATCTTCCGATTTGGCGTCGTGGGAACCTCGCTCAACGAGCCCAGCTTCGACGTCGCTGTCGTGCCGGGCGCGCCGGCCTCGGTCCCGCTTCCGCGGCAGGTTCGGGGCGGAGTCGCCGTCACCCCCCTGCCGTTCATGACGCTCGCGGCCGACGGCGACTTCCTGAAGAGCGACACGCTCGCGCCGGGGACCCAGAGTCAGCAGCTCTCGATCGGCGCCGAGTTTCGCATTCCGCTCTTCGCCTTCCGGGCCGGCGGCTTTCACGACTTCGCCGCCATGGACGCCCCGTGGGGCTACTCTTTCGGCGTCGGCCTTCACCTTCCGGCCGTGGCCATCGATGCCTCGGTCCTCCTGTCGCCCCAGGGAGGCGCAGACCCCACGGACGTCGACCGGGAGGTTCTGGGAGCCGGCGCCAGCGTCCGCGTTCACTTCTAGTTGTTCGAGATCGACGCCCGCGATCCGGAGTCTTCCGGCCGACGGGGGCGGCTGCGGACCGGGCACGCCGGGATCGAAACCCCCTGCTTCATGCCCGTGGGGACCCGCGGCGCGGTCAAGGGAGTCGCGTTCGACTGGCTGGAGACCTGGGATTGCCGCGCCGTGCTCGCGAACACTTATCACCTCATGGCGCGGCCGGGTCCCGAGACGATCTCCCGGGCCGGAGGTCTCCACGCCTTCATGGGATGGCCGCGCGCGATCCTGACCGACTCGGGAGGCTTCCAGGTGATGAGCCTGTCGGCGCATCGGAGGATCACCGAGGAAGGCGTCGAGTTCCGCACGCCCGAGGACGGCACGAAGCACTTCCTGACCCCCGAGCGGGCGATGGAGCTGCAGAGCGGATTCGGCGTCGACATCGCGATGATGCTGGACGTCTGTCCGCCGTTTCCGGCCGAGCGAGCCGAGATCGAGGAAGCCTGCCGGCTGACGCTCGCCTGGGCGGAGCGCTGCCGCCGGGCCTACGCCGGCCCGGGCCTGCTGTTCGGCATCCTGCAGGGCGGCACGCACGAGGACCTGCGCCGCGCCAGCGCCGGGCCTGCTGATCGCGCTGGACCTGCCGGGCTATGCGATCGGCGGCGTCGCCGTCGGAGAATCCAAGGACGCCGTCCGCTCGATGACCGCGCTCTCCGCGGCGCTTCTGCCCGATGAGAAGCCGCGGTATCTGATGGGCGTCGGCACGCCGGCCGATCTTCTCGCTTCCGTCCGCGCGGGCGTGGATCTCTTCGACTGCGTCCTGCCCACGCGCAACGGCCGCATGGGCCACGCCTACACGCGGCGCGGGGAGATCGCGATCAAGCACGAACGGTTCAAGGAGGACCTGGCCCCTCTCGATCCGGCGTGCGGATGCCCGGTGTGCCGCCGGCACAGCCGCGCGTATCTCAGGAATCTCTTCGTGCTCAAAGACTTCTCGGCGCCGATGCTGCTCTCGATGCACAACGTCTTCTTCTATCTGGCCTTCATGCGCGAGATCCGCGAGGCGATCTCGGAGGGCCGCCTGGCGGCCGTCGCGGCGCCCCCCGAGCAGAAGATTGCGGACGGGGCCTGAACCTTGCGGGGATTCCGCCGGCAGATGGCTGGTACTAGTATGGGAAAAGGGGACTGACGTGAAGCTGAACGTCAACGGAAAGGTCCGCGAGGTCTCGGCGCCTCCCGACATGCCGCTCCTCTGGGTCCTGCGGGACCTGCTCGGCCTGACCGGGACCAAGTACGGCTGCGGGATGGCGCAGTGCGGCGCGTGCACGGTCCACCTCAACGGCGCGGCGCACCGCTCGTGCGTTCTGCCGGTCTCGGAGGTCGAGGGCCGTGCCGTCACCACGATCGAAGGCCTCGGCGCGTCGGAGCTGCATCCCGTGCAGCGCGCCTGGATCCAGGCCGACGTCGTGCAGTGCGGTTACTGCCAGCCGGGACAGATCATGGCGGCGGCGGCGCTCCTGAGGATCGTGCCGAAGCCGACCGACGGCGACATCGACGCTGCTCTCTCGGCCAACCTGTGCCGCTGCGGCACGTACCAGCGCATCCGCGAGGCCGTTCACCTGGCCGCCGATCTTTCGGCGAAGAGAAGCAGGTCTTGAGCGCGCTCGAAGGCGTCTCCCGCCGCCTGCGCCGGCTTCCCCTGAGGCTCGCCTGAGGCGCGCGGCGGTTCTTCTGGCGGCGTCCGGGATCGGGGTGGCGGCCGCTCTGAGGTCCGCGCCGCCCGCCCGCTCCGTTTCGGACCAGGACGGCATCGCCGCCTTCGAGACCGTGCGCGCCGTGCTCCAGCACCCGCGCTGCCAGAACTGCCACATCCCCGGCGACGCGCCGCTGCAGTTCGACGCGGGGCTGCCCCACCTGCAGGACGTGATGCGCGGGCCCGAAGGAAAGGGCGCGCCCGGCCTCGCTTGCGCGACCTGCCACGCGACCGTCAATCCGCCGGCCAGCTACGGCGCGAGCATGCCGCCCGGCGCTCCCAACTGGCACCTGCCCCCGCCGGAGCAGAAGATGGTTTTCATCAACCTGACGTCGGGCGAGCTCTGCCGCGTGGTCCGGGATCCGAAGAAGAACGGCGGAAAGGATTTCGCCGCGCTCGTCGAGCACGTCGCGCACGACAAGCTCGTGCTCTGGGGCTGGGAGCCCGGCGTCGGCCGCGCGCCGGTCCCGGTGCCCCACGCCGAATTCGTCGCCAGGTTCAAGACGTGGATCGACGCCGGCGCTCCCTGCCCGACGCCCTGAGGCCTCCGACCCGCTCACTGGAGGAACGCTGGAAACGCCGCTGACGCCTCTCGAGTTCGCCCGGCGAACGCGCCGGCTGTACGGGGATCGCGAGGCGGTCGTCGACGGCCCCCGGCGGTTCACCTACTCCGAGTTCTTCGAGCGGTGCGACCGCGCTTCGGCGGCATTTCAGCGGATGGGCGTCCGGCCCGGCGATCGCGTCGCCACCATCGCGCCCAACACCGCCGCGCATCTGGAGTGCTTCTACTCGGTTCCCCAGATCGGGGCCGTGCTCGTCCCGATCAACTTCCGGCTGACGCCGGAGGAGTTCGCCTACATCCTCGAGCACAGCGGCGCGCGCGTCCTCTGCGCGCATGCCGACTATCTCGAGTCGGTGGACGCCGTCCGCGCGCGGATCCCGGGGCTCGAGCACTGCGTGGCCCTGGAGGGCGCGCGGCCCGGATGGCGCGACTACGAGGACGAGCTCGCCGCGTCGGGACCCGATTTCGAGAAGCCGCCGATCGGCGAGCGCGATCTTCTGACCCTCAACTACACCAGCGGGACCACGGCCCGGCCCAAGGGCGTGATGATCACCCACAGAAACGCCTACACGAACGTGGTGGGCACGCTCCTGCACCATCCGATGGGCGTCCGGGACCGATATCTCTGGACGCTGCCGATGTTCCATGCCAACGGCTGGACGTTCGTGTGGACGGTGACGGCGGCCGGAGCCACGCACGTGTGCCTGCGCAAGGTCGAGGCGGGCGCCGTGTTCGATGCCGTCGTCCGCGAGTCCGTGACGATGCTGTGCGCGGCGCCGACCGTGCTGATCTCCATCGCGAACGCGCCGGAGAGTGTCCGGCGCGGAGCGCCCCGGGGTCTGAGAGTCCTGACCGCCGGGGCGCCGCCCGCGGCCGCCACGATCGAGCGCGTCGAGGACGAGCTCGGTTGGACGATCACGCAGGTCTACGGGCTGACCGAGACCTCACCGTTCATCACCGTCTGCGAGCCGCGCCCCGAGCACGACGGCCTGACGGCGGCGGAGCGCGCGGCCATGAAGGCGCGGCAGGGCGTCGAGCTGCTCACGTCGGGGGAGCTTCGAGTGGTCGACGCGGACGGGATCGAAGTGCCGCACGACGGCCAGACCCTGGGGGAGATCGTCGTGCGAGGAAACGCCGTGATGGAAGGTTACTACCGCGATCCCGAGGGCACCGCGGAGGCGATGCGGGGCGGCTGGTTCCACAGCGGCGACGCGGCCGTCGTTCACCCCGATGGTTATGCCGAGATCCGCGACCGCTTCAAGGACGTCATCATCAGCGGCGGGGAGAACGTGTCGTCGATCGAGGTGGAGGGCGTCCTTCTGCGGCATCCCGCCGTGCTCGAGGCGGCCGTGGTCGGGCTTCCGCACGAGAAGTGGGGCGAAGCGCCCTACGCCTTCGTCGTCCTGCGCGGCGGCGCCGCGGCCACGGAGGAAGAGCTCACGCGGTTCGTCCGCGGCCACCTGGCCGGGTTCAAGACGCCGAAGGGAGTGACCTTCGTGGACGAGCTGCCGAAAACGGCGACGGGCAAGGTTCGCAAGTACGTCCTGCGCAAGGGCCGGGCCGCGATCTCGCGGCAATGACACGTTCGGCCCCGTGAGCCGCCGGCCGATCACCCGATGATCAGGACCTCCGCGAGCGGTTTTTTCTGGATGACCGGGACCCGCGCGCCCTCGGCGGGGTAGCCCACGGGGATCAGGAGATACGGCTTCTCGTGCGCGGGGCGGCCGAGGATCCCGTTGAGAAAGCCCATCGGCGAGGGGGTGTGCGTCAGGGTCGCGAGGCCGGAGAGGTGGAGCGCCGCGAGGAGGAAGCCGCAGGCGATCCCGACGGACTCGGCGGCGTAGTAGTTCTTCCGCTTGACGGCCGTCCCGTCGTCGACGCCGCCGGGCGGCGCCTCCGGCTCCCAGTCCATGCGGAAGACGGCGATCAGGTACGGCGCGATCTCGAGGAAAGGCTTGTGCCAGTCGGTGCCGAGCGGGGCGAGGGCTTCGAGCCATTCGCCGGGCATCCGACGCTCGTAGCTGTCCTTCTCCTCGGCTTCCGCCGCGACGCGGATCCGGCGCTTGACCGCCGGGTCGGAGACGACGACGAACTTCCAGGGCTGCCGGTTGGCGCCCGAAGGCGCCAGGGCCGCGGCCCGCACGGCGCTTCGGACGAGCTCGAAGGGGACGGGCTCCGGCGAGAAGTCGCGCACCGTGCGCCGCGCCGCGATCCGCGACAGAAACTCGGCCGAGCGGCGGCGCTGCTCCTCGGGCGCGAGGCGCTCGAAAGCGAGCGGCTCGAAGCGGGCTTTCGTTGTCATGGCCGTGTTATAGCCTCTCGCGAATGAAAAAACTCGCCTGGGCTCTCGCGCTGTGCGCCGTCGCCGGCCTCGTCGCGGCGGACGACCTGAAAGAGCGCGCGCTCCGGCTGCACAGGAGCGCGATCGTCGTCGACACCCACGAGGACGTGCCGGAGTCCCTCGAGAGCAAGTGGAGAAACCTGGCGGTTCGAAACACCGTCGGCCACACCGACATCCCGCGCTGGAGGGAAGGGGGCGTGACCGCGCCGTTCGTCGTGGCCTACGTCAGCAGCGGGTACGCGAAGTCCGGCGGCGCCGCGAAGAAGGCCCTCGAGTTCATCGACCTGATCCACGGAATCGTCGGCGCGCATCCGAAGGACCTGGTCTTCGCGGACTCGGTGGCGGGGATCCGCCGGGCCAAGAGGGACGGGAAGATCGCGATCCTGATCGGCATCGAGGGAGGCCACGCGATCGAGGACTCGCTCGGCGCGTTGTCGGCTTTCCACCGTCTCGGCGTGCGCTACATGACGCTGACCCACACGAACACGAACAACTGGGCGGATTCCTCCGGGAACTTTTTCAGCACCGACTTCGATCCGAAGACCTACGCGGTGCACGGCGGCCTGACCGATTTCGGGCGCCAGGTCGTTCTGGAGATGAACCGGCTGGGCATACTGGTCGATGTCTCCCACGTCTCGGAGAAGACGATGTCCGACGTTCTGGCAGTCTCCAGGGCCCCGGTCTTCGCGTCTCACTCGTCGTGCCGCGCGCTGGCGAACATCCCGCGCAACATGACCGACGATCAGATCAAGGCCGTGGCTGCCGGAGGCGGCGTCGTCATGGTCAACGTCAGCACCCTCTTCCTGGATCAGAAGTCGGTGGACGCGTACCTGGCGGCCCGGACGGCCCTGCTGCCGCAGATCGCCGAGATCCGCCAGCGCCTCGAGGCCGATCCGAAAAAGAGGGACGAGGAAGAGCGCAAGCTGCGCCAGACGATCAAGTACCCGGACGCCGACTGGACCACGGCCGTCGACCATATCGAACGGGTCATGAAGCTCGGCGGGCCACAGGCGGTCGGCCTCGGCACCGACTACGACGGCATCGACGATCCGCCCGCCGGCCTGGAAGACGTCTCGAAGCTTCCGAAGCTGACCGAAGAGCTCCTCCGGCGCGGCCACTCCGAGGAGGTCGTGCGGGGAGTGCTCGGCGAAAACTTCCTGCGCTTCTGGGAGAAGGCCGAGGCCGCGAAGAGGGCCATGCCGGCGAGGACCGAGCCGCTGCCATTTTCGAAGCCGAATTAGACTGGCGGGCAAAGTCGGGGAGAGGACGTCATGGAGACTTCGCAGGGAAACGGGCGGCTCCCGGGCGCCCTCGTCGTGGGCGGGTCGATCCTGGTCGGGCTGGCGATCGGCGGCTTCTTCGTCGGCAGGGGAACGGAGCGCTTCCGCGCCGGCATCCGGACGGTGACGGTCAAGGGTCTCGTCGAGAAGGAGGTCAAGGCCGACCAGGCCATCTGGACGCTCCAACTGAGGCGCGCGAGCAGCGACCTCGGGGACGCCCAGGCCAGGATCGGCGCCGACCGCCAGGCCGCGCTCGCCTTCCTCATCAAGCAGGGCTTCGGGGAAGCGGAGATCGAACGTTCCCCGATCCGCACGATCGACAAGCTCGCCCGCGAGTACGGGCAGCCGCAGGGCCATGACCCGCTGCGTTACATCCTGACGACCTCACTGGTCGTGACGACGCCGAAGGTCGATCTCGTGCGGACGGCGCTCGGCTCGACCGACGAGCTGCTGAAAGCGGGCATCGTGCTCGACGGAGGGGAAGGCGGGGCCGCGAACCCCCGCTTCGTCGTGTCGACGTTCAACGACCTGCGGCCGCAGCTGCTGGCCGACGCCACGAAGAACGCCCGCGCGATGGCGCAGCAATTCGCCGCCGACTCCGGAGCCCGCGTCGGCAGCATCCGCTCGGCCAATCAGGGGATGATCCAGATCTTCGGAGTCGACGGAAACGACGAATCGGCGCCGTTTTCCCCGACCAGCACGGTCATGAAGCGAATCCGGGTCGTGAGCACGTTCGAGTTCGCGCTCGAGTGAGGACCGCCCGCTGTATGATGCCGCCGCTATGCTAACCCAGCTGCTTCAGACCGCGCCGGCGCCCGGCGGCGCCGCGGGAGGGCTCATCCAGTTCCTCCCGATGATCTTCATCTTCGTCATCTTCTATTTCCTCCTGATCGCTCCCATGCGCAAGAAACAGAAGAAGACGCAGGAGATGCTCTCGAAGCTCAAGAAAGGCGACGAGGTCATCACGGGCGGCGGCATCTTCGGGCGCATCTCGGCGATCGACGAGGAGCGCGGGTTCGTCATCCTGCAGATCTCGGACAACACCAAGATCAAGGTGCTGCGCAGCGGGATCGTCGGCCTGGCCGGGGAACCCGAGGCAACTCCCGCCACGACAGCGACTTAAACGGTTTTGCGGTTCGCGGTCTGGAGTCGACGGCTGCGCGGCACGGTGCGCGCCCGGACCGCAGACAACGAGCTAGAAACCACAAACTCATTCCGGTAGACTCCGGCGTTCTTTTCTTTGGAGGGCACTTGGGGAAGAAGCTTCGCTGGCGCATCCTGCTGATCGTCCTGGTCGTCGCCGGAGCCATTGCCGGCTTCGTCTGGACGGGCTACAACAACGCGAAGAAGGACTGGACCGGACCGGGCTCCCCGACCCTGACGGACGCCCTGAAGAAGGCCATCAAGCTCGGGCTCGACCTGCGCGGAGGCATTCACCTCGTGCTGCAGGTCAACACCGTCGACGCCGTGCGCGCCGAACGCAACGACGCGGTCGAGACGCTCAAGAGCGAGGCCCGGGACCTCAACCCGGGCCCGATCGAGCTGCCGACCGACGCCTCGTTCTCCGTGACCGTGCCCCCGCAGACGGACACGGCGAAGCTCGAAGAGATCGCGAAGCGCTTCCTGCCGGACTGGACGTACAGCACGGCGGGAGGCAAGTGGGTCTTCGTCCTGAAGGACCCGGCGCGGCGGGCCATCGAGGACAGCTCCGTCGCGCAGGCCCTCGAGACGATCCGCAACCGCGTCGACGAGTTCGGCGTGGCCGAGGCGCTGATCGCCCGCCAGGGCACGAACCGGATCCTGGTGCAGCTGCCCGGAATCGACGACCCGAAGCGGGTCAAGGACCTGATCAAGAACACGGCTTTCCTCGAGCTGTCGATCGTGGAGAAGGGGCCCTCGACCGAAGCGGCGCTGCTCGCCGAGTATCCGGGCGGCCGGATCCCGGCCGACCTCCGGCTGGTCGAGGCGCGCGCCGAGCCCGGCAGCCGCGAGCGCTCCTTCTACGTCGTGCGCAAGCAGGCGGCCATCACGGGCCGCGACCTGAAGAACGCGCGGCCGGCCCAGGGACAGCTCGGATCCCATTCGGTGTCCTTCTTCCTGACGGCGGGCGGCTCCCAGAAGTTCGGCGCCGTGACCGGGGCCAACATCAACAAGCGGCTGGCGATCATCCTCGACAACCGCGTGCAGTCCGCTCCCAACATCAAGGACCGCATCGAGGATCAGGGCGTGATCGAGGGAACCTTCACTCCCGAAGAGGCCAACGATCTCGCTCTCGTGCTCCGGGCCGGCGCTCTCCCGGCCGGGTTGACCTACCTGGAGGAGCGGACCGTCGGCCCCTCGCTCGGCCTCGACTCCATCCGGAAAGGCATCACCGCGTCGGTCGTCGGCGCCGTGCTCGTCTTCGTGGCGCTCATCCTCTACTACCGCAAGGCCGGCCTGAACGCCGTCATCGCCCTGCTGCTCAACGCCCTGCTGCTCGCGGCCGCGATGGCGCTGTTCGATGCGACGCTGACCCTGCCGGGCATCGCCGGATTCATCCTGACGATCGGTATGGCCGTCGACTCGAACGTCCTCGTCTTCGAGCGCATCCGGGAAGAGCTCCGCAACGGGCGGGCTCCCAAGGCGGCCATCGAGAACGGGTTTTCGAAGGCCTTCGCGACGATCGTGGACACGCACGCGACGACGATCATCTCGGCGCTGTTCCTGCTCCAGTTCGGGACCGGACCCGTCAAGGGGTTCGCGGTCACCCTGATCATCGGTCTCCTGATCTCGATGTTCACGGCGGTCTTCGTGTCGCACACGCTGTTCGAGCTCGTCTACGGGCGCCGCCAGCACATCGACAGCATTTCGATCTAGCCAGAAGAAAGAAGCAGAGATGGAGCTTTTCCGCCAGACCAACATCGACTTTCTCCGGTACAAGTGGTGGGCGATCGGCGCCTCCTGGGCGCTGATCCTCCTCGGCGTCTTCACGGTGTTCGTGCAGAAGGGCCTGAAGTTCGGCATCGACTTCTCCGGAGGAACGGCGATCGCCGTCCGCTTCGCCGCGCCCCCCGACATCGACCGGCTGCGCACGCTCCTGGAGGGCGCCGGCCTCGGCGAGATCGGCATCCAGCGCTACGAGGAGCCCGAGAAGAACTCGGTGCTGATCCGGGTGCAGCAGCAGGCCGCCGAAGGCCGGGACGTGGCCGACGACGTGCTCCAGGCCCTCCGGCAGGGTCTCCAGGCGCCGGCCGACCCGGGCAAGATCGACATCAACACGGAGGGCCGCGCCACGCTGGCGGCGCGCCTGGCGGCCGCCGATCCCGACCGCGTCGCCGGCCGGTCCGACGTCGATCCCAACGCCGCTTACACGCAGGTCGCCGAGCGAATCATCGCGCGGCGCTCGGAGCTCGGGCTCTTCAAGAGCCCCGCGGACATCGCCTCCGTTCCGGAGATCTCGGCGGCGGACAAGGCGTGGATCCAGGCCAACACGACCGCGGGGCCCTTCGTGCTGCTCTCGGCCGAGAACGTCGGCCCGCAGGTCGGAAAAGACCTCCAGAAGAAGGCCATCCTGGCCATCGTCTGGTCCACGATCGGCATGCTCGCCTACATCGCCTTCCGATTCCGGTCGCTGCCCTTCGGCGTCGGAGCCATCGTCGCGCTCATCCACGACACGCTCATCACGGTCGGGTTGCTCGCGCTGCTCGGCCGGGAGTTCAACCTGGTCGTCGTCGCCGCTCTCCTGACGCTCATCGGCTACTCGGTCAACGACACGGTCGTCGTCTACGACCGCGTGCGCGAGAACATGAAGACGCCGAAGAAGGAACCGCTCGAGGCGGTGATCAACCGGTCGATCAACCAGACGCTGTCCCGGACGATCCTCACTTCGGGCGCGACGATGCTCGTCGTGATCGCGATGTTCTTCCTCGGCGGCGAGGTTCTGAGGACCTTCGCCCTGACCCTGATGATCGGGATCATCATCGGAACGTATTCCTCGATCTACGTCGCCGCGGCGATCGTCGTCATCTGGAAGGAGTTCAAGAACCGGGGCAAGCTGGCCGTGGTTCCGGCGCGCGGTGAAGACCGAGCCGGTTCCGCCGGCCGCCACGGCGCCTCCCTCCGGCCGGAAGAAGCAGAAGGGCCGGCGGTAGAGCCTTCCCTCCTTTGCCTTCCTCCGGGTAACGCCGTACCCTTCCCGGGATGATCCATTTCGAGGAGATCCTCGAAAAGGTCGAGGCCTACAACCCGAACAGCGACCTCGACCTGCTGCGGCGCGCCTACGTGTTCTCGGCCCGGGAGCACAAGGGGCAGGTGCGGCGCTCGGGGGAACCCTACCTCGTCCACCCTCTCAACGTCGCCTCGATCCTCGCCGACCTGAAGGCGGACGACGTGTCGATCGTCGTCGGGCTGCTCCACGACGTCCTCGAGGACACGCTGACGTCCCGGGAGGCGGTGGCCCAGCAGTTCGGCGAGGAGGTCGCGGAGCTGGTCGACGGGCTGACCAAGATCGGCAGGTTCTCCTACGTCTCGCGCGAAGAGGAGCAGGCGGAGACCTTCCGCAAGATGATCCTCGCGATGATCTCGGACCTCCGGATCGTCCTCGTCAAGCTGGCCGACCGCCTCCACAACATGCGCACGCTCGGCTTCCTGCCGGAGGCCAAGCGCCGCGAGATCGCCCGCGAGACGCTCGACATCTACGCGCCGATCGCGCACCGCCTCGGCATGGGGAGCGTGCGGGGCGAGCTCGAGGACCTGGCGTTTCTGTATCTCGAGCCCGAGGAGCAGGAGCGCGTCGCCCGCGAAGTGGCCCGGCGGATGAAGGTCTCCGAGACGATGATCGGCGAGATCCGGAGGCGCATCGAGGCGCGGCTCGAGGAGGCCGAGATCCCGGGCGAAGTCTCCGGGCGGATGAAGCGGTATTTCTCGATCTGGTCCAAGATGAAGCGCACCGGCGTCGACGCCGCCCAGCTCTACGACATCCTCGCCTTCCGGGTCGTCGTCCCCGAGACGCGCGACTGTTACGCCGTGCTCGGCATGGTGCACCAGCTCTGGCGCCCGGTGCCCGGGCGGATCAAGGACTACGTCGCGATGCCGAAGCCCAACTTCTACCAGTCGCTCCACACGACGGTGATCGGCGAAGCGGGGCAACCGTTCGAGATCCAGATCCGGACCCGCGAGATGGACCTGATCGCCGAGCGGGGGATCGCGGCGCACTGGAAGTACAAGGAGGGCCGGCTCGGCCCGCACGCCGACGACGCGCGGTTCCAGTGGCTCCGGCAGCTGGTGGACTGGCAGAGCGACGTTTCCGACCCGCGACAGTTCCTGTCGTCCCTGAAGGTCGACCTCTATCCGGACGAGGTCTACACGTTCACCCCGCGGGGCGAGGTCTTCGCGTTTCCGCGCGGAGCGACGCCGATCGACTTCGCCTATCGGGTCCACACGGACGTCGGGCACCGGTGCGTCGGCGCGCGGGTCAACGGCAAGCTCGTGCCGCTGCGCACGCCCCTCCAGAGCGGAGACATCGTCGAGATCCTGACGGCGCCCAACCAGGCGCCCTCGCGCGACTGGCTCTCCTCGGTCGTGACGAGCCGCGCCCGCCACAAGATCCGCCACTTCATCCACGAAGAGGAGAAGCGGCAGGCGGTCGAGCTCGGGAGGCGTCTCCTCGAGCGGGAGCTCAAGAAATTCAAGCGCACCGTCAAGAAGCTGACCACCGACGGCACGCTCGCCCGCGAGCTGCCGCACTGGGGCTTCTCCCGCGTCGAGGACCTGTACGCGGCGATCGGCTACGGGAAGCTCGCGCCCCGGAACGCCCTGGAGCGGTTCGTGCCCGCCGAGGAGCTGACCCGCCCCGAAGCCGATCGGAAGGAATCGGCGGTGTCGCGCGTGGTCCGGAAGATCCTGCCGTTCGGCGTGCCCGACATCGTGGTCGTCGGACACAAGGACCTGCTCGCGGTGCTCGCCAAGTGCTGCAATCCCGTGCCCGGCGAGAAGATCATCGGCTACATCACTCGCGGCCGGGGGGTTTCGGTGCACTCGGAGAGCTGCCCGAACGTCAAGAACCTGCTGTACGACCCGGGCCGCAAGATCGACGTGCAGTGGGCCGGTGAGAAGAAGGCGGCCTACGCCATCGAGCTCGAGGTTTCGACCGAAGACCGTCCCGGCCTGCTCGCCGACGTGACCCAGGCGATCGCCGGCGAAGGCTCGAACATCCGCCGCATCGAGGCGCGCGTCGAGGAGACGCGCGAGGCCACGGTCAGCGTGTCCCTCGAGACGGCGGACCTGAGGCAGCTCGAGAAGATCCTGGGCCGGATCCGGGCGATCAGCGGCGTGCGCGAGGTGGTCCGAAAGTACAACGTGCCGAAGGCGGGGGAGCGGGAGTGACGCGCGAAGCGTAGCCGTCGCGCGTCATCCCGAGCGTCGCGAGGGATATCGGACGCGCCTCGGGACCCGGCGACGAGGCGCGGGATCCCTCGTCGCTCAGCTCCTGCGGGATGACGGGCTGTGTGGGGGAGGCCTAGGCCTTCGCGGCCTTCGGGCGGGCGACGGGCTTGGAGACTTTGCCCGAACGGATGCAGCGTGTGCACGCCGAGACGCGCCGGCTGACGCCGCCGATGACGGCGCGCACCGTCTTCAGATTCAGATGCCACTTGCGGTTCGAGATGTTGTGCGCGTGGCTGATGCTGTGTCCGGTCATCGGAATCTTTCCGCAAAACTGACAGTGCTGAGCCATGGTTTTCCCTTTCCGGACCTTCGGGTCGAAAAAACCCGCGAAGCCTACACCGCGGTTGTCGTCGACGCAACAAAGAACAGCTGTCCATTTTGTTGCGAGCCTGTCCGAGAGGCTTAAGTCTTTGCACGCCGGATGGTTTCAGGTTTCTATCTCTTGACTACAGGAAATCCTTTTGCTATTTTGGCAACCAGCCGTAATAACCATAGGTCGAAGCCCGTAACCGTCTTTCTTTTTTCGGTAAGGCGAAGCGTGCTGTTCAGAAAATCCAAGAACCTGGTGGGTCTCGACATCGGGTCCTCGGCGATCAAACTCGTCGAACTAAAGGACTCGAAGGGTGGGGGATACCGTCTGGTGAAGACCGGCCTCGAGTCCCTGTCCCCCGAGGCCATCGTCGACGGCGCGATCATGGACTCCTCCCTGGTCGTCGACACCGTGAATCGCATCGTTTCGGCCCTCAGCGTGCGCAACCAGGAGTTCGGCACGTCTCTGTCCGGCCACTCGGTCATCATCAAGAAGATCTCGCTGCCGGCCATGTCACCGGAGGAGCTCGCCGAGTCCATCCGGTGGGAGGCCGAGCAGTACGTCCCGTTCGACATCAACGACGTCAACCTCGACTACGTCGTTCTGGAGTCCGGCGGCGGCGAAACGATGGATGTCCTGCTGGTGGCCGTCAAGAAGGACAAGATCGGCGACTACACCAGCGTCATCACCCAGGCCGGGAAGACGCCGGTGCTCGTGGACGTGGACGCCTTCGCGCTGCAGAACGCGTACGAAGCCAACTACCCGGTCGAGCCGGGGCGCGTCGTGGCCCTGGTCAACATCGGCGCCTCCGTGACCAACGTCAACATCCTCTCCGGGGCCAACACGATTTTCTGGCGCGACATCTCCTTCGGGGGCAACCAGTACACCGACGCGATCCAGAAGCAGCTTTCGCTCTCCTTCGACCAGGCGGAGTCGCTCAAGAAGGGGGAGAAGTCGGGCGACCACTCGCTCCAGGACATTCTCCCGATCCTGCGGTCCGTCTCCGACGACCTGGCCCAGGAGCTCCAGAAGACCTTCGACTTCTTCCTCGCCACGACCTCGACAGAGAAAATCGACCAGATCTTCATCTCGGGCGGGTCGTCCCGCGTCGTCAACCTCGACACACAGCTCAAAGACCGGTTCTCCATCGCCGTCGAGATCCTCAACCCCTTCCGCCAGATCGACATCGCGGGGGCACCGGTCTCGGGAGAGTGGCTGACGGATAACGCGCCGAGCCTGGCCGTGGCCGTGGGGCTCGCGATCCGCCACGTCGGGGACGAAGCGGCTTGATCAGGATCAACCTCCTCACCGAGGCCAGGGCGGCGGCCGCCAGGAAGAAGGGGCCGGCCCTTCCGACGGGAGCCAAGCTCAACAACCTGCTTCTGATCGGAGGGCTCGCCCTCGGTCTCATCTACATCGGAACCATGTTCCTGGTCCTGACCGCGAACCGCCGCCGCCTCGACGAAGAGATCGGGAAGGCCAAGGAAGAAGTGGCCCGGCTCAAGTCGATCATCGACGAGGTGAAGGGTTACGAGGACAAGAAGCGCAGCCTCGAGGCCAAGATCGCCCTGATCAACGGACTGAAAACCAATCAGAAGGGCCCCGTCCGCCTGATGGACGAGGTGTCCAAGGCCCTGCCCGACCTGGTCTGGCTGACGGACATGCAGGTCGCGGGCGACCAGCTCACGCTCAAGGGGAAAACCCTTTCGCCCAACGCCGTGGCCACGTATCTCGAGAACCTGAAGAAGAGCCCCTACTTCGCCGAGCCGGTCTTCAAGAACCTCGGCCGCGAGACCGGGCCTCAGGGGATCTACAACTGGGAGCTGGCCGTCAAGTTCACGCACGGCCGGACGCCGGAGGCGGCGGCCGCGGCGGCGGCCGCGGGTGCTTCTCCTCAAACCGCGCCGGCCGCCGGCGCAAGGCCGGGAGCGTAAGCCGTGGCTGTCTTCGGCATCAACATCGAAGAGAAACCCTGGTACTACGCGCTGGGTATCGGGCTCGTGGTCGGCGCCCTGGTCGCGGGGGCGGTGCACTGGTTCTGGTTCAAGCCGATGCAGCAGGAGATCGCCGCCAAGAAGGTCGAGCTCGAAGGGCCTCAACCAGGAGATCCAGAAGGGCCGCGCCGCCGAGCGCAAGCTCTCGCAGTTCCGCGAAGAGGTCAAGCGCGCTGGAGCTCGAGCTGTCCAAGCTCCTTCAGATCCTGCCGTCCAAGCGGAACACGGAAGAGCTCATCAAGCGCATCGAGACGCTCACCCGGCAGGGTGACTTCACGCTGAAGAAATTCACGCCCGGCGAGTTCGTCCAGAAGGAGTTCTACGCCGAGTGGCCGATCGACATCCAGGTCGAGGGGACGTACCACAACCTGGCGCTGTTCTTCGACCGGATGAGCCGGTTCTCGCGCATCGTCAACGTCGAGGACCTGAAGGTCGGCGTGCTGGGCGACGTGCCCGGGAAATCGATCGCAGTCGCAGTTCACGGCCAAGACCTTCATCTATACGGGCGACGAGACCGGGCAGGCGACCTCGACCGGCGATCTGCCGCCGGGCGCCGTGGCCCAGCCGGGCGTCACCCCGCCCGCCGCCGACAAGGCGCAGTCGTTGAAGGCACGGGCCGAGGGACGGGGGGTCGAATGAAGCGTCTCCTCCTGATCCTCGGATTCGCCGCCGGCGGAGCCGCGAGCCTGCTCGGGCAGGCGCCGACGCCGGCGCCCGCGCCCGTGGTGACGCCTCAGGCCGTCATCGCCCCCGTGCCCGAGTCCCCCGGTCAGTCTCTGCTGGATCAGGACGAGTCCGCCATGTCGGGCCGCGCCTACTCGTACGATCCGGCCGGACGGCGCGACCCGTTCCGCTCGCTGCTGATTCGGGAGCAGAGCCGCGGCGGCGTCGATCGGCCCCCGGGGATCGCCGGCATCGCGATCGACGACCTGATCGTGCACGGGATCTGGAAGACCCGCTCGGGGTTCGTCGCGCAGATCCGCGCCACCGACAACAAGAGCTATCTGATTCGCGCCGGCGATCTCCTCTACGACGGAGAGGTCACGCGGGTGGGTCCGAACGAGGTTTCGTTCCGGCAGAACCTCAACGATCCGCAGAGCGTGAAGCCATTTCGGGAAGTGACGAAGCAGCTCAACGCGACGGTCAAGCAGTGAGGGCGGACGACCAGGGGAACGGGCTTTTCCGCGCGACGGGAGGAACGATGCGAATGGCATTCAGAGGAACCGCGACGGCCACGGCGCTCGCGCTGGCGTGGGCAGCCGCCGTAGGCTGCTCCTCCAGAGGGCACGGAACGCGCGACGCCGCCGACGCGTCCGCAGTCTCGGCGGCTCCGGCCGCCGCCGCGGCGAACCCGGCCCAGGCCGCGTCCGCCAAGATCACCCAGGCCGCGCTCAACGAAGACACCGACGGGGCGCGCGTCGTTCTTTCCGCCGACGCTCCGCTGCTCTACACCTCGTACGAGCCGCGCCCCGACCTCCTGATCGTCGACCTCCGGGACGCGACCGTCGCGGACGGCTTCCAGACCCCGGCGGCCGTCGGCGGACTCGTCGAATCCATCAAGTTCGAGGAGCTCGACGAGCTCGGAAAGCGCATCACGCGCCTCTCGATCGCCCACCGGCCCAACGCCACGCCCGACGTGCGTTCGGTCGGACAGGGACTCGCGATCGCCTTCAACGGCGCCCCTGCCCCGGCCGAAGCGGAAACGGTGGCGGAGTCCGCTCCGGTCGCGTCGGCGCCGAGCGCGGCTCCCGCCGAGACCGTCGTGGCAACGGCCCTGACGCCCGACGCGGCGCCGGCGCCCGCAGTCTCGAGCGCCGCCCGCGGCGAGATGGCCCACGTCCTCGAGAGCATCGTCGCGGAGAACCGCGACGGGCACGTCGAGATCGCGCTTCTGGGCGACGGCTGGTTCACGCCCAGAGATTTCGTGCTGGCGAACCCGCCGCGCATCGTCCTCGACCTGCCGGGCGTGAAGAACGAAGTGCGCCAGCGGGCGATCAGCGTCAAGGGCGAGCTCGTCTCGCGCGTCCGCGTGTCCCAGTTCCAGACCTCGCCCGAGTACGTCACGCGGGTGGTCGTCGACCTCACGCGGCCCATGCCGCACACCATCGTCCCCGACGGCGAGCGCCTGGCGGTCCTGATCGGAGCCGACGTCTCCCGGGCGGAGGCGGCTCCGGCCGTGACGACGACGGTGGCGGCCGCCGCGCCTGTCGAGGCGAAGCCCGAACCCGTCGCGGAGCCGGCGCAACCCCCGGTTTCCGATCCCGCCCCGTCGCCGACGACCCTCGTCCAGGAAACGGCGCCCCCGGCGGAAACCCCGGCCGTCTCCGTTGCCGCGGCGCCCGTGGCCGAAAACAAGCCGTGCGAAACAAGCCCGTGCCCAACGAAACGCCCGTCCCGGCGACGATCGTCGCCGTCGAGGCGCCCGCGCCTCCAGCTCCGGCGCCTCCGGCTCCCGCGTCCGACGAGCCGGTGACGGTGGCCGTGTCCCAGCCCGCTCCGGCTCCGGTTCCGGTTCAGAAGACCGTCGTGGCCGCGCCCCCTCCGGCGCCCGCAGCCCCCGCGCCTGCCTCGCGCCCGGCCGCCCGCCCGGCAAAACCCGCGGCTTCCCGCGGCGACGCGCTCTTCGAGGCCGCGGCCGCCGCTCTCGATCAGGAGCAGGCCCAGCGTCCCGATGTGGGCTCGACCTATCGCTCCCGCACGCTCTACGAGGCGCAGACCCAGTTCACCGGGGAGCCGATCTCCCTCGACCTCAAGGACGCCGACATCAAGGACGTGTTCCGCACGATCTCGCAGTTGACGGGCCTGAACATCGTCATCGACCCGGAAGTGCGCGGGACGGTCACCGTCCAGCTCGAGGACGTTCCCTGGGACCAGGCCCTCGACCTGATCCTCAAGCAGAACAGCCTCGGGTACGTCCTCGAGAACAACATCATGCGGATCGCGACGACCGCGAAGCTCCAGGCCGAGGAGGGCGATCGCGCCCGCCTGGCGGAGGCGCGGCAGGCCGCCGAGCCGACGCGCACCGTCATCAAGAAGCTCTCCTACGCCAGGGCCGCCGAGATCACGCCGACCCTCCAGAGCGTGATGTCCAAGCGCGGCTCGATCGTGGTCGACGGGCGGACGAACACGCTGATCATCCGGGAGATCCCGACCTACCTGCCGGCCGTCCTGCAGCTGATCGACAACCTCGACACCGCCACGCCCCAGGTCGTCATCGAGTCGCGGATCGTCGAGACGACCAAGAGCCTCGGCCGGAGCCTCGGGATCAACTGGTCCGTCACCGGCGTCGCCGACCAGGTGCACGGGAACACGACGAACCTGATCTTCCCGAACACGATCGCCGGCGGGCTCAACGTCGGCCTCGGCAACGGGCCGACGGTGGCGTCGCTCGTCCTCGGCAACATCCTCAACACGTTCAACCTGGACGTGGCCCTGACGGCGGCCGAGAACCAGGGCCTCCTGAAGATCATCTCGTCGCCGAAGGTGACCTCGCTGACCAACACGCCCGCCCTGATCCAGTCGGGTGTCCAGATTCCCGTCCAGACGACCGTCAACAACACGACGACCGTCATCTACGTCGATGCGACGCTCAAGCTCGACGTGACGCCTCAGATCACGGCGGAAGGCACGATCCTCCTGACGGTCAACGTGACCAAGCGCGAGCCGGCGGTCGCCTTGAACCTCTCGCTCGGCCAGAACGTCCCCTTGACGATCCGGGAGTACCGGGGCCAGGTGCTGGTCAAGGACGGCGGCACGACCGTCATCGGCGGCATCTTCCAGATCAACGACCAGGACCAGTACAACATGATCCCCGGCCTCTGGAAGATCCCGATCCTGGGCAACCTCTTCAAGAACAAGACGCGGACCGAGAAGCACGACGAGTTGCTCATATTCATCACTCCCCGAATCCTGCGGTCGTAAAAGGGAGAAGGCGCAATGAAGACCAGAATTCTGCTCGGAACCGCACTCGCGGGCGCGTTGGCGCTCTCAACCGGGTGCACGAACAAGCAGGGCGAGACCGAGGCCCCCGTGTTCATCACGGTGAGCCTCGAGGATCAGCCCGCTTTCGTCAACGTCGGCGAGACCGTCCCGGTGCAGGTCGACACGATCGAGCTGCAGTCCGCGTTGAAGAACCCGACGGCGGACGACCCGCAGGGGTTCGCCGACACTCAGATCAACAGCTACACGGTGACTTTCCGCCGCACCGACGGGGGCACCGCGGTGCCCCCGGTCCAGACGTTCGGGGCCGGCATCCTCGTGCCCTCGGGCGGCACCGCGACCCTCGACAATTTTCCCATTGTCTACGGCCCGACTCTCCAGCAGTCGCCCCTGGACCAGCTCCTTCCGTTCAACGGGGGAATCGACCGGGAAACCGGCCTCGACCAGATCGCCACGACCTTCGACCTGACTTTCTTCGGCACGACGGTTTCGGGCCACCGCGTCCAGAGCGAAACCGCCAGCGGAATCCTGATCTTCCGGTTTGACGGTTCTGCGGCCGCGAGATCGGCCAAGTAAGGGGGATCCATGCGCCGGATAGCCATCTCACTGACCCTGGTCGCGCTCGTCGCGGGTCTCTACGGCTGCGCGGCGGATGCGCCCACGAGCCCGAGACCGGGACCCGGCACTGGGTCGAACGCCCTGCAGATCAACCTGTTCACCAACGACGCCAACCCGAAGTCGGGCACCTGCACGCTGATCGAGGCCGTCGTGACGCTCAACGGCAACGCGGTGGCGGACGGGACCGGCGTGTCGTTCTCGACGGACTTCGGCACCTTCTCGCAGAACGGCCTTCCTCTGGTCTCCGTCGTCACCCAGAACGGGGTGGCGGTGACGGCTCTCTGCGGCCCCGCGGCGGGCACCGCGAGGGTGCGCGCGTCGGCGACCGTCAACGGGAACAGCGCCGCGACCAATCTGACGATCGTGTTCCAGTCCGACTCGGGGACCCTTCCCTTCGTTGTCTCCTGCAGCCCGAGCTTCGGCCCGACTGACGGGGGCACGAGCCTGACGATCACCGGAGGGCGTTTCTTCGGCTCGGCGGCCACGACCCGGGTCCAGTTCACCGCCAATGGCGTGACCCGCGACGGCATTGTCCAGAGCGTGTCGGCGAGCCAGGTGACGGTCCTGACGCCTGCATTCCCCGAGCTCAGCTCTCCCAACACGCCCGCCGCGATCAGCCTGACGTTTGGTACTAACTCCGCCCAGCCGGTCGTCTTGTCGCTGCCGAGCTGCTTCGCCTTCGGAACAGCCTCGAGCGGCACTCCGACGATCGCGTCGATCCTGCCGTCCTCCGGCACGAACGACGGCAACACGCGGGTCACGATCGTGGGCTCCGGATTCTCGACCACCTCGGGCGTGCAGGTGTTCTTCGGAAACGTCGAGGCGGCGGTCCTCTCGGTGTCCTTCAACCAGATCGTCGTTCTCTCTCCGCCGGCCTTCGGCGCCGGAGCCGAAAACCTCAACGCCACGGTGCAGGTCACGGTCAGGAACATCGCCTCCGGGGCCGTCTCGAACGGCGTTTCGTACCGGTTCACGCCGGCCGTACAGCTCACTTCGATCTCGAACAACGTGCAGAGGACGGATGTGTCGTTCACGGCGGTCACGATCTACGGGCAGGGCTTCGACGCGCCGGTGGCGGTTTCCCTGGCGGGCATCCCGGCGATCATCCAGTCGGTGTCTGCGACCGAGATCGTCGTCCTGCCGGTCTTCCCGCTCCTGAGTGGTTGCGCGAACCTCTCCGGCGACGTGTCGGTCACGAACATCAACACGGGGGACACCGCCACGGGACTCTCGTTCACGTACATCGTTCCGCAAATGGCGATCACCGGTGTCGCCCCGACCATCGGCTCGACCGGCGACTCGGTCACGATCACGGGCGTCAATTTCCCGGATACCGTGGGCGACGCCGAGGTCAAGTTCGGGAGCCGGACCGCCTTCGTGACTTCCGTCAGCCCGGGCTCCATCACCGTGACGGTCCCGCCGGGATCCGTGATCACGCCGCCGACCTGCGTCCCGCCGAACGTCGGCGGCGACCTCCAGAACGTCGAGACGGTCGACGTGACCGTGACCGACCGCGCCACGACCTGCACGGCCACGGTGAATCAAGCCTTCACGTACCAGCTGCCGTGCGTCGACCCGACGCCGGTGCCCTGACGCCAGATCAAGACGCCGCCCCTTTCCGGGGGCGGCGTTTTCTTTTTACCCGTGGCTGAGCCCACTGCGGAAGCCCGTATCCGCGATCTCGAGCGCCGGCTCGACATGGATCCCGGCTCGCGGCTGTTCGTCGCGCTCGCCGATGAGTACCGGAAGATCGGCAGAGTCCGCGACGCTCTCGGGGCTCTCCAGAAGGGCCTGCTGGCCCATCCCGGATACGTCGCGGCCCAGGTCGCTCTCGGGCGCGCCTATCTGGAGGCGGACCAGACCACCGACGCCATCGCCACCTTCACCAGGGTCCTGGCCGCGGACCCGGGCAACCTCGTGGCCGCCAAGTCGCTGGCCGAGATCTACCTGGCGCGGGGCGACAGCCTCGAGGCGCTCAAGAAGTACAAGCTCTACCGCGCGCTGTCCGGCGACCGAAAGGTCGACGAGACGATTGCGAGGCTCGAGCCGCAGGTCGCGCCCAGGCCGATCCTGCCGCTGAAGGCGGTGATCACGAACGAGACCCCCCTACCGCCGCCGCCGAGCTTCCAGGACGTCGACAGGAGCCGCCGGCCTTCCCGCCCATCCCGGTCGGGGCCGTCGGCTTCGAGGCCGGTGGACCTCTCGGACCCGTTCGACATCACCTCGTTGGCCTTCGAGCCGGGCGAGGACTCGGGGCAGGGGCGGCGGCCCGAGGGGCTCTTCGAAACGCCGACCCGCGACGCCGAGATCGCGGCGGAACCGCCACCGCTCTCCGAAGCCGTGACGCGGATCATCCCGGTTGCCGAGCTTCTGTCCCCCGCGCCATCTCCGCCTCCTTCCTTCGAGCCGCCGGCGGAGCCCGAGCTTCTCTCGACACCGTCGCCCGGCGAGGGCGGCGCCGAGCCGGGCCGACCCACGGGCCGCGGTCTGGCGGATCTCTACTACGCGCAGGGGCATTACGCGGAGGCGCTGCAGATCTACGACGATCTCGTCACCCGCCACCCGTTCGACGAGGACCTCAAGCGGATGCGGCGCGATTCGGAAGCGCGCCTCCTGCCCGCGGGAGCCACGCCGTCGGACGCGGTCCCGGACCCCGGACTGGACCGCCGGATGGCCCGCATCCGGGTCCTGAAACGGTGGCTGTCTCAAGTCCATCCGGGGTGATCTCCGGGCCCGACCGTGACATCATCCCCAGTCGAATGAACGTCTTTCAGGACACCCTGCGCCGGGTCGCGGAGCGCGTCGAAGGCACGCGGGCGGTGTCGCTGGTCGGCGTGGACGGCATCGCGATCGACTCCTACGTCAGCGCCGAAGGCCTTCCGATGGATTCGCTCGCCGCCGAAACGGGCGCGCTCGTCAAGGCCGCCCAGTCGGCCCGGGCGCTCACCGAACACGGCCCGGTCGAGCAGGTGACCCTGTCCTCGGACCGCGCGGCCACGGTCCTCCACCGGGTGACCGAGGAGTATTATCTGATCCTCCTGCTGGCCCGGGACGGCAACTTCGGCCGGGGCCGCTTCGAGCTGCGCAAGGCCGCGGCCGCGCTGGAAAAGGAGTTGTTGTAGGCCATGCTTTCGCTCAAGGAGATCCGGGAGCTCATCGATCTGGTGGCGGAGCGGGGCCTCTCCGGCCTCGAGATCGAGCGCTCCGGATTCCGCCTGCGCATCGACGGCCCGAGGGCGTCGGCCGTCGAGCCGGCCCTGCCTCATGCCCCGGCGCGCCCGGCGCCGTCGCCGGATTCCCGGGTCGCGACGTCGGCGGCCGAGCCCCCGGCCGCGGCCCCGGCGGAAGACAACGTCCACGTCATCACCTCGCCCATCGTCGGCACGTTCTACCGGTCCCCGTCGCCGGAGTCCGATCCGTTCGCGGAAGTCGGCGAGAAGATCGGGAAGGGCAAGATCCTCTGCATCATCGAGTCGATGAAACTGATGAACGAGATCGAATCGGACGTCGAGGGGGAAGTCGTGGCCGTCTACCCGCGCAACGGCCAGCCCGTCGAGTACGGGGAGAAGCTGTTCGCGATTCGCCTGGCCGCCTGATCTTCGGTTCCCATGTTTAGGAAGATCCTCATCGCCAATCGCGGCGAGATCGCGCTGCGGGTCATTTCGGCCTGCCGCGAGCTCGGGATCAAGACCGTCGCGATCTACAGCGAGGCGGACCGCGACGCGCTCCACGTCCGTTACGCGGACGAAGACGTCTGCGTCGGCCCGTACCCGTCGGCGGCTTCCTACCTGAACATCTCGGCGATCGTCTCGGCCGCCGAGATCACCGAAGCCGACGCGATCCATCCCGGCTACGGCTTCCTGTCCGAGAACGCGTACTTCGCCGAGATCCTGCACGACTGCCACATCACCTTCATCGGGCCCTCGCCCGACGCCATCCGCAAGATGGGCGACAAGTCCCTGGCGCGCCGGACCGTGGCGGCCGCCGGCGTTCCGACCGTTCCCGGCTCGCCCGGGCCGCTCGAGTCCGTCGACGAGGCGCTGGCCTTCGCGCGAAAGGCCGGCTATCCCGTCATCCTCAAGGCGTCGGCCGGCGGCGGCGGGCGCGGCATGCGGGTCGCGCGGGACGAGCGCGAGCTGGCGGGGGCCTACGAGACGGCGCGGGCCGAGGCCGAGAAGGCCTTCGGCAACGCCGAGGTCTACCTCGAGAAGTACCTGGAAGACCCCCGCCACATCGAGTTCCAGATTTTCGGGGACTCGCGGGGAACCATTCGCCACCTCGGCGAGCGGGAGTGCTCGATCCAGCGGCGTCACCAGAAGCTGATCGAAGAGGCGCCCTCGGCCGTTCTCGACGAGGGGCTCCGGCGCCGGATGGGCGACGCGGCGATCGCCGCCGCGAGGGCCGTGTCGTACACCAACGCCGGCACGGTGGAGTTCCTCCTCGACGAGTCCGGGAACTTCTACTTCATGGAGATGAACACGCGGCTCCAGGTCGAGCATCCGATCACCGAGGAGGTCACGGCGCTCGACCTCGTCAAGGAGCAGATCGCCGTGGCGGCCGGGGCGCCGCTCTCCTTCACGGACCGGGACATGGCGCCGCAGGGACATGCGATCGAGTTCCGGATCAACGCCGAGGACCCCGTGACGTTCAAGCCGTCGCCGGGACGCATCGTGGCTTTTCACCCTCCCGGCGGCCTGGGCGTGCGCGTCGACACGGCCGCGTACCAGGGCTACCTCATCCCGCCGCACTACGACTCGCTCATCGCGAAGCTCATCGTGTGGGGGCGCGATCGCGAGGAAGCGATCGGGCGGGGGCGCCGGGCGCTCGACTTCTTCGTGATCGAGGGCATCAAGACCACGATTCCGATGCATCGGCGGATCCTCGACGAGCCCGATTTCATCGCGGGCAGACTCTCGACCCACTTCATGGAACGGTTCGCGGCGACCGCCTGACGAGTTCTGGCTCCCCGGACTCCGCGGCCTTGCGACTGCACCTCCCGCCCGTCTATGCCGTCACGGATCGCGAGATCAGCGGCGTTTCCGGCGTTCCCGCTCTCGCCGGCCGCCTGTTCTCGGTCGGCGTGCGCTGCCTGCAGATCCGCGAGAAATCGCTGCCGGACCGGGAGCTGCTGAGCGCGGCCGACGCGACCGCCGCGCTCGCGCGGGACCACCGCGCGAGGGTCTTCGTCAACGACCGCGTCGACGTGGCGCGGATGTCGGGCCTCGGCGTGCATCTGGGCGACGAGGACCTTCCGCCCTCCGCCGCGCGCGCGGTCCTGGGTCCGGATGCGCCGATCGGCCTCTCGACGCACGACCTCGAGGCCTCCCTCCGCGCCTTCTCGGATCCGGCCGTCGACTACGTCGCGTTCGGGCCGATCTACGAAAGCACGACGAAGTCCGGACGCGCGCCCCGGGGCCTCGAGGAACTCGCCCGCGTGGCGGCCGGAAAGACCAAAGCCCTCGTGGCCATCGGCGGCATCACGGCGGAGCGTCTCGACGCGGTCTGGGACGCGGGCGCCGACTCGGCGGCGATGATCGGAGGGCTCCTCGCCGGGGGCCGGGTCGAGGAGAACGCGCGGCGCGCGCTCGACCGGGCGCGCCGGCGGAGCCTCCGCCGGCGGCTCTATCTCGTCGGCTTCATGGCTTCGGGGAAGACCTCGGTGGGCCAGCGGGTCGCGGAGAGACTGGGGCTGCCCTTCGTGGACCTCGACGCCGAAATCGAGCGCACCACCGGCAAGACGATCCGCGTCCTGTTCGAGGAGTCGGGGGAGACGGCCTTTCGCGAGCGCGAGGCGGAATTCCTGGCGGGAACCGAGTCGCTCCCCGCCGCCGTCATCGCCACGGGAGGGGGCAGCTTCGTGGGCGAAGGGAACCGGAGAACGATCGCGCGGCTCGGGACGTCGGTCTTTCTCGACGGGCCGCTCGAGGCCATACGCGCGCGCCTGAAGGGGAAAACCGACCGCCCGCTGTTCCAGAGCCCCGAGCAGCTCGAACGGCTCTTCGCCGAACGGGCTCCCTTCTATAGAATGGCCGCCGTCCGCGTGGGTTTGACCGGCGCAGAATCGATCGAGGACGCTGCGGATCGGGTGCTCACGGCTCTCGAGGATCGCGACCATGATTCCCTTGTGAAGGGGCCGATGCGCTACCTGATCCTGTCCGACATCCATTCCAACGACGAGGCCCTCGCGGCGGTGCTGGCGCGCGTGCGGCGCAAGAAGTACGACCGGGTCGTCGTGCTGGGCGACTTCGTCGGGTACGGAGCGAGTCCGAACCAGGTCGTCGACCGCATCCGCGCGATCCGCCGGGAGAAGGTCATGATCCGCGGCAACCACGACAAGGTCGTCTGCGGCATCGAGTCCGGGGACCTCTTCAACCCCGTCGCCCTCAAGGCCGCGCGCTGGACCACCGACAAGTTGACGCCGCGAAACCGCAAGTTTCTCGAGGTCCTCCCGGTGGGGCCCGCCGACGTGGATTCCGCGTTCTCGATCTGTCACGGCTCGCCACGGGACGAGGACGCCTACATCTTCACGGATTACGACGCCTATCTGAACTTCCGCGAGACCGCGGCCGCCGTGTGCTTCTTCGGCCACAGCCACATTCCCTGCGTCTTCACGCTCGAGCCGCACGGCATCGTCGTGGAGCTCATCTCGGAGGACCGCGTCCGGTATCCGCTCCAGAAGGGCCTCCGCTACCTGATCAATCCGGGCTCCATCGGTCAGCCGCGCGACCGCAACGCCGCCGCGGCCTACGCGATCTACGACGCCGACGAGCACGTCGTCCACTTCGACCGCGTTCCGTACGCCGCCGAGAAGGCCCGAGACAAGATCTACAAGGCGGGCCTCCCGCACATCCTCGGGGATCGGCTCCTCGTGGGCGCTTAGCCCTCTGCCTGCCGGCGCATCTATAATCCGGCTCGAATTCCTCGGAAAGGCGGACGGATGCGGCGTGGCCTGCGCGCGCTCGGAGCGGTGATTCTCTCGGCAGCCGCGGCTCACCCGCTGCGCGACGCGGGGCGCCGCTCCGGCGAGCACGCCGGCGCCGACACCGGCGCCCGCTCCCGCGTTCTCGCTCTCCGAGGCCGAGCCGCTGCTGCTCTCGCTCGAAGACCGCCGGGCGTTCGACGCGGCGGCGCTTTCGGCCGCGGCGAAGTCGCCCGACGCGTCCCTTCGCGCGCGGACCGCGCTCGCTCTCGCGCGCATCGGCGACGAACGTGCGGCGCCGTACCTCGAAGCGCTCCTGTCGGACCCCTCGCCGGACGTGCGCGCGGCCGCGGCGTTCGGGGCGGGGCTTCTGGGGGCGCCGCTCGCGGCCCGGTTGGCGAAATTGCTGGAGGATCCCGACCCCTCGGTTTCGGCGCGTGCGGCCTGGGCCCTCGGCTTCCTGGAGCGCAGGGAGGCCCAGGACGCCCTCCTGGCCGCCCTTCCCGGCCGCGACGATTCCGGAGCGCAGGGCGGCGATTCTGCGGGCGCTCTGGCGCTATCCCACCCCCGCGGCGGCCGCGGCCGCGGCGCCTTTCGTGACGGATCCGGACTCCCGCATTCGCGCGGCCGCCCTCTATGCGCTGGCCCGCCGGCCGCAGGAGGCGTCCCGTCCCCTGCTGACGGCGGCGCTTTCGGACCCCGACGCCGACACGGCGGCGCTGGCGGCGAGGGCCCTCGGGATCCTCGGCCAGCCGGAGGCGATCGGGCCGCTATCGGCCGCGCTCGAAGGCCGGGCTTCGGTCACGATCAACGCGATGGCCGCGCTGAAGGCGCTGCTCGAAAAGAGCGCGGAGGCGTCTCTGCCCGAAAGCCGGCGCGACCGGGTCCTCGCTCTGTCGGCCGAGGCGAACCCGAATCTCGCGGTGCCGGCCCTGGCGCTCCTGCGCTGGCTCGCCGCGGACCGCGAGGCGTTCCGGCGGCTCTGGCAGACGGCTTCGACGGGCTCCGGCCGCCGCCAGCAGATCGCCGTCCAGTCGTTGATGGCCGCCCGGGGGCCCGAAGCCCTCGCCATTGCCGACACCGCGATCGTTTCCGGGGACCCCTTCCTTCGCGGCGCCGCGGCGGAGGCATTGTCGTTTCTCCCGCCGGAGGAAGCGGCGTCGCGGCGGGAAGCCCTGGCCTCCGATCCCTCGGTCCTGGTCCGTCTCAAGGTCCTCGAGGGCCTGAGGACTCCGGAGGACGTGCGCGCCAACCTCTCTCTCGTGAATCGCCTTCTCGCGGACGCGGACGGGGGAGTCCGGGCGGCCGCGGTCGGCACGCTCTCGCAGCTCGAGGATCCCTCGACGATCCCGGTGTTTCGAGACGCGCTCGAAAAGTCGGCGGGGGATCGGGCCCCGGACGTGGCGATCGAAGTGATCGCCGCGGCCGAAAAGCAGTCTGCCCGCCCCGAAGCGCGCGAGCTCGTCGAGGCGGCGTACCGGCATCCCGCCACGCTGGTGTCGCGCCTGGCGCGGCGCGCTCTCGTCAAGACGTTTCAGGCCGATCCCGCCGGGCTGCCCTGGCGCGAATACGTCACGGGAAAGAGCGTCGCGGAATATGCCGCGCTCCTCGGCGAAGCGCGCCGGTCCTGGGCCGTCCGGGTCGAGACGCCGCGAGGCGTCTTCTCCCTCCGGCTCGCCGGCGACGCCGCGCCGCTGACCGTGATCAACTTCGTCGCGCTGGCGCGGCGGGGGTACTTCGACGGGGCGGCCATCCACCGCGTCGTCCCCAACTTCGTGGTCCAGGACGGCGATCCCACGGGCACCGGTAACGGCGGGCCGGGATACGAGATCAGAGATGAGATCAACGCGATTCCGTATTCGGCGGGGACGGTCGGGATGGCCCTGGCCGGGCCCGACACCGGCGGGAGCCAGTGGTTCGCGACGCACGCGCCGCAGCCGCATCTGGACGGCGGGTACACGGTGTTCGGCCAGGTCGTTTCCGGGATGGACGTCGTCAACCGGATCGAGCAGGGCGACCGGATCCTGCGCGTGACCACGACGGGGGGAAGCTAGGTGTACCGGTTCTCGCGCGCCGTGCAGTTCCTGGGTCTGGTGGTCAGCGGAGCCGCGCTCTTCGTCGGCCTGCTCGGCCACAACGTCCGGCGCGAGCTTCTGCTCGCCGGGATCGGGGCCGGCATTTTCTTCGCCGGGTACGCGCTCCAGCGGAGCGTCCGGTGAGCGGAGGCGTGGTCCTGGCCACCCGCGAGCTTCCGGAGCCCTTCGACACGCTCCGGCCCGACTTCGACGTCCGGGTGATGGGCTACAACCCCAGCGAACTGGAGCTCGCCGCCGAGATTCCCGGAGTCGACGCGCTCGTCTGCCTCGTGGACGATCCCGTCACCGCGACGGTGATCCAGGCGTCCGACCGGCTCAAGGTCATCGCCAGCTATGCGGTCGGCGTCAACCAGATCGATCGGGCAGCGGCGGCGGCGCGAGGCATCGTCGTGACCAACACGCCCAACGTCCTGACCGACGCCACGGCTGACCTGACGATGGCCCTGCTGCTCGCGCTCGCCCGCCGGGTCGTCGAGGGCGACCGCATGGTGCGGACGGGGGGATTCGCGGGCTGGTCCCCGGGACTGCTTCTGGGCCGCGATCTCAAGGGCAAGGTCTTCGGGATCGTCGGCCCCGGGCGTATCGGCAAGGCCGTCGCCCGGCGCGCGAAGGCGTTCGGCATGACCGTCATCGCCGCCGGCCGGAGTCCTCGCGACGAGCAGGACCCGGACGACCCGCCCCGCGTCTCCTTCGAAGACCTTCTGCGCCGTTCCGACGTCATCTCCCTTCACGTCCCCCTGAACGATGAGACGCGGCACCTCTTCCACGCCGAGACCTTCTCGAAAATGAAGCCGGGGAGCCTGCTGCTGAACACCTCCCGGGGTCCGGTGATCGACGAGGTGGCCCTGACGCGGGCGCTCGAGACCGGGCCGATCGCCGGCGCGGGGCTGGACGTCTACGAGAACGAGCCGGCCATCACGCCCGCGCTGCTCGACGACGACCGCGTGGTTCTGATGCCCCACGCCGGCAGCGCGACCGTCGAAACGCGGCGGGAAATGGCCCGCATGGTCGTGGAGGACGTGCGGCGTGTCCTGTCGGGAGAAAAGCCCGTGCGGCCCGTGCCGCCGGAAGGAGCCCGGAGATGAAACGCAGTTCCTTCTCCTCGATCGACGCGGCCGCCGACGGGATGCTGCGGCGCATGGCGCGCGGCGACAACGCCCTGACGTGGCTCCAGGCCCGCTGGGATCGGATCGTGGGCGAGCCGCTTTCGCGGAAAATCGAGCCCACGGCGCTCTCGGGCCGGCGCCTGACGGTTTCCCTGCTCGATCCCACCTGGAGGAAGCCGGTCGAGGCGACCCTTCCGGCCCTCGAGAGGAAGCTCGCCCTCGAGATGCCGGAAGTGAGGCCGCGAGTCACCCTGAAAGGGTGACCACGCGGCCTCATCCCGAGGGCGCAGCCCGAGGGATCCCGAACTCAAAGGGAAGGACGAGAGCGCGGCGGGTCGAGTTCGGGATCCTTCGCTGCGCTCAGGATGACGGCAGGGTCGCGGAGCCGCCTAGGCGTACAACCCGCGGACCATCGTGTCGTGCGCGACGCGCGAGATGCCCAGCATGTAGGCCGCGATCCGGAAGCTGACGCCGTACTTTTCGGCCATCTGGGCCACGTCGCGGAAGGACTGCACCATGATGTCTTCGAGCCGCTCGTTGACCTCGCTCTCGCGCCAGAAGAAGCCGGCGCGGTCCTGGACCCACTCGAAGTAGGAAACCGTGACCCCGCCGGCGTTGGCGAGGATGTCGGGCACGACCAGGATTCCTTTCGCGTTCAGGATCTCGTCGGCGCGCTGCGTCGTGGGGCCGTTGGCGCCCTCGACGATGATCTTCGCCTTGATGTTGCCGGCGTTGGTCTGGCGGATCTGGTTCTCGTTGGCGGCCGGTATCAGGATGTCGCACTCGAGCTCCAGGAGCTCCTCGTTCGAGACGGGCTGTGTTCCCGGGAAACCCTCGAGCGAGCGATTCTTCTCGAAGTGGGCCAGGAGGGCGGGGACGTCCAGGCCCTTCGGGTCCTGGATGCCGCCGTGGATGTCGGACACGGCGATGATCCGCGCGCCGGCTTCGTGGCACATCCGGGCGGCGATCGACCCGACGTTGCCGAAGCCCTGGACCGACGATGCGGCTCCCCTGGAGGGTCAGGCCGCGCAGGGGAGCGGCTTCGCGCGCGATCAGCATCAGCCCGCGGCCGTCGCCTCGACGCGCCCGCGCGAGCCGCCGAGCGACAGCGGCTTGCCGGTGACGACGGCCGTGACGGTGTGCCGGGCGTGCATCGAGTAGGTGTCCATGATCCACGCCATCGTCTGCGGGTTGGTCCCCATGTCCGGCGCGGGCACGTCCTTCTCGGGGCCGAACTGGTCCATGAGCTCGGCGGTGTAGCGCCGCGTGATCTTCTCGAGCTCGCCGCGGGACAGGCTCTGCGGGTCGCAGATCACGCCGCCCTTGGCTCCGCCGAAGGGGATGTTGACGACGGCGCATTTCCAGGTCATCCAGGCGGCGAGGGCCCGGACCTCGTCGAGCGAGACGTTCTTGTCGAAGCGGATGCCGCCCTTCCCCGGGCCGCGGGCGATGTTGTGGAGGACCCGGTAGCCGATGAACACCTCGATCCGGCCGTCGTCCATTGCGATCGGGATGGACACTTTCGTTTCGCGGACCGGCTCCCGCAGCACCTTGTAGAGCCCGGGGTCGAGCCCGAGCTTCTGGGCCGCGAGGTCGAAGCGCGACATCATTTCCTCGAACGGGCTGGCGGAGTCCGAACCCTGGGGGTGAGTTCCGATCGTGGGGAACTGAGGTTCGGCGATTGTGCTCACGGCGTCGCTCCCGGTCGGGCTCCGGTGCCCGGTCCACTAAAATGTCCGGGGATTCTAGCACCGGGCCTTCGGGCCCACGTCCGGCCAATGTGCCGGCAGAAAGCCGAAATTGGAGCCGACCCCGATCGAGCAGGTCGAAGACGGAGAGGTCGTCCGCCGCGTGCTCGCGGGGGAGGAAGAGCTCTTCGAGTTGCTGGTGCGGCGATACCAGGTGCGGGTGGTCTCGCACGTCACCCGGATGGTCGGGAGCCGCGACGACGCCATGGACCTCACCCAGGAGATTTTTCTGAAGGTCTTCCAGGCGCTGGACCGATTCAACCCGGCCTACAAGTTCTCCACGTGGCTCTTCCGGATTGCCGGCAACGCCGCCATCGACCATCTCCGAAAGCGCCGCCCCCGGACCGTGCCGCTCGAATCGCCAGACCCGGAGGGGCCCGGGCCGTTTCCGCCGGAGCAGCGGTCGACGGGTCTCGACCCTTACGGGGAGCTGCGCAACATCGAGCGCGGAAGGGCGATCAGCCAAGCGATTCAGGAGCTGCCGCCCGACTTCCGGGAGCTCATCGCCCTGAGG
>CAWHKQ010000012.1:0-120235 GCA_963829925.1 uncultured Acidobacteriota bacterium
ACGAGGGCGAGATAGAGCGGATAGATCCGCGCGAAGCGATTGACGAAATAGCTGCGGACGAAGGATTCCGGCGCACCGCGCCGGTCGTAGCGCCAGGTGATCATGAACCCGCTCAGAACGAAAAAGAGAGTGACGCCGATGTGCATCTCCCACCAGAGCAGCAGGGGCCCCCAAACGAGGTAGCTCGTCGGGTGGTGATGGAAAAAGACGAGGAAGGCCGCGATGGCCCGCACGCCCGTCAATGCGGGTATCTGCGTGCCGACCTGCTCCGCCGCCGGCTGACTCGTCCGGGCTTCTTCGGCACCGCCGGAGGCGGCGGGAATTTCTGCGGCCATCGCGCGGACTCTACCGCCGCTTCGGGCGGGCAGACTTCTCGGGCCTGAAACGAGGACGGTTACGGGATCGGACAGGCTGCGAGAGGAGAGAGAATTCCGGATTCCCGGGAGATGGTCACGGACCGAGCCCCGGCGACTACGCCCCCTCCCGCCCGTCTATGGAGGTTCCGTCTATCGCGTAGCGTGGGCGACCCCGCTGGGAGCCAGTACCCCGGGGCTCGGTCTCGTGTCGGATCACGATGCTCACCGGATCGAGCCTGGACGCGGGGATGCGGCGTCCGCCGAGCTCGACGACGTCGCCAGGCCAATCGTTGACGAGCCGCCACATCTCGTCGACGGCCGACTCCCGATCGCCGGCGACGAGAAAGCCGCAGATCGGGCCGACCCGCTCACGGGCCTCGACGAGCTGGTATCGCATCAGGCCTCTGTCGCCCGCGATCGCGGACCGCACCCGGTTGCCTGGACCAGGTCGTTGAGCACGTCCCGGACACGACGAACGACCTGGTGAACCCGCGGCATGGTCCGCGCAGTTTTCCATGCCGGTTGTGGAAGAGTCGGTACAGTTCCGTACACTACGGGGATGCCCTGGTCTCCGTCGCGAAGACCACGGTGGCCAGAGTCGCCTTGACGACTCCTCCCCGCCGGAGAGGTGAACGTCGAGGCCTCGACGAAGGGTGTACCGTGGAAGCCACCTCGTTCCTGGCCGCCCGGAAGTGGCGACGACTGAGCGAAGGTGACAGCCGCGTCCTCCTCTCGTGGAGCGGGCGGCCGAGTGTGAAGACGCTACACTTCGCGGCAAAGTGAGCGGGACAACTTCGGAGAGCGCCCCGCAGGCCTTTCTTTCCCCGGCAGCAACCGCGGAGTTGTCGCGCCTCGCCGGCGCGCCGGGCCGGTCCCTGCCGGATGTCCGGATCCTCCGCGACGGCTCGGCCGCGTTCCCCGCAATGATCGCGCTCATCGAGGGTGCTCGCCGCCGCGTCCGTTTCGAGAACTTCATCTTCGCAGGCGATGCAACGGGACGGCGCTTCGCGGCCGCCCTCTCGGCGGCGGCCCGGCGAGGCGTCGACGTCCGCGTGCTTTACGACCCGATCGGCACGCTGATGGTGCGCGGGGGCTCGATCGCGGGGGTGCTGCGGCGTGACGGTGTCCTGGCGCGCCCATTTCGGCCGCTCTCGCCGGTGGCGCCGTGGAGCTGGCTCCGGCTCCGCCACCGGGACCATCGCAAGACGCTCGCGGTCGACGGATCCAGCGCCGTGGTCGGCGGCCTTTGCATCAGCGACGACTGGGCGGCAACGGCGGCGGGCGGCGGCAACTGGCGCGACACCGCGCTCCTGGTCCAGGGGCCGTTGGCCGGAGACGTCGAGGCGGCGTTCGAAACGATGTGGGAGCTCGCCGGGGCGGCCTCGACGCGCGCGGCTGTGGACCCGGCGCCGCCGACGGTGCCGCCGCTGGGGGTCGTGGTGGCCGATCGCCCCGATCTCGGCCGCGTGGCGAACGTGTACGAATGGCTGGCGAATCGAGCCCGGCACACCCTCGAGATCACCGATGCCTATCTCGTCGCGCCGAGGCGGGTGCTCGCGTCCTTCGAGGCGGCGGCGCGGCGGGGCGTCGCCGTGCGGCTCCTGCTGCCGGGCCGCAACAATCATCCGCTCGCAGGCGCCGCGGCGCGCCGCATTTACCAGCCCCTCCTGGACGCGGGCGCCCGAATCTACGAGTGGGCCGGCGCGATGGTCCACGCCAAGACGGCGGTCGTGGACGGCGAGGTCACTCTCGTGGGGTCGAGCAACCTCGATCCGCTCTCGATGCACCGCAACTACGAGCTCAACCTTCTCGTCGTCGATACCGTCACGGGAACCGGCATGCGGGAGATGTTCGAGCGGGACCTGACCGGCGCCCGGGCCGTCGATCCCGGAGAATGGCAGCATCGCCCGCTGTGGCAGCGGGTGGCCGAGCGGGCGGCCGGCGTTTTCGACTCCAGCCTCTGACCGCCGCGCCCCGATATACTTTCGGGCGATGAGCGTCGTCGCGAATTGAGCCGCTCATGACCCTTCCCGCCGGCACACGGCTCGGCCCCTACGAGATCCTCGCGCCGCTCGGCGCGGGCGGGATGGGCGAGGTCTACCGGGCGCGGGACACGAACCTCGAGCGGGACGTCGCGATCAAGGTGCTCCCGGCATCGGTCGCCAGCGACCCCGACGGCTGGCGCGGTTCGGGCGCGAGGCCAGGGCGGTCGCGGCGCTGTCCCATCCGAACATCCTCGCGATCTTCGACTTCGGAACCCACGAGGGCGTCTCGTACGCGGTGATGGAGCTTCTGGAAGGAGAGACTCTCGGCGGAAGGCTCGAAGCGGGGCCGATCTCGCCCCGGCAGGCCGGTCGACTACGCGATCCAGATCGCGAAGGGTCTCTCCGCCGCCCATGAGAAGGGCGTCGTCCACCGGGACCTGAAGCCCGACAACCTGTTCGTCACGAAAGACGGCCACCTCAAGATCCTCGACTTCGGCCTGGCGAAGCGAGTCGAGGCCGCGGCCCCGGGAAGAAGACGGGCGCGGCGACGGCTTCCCGTCACACGGAGCCCGGGACGGTGATGGGCACGGTGGGCTACATGTCGCCCGAGCAGGTGCGGGGGCTTCCCGTCGATCACCGCTCGGACCTCTTCTCGTTCGGGGCGATCCTGTACGAGCTGCTCTCGGGCAAGAAGGCGTTCCGGAGGGACACGGCAAGCGACACGATGGCGGCGATCCTGAAGGAGGAGCCGCCGGAGCTGTCGGCTTCGGGAAGAAACATCCCGCCCGCTCTCGACCGGATCGTCCGGCACTGCCTGGAGAAGGACCGGGACCGGCGCTTCCAGTCGGCGCGGGACATCGAGTTCGCTCTGGAGGAGCTTCCGCACCCGTCGTCAACGAGCGGCCCCGAGTCCGCCGTGAAACCGCCACAGAAGAAAGCTTCTCGCCGTTGCTGCGGCCCTCGTCGTCCTCGCCGCCGCGGGCGTCCTGCTCCAAGCGGCGGCCTCAAAAGACCGAAACAACGGGCCGAGGGGCGTCAAGCGGGTGGCTGTGCTGCCTTTCGAGAACCTGGGCGCTCCGGAGGACGACTACTTCGCGGACGGCATCGCGGACGCGGTTCGCGGCAAACTGACCTCGCTGCCGGAACTTTCAGGTGATCGCCCGCGGCAGTTCGACGCCCTACAAGAAGACGTCGAAGACGCCGAACCAGATCGCCCGGGAGCTGGACGTGGGGTACCTCCTGACGGCGACCGTGCGCTGGCAAAAAGCCCCCGGGACGAGTCGGGTGCAGGTCAGTCCGGAGCTCATCGAGGTGACGGGCTCCGGGGCTCCCACGTCGAAGTGGCAGCAACCGTTCGACGCGGCGCTCACGGACGTTTTCCAGGTGCAGTCGGACATCGCTTCGCGGGTGGCTCAGGCTCTGGGCGCGGCGCTCGGGGAGGGCGAGGAGAAGCGACTCGCCGAAAGGCCCACCCGGAGTCTCGCCGCCTACGACGCGTTCCTCAAGGGAGAGGAGGTCCTGAACACGAAGGGGACAGATCCCGCCAACCTTCGGAAGATGCTCGCCTTCTATCAGGAGGCCGTGACGCTCGATCCGGACTTTGCGCTGGCCTGGGCGAGCATCGGGCGATCCAACGCGTTCCTCTACAGCTCCACCCTTCCCACGGCCGAGCTGGCGGAGGTCACCCGGCAGGCGGCGGAGAAGGCCATCGCGCTGGCCCCGAATCGCCCGGAGGGGTACCTCGCGCTGGGAAACTACGAGGCCCTCGTCGTCCACGACCTCAACCGCGCGCTGGAGCTGCAAACCAGGGCACGACTCCTTGCGCCCGGCGACGCACGCTCCATCTTCTCGGCGGCTATCGTCGAGGCGAGTCTCGGCCGCTGGGATGCGTCGATGGCTCATCTGCAGCAAGCCGAGCGCCTCGATCCGCGAGATGCCGCGATCCAGGAACAGCTGGGCGCAACGCTGTTCGCTTTTGCGGCGTTACCCCAAGGCCCGCGAGGCACTCGACCGGGGCCTCGCCCTCGCCCCCGCCAACCTGAGTCTCGTCGAGTGGAAGGCCATGACGTTCCTCGCCCAGGGCGACCTGGCCGGAGCCCGGGCCGTCGTCGACGCCGTGCCCGCGGAGGTCGAGCCTGCGGCGCTCGCCTCTTACCTGGCGATATATTCGGACCTCGTCTGGCTCCTCGACGAGCCGCGGCTCGAGCTGCTGCTGACACTGACCCCGGCGGCCTTCGACAACGACCCGGGCGTGAGGGCGATCGTCTTCGCACAGGCCTATTCCTTGAGGGGGGACGCGAAGAACCTCAGGCTCCACGCCGAGGAGGCGCGAAAGGTCGTCGAGGAACAGCTTCGGACGGGGCCGCAGGACGCCGGACGGCACGCCGTCCTCGGACTCGCGCTCGCCTACCTCGGAAGGAAGGAAGAAGCCATCCGGGAGGGCCGGCGCGCCGTGGAGCTTTTTCCGGTGTCCCGGGATGCCCAGGGCGGACCCTATTTCCGGCACCAGCTCGCGCGGATCTACACAATCGCCGGCGAGCCCGAGAAGGCGCTCGATGAGCTCGAAGCGCTCTTGAAGATCCCCAGCCTGCTTTCGCCGGGCTGGCTGAAGATCGACCCGAACTTCGATCCGCTCCGGAAGAACCCGAGGTTCCAGAAGCTCGTCGCCGCCGCGAGCTAGACCGGCGACCTCAGGGCGTCGGTGTCGCGCCTTTGAGGTGGCGGTCGAACCAGGCGAGCACCCGATTCTGGAGGTCCTCCTGGTGCCCGCGCTCGCGGATGGAGTGGCCTTCCCGCGGATAGACGACCATCTCCGACTCGACCCCCAGCTTCTGGAGCGCGGTAAAGAACTCGTGACCCTGGCCCACGGGCACGCCGGCGTCGTTTGCGCCGTGGAGAATCAGGGTCGGCGTCCGACAGTTGCGCACGAAGTGGATCGGCGAGTGCTCGTCGTAGACGGTGCGGTTCGACGTACGGATCTCCGAGCGCGATCTGCAGCGGGACACGGCCGTAGGACGTGCCGTAGAGGCTGAAAAAATCGGAATGCCCCGCGAGAGCGACCGCCGCCCGGAACCGCGTCGTATGGGTGATCGTCCATTCCGTCATGAACCCGCCGTTGCTCCATCCGCCGATCCCGAGGCGCTCCGGATCGGCGATCCCGCGCGCGACGAGCGTGTCGACTCCGTCCATCAGGTCCTGGTAGGCCATCCCGCCCCAATCGCCGATGGTCGCGTTCATCTTCCAGCCCTCGCCGGTGACGCCCCGCGTGTTGGGGAGAAAGACGACGTAACCCCGGGACGCGAGGAGCTGGCCCCACGCCCACCAGGTCGCCACCCAACCCGACCACCAGGGCAAGTCGCCCGGGTGCGTCGCGACGACCGTCGGATACGCCCGGCCGGATTCGTAGTCGGGAGGAGTGATCAGGATTCCCTGGCGCTCGAGGCCGTCCTTCGAGTTCTTCCATCGCACGCTTTGCACCGAGCCCGGACGCCAGCCTCGCGTCTGCGGATTCAGATCCGTCAGCCGGCGGGCGGGCTGGCCCGAGGCGATCCACCAGATGTCGGTGGGCGAGCGGGGGGTCTGGCCGAGGAAAACGGTCGTCGTCCCATCGGTCGAGAAACCAAACTCCGCCTGGGAGGCGACGACGTCCGCCACGTGCTTTTCCCGACCGCTCTCCAGATCGAGATCCCGGAGCACCTGGGACGTCCCCTCGACGGTCAGGAGGATCAGGCGCCGGGAGTCCGCCGCCCACTCGGTGCGCAGGGTCGAAGAGGCGCGGTCCTTCCAGATCGGCCGGACGGGCCCGCCCGCCGCCGGGACCACGGCCAGCCAGGAACCAAATGCACGCGCCGGGGGGCACTCGAAAAACGTGATGAGACGGCCGTCGGGCGACCATCGAAGCCCGCCGGCCATGCCGACGTTCTCGCTCAAGCGGCGGACGACCGCACCCGTGCTCCGGCTCACCACGATGAGACTGAGCCGGATCTGGTCCTCGGGCCGGGGACCGGGCGCGGCGACGAGCGCGATCTCGCTCCCGTCCGGGGACCAGGCCAGCGCCTGAACGTCGAGCCCGTCTCCGGTCAGCAGTGATGTCGTGCGCTCCGCGACGTTCAGGATCCCGAGCCGGGTAGGCTGCGCGTTAAGGCCGACGACGATCGGATCTTCCTCGACGCCCGGCGGACGCGCGGTAAAGGCGATGAACCGGCCGTCGGGAGACCAGGCGAAGTCGTCCACCTCCCCGGAAACGGAGCTCAAACGCTCCGGCGCTCCGGCTGCGCCGGAGCCGGACGCAACGCCAACGCGGTAGATCTGGCTGGTCGCTCCCCCTGCGCCCGGCGAGCCCTCTCCGCGAGTGGAGAGAAACGCCAGCCATTTCCCATCCGGCGACCAGCGGGGTGAGTTGTCGTCGCCGCCCGAGATCAGCAGGCGCGGAGCTTCGCTGCCCCGAGTGGCCGATCGTCCAGATGCCCGAGCGCCGCGTCTCCCGCGCCGACGCGGCCGGCTCGGCCACGACGAACGCGAGGCTCCGAGCCGTCGGGCGAGAGCTGCACGTCGCTGGCCAGCCGGATCTGGCTGATGTCGTGTGGCGTGAGCGTTTGAGCGCCCAACCGCGAGACACAGAGACCCAGCGCGAGGACGGCCGCGGAGATTCGCATGCGCACAAGACGCCCCGGACCACGAAAGGTTTCGTAGAACGCCCGAGCGGGCGAGGTCTTCAGGGCGTCGGCGTGGGCGAGGTCTTCGGCCAGGTCGGGGACAGAAGATCGATCCGCCAGACGGGGCCGCCCTGGTAGAGCTGCCCCTCCGACCGCACGAAGGCCGGGGCCGTGCCCCCCATGATCCAGACGTGGGTGTCCTCGGGCTGCTTGCCCACCAGCGGCGCGACGACCCCGGCGAGGCCGCCGATCTCGATCTTCACGACGTAGTGCGTGGCCTTGCGCGGGGAGCCCCCGATGGAGAGCGGGTCCTCGCCGGCCGGAGTGACGATGAGCTTGACCAGCCGCGGCTTGGGCGTGGCGGCCACCATCGAGAGGGTCGTGCGCGCCGTTTCCGGGCGGATGTTCTTGAGCAACGCCAGGAGCATTCCGTTGGACGTGTCGGAAGGCAGCTCGAGGCGCTCCGAGATGATCTTTTCCTGGCCGTCGTCCTTGTATCGGACGGTGATCTCGCCGGTCCTGCCGTTGACGAGGACGTCCATCGGCTTGGGAAAAGACGGCCCCTTCTGGACGAGATGATCGCTGACGAGCCGGAAGGTCCCCCGCTGGGAGAAGACGACGGTCTCGTCGTGGAGCGAGCCGTCCTCGAAGTGGAAGACGAGCCGCGTCGTCACGCGATTGCCCTTCGTCGTCTGGATCAGGTCGCCAATGGCGATGGTCTCTCCCTCCAGAGTCCGCAAGGCGAGGAAGCCGTGGACCAGGCCCTCGGCGTGCCGCACGCCGACGACCTCGGCGGGCAGTCGGGCGGGCAAAGTCAGTGAGGCGGTCAGAAGAGCGGTCGCCAGTCGAAATCTCATGGATGGTCCTCCGGCGCCATTCGGCGCAACCTCCCTCTCGAGCGCAAAACTCGGACCAAAAGGCCGTACCATCGGGCCTATGCCGTCCGTGACCGCCGCCCTCGCCGGGGCCGCCGACTCCGGGTTGATCCCCCCCGGGGCGAGCGTTCTCCTGGCCGTGTCGGGAGGAGCCGACTCGACGGCACTCCTCCACGGGGCGGCGGAGGTCGCCGGGACGACGGGTTGGGAACTCGCGGTCGGCCACGTCCATCACTGTCTCCGTCAGAGGGAAGCGGACCGGGACCTGGCCTTCGTCGCCGAGAGTGCCCGGCGCCTCGGGCTCCCCTTCGCCTTCCGCCGCCGCGACGCCCGGGAAGCCGCCCGGTCGCTCCGGCTGTCTCCGGAGGCGGCGGCCCGGCACGTCCGCTACGAGGCCCTCCTGGAAATGGCGCGCGAAGCGGGCGCGACGCTCGTCGCCACCGCTCACCAGCGGGACGACGCGATCGAATCCCACCTGATGGCCCGCGAGCGCCGTGGGGGGCTGTCCCGCCTCGCCGGACCTCGTCCGCGCCGATCCGACGGAGTCGTGCGCCCGCTCCTGGCCGTGACGCGCTCCGAGATTCTCGACGACCTCGCCTGCCGCGGACTCGGATTCCGGCGCGACTCGTCCAACGGGGACCTCGCGCTCGACCGGAACCGGATTCGACGCGGACTGGCGGGCGCTTCCGACGCGGCGCGCCGGACGGCCGGGGTCGAGCTGGACCGTCTGATCGAAGAGCGGGACCGGCTCGATCGGGAGTTCTCCGAGCGGGTCGCGCCCTGCCTGCGATTCGGTCTCGAATCTTCGGCGGCCGACGCGGCGGTCCTCGCGGAGTGCTCCGAGGAGCTGCGCCGCCTGGCGATCGACCGCCTGGCTTCGCCTTTCGCCCGTCCGGGCCGGCCCCCCATGACCGGACGGGAGCGCGAGCAGGTCGTCGCGCTCCTGGCTTCGGGCTCTGATTTCCGCTTCGAAGCCGGTCGGGCCATCCGCTTCGAGCGCCGCGGCCGGGCCCTGGCGGTGCGGCCCCGGCCCTGCCCTCCGGGCCGCCGGATGTACGATCTCGCCAGCCGCACCCCGACGCGGCGGGACCGGGGGGAGATCCCTCTGTGAGACTCGAGCGCCGCTTCGACGCGCAGCTCATCGCCTCGCGGGTCGAGGCCGTCGCGGGGGCCGTCGCTCGGGACCTTCGGGAACGCCCTCTCCTCGTCGTCTCGATCCTCAAGGGCTCGGCCTTCTTCATGGCGGACCTGGCGCGGCGGATCGCGGGGCCGTTTTCCTGCGAGTACCTGCACGTGCGCCGCGCCGAGGGCGCCAACGACGTCCTCCAGATCGACTTCACGACGGGGTTCACGGTCGCGGGCAAGCACGTGCTGCTGCTCAAGGACGTCGTGCATACGGGCGTGATCGAGACCTATCTGATGGACAACATGCGGGGCGAGGGCGCGTCCTCGCTCCGGCTGGCCGCGATCGTGGACAAGCCCCTGGACCGCAAGACCGCCGTGTCGGTCGACTTTTCGCTCTTCTCGAGCGAGGCCGGGGGCCTCTACGCAGGCTACGGGATGGAGTACGAGGGGCTGCATGCCCACCTGCCCGACATCCACGAGGTCGTCGAGGATTAAATCTGACGGAGAGTCCGTTATGCTGGTCGTCCGAAGGTGTCCCCGGAAGGAGAAAACCCCTTGAACGCCACGATCAAGAACCTGCTGCTCTGGATGGTCATCCTGGTGCTGATCATCCTCGCGTGGAACGTTTTCAAGACCGGCGCCACCGCCGTCGAGGAAGTCACGTTCTCCCAGTTCCTGGACCAGGTGAATCAGGGCCACGTGCAGTCCGTGAAGATCCGGGGCGAGGAGATCACCGGGCAGTTCGCGCCCTCGGCCGGGAAGCGGGAGCCGCGCTTCCGGACCTACGCGGCGGAGTACCCGGACCTCGTCAAGGACCTGCGGGCGAAAAACGTCGACATCGTCATCGCGCCCACGAAGGACTCGTCCCTCGTCTCGGCGCTGGTCATGTACGGGCCCCTCATCCTTCTGGTCGCGATCTGGTTCGTGATCATGCGGCAGATGCAGGCCGGGGGGAACAAGGCCCTCTCCTTCGGCAAGTCGCGGGCGAAGCTGCTGACGCCGACGCAGAAGAAGGTCACGTTCAAGGACGTGGCCGGCGTCGAAGAGGCCAAGGTCGAGCTCCAGGAGATCATCGAGTTCCTGAAGGACCCGGCGAAGTTCCAGAAGCTGGGCGGAAAGATCCCCAAGGGCGTGCTCCTGATCGGCTCGCCCGGAACGGGCAAGACCCTTCTCGCGAGGGCCGTCGCCGGCGAGGCCAACGTTCCCTTCTTCACGATCTCGGGCTCGGACTTCGTCGAGATGTTCGTCGGCGTGGGCGCCTCGCGCGTGCGCGACCTGTTCGAGCAGGGCAAGAAGAACGCGCCCTGCATCATCTTCATCGACGAGATCGACGCGGTCGGCCGGCACCGCGGCGCGGGGCTCGGCGGCGGACACGACGAGCGCGAGCAGACGTTGAACGCGCTGCTCGTCGAGATGGACGGCTTCGACACCAACGAGGGCGTGATCCTCGTCGCCGCCACGAACCGGCCCGACGTGCTCGACCCCGCCCTGCTTCGGCCCGGCCGGTTCGACCGCCGGGTGGTCGTCGACCGGCCCGACCTGCGCGGCCGCGAGCAGATCCTGAAGGTGCACACCCGCAACACGCCGCTTTCCGAGAACGTGGAGCTGATGGTCATCGCGCGCGGCACGCCCGGATTCTCCGGCGCCGACCTGGCGAACCTCGTCAACGAGGCGGCCTTGAACGCGGCGCGGTTCAACAAGAAGAAAGTCGAGATGATCGACTTCGAGTACGCCAAGGACAAGGTCATGATGGGCCCCGAGCGCAAGTCCATGATCATGACCGAGGAAGAGAAGAAGAACACGGCGTACCACGAGGGCGGGCACGCGCTGGTGGCGGCCCTCCTGCCCGACGCCGACCCGGTTCACAAGGTCACGATCATCCCGCGCGGCCGGGCCCTCGGCGTGACGATGCAGCTGCCCTCGGAGGACAAGTACTCGCACACGAAGGAATACCTCGAGGCGATGATCACGGTGATGATGGGCGGACGCATCGCCGAAGAGAAGTTCCTCGGCCACATGACCACCGGCGCCGGCAACGACATCGAGCGGGCCACGGACATGGCGCGGAAGATGGTCTGCGAGTGGGGAATGAGCGAGATGGGCCCGCTGACCTTCGGCCGGCCCGAGCAGGAGATCTTCCTCGGCCGCGACTTCGGGCGGACGCAGGATTACTCCGAGTCCACGGCCAACCAGATCGACGCCGAGGTCAAGCGGATCGTCACCTCCGCGTACGACCGGGCGCAAAGGCTCATCTTCGAGAACGAGAAGGCGATGCACCGTCTCGCGCGCACGCTCCTCGAGAAGGAAGTGCTCGACGGCGACGAAGTGCTCCAGATCATCGCGGAGGAATCGGGCACCGACGTCTCCAAGCTCCGCAAGACCGGCCCGCCCAAGCCCCCGATCCTGCCCGGCGGCACGCCCGAGATCGCCGACGGGAACATCGGGCCGCTCGTGCCGGAGCCGGCGTAGGCCGACGGCTCTCCCCCGGGCGAGTCGGGCGTCATGGCCATCGCCGAGTCCTTCCTCCCCGAGTTCGACGCCGAGATGGCGGCGACGCGGCGGCTCCTCGAGCGGGTCCCCGCCGACCGGCTCGACTGGAAGCCGCACCCGAAGTCGATGAGCCTCGGGCAGCTCGCCACGCACGTAACCGAGCTGCCGCGCTGGGGCACCCGGTTCGAGGGCGCGAGCTTCCAGGTCGGCAGCGAAAAGGCCCCGCCCCTGAAATCAGCGTCGGAGTTTGTCGCGCGCTTCGACGAGAACGTCGCCGGGAGCCGCGCCGCCATCGAACGGAAGACCGACGACGAGATGCGGCAGGAGTTCACCGTCCTCCGCCCCGACGGAGAGGTTTTCTTCCGCCACAAGCGGAAGTCGCTGCTGCGCCGCGTCCTGCTCAATCACCTCATCCACCACCGCGGCCAGCTCACCGTCTACCTCCGGCAGAACGACGTGCCGCTGCCCCCGATCTACGGACCCACGGCGGACGAAGGAGTCTAGGCGCGGGGTCAGGTCTGTGAAAATGTGACTTTGACGGCCGCTCCAGGCGCGAGCGGTTCGCGCGCGCCACGATCTTTCGAGTCGCCTAAACTCACACTTTCACAGACCTGACCCCACGTTAGACTCGGCCGGTGAGCCTGCCCGCCGATCTCGTCTTGCCTGCCGCCGACGCGGAAATGCTTCGCGAGATCTGCTCCTGGGACGGGTTTCGGACGGCCACGTTTCCGCCGTCGGACTTCCCGGTGGACGTCGTGCGCTTCGAGGGGTCGGCGTCCCGGCCGGTCGTGATCTCGCGGAGCAAGCGCGCCGAGACGCTCAAGGCCATGCCCGCCTCTCTGCGCGAGAGGGCCGAGGCCGCCTTCGCGCGAACCGCCGCCAGGCCGACGCGGCTCCGGCTCGCCCACGGCCGGAGCCTCGACCTCTCGAACGGGCCCGTGCTGATGGGCGTGGTCAACGTGACGCCCGACTCCTTCTCCGACGGCGGGCTCTATTTCGACCGGGATCGGGCGATCGAAGGCGCCCTGCGCCTGCTCGAGGAGGGAGCCGCGATCGTGGACGTGGGGGGCGAATCCACCCGGCCGAAGAGCTACGGCGCCGCGCGCGAACTGTCGGCGGAGGAAGAGATCGCACGCGTCGTCCCGGTCGTGGCGGGAATTCGCGCGCGCACGGAGGCCCCGATCTCGATCGACACGCGCAAGTCCGCCGTGGCCCGGGAAGCCGTCGCGGCCGGAGCGGATCTGGTCAACGACGTGACCGGTGGTCGCTTCGACCCCGCCATGGCCGTCACGATCGCCGAGACCGGCGCCGGCGCTATCCTGATGCACATGAAGGGGACGGACCCGCGGACGATGCAGGACGACCTGCATTACGACCATCCCGTCGCCGACGTGGCCTCCGTCCTCGCCGCGGCGGCCGCGCGCGCGTTCGAAGCCGGCGTCCCGCGCGACGCGGTCGCCCTGGACCCCGGCCTGGGATTCGGCAAGAGCCTGGAAGGCAATCTCCTCCTGTTGCGGCACCTGGCGGCCCTGCGGTCCCTCGGCCTGCCGATCGCCGTCGGGGCGTCCCGCAAGGGCTTCGTCCGCCGCTTCTCCGGCGTCGCGGAGGACTCCCCCGTCGAGGACCGGCTGCCGGGGTCGCTCGCCGCCCTCGGCGCCGCGGCCCGGTCGGGAGCCGTGATCCTGCGCGTCCACGACGTCGCCGCCTCGGCTCGTTTTCTGCGGATGTCGCAGTCGATCGGCCGAGCGCCGATTTCGGCGCCGGCTCCGGCCGGGACACCTGCTTCGTGATCGACGCCCTCACCGCCCGCTTCGGCTCGCTCGGCCACCTGAACTTCAGCTGGCGGGACGCCCTCGACATCCTGATCGTCGCCATCATCACCTACGCGCTGCTGCGTCTGATCCGCGGCACCCGCGCCGTCCAGATGGCCCTGGGTCTCCTGGCGATCTTCGTGGTCTACGGGGCCGCTCTCCTGTTCAAGCTCGTGGCGCTGACGACGATTCTCAAGGCGCTGATCTTCTACGTCCCCTTCGCCGTGATCGTGCTGTTCTCCCACGAGCTGCGGCGCGCCCTGGCGGTGTTCGGGCGCACGCCCTTCTTCGCGCTCTTCTCGGGTTATCACGCCGAGGAGGCGATCTCGGAGATCGTGCTCGCGGTCACGTCCCTCTCGGCCCGGCGCGTGGGCGCGCTGATCGTCCTGGAGCGGCGGGAGGGCCTCAAGACGTACATCGAGAACGGGTCTCCGGTCGACGCCGTCGTGTCGTACGAGCTGCTCGTGACGCTCTTCGCTCCGGGCACGCCCCTCCACGACGGGGCCGTCATCATTTCCGGGGACCGCATCGCGGCCGCCGCGAGCTTCCTGCCGCTCTCGCTCAAGGAAGGGCTCCCCAAGCGCTTCGGGACGCGGCACCGCGCGGCCATCGGCATCACGGAGGAGACCGACGCCATGGCGCTGCTCGTCTCGGAGGAGCGTGGCACGATCTCCCTCGCCCGCGACGGGGAGCTGCAGGAAGACCTCGACGCCAAGTCGCTGCGCGACCTTCTGCTGCGCGAGTTCGCGGCGCAACGGTGAGGCCAGGACGCTGATGGACATCTCGCGCATCCTCTTCCGCAACCTCGGGACCAAGCTCACGGCCCTGGTGATCGCCGCCGTCACGTGGTTCGCCCTGTCGGGAGAGCGCCGCGAGCGCATCTCGGAGCGGAGCTACCGGATTCCGCTGTCGGTCGTGAACGTGCCCCGCGGCACGATGATCGTCTCCCCGGTTCCGGACGCCGTCGACGTCCGGGTGCGGGGGCCCTTCACGCCGCTCCGCCAGCTCGAGCCCGGCAAGCTCGAGGCCGTCGTGGACCTGGCGGACGCCACGCCCGGCGAGAGGCGGTATCCGCTGGAGCCCGCCGACATCAACGTGCCCGATCAGGTCGAGGTCATCGCGATCTCTCCGGGCGAGATCCGCATCGTGCTCGACGGCGTTGCAGGAGAAGACGCTTCCGATTCTTCCCGACATCACGGGGAGCCCGGCGCCCGGAACTCTGGTCGAAAGCGCGGTCGCGGAGCCGAGGAACGTCCGCATCCTGGGGCCCGCGGGGACCGTCGCGCGGATGACCCAGGTCCGGACCGATCCGATCTCCATCGAGGGACGGGACACGTCCTTCTCCGTCGCGACCACCGTTTCTCCGCAGGCGCCCGGGGTCCGGGTGCGGCAGGGACAGATCGTCACCGTGCGCGTGCGGATACGCCCGGCGCCGACGCCGGCGCCCACCGTCCGGCCGCGCAGGAAGGCAGGCACTTGAGACTCTTCGGCACGGACGGGCTGCGCGGCAAGGCGGGGGACTACCCTCTCGACCCGGCGTCGGTGAGGCTTCTCGGGCGCGAGCTCGCCCGGCGGCTCTGTGAGCGCGCCCGGGGAGGCCGGGTCGTGCTGGGCGGCGACACGCGGGAGTCCACGCCGCGGATCGTGGCGGATCTGGCCCAGGGCCTGCGCGAGGGCGGCTGCGGGGTCGCCTCGGCCGGCATCATCACGACACCCGGCGTCGCCGAACTGGTGCTCGAGATCGGGGCGCTCGCCGGCGTCGCCGTCTCGGCGTCTCACAACCCCTTCGAGGATAACGGCGTCAAGATCTTCGGGCCCGACGGCCGGAAGTGGCCCGATGAAGAAGAGGCGCACCTCGAGAAGAAAATCCTGGAAGCGCGCGAGCACCCCGAGACCGTCGTCACGCCGGCGCCGCCGGATCCGGACCCGGGTCTCATCGCGACCTACGTCTCGCGTCTGAGGGCCAGCGTGCCCGAAGCGCTGGATGGCTTTCCGATCCTGATGGACGCCGGAAACGGCGCCGCCTTTCAGATCGGCCCGAAGGCGTTCCACCGGGCGGGCGCCCGTGTCACGGCGATCCACGACGCCCCCGACGGCCGCAACATCAACTCCGGCTCGGGAGCGCTTCATCCCGAGGGTATGGCGCGCGCCACGCGCGAGGCGGGCGCCGCGCTCGGCGTCGCCTTCGACGGGGACGCCGACCGGTCGATCTTCGCCGACGAGAACGGGCGCGTCCTCGACGGGGACGACGTCCTCTGGATCGTGGCGATGGACTGGAAGCGCAACGGGCTGCTGACGAGCGGCGGCGTCATCGGAACCGTGATGTCCAACTTCGGCCTGGAGGCGGCGCTCCTGCGCGAGGGCATCGCGTTTCGCCGCGCCGCCGTGGGCGACCGCAACGTGGCGAAGATGATGGACGACACCGGCGCGGTGCTCGGGGGCGAGACCTCGGGGCACATCCTGCTGGCCCCGCTCTCCCCGGCGGGGGACGGCATCCTGACGGCGCTCCTCGTCTCGGCGATCGTCCGGCGCAGCGGGCGCCGGCTCTCGGAGCTCGCCAGCCTCGACAAGATGCCCCAGACACTGCGCAACGTCCGCCTGGCGCGCCGCGTGCCGCTCGAGGAGGCGCCGGAGATCCTGGAGGCGGTCGCGAAGGCCGAGAATGCGCTCCGCGGGCGAGGGCGCGTCTTCCTGCGATACTCGGGCACCGAGCCGCTCCTCCGCATCCTCGTCGAAGGGCCCGACGCCGCCGAGGTCAAGGCGATCGCCGACGAGCTGGAAGCCGTCGTGCGCGCCCGGCTCGCATGAAGGACATTCGGGCGGTTCTCTTCGACGCCGGCGGCACTCTCATCCACGTCGACGGCGAGCGGGTCTGCGAGGCGGCCGGGGTCGGCTGGGACGCGGCCGTCTTCCGGGCGGCGGAGGCGAACGCGGTCGGGGCCGTGAGGGCCCTGGTCCTCGAGAAGCCGGGGTCGACCGACGCCGAGCGGATACCTCTCTACTTCGACACGTTGTTGTCGGGTATCGGGGTGGCGCCCGGGCCGCCGAGGCGCGAAGCGGCCGGAAAGCTCGTCGGGGAGCATCGTCGCGCGAACATCTGGTCCCGAGGCGCGGACCGGGCGTCCGAAACGCTCGAAGTTCTGCGCGGGCGAGGGTATCGGGTGGCGTGCATTTCCAACGCCGATGGGCGGGTCCGGGGACTGCTGGAGACCGCGGGTCTCCTGTCCCACCTCGAGTTCGTCGTGGACTCGGCCGAAGTGGGCATGGAGAAGCCCGATCCGCGGATTTTCCGGGCAGCGGCCGAACGACTGGCGCTCGATCCGTCGGCCTGCGCCTACGTCGGCGACATCTACGAGATCGACGTCGTGGGGGCGGCAGGCGCCGGAATGAGGCCGATCCTCATAGGCGAGGGCCCGGCGGCCGGTCCGGTCGAGCGAGTGCCGGACCTCTGGAGCCTCCTATCGCTGTTTCCCCCAATGGCATAGCCTTCGCACGCAAGGAACGTCCGACAGAAGAAGGAGGAACCTGATGGCTCAGCGCACGACTCACCGCAGCGTTTCCGGGAAGAAGCTCTACGCGGTCCGCGATTCCCAGGGACGATTCAAGGACATCCAGACGTACGAGCGGGCTCACGGCGCGGACCTCAAGAGAAAGAGCAAACCCGAGCGCAAGACCAGCAAGAAAAAGTGACGAGCGGGGCTTCGCAAAGCGAAGCCCCCGCTCGTCATCCTGAGGAGCGCAGCGACGAAATAGCCGACCACCAGAGGCAGACCCGCGGCAGTAGGCAACGCCGTGCGACAGCACGGCGTTCATCCCGAACTTGTACGAGAGTCTCGCGTGTCGAGTCCGGGATCCTTCGCTTCGCTCAGGATGACGCGAGGGTGCGGCAACGACGGCGAGAGGTTGGGCGCCCGCTGGTCTCTACCCGTACCTCTCGACGTCCGGCGGGATCGTGCCGATGACGTTGGCCTCCTGAAAGATCAGGGCGGTCTGCCCGATCGGGAGATACACCGTGTGGTTGCCGGCGGCCATGTCCACGCGGCACTCGTAGTACCCGCTCGCCGAGACGGTCATCAGGGTGGCCGGCTTGTTCTTGTATTCGAGCATCGGGCAGAAGACGATGACTTTCGTCGGCATGTGAGACTCACTCCTTCTCGAGCAGGCCCTGGAGCTCTTCCCACGTCACGGTCCGGATCCCCAGGGACTTCGCCTTGTCGAGCTTCGTTCCTGCCGATTGTCCCACGAGCACGAGGTCGGTCTTCTTCGAAATCGATCCGGAGACCTTCGCGCCGGCCGCGGTCGAGACGTTCGGCGGCCTCCTCCCGGGACACGCCCGGCAGTGTGCCCGTGATCACCACGGTCTTGCGGGCAAGAGGGCCCTCGGCCGGCCGCACCGTCCGCACGCCCTCGAAGTTGACGCCATGGCGCCGGAGGTTGTCGACGAGCTCGCGGTGCTTCGGATGAGAAAACCAGGCGGCGATCGCAGCCGCGGTGTTGGGCCCGACCTCCTCGACCGACTCGAGCTCCTCGGGCAACGCGGCCGCCAGCGCGTCGAGCGAGCCGAAGTGGCCGGAGAGGGTTTTGCCCGCCTTCTCCCCGACATGCCGGATCCCCAGCGCCAGGAGCAGGCGAGAGAGATCGTTCTTCTTGCTCTTCTCGATCTCGGCGGCCAGGTTCGACGCCGACTTCTCGCCCCACCGTTCGAGCTCCGCCAGGTTCTCCGGCCTCAGGTCGTAGATCGAGGCCACGTCCGTCAGGAGCCCGGCCGCGACGAGCTGGTCGATGAGCTTCTCCCCCAGACCTTCGATGTTCATCGCCCGGCGGCCGCAGAAGTGCCGGAGCGCCTCCCGCACGACGGCCGGGCAGGCCGGATTCACGCAGCGGGTCGCGACTTCGCCCTCTTCCCGCGCCACCGGATCGCCGCAGACCGGACACTTCTCCGGCATCGCGAAGGGCCGGGCGCCCTCGGGGCGCTTCTCCAGGAGCACGCGGACGACCTTCGGGATGACGTCGCCGCCTTTCTCGACGACGACCGTGTCGCCCAGCCGGACGTCCTTGCGCGCCAGGTCCTCGTAGTTGTGGAGGGTGGCGCGCTTGACGGTCGTCCCGGCCAGCAGAACCGGATCGAAGTGCGCGACAGGCGTCAGCGTTCCGGTGCGGCCGACGTTCACGCCGATGTCCCGGACGACGGTCGTCGCCTCCTCCGCCGGGTACTTGTAGGCGAGCGCCCAGCGGGGCGACTTGGCGGTCGAGCCGAGCGCCGACTGGGCCGCCCGGTCGTCCAGTTTGATGACGACGCCGTCGGTCTCGAACTCGAGCTCGTGGCGTTTCTCCCGCCACTCCTCGACGAACCGCCGCACGTCCTCGAAGGTCTCGCACCGCCGCCAGTGCGGGTTGACCGGAAACCCGAGCGACGCGAGCCGCTCGAGAGCCTCGGACTGGCGCCCGGGCGGCGACGAAGTCTCCGCGATCGAGTAGATCCAGGCGTCCAGCCGCCTCTTCGACGTGATCCGCGAGTCCAGCAGGCGCATCGTGCCCGCGGCCGCGTTGCGGGGGTTCGCGAAGAGCGGCTCGCCCTCGGCTTCCCGCTCGGCGTTGACGCGCTCGAAGGCCTTCTTCGCGTAGTAGACCTCACCGCGAATCTCCAGCGGCCCCTCCTCGGCGATCTGGAGCGGGACGGTGCGGATCGTCCGGACGTTCGGCGTGACGTCCTCTCCGCGCGCGCCGTCTCCGCGGGTGGCTCCGCGCCGCAGGGCGCCTCCTTCGTAGCGGAGCGAGATCGAGAGGCCGTCGATCTTCAGCTCCGCCACGAAATCCCGGGGCTCGCGGCCCAGGATCCGGGCCGCGCGTGCGAGCCAGGCCTGCGCCTCCTCCCAGGAGTAGGCGTTCTCGAGCGACAGCATGGGCTGCGCGTGCGAGACCGTCTCGAAGCCCTCGGCCGGTTCGCCGCCGACCCGTCGCGACGGCGAATCGGGGGAGGCGAGCTCGGGATGCTCGGCCTCGAGAGCGATGAGCTCGCGCAGGAGCCGGTCGAACTCGGCATCCGTGATCTCCGGCCGGTTCTCGACGTAGTACAGACGCTCGTGGCGTCGAATCTCCTTGCGGAGCGCCTCGACCGCCTCCCGCGGCTCGGATTTCTTCGGCACGGCCGCATGCTACAGTCCCCGCAATGTGGCCGGCAAAAGCGCTCACTGTTTGAGCGGCGCTCGACGCGCCGACGAGAGCAGACGATTGCCTCGGCTGGGGTCCTTCACCATCGCTTCATGAAAGGCTGCTGGCCGACTCGGCCCTCGAGAACTTCTTTCGGCACCCTGCTGCTCGCCATTCTCGGAACGGCGCCGCCGTCCTGGCTGCCGGCACAGGAGCTGCCGCCTCCCGTCGCCTCCTACCAGATCACCTGCCGGCTCGATCCCGAGAAGAAGACGATCGAGGGAACGCAGGTCCTGACCTGGAAGAACACCACTTCCCGGGCGGCCGACACGCTGCGTTTCCACCTCTACCTGAACGCCTTTCGCAATTCGCTCTCGACTTTTCGCCGGGAGACGCGCGAAGAGCACGCGGGACGGCAAGGTCCCGGATTCCTGGGGCTCGATCGAGATCCAGCGGATGACCGGGTCCGACGGAGCGGACCTTCTCCCCTCGCTGCGTTACGTATCCCCCGACGACGGGAACCCCCACGACCGCACCGTCGCCGAGGTCCTGCTGCCCAGACCGGTGCCGCCGGGCGAAACCCTCGCGGTGTCGATGGACTTCCTGTCGCGGCTGCCGCGCGTGTCGGTCCGCACGGGATACAAAGGGGACTTCTTTTTCGTCGCGCAGTGGTTTCCGAAGCTCGGCGTCTTCGAGGAGAAGGGCTGGAACTGCCACCAGTTCCACGCGACGACCGAGTTCTTCGCCGACTTCGGAAACTACGACGTCTCGATCGACGTGCCGGCCCGGTTCAAGGGAAAGGTCGGCGCGACGGGACGCCTGGTGGACGAGCGGGACACCTCTCTGGGCCGCGTCCTCTACCGCTTCCGGCAGGACGGCGTCCACGACTTCGCGTGGACAGCGGACCCGGCCTACGTCGTGCTGGAGGACACCTTCCGGGAGGCCGGGACCGGAGACGTCCGGCTGATCCTTCTGCTCCAGCCCGAGCACCGCAGCCAGGCCGCGCGCCACTTCGGGGCGGCCAAAGCGGCGCTCTCAGGCTACGGCCGCGTTCTCGGCCCCTATCCCTACGGCACGCTGACCATCGTGGACCCGCCCTGGGGCGCCAGCGGGGCGGGGGGCATGGAGTATCCGACGCTGATCACGGCGGGGACTTCGTGGAGCGCGCCGGCGAGCGTGCAGCGGCCCGAAGGCGTCACGGTCCATGAAGCGGGCCACCAGTTCCTGTACGGCCTGATCGCCTCGAACGAGTTCGAGGAGGCCTGGCTCGACGAGGGCTTCAACACCTACATGTGCGACCGCGTCCTCCAGGCCGCCTACGGCAACAACCGCGTGGAGCTCTCGGTCTTCGGGCTGCACGTGCCCCTCGGGATCGACATCCACTTCCCGTTGGATCCCAATCGCCGGTACTTCGAGGTCGCCAACTGGGACGTAATGGGGTCCGATGGCTGGAGGTTCCGCGACCGCAAGTCGTACGCCGCCCACGTCTACTCCAAGACGGCGCTGACGCTGGCGACCCTGGAGCGGCTCCTCGGACGGCCGGCCATGGATCGCGCCCTGCGTCTCTATGCGGACCGCTGGCGGTTCCGGCATCCGACCACCAAAGACTTCCTCGCCGCCGTCAACGAGTCCACCGGACAGGACTGGCGCTGGTTCTTCGACCGAACGTTCTTTTCCTCCGGCGTCGTCGACTACGCCGTCGAGGAGGCGCTCAGCGATCCGGCGAAGCCGCCCCGGGGGCTCTTCGAGGTGGATGGGAAGCTCGTCGAGCGCCCGCCGCCCGACGCCGCGAAGGCCGGCGGCTGGAGCAGCGTCGTGACGGTCGTGCGCCGCGGCGACGTGGCGATGCCGGTGGAGATCGTGCTGCGATTCGCCGGGGGACGGACCTGGCGCTCGCAATGGGACGGGGAGGCGCGCTGGAAGCGCTTCCGCGTCGCGGACGGGCCGCGCCTGACCGAAGCCGTCGTCGATCCCGAGGAGAAGATCCTTCTCGACGCCGATCGGACCAACAACGGCCGCCGCCCCGTCGGCGATCCGCGCGCCGCGACCCGCTGGACCTCGCGGACGGTCTTCTGGATCCAGAACATGCTCGACTTCCTGACGGTGGCCTGGTGAGGGCCGGCCCGCGCGCGGCCGCCTGCTTCGTCCGGGGGCTGAAGCGCTCGCTGAGCAAGCCCTATCTCGCCCTGGCGCTCTGGCTCATCCAGCTCATGCTGGCCGCGGCGGTGATCCTGCCGATCTCCAACACGCTCCACGCGCTGCTCGACCATTCTCCGGCGGCCGACAAGATGGTGGCCAATCCCGACTACGGCTGGTGGGAGACCGTGCGGCGCGTGCACCCCGACGTCCTCGGCAACTTTCCGGAGCTCGCGACGCGCCTGCTGTCGACCGAGGGGATCCGGTGGTCCGAGCTCTCGGGGCTGCGGGGCGTGGGCGCGACGGCGTTCTCCCTGGCGCTTCTCGCGGTCGTGCTTCACGCGTTCGGGCTCGGAGGCATGCTCGGCGCTCTCAAGGAGCCGCAGGCCTCGCTGGTGACCTTCGGCCGCGAGGGCATGCGGCACATGCCGGCCTTTCTGGTCTTCACGTTCGCCGCCTTCGGAGCCGCGTTCGCCGCCTACGAGTGGATCTACGTGCGTTCCGGCGAGGCTCTGGCCGACCGGGTGAAGGAGCTCCACACGGAGCAGGCCGCGCTGGCCGTCACGGCGCTGCGCCTCCTCGCCCTCGTCCTGACCCTCGCGGTCATCAAGCTCCTGGCGGACGCCGTGCGGACGGTCTGGGTCGCGCGGCCGGACCTGCCGCCCGTGTCCCGATTCTTCTTCGGGATCGGAGGCGCGCTGTCCCGTCCGTTGCGGCTCCTGGGCATCCTCGGGCTCTATGCCGCCGTGACGGCCGGGCTCTACCTGATCTGGCTGGTGCTGGATCCCTCGGCCGGCGGCGAGGCCCGCTTCGCGCTGGTTCCTCTGATCCTGGCCCAGCAGGTCTTCGTCTTCGTGCGGCTCCTGTTCAAGGTCGGTTACTACGCCGCGATCTCGGAGGCGCTGACGCGGGCGCCCTCCCCGGAATACTCGTACGTCGCCGGTTCAGCGCCGCCCGTCCCGGACGAAGCCGGTCTCGAGCGGCTCTAGCGAGGCGTCGAAGAGCGCGCGGTAGACGAAGGGCTGCCGGCGGATTCCCTCGTTGCCTCCGCGCTCCCAGGGACCCGTGAACCAGGGCAGGAACCGCAGGTCCTGGACGATGACCTCGGCTCCGCCGATCTTGCCGGGATACACGGTTTCCAGCGGGAAGCGGGCGAAGTCGAGGTACACCTTCCACTCCGGCAGCGCCCGGGCCGCCGCCAGGGCCGGCGAGGCCGGAGGCCGCGGGAAACGCTGGATCGGGGCCTTCTCCGGGGGCGGGTAGTAGTCCCGGAGGCTCTGGATGATCTCGGTCCACTTCTTCGGCGGCTCCGGGTCTTCCGCGCCGCTCGCGAAGGGCCCGACGTCGAAGAAAGCGACGTGGATCTCGTCGTCGTGCTCGGAGATGCCCATCCAGCGGAAGGGCGAGAGAAACTGCGGCAGCGCGGCAACACGCACGCCCGGGGGCGGCTGGTCCATGCGCTTCCAGATCGCCAGCGCCCGCGAGTGCAGAAAGGCGCAGAACCCGATGTAGCCGACGAGCACGGCGGCGCCGATCGTCGCGATCCGCCGCCCGCGGCTCCGGAAAACGATCGCCAGGACGAGGGCGGCCAGCACGATCGTCGTGAAGATCGGGTCCAGGATGAAGACCCAGTCGAGCGAATGGCGTTTGCGTGACAGAGGCGTGAAGAACATCGTGCCGAAGGACGTGATCCAGTCGAAGAGGATGTGGGTGGTCACGCCGACCGCGGCAAAGAGCCACAGAGTGACGAGCCGGGCGCGCCGGTCGAAGATCCTGGTCAGCAGGGCGATGGCCAGAGCCAGAAACGGCATGACCAGAAACGAGTGCGTCCAGCCCCGGTGCTCGCGCAGGTAGTCGAGCCGGGTCTCGAAAAACAGGAAGTCCAGGTCCGGGATCATCGCCGTGACCCCGCCGAGGATCAGCGCGATACGCGCTCCCGGACGCTCGGCGAGGGTGCGGGCGAAGACGGAGCCCGCGAAACCGTGGGAGATCGTGTCCATGCGAGGGCGGAATGATAGCGTCTCCCCGTGGCCGGGCAATCCCTGAACGGCAAGGTCGCTCTCCTCACGGGGGCCTCCTCGGGGCTGGGTCGCGCGTTCGCGGGCGCGCTGGCGGAGGAGGGCGCGAAGGTGTTTCTGGTCGCGCGCCGCGAGGACAAGCTGCGCGAGGCCGCGCGCGAGATCGCGGACGCCGGCGGCGAGGCCGCGTACCACGTCTGCGACGTGCGGATCGTGCCGGCGCTCTACGACCTCGTGGACGTCGTGCTGGCGCGATTCAAGCGCATCGACGTCCTGGTCAACAACGCCGGTGTCGGATACCGCGCCCCCCTCCTCGAGACCAAGCGCTCCGAGATCGCCGAGATGCTGGAAACAAACCTCAACGCCGCGATCTACCTGACCCAGGCGACCCTCCACGCGCTCCTGCGCAGCGCGCCCTCGGACATCGTGAACATCTCGTCGATCGCCGGTCTCGAGGGATTCGCCGAGGGAACCGTGTACTGCGCCGCGAAATCGGGCCTCGTCGGCTTCACGCGGGCGCTCGCGGCCGAGCTGAAGGACGCGAACGTCCGCGCCACGGCGATCTGCCCCGGCTCGGTCGACACCGAGTTCTTCGACCGCTTCCGCCCGACCCTCGAACGGCCCTCGATGCTCTCCGTCGACGACGCCGTGCGGGCGCTGATGTACGTCCTGACCTCGCCGCCCCACGTCATCCACGGCGAGGTCGTGCTGCGCCCCCGGGTCGCCTGAACGGGGATCGGATGCGGCCCGTATAATTCCTCGACAGATGCCCTCGATTCTGCTCGTCGACGATCAGGGGCTGTTCCGCGGAGCCGCCGAAGAGATCTTCAAGCGGACGGGCTGCGAGGCTCTCTTCGCCGACGGCGGGACCGAAGCCCTCGATCGCGCCCGGCGCGAGCGGCCCCAGCTGGTGGTCGTCAGCGCCCAGATGGCGGGCATGACGGGCCTGGACCTCGCGCGCGTGCTGAAGGCCGACCCCGCGTTCGCGCGCACGCCCATCGTGCTCGTCGGCCCGCCCGGCATCGAAGACAAGGCCCGCCGGGCGGGCGCCGACGCGAGCCTCTCCACGCCGCTCGACACCGAGGACTTCTTTGCGACGCTGCGGCGGTTCCTGCAGGTCCTGCCCCGCGAAGAGGCGCGCTCGGCCGTGGGCTGGTCGGTCACCTTCTGGCGCGACGGCCTCCAGCACACCGGCACCATCCGCGACCTTTCGCGCGGCGGCTTCTTCGTGCGGACCGAGACCCGCCAGCCGATCGGCGCGCGTCTGGAGGTCTCGTTCGACGTGCCGGTCGAGCACGGAGTGCGCACGGTCGTCGCGGAGGCCATGATCGTGCGCATCAGCAAGGAGCCCGATCGGGGCCTGGGCTGCCGCTTCTTCCAGCTCTCCGCGACCTCGAAGGGCCACCTCGAGGAGTGCCTGCGGATTCTGGCGCCGGGCGAGACGCCCGCCGAGCCTTAGCGATCCGGCCCTCTACGATTTCGGGACGGCCGACAGGTCCACGAGCGCGATGCCGGCGTTCGCCGCGACCTCGATGGAGCGCTCGTCGCGGTAGAACTCGCCGAAGTAGACGCGCCCGCAGGCCCGAGTTGGCGATCAACTTGAAGCACGGCCAGCAGGGGCTCGCCGTCGTGTACAGCTCCGCGCCCTCGATCGAGACGCCGTTCTTGGCCGCCTGGATGATGGCGTTCGCCTCGGCGTGCACGGTCGAGACGCAGTGTCCGTCCTCCATCACGCAGCCGACGTCCGAGCAGTGCGGGAGCCCCCGGATCGAGCCGTTGTAGCCGGTCGAGAGGATGGTCCGGTCGCGCACGATCACGGCGCCGACGTGCTTGCGGGGGCAGGTCGAGCGCGACGACACCTGCCGCGCGATGTTCATGAAGTAGGTGTGCCAGTCGACGCGTGTCTTCGGCCATCGGCCGGATTATGCCGCAGCTGTCAACGCGTCCCGACGCGACCCCGGCCCGACCCGCGCGCTATGTCAGAATCGCGAGGTGAACGGGAATCGCCGCGTCGTGATCACGGGCATGGGGGCTGTGACAGCCATCGGCGGCACGCTGCCCGATTTCTGGGAGCACCTGCTCGAGGGCGTGTGCGGCATCCGGCCGTTCTCGCTCTTCGACCCTGCGGCCTACCGCACCCAGACGGCGGGCGAGGTCGACGGAGATTCCCGACGGCTTCCTGACGCCGGCGGAGCGGCGCCGGATGTCGCGGGCCGACCGGATGGGCGTGGCGGCGGCACGCGAGGCCCTGGCCGCGTCGGGCCTCGACCTGTCCCGCGAGAATCCCGCCCGCGTCGGCGTCATCCTGGGGGGCGGAACTTCCGGCCTGATCGACTCCGAGGCCTTCTTCGAGCTGTACCTCCGGGGCCGCAAGGCCCGGCCGTCGAAGGTCCTGAACCACCTGCCGGACTCGATCACCGACCGCGTGGCGCAGAGATTCGGGCTCGAGGGCATCAAGTCGACGATCACGACCGCGTGTTCGTCCTCGGCCAACGCCATGGGGTACGCCTTCGACGCGATCCGCGCGGGACTCGCCGACGTCGTCGTCACGGGAGGTTCCGACGTCCTGGCCCGCCTGACCTACGGCGGATTCAATTCCCTGCGCTCCGTCGACCCCCAGCCCTGCCGCCCGTTCGATCGCGAGCGCCGGGGTCTCTCGATCGGCGAGGCGGCCGGCATCCTGGTGTTCGAGGAGGCGGAGCACGCGCGCCGGCGCGGCGCCCCGGTCGTGGCGGAGTTTCGCGGCTACGGCGTGACCTCCGACGCGTACCACATGACGGCGCCGGACCCGTCGGGCGCGGCCGGCGGGCGCACGATCCGGGCCGCTCTGGAAAACGCCGGTGTGAACGCCGAAGACGTGGACTACGTCAACGCCCACGGGACGGCGACTCCGCAGAACGACTCGGCCGAGACCGCGGCCCTGAAAGCCGGGCTCGGCGGCCGCGCCCTCGAGATCCCGATCTCCTCGATCAAGTCGATGATCGGCCACTGCCTGTGCGCCTCGGGCGCGATCGAGGCCGTCGCCACGGCCTTGACCGTTCTCCACGGACAGGTGCCGCCGACGATCCATTACGAGAATCCCGATCCCGCCTGCGATCTCGACTACGTGCCGAACGAGGCCCGGGACGTGACCGTGGACGTCGCGCTGTCGAACTCCTTCGCGTTCGGCGGCAACAGCTCGGTCGTCGTGCTCGCGCGGTACGACGGTTCCGCGCCCTGATGCCCGCCCGCGGCCTGGTGACCGGGACCGGCGCGGTCTCCGCGCTCGGCCGCTCGCCGGAGGAGTTCTACAGGCGCCTGTGCGCCGGCGAGACGGCCATCCGCGCCTTCCGCCCGGAGGAGCGCGGCAGCCTTCAGGCCACCCACGTCGCCCGCTGCGACGGCTTCTCGCCACAGCCCGAGATCCCCGCCATGAAGGCGCGGCGCCTGGATCGCGGCAGTCAGTTCGCCCTCCTCGCGTGCTCGCAGGCCGTGGCGGAAGCCGGCTTTCCCATCGGCGACGCGCCGGAGTCGATCGGCATCGCGATGGGAACCGGCTCGGCCGGCGCCGGCGCCCTGACCGAGTTCCTCAAGGTTCTGCTCCTCGAGTCGCCCGAGGCCGCTCCCCCGTTTCACTTCCCCAACACCGTCGCCAACGCTCCGGCCTCCCAGGTCTCCATCGAGCTCAAGATCTTCGGCCCGAACGTCACGATCACGCAGAAGGACCCCTCGGCCTTCAACGCCCTCCTCTTCTCCTCGCTCGCCCTCGCGTCCGGCCGCGCGAAGGCCATGCTCGCGGGCGCGGTGGACGAATGGAACGAGTTCTACGCGATGGGATTCGACCGCGTCGGAGCCCTGCGCGGCGAGAGACGCGCCTCGGGCATCGTGCAGGGAGAAGGCGCCTTCGTTCTGCTCCTCGAAGAGGAAGCGGCGGCTCGCGCGCGCGGCGCGAGGCCTCTGGCGCGCCTGTCCGGGCTCGGGACCGCGGGAGTGCCCTCGGAGCCCTACCGCTTCGCTCCCGACCCCGCGGCGATGGAGCGCGCCATGCGCGGAGCGCTCGAGGACGCGGGAGTCGAGCCCGGGCAGGTCGACCTCTGGCTCCCCTCGCGCGACGGCATCGTCGAAATGGACGAAGCGGAGACCGAGGCGATGCGGGCGATCTTCGGCGCCGCTGCGCCCCGCGCGCTCGCCGTGAAGGACGCGATCGGCGAGATGGCGGCGGCGGGCGGCGCCCAGCTCGTGGCGGCGTGCCGGTCTCTGGCGGGCGGCTCGGCGCGCTGCGCCCTGATCGACTCCTTCGGCGCGGGAGGAAACTTCTTCGCGGCCGTGATGGAATCGGCCTCGTGACCGCCTCCGTTCGCACCGCCGAGCCCCTGAAGGGGCTGACCGTGGAGATCCCCGTGCGGTTCGCCGAGTGCGATCCGTACAGCGTCGTCTGGCATGGCCACTACGTGCTGTATCTCGAGCAGGCCCGCGAGGCCCTGACCGGGAAGTTCGGCTTCACCGCGGCCCGGGCCCTCGAGATGGGTTACCGCGTGCCGATCACGCGCATGGCCTTGAAATACCGCCTGCCCGCCCGGCCCGATCAGACGATTCGCGTCACCTCCCGGCTGCGTCCGCCGAGCGTCGCGCGCTTCCTGCTCGACTACGAGATCCGCAGCGAGTCCGGCGACCTCCTCGTGTCGGCCGAGACCGAGCAGGTGGTCGTCAACGCGGCGGGCGAGCTGCTGCTGACCCTCCCGGCCGGGCTGCGGGCGATGTGCGCGTCGATCCTCGAGTACCAGGACTCGCTCGACGGCGCCCGGCGATGAGAAAAGAGGAGGGCCGCGCCTCGGCCAACCCGTCACGCCCGCGGCAGGAGGCAACTCCGTGCGACCGCACGGCGTTCATCCCAGTCTCAACGACGAGGGTCCCGTAACAGTTTGGGATCCTTGGTCGCTACGCTCCTCTGGATGACGAGGGGCGGCTCCGCTTCGCTACGCTCCGCTCGTCACCCTCTGCGGCCCCGTTCCCGCCGGAGGTACCGGTAGTCCGGGATCCCGAACTCCTTGAGCTTTGCGATCAGCGAGCCGCGCGAGATGTTGAGGACCTGCGCCCCGCGGCTCTGGTTGCCCTCGACCCGCCGCATCGCGCGGTCGATGACCTCGCGCTCGACAGTCTCCACGATCTTCTTCAGGTCGTCGGTCTGGCGCAGCACGGTCTCGGCCAGAGTCGACTCGGCCGGAGGAGCGGACGCCGGGCCGATCGGCACCTCCATCGTCTGCCGCACCGGCGCCAGCCCGCCCGGCTCGCGCACGAGACCCGCGAAAGCGATTCCGGCGACCTGGACCAGCTCTTCCAGGAAGAGCACGGCTCGGGCCGCCAGGCGCGGCGTCTCCCGCACCAGGATTCCGGCGCAACCGCTCCCGTCCGTTGACGGCTCGATGATCAGCGTGAGCACCCCGGTGACCGTCTCGGCGCGCGAGAGGCGTTCGCCCGAGCGCAGCTCCTGGGTCATGCGCGGCGGCAGCATCGGGTTCTCGCGGAACGTGGACGCGAGAGGCCGGAACCCGGCGATCGCCGAGAACTCTCCCACGGCCCACTCGGAGGGGGGCAGCTCGCGGTCGAGGAAGTCCGTCAGCTCGGTCGCGAGGTCCTCGGGAGTATGCGCCGCGCGACACAGACGGTAAGCGGCGAGACGCAGACCCCGGTACTCGACTTCGGTGATCGGCAGGGTCGGCAGAGACCCGGAGGGCTCGGCGCTGGAAGCGGCGGCCGGCGTGGGCGGCGGCGACGCCGTGTCGCCCGTCGTGAACTCGCCCATCGGCGTCGGGCGCATCGCGGGCGCCGCTTCGACGACCGTGAGCGTGGCCTCGCCGATCGTGATGCGGTCTCCCGGCGAGATGACGCCGCCGAAGAACTCACGGCCGTTGACCTGCACGGCCTCGATGCCTTTGAACAGGTCGATGTGGAACGCTCCCTCGCGCTCGAAGAGCCGCAGGTGCCGCCCGTAGACGCCCCGGGCGCGGACGACGATCTCGTTGCCGGACGAGGCGCCGACGGTGGCGCTCGACCCGGTTACCCGATGCATTTCGGCCCCCGCGCCGGGCCTGCGGCGAACTTCGAGTGTCAACATGGCTGCAAATCTCCCTGAGAGTTCGACGTTACACACTTATTGACCCCGAACGCAACACCTGTCGGATTTTTCTGTGCGACCCGCAGTCACAGGATACGACGACGGCGCCAGGAAACACCACTCATCGGCAGACCGATTACTGAACAACTTCCTGAGGACTGACGCCTAGAACAGTCCGGAGACGCGGCCGTCGGCATCCACGTCGATCGTCTCGGCGGCGGGCTTCTTCGGCAGGCCCGGCATCGTCATGATGTCTCCGCATATCGCGACCACGAAACCGGCGCCGGCGAAGAGGCGCGTCTTGTCGACGTGGAGCGTGAAGCCGGATGGACGGCCGCCTTTCCGCGGATCGTCCGAAAAAGAGTACGGAGTCTTGGCGATGTTGATGGGAAGGTTGCCGAAACCTTGCTTTTCGTACCTCGCCAGGCGCTGTTCGGCCTCTTTCGAGAACGAAACGCCGCCGGCCCCGTAGAGCCGACGGGCGATGATCTCGATCTTCTCGGCCAGAGGACGGTCCCAGGGGTACAGCGGCCGGTAGCGCGCCGTGCCCTGGCCGATCTCCTCGAGCACGGCGCGGGCCAGATCCTCGCCTCCGGCGCCGCCCCGGGTGAAGACCTCCGAGAGGGCGACTTTGACGTCGAGCTCGGCGCAGCGCTTCTCAAGAAAGGCGATCTCGGCCGCCGTGTCCGTCGGGAATCGGTTGATCGCGACGACGGCCGGCAGTCCGAAGATCCGAACGTTGTCGAGATGCCGCTCGAGGTTGAGCATGCCGCGCGAGAGGGCCGCGAGGTCTTCCACCCCGAGGGCGTCCTTGGGAGCTCCTCCGTGCATCTTGAGCGCGCGCACCGTTGCGACGAGGACGACGACCGACGGCCACATGTCCGCGTACGCGCACTTGATGTCGAGGAACTTCTCCCCGCCGAGGTCGAACCCGAAGCCCGCCTCGGTGACCGCGATGTCGCCGTAGCGCATCGCGATCCGGGTGGCGAGGATCGAGTTACAGCCGTGCGCGATGTTGGCGAAGGGGCCGCCGTGGACGAGGGCAGGGGTTCCCTCCAGGGTCTGGACGAGGTTGGGGTGGATGGCGTCCTTGAGAAGCGCGGCCATGGCGCCGTTGGCCTTCAGGTCCCGGGCGCGCACCGGCTCCGCGTCGCGGGTGTACCCGGCCACGATCGCGCCGCAACGCTCCTTGAGATCCTGGAGGTTCCGGGCCAGGCACAGGATGGCCATGACCTCGGAGGCGACGGTGATGTCGAAGCCGGTCTCGCGGGGGATGCCGTTGATCTTGCCGCCGAGCCCGATGACGATGTCGCGCAGCGCCCGGTCGTTCATGTCGAGGACGCGCCGGAACGGGATGTCCCGCTGGTCGATGCCGAGGGCGTTGCCGTGGTGGAGGTGGTTGTCGATCATCGCGGCCAGGAGGTTGTGCGCCGCGGTGATCGCCGGAAAATCGCCGGTGAAGTGGAGGTTGATGTCCTCCATGGGGACGACCTGGGAGTAGCCGCCGCCGGCCGCGCCGCCCTTGACGCCGAAGCACGGTCCGAGGGAAGGCTCGCGCAGGGCGATGATCGCGCGCTTCCCGAGGCGGTTGAGGGCCTGGCCGAGGCCGACGGTCGTGGTGGACTTACCCTCTCCGGCGGGAGTCGGCGTGATCGCCGAAACGAGGACGAGCGGCGCCTCGGGCCTCCCCTCGGCGCGGGCGATCGCGGTCACCCGGATCTTCGCCTTGTCCCTTCCGTAGGGGATGAAGTCGTCGGGGTGGATTCCGGCCTCCCGAGCGACCTCCTCGATCGGCCGCAGCCGGGCCTCCTGAGCGATCTCGATGTCCGACTTCATGCCGCCGGATCCTAACTGAGCCGCCGGCTCTGAACCGTGAGCCTCCAGCCGAGAGCCGTGAGTGACCAGCGGGAAGTCGTGTCCTGGCGGCTCACGACCTACCGCTTGTGGCCTACGACTCGCGGCCTACCCGGTTGGCTACCGGTTGTGCTCCGGCAGCGTCTAAACCCCAATAAGTAGTGGCTTATCCCGGGGGCCATTTGCTACATTGCTCCGCAGATGCTCCGGCTCCAGCGCGTCGAGATCTCGGGCTTCAAGTCCTTCTACGAGAAGGTGGATCTGTCCTTTCCGGGGGCCGTGACGGCCGTGGTCGGGCCCAACGGCTGCGGAAAGTCCAACATCTGCGACGCGGTGGCCTGGGCCCTGGGCGAGCAGAGCGCGCGCGTCCTGCGCGGCGAGAAGATGGACGACGTCATCTTCAACGGCTCGAGCAAGCGGCGTCCGCTCGGCATGGCCGAGGTCATCCTGACGCTGTCGGCCACCAACGGGGACGGAGAAAAGGGCGACGCCAACGGCGTGCTCCGCGTCGGCCGGCGCGTCTATCGGGACGGCGAGGGCGAGTACTTCCTGAACGACAAGCTGGTCCGTCTGCGGGACATCCAGGACCAGCTCCTCGGGACCGGACTCGGCGTGCGCGCCTACTCCGTCATCGAGCAGGGGCGTATCGACCAGGTGCTCTCGATCAAGCCCCAGGACCGCCGGAGACTCATCGAAGAGGCCGCCGGAATCACGAAGTACAAGCTCAAGAAGCGCCTGGCCGAGGGCAAGCTCGAAGAAACGAAGGGCAATCTGCTGCGGCTCTCCGACATCATCGCGGAGATCGAGCGCAACGTGACCTCCCTCCGCCGCCAGGCGTCTCGAGCCGCGCGTTACAAGGAACAGTCGGAGCTGCTGCGGCACCGCAAAGCGTCGCTCGTGCGGGCCCGCGCCGATCTTCTCGACGAAGCCCTTCGCGCCGCCGAAAAGCTCCGCGACGAGCGCCGGGACCGCGAGGCCGAAGCGGCGGCGGCGCTGGCCCGCGCGGAAGCCGGGCTGGCGTCGGCCCGCCTCGAGGCTTCGGACGCGGCGGAGCGGCGCGACGCGCTGCGGGAGGCCCTGGCGGCGCTGGAATCGGCGATCGCGCGCGACGACGCGCTCCTGGAATCCAATCGCCGCGCGGCCATGGACCTGGCGGCGCGCCGGTCCGCGATCGAGCGCGAAGGGCGCGACTTCTCGGCCGAGCAGTCCCGCGCGGTCCGGGATCTCGCGGAGCTCGAAGAGCGTCTCGCCCGGAGCGTCGCCGAAGCCCGCGCGAAATCGCTGGCGCGCGAGGAGGCGGACCGCAAGGCCTCCGAGGCCGCGCTCCGATGCGCCGCCCTGGAGCGGGAGCTGGAGGAAACGCGCAACCACGCCCTCGCGGCGGCGGGAGAGCGTGTCGCGACGCGGAACGCCCGGCACGAGGTGGACCTGGCCGCCGAGCGCGTCGCGGCGTCACTCTCGCGGCTGGCCGGCAGCTCGGCCCGGATCTCGGAAGAGCTCGCCGTTCGCGAAGCGGAGGCTTCCGAAGCGCAGGCGGAGGCCGCGCGGCTGCTCGAAGCCGCGCGCCCGGGCGTCGCGGCTCGTCGCCGCGGTCGAACAGGTGCTCGTCTCAACCACGGCGCGCCTGGAGGAGGCCGAGAGCGAGCGGGAGACGGCCCGCGCGTCGGCAGGAGCGCTCGAGCACCGGTTGGCGGCGCTGCTCGAGACGCTGCGCGCCCGCGAGATCGTCGTGGACGAGGTGCGCGCAGGCGATCCGGGGAGCGGGGCTCTCCGAGCACGGCGCCCTCTCGGATCGGATCCGGCCCCGCGCGGGCTGGGAGGACGCGGTCGGGCTGGTCCTCGGCAGAGACTCCGACGCCCTCCTCGCCTCGGGCGACGTGCTGCGGGCCGTCGACGCCATGCGGACGCTCTCGGCCGGGCGCCTCGTGCGCGCCGACTGGCGTCAGGCGGAGCGCCGGCCCGAAGCGGAAGGCTGCCTCGGCTGGCACGACGTCCTGGAGGGCTACGCGGCTCTCACGCCCGCCGAAAAAGCGGCTCTGCCGCCGACGGCCTTCGTCGAGCGGCTGACCGATGCGCTGCAGCTGGCCGAGCGGCATCCCGGCACGACCTTCGTGACGCGCGGGCGTGAGGTCGTGCGCGGTCCGGTCGTCCGCGTCGCCGGGCCCGCGGCGGAAGCCTCCGGGCTCTTCGCTCTCCGGCGCGAGGAAGAGGTCCTCCGCGGCAGGCTCCTGGAGTCCCGCCGCGGCCTGGACGCGGCCGAGCGTCGTCTCGAAGAGCTCCGCGCCGAGAAACTGCAGCGCGAGGCGGAGCTCCCCGCGCTGCGCGACTCCGAGCGCGAGGCCCAATCCGCGCACCGGGCGTTCGCCGCGCGGCTGGACGAACGGCTGGCCGAGCGCGATCGGCTGCGCAGGGAACGCGACGTTCTGGCCGAGGAGCAGGGCGGTCCTGCGCGAGGAGGCGGCGAGCCTCGACGGCCGGCGCCGCGGCCTCGAGGAAGAGGAGCGCCGCCAGGCCGGCGCCGAGGACGCGGCGCACCGGAAGGTCGGGACGCTGTCCGCCTCGCTGTCGGAAACGCGCTCCGTCGCCATGTCCGCCTCGGAGGAGCTGGCCCACCGGCGCACCGAGGCCGAGGTCGCCGCCGAGCGCCGGCGCGCCCTCGAATCCGCCCGCGACATGGTGCTCGAGACCCGGTCGACGCTCGATCGCCGGCTCGCCGAGGCTTCGGAGGAGGAAACCCGCATCACGGCCCGCGCCGCGGAGCTGGCGCAGGAGGAGACGGACGCGAGGCAGCGCCAGAAAGACAACCTCGCGGCGCGGGAGACACGGGCCTCCGGCCATGCGGCGTCGGTCGAGTCCGCGCGGGAGGCCGCCGAGCGCGTCGAGGCGTCGGAGGCGGCCACCCGGACGGACCGCGCGACGCTGGATGCCGCGCGCGAGGCCCGCTTCGAGGCCGAGGTCTCGGCCACCCGCGGGGCGTCCGACCTCGAGCACCTGATCACGCAGACGCGGGAGGAGTTCGGCGTCGCGCCCGAGGCCCTCGAGCCGCCGGCCGACACGTCCCCCGAGGCCATCGCGGCCCTCGAAATCGAGGTCGCCGAGCTCGCCGCCTCGATCGAGCGTCTGGGCCCGGTCAACGTCCTCGCCTTCGAGGAGCACAAGGAGATGTCCGAGCGCCTCGTCTTCCTCACGACCCAGCGCGACGACCTGCTCAAGTCGATCGCCGAGCTGCAGGAGTCGATCCGGAAGATCAACGCGACCTCCTCCGACCGGTTCGCCGAGGCGTTCCATGCGATCAACGCCAACTTCAAGCAGATGTTCGAGCGCCTGTTCCAGGGCGGCGCGGCCGAGATGAAGCTTCTCGACGAGACCGACATCCTGGAGACCGGCATCGAGATCGACGCTCACCCGCCGGGCAAGCGCAACCAGTCGATCCTGCTCCTCTCGGGCGGCGAGAAGGCGCTGACGGCGATCGCGCTCCTGATGGCGATCTTCCGGTACAAGCCGTCGCCGTTCTGCATCCTCGACGAGGTGGACGCGCCTCTGGACGAAGCGAACATCGACCGCTTCACCCGGCTCGTGCGGGAGATGACCGACGAGACGCAGTTCATCGCCATCACCCACAACAAGCGCACGATGGAGACCGCCGACGTCATGTACGGCGTGACGATGGAAGAGCCCGGCTGCTCGAAGATCGTCTCCGTGAAGTTCGACTAGACCGTCGCCTCCGCTCGTACGGGATCTGCCGCCTTCGGCGGCACCGGCGAGCGGCTCGCCCAAAGGGGCTCGACCGCTCGCCTGATCCCTCCCTCGCTGCGGCTCCCGCGGCGCGGGGCTCCTCCCCTGTGGGAGACTCCCCGCGCCGCGTACACGCCCACCTGTGCCGCTCGCCGACTCTTTATCTTAGGCGGTCATAGAGAGCCCGACGCTTTTAAAGGCGCTGGTCGGTGTGTACGCGGCGCGAGGAATCTCCGCGAGCGCAGCGGAGGACGCCTCGCGCCGCGGGAGCGAGCGCGTAGCGAAGGATCAGGCCCGCGGTCGAGCCCACAGGCGAGCCGCGGGCCGGTGCCGCCGCAGGCGGCAGATCCGTAGCGCAGCGCTCGCGACGTGCTGTAATATCCGCCGCTCGGCCCCGGGCCGACGTAGCTCAGTTGGTAGAGCAGCGGTTTCGTAAACCGCAGGTCACCGGTTCAAGTCCGGTCGTCGGCTCCAAATCGATCCCTGGCTCAAGCCCGATGCCTATCCGGAAAATCCTCGAATCCCGCGTGCCGGTCAAGGTCTGGACGGACGACCTCGAAGAGTCGGCACGCCAGCAGCTCGTCAACACGGGCCAGCTCCCGTTCGTGTTCAAGCACGTGGCCGCGATGCCCGATACGCACTGGGGCATGGGGGCGACGGTGGGAAGCGTGATGGCGACCCGGGGGGCCATCTGTCCGGCCGCGGTCGGGGTCGACATCGGGTGCGGCATGGCGGCCGTCAAGACCAGCCTCGACGCGGGCCGGCTGGACGGCAAGCTCGCGACGCTCCGCCACTCGATCGAGCGGGGCATTCCGGTCGGCTTCCATCAGCGCCGTGAGCCGCACCCTCGCGCGGCCGCGCTCATGGCGAAGGCGGCGGCCTCCGGGCGGCCGTTCGTCTCTTCCGAGGCCGAGCGGAAGAAGGCCGCCCTGCAGTGCGGAACGCTCGGCGGCGGGAATCACTTCATCGAAATCTGCGTCGACCAGGACGACGCGAAGGTGTGGGTCATGCTGCACTCGGGCTCGCGGAACATCGGAAAGGTCACCGCCGAGAAAGCACATCGACCAGGCGAAGCAGGCGATGCGCCGGGCCTCGACTCCGCTTCCCGACCCCGAATCTCGCGTACCTCTCGGAGGGCTCGGAGCCGCTTCGCCGGTACGTCGCCGACCTGCAGTGGTGCCAGGAGTTCGCCCTGACGAACCGGCAGATCATGCTCGAGGAAGTGCTGAAGGACCTCCGCCACGACGTCGGCGATTTCGAGCAGTCCGACGCGATCCACTGCCATCACAACTACGTCGCGTGGGAACACCACTTCGGACAGGACGTGATCGTCACGCGCAAGGGCGCGATTCGGGCCCGCCGGGGAGACCTGGGCGTGATCCCCGGCTCGATGGGCACCGGCAGCTTCATCGTGCGCGGCCTCGGAAATCCCGATTCGTTCGACAGCGCGCCGCACGGCGCGGGCCGGAAGATGAGCCGGGGGGCGGCGCGGAGGACCTTCACGACGAAAGACCTCGCGCGCGAGACCGAAGGCGTCGAGTGCCGGAAGGACGCCGGTGTCCTCGACGAGATCCCGTCCGCCTACAAGCCGATCGGCGAGGTCATCGAGAACTCCTCGGACCTGGTGGAGGTCGTGGCGCGGCTCAAGCAGGTGATCTGCGTGAAGGGATAGGGAAACCCCTGGCCCCCTCGCGGGGTCCCTTCCTTCGGAGGGGCCGGGTCCGAAGCGAGGGCGAGGCTCGGCCTGAAGAATGACTCGCGCCGACGGCTATGGCATGAGCTGGGCCTGGACGAGAATGGCCTGGTCGTTGGCCGGGGAGCCGTCCGCGCGCTGGCGGTGTGTCCGCGTGTAGTCGAGGACGATCTTCAGGCTGTTGCGGCGGAAATAGTAGGACGTCGCGGCGGTGACCGCCGAAAGGGCGTCGCCGCTGACGTTGCGGTTGAAATCGACGTACGCGTAGCGCGCGGCGAGGTCGAGCCGGCCGGGGAGAAGAAGTAGGCGGCCTGCCCGTACCAGCCGTACGCGGCGAGCTTGACGCCGCTCGTCTCGCCCTCGGCCTGCCCGAAGAAACCCTCGGCCTGCGCAGCGAAGCCCCGCCACTTGAACTGGGAGTCGAAGCCCCAGGACTTGACGTCGACGTCTTCTCCGGTGGTGAAGAGACTCACGTTGCGGCCCAGCCAGCCCGCCGGACCCGCGTAGTTGAGGACCAGCGCCTCCAAGCTCGTGTCGGTGCTCTTCCGAAGCGTGTTGAGGAACCCGTTTGCTCCGAACGACAGGGCCGGCTTCTCGTGGTTCTGCAGGTCGGCTTCGGTCGCCCCCATGCTGCCGAGCGGGTTGTAGACCAGCCGGAGCATGGGCATGACGTGATTCGTGACCCGCAGGCTGTTCTGCCCGTCGCCTCCGAAGACGCCCGCCTGATAGGTAAAGACGCCCTTGCCGAAGGGAGCCCGCTCCCATCAAGCCGATGTCCCGGCTCGGCTTGAAGGCATCGACCGCGATTGCCCGCTCCGGGAACTGCAACACGCCGTCGTTGAACAACTCCTGGCGGGAGAAGGGCGTCTTGTACTCACCGAACTGAAGCTGGGCCGCGTCGCTGAAACGCCAGTTGAGCCAGGCATCGTCGAGGAGGCGGTTGGAGGCGGTGCTCGCGAACTCGGCCTGAAAGCGCCAGGTCAGGCGGGGGTCGAAGGCGAAACCCGACAGGAAGAGCTTGAAGCGGCGGACGCGGAACTCGTCCGCGTCGACGCCTCCGGCGGCTGCGTCGAGGTCGATGTGGGTGAAGCGGACCTGCAGGTTGAAGCCGAGACTCGCCTCGAAAAGGCCGTCGGGGCTCCGAAACAGCATTCCGCGGCCTTCGACGTACTCGACGGCCGGTTTCGCCGGTTTCGGTTTGCCGGCTCCGGCGTCCCCTGCGCCCGCAGAACTCCCGACGCTCCCAGCAACACCGCCGCACAGCCACCTTCCATGCCTCATGCTCGCCCTCCGGGCCAGATCCTTACGTTTTGAGGCTGTTTTCTGACAACTCAATTCGTATTGAGTCATATACGAATCGCCGGCAATGGCCGCCATCGTCAAAGCCTCTTTGACCCCGGCCGAAGCCGCGAAAGCCCTCGGCGTCAGCTACCCCACGATCAAGCAGTGGATCTACCGAAAGAAGATCCGCTCGGTCCGTACGCCGGGCGGGCATCACCGGATTCCCGCGTTCCGAAATGGCGCGGCTGGGCGCCCTCTCGGCCCTGGCCTCGGGGACGCGCGGCTCCCCGCTCGACGCGATCAGCGGGCGCAACAAGCTGGCGGGCGTCGTGACGCGAAGATCCGCGTCTCGGGACTGCTGGCCGAGGTCCAGCTCGACATCGGCGGCCAGACGTTGACGGCGATCATCACAGCCGGCGCGGCAAAGGAGCTGGGCCTGAAGGCCGGCTCCCGGCGGTGGCCCTCATCAAGGCGACCGAAGTCATGGTCATCCGTTCGCTGACGAAGGAGAAGACGCTCATGAAACGCCTGGTCCTCGGACTCGCCATGGCGCCGCCGCGTCGGCGCGGCTGGCCAGTCTCCCGCGCCTGCTGGCGAGATTCTGGTCTTCGGAGCTGCGAGCCTGACCGAGTCCCTCCAGGAGCTCGGCGAAGAGTTCGAAGCCTCGACCGGAACGAAGGTGACATTTTCCTTCGGCGTCGTCGAACGATCTCGCCGGCAGATCGAGGCCGGAGCCCCGGCGGACGTCTTCTTCTCGGCCGACACGGCGAAGATGGACGCCCTCGAAAAGGCCGGGCTCGTGCGATCCGCCGATCGGAAGGAGTTCCTGTCCAACGTCCTGGTCGTGGTCGTGCCGTCGCGCTCGGTGATCAAGATCGCTTCGGCCAGCGACCTCGTCGCACTCCCGAAAATTGCCCTCGCCGATCCCGGCGCCGTTCCGGCCGGCGTTTACGCCAGGAAATGGCTGATCTCGGAGGGCGTCTGGGACGCCGTCGAGAAAAACGTCATCCCGACGCTCGACGTTCGCGGAGCCCTTGCGGCCGTCGCGGGTGGAGACGTCCCGGCCGGGATCGTCTACCGCACGGATGCCGCAATCGCCAGCAGACGTCCGCATCGCCTACCTGGTTACTGGACGGTCCCAGGATCACCTACTCGCTGGCCCCGCTCGCCGCGTCCAGGAACGCGGCGGCGGCCGCGAGGTTCGTGTCCCTCCTCGATTCCCCGGCTGGCCGAGCGGTGTTCGAACGGCGGGGGTTCATCGTGCCGCTCGCGCCTTGATCCCGACGACGCCTCGATCCTTCTGCTGACGCTCCGCGTGGCCGCGATCGCCACGCTCGCGATCCTCCCGTTCGGGATCGCGGCGGCCTGGGTCCTCGCGCGCCCCTGGCCCGGGCGAACCGTCGTCGAGACGCTCCTCACGTTGCCGCTCGTCCTGCCGCCGACGGCGGTCGGGCTCCTGCTGCTGGAGGCGCTGCGCAGGTCCGGCCCGATCGGCCGCCTTCTCGACCGGGCGGGCGTCGAGATGCTCTTCACCTGGAAGGCCGTCGTCGTGGCGACCGCGGTCATGTCGTTTCCGCTCCTGGTCCGGCCGGTGCGCGCCGCCTTCGAGGAGATCGATCCCCGGCTCCTCGCGATGGGACGCTCGCTCGGCCGGGGGCCCTTCGCGGTCTTTCGCCGCGTCGCGCTGCCGCTGGCCTGGCGCGGGATCGTGGGGGGCGTTCTCCTCGCCTTCTCGAGGGCTCTCGGCGAGTTCGGCGCCACGATCATGATCGCGGGCAACATCCCGGGGCGCACCCAGACGCTCGCGCTCGCCATCTTCCACCGCACGCAGATCGGAGAGGACGCGTCGGCGATGCGGCTCGTGGGCGTCGTCGTGGTGATCGCCTTCGCGGCTGTCTGGACGCGACGGAGCTCCTGACGCGGCGGCGCGTCCGCCGGACGGCGACGTGATCGAGCTCGACATCGTCCTGCCTCTGGCCCGCTTTCGCCTTCGGGTCGTGGCGAAGTTGAGCGGCGACACGGTGGCGGTGCTCGGGGCCTCCGGCTCGGGCAAGACCTCGCTGCTCGAGGCCATCGCCGGCCTGCGGCGCAAAGCCTCCGGGCGCATCGCGGTCGGCGGCGAGACGCTCCTGGACACGGCCGCGGGCGTGCGTTCTCCGTCCCGAGAGGCGCAGGATCGGATACGTGCCCCAGGACGCCTGCCTCTTTCCCCATCTCGACGTCGCGGGCAACGTCCGCTTCGGCATGCGCAGCCGGCGACCGGCGAGGCCCCGCTGTTTCGCGAGTCCGTCTCGATCCTCGAGATCGACAGTCTCCTCGGACGCTACCCGGCGACGCTCTCCGGCGGCGAGCGCCAGCGGGTGGCTCTCGCCCGGGCGATCGCCACGGAGCCGCGGCTCCTCCTCCTCGACGAGCCGCTCGCGGCCGTGGATGCCGGAGCTGAGAGGCAAGATCCTGCCCTACCTGCTCCGCGTCCGCGACACGCTGCGAATCCCGTTTCTCTACGTGACGCACAACGCGGGCGAGGCGAGCGCGGTGGCGCAGGAGGCCCTCGTGCTCCGGGAAGGCACGGTGGTCTTCGCGGGCTCTCCCCACGACGCCCTCCGCTCCATGTCCCTCGTGGACCCCGAAGCGCGGTTCGACAACATCCTCGCCGGTCCCCTGTCCGCGCAGAGAGTTCGGGGCGAGACGGGATCGCTTCGCGTCGGGGACGTCGTCTTCGCCGTGCCCGCCGAAGAATCCGTTCAGCCCGCCACCCGCGCCGTCTTCTCCATCGCGCCGGAGGACGTGCTCGTGTCGACGCGAGTCCTGGAGGGAATCTCGGCGCGCAACATCCACCCGGGCAAGGTGATCTCGCGAGAAGTCTCCGGGGCGAGCGCCTGGATCCGGATCGCCGCCGCGGGCCTGGAGTGGACGGCGCGCGTCACCGGCCTCGCGGCGGAGGAGCTGGGGCTCGAGCCCGGCTCCGACGTCTGGATCGCCGTGAAGACTCACGCGTTCCGGCGCCTTCGGTAATCGAAACCAGCCCTTTGGTCCGCGGCCGCATGGCCGCGCGGCGGTTTGCCCGTATGGTCCGGCCATGCCGACCCCGACCCTGCCGCTTCTCGCGGGCATTCTCGCGCTGACGGTCGGCGACGCGGAAATGCGTCCGCCCTCCGACCAGGCCGCGAAGACCGTTCCGGCGCCGAAGCCCTGCGCGGCCCCGGACTACCGACAGTTCGACTTCTGGCTCGGCGAGTGGAGCGTCACGGATCCGAGCGGGAAGCAGGCGGGCGTGAATCGCATCACCCGGATCCTCGGGGGCTGCGCGCTGCGCGAGGAGTGGACGGGCGCGGGGGGTCTGACCGGGACGAGCCTCAACACGTACGACGCCGCCCGGCGCCGCTGGCACCAGACCTGGGTCGACGACAAAGGCAACGTCCTCCTGCTCGAGGGGACCTTTCGCGGCGGCCGGATGGTGCTCGAAGGCGACGCCCCCGCCGAGAACGGAACCCTCGTCCGCCAGCGCATCACCTGGTCCGCGCTCGACGGCGGCCTCGTGCGGCAGTTCTGGGAGTCTTCGACCGACTCGGGCAAGACCTGGAAGACCGAGTTCGACGGAACCTACGCGAAGAAAAAGCTCTAGCGTGGGGTCAGGTCTTCATTCTTCGGTTTTTTGATCCCCGAAATCCGAAATTTGAAGACCTGACCCTAGCCTTTCGGCTTCTCCGGCAGGCTCGCCAGCCATTTCTCGACGGCTTCACGGTCCGCGTCCTTCAGCCGTTTGAGGATTCCCTCGGGGTGCGCCGCGATGACCCCGGGGTCATCGAACGGGAGCCTCTCGTACATCCGGCCTCCGGGCTCGTGGCAGGGCGCGCAGCGATTCAGGAGCACGGGACGAACCGAAGCCGCGAAGACGTCCGGCCCGGGTTCGGCCGCCGGCGCGCCCGCCGCGGGACCCGCGGCAGTCACGGCCGGGACGGGAGCCGAGGCGGGGTCCGGGCCGTTCCCCTCACCGCATTCCCGGTTGGGAAGCAGCAGGAGGGCCATGGCGAGACCCATGCCGAGGCGTGGAACAACCATCAGGCGCTGCCGGACACATCGTAGCCGTATCCGTCCGACGGCGTGAACGCAAGTTTTTCGGGACGAGTGCGGCGGCCGCGACCCCCCGCGAAAGGACTCGTCCGCGTCCAACTCGCCTTTTGTCCTCGACGACGACGCCTTCGTCCTCCTGGAATCAGCGTCATACCGTTTCTTGGACGCTTCGTCCGGAATCTTGGGTCGAAACGACCCGGCATCTTTTCGTAACTCCTTGTGTTGATTTGCGTATTACGCACTGCGACGTAACCTTTTTGCGCGGGAGGTAGGGGATGAAGATCAGGACCCTGATCGTTGACGACGAGCCGCTGGCGCGCGAATGGGTGCGCAACGGTCTCCAGGACGAGCCCGACATCGAGATCATCGGAGAGTGCGGCGACGGTTTCGAAGCCGTGCGCGCGATCGCGGAGCTCAAGCCGGCGCTCGTGCTCCTCGACGTGCAGATGCCCGGCCTGGACGGGTTCGGAGTGCTGGCAAGCGTGGACGCGCAGGATCTGCCGGCGGTCATCTTCGTCACCGCCTTCGATCGATACGCCTTGAAAGCCTTCGAAGCCCACGCCGTCGACTACCTGATGAAGCCCTTTTCGAGCGAGCGACTCCACGAGGCCGTGGAGCGCGCCCGCACCGAGGTGGATCGCAGCTCCTCGCGCGAGCTGAAGGCGGCCCTCCACGCCCTCCTCGATGACATCCAGCGCGAGCGCGCCTACCCCGAGTGGCTGCTCATCAAGAAGGACGACCGCAGCGTCTTCCTGCGCGTGGCCGACATCGATTGGATCGAGTCCTCCCGCAACAACGTGCGGCTCCACGTCGGCAAGGAGATCTACCTCTTCCACGAGACGACAGCGGGCATCGAGTCGAAGCTCGACCCGAAGAAATTCTTCCGGATCCACCGCTCCACGATCGTCAACATCGAGAAGATCAAGGAGATGCACCCCTGGTTCAACGGCGACTACGCGGTGACCTTGAAGGACGGAACCAAGCTGACGCTCTCGAGCACCTACCGCGAACGCCTCAAGGAGTTCCGGCGCCTGGCGGTCTAGCAGGCTGCGGGTCAGGCACCGGATGAGGGCGGCGGCGGGGAGCCGGGTTCCGGCCGAGGGAAGCTCCACCCCGGAGTTCCCGCGCCCCGCCGTGTCCGGAACCTTCCGGCGGGAGAGCGAGGAGGCGAATCCGGCGCCGCCCCCGACCACGCGAGGGCGGCGGGCCCTCGAGATCCTGCTCGTCTGGACCGGGGTCGGTCTCTTCATCGCCGCGCAGCGCTATCTGCGAGGCCCCTCTCTCCAGCCCCGCCTCGCGCTTCCGTGGGCGGAATCGCTGGCCGCGAGCCTCGTCACGGCCTACCTCTGGGCCCTCCTGACGCCGGCCGTGATGCGAACCGCCCGGCGCCTGCGGCCGCGTCGCGGAACGGCGTGGCGCCGGGTGCCCCTGCTGCTCCTGGCCGGCCTGGTGGCGTCGCTCCTGCACCTGCTTGCGACCAACGTCTTCTGGCATGCGGTCGATCCCTCCGCCGCGGGCGATTTCGCGGCCATGTTCTTCGCGACCCTCGCCTTCGGCGGAGCGGCGCGGCTCGGGGCGTACTGCGGGATCGTGGGGGTGACCTGGGGCATCGACGATTACCGGACCTACCGGGAGAAAGAGATCCAGGCCTCGGAGCTCGAGCGCGAGCTGTCCCAGACGCAGCTCGAGGCCCTGAAACTGCGGCTCCATCCCCCGTTTCTCTTCAACACGCTTTCGACGATCCTCCCGCTGATCCACAGCGAGCCGCGCGCGGCCGCGCGCACGGTCGTGCAGCTCGGGGACATCCTGCGCCTGGCCCTGCACAACGACGCCACGGGCCTCGTGCCGTTGAAGACCGAGCTCGAGTACATCCGGCTCTACCTCCAGATCGAGCAGACCCGGCTTCAGGACCGGCTGGAGGTCGAATTCTCGATCGACCCCCTGGCGCTGGACGCGGCCGTGCCGAACCTGATCCTGCTGCCGCTGATCGAGAGCGCCATCGCCAACGGTGTCTCCGTGCGGCCGGGCAGGGCCCGGGTCTTCATCCGGGCGCGCGCCGGGCAGGACGATCTTCTCCTCGAAGTCGGAGAAGCGGCGGCCGATCCGGAGGAGGTCCCCGCTTCCGTGCCGATCGACGACTCCTTCGTCCGCAAGACGAAGCTCAGACTCGAGCTCCTCTATCCCGAACGGCACGAAGTCGCGATCTCCGACCGGCTCGACAAGGGTCACGACGTGCGGATCACCCTCCCCCTCTCGGAAATCGCCGACGAGCGCTCGCCGGCGGCGGGGGCGGCGTGACGAGGCCGCGCTGGAGTATCGGCGGGCTGGGTGCTCGCGGCGTGGACGCTGGTCGGACTCTTCCGCGCCGCGGACCGGTATTTCAGCGATCCCTTTCAGCTCCAGCGCCTGGAATTCGGAGCCTGGGAAGCGCTCGCGCAGAACCTCCTGTCCTCGACGATCTGGGCGGCCCTCACGCCCCTGGTCGTTTCGATCGCCCGGCATTCCCTGCCGACGCGCAAGCACTGGCTGGCGCCCGCCGCGCGACTGGCTGCCGCAGGCGTCGTGTTCCCGATCGCTCATGGCGCCGCCTACCAGCTGGCCTATCCCCTCCTGATGGGGTTTCCGCTCGTGGTGCCGGCCCAGCTCGCGGCGCTTCCGGAGCTCCTGCCGCTTCTTCTTCCCGACGCACCTCCTGACGTTCTTCGCGATCGTCGGGGCCACGTGGATCATCTGCTACTCGACCCTCTCGCGCGAGCGCGAGCTGAAGGCTTCCCAGATGAAGACGCGCCTGGCGGGCGCCCGGCTGGAAGCCCTGAAGATGCAGCTCCACCCGCACTTCCTGTTCAACACGCTCAACAGCATCCTGCCTCTGGTCTTCCGGGATCGCGACGCGGCCTCGCGCACGGTCGTGCGCCTGGCCGACCTGCTGCGCCTGTCGCTTCAGAACGAGGGCAGCGACCTCATCACGCTGAGGAAAGAGCTGGAGCTCCTGCAGGTCTACCTGGAGATCCAGCAGACCCGGTTCCAGGACCGTCTGACCGTGAGGCTGGACGTCGAGCCCGGGCTGGCCGACGTTCTCGTGCCGAACCTGATCCTCCAGCCCCTCGTCGAGAACGCGATCAAGCACGGCATCTCCGCCCGGCCCGGATCGGGCCGGGTCGAGGTCCGCGCCTGGAAGCTCGACGGCGGCCGTCTCGGCCTGCGCGTGGCCGACGACGGTCCCGGCCCTTCCGAAGTCGGACGGCGGCAGGGAGGCGAAGGCGTCGGGCTGCGCAACACCCGGGATCGGCTCGAGCTGCTCTATCCCGGCGACCACACCCTGCAGTTCGGCGGCGCGCCGGGCCGCGGGTTCGAGGTCGTCCTGTCGTTCCCGACGTCGTACGCCCCCCCCGTGCCGGCGGCGCGTCCGGCATCCTCGCCGCGTGGCGCCGGGCCCATCCCTCGTGGAGTCCGCATGAGGGTCGCCCGGCGGATCCTCGCGCTCTGGCGGCGGCGGCCCTGGTGCCGGCCCTCGCGCTGGCCGCGCCCCGGGGACAGGCTCGCGCCCGCGCCATCGAGCAGTCGCAAGCGATGCTCGACCAGGTGCTGCAGCTCTACCCGGGCACGGCGGTCGCCGTCGCCGTGGGCGACGAGATCGTGTGGTCCACCTCGTTCGGCTTCGCGGACGTGGAGCGTCACAAGCCCGTGTCGCGCGCCACGCAGTTCCGGATCTACGAGGTCGCCATGCCCCTGACCGCCACGGTGCTCGCGCGGCTGGCGGAGGAAGGCCGCATCGACCTCGACGCGCCGATCCAGCGCTACCTCCCGGAGCTTCCCGACACGGGATTCCCGATCACGGCCCGCGAGCCTGGCGAGCCACCTCGCCGGCGTGCGCGATCTTCGCCGAGGAGGAACAGATCGCCGCACCCTGCTCGGGCGCCCGGGAGGCCGTCCGCAGCGTTCGCGGCCGGATTTTCGTCCGGCCCGCCGGGTCTCGGGCACACCCCGTCGCGGTACGGGTTACCTGCTGCTCTCGGCGGCTCTCGAGTCGGCGACCGGGAAGCGATTCTCGGATCTGCTCGGCGAGTACGTCGCCGGTCCGGCCGGGATGGGCTCGACGATGATCGACGACCCGCGCCGGTTCCTGCCCGGACGGTCGCTCTTCTACGAGCGGGGTTTTCTCGGGCTCCTCCGCGCGGCGCAGCCGGTGGACACGAGCTGCCGCTGGGGAGCCGGCGGGCTCCTCTCGACGACCGAGGACCTCGTGCGCTTCGGGGCCGCGCTCCTGCGGGGCGAGCTCCTGCGGCCGCGGTCGACTCGACGCGATGTTCACGTCCACCAGGACGCGGACGGGAGCCGACACGGGATACGGCCTCGGATGGAACGTCGAGACGGACTCCCGCGGGCGCCCGTTCCTGTGGCACGCCGGCCGTGGCATCGGCGGCCGGGCCGCCATCGTCGTCGTGCCGCACGCGCGGCTGGTCGCGGTCATGCTCTCGAACATCGAAGGCGAGCGCCTCGACGAGCACGCCCGCCGCATCACGGCGTTTTTCCTCGAGAGCGTCGAGAGCTCCGGCGGCGCTCCGGATCTCGTCCGCGCCGCGGCGCCGGACAAGCCCTCGCCCCCCTTCGCCTATCGCGCGGCCCCGGCGCCCGGCGAGTAACGCTCCCGCGGCGCGCTCGACGTATCATCGCGGCAGGTCCGTGACGCAGCAGAATTCTCCCGACTATGAGCAGCGTCTTTCCACCGAGAGCCGCAAGTGGGGGGACCATCTCGCTCGCGAGGCCGCGCAGGAGGTCATGGCGTGGCTCGACCACCCCTCGATCAACGCCCACTATGCCTCTCGAACCGAGATCGACGGGGCTCCATGGCGAAGCGGCATCGTTCGCCTGCTCGGCGGCCCCGCGGGGCGGAGCATGGAGCTCGGCTGCGGTTCGGGTTTCCTGAGCCAGCAGCTCTTCACGCTGGGCACGACCCGCGAGATCGAGGGCGTGGACCTGAGCGCGGAGCGCCTGGAGCAGGCCGAGGCCCGGCGGTCCGAAGTGTCCGCCCCCGGGCGCTTTTTCGTGGGTGACGTCAACCGCGTCCGCCTCGAGCCCGGACGATACGACCTGATCGTCTCCGCGCACAGCTTCCATCATTTCCTGGACCTGGAGAACGTCATGACGCAGGTCCTCGCCGGCCTGACTCCGCGCGGCCTCTTCGTCCTGGAGGAATACGTCGGGCCCACGCAGTTCCAGTGGACCGACGCGCAGATGTCGATCGTGAAGGGCCTGCTGGCGCTTCTCCCCGAGCGATACCGCCGGTTGAGCTGGGGCGTGACCAAGACCGAGGAGGGCCGTCCCACTCCAGAGGACGTGGCCGCGGGATCGCCCTTCGAGTCGATCCGGTCGGCGGAGATCGCGCCCCTCTTCGAGCACTACTTCGAGATCGTCCATCGCGGCAATCTCGGCGGCACGGTCCAGCATCTTCTCTACAACGGCATCCTGAGCAACTTCAAGACGGACGATCCCGACGCCGAGCGATTCGTGCGAGCCGTCTGGGAAGTCGAGGACGCCCTCATCGACTCGATGATTCTGCCGAGCGACTTCCAGCTCCTCGTCGGCCGGCGCCCGTAGCCAGCGGCGAGGGGTGCCGCGCCCGGGCGCGTATCATCCCGCCGTGCTTTCTCCGTTCCTGTTCTGGAGGCCGGACCGCACGCGGCTCGCCTCCGCGGGTCTGCGACTGATCGCCCTCGTCGTCCTCGCGGCCTCCGCCGGCGCCGGCCTGACGGCTCTGTGGCGCGATCTGCGCTTCGCCTACGCGTGGTCCGGTCCCAGCATCTTCACGGAGGCCGGACCGGCGGCAGATGGCCGCCGTCCGGGAGGCCGTCCCGGAAGGCGCAGCGATCCTTGTCCTCGCCAAATGGACGGATGTCTGGCATGCCCGCCTGTGGCAACGAGGGTTGTATCCCGCGCAACCCGGTCGTCGTTCTCTTCGAGCCCGTCGGGCGCAGGGCGATTGGCAAGTTGCGCCGCGGTATGGCATTCGTCATGCCGTCCTCATCGGCCCGCCGGGCCTCGATCCCGGGTTCCGGTGGCGCCGGGAACTCGGGACGTCCGCGGGAGTCCCCGATCTCGTGTCGTTCGGGGAGCTCCGCCGTGAGGCTGCCCTTTCTGGAGCTCCTGCTCACGGCCGTTCTCGCCGCGGGTTTTGCGACGGTCGGCGAGGCGGTGCTGCGGCGGCGCATCCGGGACCTGGCCGGAGCCAACGAGGCGATGCTCGTGGGGATGGGAGTGTGCGCGGCCGCCCTCTTTCCGCTGAGCCTGGCGCTCCCCCGTCGCGCCCTCCTGGCGGAGGCCGTCGGGATCTTCGGCGCTCTCGCCTTCTCGGTCGTTGCGCGCTTCCGTGACCGCCGGCCCGCGGCGCGACCCGACCGAGGGGTCCGCCTCCGACCCGGTGGCGCGTCTGGCGCTCGCGGCCATCGTCCTGGTCTCGGCGGGCTTCGCGGCCCTTAATTTCCGCTACACGTATCTGTGGGACGGAATGCTGATCTGGGCCACGAAGGCGCAGCTTCTCTTCCACTCGGGCGGTCTGACGCGGGAGTGGTTCGCCGGAGACGTCTACGACCTTCGACACCTGGCCTATCCGCCTCTGGTCGCCGCTCTCCGAGGCGCTGCTGAGTCTCCTGCGCGGCGGGTTCGACGTCGACAAGCTCAAGCCGGTCTTTCTGATTTTCTACGTCTCGATGCTGGTCGGAACCTATTACTCGGCGCGCGCCGTCCTTTCGGCGCGCCTGGCCTGCGGTGGCCACGCTTCTGGTCTGTCTCCTGCCGGCGCTCTCCACGAAGTACTCCGCCGGGGGTTACGCCGACATGCCCCAGGCCGCCGTCGTCGCCGGCGTCACGGCCGCCGCCATGGGACGGCGGCGGGATTCCCTCCCGTGGCTCATCGGGGCGCTCGTGACGGTGAAGGCGGAGGGCCTGATGCTCGCGGTGCTCGCCGGCGCTGGAATCCTGCTCTTCCGGGTTCTGGAGTCGGGCCGCGGCTGGCTCGGGCGCCTCCGCTCGGAAGCGGGGGGCGTCGCGATCGTCGCGGGCTTTCTCGCGCTGCGCGGCCTGTACGGCCACTGGATCGCCGCGCCCCTCGAGGTTTACGGCGGCAAACTCTCGGCGGCCGTGGCCCGCGTCCCCCTCGTCATGCGGCTTTGCCTCGAGCAGCTCGCCGACGTGCGCACGTGGGGCCTCTTCTGGGCGGCGTTTCTGCTGGCGGCGGTCGCCGTGTTCGTCGGCGGTTCGAACCTCGCCCGGTCGCTCGCCGCGACCGTGGCCGCGAGCCTCGTCGTCCTGACCCTTCCGTTTCTGTGGACGACGTGGCCGCTCGAGATTCACATCGCGCAGGCGTACTTCCGACTCGCGGCTCAAGTCGCGCCCGCGGCCGCGACCGTCATCGCGCTCGGCTACGCGACGGCGAGCGCGCGTCTCGCGCGAAGCGCCGTGCTAGGCTGACCCGCGTGCTTCGATGCTTCATGTAACGCGTCTGCGCTTCCAGGCAGCGCTTCTTTTTTCCGGTGTCGCCTGCCTCTACGCCGCCTTCTCGCCCTTCGCGATCGCGCATATGGGGTACACGCAAGAATCAATGCAGGCGTGCCGCCAGCTCCTGGCTCCGGAGCGCCCTCGGGTTCCTCCCGCTTTCGGCGTCGACTGGCCGCGTAACGGAAGCACCGAAGTTCTGGCGCAGTGCGGATTCGTCGCGCTCGGGCGGGCGCTGGGTGGCTCGGAATGGGAGGAGCGCGCGCTCGCCCTGCAGCCCGTTCTGGCCACGGCCGGACTCGTCACGGTCGTCTTCGCCTGGGCGTCGCGCCTGGCCGGAAGCCGGCGCAAAGCGTTCTGGCTCGCGCTGGCGGCGGGCTTCGGGACGATGCTCTGGCCCTACGCCTACATCGGGCTCGAAACGACGCAGTCGCTGTTTCTGCTTCTCGCGGGTTATCTGGCGATCGAGACGCCCGCGGAGCCGTCCTGGAAGCGCACCCTCGCTTTCGCGGTCTGCGCCGCGGTCGCCGTATCGGCGAAGTCCGGAGGCGTGGCCCTCGTTCCAGCGCTCTTGTTTCTGGCGGTCGTCCTGCTCCGGAAACATCCGGTCCGGCTGGCCGCGGCGATCGCGATCATGGCGGCTGTCTTCATGACCAACAACCACTTCCGGGCGCTGTCCTGGGAGCGTTTCGGCGGAGGGCGCTCCTGGTCGCTGATGTGGCAGGCGCACGATCCCCTCTCCTCGGTCACGAGCGCGATCGCGCTGCTGACCTCGCCCAACAAGGGCCTCCTGGTCTACGCGCCGCTGGCACTGCTGGGGCTCGCCCTGCTCCCCCGCGCGTTCCGGCGCGACCGCGCCCTGGCGGCGTTCGTCTTCCTTTCGCTCGCGGGGCCGCTCGCTCTCGTATCCCAGGTCCGGCCGTGGTCCGACGAGACCTGGGGGCCGCGTTATCTCCACTCGGCGCTGGCGCCCTTGCTCCTCTGCGTCGCGTCGGCGCTTCGGGGCCCGACAGTCTCTCGCTTCCTGTTGGCGGTCGTTTTCACTGCTGCCGGGGCCGGCGTGTTCGTCTCGTTTCTGGGATCGATGTTCAACTACGGCGCTCTGCACAGCGTCGCGGTCCGATCCGTACCTCTCTCGCTACAATCCCTCCAGGGCGATTTGACCTGGAACCACGTCGCATTCAACGCGCGGCTGTGGGGGGTCTGGCGACGATCGCGCGAGCCCGGCATCTCGAGCGCCGAGTATTTGCCGGCGCCGGACGGCTGGAATTACGACAATGCCGGCAGGAAGCCGGAGTGGTCGCCGGTCGATTTGCGCGAAGTGGCGATTTCCCAGGCCTTCCTGCTCCGGCCGACAAACGACGCCCCGGGACGCCTGATCCGCCGCGCCTGCACCGTCCTGCTCCTGGCGGGCCTGCTGCTCCTCTTCACCGCAGCTCGCGCCGCGGCGCTGTTCGACCGGAGTGCGGCAGAGGCGCCGATGGAGTCGCCCGGGAGTCCGGCGCCGGCCGCCGGCCCTCTCCCGGGCGAACGCGCGCCTTCCCGACCGCCCTCTCGGAAAACGCCCGTCGAGATCTACGACGGCCTCGTCCGGGACATGGGGTTCGACCCCGAGCATCCGGGCTGGTTTCCGGAGCTCCGAGACCTGCACCGGCACTCGCGGCAGACGCGTCTCCAGGTCGTCCCGGACTTCTTCTATACGTCGGTCTTCTCGCCCGCGGACCTTCCGGCCGAAGTCTGGAACGGAACCTTCCCGCACTGCGGCACGTTCGACCTCGAAGCCCAGCGGGCCTTCCTGCGGGAGACGCCCGCGTTCCGCGCGGAGCTCCAGGCGCTGCCCGTCGATCCGGACACGGCCGACGATAGGGTCTTCCACTGGAACAACGAGCAGTTCAGCCACGCCGACGCGGCGCTCTACTACTCCCTGATCCGGCGATTCCGGCCGAAGCGCATCATCGAAGTCGGCTCGGGGCACTCGACGAAACTCGCGCTGCGGGCCGTCCGCGACAACCGGGTCGGATCGATCCTCTGTATCGAGCCGCACCCGCCGTCGTGGCTCCAGCCAATTCCTGGCATGATCGAGATCCAGCCGGTTCCCGTGCAGGGCGCCGACGATTCCGTGTTTCTGTCGCTCGAGCCGTCCGACATCCTGTTCATCGACGGTTCGCACATCTCGAAGACCGGGTCCGACGTGAACCACCTGTTCCTGCGGATCCTGCCCCGGCTGCCCGCGGGCGTGATCGTGCAGATCCACGACATCTGCCTGCCCTACGAGTATCCGCGCAACTGGTCGGAGGACGTCCTCTGCTACTGGAACGAACAGTACGTCCTGGCGGCGCTCCTGGCCAACGGCGTCAAGTACGAGATCCTCGTCGGCGTCTACTTCGTCCAGAGAAACGACCTCGCGGCCCTACGCCCTTTCGTTCCAGAACTCCCCGGAGTCTTTCCAGGAGGCGGCAGTCTCTGGATGAGTCACGCTAACTGTCGACCGTCGCCTTCGCTCGTACGGGTATCTGCCGCCTGCGGCAGATCCGTAGCGCAGCGCTCGCGACGGTCAGGTTGCCGCGCCGGTCGAGCTGCCGCCGGACCGAGCGCGCAGACCCTTGAACTTGCGCAGAATCCGGTTCAGGCCGGTGGCCTCGGGCTCCGGCGGAGCGGGCGGAACCCCCGATACGGCCTGTCCTGCCGGGAACAGCTCTTCGCGGATCGGGTTCATCGCGGCGGCGTGGTTCTCGAAGGAGCGGTGGGACACGCAGAGGGCGCAGGAGGGATGCACGCGTCCCTCGCGGATGTGCTCGCGGACCGACTGGAGCTGCGGCCCGTTCCAGACCGCCCCGATGCCGCCCTCTCCCGTGAAGGATCCGAGACCCTCCCGGACGGCCATGTAGCAGCACACCTTGGCGGTCCCCGAGGCCGAGAGGTACAGCGTCGTCCACGGATAGTGGCAGTACATGGCGGGCAACGCCGAAGCGGCCGGGGTGATCGGCGCCGGAGCGGAGCCGAGCACGGGCAGCGAGGCGGGCGGCGCGGGCGCCGGAGCGTCGGCGGGCGCGGGGGCGACCGGGTCGGCTTCGGCGGCCGGCGGCGCAGGTCGCGTGCACGTGCATCGGTATGGCGCCCGTCAGGGCGGACTGCGGCCGCCACTCGAAGTCGGGGTTGACGAAGTTCTCGAAGAGCATCCCGGCGCCTTCCGCGACGGGCCGCGCTTCTTCGACCAGCGCCTCCCATTCCGACCGGTCCACGTGGCTCAGGCGGTATTTCTCGTAGTACTCGCCATACCCTCCGGGAGCGTCGTTGAAATGATGGAGAGGGTTGATTCCGAAGAAATAGATCCCGAGCGGCGCGAGCTGCCGGACGAGCTCCGGGAGCTCCTTGTAGTTGTCCGCCTGCGCCACGAAGTTGACCACGATGTTCGGATGCTTCGCCTTACGGCGCTGCTTCTCCTCGTGGATCAGGCGCAGGACGTTCATGATCTTCTTGTGACTGGCGCCGCGAAGGTTGTCCATCGTCTCTTCGGTCGCGCCGTCGATCGAGAACGCCAGGTGGTCGTAGCCCGTCGCCACGAGCCAGACGACGTCCGCCGGCCGGATCATGGTGCCGTTGGTCACCCCCGAGACGCGGCAGTGGTGGTTCTTCAGAACCGTGATGAGCGGGGCCAGCTCCGGATAGAGGAACATCTCCCCGTATCCAAAGGTGTAGACCTCGGTCGCGGCCTCGAAGAAGTCTTCCATCCGAGCCAGCAGCGGCCAGGCGATGTCCTTCCCGTTTTTCGCGAGCTCTGGGTCCCAGGCGAACCCGCACTTGGCGCAGCGCAGATTGCAGCGCGAGGTGATCTCGAGGAAGAGCTGGACCGGCTTGTTCGGGACTTCGAGAGCCCCCGAGGCCGCGCTGGCTTCGTAGCTGCGCCAGTTGGCGCGTTTGCCTTCCAGGGGATCGGCCGGGACGGGAGGGGCGTCGAGGGAAACTTCCATGGCCTCCAACCCTACTCCACTCCCACCTTCGATGCCACCGCCGAGACGCCTTCGCGGGGCGTGTGCTTCTTCCACTCCACGCCGAACTTCTTCTCGAAGTAGGCCTGGTTTTTCTTCCAGAGGGCGTCGTACGCCTCGGGCGAGAGCTTGCGGAAGGCCCCCTGGCCGACATGGTGGACGTAAGCGTCCTCGGCGCACGCGACCCGGTAGCCGTTCGCACGCATGCGGACCGCGAAGTCGTCGTCCTCGAACATGCCGACGCCGTAGGCCTCGTCGAGGGGTCCGACCTCGTCGAGCACGGCGCGGCGGGCGGCCACGCAGTACATCGCCGCTACGCCGATGTCGAAGACGCGGCCCCGGTGCTGCCGGGCGCGGCGGGCGGCGAAGGCGGGCAGACCGGCGATGTCCGTGTAGTCCGGCTCGACACGGGCCTCGTTGCCGCAGAAGTTGGTCGTCGGGCAGAGAAGCCCGATCGAGGCGTCAGCCTGAAGGTGCGCGACGAGGCGGCTCACCAGCCCCGGCGGCACGACGGTGTCGTTGTTCAGGAGGACGACGATCTCGCCGCTGGAGGCCGCGATCCCCTGGTTGTTCGCGGCCGCGAAGCCCCGGTTCTCCCGGTTCAGGACGACGCGCACCGCGGATCGGCGGCGGCAACGCCCTGGAGATACCCGGGCGTCCCGTCCGGGGAAGCGTTGTCGACGACGACGACCTCGAGGCGGGGCCAGCCCTCGCGCCCGAGGACCGAGTCGAGGCAGGCGCGCGTCAGGTCCAGGCCTCCGTAGGTCACGATGACGAGCGAGACGAGAGGATGAGCCTCCGAGACTCCCGCGTCGATCGCGGCGTAGCGGTGGGCCCAGTCGTTCTCCTCGGCGACTCTGCGCCGCTCCGCCGGCGCGGGTCCTCCGCCGGCTCGGCGAGGGCCCGGTCGAGTTGCGCGAGGAACTCGTCGTGGCCGCGGGCCAGGTACGCAGAGTCCGCGTACGGCAGCAGCTCGGTCAGGGCCGGGGCGACCACGGGCTTCCCGCCGTAGAGGTACTCGTAGAACTTGACCGGGTTCGTCGCCTCGGTGATGTCGTTGACGAGAAACGGAATGATGCAGACGTCGAAATTCCAGAGGAGCTCCGGCATCTCGTCGTAGGGGCGCTGCCCGAGCAGGCGCACGTTCGGGCGCGAAGCCACGGGCGACAGGTCGACGTCGAAGTGGCCTCCCGCGAGCACGATCGTCGCGTCCGGGTAGCGGACCGCGATCTTCTCCAGGAGCGGCACGTCCACCCACGAGGCCAGCGCCCCGTAGTAGCCGATGACGGGATGTCGGGACGGAGCCCAGAAGGGCGTTGTCCCGGTAACGCGCGCGGTAGTGCTCGGCGTCGATGCCGTTCTTCGCGAGGACCAGGCGAGGCGCCGTGTCCTTCCACTTGTCGAACAGCCGGTCGGCCGAGACGACGGTCGCGTCGGCACCGCCGCACGAGATTCTCCTCGAGGGAAGCACGTTCGGCACCGAAGCCTGGAAAGTTCGTCCACTCGTCCATGCAGTCGTAGACGACGCGCCAGCCGAGCCGCTCGCGGAGGCGCTCGGCCAGCGGCGCCCAGAAGGGGATCTGGACGAGGCACACCGCGCCGCCCATAGCGAGAGGTCCTCGGCGAGGGCCTCGAAGAGACTCGACGAGCACGTCCACGTCTGCCTCTTCCAGGCGGCCCGAGTAGATGTTGAGCGGCCGGCGCGAGCGAAGGCGAAGCTCCCCCACGCTTCGGCCTTCCGGCCAGGGTCCAGGCCGGGCCCCCCGGCGCCAGGAACTGCGTGGTCGAGAGATAGAAGACCCGGTGGCCGTGACGGCCGAACTGGGTGGCGAGCTGCTGGGGGCGCTGGAACCGGAAATCCCAGTCGATGATCGAGAACACGATCACGTCGTACCGTCCGGACGGCTCCATGGGCACGGCGTCGGTCGAGCGGCGCGCCGAAGCGTCGGCTGCCGGCTCGACCCGGATCAGCTTGTCGGTCGGCGTGACCGGAGCGGCCACGCGCCGCAGCCAGCGGGCCAGCGGCCGGGGGATGAGCCGGGACCCCGCCGCAAAGAGCGGCGTGCCGGGCGCGGTCGCGCGGCCGGGGCGGCGCGCGGACGGAGCTGCCCGAGCCGTGTGGCCCGGCGCACGCGCGCCAGGCGGGAGCGCTCCCAGCGCTGGAGCTCGGCGATCGCCGTTTCCAGGTGCTGGCGGCGGGCCTCGGACTGCTCGTCCGAGCGCGGGACTCGCCGAGCAGCCCGTCGATCCGGCCCGAAAGCTGGCGCTCGCGCTCCACCATCTCGCGCTCGCGCTCCACCATCTCGCGCTCGCGCGCCTCCAGTTGCCGCTCCCGCAGGCGCACTTCGCCCCGCAGATACTCGATGCCCTCCGCCTGGTCGCGCACAGTCGCGCTGAGGCGCCGGATCTCCCGCGATCGAGTGGCGATCGCAACGTCGGCCTCCACGGGCGCGACGGAGGCGTCAGCGCGCGGCGCGGGCCGCGGAATCGCTTCGAGCCGCGCGAGGAGCTCGCGATAACGGATCTCCCAGGTGTTCTGCCGCGCGATCTCCCGGCGGCGGGCCGAGAGGCCGGTCTCCGGGCGCTCCCGCACCGCCCGTTCGAGAGCCGCCACGAACTCCTCGGGGGTCTCGTACAGATCGATCACCTCCGAGAACGGCTCGAGCTCCGGCAGGCGCCGCGCGACAACGGGCTTTCCGGAGGCCAGGTACTCGTAGAGCTTGACGGGATTGGTCGCCTCGGTCAGAGGCGTGCGCTGAAACGGAATCGTGCAGACGTCGAACCCCGCGACGTACGCGGGAAGGTCCGCGTAGGGCACCTCGCCGAACCGATGAACGTTGGGCCGGCCTTCCAGGGCCTCGAGCGAGGCTCCGCGCGTGTCTCCGACCAGGGCGAAGGACCATTCGGGATGGCGACGCGCGGCGTGCGCGACCGCGGCGGCGTCGAACCAGCCGGCGACCGCTCCGTAGTAGCCGACGACCGGCCGGGCGAGTGTCGCGAGGGGACCCGGGCTGCGCGGGGGAAGCGACGCGAATCGCTCCAGGTCGGCGGCATTGGGCAGGTGCAGGGCGTCGGGGCGGACCCGCCGGATGCGCTCCAGAAGCACGCGCGAGGTCGCGACGACGAGGTCGCTTTCGGCCAGAAGCCTCTCCTCGTCGCGGGCCGTCTCGGGCCCGTGCGTCCCGAAGCCCGTGTGCTCGTCGAGGCAGTCGTAGACGAGCCGCCAGCCGTAGCGGTCCCGGAGCCGACGCGCCAGAGGCTCCCAGGACGGGTACTGGACGAAGAGGACCACGTCCGAAAGCTCCCGGGCCGATGCGAGCGACTCGATCGCAGCCTCCGCCTGGGAGAGCGTCTCCCCTGCGGAGGGACTCGCCGTACAGGTCGAAATCGTGCTCGCCCGGCAGGGCGACTTCGAACACGTTCCCGGCCAGCGGCCGGACTTCCGGCTCGCGGTCGATCCCGAGGAATCCCGTCTTCAGGTAGAAGACCCGGTGCCCGTCCCCGGCGAAGCACGACAGGAGCTGCTGCGGGCGCTGGAAACGGAATCCCCACTCGATGATGGGCAGGCAGAGGACGTCGAAACGGGAGTGTGCTCGGCTCAGGGTCCGTATCTTGCCACGAAAAAAAGGCCGGCGGGCCGCGGGGCCCGCCGGCAAACGAACAGACTCGGAAGGGTTTTCTAGAAGGACACCCGCGCGCCGAGGCGCAGGATGCGGGGGGACTGGGTCTCCTGGATCTGGTTGTACGTGGCCTGGTTCACGCGCCGTTGCGCTGAAGAACCGTGCCGTCGTTGAGGACGTTGAAGATGTCGGCGGAAAGGGTGACCTGGAGCGGCTTGACGTCGATGACTTTCTCGAGGCGCACGTCGAAGTTGTAGACGTCGTCGTACCGGTGGTCGCCGATGTTGCCGATGATGTTGTCGCGAGTCAGAGACCGTCGCCCGGATCATGGCGGACGTACTGGACGTAGGGATAGCCCTCACGCCCGAAGAAGTTCCCCGCGACGTGAAACCGAGCGGGAGCTGGTAGAGGCCGCCGACGTTGAACTGCCAGCGCGCGTTGATGAACACTTCGGTCCTCGCGCCGCTCGGCGGCGCCTGCCGCGAGCGGCCGCGATGTCGTCGCCCGCGCAGGTCGATCCGGCCGGAATGGGAACCGCGGTGCCCGGCCAGACGAGGGCGTTTCCGCCGCGGTCGCTGGTCGGGTCGTAGCAGGAGTTCAGGTCTCCGCTCTGTTTCCAATCCGCGTAGGTAAACGATCCGCGCACCATCCACCTGTTGGTCAGGCGCTTCTGGAAGGTCAGGTCCACGCCGTTGTAGGTCGTGTTCCAGTCGGGCCGGTTGGACATCGTGACGCCGTTGGGAATCTCGACGCCGGGGCGCAGCTGGTAGAAGGGCTGGCTGAACGACGAGCCGTCGAACAGCGTGCCCTCGAGCTGACCGCCCACCTCGTAGTCGTCGCGCGTCAGGCCCGTGCGGTGCGGCCAGAGGGCGTTGTCGTACTTCCGGTAGGTATAGCCGACGCCGACGACGAAGTCGGGAATGATTTCCCGCTCGATGCCGGCGGTGATCTCGCTGGTCTTTCCAGCCTTCAGGTCGGGGTCGATGATGTTGGGAGAGATGGCCGAGCCCGGGTTGTCCGGGTCGAAACCGTAGAATCCGAAGCGGGTCGAAAAGTCGACCTCGTCCCGGGTGATGACGTGGTCCCCGTTGGCGTCGTTCCAGCCGTAGTACACGCCGGACAGCTGCCCCGGGTTGATGAAGGAGATCGTGCCGCTGCCGAGCTGATCCGCATACTGGGAGTAGCTCGCCTTGACCAGGGTCTTGCTTGTCCGCCCCGAGGGCGTAGGTCGCGCCGATGCGCGGGACGAAGTTCTCCCACGTGAAGGGCTTCTCCCCGTCGACCTACGGATGCCGGGAAGCACGTCGGGAGCGACCGGGTTGGCCGGGACCGTCGACGCCAGGTTATTGCCGCTCTGCACGTCGTACCGCACACCGGCGTTGACCGTCAGGTCGCCCGCGGTGAACGTATCGGACAGATAGCCGCTGTAGTAGTTGAGACCCACGCGGGTCACGGCCGGCCGGGTCATCGTCGCCGCCGGAGTCGGGAAGTTGGCGAGGTCTCCGTAGTTGCCGTTGCCCGGCCAGGCCGTCCGGGAGTCGATGTTGATGCGTGCGATAGTTGAAGCCGAACTTCACCTCGTGGCCCAGGGAGCCAGTCGAGAAGAAGTACGACCCGTTCGCCTGGGCCTGGTGCTGCGGGCGGACCGTGCTGTATTCGAAGTAGCTGCCCGTGTAGACGCCGTTGGGATCGATGAAGAGGGAGTTGGTGTCCATTCCCCCCTGCGGGCGTCAGGGAGAAGCCGCTCGACACCGAAGCGTACGAGGCGGTCATGAACAGGGAGGACGAGAAGACCTGCGAGAGCTCGCCCTTCCAGACCCGCGTCGGTCCGTCCTGGTTCCACGAGGCCGGCGGCGGCCGCGTGAGGCTGACGTTTCTTCCGAACTTGACCTTGTCGCCTTCGCTGAACGTCCCGGCGAAGGACGTCGAGTCGAACATCTGCAGGTTGAGCTTGCCGTTGATGTCCTTGAGCGTCGTGTTGTCCGGCGCTCCGGCGATGTTGAAGAGGTTGATCTGGTTGCGTCCGTACGCGCCCCACGCCCAGAGCCGGTCCTTGATGATCGGACCGCCCACCTCGACGCCGTAGTCCTGCGCCTCGTTGACGCGGTTGCCGCCGAGGACGCCCTGGTCGACGGCTTCCTGGGAAAGGTTGTTCCACTGCCAGTTGCCGTCGGCGATGAAGAACCGCGCCGAGCCGTGCACGTCGTTGGTGCCGCGCTTCGTGACGAGGTTCAGCTGGACGCCCGGGGACGTGGAGGTCACGTCGCTGCCGCCGGTCGCGGCCTGGATCTCCTCGAAGGCGTCGAAGTCGTAGTAGGTGGGCGAGGACCCGAGCGCGCCCATGTCGGTGATCGTGACGCCGTCCACGTTCCAGGTGTTCTGGGCCGTGTCGGCGCCCTTCCCGACGTAGGAGCTCTGCTGGCCGCTCTCGCTGCCGCCGACGTTGACGCGGTCCATCTGCACGCCGGGGACGGTCGACAGGATGACCCACGGATCGCGGGCCGTCGGGATCTTCTGGAGTTGCTCCTGGTCGACGACCGCGCCGGTCTCGACCTTGCGGGTGTCGAGCAGGGGCTGCTCGCCCTTGACGGTGACCGTGGTCTCGACGCCCGAGATCTTGAGCTGGGCCGTCGTGTTGGTGTTCTGTCCGACGGACACCTGCACGTCGGGCTTGGTGACCTTGGCGAACCCCTGGAGGTCGTAGACGAGCGTGTAGTTTCCGGGGCTCAGGTTCAGGAACCGATACTCGCCGCGCGCGTCGGTCGTCTGCGTCTTGTTGGCGCCGCCACCCTCGAGAGTCACGGTGACTCCCGGCAGACGGCCGCCCTGCTCGTCGGAGACGTACCCGAGGATACTTCCGGTGAGCTGCTGCGCCGACGCGAGCGGTGCGAGGAGGAGCAGGGCCGCCAGGGCCGCCACCCATGTCCTCGCCGCCGCGCGGCGCGTCTTCGTTTTCCCGTTCATTCGTTCAGACCTCTCTGTAATTGCGTTTCGGTATCCGCAAGTCGTTTTGTCGTTTTCCTTCGCCGTCGTTCGCTCCGCCTCCTCCTTTCCGCGCAGCCGTTTCTGGCGGCGGCGCGCACCTGGAGAAAAGCAACGCCAGTGCCACGGCCTCCACGCGCGCGGGCGGGCCGGAAGCACGCGCGGCGAGGACGAACGTGCGAGCGCCGCGGACGATCGTCGAACGCGTCGCCGTGCGCGTGCGCGATTCTCCGGATCCATGGATGGGCGCACGAAGCGCCGGAAGACGCGCCGCGACTCAAACACCGTGACGAGAGCCCTCGGACGCGGACGAACATCCGGTCCGCGCGGACCCTCGACACCGGCGATCGCCAGGCCGGATCACGAACTACGGAAAAATGGAGGGAACGATGCATGCGGCGAAAAACGCGCTCGCCGCCTGGTCCGTCGGGACGAGTTTTGTCGGAAAGTTCTCGGGAAGTCCGCCGAATCAGCGTGCCGGCGCGCTCCGGACGCTTCCCGGCACCGGGCGCTCGCCGCGCTCCAGGCGTTTCGCAAGGACCGCGTCGAGCGAGAGGGGGCCCGCGCCGTAGGCTGCCAACCACAGCAGGATCACGATGGAGAGATACTCGGAGAGGCCGAAGAGGTCGGACGCCGCGTGGATCTGGCCGCGCAGTGCCGTCAGGAGCGCGACGGCCATGACGCCGATCAGCGGCAGCGCGGCCACGCGCGTGAAGAGCCCGACGAGGAGAAGCGCGCCGCAGACGAGCTCGGCCGTCGCGGCGAGCGGAGCCTGAAGCTGCGGAGCCGGGATGCCGAGCTCGGTGAAGAAGCCCACGACCTTCGGCAGGTTGTCGAGCTTCCCCATCCGGACTGCAGAAAGATCCAGCCGACGGTGATGCGGGCGACGGTCGGGGGCAGCCACTTCAGGCGGTCCGAGACGGCGTGCACGAGACGGCGAAGCCGCAGGGCGCGATCGGCGAGCGTCGGCATTTCTGCTCCTTCGAGAGGCGTCTCCAGATTATCCCGCGGCCCGACCGGCCCGGAAGGAGATCCGGACGCGACCCGGCTACTGGCCGCTCTGCTGGATGAGCTTGGCGACGAGCCCGGTCCAGCCCGTCTGGTGGCTGGCGCCCAGGCCCGCGCCGTTGTCGCCGTGGAAGTATTCGAAGAAGAGAACGTGATCCTGCCAGTGCGGGTCGTTCTGCAGCTTCTCGTTCCCGCCGAAGACCGGCCGCCGGCCCGTCTCGTCGCGCAGGAAGAGCCGGTTCAGTCGCCGCGACAGCTCCCCGGCCACGTCCCAGAGGTCGCATCTGGCCGGAGCCGGTACGGGCACTCGACCTTGTAGGCGTCGCCCAGGTAGAAGTGGAACTTCTGGAGCGACTCGATGATCAGGTAGTTGACCGGGAACCAGACCGGGCCGCGCCAGTTGGAGTTGCCGCCGAAGAGGCCCGGTCTGGACTCGGCCGGCTCGTAGTCGACGCGATGCTCCATGCCCATGACGTCGACACGTACGGGTTCGTCTCGTGGTACTGCGAGACGCGCGCGGACGCCGTGCGGCGACAGGAACTCGCTCTCGTCCAGCAGGTAGCGGCAGCACCTGCTTGAGACGGTGGCGGTTGACGAGGGAGAAGAACCGCGCTGACCCTCCCGTCCGGCGTCGTCTCGCGTCTCGACGTGCTGCGGCGAAGTCCGGCCGGTTCTCGATGAACCACTGCATCCGGCGCTTGAAGCCCGGCAGCCGGTCCACGACGTCGGAGGTCGAGCGATCTCGACCGCGAAGAGCGGGATGAGCCCGACCATCGAGCGCACCTTCATCGGGAACCGCCGGCCGTCGGGCAGGTGGAGCACGTCGTAGTAGAAGCCGTCCTCGCGATTCCAGAGCTCGATCCCCTCGCCGCCGATGTTGTTCATCGCGTCGGCAGATGTAGACGAAGTGCTCGAAGAACTTGGAGGCGACGTCCTCGTAGGCGGCGTCTGTCCCGCGCCAGCTCCAGCGCGATCGCCAGCATGTTCAGGCAGTACATCCCCATCCAGCTCGTCGCGTCCGACTGCTCGATGTGGCCGCCGGTCGGCAGCGGCGCGCTGCGGTCGAAGACGCCGATGTTGTCGAGGCCGAGGAAGCCGCCCTGGAAGATGTTGTTGCCCTCCGCGTCCTTGCGGTTGACCCACCAGGTGAAGTTCAGCAGCAGCTTGTGGAACACGCGCTCGAGGAACGTCGCGGTCGCCGCCGGCCCGCGCCGCTTCTTGTCGATCTTGTAGACGCGCCAGGCCGCCCAGGCGTGCACCGGCGGGTTGACGTCGCCGAAGGCCCACTCGTAGGCCGGGAGCTGGCCGTTCGGGTGCATGTACCACTCGCGCAGCAGCAGGATGAGCTGCTCCTTGGCGAATTCGTGGGTCGACCAGGGCGAGCGGGACGAGTGGAAGGCGAGGTCCCACGCCGCGTACCACGGGTACTCCCACTTGTCCGGCATCGAGATGACGTCGCGCGTTGAAGAGGTGCGTCCACTCGGCGTTGCGGCCGCGGAGGCGCTCCGTCGGGGGCTCGCGGTCCGGCCGGGTCGCCGCGCAGCCAGCGGCCGGACGTCGTAGTGGTAGAACTGCTTGGTCCAGAGCATGCCGGCGAAGGCCTGCCGCTGCACGGCGCGCGCGTCCTCCGACAGGATCCGGGGTCTGCCAGCTGTCGTAGAACTCATCGGCCTCGCGCATGCCGCTCGCGCGAAGATGGCGTCGAAGTCCGGCCGAAATGGCGCGTCGGACGCGCCGGGTCGCGTCAGTCGCAGCCGCAGCCGCAGAAGCGCGGAGCCGCCCGCCGGGACCGTGAGGACGTACTGGGCCGCCGCCTTGGTACCCGACCCGCTCGGGGTTGACGGCCTCGTTCACGCCGTGAACGACGTAGTCGTGGATGCCGTCCTTGACGAAGCCGGATTCGTTGTCGCCAGTCCCAGAGCCGGCGGGCGTTCGATCTCGTTCTCGGTGAAGAGAAGCTCGCGGCGAGCCCTCGCACTCGAGCGCGAGCCGGCCGTAGTACTCGCTGTCCACGTCGATCGTGGAGACGCCCGTGCGGGCCTCGCCTGTCGCGCAGGCGCTGGCGGCGCGTACCGAGGCCCCAGGACCAGGTGTTGCGGAACCAGACGTGCGGCAGCACGTGAGCCCGGCGCGCCTCGGGGCCGCGGTTGACGACGCGCGATGCGGATGAGGAGGTCGTCGGGCGCGGCCTTGGCGTACTCGGTGAAGACGTCGAAGTAGCGGTCGTCGTCGAAGACGCCGGTGTCCATCGAGCTCGAACTCCGGGCGCGGCGCGTCCGCGGCGCCGGTTCTCCTCGACGAGGCGATCGTACGGGAAATTCGCGCTGCGGATACTTGTACAGCGACTTCATGTAGGAGTGCGTCGGCGTGGAGTCGAGATAGTAGTAGCACTCCTTGACGTCCTCGCCGTGGTTGCCCTGCGGCGCCCGTCAGGCCGAAGAGGCGCTCCTTGAGGATCGGGTCCTGCCCGTTCCAGAGCGCGAGCGCGAAGCAGACGACTGGTGCCGGTCGGAGATCCCGCATCAGGCCGTCCTCGCCCCAGCGGTAGGCCCGCGAGCGCGCGTGCTCGTGCGGGAAGTAGTCCCAGGCCGTCCCGTCCGGGGCTGTAGTCCTCGCGCACGGTGCCCCACTGCCGCTCGCAGAGGTAGGGGCCCCAGCGCTTCCAGTTCTTCGCGCGCTTGCGGTCCTCCTCCAGCCGGACGCGCTCGCGGATCGGGGTTGCGTCGCTCACGCCGGACGCCTGGCCGGGCTTCGGTCCCGGGTTTCGTGGCGCAGCCCGGGCGCAAGAAGAATGCGGTCCATCGCGGAGCATCTCGCCCACCGACCAGGCCTGGAAGGGACACCCGCGCGGCGTGTGAGGCGGGTCGGCGTCGGCGATCTCGGAGACGTGGCCCAGGCCGGCCTCGTCGAGGTGGGCGAACAGCGGGTCAGGAAGCGGCGCCGCGCCTCGCGCTCGGCCTCCGCGTCGCCGCCGCGGACGCGGACCCAGGCGTCGACGAACGGCCCCGCGAGCCAGGGCCAGGCGGTGCCCTGGTGGTACGCGCCGTCGCGCTCCCGCACGTCCGCCCTCGTAGCGCGGCGCGATAGCCCGGATGGTCCGGGCGCGCAGGAGTCCGGAGGCCGAGCGGAGTCCAGCAGCCGCGCCTCGACCGCGTCGACGACCTGGCGCGCGCGCTCCCCCTCCAGCAGCGGGAACGGGCAGCCCGCCGACGGCGAAGACCTGATTGGGCCGGAACGTCGGCGTCGGCCGTCGCCGGGCCGTGGTCCGGCGTCCACGACGTCGTGGAGGTATCCGCCGTCGGCGTTCCAGAAGCGCGCTCGAAGAAGCTCGGCCGCGGTCGCGGAGCGCGCTCGCCACGCCCGGCGAAAAGCCGCTCGCCGATCGCGAGCGCGTTGAGCCACAGCGCCTGGACCTCCACGGGCTTGCCGATCCGCGGCGTGACGACCCAGTCGCCGACCTTCGCGTCCATCCAGGTCAGCTGCACGCCCGGCTGCGCCGGCGGCGAGAAGCCCGTCCGCGTCGGCGCGGATCCCGTAGCGGGTGCCGCGCCGCGTAGCCGTCGAGGATCGCCGCGACCGCGTCCTGGAGCTTCGCGCGCCGTCGGGCCAGCGACGGGCCGGCCGGCGCGCCTGCGTCGCCTCGAGATAGTCGTGCGACGGCCACGACGTACCACAGCGAGGCGTCGACCGAGTTGAACTCGGGCTCGCCGCCCGCGTCGGGGAAGAGGTTCGGCAGCATCCCGTCGGAAACGAGGCCGGCCCACTCGCGCAGGATCTCGCCCGCCTCCGCGAGCCGGCCGGTCGCCAGGCACAGCCCGCGCAGCGCAATGAAGGTGTCGCGGCCCCAGTCGGTGAACCAGGGATAGCCGGCGACGATCGTCCGGCCCTTGCCGCGGCGGACCAGGTACGAGTCGGCCGCGCGGTCGAGCCGGCTCCCGAAGGCGCTCGCGTCGCGACCGCTCGCCGGTCCGCAAGGACTCGACGGCGGACTCGACACTTCCCGTTCCGAGCGCGCTCTCGTGACCCTCGGCGGCCATCAGCCAGACCGCCTCGCCCCGCGACAGCTCGAAGCGCAGGGTCCCGGGCGCGGCGAGGTCCTCGGAGAAGTCGAGGCCGCGGGCGCGTTCCTCGGCGTAAACGAAGTTGCGGTACCAGTCCGGCGCCGCCGTCGTAGCTTCCGTTGGTGCGCATGGTCACGGACGGCATGACCGGATAGGTCCGGAAGCGCAGGCGCCCGCCGGCCTCGGCCTCGGCGTCGAACCGAAGGTCGCCGTTCTCGTGGTGCAGGGCGTGATAATCCCGCCCGGAGAGGAACGGACGGACCTCCAGCGTGATCGGACCCGTCGCCGGAGAGAAGTCTCCACGAGAGCGCCGCGGCGGAGGCCTCCTTCGGCACCAGGATCTCCTGAGTCAGACGCGTGCCGTCCTCCAGCGCGAAGGTCCAGCGCGGCCACGGCTCGAGATCGAAGGCTTCGAGCCGCGAGGCGCCATCGGGATACGTGACGTCTCCGCCGTAGGCCTGCGAGGTGATCGCGTAGCGTCCGGCCGGCGTCTCGACCCAGGCGTCGAAGCCGTTGACGAGCACGACGCGCGAGGTCGGCGGCGTGCGCGCCGTCAGGAGGAGGGCGTGGTAGCGACGTGTTCGGATCCCGGAGACCGTGCCCGATGCGAAGCCGCCCAGGCCATCCGCCTCCAACCACTCCCGCGACCGGGTGTCTTTCATGGAGGAAGCCTATGTCTGGCCGGAGGAGCGGTATAGCATTTCCGCAGTGCCCCGCACGACGCTCCGAATCGGAGCCCTGGCTGTGGCTGCGGCGTGGCTATCCTGCCGCCGCGCGGAAGCTCCGCAGCCCGCTTCCCCGGCCGCGCTCATGCTCCGCGTCAAGAACCCGGCCGTCGATCCCATCTCGGGAGACGCGGCTCGCGTCGCGGCCGTTCGACTCGGCGCCGGCCTGGCCCGCGTGTACACACTCGGCCGCATTTGCCCGTCACGCCATGCCCTGGGACGACCCGGGCGAGATCACGGACCGGGACGCGCAGGAGATCGCCGCATTCGTCAACGGCCAGCCCCGGCCTCCGTTCCCGGACAAGAGCGACTGGGACGGCACGATCCCCGAGGATGCGGTCTACGACACGAAGCAGTATCCGAAGAACCCGTTCTTCGTGCCGCTGGATCAGTAGCCGGGAATCAGAACCTCACGAAGGCTGTGAAGGAGGCCGAGATGCCGGGCGCGAGCACGGCGCGGGCGTCGGGGGTGATGAGGTACGCCTTGTCGAGAACGTTGCGTACGTAGGCCTGGAGCTCCACAAGCTCGCCGATCTTGTAGCCCCCGCCGAGATCCAGCAGCCCGTAGCCCGGCCGCGAGCGCTCCGTCGGCCCGGGTCGGGGATCGCCGGCGTAGACCGCGCCGCGCGCCTGAACGAACGCCGGCCCGAAGGCCTTGCGCAGCTGGAGCGTGAACGACTCAGGCGGGATGTCGTCGAGCGGGGCGTCGTCGTCGACCGTCTCTCCGCGCTCGATCTGGGCCGCCAGGGTCACCGCGAAACCGGCGGACAGGTCCGCCTGCACCTCGAGCTCCAGCCCCTGCAGCCTGGCCTCTCCTCGGTTCCGGAAGAAGAAATCGTCGGGCAGCGTCCCCGGATACCGCTCGATCAGGTTCTTGATCCGGTACTCGTAGGCGTAGAACGCGGTACGGATCCCGGACCACGCGTACCGCAGGGCCACGTCGAACTGGTCGCTCGTCTCCGGCTCCAGGTCCGGATTGCCCGTGATGAATCCCCGGCCTGAGGGGCCGCGGAAGTAACGGTCCGAGAGAACGGGGTCTCGAAATCCGTGCGCGTACTGGGCGGACGCCGAAAATCCTCCGAAAGAGCCGGCCGTGAAGCCGACGAAACCCGAGACGGCCGTGTTGGAGGTCGACCGGTCGCCGAAAAAGCCGTCCACGTTCTCCGTGGTCACGCCGTCGCCACGCACGCCGCCCGACAGCGTCAGCTGCGGCAGAAGCCCGGCCTCGGCCATCAGGTAGCCGCCGACGTCCGTGCGGTGCGCATCGTCGATCGAAACGTTGACGTTTTCCACGATCGGGTCCGAGTAGCGGACCGCGACGTCGAGGGCGTGAAGGTCATAGCGCCCGTTGACGTCCATGCCGAGCTCGAGGCGCACGGGCCCGAAAAACCGCTCTGCGAACCCGCGGAACTGAAAGTCATTGGCCGTCACGTCGGCCCGCTCCAGGGACGCCGGATTCGTCGAGGTCGCGAAGCGATATTGATCCGTGATGACGTCATAGGAGCCGATGAACCCCGACACGCCCATTCGCGAGAAGCCGGCGACCGACTCGGTCTCGTAGGAGAGTGTGAACCGGCTGGAGTTCTCCTCGGGGTAGAAGAAACGGACCGTCTCCGAGTTGTTTCGCGGCCGATCGATGTCCCGCCCGTAGTCGCCCTGCCAGCCGGCGGTCAGCGTCCCCGGACCCAGCCGATAGGCCGCGCGCACCAGAACGCCGCTGCCCCGATAGCCGGAGTTGACGACTTCGCCCTCCGGGCTGTCCCAGTCGCCATAGGAGCGGTAGTGGCCGGAGACGAGGAAGCCTCCGTCCTCCCCGATCGGCGCCGACACGGCGACGCCGACGCGGCCGCCCGGAATTCCCACGCCGTAATCGCCGGTCGCCTCGACTCTGAGCGGCGCGCCGGGCGCCACGCCGCGCGTCCGCGCCGCGATGACTCCCCCGAACGCGTCCGAGCCGTAGGCCACGGAGCCGGGGCCGCGGGCGACTTCGATTCCTTCGAGCAGAAAGGGATCCAGGTACGTGGCGCTCGGCCCGACCCGCCGTCTCGGAGTTGACCCGCGCGCCGTCGATCAGAATGACGGAGCGTCCGTGGGCGAGGCCGCGGATCGCCGGGACGGCGGCCTGGCCTTCCGAGATCGAATTCACGCCCGCGACATTCTCGAGGGCCTGTGTCAGATTGGACGGCTGGCGAGACTCGATGTCCGCTTTCGGAACGATGGTCATCGCGTTGGCGGGCGCAGACTCGATCGTCGGAGCGGCGCCCGCCGTCACGGTGACGGCCTCCTCGGCCAGAGGCTGGACCGAAATGACGACGGGCCCGGACTCGGGCAGCGCCGCGACCGGGAACGGCTTCATGTACCGCCCTCCCGGAAGGACCACGAGCACCTCGAAAGGCGGCGCGGGGCTCGGCTGCCAGGTGAACCGCCCGTCGGCGTCGGTGCGCTGAGTTCCGGTCCAGCCGAGAATGGAGATCTCGGCGCCCGCGACCGGATCGCCCGATGGAAGAACGACCCGTCCCTCGAAAGCCGACGCCGCAGCGGCGGCCAGAAAAAGAGCATCGCGGCCGGCAGAACCGGCGCGCGATGCGAAGGGAACGGCTTGGAGGAGACCGGGATCGCGAGCGGCCCATCCATGCCGCGCGACTCTAGGCGGGCAGGCGATCTACTACCAGGACTCGTAGTTCGGCCTGCGGCCGTGTGACGCTGCGTTCGACCAGGCGGTGGATCGGCCGGTGAAGGGCCTCGGCGGCCAGAAGCCAGAGCATGGCCAGGAGCAGCGCGGCGGCCGCGGCGCGTCCGGGGCTGGGGACCGACCGGGCGACTCCCGAGCGCAGAAGCCGCCGGACGCGGCGCTCGAGCCGTCCGCCGCGATAGAACGCGGCAGCGGGAACGGTCGGCCAGGCCGAGTCCGGAGCCAGCCGCGCGACGGACAGGAGCGCCTCGGCCAGATCCAGCGCGGGAGTCCCCGAGGACAGGGCGTCGTCGTCGGCGGCCTCCTCGGTGGCGGTTTCCCAGGCCGCCGCCATCTCGCGTCCCGCGGCCGAGAAGGCGAGCGGGTCGGCCGACGACGTCCACAGCAGGCGCTGAAGGTTGTCCCCGGCGCGCTGGTGGCCGGTTTCGTGTGCCGCGATGGCGGAGACCAGGCGCGGCGCGCACTCGTCGAGAACGGCGCCGGCGATGAAAAGCGTCGGACGGCGGCAGCCCGTCAGGGCGACGATCGGAAGCGTCCCCTCCAGCCGATACACCGGAAGCGCGACGCCCGGGACCGCGACGGCGCTGGCGCAACGCGTCCACTCCCGCCGCAGGCGCCGCGTGCCCGCCGCCGCCCACAGCAGCCTCGCCGCCGACAGGCCCAACAGGAGGAGGCCGGCCGCCGCGAGCGTCAGGAGCGACGTCCCTGCCGCCTCGTGGGTGTCGCGTGGCTCGAACCGCCAGTACGCCGGAAGCGTCACGCTCGCGGTCGCCAGAAGGCCCAGTCCGGCGGGCGCCAGGCGGAGCAGGAGCAGGCAGCGTGCCCGCGGGCGAGGATCGAGTTGCGCGATGCGCGTCTTCGCGAGCGGCCAGATCAGCCGGAGCGCTCCTGACGTCGCGATGGTCACCGCGCCGAAAGTCGCCAGAACGGAATCAGGCGCCGAGCACGTAAAACGTCACGGCCTCTCCCCTTCCCGCCGCCGCCGCTCTCGCACGAGGATCTCGAGCTCGTCGAGCAGGCCCGCGTCGTGACCCACGGCGTCCACGAGAAGCGAAAGCGCGGGACGGAGCCTTCCGGGCTCGTTATCGAGCAGCGCCCGCACGGCCTCCGTCGCGAGGCGCGCCTCGAGCTCGCCGCGGCCGAAGCGCGGGCGGTACACGAACGCCCGGCCGGACCTCTCCCGATCCAGCACTCCCTTGCGGAAGAGACGGTCCAGGGTCGTCATCAGCGTGGTGTACGCGGCCCCGGGGAAGTCCGCGGAAAGGTCCCGGACACTCGCGCCCCCGTCCCGCCCCCAGAGCGATTCGAGGACGCGCTGCTCGAGCTCTCCGAAGGCCGGCGCGAGCCGGCCGCCGGCAATCGAACGCAGGAGCTCGGGGAGCCTCAGCGGCACGGCCCGGATTATAGAAGGGGTCGGGAGAGGCGACTAGCGCACGCTCGAGCCGCGTGAACATCCCCTCGGCGACCCAGTCGCGCAACCAGCGGAAGAGCTGGTCGCCGGCCGCGCCCTGCAGGCCTCGGGCGGCCTCGGCCACGGCCTTGCCGAAGGGGCGGCCCTTCGCGAGGGCCTTCAGGAAGTCGTGTTGCGGCTTCGAGAGGTTCAGCCGCCAGACCTCGTAGTTCTTGCGCCAGACTGCCGTCCACGTGGGCTGGCGGGCCGTCCCCGGATGGTCGTGGTTCTCTTCCTTGACCGACTGGAGGTACGCGTTGACGGGATAGCCGAAGGCGCCCAGGCGGAAGGCGGCGATGGGCTCGAGCCGCGCGGCTGCCCAGGCCTCGCGGCGGGACGCGCGCGATCTCTTCCGCGGGCCAGCGCCGGCGACTCCGGAGCGTCGAACACCTCGGTGACCAGGAGCTCCAGCCGCGCCAGGTCGGCGGCGAACCCCCGGCGCGGCATGCCCCGGGACTCGCGCACGAACTCGGGAAACCGGTCGCCCAGGCGGTTGAGCGTGTAGCTGACGGACGGGATGCGCCTGGACATAGCGCGTGACGAGGTCGGCGAAGCCGTCGGCGCCCAGAAAGTGCGCGACCGCCGGATAGTCGGTCTCGAGCGCCTCGACCATCCGCAGCAGGTACATGCCCTGGTAGATGCCGACGCGTTCGACCGAGGTCGAGCGTGCTCGAGGGCAGGATGACGCGCTCGATGTCGGCGGGATCCAGCTCGGCGCGGGCCGCGCGGCGATCCACGGCCTCGTGCACCGCTGCCCGGATGCTCGATGACGGCCTGCATCCAGCGCTGCAGGCGACGGCAGCGTCAGACTCAAGAGGCGACGCGCGGCAACCGGCTCTCTCGGCGTCGCGGCGGAACGCGCGCGCCTTGAGCGCCTCGGCGTGCACGACCTCGAACGCGGGGATGTCGTCGTCCCACTCGAGCAGCGTCGCGACGTTGCCGGTGCGCGCGACGGACGTGCCGGTACAGCTCCCAGACCTCCGGTCGATCGCGTGGTCGTTGTGCGTGTCGACGATGTGCGTGCCCTTGTTGGTGTGTCCGGCCAGGTGGTACTGCACCACGCGTCGGCGGGTCGATCGCGTCGAGGTAGGCGCTGCGGGTCGAAGCCGTGGTTGAAGGCGCTGACGTAGACGTTGTTGACGTCGAGCAGCATGCCGCAGTCGGCCTGCTCCATGCCAGGCGGCCGAAGAACTCCCACTCCGGCATCGTCGACGCGGCGAACTCGGCGTAGGTGGAGGCGTTCTCGAGCATCAGCGGCCGCTCGAGGATGTCCGACACGGTCCGCACACGCGCGACGACGTGGCGCAGGGCCTCCTCGGTGTAGGGCATCGGGAGCAGGTCGTGCGTGTTGCGGCCGGCACGCCCGTCCAGCAGAGGTGGTCGGAGACCCAGCGGGCGCGCGTGCGCGTCGGCCAGAGCTTTCAGCTTGCGGAGGTACTCGCGGTCGAGCGGGTCGGTGCTGCCGATCGACAGCGAGACGCCGTGCAGCGACGACCGGGTAGCGCTCGGCGACCTGCTCGAGGACCCGGAGCGGGCCGGCCGCCCGTGTCCATGTAGTTCTCGGAGAGGATCTCGAAGAAGTCGACCTCCGGCCGCTTCTCGAGGATGTGAGCGTAGTGGACGCGTGCGCAGGCCGACGCCGACGCCCGAGGTCGGGAAAGCCCCAGCGGTTGCGGGAGACGGGTTTCACGCTCTGGCATGCCGGTGAGGGAACGCGGGACCGCCTGGAGTCCTGGCGCGCCCGCGGTGGCCAACCGATCATGAAATGCGGGTCTACGCCGCCGGCTTCACGGGAACCGCGCAGCCGCCCTTGCCCTTGCAGGAGTTCTTGCCGCGCGCAGCCGGCGTCGCCGCTCTTGCAGCCGCCCTGGCCCTTGCACGCGTTCATGCCCTTGCAGGCGTGCTTCAGCTCGGCCGACGCGCAGCCGCCCTTGCCCTTGCAGGAGTTCTTGCCCGCGCAGCCGGCGTCGCCGCTCTTGCAGCCGCCCTTGCCTTTACAGGCGTTCATGCCCTTGCAGACGTGCTTGTCGGACGAGGCCTGCTTCTTGTCCTTGGCCTTCTCGTCGCCGGCCGACTTCGCTTCCTTCGCCTCGCCGGAAGGCAGCGCCATCGCCAGGCCCGAGCCCGCGAGGACGCCCGCGATCGCCAGTCCGATCGCCTTGGTCGTCAGGTCACCCTTCTTCATCCCGTCCTCCTATTCGCGACCCCGTGGGGTCCCGTGAGCCATCAGTGGGGCCGACATGGCTCCACCTGTTACTCGCTCGTTCGTGATTCGCTCGACCCTCCAGGACTGGCGGTTTGGCGCGCGGAATCTTACCCCTGCCGCTCGCCCGCGCCAGACCCGGGAATCGATTCGACTGTCACGAGTCTGATACGCGAAACCGACGTCGTCGGATCTGCCCGGGGGTCAGCGAACGTCAGGGAGAGGGCAGCGCGGACGCCGCCGCCCGGTCCACGAGCCAGATCAGGTCGCCGGACTCGGGCCGGATGAGCTGGCACGGGAGGGCGTCGTCCGGGCCCTCCGAGTCGAAGATCGCCCGCAGGATCTGTCCCTTGTCCTCTCCAGAGATCAGGAACTGGACCGCCGCGGCCCGGGTGAAGACGGGGACCGTCATCGTGATGCGGAAGGCGTTCACCTTCGGGACCCAGTTCTCGACCACGCGCCGGTCCCGGATTTCGAGGGCCTTCGTGCCGGGAAAGAGCGACGCCGTGTGACCCTCGGGCCCGATTCCGAGAAGCATGAGGTCGAACCGCGGAAACTCCCCCGGCGAGAGCGCGAAGAACCGGGCGAGCTCGTCGTCGTATCGCGCCGCGGCCTCGGCGGCGTCGGGAAGCTCGGCCTCGATGCGGTGGACGTTGTCCGCCGGGATCGGGACGCGGGAGATCAGCGTCTCCCGAGCCATCCGGTAGTTGCTCTGCGGGTCGTCCGGCGGCACGTGGCGCTCGTCGCTCCAGAAGAGATGAACGCGGCTCCAGGCAATCGCTTTGCAGAAAGAGAGAGCCGGATCGGACAGCAGCGCGTAGAGACGGCGGGGCGTGGACCCGCCCGAGAGAGCGACCGTGAACCGGCCTCGGGAAGCGATCGCGGCGGCCGCCCGGCGTTCGAACTCCTCCGCGGCCTCCCGCGCGAGCGCGTCGGCATCGTCCACGACGAAGACCCGGCCAGGCGCTGTCCTCATGGTCGCTGCACGCCGCCTACGCGCGGCCGGCGTCGACGTCATTCAGGAACTTCAGGAGGTGCCGGAAATAGGCCTCCTGGTCGTCCCACATCGCGAGGTGACTTCCGTTCTCGCAGATCGCGACTCGGGAGCGCGGGATCGCGCGCCCCATCTTCCGGATGTCCTCCGGATCCATCTCGTCGTGGCGCGCCCCGACGAGGAGAGTCGGACGCCGATCTTCGGCAGGTCCGCCCACCGGTCCCAGCCCTTGAACGTGCCGGTGACCACGAACTCGTTGGGGCCCTGCATCGTGCCGTACACCTGCGGGTTCAGGTGCTTGAACGCGCGGGCGACGGGGTCCGGCCACGGATCGAGCCGGCAGACGTGACGCCCGTAGACTCCCCGGTACATCGCCTCCTGGTATTCGGGCGCCTCGTACTGGCCCGTGGCTTCGTACTTCGTCAGGGTCGCCTGGATGTCGGCCGGAAGCGCGGCGCGGAGCTTCGCGATGTACACCATGTATGCCGGGATCGACGCCGTCATGCTCGACAGGACCAGGCCCTTGAGGTGCTTCTGGTACTTCAGCGCGTACTCGATGCCGAGCATGCTTCCCCAGGACTGACCGTACAGGTAGAAGTTCTCGAGCCCCAGGCCTTCGCGCACCTGCTCGACCTCTTCCCGGAACCGCTCGATCGTCCAGAGGCACGGATCGTCCGGCTGGTCCGAATAGTGGCGAGCCGAGCTGGTCGTAGTAGTAGAACTCGATGCCCGCCTGCGGCAGGAAGTCCTCGAAGCACTCGAAGTACTCGTGCGTCATGCCGGGCCCGCCGTGGAGGGTCAGGACCTTGATCTTTCCGGCGCCGAGCTTCTTCGTCCAGACCTTGTACTTGCCGTCGACGGGGATCAGGCGGATCCCGGCGGTCTTGATCTCCTTGGACGTGGGCGGTCGGAGCAGGCTCGGGAGCGCCCCGGGCGACGCGCGAGGGCAGCAGGGACGCCGCGCCGAGGGCCAGGAGCGTCCGCCGATCGATCGGCTCATGGCGCGGGATCATACGCGCCCAGCGAGGCCGGGACCGGAGGCTCGCGAGCCGTTTTTCGCCGACCCGCGGGGCTTTCGTGGCAGGGAGCCCCGCAGGGCCCCGGGGACTTCCGCCGCGCGGACGTTTTTGACATAATCCGCCCACTCTGATGAATCTGGAAACACGCGACGACGGCGCCGTGACGATCATCACGGTCACCGGGGACCTGGTCATCGGCGACGCGGAAACGGCCTTCAAGAAAACGGTCACCCGCCTCCTGGAGGAGGGCCGCGTCAACCTGCTGGTGGACCTGTCGGCGGTCGGCTTTCTCGACAGCTCGGGGCTCGGCGCCCTGGTCCGCGCCCTGACCATGTCCCAGAAGGAGGGCGGCCACGCCAAGCTCCTTAACGCCGGGCCGCAGGTCCGCAAGCTTCTGCAGATGACGAAGCTCGACTCGGTGTTCGAGATCCACGACGACATGGAGGCGGCCGTCTCCAGTTTCTAGATCCACATTGGTCGATCCACATTGGTCGAGGCCGACGCGCCGAAGGAGACCATGGCGGACGAACCCGAAGAACCGGAAGACGAGGACGCCGAAACCGGGGAGGAGGCCGACCCGGACGGGTGAGCCCTCGGCCGCGGACGCGGAGATTTCGGCTCTCGCGGAGCTCGCGCTCTGCGAAAACCTCGCCCAGACGTCGGGTTGGGCCGCGCGCTGGAGCGTCTCGATGGCCGGGGCCGACGCCGCGGTCCTCTGGGCGCCCGACACGGTTCATCCCATCTTCCTCTGCATCGGCGCCTCCGGCGAGGGCGTCGAAGGTCTCCAGCGCCGCTCGGCGCCGCGGGACACCGGGTACATTCGTCAGCTCGTCCGGGACCGCCAGGCGCTCGTGCTGGCGGGCGAGGAGCTGACCGCCGACGATCCGTTCGTGCGCGGGCTGCCGCCGACGGTGCGGGCCTGCCTGGCGATTCCCCTCGAGGCCGAGGGGATCGTGGTCGGCCTGCTGGGGTTGTTCTTCACCCACATGCCCGACGCCGACGAGACGCTCGGCCGCACGGAGCGATTCCTCGAGCAGGCGGCGCCGGCGCTCGGACGAGCCCTGCGCTCCGAACGAAAGACCGTCGGCATGCTCCACGCGATCGAGCGGCTGACCAATCTCTACGACCTGTCGAAGGCCTTCGGATCGACGATCGACACCGACGAGCTCTCGCAGCTGATCGTGCGCAAGGCCGCCGACTTCGTGACGGCGGAGGTGGCCTCGCTCTGGATGCTCGACCCGCCGAAGGCGAGGTCAACGCTGGGGGCCACCGCCGCCAACGAGAACTACGACGTCGAGGGGCATGCCGGAGGCCGTCGGCAGCTCGATCGTCGGCGACATCGTCGCCGACCAGGAGCCGGTCCGCCGGAACAAGATCCCGGACGAACGATCCCGTCGCCTCCGAGAGCCCCGGATACCGCGATTCGCTCGGTCCTGGCCGTGCCGCTCATCGAGGACGAGGTCGTCATCGGCGCCCTCGTCCTGACGAACAAGCGGGGCCGGCACCCCGAGTTCTCGGGCGAAGACGAGGAGCTCCTTCAGGACCTGTCGCGCCAGGCCGTGCGGGCGCTGCGCAACGCGCGCCAGCACGAGGCCGAGAAAAAAGTCGAGGAGCTCGACGCGCTGCTGGCCGTCAGTCGCGAGATCACGGCGACGCTGGATCTCGACAAGGTCATGCAGACGCTGGTCAACGCCACCTCGGCGCTGATTACGTACGACCGCTGCGGCATCGCCATTCAGGAGAAGGGAAAGCTGCGGCTCGGGGCGATCTCGGGCGCTTCCGACGTCAACCGCAACGATCCCGACGTGCGCCGCATGGAGGAGCTGCTCCAGTGGGTCTTTCTGTCGGGGACCGACACCGCGGTGACGCAGCTCGAGGACGGGCACATCACGGCCGACCGACCCGAGACGGAGGAGAAGTTCCGGGCGCTGTTCGCCGAGTCAGGCCTGCGCTCGTTCTTCGCAGTCCTCCTCAAGGACGAGGAAGGGAAGCTCGGCGTCATCGCGTTCGAGAGCCGTGAACCCTTCGTCCTCGACGAAGGGACCCGCGACCTGCTCTCGATCCTGGTCAACCAGGCGACGGTCGCGGTCCGTAACGCGCAGCTCTATCAGCAGGTTCCTCTGGCCGGGTTCTGGGGTCCGCTTCTGCGGCGCTGGCGCAAGGTCACCGAGATCCCTCGCCGGCGGCGAATCGCTTGGATCGCGGGACTTGCCCTCGCCGCGGTCATCCTGTTCCTCGTGCCCTGGCGGCTACGGCTCGCCGGCCCGGCGCAGATCCTTCCGGGCCGCCGCGCCGCGGTGACCGCCGGCGTCGAGGGGGTCGTCGCGTCCGTGCTTCGCCATGAAGGCGATCGCGTCGCCAAGGGAGACGTCATCGCCACGATGCGCGACGAAGGCTACCAGGCCAACCTCGCGGAGGCCCGGTCCGGGCTCGGAATCGCCGAGAGCGAGATGGCTCGGCGCCGCCAGGAGGGAGACGCCGGCGCGCTCTTTGCGGCCCAGTCCCGGCGCGACGAGCTGCGGGCGCGCATCACCCTCGCCGAAGAAGAGCTCGGCCGCACGCGGCTCACGGCGTCCATGGCCGGCGTCATCGTGACTCCGCGCATCGAGGAGCGCGTGGGCCAGTTCCTCCCGCGCGGAGGCGAATTCTGCGTCCTGGCCGACGTGGACACCGTGACGGCTGAGGTCGCGATCCCCGAGGCCGACGTGTCTCTGCTCGAGCCGGGGCAGTCCGTGGCCGTGAAACTGAACCCATTCCCCACCCGCACGTTTCCGGGAACCGTCGAGCGGATCGGGGTTCGGCTGCGGGAACAGGGAGACGACCGCTTCCTGATCGCCGAGGTCCGGATCGAGAACCTGGGCGGCGCGCTGAAGACCGGAATGCTGGGAACCGGGAAGATCCGGGCGGGCAAGCGCAGCATCGCCTCGCTGTTGCTGCGCAAGCCCGCTCGTTATCTCTGGTCGCGGATTTGGCCGCTGCTGCCGTGAGCTCCCAGCCCCGCCGCTCCGGCCTGGTCGCGGCGGCCCGCCCCGGCGAAGCCGCGGCCGCCCTCTCGGCTCGCCACGGACGACCGGGCGACCATCCGGCCCTTCGCACGGACCTCGTGATTCGCCGCCAGGTGCGCATGGGCGACGTGACCTGGGTCGTCAAGGACCCGGTCCCCGCTCTCGGCAACTACTACACGTTCTCGGACGCTGAGTGGGACATCATCGGACTCTTCGACGGGACGCGCTCGCATTCGGAGATTGTCGAGGAATACGGGCGGCGCACGGGCGCAGCGGTCGACGTCCCCTTCGTGCTCGAGTGGGAAGAAGAGCTGCGAAAGCTCGACCTCGTTGCGCAGGAGGCCACAGAGCGCAACCTTGAGCTGCTCAAGAAGTTCAAGACCGCGCGCCTGAGAGCCGCGGAGGCGAAGGCGGAGGGATTCAACCCGTTCTTCATCCAGTTTCGGATCCTCGACCCGAACCGATTCCTCGACCGGACCGTCAAGTACGTCCGCTGGCTTTGGTCGCCGCCGGTGGTCGCTCTGTGGGGGGCCGCCGCGGTCTGGACGATCAGCGTCTTCATCCGAAACTTCGCACCGCTCTTTGAAGGCACCTACGAGCTGTACGCTTTCCTCGGCAAGCCGCTGCTCGACATCGTTCAATTTTTTCTGATCCTGTCGATCATCGGCGGTGTCCACGAGATGGGGCACGCCTACGCCTGCAAAATGTATGGCGGCGAGGTGCACGACATTGGAATCGCCCTCCTGTACTTCACGCCGGCTTTTTACTGCGACACCACCGACGCCATCTTGTTTTCGAACAAATGGCAGCGTTTCTGGGTCACCGTCGCCGGGATTTACGTCGAGGGATTCATCTGCACGGCGGCGACGGCGCTGTGGGTCGCGTCGTATCCGGACACGCTGCTGCACGAGATCGCCTTCAAGACGATGCTCTTCACCGGAGTCTCGACTGTCTTTTTCAACATCAACCCACTGATGAAAATCGACGGCTATTTCGCATTGACGAGCATTCTCGAGCTTCCGGAGTTGCGGGAAGACTCGTTCCGGTACATCGGGGCGTGGGTTCAGAAGCATGTCTTCCGCTTGCCGGTCGAGCTTCAGCCGCTCTCTCGGCGCAAGAGGCGCACCTACTGGATCTACGGCGTTCTCGCCCTGGCCTACACCTTGGTCATCATGATGTTCATCGGCGGACTCTTCTTCAACTTCTACTCGAAGTACTTCCCCAACCTCGCCGCCATTCTGCTCGCCCTGACCCTTTATCGCCTTTTCCGCAAGCGCGTGCGCCTCTTCACCCGCACGGCCCGATTGTTTTACCTCGACAAGAAGGACCTGCTCATGTCAGCCAGAAGCCGTAAAGCCTGGATGGCCGCCGCCGTCACCGTGGCGGCCTTGACCGTCATCCCCTGGACGCGCCGCACCATTCGCGCGCCCGCCCTGCTGGAGCCCATAGCGCAGGTGAGCCTCGAGGCCCCCGAGGACGGCGTTGTGGCCGACGTCCTGCTCGGGGAGGGAGAGAGGGTGAAGGCGGGGCAACCGATCTTTCGCCTTTCGAGCCCGGCCCTCGAAGCCCAGGGCGTCGAGCGCCTGGCCCGGCGTGCGGGGCTCGCGAAGCAGGCGAGCGAAGCTCGGGAGGCAGGGGATTCGGCCGGTAACTATGAGGCCGAACAGCGGGAGAGTTCGGTGGATGCCGCCCTGGCCAGCGACGTCGCGAGACAGGATCGGCTCGTGGTGCGCAGCCCAATCGCCGGTCGTATTCTGACGCCTCGCCTCGAGGACCTGCGGGGACGTCATGTCACCGCCGGAACGCTGCTGGCCCAAGTCGGGGATTGCCGAAAGCTTCGCGCGAATCTGGCAGTCTCGGAGAGGCGCCTCGACGACCTCGCGGCGGGACAGGACGTCGTGGCCCTGCTACCGGGCAGGCCGTTCGTCGCGGCGCGGGGGCGGATCGTGTCCGTCTCAGCCGCGACTCTCGCGCAGCCGTCGACCTCCGCCGGGACAGTCGACCCGGCCCTGCCGGCCGCGAGCCCCGACAAGTTCGTCGCCGTGGCGGTTTTTGACAACGCCGACGACTCCCTCAAGCCGGGCATGATGGCCAAGGCGAAGATCTACTCCCGGCGGGCCTCGGTTGTGGAGAACCTCTGGCGAATGCTCCGGCGGTGGGTACAGACCGTCGTCTGGTAACCCGCGCCAAAATGAAAGGCCCCACTTGCGTGGGGCCCTGAGCTAAAAAAGCCCGTTAAACGTCCTAGACGTTGGAGCGCGGCGTGTTGGCGCGCGGCGTATTCGCACGCGGCGTATTGGCACGCGGGGTATTCGCACGCGGGGTATTCGCACGCGGCGTGTTCGCACGCGGGGTGTTCGCACGCGGCGTATTCGCACGCGGCGTATTCGCACGCGGCGTATTGGCACGCGGCGTGTTGGCACGCGGCGTGTTCGCACGCGGCGTGTTGGCACGCGGCGTGTTGGCACGCGGCGTGTTGGCACGCGGGGTGTTCGCACGCGGCGTGTTCGCACGCGGGGTGTTCGCACGCGGGGTGTTCGCACGCGGCGTGTTCGCACGCGGCGTGTTCGCACGCGGGGTGTTGGCTCGCGGCGTGTTCGCACGCGGCGTGTTCGCACGCGGGGTATTGGCGCGTGTGGCGGCATGGGACGCCGAGGCGGCCGGATTGCTGCCAAACGACTGAACCCGGATCTCCGGCATGTCCTTGCCCGTGGCTTCCTTGATCTTGGCTTTCTGAGCGTCGGTGAGCTTGATCTTCACTTCGTTACCCATTTTTGTTTCCTCCTGTTCTGCCCGACACAGAGCGCAAGACTGGCGCCAGTTCGCGAGTCGGACTGGCTACGACAGAAGCCTTTATTTGCCAGTAAGTTGACTTTTCGAACCTGCGCCGGCCAGTCGGGAAAGGGTGAAACTTTACCCACCCTTCAGTTGACTTTCTCAACTACCAGATCACTTAGAGGCCATATTTGCGGCAAAGATATTTGATCTGATTCCCGTCCAGGCCCAGCCGCCTGGCCGCCTCCGCCTTGACGCCGCCGGAGGCCGCGATGGCCTCGGTCAGAAGCCGACGCTCGAACTCCTCGACCGCCGCGGCAAACCCCTTCGGCATCGGGGACGTCGCGCCCGGACGACCGGCCGGCTCGCGCAGCGCCCGCGGCAGGTCCTCCTCCCGGATCTCGTCGCCGTCGGAGAAGAGAACCAGCATCTCGACGGCATGCTGGAGCTCCCGGACGTTGCCCCGCCAGGGATGCGCCCCGAGCCGCTCCAGGACTCCGGCCGACAGCCGTTTTCCCGGCTTGCCGTGGCGGGCGCAGAAGCGCGAGAGGAAGTGTTCGGCGAGGAGGGGAATGTCGTCGACCCGTTCGCGCAGCGGCGGGATCACGATCGGGACCGTGTGGATCCGGTAGAACAGGTCCTCGCGAAAGCTCCCGGCAGCGACCCGGGCCTCCAGGTTTTCGTTGGTGGCCGAGATGAGGCGAAAGTCGACCGGGATCGTCCGCCGGCCGCCCACGCGCTCGATTTCGCGGCTCTCGAGGGCCCGCAGGAGCTTGGACTGGACCGCCAGCGACAGGGTGCCGATCTCGTCGAGAAAGAGGGTCCCTCCATGGGCCAGCTCGAACCTCCCCGGCCGGGACGCGATCGCTCCGGTGAACGCGCCCTTCTCGTGCCCGAAGAGCTCGGCCTCGGCCAGCGACTCCGGCAGCGCCGAGGCGTTGACGGCGACGAAGGCCCGATCGCGCCGGGGGCTCCCGGCGTGGACCGAGCGCGCCACGAGCTCCTTGCCCGTTCCGCTCTCGCCCGAGATCAGCACCGAGGCGTCGCTGCCCGCGACCTTTTCGATGTCGCGGAAGAGGCGGAGCATCGGGGCGCTCTTTCCCACGAGCTGCTCGAAACCGGGCGCCGGACGCGCGGCCTGGCGCAGCTCCCGGTTCTCCGCGAGCAGCCGGCGGCGTTCGAGCGCTCGCTGGAGGATCACCAGGAGCTCGGCCGTGTCCAGCGGCTTCTGGAAAAAGTCGAACGCGCCCAGCGCCAGCGCCCGGAAGGCATGGTCCCGCTCACCTTCTCCCGACATCATCACGACCGTCGCTTCCGGGTCGCGCCGCCGCGCGTAACGAAGGAGCTCGAGCCCCTCCTCCAACTCGTTCGACGGCGGGAGCCGCATGTCGAAGAGATAGAGGTCGGGCTCGGAGTCGCAGAGGGCCCGGCCCTCCGTGGCGTCTCGCGCGGAAGAGACGGCGAAGCGCCCCTTCAACGCCCAGGTGAGCTGCTGGAGGAGGAAGGGATCGTCTTCGACGATGAGAATCCGGCCGAGCGGCTTCTCCGTCCCGCCGCTCACGCCGGAACCTTCGGGATCGCCGGAAACGACGCCCGCACCAGAGTGCCGCCTCCCGGGTGCGACAGCACCCGGAGCGAGCCGCGGTGGAATCGCACGATCTGGTGAGCCGTCGCGAGCCCCAGCCCGACGCCCTGCGGCTTGGTCGTGGCGAAGGGCTCGAACAGCCGGTCGCGGAGGAATTCGGGAGTCATGCCGGCGCCGTTGTCGATGATGTCGACGACGGTCCGCGGCCGGCGCGCCGTGCCTCCCGCAAAGCTCCGGACGAGGACCTTGCCGCCCGGCGCCGCGGCTTCCGCCGCGTTCTCGATCAGGCTGGAGAGCGCGTCCCCGAGGTAGAACGGGTCCGCCCAGATCCGCGGCGCGTCGCCGAGCGCCAGGGAAACCGACGGCGCGCCGGCCGCCCGGCCGCGGCGAGCCGGCCGTGACGCGATCTCGCGAAGCAGTCCGTTGACGTCGAGGGACACCTTGATCAGGACGGCGTCCTCCTGCAAGCCGAACCGCCCGGCGATTCCCTCCAGCCGCTCGACGGTCGAGGCGAGGAGTTCGCTCACGGTCCTGCGGAAGTCGGGATCCTCCCAGTGCTCGTCGAGGTTCGAGAGCAGGAGACGGAGCCGGAAGGACATGTTCCGCACGTCGTGCGCCAGGACCCGGTCGAGGGTGGAACGCAGGCGGGCCGGAGCTCGGGGCGGTTTGTCGGGCATCTCCTGCGCGCGACCGGCTACTTGCTCCCGGACCGGAGGAAGCGCACTTTCACGGCCACTCCGGGCCGGAGGACCGTCCGCGCGGGCTCGCGGCGCACCCGGACGACGACCTGAAACGTCCCGCTGGCCGGATCGACCGAGGGGCTGATGAACTGGACGTCTCCGGTCGTGCGCGCGTCCGGGAAGCGGTCCGGCACGACCTCGACGCGGTCCCCCACGCGCAGACGCAGGAGCTCCTCTTCGGGCACGTACAGGCGGGCGAGCAGCGGCTCCACGGCGGTGATCTTGAACAGGGGCTCGCTCCCGTCCTCGATGACCTTCTGGCCGACGCGGGCGTACTTCTCCATCACGATGCCCGCGAAGGGCGCCCGGATCGAGGCGTAGTCCCGGAGCGTCTTGGCCTTCTCCCAGCGCGCGACCGCGACCTGGTACTGCGCCTTTTTCTCGTCCAGGTCCGCCGCGCTCGTGACTTTCGAGGCCGAGAGAGCCTGGGCGCGGTCGAACTCGGCCTTCCGCAGCTCCATTTCCTCCAGGGCCTCGCGCACGTCGGCGTCGAGCGAGCGGGGGTCCAGCGTCGCGAGCACCTGTCCCTGCTTGACGGAGGCTCCCCGGTCGACGGCCACGGTCTCGATGACGCCGGTCATGCGGGCGGAGATCACGACTTCCTGGTCCACCATGAGGTGCGAGGCGTAGACCTTGCCGTCGCCGGCGGGAGCGCCCGGAGACGCGCCGGAGAGCAGCAGAAGGCCCGAAAGGAAAGCGCTTTTCACGGTATCGATCTGTTGTGGGGATGCTATCTTTTGTGCCGGTTCATGTCGATCACGCTGGCCGAAGAGGATCCCGCCGTCGAGCAGAAGGGCTTGCGCGCCAACTTCCTCTGGAAGATGTCCGAGCCCTGGGACGAGCGCCGGCTTGCCGCCTTTCTGATGACCAAACACCGGCGCAGCGACTCCGACTGGACCCGGCGTCCGTCGCCCTTCTTCGCCTCGCTCGGCCAGTCGACCATCGAGTGCTCGGTGCCGGTCGCCCGTCCGGACGCGCTGCCGGAGCTTGCCCTGATACTGACCTCGGAGCTCAAGGGTATTTTGACGGGAGCCGGCCGCATCCACGAACAGATGATGGCCGGGCAGGACTGGAAGTCGGTTTCACCGCCGTAGGCGGCGCTCCGGGCTCGTCCGCGGGCCAGGCGGGTCCCGATCCCCGTTGTTTAAAGACTGATTTCTCCTGGGTCCAACCGGCCGGGAGCCGGTATACCCTTTCCCCCGCCCCGGGTAGGAGGTGGCCATGATCTCGGTTCCCTCGCTCCGGCTCAATCAGTTCGGCGTGCGGTTCTACGAGGCCCTGCTCTCGGGGGCGGACCTGCAGTCCCTGGTGGGCTTCGAAGTCCTCTCCTTCGGGCCCGGCAGCGAGACGACCCGCGGGAAGTCCAGGGTCGCCCCGGGGCGGGTCAACTGGGAGTTTCTGGAGAAGAAGATCGCCGCCTCCGAGCAGGCTTTCCAGCGCCCGATCATCAAGAAGAAGATCGACGAGCTGGTGGCCTACTACCTCCAGTGCGCCGACTCGGGGACCCTGCCCGCGATCCCCGGAAGCGTCCTCCTGGTGTCCGAGAAACGCCTCGAGTTCGCGCCTTCGAGCGGCCGCGCCGACGCGGGGTCCCTGAAGCTCCCGGAGGACTCGGGCATCCTCCGCGCCCTCGACGGGCAGCACCGCCTGCTCGCCCTCCACCAGCTCGCCGAGAAACACAGCCTGCGCGACTTCCAGGTGCCGGCGGTGGTCTTCGACAGCCTGACACCCGACCAGGTGGTCGAGCTTTTCGTGACGATCAACAGCAAGCACACGAAGCTCAACCCCTCGCACCTGATCTCCCTTTCGGGCCGCCGCCTCTACCGCGACGAGAACCTGGCCGCCGCGCACGACGTGGTCCGCACCCTGAACGAGGACGAAGGCTCGCCGCTGAAGGGATCGATCAAGGTCCTCGGCATCGGAAAGGGCTCGGTCACCCAGGCGTCCCTGGCCGACGAGCTGCGGGACGTCTTTGCGGCCATCGACGCCGCGGGCGGCCGGATCGCCCGGGAGTTCCGCGAGAACGCTCGCCGCTTCTTCCTGAACTACTTCAAGGCGGCGGCCCGGGCGTTCCCGGCGGCGTTCGCCGGGCGCAAGTACGCGATCAAGAGCTCGACCTCCCTGCGCGCCTTCATCCGGATCGTCCCCTACGTCATCGCCATGATCCGCAAGCGCGGCGGGGACGTCTGGTCGGCCGGAGAGCTGGATGCCGCCCTGCGCCCGTGGGCCGAGTCGATCGGCGACCGTCGCTTCGAGACGGAAGGCGCCTGGAAGGAAAAGCTCACCGGAGGCACCCGCTCGGCCGTGGAGATCCTGGCTCGCGAGCTGCGGCAGGGGCTCAACGCATAGCACGGTCGGCCTGGCCGACGGCCCTCGTACGGGATCTGCGGCCGTCCGTCCGGCCAGCGGCGCGCCACCGGCCTCAGTCGGCTCGCGGCGCGAGGGCTCCTCCGCGACCGCGCCGCGGAGCACCTCCTCTGCGCTCGCGGCGTAGCCCGCAGCGCGCGAGGCGTTCAGGCCTGCGGTCCGAGCGCGCAGCTCGCGCGAGCCGCAGGCCTGCGCGCCGCGCGGAGTCACCAGCGCCGCGCGCGAGTCCCGCGCGAGCGGCAGGCGACGGGTTAAACTGTGGAGCTGGAATCTCGTAACAATTAGACGGAGGGTCTTGAGGCGATGGGTGCAATCGGCGGTTGTTTTCTCGTCCTGGTGGTCATCGTGGTCTTTGGGGCCCTGTGGGCCATCTGGCGCTACAACAACCTCATCTCGCTCCGCAACCAGGTCGTCAACGGCTGGAAGCAGATCGACGTCCAGCTCAAGCGGCGGCACGACCTGATCCCGAACCTCGTCGCGGCCGTGAAGGGCGAGATGCAGTTTGAGCAGGACACGCTCGAGAAGGTCATCCAGGCGCGCAACTCCGCGGTGGCGGCCCGGGGCGTGGCCGACGCGGCCGACAAGGAGAACGCGCTGACGCAGACGCTCGGACGGCTCTTCGCGCTGGCCGAGAACTACCCGAACCTGAAGGCCAACGAGAACGTCAAGTCGCTGATGGAAGAGCTGGCCTCGACGGAGAACCGGATCGGCTTCGCGCGCCAGTTCTACAACGACCTCGCGACGCGCTTCAACACGGCCCAGCAGGTCTTCCCCGACAGCTTCATCGCGCAGGCCTTCAAGTTCCAGCCGGTCGAGCTCTTCGAGATCAAGGACGAGGCCGAGCGGGCCGTGCCGAAGGTCGACCTGAACCTTCGGCCGCAGGGATGACCTCGACGAACCTCTACGACCAGCAGAAGCGCAACATCGCCAACACCCGGCTCTTCCTCGCCGGGTTCATCCTGCTGCTGGTGATCCTGGGCCTCGGGGCCGACGGGCTCCTCTACTCCGGCGGATTCTCCCCGGGCCTCCCTCTGGCGACTCTCGGAGCCCTCGGTTTCGGAGGTCTCTCGGCGTGGTGGTCGCTGCATGGCGGCGACCGGGCCGTCCTGGAGTCCACGCGCGCCGCTCCGCTGGACCCGTCCGACCCGAAGCAGCGCATGCTGGAGAACGTCGTCGAAGAGATGGCCATCGCGGGCGGGCTTCCGAAACCGCGGCTCTACGTCATCCCCGACGCCGATCCCAACGCCTTCGCGACCGGCACCGGCCCCGACAACTCCTCCATCGCCGTGACTCGCGGCCTCCTCGACACGCTGTCCCGGGACGAGCTCCAGGGGGTCATTTCCCACGAGATGTCGCACGTCAAGAACTACGACATCCGGCTCATGACCGTGGTCGCGGCGCTGGCCGGAGCGGTTCTGCTGATCTCGGACTGGAGCCGCCGCGGGTTGTCGTTCGGCGGCCGCCGGCGAGGCTCCGACCGCGAAGCGGGCGGGCTCGGCATTCTCTTCGTCGTCCTCTGGATGGTGTCGATCGTTCTCGCCCCGATCATCGCGCAGATCGTCTCGCTCGCCGTCTCCCGGCAGCGCGAATACCTCGCCGACGCCTCGGGCGCCGAGCTGACGCGCAACCCCCTCGCCCTGGCCTCCGCGCTCGAGAAGATCGCCGCCGCGATCGCGCCGACGCCCTCCATCAAGCAGGGCATCGCGCATCTGTGCATCGAGGACCCGCGAGGCCGCGCCGTCAACGAGCGGGAAGGGTGGTGGGCCGGACTGCTGTCGACCCATCCCCCGGTGTCGCGCCGAATCGCCCTGCTCCGGGAGATGGGCTACCGCGCTCCGAAGGGCTAGGCCTCGCCAAGCGGCTCACTACGCTCGCGGCGCGAGGAATCTCCGCGAGCGCAGCGGAGGACGCCTCGCGCCGCGGGAGCCGCAGCGAGGGAGGGATCAGGCCTGCGGTCGAGCCCACAGGCGAGCCGCAGGCCGGTGCCGCCGCAGGCGGCAGATCCCGAGCGAGCGGAGGCGACGTCAGAGATAGCGCCGGCCCTCGAAAACCAGGCGCAGATAGCCGAAGTAGCGCGTCCGGAGCGACGGCGGGGGCGCGCCCGGCGGATCGAGGACCCGGACTTCGAGGGGCTTGTCGAATCCGGCGCCGAACTGGAAGCGGATCCCCAGCGACTGCCGGGCTCCATAGGAGCGGAAGGGCTCGTACTCGACGAGAGGCACTTCCACGAGCACGGACCGAAACCCGACGATGACGACGTCGTCTTTCTCGGCGTCCAGCGTGAAGAGCTCGTCGAGACCTCCCGTGAATCCGAAGAACGTGGCTCCGACCTCGCGGCCGAGGACGAGCTGGAAGGAGCCGACCGGGGTGTGAAATCTCCGCTGCCAGGGGATCAGGCCCCCGGTCGCCGCCGCGGCCGCCATCTCCGTATAGGTGTCCTTCGAGGTCAGGAGCAGGAACGGAGCCGCCAGGATCAGGTCGCCCGGGATCAGCCAGAATGGCGCCCGGAATCGCGCCTGGATCCCGGACCGGGCGGGTACCCGCGGCAGGAGGTTGCCGACGCCCGGAGAGCACTCCGGGCAATCGGTCGGCTCCTTGGAGCTCATGGCGACCCCTCCCTCGAGGAAGATCAGTCCCGTCGCCGCTGTCCGTCAGCAGCTCCTCGAGCCCGAGGCCGACCCGCAGTCCGAGAGACAGCGAGTCGATCAGCTGCCCTCCGCTGTCCAGGTCATCGAACCCGCCGCCTGAGCCTGCCAGCGTGCCTCCAGCGGCCAGAGCGGCGAAGGGCCCGATCTCCGCGTGGTAGCGCGGCAGCGAGCCCGGGCCGGCGCCGCGGAAGGGTACGGGCATGCGGCTGGCCACGGCCTCGAACCAGGGAGAGAGGGGATCGGGGACGTCCCAATCGGGCGCGGCGCGGGAGCGGCAGACGTCGAAACCGCCAGACAACGCGTCGTCGGGCACGGAGGCCTGCAGGGCCGCCGATCGGGCGGCAGAGCCGGTGGTCCAGGCATCCAGCACCTGTTCCAGGCTCGCGTGCACGGCCTGGGCCGCGCGATTCAGGCCGTCCGGCTTCAGAAATGCGTCGCCGAACAGGACGGTCTCCTCCCCGTCCCAACTCCGGACCTCGAGGCCCCGGCGGTTGTAGAAATCGTGGGTTCCCTTTCGCTCCGGGACGGTCCCCCATGAGCCCGCGACGTGTCCCGCGGCGAACATGTCCTCGAGGTAGTGCTCGGCGAACGCTTCGAGCGCGAGGATGAGTCGGGCCCGGGCCGCGGCCTCCGGTCCGGAGTCAGCCGGATCCGAGCGCGCCGCCAGGACCATCGCGGCCCCGTGAAAGAAGAAGTAGGTGGCGGCCGAGTTCGGCACCGTGGACCGGTCCAGGGCCGCGTCGAGGTACCCGAGAAAGTCCTGTCCGCCCCGCGGAAGCAGGAAATGCGCGTTGTTGGCTCCGGCTCGGGAAGCGTACGCCGGATCGATCCGGGCCAGGGCGATCTGGGCGCTCGTGGACGCGTTGCGCCGCTGGTCGTCGCGGGTGGCCGCGGCCAGGGCGCGGGCCTCGACGGCGGAGACCTGCTCCTTGCGCAGGATCATGCCGCCTTCGAGCACCTCCGCAAGCAGGTCCGCGGAGAGCAGGAGTGGTCGCCGCCGATCGCCGACCAGGATGCCGAGATCCACGCAGGACTGTTCGAGGCCGGCTTCCCGGTCCAGGGTTCGGAGCAGAGCCGGGCTTCAAATCCCGCTCGCGCCAGCGTCCAGAGACGAGCCAGCACCGCGGCCCGCTCCGGATCCAGGCGCGCGATCGCGGCGCCGGCGATCGCCCGGTGCTCGGAGTAGACGAAGGCCGCCGGCCGTGTCCGGTATCAGCAGGACGACGAGCGCGACGGCAAGCCCGGGGTGAGGTTTTCGCGGACGCGCTCGTTCCGACGGTCAGTCGAGGTCGATGTCGCCGGATGGGCTTGGACGTGTCGCCCTTGGTCTTCTCGAAGAGCTCCTCGAACTTCCGGTTGAGGACGTCTTTCTTGGACTTCTCGGCCTCGACCGACGCCGAGAACTTCTTCTCCCGCTCCTCGTCGGCGCCCTTCATCGCTCCGATCGCGTCGTCGACCGAAGCGAACTTGCGTGGGATCTTCGGCGGCTCGTGATCGATCACGGCCTTCAGCTCCGTATCGATCTTCAGCCGGGCATTGCAGCAGGGGCAAAGCAGCTCGAAGTCCACGACGAGAGTCTAACGTCAACTCCGTGGCCGAAACCTGGTGGCGAACGATGATCAGCTCGGTTGCCGGCCGCCAGGATCCTCTCCTAGGACCTTTTCCATCGGATGCGCTCCCGGCGAACGCGTTTGTCGGGCCGCCCCGCGTCGCCGCGGGGAGCGAGGAGCCGATCGAGCCTCCTCGCCTCGAGGATTTCGGGGGCGAGAGGTGGCGTGCACGTCCTCGTAGAGTTCGCGCGCCTCGGCTTTCGGGAGCGAGTGCTCGGCCAGACCTCGGACGACGAGCTCCCGGCGCGATCCCGTCTTGCGGCCCTGAGGGCGATCCGGTCGCCCGGGCGGATCTCGCGGTGGGGCTTGCCGCGGTCGCCGTTGACGTCGACCTTGCCTCCTTCGCAGGCCGCCTTGGCCTGCGACCGCGTCGGGAAGACGCAGGCGACGTCGAGCCAGACGTCCAGCCGGAGCGGGAGGGGAGCTCGCGGCGGCGGCCGGAGCGCAGAGGATTTCCGGCTCAAGGAAGTGCGGCGGAATGGAGGGTCTTGCGGGAGGCGAGCCAGCGGACCAACTCCGGCGAAGGCCCGGGGAGGCTCGGCCGCGGGGCGCGCCAGGAAGTAGCCCTGCGCGGCGTCCACGCCTTCGGACGAGCAAACGTCGAGATCCTCGGCCGATTCGATACCCTCGGCGATGAGTCGGAAGGAGAACTCCTTCGACAGCTCGGCCAGGAACCTCAGGATCGCGCGGCGGCGCGGGTCCTGCGCGATTCCGCGCGTCACCTCGCTGTCCACCTTGATGAACTCGGGCTGGAGGCCGTGGCAGAGCTGCAGCGTGCCGTATCCCGAGGTCGACGTCGTCGAGAGCGATGACCGTGCCGAGGTCGCGAGGCACCGTCAGGGCGGGCCGCAGGTCCGCGGCCGCCGGCAAGGTCTCGATCTCGACGAGATCGAGGACGAGCCGCGAGAAGGAAAGCCCGCGGCGTTTCGGTCTCCTCCCCGAGAGCCGCGAGCGCGTTCTCGGAACGGTCGATCAGGCGCGGATTGACATTCAGGAAAAGCGAGGGCCGATTCCGGCAGCCGGCTGGCCGACTCCAGAACACAGCGCCCAGGCGAAACGCTCGAACGGCCGCTCGAGCTGGAGCGCCTCGGCGGCCGGGAAAATCTCCGCCGCCAGGCGCGTCACGCCCGGCCGCGGCCCTTCGCCCGGAGCAGACCTTCATGGCCCAGGATCTCGCCGGACTTCAGGTCGAAGATCGGCTGGAACTCGACGAAGAACTCCCCCATCGTCATCTCGTCGGCCAGCCAGAGCGCGTCGACCTCGCGGCGGGCCTGGGGCAGAGGGCGTCGAGCCGGCTCATGGCGTCCCACTTGGTCTGGCGCGGGTCCTCCGGAGCGACGCGCACGCGCTCGGCGAGCGGGCCCACGCCCTTCTCCAGGTCCGACGAGGAATTGCTCCGGTGTCCGCTCGACCAGGAGACGCCGGGCACGGCCGTACATGGAAGCGCGCGCCCAGTTCCGGCCGAACGCTGCGGCCACGGCGCGCTCGGCTTCGCCCCCGTCGGGCCGCACGAAGACCGCGCGCGCCTGTCCGCCAGCGATCAAGCCGGCCAAGGTCTGGCCGTCCAGAACGCTCCCGGAGACTTTCACCGCCTCCATTGTACGGCGCGCCGCTACAATTGGCGCCGTCAACTATGAGAAAGGAGATTCCGTGGAGGGTTCGCTCGATCAGAAAAAGGTCCTGGCGGCGCTCAACAGCATCCTGGAGGAGGAGCTGGCCGGTGTCGTCCGGTACACGCATTACTCGTTCATGGTCTACGGTTACAACCGCATCCCGATCGTCTCCTGGCTGCGCCAGCAGGCGGCGGAGAACCTGGCGCACGCCCACCAGGCGGGAGAGCTGATCACTCATCTGGGCGGGCACCCGTCGCTCGCCATCGGTCCGCTGCTCGAAACCCACAAGCACGACGTCGGCGACATCCTGCGGGAATCCCTCGCCGGCGAGCGCCGGGGACTGACGCTCTACGAGCAACTCCTCGCTCTGGTCGAGGGACGTTCGACACACCTCGAGGAGTACGCGCGCAGGATGGTCTTCGAGGAGGAAACGCACCTCGGCGAGGTCGACAAGATGCTCCGCAAGCCCGGCGAGGTGGGCGTCAGCGGCGCGTAACCGTCGCCTACGCTCGTCCGGGGATCTGCGGCCGGCGGCCGAAGGCCGCGGCCGCACCGGCGAGCGGCTCGCGCGGATGCGCGCTCGACCGCTCGCCTGATCCCCTCCCTCGCTGCGGCTCCCGCGGCGCGAGGCGTCCTCCGCTGCGCTCGCGGAGATCCTCGCGCCGCGCACACGCCCACCTGTGCCGCTCGCCGACTCTTCTCTTGGCTCGTCTCGAGAGTCCGATGCTTTTCGAGGCGGTGGTGGGCGAGTTCGCGGCGCGCGAAGTCTCCCGAAGTGACCGAGGGAGGAGGCGCGCGCCGCGGTCGCGAGCGCAACGGCGCGGGATCAGGCGAGCGGTCGAGCCCCTTTTGGGCGAGCCGCTCGCCGGTGCGCCCCGCAGGGGCGCAGATCCCGCGACGGCGTGCTCGCGACGGTCACTCGTCGTACTGGTCCTTGAGGGCCGCGACGACGCCGGAGTCGGCGAGGGTCGTGGTGTCGCCGAGCACCCGGCCCTCCGCGATGTCCCGCAGCAGGCGCCGCATGATCTTGCCGGAGCGCGTCTTGGGCAGGTCCGCGACGAAGAAGAGCTTGTCGGGCCGCGCGATCGCGCCGATCTTCTTGGCGACGTGGTTGCGAAGCTCCTCGCTTCAGGTCGTTGTCCGGATGCCGCGCCCTGTCCTTCTCCTTGAGGATGCACGAAGGCGGCGATCGCCGTGCCCTTGATCTCGTCCGCGATCGCCGACGACCGCGGCCTCGGCCACCGCCGGGTGGTCGACGAGCGCCGACTCGACCTCCATCGTGCCGATGCGGTGGCCCGCCACGTTCATGACGTCGTCCACGCGGCCGAGGAGCCAGAAGTAGCCGTCCTCGTCGCGCTTGGCGCCGTCGCCCGGGAAGTAGACGTCCTTGCGCCCACTTGGACCAGTAGGTCTGGACGTAGCGCTCGTCGATCGCCCCAGATCGTGCGCAGCATCGCGGGCCAGGGCCGCGTGATCGCGAGGTAGCCGCCGCCGACCTTCACCTCCCGCGCCCTCGACGTCGAGGATCCTCGCCTCGATACCCGGGAACGGGCTGCGTCGCCGAGCCCGGGCGCGTCGTCGTGACGCCCGGCAGCGGCGAGATCATGATCATCCCCGTCTCGGTCTGCCACCAGGTGTCGACGACCGGGCACGTTCCCGCGGCCGATGTGCTTCGTGGTACCAGATCCACGCCTCGGGGTTGATCGGCTCCCCCACCGAACCGAGCAGCCGCAGGGACGACAGGTCGTGCTTCGCCGGCCACTCGGGGCCCCACTTCATGAATGCGCGGATCGCCGTCGGCGCCGTGTAGAGGATCGTGACGCCGTGGCGCTCGATGAGATCCCAGAACCGGTCCCGCGCCGGCGTGTCGGGCGCGCCTTCGTACATGAGGCACGTCGCGCCGTTGGCGAGCGGGCCGTAGACGACGTAGGAGTGCCCCGTCACCCAGCCGATGTCGGCGGTGCACCAGTAGACGTCGTCGTCCTTGAGGTCGAAGATCCACTTCGAGGTCGCGTAGACCCCGACGCAGGTAGCCGGCCGTCGTGTGGAGGATGCCCTTCGGCTTGCCCGTGGTGCCGGAGGTGTACAGGATGTAGAGCGGGTCCTCGGCGTCCATCTTCTCGGGCGGGCACGCGAATCGGCGCCATTTCCATGAGCCGGTGCCACCAGTGCGTCGCGCCCTTCATGCGAACGCGACCGGCGTGCCCGTGCGCCGCACGACGACGACGTTCGCGATCGAGGGCGTCTGTCTCGAGCGCCTCGTCGGCGATCTGCTTCAACGGCACGACGTTGCCCCGCCGCCAGCCGCCGTCCGCCGTGACGAGGAGCTTCGCGCCCTGGTCGTTGATCCGGTCGCGCAGGGACTCGGCCGAGAACCCGCCGAAGACGACCGAGTGGATCGCGCCGATCCGCGCGCAGGCGAGCATCGCGATCGGGAGCTCGGGGATCATCGGCAGATAGAGCGTGACCCGGTCGCCCTTGCGGACGCCGAGGCTCTTCAGGACGTTGGCGAACTTGCAGACCTCGCGGTAGAGGTCGCGGTAGGTCAGCGTGCGCTGGTCCCCCGGCTCCCCTTCCCAGATCAGCGCGGCCTTGTTCCGGCGCGGCGCCCGCGAGGTGCCGGTCGATGCAGTTGACCGAGACGTTCAGCTTTCCGCCGACGAACCACTTCGCCTTGGGCGGCTTCCAGTCGAGGACCCGCTTCCACGGCCGAAACCACGTGAGCTCCTTGGCGAAGTCGGCCCAGAACTTTTCGAAGTTCCGGTTCGCCTTGCGGTGGACGGAGGCGTTCCGCACGTGCGCGCTCTTCGCGAAGCCCTTCGGCGACGGGAACTTCCGCTTCTCGAGGAGGAGGGCCTCGAGGGTCCTGGGCGGTGCGGTCACGGCGGGAAGGATAGCGCGGCCGGTCGAGTCTGGGACCTTCGCTGCGCTCACTTCACCGCTCCGACCGTGAATCCCTGGATCATCCGGTCCAGGAACAGGTTGTAAACGATCGCTACGGGAACGCTGGCAAAGAGGCAGGCGGCCATGAGCTCGCCCCAGTAGTAAACGTCGCCGCGCACCAGGAAGATCGGAACGCCGACGCCGACGGTCTGCCGCGAGGCGGAAGACAGGAACGTCAACGCGTACACGAACTCCTGCAGGACAAGGGTGAAGGCGAAGATCGAAACCGTCACGAGCCCCGAAAAGGAAATCGGGACCACGACGCGCAGGAAGGCCTGGAGCCGGGTCAGGCCGTCGACCAGGGCGGCGTCCTCGAGGTCCCGCGGAATGGACTTGAAGAAGCCCATCAGCAGCCACGTCGCGAACGGGATCGTGAACGTGGGATACACGAGCACCAGGGCCCAGAGCGAGTCCTGGAGGCCGAGCTCGGCGACGACGCGGGAAAGCGGAATGAAAAGGAGCGTCGGGGGCACCAGATAGACGAGAAAGATCCCGATCCCGGCCCGCTCGCCCCAGCGGCCGGTCCGACGGGCCAGACCCCACGCCGCCGGTACGGCGAGCGCGAGCGTTATGGCGACCACGGCCAGGCCGACGAGAAAGGTGTTGGCGACCCAGCGCGGATAGAGAGTCTCGGCAAACAGGAAACGCCAGTGCTCGAGCGTCGGTTTCTGGTTGAAGAGGAGGGGATTGTTCTTCAGGTCGTAGAGATCGCTGTTGCGCTTGAACGACGTGACGGCCATCCAGTAGAAGGGAAACGACAGGACCACGGCGAAGGCCGCCGCAACCAGGCGGTGGACCCGCGCGCCGCGCCGCCGCAACTAGGTGGTCTCCGCACGCCGGGCGATCTTCAGCAGGACGATCGCGCCGGCCAGCAGCAACGGGAAGAGAAAGAGGGAGATCGCCGCGCCCTGCGCCAGGTTGCCGCCGAGGATCCCGGTGAAGAACGCGAGCGACGGTAGCACCTGCGTGGCGTCGGCCGGCCCGCCCCGGGTCAGGATGTAGACGGCCGTCATGTCGGTAAACGTGAAGATGACGCCGAAAAGGAGGGCGACGACCACGATGGGCCGGATCATGGGTAGCGTGATCGTGAAGTGCATTCGCCAGAACCCGCTGCCGTCCATCGCCGCGGCCTCCGGGATGTCGCGGGGAATCGACGTCAGGCCGGCCAGCAGGATCACCGTGGCGAAGGGCAGCGTGCGCCACGCGTGGACGAGGATGACGGACAGCATCGCCAGACGCGGCTCGCCGAGCCACATCGGCGGGTCCGCGGGGTCGACGAGGTGGACCGCCGCCAGCGTCCAGGTCACGACGCTGTAGAGCGAGTCCAGAAGCCATCTCCAGCCGATGGCGCCGAGGGAGATCGGGGCCACCCACGGCAGGAGCACCAGGAAACGCACGAGGCCGCGGGCCCGGAACGCGTCCTTGAGGGCCAGAGCCAGGGCGGTCGCCCCGGTCAGGACGAGGGCCTGCGACAGCAGGGTGAAGACGAAGGAATTGCGCAGCGCGGTCCGGAAGGCGGGCGTCTGCCAGGCCTCCCGAAAATTCGCGAGGCCGACGAACGCGAGCTCGTCGCTCCCGACCCGCGCGTCGCTGACCGAGAGAAAGAGGGCGAGCACGACCGGCAGGCCGACGAGGAGGGCGATGTAGGCGACCGCCGGCGCTACCATCGCCGGTCCCAGCCATCTTTCGCGAAGTGCCCGCCGGCTCACGGGACGGGCCGCTCCGCCGCGCGGCGGCCCGTCGCGGCGTCGAAGAACCGGAGGCGCGACCTTTCGACGACCACGTCGTGGATCGTTCCAACGGACGGACCCGGTTCCCAGGACGGAAACCGCCAGACGACCTCCCGGCCGGCCCAGGCCCCCTCGAGCTGTCCGAAAGCGAGACGCTCCGAGCCGAGGTACTCCGTCAGCTCACAGCGGAACCGGAAGCGGGCGGCGCCGGCGGGCGCGGGGCCGTCGGCGGCCCGCACGTGCTCAGGGCGAAACCCGAGGATCACGCCGTCCCGCTCCAGCAGGTTCATGGGCGGGGATCCGAGGAAGGTGGCCACGAACGTATCCGCCGGGTCGTCGTAGACCTCCGCCGGAGTTCCGATCTGCCGGACCCGCCCGTGGTCCATGATCACGACCCGGTCCCCGAGAGCCATCGCCTCGACCTGGTCGTGCGTCACGTAGACGGCCGTCGTGCCGATCTCATTCTGGAACTTCTGCAGCTCCTCGCGCGCCGAAGCGCGCAGCTTGGCGTCGAGGTTGGAGAGCGGCTCGTCGAACAGGAACACCTGCGGCTCGCGCACGAGCGCGCGCGCGAGAGCCACGCGCTGGCGCTCGCCGCCGGAAAGGTCCCGGGGCTTGCGCGCCAGGAGGCGCTGGATCCCGAACTTCTCGGCCGCCCAATTGACCCGGACCTCACGGTCCGCCTTCGGAACGCCCTGGGCCTTCAGGGGAAAGGCGATGTTGCCGGCGACCGTCAGGTGGGGATAGAGCGCGTAGCTCTGGAAGACCATCGCGATGCGTCGCTCGCGGGGCGTCAGGGAGTTGACGACGCGGCCGCCGATCAGGACGTCGCCGGCGGTGGGCTCTTCGAGCCCGGCGATCATGCGCAGGACCGTCGTCTTGCCGGAGCCCGACGGGCCGAGGAGCACCAGAAACTCGCCGCCCTGGCTTTCGAGGTCGACCCCGTCGACGGCGTTCTCGCCGGCGCCGGGATACCGCTTCGTCAGTCCGCGCGTCCCGACCGCGACGCCCTTGTCCGCCACGCGCGGATTGTAGCCGTGCGCGGCGGCCCGGTTCCGCGGTGCGCTAGTCGGGCTTCGCGGGCGTGTAGAACGACGGCCCGCGCACGTTCTCGTCGATGCCGAGCCTGCGGTGGATCGGAGGGAAGGCCCGCTGATCGCAGTCCATGCGCTCGCACAGCCGGCAGGTGATCCCGATCGGCACGGCCGCGTTGAGGTTGTTGACGTCGATGTTGTCGCCGTAGACGAGGTGCTTCGCATAGCGGACCTCGCAGCCGAGCGAAATCGCGAGCAGCGGATGCGCGGCCGCGAACCCGCCCAGGCTCTGGCGCACGGTGCGGGCGACGCAGAGGTACGCGGTCCCGTCGGGCATCTTCGAGACCTGCGTGCGCACGATCCCGGGCGCCATGAAGGCGCTGTGAACGTTCCAGCGCGGGCAGAGGCCGGAGAACCGCGCGAACCGGATTCCCGAGGCGGAGAACCGCTTGGAGATGTTCCCGGCGATGTCCACGCGGATGAAGTGAAAGGGAACGCCTTCCTGACCCGGGCGCCGCATCGTCGTCAGGCGGTGGGCGACCTGCTCGAAGCTGACGCCGAAGCGCCGCTCGAGGAGCTCCACGTCGTACCGCAGCGCGCGGGCCGACTCGAGAAAGGGCCCGTACGGCATCAGAAGGGCGCCGGCGAAGTAGTTGGCCAGAGCCACGCGGCAGAGGGCCACCGAGTCGGGAGTCGTCAGCCGGGACCCGGCGAGGATCTCACTGAACACGTCGTTCAAGCGCAGAAGGCCGATCTGATGCGCGATCTGGAAGTTCCGGGCATGCGGCGAGAGCACCTCCGAGATGTGGAGGCGCCGCCCGATCGGGTCGTAGGACCTCATCGCCGAGGTCGGACCCGCATGGGCGTCGATTTCCACCGCGATGCCTTCGCGCTCGAGAAGTCGGACGAGTCCCGGGTAGACGTCGGGCCGCGTCAGCCCGGCGTCCTCGGCGAGTCCCTCGGCCGCGACTTCAATCGACGGGAAGTGGTTCTGGTTCTGCTGCAGGACGTCGGAGACCTCCTCCGACGGCAGGCGGGCCGGGTCGATCCCGAGCAGATCGCCGCCTTCGGAGACCTGCGAAGCGGCCGCGCTCAAGGACTCCAGGGTGTCGCGGTAGGCGTGGTAGAGCTTGACGATCGCCCGCGAGACGGTTTCGTTCGAGGCCGTCTCCCGCAGGTCCGCGGTCGTCACGTCGTGGGTCTCGAAGAGAGCGTCGCCGAACACCTCGTGCAGATCGGAGATCACGCGCGCGTGGTCGTCGGGCGCGAAGCCCTTGAGCTCCAGAGGGTAGAGGGCCGCGAGCTTCAGCAGGATCGGGGCCGTGAGAGCTCGCTGGTCGTGCTCGATGAGGTTCAGGTAGGAAGCCGAGATCCCGAGGTTTTCGGCCAGATCGACCTGCCGCAGGCCATGGCGTCTCCGGAGTGACCGGATCTTCGAGCCAAACTTGGATTCGGCCATGCTTGATCTCCGGAGACTTTACAGTATCCACGCCTTTACAAGAATTGGCGACTGCGGCTTTACAAGCTAACTCATTGTTTCATAGATAGTTATTGACTGACCATTGCCCAGCGTGATGTCTTGTAAAGGTGGAAGCGTTGCAGGTGACGGCTCCGCCGCGCGCGGACAAGGCACGGGAGACTCTTCCCGAGGGCGTCGAGATTCGCGCCCCTCTCGTGGCTCAGGGCGCGTCGGTTCTGACGCCCCCGGCCCTCGCCTTCGTCGCCAACCTCGAGCGGCGGTTCGGCGGGCGCCGCCGGGAGCTCCTCGCGCGCCGCCGGGAACGGCAGCGCCAGCTCGACGACGGCTGGACGCCGGAGTTCCTGGCCGAAACCGCCAGCGTGCGCGCCGGCGAGTGGACGGTCGCCCCGATTCCGCCCGACCTGACCGACCGCCGCGTCGAGATCACCGGCCCGGTCGATCGGAAGATGGTCATCAACGCCCTCAACTCCGGTGCCAGCGTCTTCATGGCGGACTTCGAGGACTCCTGCTCGCCGACCTGGAGAAACCTGATCGAGGGCCAGAGAAACCTGACCGACGCCATCGAGCGCACGATCGAGTTCGTCGCGCCCGAGACCGGGAAGGTCTACCGCTTGAACGAGCGCGTGGCGACCCTCATGGTGCGGCCCCGCGGATGGCACCTCGAAGAAAAGCACATGCTCGTGGACGGCGAGCCCGTGTCCGCCAGCCTCTTCGATTTCGGCCTCTTCTTCTTCCACAACGCCGGGCGGCTGCTCGCCCGCGGGACGGCGCCCTACTTCTACCTGCCAAAGATGGAGTCCCACGCCGAAGCCCGGCTGTGGAACGACGTCTTCCGCGCCGCACAGGACGATCTGGGCATCCCGACCGGCACCGTGCGCGCGACGGTCCTGATCGAAACGATCCTGGCCGCCTTCGAGATGGACGAGATCCTCTGGGAGCTGCGCGAGCACTCGGCCGGGTTGAACTGCGGGCGGTGGGATTACATCTTCAGCTTCATCAAGAAATTTCGGGCGCGGCCCGGTTTCGTCCTGCCCGACCGGTCGCTCGTGACGATGACCCGCCACTTCCTCGCGTCGTACTCGCGGGAAGTGATCCGGACGTGCCACCGGCGCGGCGCTCACGCCATGGGCGGCATGGCGGCGCAGATCCCGATCAAGAGCGACCCGGCCGCCAACGCGCTCGCGATGGAGAAGGTGGCCGAGGACAAGCGGCGCGAGGTCGCGGCCGGCCACGACGGGACGTGGGTCGCCCATCCGGGCCTGGTGCCGCTCGCGCGCCAGATCTTCGACGCCGGCATGCCGGGCCCCCACCAGATCGGGCGGCCGCTCGGAGAGGAGCGGATCGCCGCGGCCGACCTTCTCCGCGTCCCGGCGGGCCCCGTCACCGAGAAGGGGCTTCGCCAGAACGTCAACGTCGGGATCCTCTACCTCGAAGCCTGGCTGCGCGGCCTGGGCTGCGTCCCCCTCTACAACCTCATGGAGGACGCGGCCACCGCGGAGATCTCGCGCACGCAGATCTGGCAGTGGCTCCGGCACGACGCCCGGCTCGAGGACGGCCGTCCGGTGCGGGCCCTGTATGCGGCCGTCCGCGACGAGGAGCTTGCGGGAATCCGGCGCCAGGTCGGCGAAGACGGCTGGAGCGCCGGCCGCTTCGAACCGGCCGCCGCGATCTTCGACCGGCTCGCCACGTCCGATTCGCTCGAAGATTTTCTGACGATCCCGGCCTACGAAGAGCTCCTACGAACGGAATAAGGAGAACGCCATGGTCAACCGAGACGCCGCTGCGATCGCCCGCGCCTGGGACGAGGATCCCCGCTGGAAGGGTATCGAGCGCACCTACTCCGCGGAAGATGTCGTCCGGCTCTCGGGCTCGGTCGCGATCCGCCACACGCTTGCCGAGCGCGGGGCCGACCGGCTCTGGGACCTCCTTCACTCCGAGGAGTTCGTCGCGGCTCTCGGGGCCCTGACGGGCAACCAGGCCATCCAGCAGGTCAAGGCGGGACTCAAGGCGATCTACCTCTCCGGCTGGCAGGTCGCGGCCGACGCCAACCTGGCGGGACACATGTACCCCGACCAGAGTCTCTATCCCTCGACCTCGGTGCCCCACGTCGTCAAGCGGATCAACCAGGCGTTTCAGCGGGCCGACCAGATCCACACCGCCGAGGGAAAGAACGGAATCGACTGGTTCGCGCCCATCGTGGCGGACGCGGAAGCCGGGTTCGGAGGGCCCTTGAACGCCTTCGAGCTGATGAAGGCCATGATCGAAGCCGGGGCCGCCGCGGTGCACTTCGAAGACCAGCTCGCCTCCGAGAAGAAGTGCGGCCACATGGGCGGCAAGGTCCTGATCCCGACGTCGGCCTTCATTCGCACCCTGACGGCCGCGCGCCTCGCCGCCGACGTCTCGGGCGTGCCGACGCTGATCGTCGCCCGTACCGACGCCAACAGCGCGCAGCTCATCACCAGCGACGTGGACGAGAGGGACCGGCCGTTCCTGACGGGGGAGCGCACCCCCGAGGGCTTCTTCCGCTTGAACGGCGGGCTCGACGCCGCCATCGCGCGCGGGCTGGCGTACGCGCCGTATGCCGACCTGATCTGGTGCGAGACTTCGGAGCCCAATCTCTTCGAGGCCAAGCGCTTCGCCGACGCGATTCACGCCCGCTACCCGGGAAAGCTTCTCGCCTACAACTGCTCGCCGTCGTTCAACTGGGAGAAGAAGCTGGACAAGGACACGATCGCCCGGTTCCAGAAAGAACTGGCGGCCATGGGCTACAAGTTCCTGTTCGTGACCCTCGCCGGGTTCCACGCGCTCAACCACGGCATGTTCGAGCTCGCCCGGGCGTACCGCGAGGAAGGCATGGCGGCGTACTCGCGCCTGCAGCAGGCCGAGTTCGCGAGCGAGGCCCACGGGTACACGGCGACGAGGCACCAGCGGGAGGTCGGCACCGGCTACTTCGACGACGTGGCCAACGTCATCGCAGCGGGCCGGGCCTCGACGGCGGCCCTGGAAGGGTCGACCGAGCAGGCACAGTTTTAGCACTGGAGAGTGACGCGAGCGGGCGCTGGACCCTTCTCGCTTCGGTTCTCGCGGACGGGCGCTGGACCCCATCCGCGGCGGTTTCCCGGTATCGCGGATGGGCGGGCGCTGGATCCCGCCCCCTCCCTTCGTTCCTTGGAGTCAGGACTGGCATTTCGCATTTCACGCCCCCAAAGGCGCATTGCCAGACCCGACGTCCGTTTGAGTCTCAGGTCGTCGACGCCCACCGAGCGAAGATCCGCTCGATCTCCTTGTGCGCCGCCGCAGCCGCGTCCTCGGGGGACGTCTCGCCGCGGGCGACGCGCGCGAACATCGTCGGGATGACGAAGGTGTTGAACACCTCGTCGATACCGGCCGTCGCGTAGCCCGGGTAGCCGACGTTCGTGGACCACTCGAGCACGTTCGTCAGGACCTTGTACTTGCCGGGGGGCTCGGCCTTCGGGTCGTCGGCCAGGAGCTGCGTGAGATCGGGGACGGTCGTCGGATAGCAGGGGAAGTTGTAGAACTCGCTGTACCGGAAGACCGAGCCGAAGCTGCCGACGAGGTCGACTAAGAACTGCTTCGCCCCGTCGATATTCTCGGCGAACTTCCAGATCACGTAGCAGTTCATGACGTGCTCGGCCGCGATGCGCCGCACGGGGCCGGCGAGAGCCGGCACCAGGCCGATCTTGCGGGCGATCTCCGGGTTCTCCCGCTCGGCGGTCCGCGTCACGGAGATCGCGTTCTGGACGAAGGACGCCCGCCCGGCCAGCATCATGCGGTTGTTCGACGCCGGATCCCAGGTGAAGACCTCGGCGGTCTCGGTCTCCCGGTACAGGGCCCGCATGAATTTCAGCGCCTCGATCGTCTCCGGGGAATTCAGCACGACGCGTCCCTCGGCGTCCTGCTCGGCGCCTCCGAAGGACCAGAGGAGGCCCCGCAGGGCCATGTTCGTGTCCATCTCCTGGGAAAGCCCGATGCCGACGGGGTTGCCGAACTTCTCCTTGATCCTGCGTCCGCCGACCCGCAGGTCCTCGAACGTATCGGGGCCGTTCGGATATCCGACCTCGCTCCACAGGTCGATGCGGTAGTTGCCGGGGTCCGGCACGTAGGAGTCGGAGAAGGCGAAGTACTTCCCGGACCGGGGATTCAGCGTGGACTTCTGCGCGAGCGGGATCATCTTGCCGTGCCGGCGCTCGACCTCGTCCACGATCTCCCGATGGTCGATGACCTGGTTCTCGTACGCGGCCGGCGGCGAGATGAAGAGGAACAGGTCGTGTCCCTTCTTCGCGGCCGCCTCGGAGGCGCCGCGCGCGTTGATCTCGGTCGTCGACATGTGGTCCACGATCACTTCGGTGCCGGTCTTCGCGCCCCACGCCTTCGTGTAGACACCGTCGAACCACGCGTCGTAGCCGGGCACGAAGTGGCTCCACTGCAGGATGCGCAGGGTCTTTCTGGCCGGGACTCCCGGTGTCTCCTTGCGCGCGCACGAGAGAGCGGGCAGCGATGCTGCGGCGAGCGCCGAGCCCGTCGCCTTCACGAACTTGCGCCGCGTGAACCGCGTGTCTGGTTTCTCGCTCATCGAGCGTGGCCTCCTTCGACCTCGACGGACGCGCCGAAGCGAGCGAGCGCAAGTCTATAATCGCGAACGTGGCCGCCCTCGATCCGGGTTTTCCGTTTCCCCCCATTTCCTTGCGCGACGCCGCCGGCAAGTCCGTCGAGCCTCCGACCGGCGAGACGCTCTACGTGCTCTTCAAGACGTCCTGTCCGACGTGCGAGCTCGCATGGCCCTACCTCGAGCGGGTGCGGCAATCGGCGGACGGCGGATTTCACGTCCTCGCCGTCTCCCAGGACGAGCCGGGGAAAACCCGGAAGTTCAACTCGCGGTTGGGCTCCCGGATCGAGACGGTCTACGACCCCTCCCCCTGGCCGGCGTCCGAGCGGCTCGGGATCACCACTGTGCCGACTTTTTTCCGGGTCGGCGCCGGGGGACGCATCGAGGAGACCCTCGTCGGGTTCGACCGCGAGCGCATCCGCGAGTTCGCGCGGCGGGGCGCGTCGCTCGCCGGCCGCCCTCTGCCGGAGATATTTCCCGAAAGCGAAAACGTCCCCCCCATCAAGCCCGGCTGAACCTCGCGTAACGCCGGCAGGTAGCTGGAGACCAAGAGTGAAAACCAGACCACAGACGTTCGGCGAGCTGAAAGCGTCGGGATACAAGCCGCGCGGCGTCCGGGAGGAGCTGCGAGAGAACCTCCGCCGTGCCCTGTCCAAAGGCGACAATCCGTTCTCCGGGATTCACGGCTACGAGCGGACGGTCCTCCCGGCGCTCTACAACGCCGTCCTCTCGAAGCACGACCTGCTTCTGCTGGGGCTTCGCGGCCAGGCCAAGACGCGTCTTCTCCGGATGCTCGTCAACCTGCTGGACGCCGAGATCCCGGCCATCGCGGGCAGCGAGCTCAACGAGGACCCCTTCCTTCCGATCACGAAGTACGGCCGGCGCGTCCTCGCGGAGCAGGGGGACGCCGCGCCCCTCGTCTGGATCCCGCGCGAGGAGCGCTATCGGGAGAAGCTCGCGACCCCGGACGTCACCATCGCGGATCTCATCGGCGACATCGATCCGATCAAGGCGGCGACCGAGCGGCGCACCTACTCCGACGAGGAGGTCATCCACTTCGGCATCGTGCCCCGCACCAACCGCGGCATCTTCGCGATCAACGAGCTGCCCGACCTCCAGCCCCGCATCCAGGTCGGGCTCCTGAACATCCTGGAGGAGCGCGACCTGCAGATCCGGGGATTCCCGATCCGCATTCCTCTCGACATCCTGCTCGTTTTCTCGGCCAACCCCGAGGACTACACCAACCGCGGCAACATCATCACGCCCCTGAAGGACCGCATCTCCTCGCAGATCTTCACCCACTACCCCGAGGACGTGAAGACCGCCGCGAAGATCACGGCGCAGGAGGCCTGGCTCGAGAGGGACGGCGGCCCGGAGTTCGACGTCCCCGATCTCTTCCGCGAGCTCGTCGAGGAGATTGCCTTCGCCGCGCGCGCCTCCGAGTTCGTGGACCAGTCCTCCGGCGTCTCCGCCCGCATGCCGATCTCCGCGATCGAGATCCTGGCGTCGAACCTCGAGCGGCGGGGCCTGAGGAACGGGGAGACGAAGGTCTCGCCCCGCCTGTGCGACCTGCCGGCGACTCTGCCGGCGATCACGGGCAAGGTCGAGATGGTCTACGAGGGCGAGCAGCAGGGCGCCGAGGTCATCGCGAAGAAGCTGATCGGCACGGCCGTCAAGAAGCTCTTCGACTCGCGCTTCCCGGCGCCGGACTCCGGGCGCCCGACCGAGCGCCGCCGCCAGGAGCTCGACGAGGACGAGGAGCCGGGCCCGGTGCGGCGCGCCCGGACCCCTCCGGCGCCCGAAAAGATCCATCCGCTCTACGAACCGATCGCGGCATGGTTCACGGGCGGAAACAAGATCACGCTGTCCGACGACACCCCGTTCGCCGAGCACCTCGCCACGCTGAAGGCGGTGCCGGGCCTCGAGAAGGCGGTGGAAGAACGGTTCTCACCCGCTTCGCCCGAGGAGCTCGCGATCGGGATGGAGCTCGTGCTCGAGGGCCTGACCCAGCATCTCAAGATCGCCCGGGAGGACCTCGACTCGCGTGTCTCCTACGCGGAGATGCTGAAGTTCAACCTGGTCAAGAACCGGGCCCACTGATGGCTTCCCGGACCCTGCGCGCGCGCATCCTGGCACGCGAGCCGCTGCTGGGTGCCTTTCTGAGCTGGCCGGCCGCCGGCGCGGCGGAGATCCTCGGGCTGGCAGGTTTCGACTTCGTCGTGATCGATACCGAGCACGGCTCCTTCGACCCGGAGTCGGTCGGAAGCATGGTGCGGGCGGCGGCCGGCGCCGGGCTTCCGTCGGTCGTGCGCGTGCCGAGCTGCCAGATCGCCCCCGACGCCGGGCGCGCGCTCGACGCCGGAGCGGACGGCACGCTCTTCCCCCGCGCCGAGTCGGCCGCCTCGGTCCGCGCGGCGGTCGAGTGCGTGAAGTACGCGCCGATCGGCAAGAGAGGGCTGGCCGGCGTGCGCGCAAACCGCTACGGAACCGTCCCGTTCGACCACTGGGTCCTGGAGGCCAACGAGGCGACGACCGTCGCGATCCAGATCGAGACGGCCGGGGCGTTGAACGCGGTCTCCGAGATCTCCGCCGAAAAGCCGGTCGACCTTCTGTTCGTCGGCCCCAACGACCTTTCGCAGGCCCTGGGCGTGCCCGGGCGTTACGACGATTCCCGCTACCGCGCTGCCGTCGAGCGCGTCGGCGCCGTCGCCCGGGAGCACGGCAAGGGAGCCGGCATCATGCTCCGCTCGCGCGAGGAGGTCCCGGCTCTCTCGAAGCTCGGCTACAGCGTCTTTACGACCAGCGACCGCAGCCTCCTGTTCGAATCGGCGGGCGCGTGGCGCGCGGCCCTGGCGCGGGACTGACGTGCGCTACCGCTACGAGGACTACCCGATCGACCTGCTGCGTCAGCTCCTGACGATGCAGGAGCTCATGAAGCTCTTCCTGCAGCTCGTGCTCCAGACCGGAGGCGACGTCGAGGAGGCGCTGCGGTGGATGAAGTACCTCCAGGAGCGCGGCATGATCGATCCCGGGATCGACCTCGAGGAGTTCCGCAAGGCGCTCCAGGAGAGCGAGGTGGTCGAGGACCGCGGCGGCCAGCTCGCCCTCTCGGCCGCCGGCGAGCGGCGCATCCGGCGTTCGGCGCTCGAGGAGATCTTCACCTCCCTGACGAAAGCGGGCTCGGGCTACCACGCGGTTCCGCGCGCCGGCTCCGGGGGCGAGCTCCTCCCGGAGACGCGAGCCTACGAGTTCGGCGACAGCCCGAGCGCGATCGACGGGATCCGCACCATCGGCAACGCCGTCCGGCGGGACGCGGACGAGATCGCGCTGAAGCCCGAGGACTTCGAGGTCCACGAGGAGGAGCACCTGACCTCGTGCGCGACCGTCCTCGCGATCGACGTCTCGCACTCGATGATCCTCTACGGCGAGGACCGGTTCACGCCCGCCAAGAAGGTCGCCCTCGCGATGGTCGAGCTGATCCAGTCCAAGTACCCCAAGGACTCGATCGACGTCATCCTCTTCGGGGACGACGCCGAACGCGTGCCGATCTCCGAGATCTCCAAGACGCAGGTCGGCCCGTACCACACCAACACGAAGGCCGGCCTCGCCCTCGCCCGCAAGCTCCTCGTCCACCGCAAGAACCCCAACAAGCAGGTCTTCCTGATCACCGACGGCAAGCCCTCGGCGATCTGGGAGCACGGGCGGCTCTACAAGAACCCTTTCGGCCTGGACCTGAAGATCGTCAACCGCACCCTCGAGGAGGCCGACGCCTGCCGCCGGGACGGGATCACGATCACGACCTTCATGATCGCGACCGACACCTACCTCGTCGAGTTCGTGGACAAGCTCACCCGGATCAACCGGGGCCGGGCCTACTACGCCTCGCCCTACAACCTGGCCGAGTTCCTGTTCACCGACTACATAAGGAACCGGAAAAAGTTCCTGCACTAGCTCTCTGTACGGTCCGGACTGAAACAGAAAGAAAACCCGCCGGTCGGACGCTCCGGGCCTACAATGACTGGCAAGATCGGAGGAAGCCCAATGCGGATTCCTCGCGTCGCCGTCTGCGTCCTGGGCCTCGTCGTCGCCCCCATGTGTCTCGCCCAGATTCCGAACATCACGCCCACGCTTTCCCACACGTTCACACCCACGATCACTCGCACGCCCACAAACACACCGACGCCCACAAACACACCGACGCGCACGAACACACCGACGTCCACACACACCCCGACCCCCACGTTCACACGGACCTTCACACCTTCGATCACACCGAGCGTGATCCCCACGCCCTGGGCCGTCCGCGGCTCGGAGATCACCATCAACGCGGCGCCGGACGGCGCTCAGTTCGGGCCGGCCGTGGCGATCGGAGGGAACGACGGTTTCGTTGTCGCCTGGACGGACGAGGGGCACGACGGCTCAGGACTGGGAGTGTTCGCCCGACGCTTCAATGCCGCCGGAGTACCGCTGTCGGGAGACTTCCAGGTCAACACGACGACCACGGGGGATCAGCGCAGTCCGGCGATCGCCTCTCACAGCGGCGGGGAATTCGTCGTCGTCTGGACGAGCGCCCCCGACGCTACGGGCGGCGCGGACGTGTTCGCCCGCCGCTTCGACTCCGGCGGAGCGGCTCTGGGACCGGAGTTCCTGGTCAACACCTACACGACCGGGTATCAGTCGGACCCGGACGTCGCGGCGGACTTCCTCGGCAACTTCGTCGTCGTCTGGACGAGCGCTCCCGCGGGCGCGCAGACTCCCCAGGACGGCGATTCGGCCGGCGTCTACGGGCAGAAGTACGATCCCGCCGGCAATCCCGTCAGCAGCGAGTTCCTCGTCAACACGACGACCATGGGTCAGCAGGCTTTCCCGACCGTCGACCGGAGTCCCAGCGGCGCCTTCGTCGCCATGTGGAACGGGCCGGGGCAGCCTGGTGAAGGCAGCGCTCTCTTCGGCCAGCTGTACGACGAGCTCGGGAATCCGGGCGGCAGCGAGTTCCAAGTCAGCAGCTCCACTCTGGGCGATCGGGCCTGGTCCGACGTCGCCTGGATCGACGGCACCTATGGTTTCGTCACGGTCTTCGGGCGCTGGCTCGGTGACGGGTCGTGGAACATTGCTGGAAGGCTCTTCGACGGCGCCGCCAATCCTCTCGGCTCCGATTTTCAGGTCAACACCAATACGCTGCCGACGCACCGCTTCCCCAGGGTCGCATCCGGTCTCGTGGGAACCCGGCCCGCGAATTTCGTGGTGACGTGGGAGACCCTCGGTCAAGACGACCCCGCGAACCCGGCACAAGCCGGAGTCTTCGCCCAGCGCTTCGCCAACGCGCCGTTCCCGACGGCCGGGTTCTTCCTCGCGAACCCCCCCCGCGAGGGCGTCGAGTATCCGATCAACACGTTTACCACCGGTGACCAGATACGTCCGGACATCGCGATCGATGCGAGGGGTCAGTTCGTGATCGCCTGGGCCAGCGACGGGCAGGACGGCTCGAACGGTGGAGTGGTCGCACGCCGCTTCGGATTCCCCGACGCAAAACCCGCCAGGGTCGACCAGGACGTGAGCGGCGGCTTCTCGGACCTCGACGGCGTGCTCGAGGAGAGCGAGCGCGTGATCTTCGGCCCGGCCTGGCACAACACGACGAGAATCCCATTTCCCTGCAGGGGACGCTCACGAGCCTCACCGGACCGCCCGGCACGGGCAACGTGATCTTCGATGCGACCGCGAACTACGGGTCGATCGCCTCCGGCGAGACCGGGAACTGCGTTGCGACCGGTGACTGTTACGAGATTCAAGTCTTTTTACGCCCTTCCCAGCACTGGGACGCCATGGCGGTGGAGACGCTCTCCTCGCCGGGCCCGCTGCTCGGGGAACCTCCGCCCCGCGTCAAAACCTGGGCGCTCCACGTGGGCGGGAGCTTCACGGAGACGCCTCAGGACGTTTACTACCCGTTCATCGAGAACGTCTTCCACAACCGCGTGATGTCCTCCCTCGGCTGCAGCAGCCCCTCAACCTTCTGCGGGCCAAACCCGATCTTCCGCGGGCTGATGGCGGTCGCTCTGCTGAAGGCCCGTTTACGGAGCGGACTTCGTTCCTCCTCCGGCGACGGGCGCGGTCTTCGACGACGTGCCTGCGGACTATGCGTTCGCGGCGTGGATCGAGGAACTGGCTCGAATCGGGGTCACGGCAGGCTGCGCCGCGCCTCCGCCTCCGGCGCTTCCCTCATACTGCCCATCGAGCGTGGTCAACCGGCAGCAGATGGCGGTCTTTCTTCTCAAAACCCTCTATGGAAGCGCGTTCACCGGCGGCGACTGCAGCGGCATTTTCGACGACGTGCCGTGCACGAACCCGTTCGCGCCCTTCATCGAGTCCCTGGACTCCCTCGAAATCGCCGCCGGCTGCCAGGCTTCGCCGCGGCTCTTCTGCCCGACGGCTCCGACCCTTCGCCGGCAGATCGCCGTCTTCCTCGTCAAGACTTTCGGGCTCAGTCTCTACGGGCCCGGCTGAGCCCGACGCCCTGTTTCGCTGGCCTGGGTTCTGACGTGTTCTGCACGGGGCCCACTGAACAGAGAACCCGGCTCGAGAGTGAACAACCCCTGCGACCCCCTGACCGATCGGCCGGCGCTGGACATGGCTCCTTCACAGGTATAGAACGCAGTCACACTTTCGGGACAGGCCCGGAGGAGGACCCTTGCAGGCTCCCGCTTCAGTCCTGTCTTTTCTCCTCCTCGCTCTCGCCGCGCCCTGGCCTCGGGCGACGCCGATGCAGTCGGAGTTTCAGGTCTCCGAGGGAACCGCGGGCTACCAGTACGTCTATGGCGTCTCGATCGATCGTACCGGCCGCTTCGTCGTGACCTAGGCCGACGACGGGAGCTCCTCGAGCTACGACGTTTTCGGGCGGCTCTACGACGGGGCCGGCACCACACTCAACACGGAGGGCTCATGACCTGTCGCTCGAGTTCGTCGTTTTCGGGCTTGCCGGTCTTGCCCTCGCCATAACCGCGTGCCAGCCGCCCCTTTTCTTCCCCGAGTTCGTGGTGAGCACGTCCGAGCCGGGCGACAACGAGCCCAACGGCGCCACGCTCGGCGCGGACGGCGGTTTCGTCGTGGCGTGGACCGAGGACGCCGCAAATGGTGAGGTCTTCGGCCGACGGTTCGACGCCGAGACGACGCCGCTCGGCGGGGCGTTTCCCATGAACGCCGACACGGCGCCCTCTCGCTTTGATTCGTCGATCGCCCGCGACGCATCGGGCCGCTTCGTGGTCGTCTGGACGGAAGGCAACGCCGAGCAGATCCGGGGCCGGCGTTTCGCTTCCGACGGAACGCCCCTCGGAGGCGATTTCGAGGTCAGCACGTCCACGCCGGACTACGTGGCCTACCCCTTCGTCGCGTCGGACCCGTCCGGGAACTTCGCGGTCGTTTGGAGGGCCAGCGCAGGCGGTAACAGAGACGTCATTGCCCGCCGCTTCGACAGTCACGGCGCTCCGCTCGGCAACGAGTTCACGGTCAACGCCTTCACGTCGGGCGACCAGCGTCCGTGGGGAATCGCGATGTCGAAGTCGGGCCTCGTCGTGACCTGGATGGGTGACGGAGCAGGCGATGAGCTCGGGATCTTCGGACGACGCTTCGACGCAGCCGGCGCTCCGACGGCTGGCTTCCAGGTCAACACCGATCCGATTCTCGGATTTGCTCGTCCGACCGTCGCCATGAACACTGCCGGCGATTTCGTCGTGGCTTGGTCCGAGGGGTTGCCGCAGCAACTCGTCTTCGGTCGCCGCTTCGACACCGCCGGCGGACCTCTGGGAGACGTCTTTCCGATCAGTCAGGGGACGGTCCGATCTACCCTCCACCCCCGGGTCGCATCGGACTCCGCGGGCAACTTTCTTGTGGCCTGGACCTCGTTACCCACGCCCGCCGTCGAGGTTCAAATTCACGCCCGACTCTTCGACATCGAAGGCGACGCGGTGAGCGACGAGTTCCAGGTCAACGAGGTCACCACGCACCGCCAGGTCGAAGCGTATCCGTCGCTCGCCGACGACGGCTCGTTCGTCGTGGCGTTCCAGAGCGGTTTGGATGACCTCAATCAAGTGAAGGGACGGAAGTCGGCTATTCGCGCCGCTCCCGAGATCGTGATGGATCCAAACGCCGGCATCGCTTCATCGCCGGGCGCGACGCCCGGCAACGGCGTCTTCGAGCCCGGCGAGACGCAGATCCTGAGGACGGCCTGGGTCAACGACTCTTCCAGCCTCGCCGTGGACGTTTTCGGGCAGAGCGAAATCTTCACCGGCCCTCCGGGCGCCGACTACACGCTCAACGTCGGCCTGGCGATCTACGACACCCTTCCAGCCGGCCAGACCACGAGCTGCGTGGACCCGGACTGCTTTTCGGTGACGGTTTCGAATCCGCCTGTCCGGCCTGTCCCGCACTGGGATGCCTTGTTGCAGGAGAACTTCGCCCTCAGCGTTCCCCACACCTGGGTTCTTCACATCGGCGAGAGCTTCCCCGACGTGCCGACGGGTCACCAGTTCTATTCCTTCATCGAAAACCTCTTCCATAACCAGATCACCGGCGGCTGCGCCGGCGGGGGCTATTGTCCGGCTAACCCCGTCACGCGAGCCCAGATGGCGGTCTTTCTTCTGAAGTCCAAGTTCGGCGAGTCCCATATCCCGCCGCCATGCTCCGGAGCTGTGTTCACCGACGTTCCGTGCACGGGCAGTACCTTCGATCCGTGGATCGAGGAGCTTGCAGGCCTCGGGATCACCGGCGGATGCGGAGGCGGGCTCTACTGCCCGGGCAACACCGTGACCCGGCAGCAGATGGCGGTCTTCCTCCTCAAGACCCTCGAGGGCTCGACGTACGTCTCGCCCGCTTGCACGCAGATCTTCGACGACGTCCTGTGCACGCCCGGAGCCGGCTTTTCCGACTGGATCGAGGACCTCGCGAACCGCAACATCACCGGCGGCTGCTCCGTCAGCCCGCCTTTGTATTGCCCGACCAACCCGAACAACCGGGGCCAGATGGCCGTGTTCCTGACCAAGACCTTCAAACTCGTGCTCTACGGAGGTTGACTCGGTCCGAGCCGCTCGGCCTGAGAATCGGCCTCGCGACATCCCCTGCGGGTTCGGAGGTGCCATGAGTGCCCTCCGTGACCCGGGCGCAGATGGCCGTGTTCCTGCTCAAGACCAAGTACGGCTCGAGCTACGTGACCCCGCCGGGCGCGGGCGTGTTCGGGGAGGAGACTGATCCGGTCACGACCAGGGCCCCCGGACTCGTTCCGGCCTGACCCGAATTCCGCCTCGATCTCGCGGTAACAGGAGACGGAGAGACCGCACTCGGCGTATCGGACGAGAACCAGGCGAGGACACGATGAAAAACACGCTTCGGACGGCGGCACTGCTGCCCCTGCTCCTGGTGGCCACGCCGATGTGGGCGCAGACCCCCGCGATGAGCCCCGAGCTCCCGGTCAACGTGTACACGACCGGGGCGCAGCGAGAAGTCGGGGTGGCCGCCGACCAGGCGGGCAACTTCGCCCTGGTCTGGTCGAGCTTCGGCCAGGACGGGGCCGGCACGGGAATCTTCGGCAGGCAGTACGACCCGTCGGGAAACCCCCTGGGCGTCGAGTTTCAGATCAACTCGTACACGACGGCCAACCAGTTCCGGCCCGCGATCACGATGAACGGCGCCGGAAACTTCGTCGTCGTCTGGACGAGCGGCGGCCAGGACGGGCAGGTCGCCGGGGTCTTCGGCCAGCGTTTCGACGCCGACGGCGACCCGGCCGGAGCGGAGTTCCAGGCCAATACCTATACGAGCAACTACCAGCAGCAGCCCGACGTTGCGATGAACGCCTCGGGCGACTTCGTGGTGGTCTGGAACAGCTTCGCGGGACAGGACGGATCCTCCGCGGGCATCTTCGGGCAGCGCTACACGAGCGCCGGGAGCGCCCAGGGCTCCGAGTTCCAGGTCAACACCCACACGACGAGCTACCAGAACTTCCCCGCAGTCGCCATGGATTCCACCGGGGACTTCGTCGTCGTCTGGCAGAGCGGATTCCAGGACGGAAGCCTGACCGGAATCTTCGGCCGGCGCTACGCCAGCGCCGGCAACCCTCTCGGCGGCGAGTTCCAGGTCAACACGCACACGTCCAACTACCAGCTCTTCCCGGACGTCGCGATGCACCCTTCGGGCAGCTTCGTCGTCGCCTGGGAGAGCCAGGGCGCCCAGGACGGCGCCTACATCGGCTCCTTCGCCCGGCGCTACGACAGCTCCGGCGCGCCTCTCGATGCCGTCGAGTTCCAGGTCAACACCTACACGACGAGCTCGCAGCGCCACCCGCGGGTGGCCGTCGCTCCCTCGGGCGACTTCGTCGTCGCGTGGCACAGCTTCGGGCAGGACGATCCGAACCCGGGCCTGCCGGTGACCGAGACAGGCGTCTTCGCTCAGCGATTCGACCAGACGGGACGCCGGCTCGGCGCTGAGCTCGCGATCAACACCTACACGACGGATCTCCAGGAGACGCCCGCCGTGGCGATGGACGGGCGCGGCGGGTTCGTCATCGGCTGGGAAAGCTACGCGCAGGACGGCGCTTCCCTGGGAGCCTACGCCCGACGGGGAGGGTTTCCACCGGCCGCGCCGATGGAGGTCGACCAACGGGCGAGCGGCGGAAGCTCCAACCTCAACGGCGTCCTCGAGTCCGGGGAGCGGGTCGCCGTGGATCCCGCCTGGACCAACTCGTCCGACGCGAGCCTGACGCTCTCGGGAACGGCGTCGAACCTGACCGGCCCGCCCGGACCGGCCTATGCGCTCAACGACGGGACCGCGGACTACGGCTCGATCGCCGCCGCGGCCACGAACAACTGCCTGGATGCGACCGCGAACTGCTTCGAGGTCACCGTCGGCGGAGCCCGGCCGGCGCCGCACTGGGACGCCACGTTCGACGAGGCCCTGACGCCTGCCGGGCCTGACCAAGCGGTGGAGCCTCCACGTCGGCGGGAGCTTCCCCGACGTGCCCCAGAACGCCTTCTATCCGTTCATCGAGAACCTGTTTCACAACGGGATCACGGGGGGTTGCGCCGGGGGCGGATACTGCCCCGCCAACAACGTCACGCGCGCGCAGATGGCGGTCTTCCTCCTGAAATCCCGCTTCGGATCGAGCTACGTGCCCCCGGCGGCGACCGGGACCGTGTTCCCCGACGTTCCTGCCTCGAACCCGTTCGCTCGCTGGATCGAGAACCTCGCGAGCCTCGGGATCACCGGAGGATGCGGCGGAGGACTCTACTGCCCGAACAATCCCGTCACCCGCCAGCAAATGGCGGTCTTTCTCTTGAAGACAAAGTTCGGTGCTTCTCATGTGCCACCCCGGGGGACGGGCCTGTTCGCCGACGTCTCGCCCTGCCCCGGCACGCTGTGCGACTTCATCGAGGAGCTTTACAACGCCGGCATCACCGGCGGATGCCAGACGAATCCCCTGCTGTACTGTCCGGGCAGCGTCGTCCTGCGGCAGCAGATGGCGGTCTTCCTCGTCAAGACGTTCGGCTCGCCGCTCTACGGTCCGTGACCCGACCGAAAATCTGTTTGACTCGGCCTTCCCGCGTGAAATGATCCGCGCGACCTGAATCGTCCAATTGATCCTGGAGGCCCGATGAGAGCGAAATCTCTGGCGATGTCCCTGACTGGCGTTGCCTCCGCCGCGCTCCTCACCGCTCAGGCTCCCGTGTTCAGTCCGGAGTTCCAGGTCAACTCGTACACCACCGCGGCCCAGTACGGCGCCACCGCGGCCAATCTCGGCCCGACGCGTCCGGCCAGTCCGAACCTGCGCCAGCAGATGGCGGTCTTCCTCGTGAAGACCTTCGACCTGCAGCTCTACGGAGAGTGACCGAGGCTGGCCGCTCCGACGGGGCGACGGCTTCGGCCGGTCGTCCTCCCGCCGGCGGGTTGGCCCGGTGGAACGAGGAGCTCGCACGGGGGTCACACGCGGCCCCATCACCGCCCCCTCGAAGGCCCCCTCAACCCCAACCTGCGCCAGCAGATGGCGGTTTTCCTCGTAAGACCTAGGACCCCAGCTGTACAGGAATTGAACTCGTCTAGCCTCAACAAAGGGCCGCGCAGGCAGCCCTTTTCCGTTATTATGCGGCCTCCAGCAGTTAATTCAAGGAGGGTTCGCGATGCGATCCCACATGTTTCGCATTCTCGGGGTTTCCTTCCTTCTCCTCGCGGCGCGTCCGGCTCCTCGCTTTCCAGGACATCCGGATCAAAGAGGTGTTCTTGGGAAGCCTGGCGCACCCCAACGCGCAGTACGTGGTCTACCAGGCGTTTTCTCCCGGTCAGAACAGGTGACTGGCCACGGCATCCGAACGTACAGCGCCGCCGGCGTCAATACGGGCGATTTCTTCTTTACGGGTCCCGTGGCGGTCGGGGCCAACCAGATGACGATCGTGATCGCGACCGCCGAAGCCGCGGCGCTCTTCAATCTGACGCCCGACCTGTTGATGCCTGCCGTCCTTTCCCCGCTGGGGGGACACATCTGCTGGAGCGGGACCACCAACGACGAATGCTTCAGCTGGGGCAGCCACACGGGCCCCCAGGTCGGTGGCGGCATTCCCTACCATGTGCGCGCCGGAATGATTCACGGCTACGCGGCGCGACGCCGCCTCGACGTCTGCATGACGGAACTTCTCGAGGGATGCGACGACACGAACGACAGCGCAAACGACTTCATCACGGTGATCCCCGACCCGGTCACGAACGCGGGAGTCCACGGGACGCCGCCGCCCTCCACCTGCGCGAATGGAACGCTGGAAGGCCTCGAGCGGTGCGATGACAACAACACGACCGACGGCGACGGCTGCTCGGCCGTCTGCCGCATCGAGCCGGAGCCTCTGACGCCGGCGGCGCTCGCCGTCGACGCGGATGTTCATGGCGGCTCCGACGGCAACGGCGTGCTGGAGATGGGCGAGACCACCGAGATCGCGCCGAGCTGGACGAACGGCGGGGGGACCGGCGTCGGGGTGGGCGGGCAGATCACGAATCCCCTGGGCGGGTTGAATTTCTACGCCGTCACGAAGGGCGGCGCCGACTACGGCACGATCGCGCCGGCCGGTACGTCAAGCTGCGAGGACGGGGAGGACTGCTACATGCTTCGGGTCCCCGCGCAGGCGCGCCCGTCCCTGCACTGGGACTCGACCGCCGACGAGATTCTCAGCACGGAGGGACAGAAAACCTGGACGCTGCACATCGGCGACAGTTTCACTGATGTGCCGCGAGCTCTCCTCTTCTATCCGTTCATCGAGAACATTTTTCACCACGGCGTGACGGGCGGTTGCGGCGGGACCGGGTACTGCCCGGGAACGCCACCCTGCGCAAGCAGATGGCGGTCTTTCTCCTGAAGTCGCTCCTCGGCGCCGCCTATGTCCCGCCACCCGCCACGGGCATCTTCGACGACGTCGCGGCGGACGCCTTCCAGCCCTGGATCGAGGATCTCTACAACCGGCAGATCACCGGAGGGTGCGCCGGTGGGCCGCCCCCCGCGCCCATCTCGTACTGCCCCGACGCCCTGGTCAAGCGCGAGCAGATGGCGGCGTTCCTTCTGAAGACGGAGCTCGGATTTGGCTACACGCCGCCGGCGCCCACCGGTATCTTCGACGACGTTCCGGCGGGAGACATTTTCGAGCCCTGGATCGAGGATCTCTACAACCGGCAGGTCACGGGAGGTTGCGCCGGGGGCCCGCCCCCCGCTCCGATCTCGTTCTGCCCGGAGAACCCGGTGACCCGAGGCCAGATGTCCGCGTTCGTCGTCAAGACCTTTGGATTGCTCCTGTACGCACCCTAGACGGCCGCGCCGGCGAACGTGAGCTGGCCGCTCATCGTTCTCGGCGGCGGGATCGCGGCGATTCTGTTGCTGGCGCTGCCCCGACTTCTATTGAAGAAGGGGCAGGACCGCCTCGCGCGGAGGCTCCTCGCCGAAGAGGCCCGTCCTTACAAACTTCTGACGCGCGCCGAGCTCGTCGCCGGCGCCCACCGCCGCCTGCCCGGTGTCCTCGGGCTGACCGAGGACACCGTCGAGTTCCGGGGGCTGTTCGGTGAAACGGTCGCGCTGCCGACCGCGCGCATCCAGAAGATCGTGACCGGGCAGCGGCTCGGCAGCGGCCGTCAGCTCCTCCGGCTCGAGGTCCTGCGGCTGACGCGCCCCGATGGCGAGGAGGTCGAACTGGTTCTCAGCCGAGCGTCCGCGTCCGCGTGGAGAAGCCACCTCGGCCTCTGGGCGGTCGGCGAACGGAAGGCCGCGATGGATGTCGTGACGCCGGGGCGGAAGTAGCCTCGCCGGCCCGCCGGTTCAGGCTACCTCGTTCGGCACTCCCCGGAGCCAGGCGGACGGCCACATCAAGGCGTGCTTCCTACCGCAGATGGGACAGTGGACGACCTTGACCTCGTCGGCTTCCTCGGGACGGAAGTTCCCGAACGAAAAGTGGGTCATCCCCACTTCCGGGCAGAGAACATCGATCGCGAGGCGATCCTCAGCGAGAACCTTGTAGGCCTTGGGAGCGGGGCTGCCGATGGGGGTAGTCCTGGGGTGGGAGGCCATACACACTTCCCTCCGGCACTCAATATTTTGCAAGAATTGTTCCAACAGCCAGAAGGCGAAGGTGTCGCTAAGAGGCGATCGTCGAGGCATGTCGTTTGCTACGAGTGGCCTCGGGAGGATCCCCTATGGCCGACGCGAAGAAGAAATTCAGGTGCCCGCGTTGCGGTCATCGCGACATTCAGGTCGTGCAGCATCGCAGCCGCTGCCCGAAGTGCGGGAATCCGGTCGGTCCGAACCTTCCCTGGGACCCCGAAGTCGACCTGCGTCGCGCTGCGCCTCCTCCGCTCTGAGCGGCTGAACGAAGCGCTCGAGGCCGCATCGTGACGGCGAGTTGATGAAGCCGCCGCTCGTCGACGAGCGCCGAGCACCGTGACCCGGTTCTGACCGTTCAGAGTGACGACGATCTCCGCCTTCCCGTCGCCGTCCAGGTCGTAAACCGCTACACCCTTCGGATGTCCCCGCACGTCCCTAATCCGGCGCGAGACGGAGCCTCCCGGGCTCATCTTCAGCAGGACGATTCTGTCGATCTCCGGTCCGGAGACGACGATCGTCTCGTATCCGTCGCCGTCGACGTCGCCGATCGCGGCGATGTTCGGGGACCGGCCACTCTCGAAGGGAGAACCCGGGGCCGGCCGGAACCCTCCCCGTCCGTCTCCGAGGAGAATCGTGACGCCGTCGCGACCGGAGCGACCCGCGCTGGTGGGCGAATTCACGATGGCCAGGTCGAGCCTGCGGTCCGCATTGACGTCCCCGATCGCGACGTTGAACGGGGAATCTCCGGCGTCGACGGTCGCGCCCGCGCGAAACCCTCCTCTCCCGTCCCCCAGAAGAATCGTGACGTCTCCCCCTTCCAGGTTCGGGCTGACGATGTCCGCCCGAGCGTCGCCGTTGAAGTCGGCGACGCGGATCCGTTGATAGGGATGATCGCCCACGCCGACTCGAATCGCGGGCACGCGAAAGCGCCCCTGGCCGCTCCCGAAGAGAACCGCCAGCTCGTCGTCCGCCCAGCTGTCGGTGACGAGATCCACGTTCCCGTCGCCGTCGAAGTCCCCGGCCGCGATGCCGTGCGGATGGGGCCTGACAGTCACCGGCAGCGGCGAGCCCGCGGCGGGCCGGAAGCTGCCCTTCCCGTCGCCACGAAGGATCGTCAGGTATTGCCTTTCGTGATTCGCGAACGCCAGGTCGAGCTGTCCGTCGCCTTCGAAGTCCGCGATGGCGAGGTCGTTCGGACTGTTCCCGGCGGGAAACGGCGAACCGGGGGCTGCGTCAAATCGGAGCGCCCCGGCCCCCAGGAGAACGGAGACATCATGGCTCTGCTCATTTGCCACCGCGATGTCCGGCCGGCCATCGCGGTTGAAGTCCCCAATCGCCACGACTCCCGGAGCGGTTCCCACCGGGAAGCTGACATCGTCCGACGGGGACACAGGCCGGGCAGCGAACGGCGCACACAAACCCAGGAGGAGGAGTCCGAGCAGATTCGGAATGGCTGTGGGGGGTGGAATCGAACCACCAACCTTCCGGTTAACAGCCGGACGTTGTACCAATTCAACTACCCCACAGCGGCCGCGGCCATCATACCGGCGGAAGAAACGGAATGACGCGCGCCGCCAGCGATGCCGGAAGGGACCCAGGGCCTCGCGGATCTCCTCGGGCCGATACCGCATCGAAAAGTGGGTCAGCACGATCGCGTCGTTCCGAAAGTCGTCGACCCGCGCGAGCACGTCGTCGAGATGGATGTGCGCGTACTCGCGGGCGCGCTCCCGGTCCGCGGGAAACAGGAACGAGCACTCGATCAGGAGCACGCGCGCGGCGAAGAGCTGCGGCGCCGCGTCGAAAATGGCCTCGCCACAGTCGCCGGTGTAGGCGAGGAGCGGAATTTCCTCGCGCCGCGTGACCGCGACGCCGTCGCGGCGCAGACGCGCGATCTCTTCGCCGGGCATTCCCTCGAGCTCCGGAAGGAGCTTGTGGCGAACCTCGGAAAAGAGGTATCCGACCGTCGGGACGCGGTGCCGGCCGGGAAGCACGGTCAGCTCCAGGTCGTTGCGAAGCGTGACGCGGTCTCCGGGGACGGCGGGCACGAGCTCGATTTCGTAACGGACGTTCTCGAGCTTCTCGCAGGCATCGACCCACTGGGCGACGTGCGCCACGGCCTCCGCCGGCACGTAGACTCGGGCGGGCGTCAGCCCCGCGAGGCGTCTCCGGGAGGCGTAGTGCGCGAGCCCGGCCATGTGATCCAGGTGCCCGTGCGTCACGCCGACGGTCGAGTATCCGACGACGTCATCGGGAGCGCGGCCGAACTCGAGCAGAGTCCGAAAGCCGGGCAGCTTGTAGAAGGATTCGTGGCCGGCGATCGAGACTCCCTCGATCTCGATGCCCGCCGCTTCGATCCGGACGCGACCGCGCCCCTCCGGATAGTCCCCCGCCATCGGCGGGAGACTACTTCAGCGCGAAACGGCGGCCGGGGGTGGCGCGGAGGCGAGGCGACCGCGGCCCACCTTCGCGGAATCGAGTGAGAGAACGGCTCCCAGGCACAGGCCCGCGATCAGGGCCACGAAGAGGACGAGGCTGGAACGATCCAGTCGATAGTTCACGGTGTTCCTCCGATCATGGGGTCTCACAGTGCAGGCCCCATACCAGAACGTGGGACCGAGCCAAGTCCCTGCCCCGGGGGCGCTTGTGGCGGCATCCCGGCCGATGCCTGCCGCCGCCTTTCCCGCCACCGTTACTTCCGGTGACAGTCGCCGGGAATCGTCGCGTACGCTACGGCGCGTGCGCGTCGATCTCTTCGACTATGAGCTTCCGGCGGACCGGATCGCCCAGCAGGCGCGGCCGCGAGGCTCGAGCCGACTCCTCCGGCTCGACCGGGCGACGGGCGCCGTCTGGCATGGCCGCTTCCGGGACCTGCCCGACCTCCTGCGGCCGGGGGACCTCCTCGTGCGC
>CAWHKQ010000013.1:0-463601 GCA_963829925.1 uncultured Acidobacteriota bacterium
CGCGCCCGCCGCCACGGAGGCCCTGCAGCGCGACTTCCACTTCTACCTCTGGGACGAGCCGACCGGAGAGGTACGCTGGATGTGCTCGTGGGACACGACGCCGGGCGACGTCGACGCCTTCGCCGCCGCCATCGAGCGGGCATGTGCCGCGACCGCCGAAGCCGGCGCGGCATGACGCCGCCCCGGGGGCCATGGTGATCCGTGGAATTCTGGCCCTCCGTATGTAACGTCACACAGCGCTCATGCCGATCATAGGAACATGGGTATGAGCAATCTCATGGAACGCAGCTACCGCATAGACCGCGACGGCACGACCGTCGTCTGCGACGCGATCGCCGTCCGCGGCGAGATCGATGCGTTCCGCGACGCCCTGGCGTGGCGCCGCGACCAGCTCGGGCGCCTGGAGCACCACGCCGCCGACGACGTACTCGCCCTGCGCGCCTGGATGGCGCTCGACGACATGCTCGCCGCCACGACCGACTTCCGCGAGGAGGTCCCGCTGACCGTGACGCGCGAGCAAGCGCAGATGCTCTGCGCGCGCGGCTGCGTACGTCACCGAGCGCGACGTCGAGAGCTACCAGCCCGCCGAGGAGCGCGAGCGGATCGTGATCCTCCGCTCGCTGAGTGGACCGCTGATGGACTGCTGCTGCGAGTTCGCCGCGGCGCAGGATGAGGCCCGCGCGCTGCGCGAGCCGCCGCTGCCCGTCTGATCGCGCATCCGTTCAGCGCCGCCGCGCCAGGCCGTCTGAGGGCCACCGCGCCTCGCTACCCTCTCGCTGAACGAGGAGGATTGAGTCGATGGCAGAGTCCGATCAGGCAGAGCAGGAGCAACAGGGCGAGCAGGACGCGGTCGAGAAGCTGCGCAACGTCGTCGACGAGGCGATCAAGCGCCAGGAGCGCCAGGTCGAGGAGCACGCCGAGGCGTTCGGAGCCGAGCATGAGGCGACGCTCTCGATGCGCAGCGAGCCGCGTACTCCTACTGGCAGACGGGGCGCCACGAGGAGGCGATCGAGATCGAGGAGGACGTCGCCGAGATCTCAGAGCGCACGCTCGGCGCCGACTCGCCCGCGACGCTGCGCGCCCGCGTCAACCTTGCTGCCACGTACTGGTCCGACGGCCGGCACAGCGAGGCGATCGTCATCGAGGAGGACGTGCTCAAGGCGACCGAGCGGGTCCTCGGCGGCGACCATCCGGACACGCTCACAGCCCGCTCGAACCTCTCGTTCTCCTACGCCTCGGCAGGCCGGGCCGACGAGGCGATCGAGGTGCTCCGGCAGGTGCTCGAGGATCGCGTGCGCGTGCTCGGCGCCGACGAGGATGCGACCCTCGAGGCGCGAGCCAACCTCGCGCAGCAGCTCTGGTCAGCCGATCGCCCCGACGAGGCGATCGCCGTCGAGGAGGAGATCGTTCGCGAGACGACGCGCATCCATGGGCCCGACGACACCGAGACGCTCACCGCGCGGCGCGATCTCGCGTCCTCCTACCGCCAGGCCGGCAACACCGACAAGGCGCGCACGCTCCAAGCGATGCTCGTGGCCGACATGGAGCGCGTGCTCGGCCTGGACCACCCCGCTACGAACGCGGCGAAGAAGACCCTCGAGCAGGAGTGAGCGGTCAGCCGGTCCCGCAGAAGGACTCCAGGTCGCCGGTGACCGCGACGACGCCGACGAGCTTGCCGTCCTCGTCGACGACCGGCACGCGGCGCCGGTCGGTCAGCAAGGCGAGGTCGCGCCCCGTCGTGGCGGGCGCATCGAGGCCGATCGTCGGCCCGCCGCGATCCGCGACGTCCGCAGCGAGGCTGTCGGGCTCGGCGCCTTCGAGGTCTGCCGGGGTCAGCGACCCGACGTAGCGCCCGTCGTCGACGACGAACGCCTGGCGCCGGCTGGCGCTGGCCTCGAAGTAGGCGCGCACGTCTGCGATCGTCGCCGTCGCTTCGAGCGCGCTGAGCTTCGCGTGGACGACATCGCGGACGGTCAGTTGGTCCGCTTCGTTGATCTTGATCTTGGACATGAGGACAATTCTGACGCCGCCGTCATCAAGCGACAATACGGTGGTGTCCGTGGAACCCTTCCTCGCCCTCGCCGCGCTTCCCGAACCGCCGATCGACGAGCTCGCGCTGTCGCTCGCGGCCGAGTTCCGCGAGGTCGACGAGACAGCGGCAGTGACGGTGCTCGACGAGCTGGGGGACGAGGTCGCGGACGCGCGACGCTCGCTCTCCGGTCCGCGGGCCGGGGTCGACGCCCTGCGCGAGGTGCTCGGCGGCCGCCACGGCTTCAGCGGCGACGAGCGGCGCTACGACCACCCGCAGAACTCGATGCTCGACGTCGTCCTCGAGCGCCGGCGCGGCTTGCCGATCCTCCTGTCCGTGCTGTACCTCGCGACCGCGCGGCGTGCCGGGATCCCGCTGTGCGGCGTCGGGCTGCCCGGCCACTACGTCGTCGGCGATCTACGCTGCGACCCGCCGCTGCTCATCGACCCGTTCGCCGGCGGGGAGCCGGTGACGGCACAGTCGCGGCGCGACGTCCGAGCGTGGGGCTCGCACGAGACAGCCCTGCGGATCCTCAACAACCTCGTGGCGTCGTTCGGACGCCGCGCGGACCTCATGCGATCGATCCAAGCGGCCGAGCTCCGGCTCGCGCTGCCGCTCGAGCCTTCGAGGATCGACCTGCTGCGCATCGAGCTCGGCGCGCTGCGCGCCCGCCTTAATTGACCGACCCGCCCCGCGAGTGCGAGGCAGGCCGAGAATCCGCGCGAGGCGACGTGCCCCGCTGCTGTGCGGCCGGGCTAGGTGCCGGCCGCGCCGTCCGGGGTCGCCTCGTCGCCGTCGTTGTCGTCCGCCTCGCCGACGCGGCCGCGCGTATCGACGACCGAGCCGGCGCCCGTACGGCTCGGCGAGTCGGGGTCGGGGCCGCCGTCGCGCGTGGCGTCGGCGTTGTCGCCGCCGTCGCGCGGGACCTGGTGCTCGGACTCCTCCGCGCCCACCCGCCGAGCGAGTCGTCCTTCATCTCGTACTCGTCGGAGGCATCAGAGGTCGGCTCGTCCACCATCTCACGCGGCACCATTCCGCCCGGGGCGCCGCCCTTCGCGTCCGCGGGCTCCTCGACGCCGCCACGGTAGGTCTGCGGATCTGCCATCTCTCGCTCCGACATGGGCGCTCCTCCTGGTCTCGGTAAATGCGACTTCTTCCGGCCTACCCGGCGATGCTGCGAGGTATGAGCCGGGTGGCCGGCCGGGTAGCGTGTCGCGCCACATGACGCCGGAGGCCACATCGCGCGAGCGCTGGAACGAGCGCTACGGCGGCGCCGGCTTCGAGCCGTTTCCCGACGCGCCGTCGCACTGGCTCGTCGAGCATGTCCCCTCCAACGATAAAGGCCTGCGCATCAAGAGCTTCGTCCAGGACGGCCAGGTCGTGGCCGACTGGCGGCCTCAGCCTCACCACGTGGCCTTCGAAGGCATCCTGAACGGCGGCATCTGCGGGGCGCTCCTCGACTGCCACAGCAACTGGGCCGCGGCCCATCACCTGATGACGCAGTCCGGCGCCGACACTCCTCCCTGCACCGTGACCGCCGACTTCCACGTGACCCTGAAGCGGCCGACGCCCATGGACGCGCCCCTGCATCTGTCGGCCCGGGTCGTCGAGTCGAAAGACGACCGCGCGGTGGTCGAGGCGACGCTGGAGGCCAACGGGAAGGTCACGGCGACCTGCCGCGGCACGTTCGTGGCCGTCAAGCCGGGACATCCGGCCTACCACCGGTGGTGATACCCCGGCGCGCCCTGGCCGCCGCGATACTCGCCGCACTCCTCCCCGGCGTCGCCCGTTCCGCCGGACCGAAGATCGAGAAACGCACCCTGACGTCCCGCGAAAAGTCCCGCGCGTGTACTCTACGTCCCGCCGGGCATCTCGGCCGATCGCCCGGCCCCCCTGATCCTGACGCTCCACGGCTCGGGGAGCGACGGCCGGAGGCTCGTCGAGAAGTGGAAAGACCTCGCCGAGAAGGAAGGGATCGTTTCGCGGGCCCCGACGCGATCACGCCGGGGCGCTGGGCTTCGCCCGAGGACGGGCCGCTGTTTCTCCGCGACGTCGTCGAGGACGTTCGGGCGCGGCATCCGATCGACGGGCGCCGCCTTTACATCTTCGGGCACTCCGGGGGGGCCATCTTCGGGCTCCAGATGGCCTGTCTCGAATCCGAATACTTCGCGGCCGCGGTCCTGCACGCCGGCGCGATCGAGGAGAGCTACTACTCGATCTTCGACTTCGCCTCGCGCAAGGTTCCGATCGCGATCGTGATCGGCCCGCGGGACGAGTACTTCCCGATGTCGGTCGTGCGGCCCACCGCCGAAGCGCTGAAAGCTCGCGGTTTCCCCGCCATCCTGCACGAGATCCCGGACCACGATCACAACTATTACGCCCGGTCCAAAGAGATCAACGCGTGGGCCTGGGAGTTCCTCTCCCCCGTCCGCCTGCCGGAAGAAGCGAAGTACCGGGTCTACGCCGATCCCTGACGGCACCTCCCGCTAGGGCGAGCTCCCGAAGACCTGCTTCAGCAGGCCGGTAACGCGCGCCGCCGGATCCTTGCGGATCTTTCGCTCCTCGTCGCCCAGGACGACGAACAACCCGTTGAGCGCCCCATTGACGACGTAGGCGTCGAGGTCGAAGCTGTAGCTCTTGGCGAACGGGATCGACTGGAAGCGCGCCATGAGGTCTTTGTACTGCCGGGTCACGCCGGTTTCCTCCATGGCCGCGGTGACGACCGGCTGGAAGGCCGCCCGGAGCGAGTCGGTGGTTTTCGCCCGGAAGTAGTCGGTGGCCGCCGTGTCGCCCCCGGCCAGGATCTGACGCGCGTCGGCGAACGTGATCTGCCCAATGGCGGCGACGAAGATGTCTTTGGCCTGGGGCGCGGCGCGCTCGGCCGCGCGGTTCATGCTGAGGACGAACGCGTCGACCTGGGGTCCGTATCCGACGGCGCGCAGACCCTTCTCGACCGACTGGAGCTCCTTCGGCATCAGGATCTTGATCGCCGCGTTCTGGAAGTACCCGTCCGTCTGACCCGTCAGATTCACCGCGTTGGCCGCTCCGATCTGCAGCGCCTCCTTCAACCCGGCGGAGCTGTTGTCCTGGGCGGCGGCGATTCCCGGCGCCAGCAGGAGAGCGACGAGAACACGGGGAAGCAAACGCGTGACCCGTTCTGGGAGCATGGCTGGTCCTTTCGTGAACGGAAGATGCGTGGATCCGTGAGTCTATCCCCACGCCGGGCGCGGGCCTCGAAGGGACTAGAATCGCCCCACCCTGAACCCCGACGTCGTCGAAGGAATCCAGACCCTGCGAGCGAAGGGCATCCTGAGGGAGGCCCAGGCCGCGCCTCTCCTCCGCGTCGCGCGCCGTGAGCTCGTTTCGGTCCGTCCCGAGCTGCAGACGCTGCTGTATGCGGGGGTGCTCGCCGCGACGACCGGGGTCGGCCTCTTTCTCAAGGAGAATCACGAGCGGCTGGGCCCGGCCGCCATCGCCGCCCTTCTCGGAGCCGCAGCGGCCGGGTGCCTGTTCTACGTGGCCCGCCGCAGCCCGCCCTTCTCCTGGCGGCGGGTCGAGACTCCGCATGTCGCCGTGGACTACGTTCTGCTGCTCGGCGTTCTTCTCCTCGCCTCGGACCTCGCCTACGTGGAAACGCAATTCCGGGTCCTCGGTCCCCGATGGCCGTACCACCTGCTGCTCGTCTCGCTGATCTTTCTGGCGGCCGCGTATCGCTTCGACTCCCGGGCGGTCCTCTCGCTGGCGCTCACGTCTTTCGCGGCGTGGCGGGGAGTCGCGGTTACGCTGCCCTTCGCCGCCGAACCCGGCCATTCCCTGGCGGCCGTTCGCGCGAACGCGCTCGCCTGCGGCGTGGCGTTCGTGGCGATCGGGATCCTCTCGGCGCGGGCGAAGCGCAAGCCCCATTTCGAACCGGTGTGGACCACCCTGGGTCTGCTCCTGGTGTTCGGAGGCGCGCTCTCCGGAGTGTTCGAGGAGCGCGGCCCTTCCTGGGCTCTCTGGGAAGCGGTCCTCTTCGTGCTCGCGGGCCTGGTCGCCGCGGGCGCGTACAAGCTGCGACGTCCGCTCGATTTCGCGATCGCGACGATTGCCGCCTACCTGGGCCTGCTCCGGATCCTGAGCGAGGTCTTCAAGGAAAGGGTCTTTCTGCTGGTCGTGGCGGGCTCGAGCCTGGCTGTCATCGCGCTGCTCGTACGCGGCCACCGCCGGATGAAGGAGCCGGCTTGAAGAAGAGCTGGGAGACGGAGTCCCGCCGCGAGGAAGTTCGCGACGCGGCCTCCGGTTGGAAAGAAGCGGGCGCGATCGACGCGGCGACGCTCGCGGCGATCGAGCGCGAATACCCGGTCTCGGGCCGCCGGCTGGCCGCGGTCTGGCGGGTGCTCGTTTTCGTCCTCGTGTCGGTCGCGGTGCATGCGCTGTTCTGGGGAGTCTTCACGTTCGTGACGAAGGGAACCCTGGGGCCCGGCTGCATGGCCTACGGAGCGCTGCTCGCGGTCGCCGCGGAAGCCCTTCGCTCCTCCCGCCTCCAGGGCACGGGAGCGCCGGCCGGCGCCGCGTTCTGGGCGGTCCTCTATCTCTCGATCGGCCTGGCGGTCGTCCTGATGCAGAACTTCCACCTCGCCGACGGGCCCGCGCTGACTTTCGCCTGCGCTCTCGCCGCCGTCGCGTTCGCCCTCGCCTGCGTCCGCTGGGGATACTCGGCCCACGGCGTCCTGGCCGCTGTCGCGCTCTTCCTTTTTCTGGCGCGGTTCCAGGAGGGGCGGCTCCTGTGGATCCTCGCCGGAGTGCTCGTCCTGGTGGCCGCGGCTCGCAGGCTCGACCGCCCCGTGTATGCGCCGCCGCACCGGCGTGCTCTGGAAGGCATCCTCGCCGCCGGAGCCGTGGCGATTTACGCCGCGGTCAACCTCTCCTCCCTGGATCAGGGTCTGGTCGAGAGCCTGCGAGAGCATTCGACGGGCCCTCCCTCGCCCTCGGAGGCCGCTCGACTGGGTTCGGCCGTGGCCACAGCCCTCGTGCCCGTCCTCTTCTTCGGCTGGGGGCTCAAATCCCGGCGCCCGACTCTGCTCCGTCTCGGGGCTCTCTTCGCGGTCCTGTCGCTCCTGACGCTCCGTCACTACGCGCGCCTGGAACCGCTCTGGGCATTTCTGGCCGGAAGCGGCGTCGCTCTGATTCTCGCGGCGCTCGCCCTGAATCGCCTGCTGCGAAGTTCGCCGGGCGGCGGAGGAGCGGCTACACCGCTTCCCCGCTCCTCTCGGAAACGGACCGAGGGACTTTCGACTGTGGCCGCGGTCGTGGGATTCGCGCCCGACGTTCCGCCGGCGGCGGAACCGCGCCCCGGAGACTACTCGCCGGGCGGCGGACGGTTCGGCGGCGGTGGCGCGTCCGGTTCGTTCTGACCGGCGCTCCGCTTCGGCTGCTCAACGCAAATCGAACTCGCCGCGGCTCTGAGGAGTGGGCGCGGGAGGAGCGCCGATTGGTTTAGTCTCCGTCCGAAAACTTTTCTGCGAGGGTGACCGACATGACCAGACATCCTGCCTTCCGGTCCTTCGTTTGCGGCGGCGTCATCGCCCTGGGCCTGGCGAACGGCGCACTGGCCGCGGACACGCCTCCGAGCCGCGGGCCTCTGCCGTTGGACATCGCCGCCGACGTCCGCGGCCACAATGGCCGATCGTCCGTGGCCCTCTCGCCCGACGGGCAGTGGGTGGCGCACACCGTCGAGACCGAGGACACGATTCCGCGCGCCACGCATCAGTACTCCGCGACCGGGTTCCCGTTCGCCGAGGGCGACTCCCGGATGCAGGCGACGGTGACGAAGATCCGGACCGGCGAGAGCGTCGCCGTCGGCGGCCCGAAGAGCTCGAGCTGGGCCGGCGTGTGGTCGCCGGACGGCACCCGCCTGGCGTTCTACTCCGACGAGGGGGGCGAGGCCGGAGTCTGGATCTGGACGCTGGCGACACGCAAGGCCGAGCGGTTCCCCGGCGTCATCGCGCGCCCGTTCTTCGGCTTCGAAGTCATCCGCTGGAGCTCCGACGGCCGGCGACTGCTCTGCAAGATCGTTCCCTCCGGACATGACGCTGGCCGAGATCACGGCGCTCGGCACGAGCCTCGAGGAAAAGACGAAGTTCCCGAAAGTCGAGCCCGGAAGCCCCTCCGTCATCGTCAAGAAATTCGAGGCGGGCGCCAAACCCACTCCGACGCCCGACGCGGAGACGAAAGGAAAGACCGAGGGGGATGTCTCGTGGGGCACGGCGGACCTCGCCATCCTCGACCTGGAGAGCAAGAAGGTGTCGCGCCTCGTCCAGAAAACGCCCGTGCGCTTCTACGGCTTTTCTCCGGACGAGAAGAGCGTGGCCTACACCGTCCTGAAGGGATGGGAGGCCGCCAGCCAGCAGCCGGTCTTCGACATCGCGGTCGTGGACGTCGCGACCGGCCAGAGTCGGACGCTCCAGAGCGAGATCCGGCTCGGCTACGGCATCGAGTGGAACTGGACCCCGGACGGCAGGAACGTCGCCTACATCGCCAGCGGCCAGCTCACGAAGGGGCCGATCATCGTCGTCCCGGTCGCAGGAGGACCCGCCCGGACTCTGAAGGCCGAAGGCGTGCCCAGCTTCGACCCGGGCGAGGGCGAATACGCGCCCGTGTCCGACGAGAAGGGCGAGAACTTTTTCGCCGTCGGCGACGGCGAGCTGTGGCGCGTGGACGCGGCAAGCGGCAAAGGGACCGCCGTCGGCAAGATCCCGGGCTGGAAGATCCGGTGCCTGATCCAGCCCTTCACGCGCGGCACGCTCCTGACTCCGGACGGCCGCACGGTGTGGGTGCTGGCTCGCCAGAGCGGAGCCGGCTCGGGCGCGACGGGGGCCGCCGCCTCGTGGCAGGACGGCGGAAAAGCCGGCATCTTCGCGGTGGACACCACGAAGGGAACCTCCCGTCCCCTGCTCCAGGAGAGCAAGAGCTTCATGCCGATCTTCAACCTCGACGCCAACCCGAAGACCGGCGAGATCCTCTACTCGGCGACCGACCAGCAGCACCTCCACGACCTGTGGATCCTCGACTCCCGGAGCGGCAAGACGCGACAGGTCACGCACCTCAACCCGGACATGGAGCGGTTCGAGCTCGGGCAGGCGCGGCTGATCGAGTGGCGCAGCATCACCGGAGACCCGCTGAAAGGAGCCCTGCTGCTGCCTCCGGGCTATCGGACGGGTCAGCGCGTGCCCCTCATCGTCTTCGTGTACGGCGGCGACTACGGCTCCCGGTATCTCAATCGCTTCGGGTTCTGGAGCCTGGCCACCTTCAACTGCCACGTGCTCGCGACGCGCGGGTATGCGGTCCTCGCTCCCGACGCCCCGATCCGCGACGGCATGCCGATGGAAGACCTCATGGGAACGGTCATGCCCGGCGTGAACGCCGCGATCGACCAGGGCTATGCCGACCCGGACCGTCTGGCCGTCATGGGACAGAGCTACGGGTCCTACAGCACGCTGGCCCTGATCACCCAGACCAAACGTTTCAAGGCCGCCATCATCACGGCCGCCGTGCTCCACCCGGATCTCTTCGCCGACTACCTGAGCTCGATCGGCTACTACGAAAAGGGCCAGGGCAACATGAAGGGCACGATCTGGGAGAACCGGGACCGCTATTTCGAGAACTCGCCGCTGTTCCGGTTCGACCGGATCGAGACGCCCCTCCTGATCGGCCAGGGCGCCAACGACGGCCGCCTGATCGCCTCGGAGGCGATCTTCGCCGGGCTGGAGCGGCTGTCCAAGCCCGTCGAGTACCGGCTCTACGAAATGGAAGGGCACGTCATCACGCAGAAGCCCAACGTGCTCGACTTCTGGAACCGGCGCCTGGATTTTCTGGCCGCCAACCTCGATCTGGCCGTGGACGGCAAAGGAGCGATCCTCTTCGAGGGTGGCAAGGCCAGGTCCCGCAAGGGCGCGCCGCCGGCCGAGGTCAAGACGCTGCGCTGAGGCGAAGAGGGCGCCCCTCACCCCGTCCCGATATCGCCGCGCTTCGCACGGCGTTCCCTACTGCCGGGGGCCTGCCTTCGGTGGTCGGGTCCCGCCGGGAGAGGGAGTCCTTCAGCCGGGCCTTCCATGGATTCCCTCTCCCCCGGGGGGAGAGGGTCAGGGTGAGGGGGATCTCCGACTATTTCGCCTTCAGCAACTCGATCGAGCCGTTCGCGTCGAGAAGCGTCAGCGGGCACTTGCCGTCGCCGAGGCGGCCGATCAGGGACTCGGAGGTCAGCGATCCGGAGCTCATCAGGGGAAGCTCGCTCTTGATCTTGCCGAAGGACGTCCGGGCTTCCACGCTGTAGCCCGCGTTCTCAGCGAGGAGGACCCGGATCGGGCCGAAGGTCGTCTTCAACGATACCGGCACGCAGGCGCCGGCCTTCGCCCCGAGGCCTCGCGCTTCGATGGACCCGTTGGAGTTGTCCACGTCCACGCGCCCCCCGACGCCGTCCAGAAGAACCTGCGAGAACGAAGTCCGGATCGTGGCGGAGCCCTGGATCCCGGAGGCGCGCACGCCGCCGTTGGAGTTCTCGACCGTCAGGTCGCCCTGGATGCGGTCGGCCTCGACGAGGCCGAAGCTCGTGCGGAGGTTGGCCGCGCCCCCGACGTCGGCGATCACGACCCCGGAGTTCTCTCCCGTCACGCGGAGGCCCTTCTTGATCCGGGCCGCCTCGATCTTGCCGAAGGACCCGCGGATCTCGGCCGCGCCGCCCACGTCCATGACCGTCACGCCGGAATTGGACCCGTTCACGGACGCGTCGCCGCCGATCCCCGTCAGTTTCACCGCCCCGAAGGAGTTGCTGACCGTGGCCGCGCCTGAAACGCCGTCCGCCGTCACCGTCCCGTTGGAGTTCTCGATCTCCAGCGAGCCCTTGACGGTCCTGACGACGACGGCCCCGAAGGAATTGACGATCGCCGCCGGACCGGTCACCTCCTCGACGGTGACGCTGCCGTTGGAGCCCGTGATCGCCGCCTTGCCTTTGATCCTGCGGGCCGCCACGCTGCCGAATCGGTTCTCGAATCTCCAGGAGGCCGTCGACCTCCGCGACGGTCACGGAGCCGTTGGCCCCCGAGACGTCGACGGCGCCCGCGTTGCGGATGACTTCGATCGAGCCGAAGGAGTTGTCGATCTTCTGCACTCCTGTCCCATTCCGAAAGGCAACTTTGCCGTTCGAGTTCGAGATGCTCGAACCGGCCTTCAGCCCGTCCGCCGTCACGTCGCCGAACTTGTTGCGCGCCGTGACCGGCATGGTTTCGGGAACGAGGATGTCGTAGTCCACGGAGTACGAGATGTGGCCGCTGCCGGAGAAGTGCCACTTCTTGTCGGGGTACGTCGTCCGGACCACCACGGCAGACGCCGTGTCCTCGACCGCGATGACGATGCCTTCGCCGAACTTCTGGGCGCCGTCGGCGTCGGAGGAGGACACCGTGATGTGGGCCTTGATGCGGATCTCGGGGACCGGATGCGACGAAATGCGGATCGCGCCCTGGCTGTGATCGATGTCGAGACGCTGGCCGGCCTTGACGGCCAGCGTCCGGGAGAAGTCCCGGTCGAAGTTCGAACGCTGGTCATGCTCGGCGCGAACCGGAGCGGCCGCGAAGACGAGCGCCCCGAGCGCGGCGGCGGCGATGCGGGAAGAAGGACGGGTCATGATTGGGCCTCTTTCATCAGGTTCTGCAGGGTCTGCTGCTTCTCGCGGTACGCGGCGAGCAGCTCCCGGCGCAGGTGGGTGTTGTAACGGTTCTGCTCGATGCCAGACTGCAGGTCCGCGATCGCCGAATCGAGCAGGGCAAGCTTCTCCCGGTAGTTCAGCATGACGGGCGACATGCTCGAGGCCAGGCGCGGCTCGGCCAGCCTCGAGAGACTCTCGATCGACGCGAGGTACGTCTCCTCGGCGTCTTCGACGTCGTCGACGGCGCGCTCGGTCAGCAGCGGATCCTTCGTCGTCTGCCAGGGAGTCGCGAGCGGCTCGCGACCCCCGCTGTCGCGGAAGACCCAGAGCCCGACCGTCGCGATCGCGAAGAGCGCGACGATCGCGGCTGCCGGCAAGAGGCGGATCCAGGGGCCGCCGGCGAGCAGCCGGGCGCTGCGACTCCTCGGCGAGACTCTGGCGGATCTGCGGCCAGAGCTCGGGCGACGGCCAGGACTTCCGAAGAGCGGGCGCCGCGGCGGCGATCGCGCGCCACTCCGCCAGCTCGCGCGCGCACGCGGCGCAGTCCTTCGCGTGCTCCTCCAGGGTGGCGAGGAGCTCCGGCTCCCCGGTCGAGAGCGCGCGCTCGAGGTCCCGACACGCCGGCCTTCACGACGCCTCCGCCGGAAGGAACGCGTCGGCGGCCCGGAGCGACTCCTGCAGCCGGCGCTTGGCGCGGAAGAGAAGCGTGCGCGAGGCGTTCTCGTTGACCTCGAGGATCTCGCCGGTTTCGCGATGCGAGAAGCCCTCGACCTCGCACAGGAGAAACGCCGTGCGCTCGCGCTCGGGAAGGCGCGAGAGCGCCATCTCGATCGAGAGACGGAGAGGATGATCGGGCTCGCGGCCCGACGCCATCGCGACCCGCGCCGGGAGCGGCGCCTCGGGACGCCGGCGCCCTTTGCGCATCTGGTCGTAGCAGGTGTTCACGAGAATCCGGTAGAGCCACGTCGCCACGGTCGAGCCCCCGCGAAACCGGGCCGCGCCGCGGTACACCTTGAGAAAGGCCTCCTGCACGGCGTCTTCGGCGTCGGCGGGGCTGGCGAGCAGGTTCAGGGCGACCGACTTCATGCGTTCTCCGTGCGCTTCGTAAAGCCGCTCGAACGCCGGCAGGCTTCCCTGCCGCAAGCCTTCGAGCAGCTCCCCTTCGCCGGTCCGGTCGTCGGTGCGAGCCAGAGCGAACTCCTTTGTCGTCTGTACGATGCGAACGACCTGGTCCAGCCTACACCGCCTCCCGAATCGTCGAAGGGGCCTGTTTCCGGTTGCTTAGACGTCGGGGCGGGGGGTTTCGTTTTTTGAGGGGTCGGGACCGGAGTTAGGGGTTACGCGCGTCGAGTCCGGAGGAACGCCGCGACGGCGGACTGCCGAGGTTTACGCGAATGCCGTCGTATCGAGTCCGGTGATCTCGGGCCAGCGGCCATCAGGGATCCCGGACTTGTACGCGACGCCCGACTATCGCGTGCGCGTCTTCAGCGGGACGTGGACTCCGGGGCGCTCTCGTCGGTCAGAAACGCGAGGTAGAGGGTCCCTTCCGCGCTGTAGACGTCCTGGTCCGACGTGCCCGGCTCCGAGCGGCAATAGTCTCCGGCGCGCAGCAGCTTCCCGTTGACGACGGCTGACCCCTCGAGGACGTAGAGCTCTTCCACGTACGTGTGAGAATGTGCGGGAAACGTCGAGCCCGGCTCCATGCGGAAGAGAATCGAGCGCGAGCGGCGCGCGGCGTCCCGGTGGATGTCCTTGTAGTGCACGCCGGGAAACGCGGTCTTCCACTCCGCCGCCGTGGTCCGCACGAGAAGCACGCCGGGGCGCAGCGTCGTGGCCGGACGCTCGGGCATCTCGCGCACCCCCGAGAGAACACGGTCGCGCAGCCCGGTGGGCGCCGGCGACGCGGCCGAGAGTCCGAGCCCCTCGGCCACGGCGTCGAAGCCCGCCCGGACGGCCCGGCTCGCCGGATCCGCCCCGGAAGCGGCGCTGCGGCCCGCAAGGGCCTCGAGCGCGGCTTTCTCGAGAGCGGCGTTCATTTTCGAATCGTCCATGGGGCTCACAGGGCACCTTCCATAGCGAGCGCGGGCGCCAGGGCGTCGCGCAGCTTGAGCATTCCGAGCCGTATCCGCGTCTTGGCCGTTCCGACCGGCACCTGGAGCCGCTCGGCGATCTCCGGGTGAGTCAGGCCTTCGAAGTAGGCAAGCTCCAGCGCCGCGCGCTGCTCGGCCGGGAGGTCGGCCAGCGACCGCCGCACGAGCGAGCCCTGCTGCGAGATCCAGGACCGCTCGCCGGGGTCGCAGCCGGCGTCGGGAACCGACTCCGCGAGCTCCAGCGAGCGCTCCGCCGTGCGCGCGGTCTTGCGGGAGCGAAGGCGATCGATCGCCCGCGAACGGGTCAGGAGGAGAAGCCAGGAGATCGGCGACCCCCGCGAGGCGTCGAAGCGCGCGGCTTCGCGCCAGACCTGCAGGAAGACGTCGGTCGCCACTTCTTCCGCCTCGCTTCGGTCGGCGAGAATGCGCAGGGCCACGCCGAAGACGACCCCGCTGGTGGCGTCGTAGAGCGCGGCGAACGCCGCCTGATCGCCGGCGGCCGAGGCCTCGATCCAGCCCTTGAGCTCCGCCGCGGCCGAGGCCCGGGACGCCGCCTCTTCGTCCATCGTCAGGCGCGACGCAGCCGGCCTCGCCGGAGGGCGCGCAGCAAAGGCCCGGACGTTGTCATCGGTCTGAGAACTCGGCCGCAAGGCTATTTCCCTTTCTCCGCCGCCGTCAAGAACGGCGCAGGCCTCCCCCAGAAAATACTCTACGAGACGCGCGGCCGGATGGATCTCCGGGCTTAAGCTTCCCCCATGGCCAGAAAAGCCCGGATCGCGGCGATCGCCGGGGCCCTGCTGTTCGTGACCGGCGCCGCCACCGCCCAGAAGGCCGTCATCGTTGTCCGCCACGGGGAGAAAATCTCGGCCGAGGACGAACGGCTGACCGAGGCCGGCAAGGCCCGGGGCCAGCGCCTGGCCAGGCTTCTCGCGGACGCCGGCATCGCGGCGGTGTACTCGACCGACACCGAGCGCACGCTCGGCACGGCCCGGCCGCTGGCCGACGCGCGGCGCCTCCCGGTCACGGTCTACGAAAAGCCGAAGGCCCTGGCGGAGAAGGTGCGAACCGAGCACGGCGGCGACGCCGTCCTCGTCGTCGGCCACAGCAACACGGTGCCGAAGCTGCTGAACGCCTTCGGCTGCGCCGAGTCCGTGTCGATCGCCGACGACGAGTACGACAACCTGTTCGTCGTCGTCCCGAAGGGAAACGGTCCGGCGACTCTCTTGAGGCTGAAGTACTGAAGGGGCCGTCGCGCTCCGGACTCGCCTCACCACCCCACGGGCTTGCCCTTGTTCTGCTCGTCCAGCCACTTCTGCAGCGGCGCGAAGTAGTCGAGGATGGCGGTCGCGTCCATCTCGCGCTGGCCGGTCAGACGCCTCGAGCGCCTCGGGCCACGGCCGGCTCTGGCCCATCGCGAGCATCGTCGGCCAGGCGCTTGCCCGCCGCCTTGTTGCCGTAGATCGAGCAGCGGTTGAGCGGTCCCGTGCAGCCGGCGGTCTTCGCACAGCGCGCGGTGGAACTGGAACTGGAGGATGTCGGCGAGGAAGTAGCGCGTGTACGGCACGTTGGCCGGCACGTGGTACTTCGCGCCCGGATCGAAGTCCTTCTCGCGTGCGCGCGACCGGCGGGCGCGACGCCCTGGTACTTCTGGCGCAGCTCCCACCAGGCCTCGTTGTAGTCGTCCGGCGTGATCTCGCCGGAGAAGACCTTCCAGCGCCACTGGTCGATGAGCAGGCCGAACGGGCAGGAACGCGACCTTGTCGAGCGCGCGGTGCGAGCAGCAGGCCGATGTCCTTCGACGTGGTCGGGCGGCCTTGTCGAGCAGGCCGAGCTTGCACGAGGTACTCGGGCGTGATCGAGAGCGCGACCGTGTCGCCGATCGCCTCGTGGAAGCCGTCGTTGGCGCTGTCGCGGAAGAGCGGCGGCTGCTTGTTGTAGGCGCGCTGGTAGAAGTTGTGGCCGAGCTCGTGGTGGATCGTCGCTGAAGTCCTCGTCCGTGATGTCGATGCACATCTTGATGCGCAGGTCGTCGTCGTAGTCGATGTCCCAGGCGCTGGCGTGGCAGACGACCTCGCGGTCCTGCGGCTTCGTGAACAGCGAGCGCTCCCAGAAGGTCTCGGGCAGCGGCTCGAAGCCGAGCGAGGTGAAGAAGCCCTCGCCGTACTTCACCATCTGCATCGGCGTCGGTCTTCTTGGCCTTCAGGATCTCGGTCAGGTCGTAGCCGGGGTCGGCGTCCTGCGGAGCCGACGAGCGGGTAGATGTTGTCCCAGTCCTGCGCCCACATGTTGCCGAGCAGGTGCGCCGGGATCGGGCCGTTGGCCGGGACCACGTCGCCGTACTTCTCGCGGAGCTTCCAGCGCACGTAGCGTGCAGCGAGTCGTAGAGCGGCTTGACCTGCTCCCAGAGCCGGTCGACCTCCGCCGCGAAGGCGTCGGGCGGCATGTCGTACTTGGAGCGCCACATGGCGCCGGTGTCCTCGAACCCGAGCTCCCGCGCGCCCTTGTTGGCGAGCTCCACGTAGCGCGCGAAGCTCGGCTTGCATGGGGGGCGCGATCGCGTGCCAGCCGGCCCAGACCTCGAGGAGCTCCTTCGCGTCGCGGGACGTCGCCATGATCTTGGTGATGTCCTCGATGTCAGGCACGTGTCCGGCCGGCCGGGCAGTACTTGCCCTTTCCGTACATGCCCTCCATGGCCGCGCCCAGGCGCGTCAGCTCGGCTCGCTCTCGGCCGGGTCCGAGGGCGTCGCGACGCGTCAGCGCGAGCTTCAGGAGCTTGAGCTTCCGGGCCGTCTCTTCGGGACAGCTTCAGCCCGTCGAACCGCGTCGCCTGCTTGGCGTACGCGACGCCGGCCGAGATCGCCTTCTCGTTGGCCTGCGCCGCGAGGACCTCGGTGTCGTCGGTGATGTAGGTCGACTTGACCCAGTCGGCGCGCGACGCGTCGATCCAGAGCTTCAGGAGCTTCTGTTCCGCGTCGTCGACGAACGCCTTCGCCTCTTCGGCGGTCGGCGGCTTCTGCGTCTGTTGAGCCTCCGCCATCTCAGCGAGCGATCCGGCGGCGAGCATCGCCACGCCGCAGAGCCGGGTCAGGATCGATTTCATGAGCTCCTCCCCGCATGGGAAAGCCGACTCTACCCGACCCGCACGAAGTCGATGAAGCCCCGCTCGACGTCGGTCGAGATGAGCTTGACCCGGAGCTTGTCGCCGACCTCGAGGCCGTCGAAGCCGTGGACGAGCTTGCCCTCGGCCGGCGGCCGGAAGATCCGGGCCCAGGTCCCCTTCTCCGAGGCGCCCGTGACGACCGCGTCGAAACGCTGCCCGATCCGCTGCTCCAGAAGGAGCGCGGCCGCGGACTTCCGGACCTGGCGCTCGACCTTGTTGGCGTCGTCTTCCTGTTCGGTGCAGTGGGTCGGCGAGGCCCCCGAGCTCGGCCGCGTCGTAGGCCGGCGGGGCGCCCGCGAGCGCCGCCTTCAGGAGCCGTTGCGTGATGAGGTCCGGGAAAGCGACGGTTCGGGGCGGTCGAGTGCGTGTAGTCGCGCACCGCCAGGCCGAAGTGTCCGATGGGAGCCTGGCCCGGGCGCTCGACGACGTACTCGCCCGGCGCCCATCAGCTTCACGATCACGAGCGACAGGTCCGGGAACCGCAGCGGGTCGGCGCGTCCGGCGCGCCAGCAGGAACTTCTCCAGCGCGCGGCTGTCGGGCTCGGCAGGCAGGCGCGTCGCCGAGCTCCCGCGCGATGGCCACGATCTTCTGCCACCGTTCGGGCGAGCGCACGACCCGGCGCAGCGACGCGACCCTCCGGTCCGCGAGGAAGCGTGCGGTCGTGCCGTTGGCGGCGATCATGAAGTCCTCGATGAGCTCCCGGGCGCGGTTCTTCGTCTGAACGGAGAGGTCGACGATCGCGTCGTCGTCGAAGACCGCCTTCGGCTCGATCGTCTCCAGGTCGAGCGCCCCTTCCTCCTCGCGCCGGCCGCGCAGCGTCTGGGCGACGGCGTCCTGCAGCCGGAGCTGCTCGACGACGCCGGGCACGGCCCGGGCCTTCTCCGGAAACTCGCCGCCTTCGAGGCCCACGGAAACGGCGTCGTAGGCGAGCTTCGCCTTGTTCCGGACGGCCGCCCGGTAGACCTCGGAGGCCCGGAGATCGCCGCTCTTCTCGAAGGTCATCTCGACGACGACCGCGAGCCGGTCCTCCCCTTCGTTCAGAGAAGTCAGGTCCGTCGAGAGCTTCTCCGGCAGCATCGGAAAGATCTCGGCGGCCGTGTAGACGGAGGTCGTGTTCCTGCGCGCATGCGCGTCGATCGCCGAGTCTTTCGGCACGAGAGCGTCGACGTCGGCCACCGCCACGAAGACCTTCGTCGCGCCGTCCGGAAGCGGCTCCGCCACGGTCAGCTGGTCGAGGTCGCGCGAGTCGTCGTTGTCGATCGAGACCCAGTGCCGGTCCCGCAAGTCGCGGATGCCGGCCCCGGCCGGAGGCGCGGCCCCGCGGATCCGGTCGAGCTCCGCGAAGACGTCGCGCGAGAAATCCGGCTCCAGGCCTTTTTCGACCATCGCCTTGCGGGCGATGCGCTTCAGGTCCGCGCGGTCGTGCCCGCGGGGAGAACTCAAGCGCGGACCCCGGACTCGAGGATCGTGAAGCTCTTCGCGGTGGCGTCGAGCTCGGCGAGGACTCCCAGCGGGATCGTGGCCCTCTCCTTCGTGTGGCCGAAGACCAGACCCGCCAGGACGGGCTTGCCGAGAGGACCGAGGATCTCGTCGAGCACGTCCGAGATCGACAGGCTGATCTCGAAGCTCGAGAGCGACGGCTTGCAGTCCGTGCAGGTGCCCCAGACGATGCCCGCGGCTTCGGCGAGCTTGCCGGCGAGCGCGAGCTGCACGAGCATCCGGTCGATGCGGTACGGCGCCTCACCCACGTCCTCGAGAAGCAGGATCCTGCCGCGGGTGTCGATCTCCCACGGCGTGCCCATCGTGGTCGAGACGATGGTCAGGTTGCCTCCGACCGTCTCGCCGCGAGCCGTTCCCGGCGAGACCGTATGGCGGGGAAACTGAGGCGCCAGGGCGTCCTCCTCGGGCGGGCTGCCGATCGCGCCGGGGGGAGCCGTATCGAAGAGCGCCTTCCGGAGACTCTCCATGGTCCAGGCGGGAAGCGCCGACATGGCGACCGGACCGTGGAAGGTCACCAGCCGCGCCATCTTTCCGAAGGCGAGGTGGAGCCCCGTGATGTCCGAGAGGCCCAGGAAGATCTTCGGATTGCGGCGGATCAGGCCGTAGTCGATGCGGTCGAGCAGGCGCTGCGCTCCGTATCCCCCGCCGAGGCAGAAGACTGCGGCGACCTCGGGATCCGCGAACATGGCGTGGAGGTCCGCGAGGCGCTGCTCCTCGGTACCCGCCAGATAGCCGCGGCGGGCGCGGACGTTGGCGCCCAGCTTGGTCTTCAAGCCCAGCGCCGCCAGGCGCGGCGCCACGTCGTCGATCCGCCAGAGGTCGAAGACGTAGGAAGACGGCGCGATCAGTCCGACCGTGTCGCCGGGCTTCAGCGCCCGGGGCCGGAGCATCGGCCCGGCGGGCGGTGTCGGCCTCTTCTCGGCCGCAGGGAGGAGCGAATGCCCGGCCGCGAGACCGGCCGCGGCCAGAAACGAGCGCCGGGTCTTCACGCCCGCGAGAATACCGGAACGTCCCCTGGGCTGTCGTTCTACGGGCCCTGAGTCGGCCGTCCGATGAGGATCAGATCTTCCTGGGGCGGGATCAGGTATTCCGCCCCGCTCTCCGTCACGACGGCCATCTCCTCGACCGAGATGCCCTTGGTCGTCTTCGCCTCGGGATCGAGCTCCCAGCAGAAGAAGCCGTCGAACGCGAAGGTCTGACCCGGAATCAGCCGGCGCGCGGCGCGCGGGAAGGGAGGCGCGTCCGTCTGCGCGCCGGAAAGCGCCGGTCCCGGATCGTGCGCCCAGTAGCCGACGGGGTGCCCGGTTCCCCACGGCATCGGGAGAGAGCCCGCTTCCTTCATCCAGTCGCGCTGCGCGCGGTCCACGTCGTATCCCCGCGCCCCCGGCTTCATCGCAGCCAGTGCGACCCGGCTGCCCCGCTTGCCTTTTTCCCACTTCTCGAGCGCGGCCTTCGGCGCGGCGGTTTCTCCGGGCGCCAGAACGTACGCGAAACGCTGAATGTCGGTGACCCAGCGCCCGTGGACTTTGACGCCGAAGTCGGTCTGGATGAAGTCGCCCGGCTGAATTACCCGTTCGGTCGCGTGGGAATGGCCGCGATCGGGGCCCGAGTTGACGTTGGGGTTCTGATCGGGCGCCCATCCGTCTTCGTAGCCGAGCTCCCGCATGCGCTTCTTCAGGTATCGGGCGACGTCGACGTCGCGGGTCTTTCCGGGAACGACCGTCCGGTACGCCTCGGCCTGGAGCTCCGACGTCGCCGCCGCGGCCTCGCGCATGATCGCGACTTCCTCGGGCAGCTTCACCGACAGCCACTCGACGACAAGGTCCTCCGACGGAACCAGGCGCGCGCTCCATTCCGGGCCCAGAGCCTTCTCGAGAGCGGTGCGTTGCGTCCAGGACAATCCGTCGGCGACCGAGTCGCTCCCGGAGTTGACGGCGATCTTTTTCGGGGCGGCCGCCCGGATCTCCTCGGCGACGGCGTCCCAGACGGTCTGCTCGCGCCCGCGGACCACGACCCGCCCGTGCAGTCCGACGTCCTTCAACGCCGTGGCCTCGCCGGCGGGCGAAATCGCGACCGAGGAGACACCGCCGCCTTTCCGGAAGAAGAGGAACGCCGCCGAGCCTCCCGCGTTCTCTCCGCCGACGTGGGCGGCGAGCGGGTCGTTGTCGTTCTCGCGGCAGATCACGATCCAGGCGTCCACGCCGGCCCGGTCCATCGCGACCGGGAGGAGCTTCTCGATCCGCTCCTTGCGGATGCGGGGCCAGGGGTTCTCCGCGGCGCGGGCTGCCGTGGAGGCGACGAGAACGAGGATCGAGCCGGCGGCGAAACGGAGGAGTTGCATCGGCGGATGGTACCCGAGGCCGGCGAACGTGCCGATGACCGGGAGTCAGTCCTCGCGTGCTTACGGAAGCAGGATCGGCCGGCTATCCCGTCTCGCCGAGCGCCTGGCGCATGGTGACCACGTCGACGAGACCGGCGCAGCCGTAGAGCGCGGGGAGGACTTTCTCCGGCGGGTGCCTGCGGCGCAGCTCCGCCACCGCCTCGGTCCCCGCGCGGTAGGCCGGGAGGTTCATGCGGCCGAAGAGCGGGTGGCGCCCCCACGCGCCCGACAGTTTGCCGGCGCGCTCTTCGGAAACGAGGCAGTCGCGGCGCAGCGCCGCGGCGACCTCGGCCTGGGGCGCGCCCTCCTGCCAGGTCATGTACGAGGACTGGTTTTTCGCGTCGTCCTGAAGGTGCGCCAGCCAGAGCCCGATCTGAAGGTCCTCGTCCGTGACCTGCTCGACCTCCGTCAGGCCCAGGGCCATGAGGACGGCATTGTTGCCGATGCCCTCGGCGAGCGTGCCCCAGCGCGTGTTCATCGCGAGGATCGTGGCTTCGAAACCGACGCGGCCTCTCACGTAAAGGCCCTGCATCAGCGCTCCCGTCGTGACGTGCCCGGGCACGACCTCGTGGCCGACGAGCTGCTCGAACTCGGGCACGCTGATCTCGAGCGAGGCATTGATCTCGTAGGTCGCCTCGTACTGCGGCGAGCCGTCGGGGTTCCGGGCCCGGCCGATGTAGTTCATGAACCCGGAAAAAAAGGCGTCACGGATCGGCACGAACGTCATGTTCGACCGGGGGACGTCGCGCAGGTCCGCCGGGAGCCGGGGCGCTACGTGCTTCGTCGTCCCCGCATCGAAGCGCGCGATGAAGGCGTTGGCGAGAGACGCGATCGACTTCGCCGGCACCATGCGCTCGCGGCGCCAGGCGTCCACGGCGGCGAGCAGCCCGTCGCCCGACGCCGAAGGATGGCCGGCGCGCGCAAGAAGCTCCGCGAGACGGCGGCGCTTCTCCTCGGGCCGGGACGGTTCCGGCGGCCGCCCGGTCGAGGCGAGGACGCAGCGCGCGTACGGCACGGCCGGCCCGCGGCCGAGAATCTCGATCGAGAGGTCCCACATGACCGACAGGCACTCCCCGAGGCCGTCGAAGAACGCGGCGCGAAGCCCGGAGACCTTCCTGCCCTCCTCCGTCAGGGAGTCGATCGCGCCCTTCACGTCCACGGCCGACAGGTACGCGTCGATCGCCGCCGAGTCGGGTGCCTTCGCCGCGACGCCGCCCGACTCGCGCAGTTTCTGCGCCGACGGATGGGTGTAGGCGCGCGGCATCGGCTCGTCCGAAAACCAGGAATCCACGACGGCCCGGCCCGTGCCGGACGGGTTCATCACGTCGCCGCCCCAGAGCGTGTCGATGCCGAGCAGGGCGTCCGCGGTCACCCGGCCGAGCCGGTCCATCAGGCGGTGCGCTCCTTCTTGAGGGCTCCGAACCACAGGTAGAGGCACAAAAGGACGAACCCGACGGCGCTGACGGTTTGAGAGATCGGATCGTTGTCGTAGAACGGCAGCTTGATGAGGTCTTCGCGGAACCAGGGGAAGAGGCGCAGTCCGGCTCCGAAGACGCCGCCGAGCGCGCCTCCGGCCATCAGGCCCGACGCGATGATGATCGCCCGCTCGCGGATGGACCGGCCGTCCGCGCCGCCGACCTTCTCGGAACGCCTGTTGACGTAATACGAGATCAACCCGCCGACGAGGGCCGGGGAGTTGAGCTCGAGCGGCAGGTACATCCCGAGCGCCACGATGAGCGCCGGCACGGCGAGCATCTCCATGGCGACGGCAATCATCGCGCCGGTGCCGAAGAGCAGATACGCCACGGGCTGCCGGCTCATGAACCCTTCGACCAGCGCCTTCATGATCGAAGCCTGGGGCGAGGCGAGGACGGGGCGGGTGTCGCCGGGGGCGGCCTCGCCGAACTGGAAGGTCTGCGCGAGCGCGACGATCACGAGTCCGACGACGACCGAGGACACGAGAACGCCGTAGAACTTGACGCGCTCCTGCACGGCCGGCGTCGACCCCAGCCAGTACCCCGTCTTCAGGTCGGTGATCGTCTGTCCGGAGACCGAGAGCGCGGTGCACACCATGCCGGCGATGGCCATGACGAAGAACATTCCCGTCCGCCCCGAGACGCCGAACTCCAGGAGGATGATCGACGAGATGATGATCGTCAGCATCGTCATGCCCGAGACCGGATTGCGCGCCGTGGTCGCGATAGCGTTGGCGGCGACCGACGTGAAGAAGAAGGAAAAGACCAGTGTCAGGCCGAGCCCGATCAGGAGGGCGACGGAGGTCGCGCCGAGGCTCCCGAGGAAGATGGCGACGGCGACGGCCGAGACCACGACGCCGATCAGAATCTTCATGATCGCCATGTCGCGGTCGGTCCGTTCCTGGCCCGCGGCCTCGCCGTGGCGGAAGGCCTTCGTCGCGATGGAGAAGGAGCCGACGACGATCTTCAGCGACTTGACGATGCCAAAGATGCCGGCCGTCGCGATCGCACCGACGCCCATGAACCGGACATAGGACCGGAAGATGTCCGTGCCGGTCATTTCCGCGATCGGCACCGCGCCCGGATAGACGACGGCGTCCGGGAAGTTGCGGCCGATGAACCAGATCAGCGGCACGAGCACGAAGTTGGACAGCACCCCGCCCGCGCACAGGAGCGTCGAGGCCCGCAAACCCATCACGTACCCGAGGCCGAGGATGAAGGCGACGGCGTCGAAGCGCAGGACCATGCGCGCCTTCACGGCGAGGTCGTCGAAGAGCGAGATGAAACGGAAATCCAGAAACTCTTTCCAGACCTGGAAGGTCGTCACCAGGAAGTCGTACACGGCCGAGATGCCCGTGGCCTGGAGCAGCAGCTTCGCCTGCGAGCCGCCCTTCTCGCCCGTGACGAGGACCTCGGTGATCGCGGTCGCCTCGGGAAACGGGAACGCGCCGTGCATGTCCCGCACGAAGTACCGGCGCAGGGGAATGATGAAGAGGACGCCGAGGCAGCCGCCCGCGAGGCAGATGAAGATCGTCTGCCACGGGTGCGGGTCGAGCTTCAGGATGTAGAGCGCCGGCAGCGTGAAGATCGCGCCCGCGACGACGGACGCCGAGACGCCGCCGATGCCGGTGATGATCACGTTCTCGAGGAGCGAGGACCGGCGGGCGTAGACCCGCGCCAGGCCGATCGCCAGGATCGAGATGGGGATCGCCGCCTCCATCACCTGGCCGACCTTCAGGCCCGAATAGGCCGAGGCCGCCGTGAAGATCGCGCAGAGGAAAAGACCCCAGAGGATCGACCGCGGCGTCGATTCGGGAAGGTGGGCCGACGCCGGGACGACCGGTTGATAGACCTCGCCCGGCGCGAGCGTGCGGTAGGCGTTTTCGGGGAGCGACTTCGACTCGGGCGCGTCCATTCGTCCTCCCGCGGCGCTCTCTGGCGACCTGGCCCGGGGCGTCCCGCCGCAATTGCGGCGCAGTTTACCGGAGTCGGTCGGAAGGCGGGCGCCACGCGGCCGGGGATATCGTGACGGAATGCGGATGGCGCGGATGCGGAGACTCGTCCTTTTCGGCCTTCTGCCGATTCTCGCGTGCGGTCCGGCCACGCCGATCGTCAACCGCGCCGCGCAGGCCCTCGCCGCCACGGCGGTGTCGAGCGCCGCCGGCTCTCCGCGGCGGACGCCGGAGCCGAGCCGGGAGCCGGAGGCGCTGGAGGTCCAGCCCGACGGCTCGTCGGTCGACGCCATCGTCGCCGGACTCTACGCGTCGGTCAGCCACGGACCCGACTACGAGCCCAACTGGGACCGGCTGCGCAAGCTGTTCCTTCCGGGCGCGAGGATCGTCCCGCCGAAGCCGCGAGAGGCAGAGACGATTCGGGCCTTGAGCGTCGAGGAGTTCGTGGAGCGGATTCGCGGCTACATCGCCGGACGGCGGCAGGCGGGCGAGCCTCTGGGCTTCACGGAGCGCGAGGTCTCGCGGCGCGCGGACTGCTTCGGGCAGATCTGCCAGGTGTTCTCGACGTACGAGATCCGGCGCGCTCCCCGCGACCCCGCGCCCTTTGCCCGCGGCATCCACAGCATCCAGCTCCTCGACGACGGCCGCCGCTGGTGGATCGCCTCGATGGTCTGGGACACCGAGCGGCCGGACAACCCGATCCCCGGGCCGGCCTCCGAAAACAGGCGTATGGTTCCCGGGTCTCCCGAAAGGAGCGGCACATGACCAGACTCCCGGTCCTCTTCACCGCATCGCTCTTCCTGGCCTCCGCGCTCGCCGCGCAGACGGCAAATCCTCAGGTGGCGCCCGGCCGCGCCCGCGCCGCCGTCGGAGACTCCGCCACCGTGGACTCGGCCATCGCCGCCCTCTACGGCTCCGTCAGCCACGGGCCCGACGCCGAGCCCGACTGGAAGCGGATGCGGAATCTCTTCCTTCCCGTCGGAATGTTGATCCCGCCCAAGCGCCCCAACGAAGACATGTTTACGGTGATCGACGTCGACGGTTTCCAGGAACGCGTCCAGAAGGGTGCGGCGGCGGCGAAGGCCAGGGGCGAGTCCACCGCGTTCTTCGAAAAGGAGGTCGCGCGCCGGACGGACTGCTTCGGCAACGTCTGCCAGGTCTTCTCGACCTACGAAGCGCGGCGCTCGCCGACCGACGAGAAACCCTTTGCGCGGGGCATCAACTCGATCCAGCTGGTCAAGGACGACTCCGGATGGCACATCGCTTCTGTCGTCTGGGACACCGAGCGTCCGGACAACCCGATCCCGGCCGCGTACCAGGCCTCGCCGCCGAAGTAGAACTCGGTGCCCGAGCGGCGTCGTCAGAACGGCGAGTTTTTCCTCAGGACCGCTCTCGGCTCCCGTCGGCGGGTATCGCCGGCCTTCGGCCAGCGTTGCCTACTGCCGTGGGTCTGCCTCTGATGGACGCCTCGAGCGCCGCTCAAAATGACCCGAGCTCGCGCGAGCGCGCCGTGGCCGCCTCGACGGCGTCCATGAGGATCGCGCGAAGGCGGTTGCGCTCCAGGCTGTGGAGCGCGGCGATCGCCGTGCCTCCCGGCGAGGTGACCATGTCTTTCATCACGGCCGGGTGGATCTTGAGCTGCTCGGCCATCGTCGCCGCTCCGAGAACGGTCTGGATCGTCAGCGCCGTGGCGACGTCGCGCGAGATCCCGACGCGCACGCCGGCGTCGCTCAGGCCCTCGATGATCTGGAAGACGTACATCGGGCCGCTGCCGGAGAGGCCCGTGACCGCGTCGAGCTGGTACTCCGGGAGCTCCACGACCAGGCCGATCGACTCGAAGATCCGCCGGGCTTCGCCGACGGACGCCCGGCCCGCGTGCCGCCCCGGGCACAGCACGGTTGCCGAACGGCGGACCACGGCAGCCACGTTCGGCATCGCCCGCACGACCGCCACGCTGTCCCCCAGGGCGGCCTCGAGCCGCGCGGTCGGGAATCCCGCGGCGATCGAGATCACCAGCCGGCCGCGGGACACCGCCGGCCCGATCTCCGCCAGGACCCCGTCCAGGATCTGCGGCTTGACCGCCAGAATGACGATGTCGGCCCCCTCGGCGGCTTCGCGGTTGGAGGCCTCGACGCGGATGCGGAGCTCTTTCCGGATCGCCGCCGCCTTGGCCGGCTTGGGATGCGAGGCGACGAGCCGCCGGCGGCTGCCCCAGTCGGAGCCGAGGATCCCGCGCAGCAGGGCCGTGCCCATGTTTCCGGCGCCGAGGACCGCGATCGTCTTGTTCATGCTTTGAGGATAGATCTTTTTGAGCGGCGCTCGAGTCGTCTATCGGAGGCGGACCCCCGGCGGTAGACAACGCTGGCCGAAGGCCAGCGTTACCCGTCCGACGAGGGCGGAGAATGGTTCACGGCTGATTCTCCTCTTCGGGGCCCTTCGTTGTGAGGCTTCCGCCTCACCGTTCTCGAACGCTCGGAGGCGGACTGCCACACTCTCCGCAACCTGCTAGGCTCTCGCCAGTTTCGTTCACACCATCCGCTTCGAAAGAAGCGAAGGAGGGGCATGGGCAAGGTCAACCTCTCACGGGTCATCCTGGGCGGGGTCGTGGCGGGCATCGTCCTCAACGTCTCCGAGTGGCTGCTGCACGACGTGGTCATGAAAGACCAGTTCTGGGGCGCCCTCCAGGCCCTCGGGAAGACGCCGTCCGAATCCACGACGACGATCCTCTGGTGGTGCATCTGGAGCTTCGTCCTCGGGATCTCGGCGGTCTGGCTCTACGCCGCCATTCGCCCCCGGTACGGCGCGGGCGCGGCGACGGCCGTCCGGGCGGGGATCGCGGTCTGGGTCCTCTCGTGCGTGCTCATGACCATCACCCTGACGAACCTGGATCTGTTCCCGTTCATGCCGTTGGCGGTCATCTGGTCGCTGGTCGGGGACGTCGTCGCCACGCTGGCCGGAGCCTGGCTGTACAAGGAAAGTCCCGTCTGATTCGAGCGCGGGCGTTTGCGGCTCAGCCGAGCGCCTGCGTGAAGTCCTCGATCAGGTCGTCCGGGTGCTCGAGACCCACCGAGACCCGCAGGAGATTCTGAGGGGCGGGCGACCCGGGCCCCTCGCTCGAGGCGCGGTGCTCGAGCAGGCTCTCCGTGCCCCCGAGGCTCGTGGCGTTGACGAAGAGCCGGACGCGGGAGGCGACGCGGACCGCGGCGTCCCGGCCTCCCCGGATGCGGACCGACAGCATCCCGCCGAAGGCGCTCATCTGGCGCTTCGCGATGTCGTGCCCGGGATGGCTTTCCAGCCCGGGATAGTGCACGGCTTCGACCGCGGGGTGACCCTCGAGCGCCCGCGCCAGAGCCAGCGCGTTGGAGGAGTGCCGCTCCATCCGGCAGGCGAGCGACCGCAGGCCGCGCAGCACGAGCCACGAGTTGAAGGGCGACGCCACGGCGCCGAGGAGATACCGGGCGTGCTCGGCCTTCTCGGCCGCCTCCCCGGTGTCCTTGAGCACGAGTGCGCCGCCCTGAACGTCGCTGTGGCCCCCGAAGTACTTCGTGGTCGAGTGGACGACGGCATCCGCGCCCAGGGCCAGCGGCCGCTGGAGCGCGGGCGAGGCGAAGGTCCCGTCGACGAGGAGGCGCGCGCCGGCGCCGCGCGCGATCGAGGCCAGGGCCTCGAGGTCGACGATCTTCATCAACGGATTCGACGGCGTCTCGGCCCAGAGAAGCCGCGTGCTCGGACGGACCGCGGCGGCGACCTGCGAGAGGTCGGCCATGTCGACCGTGGTCGCCTCCATTCCCCAGCGCGGAAGGTACTCGGCGGCGATGGCGCGGAAGCCGTAGTAGACGTCGTCGGGGAAGATCACGTGTGCGCCCGGGGGCATCGCCTGGAGATACGCCGCGCCCGCCGCCAGACCCGACCCGAACACGAGGGCGCGCTGTCCCCCCTCCACCGCCGCGAGGGCCTCTTCGAGCCTGTCCTGCGTCGGATTGCCTTCCCGGATGTACATCCAGCCCCGCGGGATTTCACCGGCCGGGCCGTGCTCGTAGGTGGTCGACAGGTGCAGGGGAGGCGCGATCGACCCGGTCGCGGTGTCGCGCTCGCCCCCGGCGTGAACCGTCAGCGTTTCGAACCTCATGAGGATCCTCCGTCTGCGTTGGCGGCCGTGTGATCGTTTGCCGAGGACAGCGGAATAGGGTCGCGGATCATGGCTTGCGCCTGGCCTTGTAGACGCCGTCGGGCTGGATGACGAGGGCCTCGTTCACGACGCCGCTCGTGTCCGGCACGAAGCGGATCGCATAGCCCGTCAGCTCCTTGAACCTGAACTCCATGCCGCGGTAGGGCTCGAGCGTGTACGGAGGCTGGCCGGCGATGTCCGCCGTCAGGACGTGGCCCGTCACGGCGACCGAGACCGTCACGGAGGGTCGGTCGACGAGCACGTAGTCGCCCGCGAGAGTCTTCAGGAATTCCGGATCCGAGAGCCGCGCCGGGGGCTTCTTCGTGAACACGATCTCCGCGGTCTGGGGTTCGAGGGGCATCGTCAGGCTGTCCACGTCCCCCTTCGTGTTGGTGCGGAAGAGGACGAAGAGCTTCTCCTCGGCCAGGGCCGGGTCTTCGGGGTTGGCCCGGAAGGTGTCGTAGTGCCAGTGATCGAGCTTCATCGGGATCGCGTGGATCGTCGCCTTGAGGTTCGCCGCGCCGTCGCGCGAGACCGTCAGCGTGCCGTAGGCCGGATGCTCGTAGTCCCCGGCGTATTCCTCGAGCGGGTGGGACGGCCGGGTGCCCTTCTTGCGGTCGAAGACCTCCAGCGTGCCTTTGGCCTTGTCGGCGGCCTTCTCGCCCTCGTCGGCCCGGGCCTTGATCCGCGCGTTCCAGTCGATGGGCTCCAGGCCGAGCAGCCGGTCGATGGCGACGCGGCAGAGGATTTCGGGCAGCGGCGTGCCGTCTTTGTTCGCGAGGGCCACGACGCCGACGTCCTGGTCCGGCAGAAACGTCACCATGGCCGAGAACCCGTCGATGTTGCCGCCATGGTGCACGCGCCGCTTGCCGCGGTAGGACTCGATGAACCAGCCCAGCCCGTAGGAGCCCAGGACGATCTCGGGATCCTGGCCGTCGTCCCGCATCACCATCTGGGGCCGGTGCATCTCGTCGAGGCCAGCTTCCGAGATCACGCGCGTCTCGAGGACCTTGCCGTCGGAGAGGTGGAGCTTGACCCACTGCGCCATGTCGTTCAGATTCGAGTTGATCGAGCCGGCGGGCCCGACCACGTCGATGTTCCGGAAGGCGATCTCCTGGATGGCCTTGTCCTTCTCGTTGTAGGGCAGGGCGAAGTCGGCCGTGGCCCTGGACGCCTCGACCGAGAAGTTGCTGCTCTTCATCCCGAGGGGATGAAAGATCCGGCGGCGGACCAGCTCCTCCCACTCGAGCCCCGACACCTCGCCGGCCAGGTAGCCCGCGGTCAGGAACATGAGGTTCTGGTACTGGAACTTGTAGCGGAAGTCGACGTTCGGTTCGAGGTACTGGAGGCGGTCGAAGATCTCCTTGCGGGAGAGCGGCGCGTTGTACCAGACGAGGTCGTGACGCGGCAGACCCGAGCGGTGCGTCACGAGGTCCTTCGGCGTCATGCGATCGGACGCGAATGGATCCTCGAGCTTGAAGGTCGGCAGGTACGTCTTGACCGGCGTGTCCCACGAGATCTTGCCGTCGTCGACGAGGACGCCGAGGCTCATCACGGTGAAGGCCTTCGTCGCCGAGCCGATCGCGAAGAGCGTCTCCGGCGTGACGGGGAGGTGGCGCTTCACGTCGCGCAGCCCGTAGCCCTTCGAGAGCACGACGCTCGCCGTCCTTGACGATCGCGACCGCCACGCCCGGGACCTTCCAGTCCTTCAGGGCCGACTCCACGAACGCGTCGAAGCCATCGAGTGCCTGCGCGGCCGCCTTGCCGGCGTCGCGGCGCGTCAGGCGGAACGGAAACTTCTGTCCGCCCTGGGTCAAGCTCCCCGAGATCGCGCCGCCGTCCGGCGACAGGACGCCCGAGAACGTCGGATCCCCCGGGATTCCGGAAATCGCGAAGGTCACCGAGGAGCCCTCGTCCCGGATGGCCGTCAGCGGCAGGGCCTTCGCCCCCTGCGCGGGGATGTCGATCGTCCCGCTCCAGGCGCCGCCACCGGCCGCGAGGCTCACGAAGACCTCGAGCTTCTGGCCGGGCAGCTCGACCGACCCTTCCAACGGCCGGCGGGAGAGGCGGACTGGGCGCGCGAGGAAGGGAACCGCGAGGAACAGGAGTGCGGCGATCCGTTTCTTCGTCAGCGAGCTGCTCATCGATTTCCTCCGCGGACGCTCGCGGAACTCTCTCACACCGAGACGCGCGGTCGTGTTGTTCTCGAAGAGAGACTCGCCGCCAGCAGGATTCATGAACACAACGGAACCGGCGACCTCGTCCCGGCGGGGCGCTGTGGATCGGGCTTCTCGTTGGCGCCAGAGCCTCGTGACGACCGCCGGCGCCAGCCGGCCTTCGCGCAGGAGCCCGTCGAGTTGCGCGGGGAGGCCATCCTCAAGCACCCCATCGGCAGCCTGGCGATCAAGGCCGCCGAGCTCATGAGCGCGGGCAAGATCGACCAGGCGGTTCAGCTCGGCACGCAGGAGGACCAGTCGGAATGGAAGAAGTCTCCGGCCGATGAGAAGGAGCACAAGGCCGCGCTGTGGAAAGAGCGGGCTCCGGCCCCGGCGGCGTTTCGCGACGCCATCCGCAAGGCTGGAGTCCTCACCATCGAGGGCCCGATGGCGAAACTGGTCGTTCCCTTCGAGAAGGGCAAAGAAGTCCTCGCGGCCTTCCAGCTCGAGGGCGGAACCTGGCGCCGCTACATCGGCCCGATGGTGATGGCCGGTTCCAGCGCGCCCGCCAAAGAGACCCGCATCCAGGGGGCCGACATCCTCACGCATCCGATCGGCGCGCTGGCGCTCCAGTACTCGGACCTCCTCCACGCCGGGAAAATGGACGACGTCATGCGGCTCGCGACCGCGGAGGCTCAGGCGAAGTGGAAGTGCGGAGCCCGCCAGCGAGCGCGCCGAGAGCGCCGCCTATCGCAGGAAGACTCTGCCGAAACGGGCCGCGCTGACCGCCGCCATCCAGTCGGGCGGCCTATTGATCATCGAGGACGACGCGCTCGCGTCGTTGAACTTGATTCAATCGGAGCAAAGCGCGACGACTCCCGGCGTCGTGACCTCCACGTCGACGACGACCTCGATCGGATTTGCGCTGGAGGACGGTCAGTGGAAACTGACGCAGTGACTCGGACATCGGGACCGGCGCCGTCCTCCCGGCTAGGGGAATTGCAGTCCGAGCGCCTTCGCGAGGAACACCGCCATCTGGCCGCGGGTGAGCGTGGCACCGGGACAGTAGTTGCCGCTTCCGCATCCCGCGGTGATGCCGGAGGCGGCGAGCGCTTCGACAAATTGGAACTGTGGATGGCTCGTCGGAACGTCCGCGAAAGTCGCCACCGCCGGCGCGGGGCTGACCTGGAGCTGATACTCGATGGTGACGCCCGCAAAACTGTCCGGCCCGTTGGTCGATGTGGTCAGAAGGATGACCAGGTAGTTCCCGTCCGGACTGTTGTCCACCACGTGACCCGAGGGGGCAAGATCCAGGCTGTCGTATCCACAACCGACCGTGGTCAAGATGCTCCCGAGTCCGTCGCAAGAGCTTCCGTAGTTATTACATGTAAATACCGCGCCCGTGATGTTGTTGTCGGCGTCGACGCAGTTGTGAAGATTGATCGCTATCAGCTTCGCGCCCGAGGGGAGATGCGGCGTGCCGACGAAATAATAGCCGCCACTGTCAGAATACGCGTATCGCCGAAAGGAACTGAAGTTCGGCTGAGCGAAGGCCATGTCGCTGTATCCGACGGAACCGCCTTCGAAGAGGAGACTGAACTCCGGAGCGCCCATCCTGTAGAAGCTGGTGTTGCCGGTGCCGTAGGTGCGGGGCGCCAGCTTCGCCTTCTTCTCTCGTGATGACGGCGGGATGTCTGTCTTCGCCGTGCCTTCCTGTGCAAATAGGGGACCCGTAAAGAGAAGCGAAACGCCCAGGACGAGAACAGACCTCAAGCTCTTCATTTCATCTCCTTTGCAGAGAATGAGCCTCGGATCACCCGCCGGGCCCATGTCGGCATCTCGGAAGTTACGCCCGGAGGCAGCGGCCACAATCCCCTGGTCAGGTGAGCTGAGGCATACCCGGGGTGCGTTACGGCGCCAGCCCGGGCTCGTAGTGCAGCATGAACTCGAGGAACCGGATCACTTCGACCATGTCCTTGCCCTTGAACCGGATCGAGTGGGCGTCGGTGCGCTCGACGATCGGGAGGTAGGCGAGGACTTCGGAGGGGCGGTAGTTCTTGAAGCGCACGTCGAGGGTGACGGGTGTCGTGACCACGTAGGGTTTCATCTGTCCCGCCCGTTCGACGGCCTTTTTCGCCGTGTCGCGGATCAGGGCGACGCTCGCTTCGGGAGTCATGGTCCGGGCCGAGTGAAAGCCGTAGTTCCACTTCACGACCGCGCCCTCGATCGGACCGAGGAGGGCCTGCGCCTCCTTCACGGCGGCGTCGTCCCCGGAGATCATCGCGATCGGCACGCGAAAGTGTCCGGCGATCGCGGCGTTGAGACCGGCCTCGGGCACGGACACGCCGTTCAGGCGCATGTCGGCCAGGTTGGCCGAGGACATCGTGTGCGCGCGCACGCCCTGGGGGTTCGTGGTCCCGAGTGGTAGCCGATGCAGAGGACGGCGTCGACGCCCGTCTCGACGCCCTGCACCATCGCGAGCGGGCGCGGCCACGCGCGGATGACCTGGACGTCCTTCGGAAACTTCTCGATCAGCAGGTTCTGCCCGTTGCCGTGCGAGTCGACGACCAGGATCTCGGTCGCGCCGCCGGCCCGCGCCCCCTCGATCGCGGCCAGGGCCTCGTTGGTCATGAAGAGTCGGAACCGCTCGTACTCGAAGCCCGGCGGCCCGAGCTGCTCGCCCGTGACGACGCCGGCGATGCCCTCCATGTCGACCGAGATCAGGACCTTCTTCGCCTGCCCCTGCGCGGACGCCGCCAGCGCGGCCAGCAGAACGGCCAGGAGCACCCGTCGGAGCAGCAGCATCGGCTCGTTCCCCTCAGCTGACGGAAGGTGTCGGCGCGGAGGGCGGCGGCGAGGGAGCTCTGGCCCTGGGCATCGCGAAGCGCGAGTCCTCCACGGGGACGTTGAGCTCGATGCGCTCGAACTTCATCGACTGGGACTCGGGGACGCCGGTGACGCTCGACTCGAAGACGTGGGGCAGCTTCAGGCCGCCGACGTCGCGGTAGTCGCCGATGACGCTGACGATCTCGACCTCGTTGCCGTCGATCGTCTTGCGGGCCACGGTCTTGACCTGCAGGCCGGTCTCGGCGTCCAGGAACACGATCCGCTCTTCCCCGTCGGGCGCGGTGACCTTCAGCTGCCAGGCGTCCCGGCCGCCGGCGGTCCCCTTGCCGACGAGCTCGATGCGATTGCCTTTCGCCCGATAGTCGACGAGCGGCCCGTCGATGTCGGCCTGCCGCTTGAAGTTCTCGATCTCCTCGGGCGGCATCTTCACCGGCTCGGTCTGGCCCTCGAACGGCATGATCGCCCAGCCCGTCGTCCCGTCGTACGCCTGGATCGCCGTCTGCCCGTCGAGCGTGAACTCCCAGCGCAGCCGGGAGGGGCGCTTGAACTCCAGGACGGTCGGCGCGGATTCGCCGCCGAGCGCCATGGTCCCGGTCATCCGCATCGATTGAATCGACTTGATCTTCTCGAGCCCGCCGCGCGCCCGGATGTTCTTCTCGACGAGCTCCTCGGCGGTCTGCGCCGAAGCCGCGGCGGCGCCGAGCAGCATCCCGGCGGCGAACGCGATTCCGATTCCGGTTCTGCGCATCCGTTGGCTCCCTCCGGCGCCAGACTCTACCGCACGGTCCGGGTGTATATGTGGACTCGAGTCATGACGCCGCTCGAAGACCTGCCGACCCCCGCGGTCCTGATCGACCTGGACGTCGTCGAGAAGAACATCGGCGCGATGCAGGAGCGCGCGCGCCGGGCCGGCGTGAAGCTGCGCCCGCACGCCAAGACCCACAAGTCGCCGGAGATCGCCCGTCTGCAGCTCTCGGCCGGCGCCTCGGGCCTGACGCTGGCCAAGACCTCCGAGGCCGAGGTCTTCGCCTCCCTCGGCTTCGACGACATTTTCCTGGCCTACCCCATCTTCGGGGGCGACAAGGCGCGTCGCCTGCTGGCGGTGGCCGATCGCTGCCGCCTGCAGGTCGGCGTCGACAGCGTCGCGGGCGCAAAGAGCCTGGGAGACGTCTTTCATGCCGCCGGGCGCCGGCTGCCGGTGCTTCTCAAGATCGACTGCGGCTATCACCGCGTGGGGGTCGCGCCAGAGGCCGCGGTCGAGACCGCGCGCCGCATCGCCGCGCTCCCGGGAATCGCGCTGGCGGGACTCTTCACGCACGGCGGCCAGGGCTACGCCGCGCGCACGCCCGAGGAAGCCGCCCGAGCCGCGAGCGACGAGGGCCGGACCGTCTCGGAGGCCGCCGCCGCGGTGGCCGCCGCGGGGCTTCCGGCCGGCGAGGTTTCGCTCGGTTCGACGCCGACCGTCCGCGCGTCCATGACGGAGGGAGGCGTGACCGAGTGCCGGCCCGGAACCTACGTGTACAACGACCTCTCTCAGGTCGCGCTCGGCAGCGCGCGTCTCGAAGACTGCGCGATGACCGTGCTCGCGACGATCGTCAGCGTGCCGGCCCGCGACCGCGCGGTCGTCGACGCGGGCTCGAAGACGCTTTCGACCGACCCGCTGAGGCCCACGGCCGACGGCCACGGCCTGGTGCTGGGCCGGCGCAGCCGGATCGCGCGCCTCTCGGAAGAGCACGGCGTCATCGGTGTCGCCGAGGGCGAGTCCTTCCGGATCGGGGAGCGCGTGCGCATCCTTCCGAACCACGCCTGCGTGGTCTCGAACCTCCACGACCGGCTGGTCGCCGTCCGCTCGGACCGCGTCGAGGGGCAGATCACGGTCGCCGCCCGAGGTTGCGTGCAGTAGAGGGTCCGCCGCGTATCCTGTATTCTGTGCAGCCCACGGGCACGCCCGCGCCGGAATGCCCGACTGACCCCAAAAGGAGATCGACATGCAGCGCAACCTTCGAATCCTGACCTTGCTCCTCGTCGCCGCGGCCGCGACGGCTCCCCTCTTTGCCGCCGACACCTACACGGTCGACAAGAACCATTCCGACGTGAGCTTCCAGATCCGCCACTTCGCCTCGAAGGTGCGCGGCAGCTTCACGGACTTCGACGGGACCATTCAGGCCGATCCCGCCAAGCCGGAGATGTCCTCGGTCGTCTTCACCATCAAGACCGCGTCGATCGACACCAACAACCCGGACCGCGACAAGCACCTGCGCTCGGCCGACTTCTTCGACGCCGAGAAGTCTCCGGAGATCACCTTCAAGAGCTCGAAGATCACTCCCGCCGGCAAGGACAAGTACAACGTGACGGGCACGCTGACGATTCACGGCGTCTCCAAGGAGGTCACTCTCCCCGTGACGTTCCTCGGCTTCGCGAAGGACCCGGGGGGCAACCAGCGGGCCAGCTTCGAGACCACGATCAAGCTCAATCGCAAGGACTTCGGCATCAACTGGAACAAGGCCCTGGACGCCGGCGGCTTCATGTTGAGCGACGACGTGGACGCGACGATCAACCTGGAAACCGTCCAGAAGAAGTCGTAGGGCCGCTTTGTCCCGGCGCATCCAGCCCTCCTCGGCGGCGGGCTTCCTCCTGGTCCATCTGGCCGCTCTGGGGGTCTTCGCCCTCGGCTTTTCGTGGACCGGAGTCGCCCTCTGCCTGGGCTCCTACTTTCTGCGGATGTTCGCGATCACCGCGGGGTTCCACCGCTATTTCAGTCACCGCGCTTTTCGCCTCGCCCGGATGCCGCAGTTCCTGCTGGCCCTCCTGGGTCAGACCGCGGCGCAGAAGGGCGTGCTGTGGTGGGCGTCGAACCACCGTCATCACCACCGGTACTCCGACCGGCCGGAGGACATCCACAGCCCCCTGCAGGGCGGATTCTGGTGGAGCCACATGGGCTGGATTCTCTCGCCCGAGTGCGCGCCGACCGATCTCTCGCGCGTGCCCGACCTCGCGAAGTATCCGGAGCTGCGCTGGCTCGACCGGAACGAGTACCTGCCGACCATCGCGTACGGCGTCGGGCTGTTCCTGGCGTTCGGCTGGACGGGACTCTTCTACGGGTATTTTCTGTCGACCGTCCTTCTCTGGCACGGGACCTTTTCGATCAACAGCGTCATGCACGTCTTCGGGCGCCGCACCTTCGCGACGACCGACGACTCACGCAACAGCTTCCTGTTCGCGCTGGCGACCATGGGCGAGGGCTGGCACAACAACCACCACTGGGCCCCCGGCTCCGCGGCCCAGGGTTTCCGATGGTGGCAGGTCGACGCCACCTACGCCCTGCTCTGGCTGGGCGAGCGCCTGGGGTTGGTCTCGGGCCTGCGCCGCCCGCCCGAGCGCTGGCGCGAAGCCGCACGCGAGGCCAGGCTCACCGGACGCGCCTTGTCCTCGGCCCGCCTCCACGAGCGCGTTCAGAAGCTGACGCACCGCTGGGCGCAGTTGCGCGATTCCGCGCGCGTCTCGGCCCACGACGCGCTCGTCGAGCTCGAGGCGGCGCGGGCCCGCGCGGCCTCGCGCCTGGACCACCTCCATGAAGAAACAGCGGCGGCCGGAGCGCGTGGGAAACGGCGCCTCGACGAGATTCACCGCGAGATCGATCGTGCCCGCGCCCACCTGGCGGAAATCCTCGAGCGCCTGCTGGAGACGGCCGAGTCTCTCGGGTGGCCCGCTCCTCATGCGGGCTGACGGCCTCTTGCGGCGAGCCGCCCGGACGGCTGCGGCACGATCCTTGCGATTCTCGCTGCCAGGCGTATGGATACATCCCATCTCCTGAAGGCGCGGATCGTCGATCCGATCGTCGAGCAGCTGACACAGGGGCTTTCGCCCGAGCGCGTCGCGATGACGATCGCCGTCGGACTGTTTCTCGCCATCATCCCGGTGATCGGCGTCACCACGATCCTCTGTCTTCTGGCGGCCTGGGCGTTGCGGCTGAACCAGCCCATCATCCAGCTCATCAACTGGTTGTCCGCCCCGCTGCAGATCCTCCTGATCTTCCCGTTCATCCGGTTCGGCGAGGCGATCTTCCGGGCGCCCCGGATGACTCTCTCGCTCGAGGAGCTCGTCGCGATGGCGAAGTCGGACCCCCTCGGCACCATGGCGATGCTCGGTGAGACGGTGGGGCACGCGGTCGCCGCCTGGCTGATCGTGTGCCCGTTCGTCATCGCCGCGGTCGTACTTCGGGAGCCGTCCGCTCCTGCGCCGCCTGGCCCGGCGCGCGGCGCCGGCGGGGACCGCAGAAGACGTCCACGACGTGGCGTGAGGGCGGGTGCGATAGCCTCGGCCGGTTGAACCTACCCACGCCCCTCGAGAAGGCGCCCGCCGCGCTCGCGCTCCGGCCTCTCGCTCTTCCTCAAGCGCGAGGACGTCCACGAGCTCGGCGCATTCAAGTGGAGGGGCGCTCTTCCGACGATCGAGGCCTTTCACGAGCGTGGCGCCGCCGGCCGTCGTGACGGCATCGACCGGAAACCACGGGGCCGCAGTCGCCTGGGCCTGCCGGAGCCGGGCTTGAGCGCGATGGTCTACGCGCCCGCCGGCGCTTCCCTCGCCAAGCTCGCGCTGATCGAGCGTCTGGGCGCCGAGATCCGGCTCACGGGAACGGACCTCGACGTCGCGAAGGACGAGGGAAAGCGCTTCGCCGCCGAGGCGCGCCTGCCGTTCTTCGAAGATGGCGTCGAGCCGGCGCAGTACGCGGGCTACGCGGCGATCGCGGAGGAGATCCTGGACCAGCTGCCTGAGCCTCCGGCCGCCGTGGTCGTTCCCGTCGGGAACGGGGCGCTGCTCTGCGGGCATCGGCCAGGCCCTCGCGCGCCGCTCTCCGCGAGACGCTAGGTCGTCGGCGTCGCGGCCAAAGGAGGCGCCGGTGATGGCTCTTTCGTTCGCGGCGGGCGCGCCGGTGGACTGCGATCGCATGGCCACATTCGCCGACGGCCTCGCGGTCCGCGTCGCGATCCCCGAGGCCGTGCTCTCGTCAACGGCGTGGCTGGACCGCATGCTCCTCGTCTCGGAGCGCGCGATGGCGGAAGCGATCGGCGCCTTCGACCGGCGCCGGCATCCGCGCCGAGGGAGCGGCGGCGGCCGGCTCTGGCCGCGCTGCCGCAGCTCCGGGACGTCGCCGGGGCCGGTCGTCCTGATCGTCACGGGCCGGAACATCGACGAGGAGCTGTACCGCCGCGCCGTCGAGCGGCCGGAGTCGTTTCCGGGCTAGTCGTCACTGTCATCCCGAGCGAAGCGAGGGATCCCGGACTCGACACGCGACTCCCTAATCAGTTCGGGATCCCTCGGCTTACGGCCTCGGGATGACGACCCCGACTTCGCTTCGCGACGTTCGGCTCGTCAGGTCCGCCGTCGTCAGGAACCGCGGCGGCTTGCGCGCCTGCGTGGCCTGTTCGAACGCGTAGGCGATCTTGAAGAGCGTCGGCTCGCTTCCCGCGCGGCCGAAGAACGAGAGCCCGACCGGAAGCCCGAACGACGCAGCCCGCGGGGACCGTGATGTCCGGGATATCCCGCGACCGCGGGCAACGAGGAGGACCCGTCTCGGCCCGTAGTCGCCGTTGACGAGATCGAGCAGCGTGGCCGGGCCCGAGGTCGGCGCGACGAGACAGTCGAGCCTGTGCTCGTCCATCGTCTTGTCGATGCCCTCCGCGCGCGTCAGCCGCAGGTTCTTGGCGAGCGCGTCGACGTAGGCCTTCTCGGTCAACGGCCCTTTCGCCTCGGCCTTCTCGAAGATCTCCTGCCCGAAGTAGGGCATCTCGCGCTCGCGGTTCTTCCGGTTGAAGTCGATCAGGTCGGCGAGCGTGCGGTACGGCGTCCGCGTCCCGAGCGCCGCGAGGTACGCGTTCAGGTCGGCCTTGAACTCGTAGAGCAGGACCTCGAACTCGGTGTCGTCGGTCTCGCCGAGGGTCGCGATGTCCGCCGGGTCGACGATGAATCGCGCCCTGGCGGCTCATGGCTCGAGGAGCGCCTTCTCGGCGACGGCGTCGGCCGCGGGGCTCTGCCCGAACAGCTTCTTGCGCGCGACGCCGATGCGCGCTGCCGGACGAGGCCCTTGCGGTCGAGAAACGCGGTGTAGTCGTCGGCGCCGGCCGGCGAGATCGCGGGTCGCCGGGTCGGCGGCGATCGAAGCCCGCGACACGGTCGAGAGCAGGATCGCCGCGTCGGTCGACGGTGCGCGTCATCGGTCCGGCCGTGTCCTGGCTGTGGGCGATCGGGATGATGCCCGGCGCGGCTGACGAGGCCGAGGGTGGGCTTGAAGCCGACGAGGCCGCAGTTGTTCGCGGGCGACACGATCGAGCCGTCGGTCTCGGTCCCGACGGTGATCGCGCAGAGGCTGGCCGCCGCCGCGGCCCCCGAGCCGGAGCTCGAGCCCGAGGGGTTGCGATCGAGCGCGTACGGATTGCGGCACTGCCCGCCGCGCCCGCTCCAGCCGCTCGAGGAGTGCGTCGAGCGGAAGTTCGCCCACTCCGACAGGTTCGTCTTGCCCAGGATCACGGCGCCCGCTTCGCGCAGGCGCTTGACGATGTGCGCGTCGGCCGGCGGCGTCACGCCGACGAGCGCGAGCGAGCCCGCCGTCGTCTGCATCCGGTCGGCGGTCGCCGACGTTGTCCTTGAGGAGAACCGGAATGCCGTGAAGCGGGCCGCGCGCCTTGCCCGGCCCGGCGCTCCGCGTCGAGGCCCTCGGCGATCGCGAGGGCGTCGGGGTTGATCTCCAGGACCGCGCGCAGCATCGGGCCGCGCCGGTCCACGCGCCTCGATGCGCGCGATGTACTTCTCCGCCAGGCTGCGCGCCGAGTCGTCGCCGAGGCCATGCGTTTCTGCAGGTCGGCGATCGTCGCCTCTTCGAGCTCGAACGGCGGGATCGGCTCCGGCGCCGGAGAGCGGGAACCGCGGCCCGCGCCGCGGCCGGAACGGCCAGCGCGGCCGCCCCGCCCAGGGCCCCGTAGCGGATCAGAGCTCTCCGGTTGACGCCGCGCGCCATGCTGCCCTCCTCGGAAAGGTTGAGAAGCTGGAGCCGAGAGATATCACGGCTGATCGCTCTCTTTGAGGGCCGCGATGAGCGACGCCGCCGAGAGAGGCCGGCCCGTGCCCTCCGTGAGGATCTCGTCGAGCGTCAGGCTCCCGCCCCGGCGGAAGAACTTCGCCCGCAGGTACGCACCCGCTTCGGGGCCCCAGGCCCGGCCGAAGCGGCGGTCGACGGCGTCGTGGATCTGCCGGCCGACCATCTCGGCCAGCACGTAACTCTGCTGGTAGATCGGTCCCGTCGCGTAGAAGGGGTTGAACGCCCAGACGGGAAGGCCGTGCGTCGAGAGGCCGACGTGCTTCTGGAAGAGCCGGTCGTACAGGACCGGAAAATCCGCCTCCGGGCTCGCGTAGGCCTCGAACTCGAAGAGGGACGACGCGATCCGCTGGCGCAGGTCGAAGAGGCTGCCCAGGCGGTAGGCCTCGCGCAGGGCGCGGACCTGTTCCGCGGTCAACCCGAAGAACCTCGCGGAGGTCTCGGCGCGGTAGAGGAGCAGCGACATCACCTGACTCAGGCCCTCGTCGAAGGGCTGGGCGTAGTTGCTCTGCAGGAGAAACGTGGGCTCGTCGTCGAAGACGTAGTGAAGGGCGTGCCCCGTCTCGTGCAGGAGCGTGTCGGTGAACAAGAGGCCGTCGTAGGCGTTGACGAGGATGCGGACCTCTTTGCCGTATCGGATCGGGTACGTGCCGCCTCCGAAGGCGATGTCGGCCACCTTGAGCTCGACCGGGAGCCTCGCGAGGTCGTAGCCGAGCGACCGCGTGAGGGCCTGGACGCGAGGCCACGCCTTGTCGCGGGGCAGCGCCGCGTTCACGGACTCGCCCGAGAGTCGCCCGAAGAAGAAGTCGATGTCCCAGGGTTCGAGGGTTTCGACGCCGAGCTCCCGCCGCATCCGCGCGGAGAGGCGCTCGAACTCGGGCTGTGTCTCCCGGCGGATCTCCTCGAACCACGCCAGCATCGACGAGCGATCGACCTGGTTGCGGCGCAGCAGGAATTCCGGGTAGGTCTGGCCTGCGTACCGCTCGGCGAGTTTCTGGCGCAGGACCATCGCCTTCCGGACGCGGTCGGAAGCGAGAGAGGCGAGCTGCGCGCGAGCCTCCCACGCCTGGCGGCGCTTGCTCCCGGTCGGGCTCACGGGCAATGACGGTGTTCAGTTCCGCCCGCGTCAGGCGCTTGCCGCCGACGTCGAACCGCGCGGCCGCGTAGATCTTCTCCAGCTCCTCGACGAGGGCCGAGAGCTCCGGGTCGGCCGAGATCCGCGAGTCCGCGGCTTCCTCGAGGAAGAACCTGCGCCGCCGCTCGGCTCGGGGGTCCGGGAACGTCGTTCGGGAGAGCGCCCCAGGGAGCTCCTGCTCGGTCAACACCTTCCGGATCCGCTCGCGGACCATGAGCGTCGAAGCCTCCCGGTCTCCGAGCGCGATGCGGTACTGGGTGCGCCAGAAGTCGGCGGAGAGGTCCGCGAGCTGGCTCTCTTTCTGCGAAAGCCTCTCGAGGAGCGCGGCCGGCTCCTCCACGGGCGCCGCCGCGCACAGACACAGCGCCAGCAGAGCGACGACCCGGCGCCTTTCCACGGTGTCGTCATTGAAGCATGGTTTCCGAGGCCCGAGGAGCGGAGAGCGGCCGTCCGGTGACCTGCGGAGCATCGCGAGCGGTGACCGACAGACGCGCGCCCTGCTCTTCGCAGCGCTCGCAAGGGCCGCCTCGGCGCCGAGATCGATTTCCTCCGCCGGGCGCACGTCGTCGGGCCGGGCGAGGAGTTCTTCGGCTCGGCGCGGGTCCTCGCGTACTCGAGGCCGAGGCCCGAAGAGGTTCGCGTGCGCGTCTCGACCGACTCTCCTCGCGTCCTCGTGATTCCCGAAGCGACCGACGGCGGCTGGACGGCTCAGGGCAACGGCCACGCTTTGCCGACGCTGACCGCCAACGCCGCCTTCCTCGCCGTCCGCGTCCCGGCGCGGGAAACGGAAATCGTCTGCCGGTACACGCCGCCGGGCCTTCGGGCGGGGATGGCGATTTCCGGCGCCTCGGCGGGACTCCTGGCGCTTCTCGCCCTGGGCACTCTCAGAAGAGGTGGGCGATCGAATTGGCGTAATACCGGAGCAGCGGCAGCTCCTCGCGGCGCGCCCGGAACAGGCCCTCCGAATCCTCGACGAGATGGCGCAGCGTCAACATCCGCAGCCCGACGTCGATGGCATAGTCCTGGTCGCCGCGGGGAACGTAGACGTGGGCTCCCCTTCCTTCGAGCTCTTCCATGAGGCGAAGGACCTCGGCCTTGAGCTCGAGCAGGCTCCGCGCGCGCTCCGGCTGACGCACGAAGACGGTCGCGACCAGCGAAACCGGCACGGCCGGGATGACCCGCGCGACCGACTCCATCAGCTCGCGGGCGAGGTCCTCGAGCCGGCGGGACCGTTCCTCGCGCGGGAGCGTCCGGAAATCCAGGCCGTGGCGCTTCAGGTAACCCCGGAGGGAGACCGGAGAACCGAAGTTCACACAGGCGTATCCGAACCGGTGCCACTGGCTGCGGGCCCGTAGCCAGAGGTTGCGCGCGACGAAGCTCGCCGTGTTGCCGAGCGCTCCACCCGTTCCGGGCCGCCGGGCCGACGGGTCCAGATCCACCAGGAAGCTGCGGTCCTCGAAGGTGCGGTCGTAGTTGATGCCGGCCGGCACGAACACGAGGTCGCGCTCCCCTTGCGGATCGAAGGAGCGCAGCATGTAGTCGAGAAGACCGAGTTTGGGAGGGCGCAGCTTCCCGTCCCGCGACAGGCCGCCCTCCGGAAACACGGCCTGCGTCACGCCCGGCGGCCGTGGCCATCGCCACGTAGCGCTCGAGGACCTTGCGATACAGCGGGTCCTTCGAGTTGCGGCGCACGAAGTAAGCGCCCATCGCCCGGATGAGGGTCTGCAGCGGCCAGATCCTGGCCCACTCCCCCACGGCGTACGAGAGCGCGGCCTTCTCCGCGGCGAGGTAAGACACCAGGATGTAGTCCATGTTCGAGCGGTGGTTGATGAGGAACACGACGGTCGACTGCGGCGAGATCGCGGCCAGGCCCTGCTCGTCCGAATATCCGAGCCGCACGCGGTAGAGCGAGCGAGCCAGAGCACGGGCCAGCCAGTAGCCCAGGCGGAAGTAGACGTAGGCGTTGAAGGCCGGCACGATCTCTCGCGCGTAGCGGCCGACTCTCTCCATCGCCACCTCGCGCGGCATGTCGCCTTCCACGCGCCGCGGCGTCGGCCGCCTCCGCGACCTGCGGGTCGAAGAGCAGCCGGTCGATCAAGACCTCGCGCTTGGTGAGCTTGAACGGCTGCACGCGGATCTTCAGTCGCGTGTTGAGCTCCTCGAGGACCCGGTTGACGCGGCGCCGCAGCACCCAGCGCACGCTCGGGATCAGAAGACGGTCGAGCGCCGCCCAGGCTGCGAGCAGCACCAGCACGACGACGAGCCAGACCGGAAGGGAGACGGTTCCGAGCATCGGGACGTTGGACAGAGCATAGGATAGGAGCCCCTTCGAGGCCCATGCAGACACGGCACGTTTTCGTCACGGGAGGCACGGGCTATCTCGGCCGCCGCGTCATCCCGGAGCTCCTCCGGCGCGGGCACCGGGTCCGCCGCGGTGGGAGACGCCCTCGACGCCGGGTCCTTCGCGGACCGCGTGCCCCCGGCCGACACGTTCCTGCAGCTCGTCGGGGTGCCGCATCCGAGCCCCGCCAGGGCGGCCCAGTTTCGGAGCGTGGACCTGGCGTCTGCCCTCGCCGGCGTCGAGGCGGCCTCGCGGAGCGGCGTCGCGCACTTCGTCTACGTGAGCGTGGCGCACCCCGCCCCGATGATGAAACCCTACTGGGAAGCGCGCGCCGAAGCCGAAGCGTTTCTCGCCTCGAAAAAACTGAACGCCACGGTGCTGCGGCCCTGGTACGTGCTGGGCCCCGGCCACCGCTGGCCGTACCTGCTGATCCCCGGCTACTGGGTCGCGGAGAGGCTCCCGCCGACTCGCGACGCGGCCCGGCGGCTCGGCCTCGTGACGCTCAGCCAGATGGCGGCGGCGATCGTCTCCGCGATCGAGAACCCCGTCATCGGGACACGGATCGTCGAGGTCCCGGAGATCCGGAAGTCGCGCGTCTGAGTCGCTACGCCCGCACCACGAGGGGCCCGGGAATCACCCTGGCCAGAGCCAGCCGAAGACGCCTGCCGTCAAGAGGCCGTAGACGATGGCGTCGATCACTTCCTTCAACGTCGTCGACCACGAGCGTCCCCACCAGATCGCGTTCGGGATGAGGGCGGCGGCGTAAGCGAGCACCGCCGCCGTCCCGCTGACCCGGAAAACCGTGCGGTAGGGAACTCCGGCCGGCAGAACGAGACTCGCGAGATACGCCACGCAGGTCGAAACGACGAGAAGGTAGACGAACCAGGTGCCGAGCTGCTTGCCCATGTTGATGCGGCCGGGAGGCCAGATGGTCATCGTCCCCATGGGCTGGATCTCGTGTCGCTTGAGCATCTCGGGGCTTTTGTCGCGGAAATCGACGAGCGGGAACCGGTACTGGCCGCGGCCGACTCCGGCCTTGCGCATCGCGGCCAGCACACCGTCCTCGTCCGGCAGGCCCTTCCAGTCCGATCGGTGGTGCGGAAGGACCATCCAGACGAGAGAGCTCGCGATGAAGACGACCACGGAGGAGACCAGGATAGGGAGCCACAAAGATCCGAGCGGCACCATGCGCACCTCCCTGAATGAAATCGAGACGCTCGCTGTCGAGTCCGGGATCCCTCGCTTCGCTCGGCGATGACGGTCGACGACCGAAGGCCAGCCGTCGTCCGTAGGCAACGCCGAGCAACGCACGGCGTATCCCGAACTTCATTGGGACGGTTTTGCGGAACCGACTTGCCGGGATTATCTCCCCGAACCACAATCCGCAACGCGGAGGCTTCATGGAGTGGACGCGCGGCGGCTTCACGATCTCGACCGACGACGAGCGGCTCGACCGGGCGGCCATCCGCGACTTCCTCGGCGGCTCCTACTGGGCCAAGAGATTCCCCAACAGATCGTGGACCGCTCGATCGAGGGCTCGCTCAACTTCGGACTCTACGAGGGCGCCGACCAGGTGGGATTCGCGAGAATCATCACCGATCGGGCGACGTTCGCGTACGTCTGCGACGTCTACGTCCTGGAGTCCCACCGCGGCCGGGGGCTCGCCCGGTGGCTGATGGAGGTCGTGCGCGGCCATCCGGACCTCCAGGGCCTGCGGCGCTGGGTTCTTTTGACCCGCGACGCGCACCCTCTCTATCGCCAGGTCGGCTTCCAGGACGTCGAGGACGCCAGCCGCTACATGGAGATCGTGGATCGCGACGTCTACACCCGCCGCGGCCCGAAGTAGAATCCGGACAGCCTACTGACTGTCTCTCGCTGACGGTCCGGACTCCCCGGACCGGCCCCGCACGTCACCGCTGACGAAACCGCCCGCCGCGAAGGCGGGCTGACGCGAGAGGAGTTCCCTTGAACGCACCTTCGAATTGGTATCGACGCTTCTTTTCGGGCCTGGCCGTCGATTTCTGGCAGGCCATCGCGAACGAAGAGTCGACACGCGCCGAGGCCGACTTCTCTGGAAAAGCATCTCCGGCTCGCGCCCGGATCGCGCGTCCTCGACGTGCCCTGCGGCGCCGGCCGCCTGTCGCTCGCCCTGGCCGAGCGCGGCGCGAGCGTCACCGGCGTCGACATCTCCGAGAAATTTCTGACCGCCGCGCGGCAGGCCGGCCGGGTGCGGCGCTCTCGAAGTCGCCTGGCGGCAGTCGGACATGCGAGAGCTCCCGTGGACGGGCGACTTCGACGCCGCCTTCTGCTTCGGCAACAGCTTCGGCTACCTCGAGGACGCCGGGAATCAGGCGTTTCTCGAAGCCGTCGCGCGAGCCCTCGTCCCCGGGGGCCGCCTGGCGATCGACTACGGCCAGTCGGTCGAGTCGGTCCTTCCGCGGTGGGAGCCTCGACTCGAGGCCGAGATGGTCGGGTTCCACTTCCTGGAGGAAAACCGCTACGACTTTCTCTCCGGGCGCGTCGAGAGCCGTCTACGTGTTCTCCCGCGGCGGAGAGACCGAGGAGAAGCTCGCCTCGCAACGCGCGTATTCGGTGTCCGAGGTTGCTCGCAACCTGGCGGCGGCCGGGTTCGAGGTGCTCGATCTCTTCGGGTCGGTTCGCGAGGATCCGTTCTCGCTCGGCGCCCAGAACCTCCTCATCGTGGCGCAGAAGCGGGTCGGGTGACGAGCCTTCGACAGCGACACGAGGCTGATGACGGCCCAGGATCCCTCGAGCGCGATCAAGCCGAGGTTCTTCGCCTCGAGGGCGAAGTACGTCAGGATCGCCGAGCCCACGAGGTTCAGCGCCAGGTACACGATCGAGTCCGGCCGCAGTTTCCCCGCCTGCTGTGCGCCGAACGCCGCCAGGATCATCGCGGCGCCGAGAAGGGAGACCGCCTGGCCGATCATGCCCCGCCTCCGTTGCCGAGCGCCCCCGCGAGCCGCGAGAGCGCGGTCTGCAGGCGTTCCTCGACCTCGTGGCGGAAGAGGCCGTCCCCAGGAGAGGACCCGGGCGCCGACCACCTTCCCGGCCGGGCCGAAGCGGAACCCCTTGAGCTCGAGGACCGCGTCCCTCTCCTCCCAGGACATGACGACCTCCCACCGGGTCTTCGAGAGCACGACGCCGGTGATGCTGTCGCCTCCCGCGAGCCGGAGCGCCACGGGCTCGACCGAGCCCGCCGATCGAGGCCGAGGTCGTCAGCCAGCGGGAGAGGCCCTCCTCCGTGGCGTAGTAAGGCAGCAGCCGGTCGTACTCGTACTCGGCCGGCGCCATCACGAGGACGCCCGTCTTCGGTAGGCCGAAGTAATTCTCGACGTAGTGCTTCAGGACTCCGAGCGCGTTCTCCCAGCCCGAAGACACCCCTTCGTACTCCTCGTCCCACTGCGCTCCATCGAGAAAGCCCGAGTTGACGAGGGTGACGACGGTCTGACCCCCTTCTCGGGCGATGGTGATCTCGAGGAGAAAGGGGCCTCGACCGGGGATCTCGCCGCCGAGGGCGAAGCGCCTGCCGGGCTCGGCGGCGACGACCTCGTAGGGGATCTCGTAGCCGAACTTCTCGAAGATCCACGTGAAGGTGGTGCCGACCTCGGGCGCGCCGCGCGCCTTGTCGACGAACCAGCCGGAGATCTTCTCGGGGTCCGTCCAGGCCTCCCAGACCTGCTCGGGGGTGGCCCGCGTCCGGATTTCGGTTCGGATCTGGCGTCCCTGGTGCTTTTTCTCCGCCATGGCTAACCTCCTTTCGGACCTCCTTCTCCCTCGGTCTCCGCCGGAACCGGGTAGCAGGCGAGCACGAGCCGGTACGGACGTCCGCGCCCGGCCCGTCCGTCCTCGAGACGGTTCGGGGAGGAGTGGCGCGCGATGACCTCGACCAGGGCCCGGCGGACCTCCGCCGCGAACTCGGCTCTCTGCGCGGGGGTCTGGAAGCGGAACTGCGACTTCACCGAAAGCGTGGCGAGAGGCTTGCCCTCTCCCGCGCCTGCTCGGAGGCGAGAGAGACATCCGTGCGGACCTGATCGGCCAGAGCGAGCATGTAGTCGGCGGAGGCCGTGTCCGCGATCGTTCGCCAGTCGGCGGCGAGCGGCCCGAGGAGGCTCGGAGAGAGAACGTAGGAGCGCGCCGTCGCGACGTACCGCTGCTCGATCAGGTTGCGGCGCCTGCGGCGGCCCGCGGCCTTGAGAAAGCCGGCCTTCTCGAGCGCTCGGACGTGATAGTTGACCCTCTGGCGGGGAAGGCCCAGCTGCCGCGCGAGCTCCGTCGCCGAGGCGGGTTGCCGCGCCAGGCTCAGGAGCCGGGATCGCAGCGGATGCAGCAGAGCGCTCGCCCGGCGGGGGCTGGCCACGCTCTCGAGATCGGCTGCCGGACGCGCCGAAGGCTCCACAGAAGGAATTATCTGTACGGACAAGATAAGTTGTCAATGAGGAAAGTGCACCGCTTTGCGGCGGCGGGCGTAGTTACACGTGGTGGACCTCCTCAACGGCGCCGGGCGCGCGCCTCAGTACAATCGATCGGTGCCCTGTTTTCGATCCCCCGATTCGGGCCGGGAGCGAGCCTGAGGTATGCCCAAGCTCGGTCTGATGGGCGGCGGCCTCTCCTCCCGGGGAATGCGGGCTGAGCGCGGGCGGCGCGGCTCGACGGCCCGGCCCGAGGAGCCCGGCAAGAAGAAGAAGTCCCTGCCGATGTCGGTCCTCCTCCGCGACGCCGCGGAGCTGGTCGAGGCCCGCAAGGGACGTCTGGCGCTGGGATTCGGCCTGCTCCTGATCATCCGCCTGGCCGGCCTGGTGCTCCCCGGGACGACCAAGGTCCTCCTCGACGACGTCATCGGCAAAGGCACCGCCAGGACCTGCTCGTCCCGATCGTCCTGGCGGCCGGCGGCCGCGACTCTGATCCAGGCGCGTCACCGGGTTCGCGCTCTCCCAGGTTCTGGGCAAGGCCGCTCAGCGCTCGATCACGGAGATGCGGCGGGCCGTCCAGAAACACGTCGGCCGCCTTCAGATGTCCTTCTTCGATCAGACCAAGACAGGCATCCTGCTCTCCCGCGTCATGACCGACGCCGAGGGAATCCGCAACCTCGTGGGAACGGGTCTCGTGGAGCTCCTGGGCGGGATCCTGACGGCCCTCCTCGCCCTCGGAATCCTCTTCTATTTCTAGGCCAAGCTCACGCTGATCGCCCTCGGGGTCCTGTCGTTCTTCGGCCTCGTCCTGCTCTACGCGTTCAAGACGCTGCGGCCCCTCTTCCGCGAGCGCTCCAAGATCAACGCCGAGGTGTCCGGCCGGCTGACCGAGTCGTTCTCGGGCGTGCGGGTCGTCAAGGCTTATCGCGCCGAGCGGCGGGAGGCCTTGGTCTTCACCCGGGGCGCGCATCGCCTCTTCCGCAACGTGGCCCAGACGATGACCGGCTTTTCGGCGGTTTCGGCGCTCTCGACGCTCCTCCTCGGCGTCGTCGGGGTCTCCATCATGTGGGTCGGCGCCCACGAGATCGAAGCCGGGAGGATGACCGTCGGGTCGTTCGTCTCGTTCACCCTGTACCTGGGGCTCCTCGTCGGCCCGGTGATCCAGATCGTCTCCATCGGCAGCCAGGTCACCGAGGCGTTTCGCCGGCCTCGAGCGGATCCGGGAGCTGCGCGAGCGAGATCGCCGAGGACGCCGGCGACCGCGAGCGCGAGCCCCTGCCTCCGCTCGAAGGAAAGGTCGAGTTCCGCGACGTCTCTTTCGCCTACGAGGAAAGAGGCCGAGGTCCTGCACGACGTCTGCTTTCACTCGCCCTGCCGGGACCGTCGACCGCGCTGGTCGGTCCGTCCGGCGTCGGGAAGAGCACGATCATCGGCCTGGTGGCGGCCTTCCACCGGCCCACCTCGGGCGCCATTCTCGTGGACGGGCGGGACCTCGCGAAGGTCCGCCTGTCCGACTACCGCTCGCAGATCGGCGTCGTCTTCCAGGACAACTTCCTCTTCGACGGTTCGGTCTTCGAGAACATCGCCTACTCGCGGCCCGACGCCCCGCGGGAGGAGGTCCTCCGGGCGGCCCGCATCGCCAACTGCGACGAGTTCGTCCAGAAGCTGCCGGAGGGCTACGACACGATCGTCGGCGAGCGGGGCGTCAAGCTCTCCGGCGGCCAGCGCCAGCGGGTCGCGATCGCCCGCGCGATCCTGGCCGACCCGCGAATCCTGATCCTCGACGAGGCCACCTCCTCGCTCGACAGCGAGAGCGAGGCCCTGATCCAGGAGGGCCTCGCCGAGCTGATGAAGGGGCGCACGACCTTCGTCATCGCCCACCGGCTGTCGACGATCCGGCGAGCCGACACGATCCTCGTCGTCGAGGGAGGCCGCATCGTCGAGCGTGGCAGGCACGAGGAGCTGCTGGCCCGGGGAGGCCGCTACTCCGACCTCTACACGCGCCAGTACGGCCTGGAGGCGAACCTGTTCCTGAATCCGGGCGAGCTCGTCAAGGTCGAGGAGGAGGACGAACGCCTCGGTCGCCCCCGCCGACTCGGGCATCGGCCGCCTCCCGCTCGTCGGGAGCGGGCAATCCGAATAACCGTCGCCTCCGTGGTCAAAGGTGCCGTGGGCGATTCTCGAGACCCCCCTCGCCCTCCGCAGGGGGGAGAGGGTTGGGGTGAGGGGGGCTCGCTTGTGACGACTTGGCTAGTCGCGCCGGCCGCCCAGGAACCGGAGCAGGAACAGGAACAGGTTGATGAAGTCGAGGTAGAGGGCGAGCGCCCCGACGACGGCGTAGGAGCCGATCCGCCCCTCGGGGACGGCCAACGCCATCGCTTTGAGCCGCTGGGCGTCCCAGGCCGTCAGGCCCGTGAACACGAGAACCCCGACCACCGAGATGACGAACTGCAGGCCGTCGGACTTCACGAACATGCCGACGACCGACGCCAGGACGAGGCCGATCAGGCCCATGAACATGAACTGGCCGACGCCGGCCAGGCTGCGTTTGGTCGTCGTCCCGTAAAGCGCCAGCGCGCCGAACATGCCGGCCGTGACGGCGAACGTCGTGGCGATCGACGTGCCCGTGTAGGCGAGGAGGATCAGCGACAGCGTCACGCCATTCAGAGCCGAATAAAGCAGGAAGAGGCCCGAGGCCGTGGCCGGGGCGATCTTCTCGACCCGGGCCGAGAGGTAGAAGACCAGACCGAGCTCTCCGAGGACCAGCCCCCAGAAGAGGATCTGGTTCTGGACGAGACGCCTGGACCATCGCGGGAGAGCTCGAGACGCTCAGGGCGACGGTCGCCGTGATCCCCAGGCCGACGAACATCCATCCGTAAACCTTGCGCAGGAAGGCGGTGACGCGCTCGGCGGTCCCGGCGGCGGTGGCCGAAAAAGCAGACGGTGGCGTGACTTCGAGTTCGTTCATGTTGCCTCCTGGAAAGCCGAGTCTATCGGAAACGCTCGAGCGGGAGAGTCGATTCCCGGGTCGACCCGGCCTCAGTTGACCTTGTACCGCAGCGTCTCCAGGAAGTGCCGGGCGATGGGGTCCTCCGGGCTCTCGGCCAGCGCTCCTTCGAACTCCCGGACCGCCTCGGCGACGTCGCCCCGGGCGGCTTTCAGCCGTCCCAGGTTCAGGTAAGGGAAGTGCCTCGGCTCGTAGCGCGGGGCCGTGCTTCGCCCGCTCGAACCAGGGGATCGCCTCGTCCCACTCACCCTTCTCCATCAGGTAGCAGCCGATGTCGTTGTAGGGGTTGCCGAAGGAGGGATCGGTCGCGATCGCTTTGCGGCACTCCTCGATGGCGTCGTCGACCCGGCCGGCGAACGAGTAGGCCCAGCCGCGGAACGTGTAGGCCTCGGCCGTCGGCAGGGTCTCGAGAGAGCGGGTGAAGAGGCCGATCGCTTCCTCGAGATCGCCCGCCAGGAGCCGCGCCGTCCCTTCCCGCCAGAGCTCGAGCGCCTCCTCGGACCGGTCTCCCATGACTCGGAGATTATAGAATCGGCCTCTCCTCCATGGGCGAAGACCGCAAGTACCGCCACCGCGGCTACCAGCAGTCCGACTCCGAACCGTCGGGTAAGCGACCCATGGGGCCGCGCCCGCCGCGGGACGAAGGGGCTCCCCGCGGCCGCGGGATCGACCAGAACAAGGCGGTCGTCTTCCGCTGCAAGCACTGCGGCGAGCGCGTCATCGACCTCGACGAGATCGGGTTCGAGGCGGCCTGCCGTAAGTGCGGCAAGCCCCTGCACGCCTGCAGCCAGTGCACGTTCTTCGACACCTCGGCGCGTTTCGAGTGCGTCCAGCCGATCCCCGAGCGGATCCCGTCGAAGCTGGCGGCGAACACCTGCACGTTTTACGCGCCCGCCAAGACTTTCGACCTGACCGGCAGCCGCGCCGTTGCGACGCCCGACGACGCCCGCTCCGCCTGGGACGCGCTGTTCAGCAAAAAGTGACCGCGCAGCCGTCGCGAGCGACGGCGTAGCGGTCATCCTGAGGGCGAAGCCCGAAGGATCCCGAACTCGACACGCGAGACTCGCGTACAAGTTCGGGATCCTTCGTCCCTACCGCTCCTCAGGATGACAGCGCGGAGACCTCCCGCACCGCGCGCCGCAGCACGTTCCGCAGCATCTTCTGGGTCAGCTTGCCCGGTGAAGGTGTTCTGCTGGCTCGGGTGGTAGGTCGCGAAGAGGACGTCTTCCCCGATCGGGACTCGGGCCCCGTGCGCGAACCGGGGACGGGGCTTCGGCAGCACGGCTCCGCCGGCATGAAGCGCGAGCAGGGAGCGGTCGAACGCGAGCTTCCCGAGCGCCACGAGGACACGCGGCCGCGGCAGGAGCGCGAGCTCCCTCTCGAGGTACTCGCGACAGTTCTCGATCTCCTCGGGCAGGGGCCGGTTGTCCGGAGGCGCGCACCGGCAGACCGCCGAGATCAGGGCGCCGGACAGGGCGAGCCCGTCTTCCGGGCCTCGCGCCTCCGGCTGGTTCGCAAGCCCGACGGCATGGAGCGCCGGAAAGAGAAAGTCGCCCGAGGCGTCTCCCGTGAAGACGCGGCCCGTGCGATTTCCCCCGTGCGCGGCGGGTGCCAGGCCGACGATCAGGATCCGCGCGTCCGCGTCCCCGAAAGCCGGCACGGGCCTGGCCCAGTAGCGTTGTCCCGCGAATCGCTTCGGCGGATGGCGGGCGGCCTCTTCGCGCCAGGCGTTCAGGCGCGGGCAGCGGCGGCAGGCGACGACGTCGCGCTCGACCCGGGCGAGGGCGGCGCGCGCCGCGACGGCGCGTCGGTCAGTCCCTCCGATACGTCCCCGTCAGCGACGCCTCGGCGAGCACGCGGCCTTTCATCGCCGCCTCGAGCTGCGCCTTCGTCGCGCCGGGCGGCAGCCCGAGCGTCCCGTCGAGGGCATAGAGGCGGAAGGAGTAGTGATGGGTTCCGTGGCCGCGCGGCGGAGCCGGACCTCCCCATCCGATCTCACCGTAGTCGTTCCTGCCCTGGACTCCGCCCTCCGGGAACCGCTCCGTCGTCGCGACGCCGGCCGGCAGACCCGGGAGGGACGCCGGCAAATCGTAGACGACCCAGTGGACCCAGGTGCCGCGCGGAGCGTCGGGGTCGTCGCAGAGGAGGGCCAGGCTCGCGGTCCCGGCCGGTACGCCCGACCAGAGAAGCGGAGGCGATGCGTCGCCGTCGCGCGAATGCTCGCGCGGAATCCCGGCGCCGTCGGGGAATGCCGGGCTCTCCAGGCGCACGTCCGCTCCTACTTTTTGGCCGGCAGGGGCTTCGGCACGCCCATCGCGAGCCAGCGTTTCTTCTTCTCTTCCCAGTCCTTTTCGGTGCGCTTGCGGTTCTCCGCGGCCAGCGCGGCGCGGCGGTCGTCTTCGCTCGGCGCCGGCGGCTCGGGGGCCTTCGGGCTCTCGGTCTCAGCCATGACCCGCATTCTAGCCGCCCGCCCGGCCCGCCTCACTCGATGATGAGAACCCCGATCATCCCGTCGTGCTGCTCCGGATCGCCTCCGCAGTCGTTCTGCGTGCAGACGAACGGGTACGTCCCCCGCTGGTAGGTCCGGGGCGTGAAGTCCCGAATGACGAAGTCGTGGCCGGGCGAGATGTCGTCGGTCGAGCCGAGGCCGAGGTCGCTGATCCCGGAAAAACCGTGGCGCGGGTTCGGCGTGCCGGGGAGGTCCGCGTTCCGGAACGTCAGCGTGTAGGTCGTTCCGACCGTGAGCGTCAGGGGCAGCGACACGGGCCCCCCCGGCGAGTAGTCCCAGGCGCGCACCAGGATCAGGATCTCCTGCGGTCCGGCGGGAGCCGGGGCCGCCTGGTCCGGCGCCCCGATGACGAAGATCGGGTCGGTCGTCGCGTTGTCGATCACGGCCGCGTACGAGAAGAGCCCCTGGCTGCCGCCGCTGTCCACGACGACGGAGGCATTGGCGGTCGCCGTCGAGGAGGCGCCGACGCGCGCGAAGATGTCGTTCAGCTGGGCTCCGGAGCGGGGGGCGAGAGGCGCCGGGAGCTGAGTGCTCCCGATCAGAGTCGAGCCGTCGTAGACCTTGAAGGTCGGCGTCACTGCCGCCGCGCCCGGGTTGTAGACGCCGACGTTCGTTCGAAACCCCGCTCCGGGGCCGCCGTTGCGGATCGAGGTGAGCAGCGTCACCGGGCGGGCGGACCCGACAGCAAGGCCCGGCACGAACATGCCCACCGTCGGAACCGGCGACGTCGCGTAGAGCCGGCTCGTGATCACGACCTCCCCGGCCGAGCCCCCGTGGGTGAACTCCACCGCCCCGGCGGAATCGGGCGACGCGAACAACGAGACACACACGTCGTCGAACGCCAGCGACTGGCGAGGGCCGAGGGTGAAGGTCTGCGGCGCAGCGGAGCATGCGCCGATGAAGCAGCGGTACTCGGCGGTCACGGTCCTCGCCGCGGTGTAGGAGGTGTTGAAAGCGCGCACGTCCGAGTAGAAGGGCGCCGCCCCCACGACGGACGCGGCGGCCGGGAGGTAGATCGTCTCGGCGGCCAGAGGCGCTGCGAGCAGGGCCAGTGTCGCGGCGACGCGGGCAGCGTGGGTTTTCGGGCGCAACGGGTTCCTCCGGCCATTGGACGACGCCGGGGGCCGCGCGTTGACAAAAAGAAGGCCGCCCTTTCGGGCGGCCCAGGAGGAACCTCGGGGCAGAGACAGCGGAGGAGAGCCTAGGGGGTCACGGTCACGGTGCCGGACATGTGACTCCGTGGACCGTGCAGATATAGGCGAAAGTCCCGGCGGTGTTGAAGGTCTGCGAGAAGCTGTGGGGCGGATTGTGCATGCCGGAGTCCCACACCTCGGCGGAAGAAGCTTGAAGTCGTCGAGTGGAGGAAGGGTGCCGACCCAGACCCAGTCGATCGTCGTGCCCACGGTGATCGTCGACGTGTTCGTGCCGCTGACCTGGTCGATCGAAGTTCATGTCGTCCGCGCCCCCGGCCCGACGTTGACGGTGCGCGTGCCGCCGACGCGGCGGCGTGGGCGTGGCGTGGAAGCCGGCGGGGTGGCCGTCGGCGTCGCCGTGGCGCCCGACGGTGTGTGGTTGGCGTCGACGTCGCGCCGGGCGTGATGGGCTGCGGCGGCACGTCCTCGGCGCCGATCACGAAGATGGGATCGGTCGTCGCGTTGTCGATGACCGCGGCGTAGGAGAAGACCTCGCCCGTTGCCACGACGACGATCACGGCGTTGTCGGTCTCGAAGTCGGGCGCCCCGGCGACGCTGAAAATCCCCGAAACCTGGAGCCCCGAGTGCCCGCCGACCTGGCTCGTCACCGGATTGCCGACGGCCGCTCCGTTGGCGTCGAAGATCGAGAAGGTGACGGTGACCGCCGAATCCTCGGGGTTGAACACGCCGACGTTCGTCCGGAAGCCGGCGCCCGGCCCGCGATTGCGGATCGACGTCAGGACCGTGACGGGATCGGCCACCGAGTTGTCGAGGCCGGGAATGAACATGCCGACGGTCGGCGTGGGGGCGGTCGAGTAGAGGCGACTGGTCACGACGAGCTGGTCGCCGGAGCCCGAGTGTTCGAACTCGACGCCACCGGCCGTGTTGGGCGCGTTGAAGGCCGACACCACGATGTCGTCGAAGGCTCGCGACTCCCGCGGTCCGAGCGTGAAGTTCGTCTGGGGTGCGGTCGCCGGGCACGGGTTTCCGATGAAGCATCGGTACGTGGCATCGACGGTCAGGCTCTCCGTGTAGGACGTGTTGAATGCCCGCGCATCGGAGAAGAACGGCGCTCCGCCCACGATCGACGCCGCCGCCGGCAGCGTGACGGTCTGGGCCGACAACGCGGCGCCTCCGAGCGCCAGCGCCATCGACACCCCCCAAAGGATTTTTCGCGTCATGAGTGGCTCCCTTCGTCCGAACGCAGGCTACAGGCTGCGCGGGTCTTCGTCGGCCGTTTTAGGAAGCTCTTAGTCCGACCCGTATTATCCTCAGCCACCGTGACTTCGCCGGATTCGCAGCTCGAGCCCCTGCGCCGCGGCGCCGTCGATCTCATCGACGAAGCGGATCTGGCGCGCAAGCTCCGCAAGGGACCCCTCACGGTCAAGGTGGGATTCGATCCCTCCGCGCCCGATATCCACCTCGGGCACACGGTCGTCCTGCGGAAAATGCGCCATTTCCAGGACGCCGGGCACCGCGTGGTCTTCGTGATCGGCGACTTCACCGCGATGATCGGGGATCCGTCCGGCAAGAAAACCACGCGGCCGCAGCTGACCCGCGAGGAGATCGAAACCAACGCGAAGACCTACACGAACCAGGCCTTCAAGATCCTCGATGCCGGGAAAACCGTCATCGAGTTCAACGACCGCTGGCTCGGCGCTCTCGGCTCGGCCGGGCTCGTGCGCCTCGCGTCGCGCGTGACCGTCGCCCGCATCCTGGAGCGCGACGACTTCCAGAAGCGCTGGAAGGCGCAACAGCCGATCGCGCTGCACGAGCTGCTCTATCCGCTGGCCCAGGGCTATGACTCGGTCGCGCTCGAAGCCGACGTCGAGCTGGGCGGCACCGACCAGCTCTTCAATCTCCTCGTGGGCCGGGACCTGATGCGCGCCGAGAACCTCGAGCCCCAGGTCGTCATGACCCTGCCCCTGCTGGTGGGCACCGACGGCGTGGAGAAGATGTCCAAGTCGCTCGGCAACGCGATCGGCGTCCTCGATCCGCCGGGCGAGATGTTCGGGAAGATCATGTCGATCCCCGACGCGCTGCTGTGGAGCTGGTACGAGCTCCTGACCGACGTGCCGGCCGGCGAGATCGCGACCCGGCGCCGGCGCGTCGAGGAGGGCGTGGAGAACCCGCGCGACACCAAGGCCGAGCTCGCGCGCCGCATCACCGCCGACTTTCACGGCGCGGAGGCCGCCGCCCGCGCCGAGGAGGATTTCCGCCGGGCATTTTCGAAGGGCGAGGTGCCCGAGGACGTCGAGACCCGAGAGCTTCCGCCGGAAAGCGCCTCCGCGGCGAAGGCTCTCGTGGCGCTCGATCTCGCGGCGTCCATGCGCGAGGCTCGCCGCAAGATCGCCGAGGGCGCGCTGAAAGTCTACGAACCGGGAAGCGCGGGGCCGCGGGAGGTCCGCGACGCCGAGGAGAGTCTCGCCTCCACCGGCCCGGTCGTCGTGCGCCTGGGGCGCCGCTTCATTCGCGTCGTCTGGAAGAGATAGGCGGGACCGGGGTCAAGTTTCCACGGTCGGAATCTCGCGGGGACGCGGAGGCGGCACCCTCGGACCCGGCGCGTGATTTCGCGCGCGGCCGGCAGCCGCGGCAGATTCCCCGCATCTGGTGCGTGTGGGAGAGGAGCACGAAGCCGTACCGCTCGGCGACGTCGTCCTGCAGCGACTCGATCCGCGGCTCGAAGAACTCGATGACGCGGCCGCAGTTGTCGCAGATCAGGTGGTCGTGGTGGTCGCCCGCGCGGAGCCTCTCGTAGCGATATCCGGCCTCGCCGATCCGCAGCTTTCCCACGATGCCCGAGTCCACCAGCAGCTCGAGCGTCCGGTAAATCGTGGCCCGCGAGATCTTCTTGTGCTTGGCCCGAAGCCGCATCAGGAGCTCGTCGGCCTCCACGTGCTCGTGCCGCCCGAAGATCTCGTCGAACAGCGCCCGGCGCTCGGCGGTGAGCTTCAGGCCCCGTCGTTCCAGGTACTTGCGGAAGATCTGCAGCTCGCGTTTTTCCATGGGATTGCGACTCTGTCTCAATTAGGCTATTCTTCCCGACCCGGCGAAGTCAAGGGCGTCAACCAGGAGAGAAGCCATGTGGCAGGGTTTCACCATCGCCTTGAGGGAAGGGATCGAGGCATTCCTGATCGTCGCCTTGACGCTTTCCTACCTCACCCGCACCGGCCGCCGGTCGCTGGCGAAGGCCGTCTACGCGGCGCTCGGAGTGTCGGTCCTGACCTGCGCCGTCGCCGGATTTCTCTTTTCGAAGGCGGCCAACCAGCCGCTCTGGGAAGGGGTTCTCGCCCTCGTCGCCGCGGCCCTCGTCGCCAGCCTGCTCGTCTACATGAAGCGCGTCTCCTCGCGTCTCAAGTCGGACATCGAGACCCGGATCGAGGCTCGCGCCGGCGCCGCGACGCCCGCTCGCGCGTTCTGGGGTGTCTTCGTCTTCGTCCTCCTCATGATCACGCGCGAGGGGATGGAGACGGCCCTTCTCGTCGCCACGGCCTTCTTCCAGATGAAGTCCTCCGCGGTGCTCATCGGCCTCGGAGCGGGGCTCGTCGCCGCGGCGGCGATCGGCTTCTTGTGGACACGGCTGGGCCGCGGCGTTCCTCTGAGGACGCTTCTGAACGTGTCGGCCGTTTTCCTGGCGATTTTCGTCGTCCAGCTCGTGCTCTACGGGGTGCACGAGCTCTCCGAGGCGCAGCTCTTCCCCGCTTCCCAGGCGATTCACGACGCCACCGAGGTCCTCGGCCCCGACGGCCGCATCGGACAGCTGCTGGCCTACGCGCTGGCCGTCATCCCGACGGCGTGGCTGCTCGGGATCTGGTGGAAGCGCCGCAAGGCCGCCCCCGAGCGCGCCTCGGTCTCCCGCATCAACGCGGCGTAGGCGCCCGGCCGGACGAGAGCATCGCCTCGATGACCGCGGCCGAAACGCCCGCGGCTCGCAGCGTCTGGATCTCCGAAGTCGTCAGCGAGTAGCGGACGTTTTCTTTCCGGATCTTCTGGAGCAGGGCCGCGTCGTCCGCTCCCGCCTCCTTGAGCCGGAGGATCTCCTCGTATCGCTTTTCCGACGGGCGCGGCGTTCCCACGAAGGGCTGGTCCGGAATCAGCTCCGCCGGCCTCGGGGCGGCCCGCGGCGTCGGAACTGCGGCGGGAGCCGGCGAGACCGAGAGCGTCAGCGTCGTGAAGCCGCTCTCCCAGTCGGCGTCCGGGCGCTCGCTCCGGGAGAGCTTCGTGCCCGCCAGCAGCCAAGGCCCCGCCCGATCCAGGGAGAACCGGGCCCGCCCGTCGGCGTCGGTCCGTGCGAGGGTCCGGCCCGGGCTCTCCGCGGAGACCGCGGCCAGTGGAAATCCCGCAACCGGCTTTCCCCCGTCGAGAACTCGCACCGACAGGGACGCGCCCGCGCGGAGCGCCGTCGGATCGCTCTCCGGGACGATCTCGAGGTCCATCCCGACCGGATCGCGCCACGAGGCGTCGCCCTCTCCCGCCCCGACCCGCACGAACGCCTTCGCGTGCTTTCGGTAGACCTCGCGCCAGCGGGAAGGCGGCTTCGCCGCGACGTCCGTTGCGATCTCCGGATACCCGATCTCCGCGAGGTACGCCGCCACCTCGCCGGGCCCGAGATCGACCGACTTCGGTTTCAGCTCCACCCACGCCGCGGCAATTCCCGGCGTCTCCGCGGCGCGCGTCAGGAGAAGGGCATTCTTCTCCGTCTCCCGCCCGCGGAAGCGCAGCGTTTTTCCGCGCACGCGCAGCCCCGAGCGCGCGATCCGATCGGGGGCGATGGCCGACTCGGGAGCGGGGAACTTTTCTCCGCTCGTCAGCTCGAATCGGGCCACTTCCGCGGCGCCGACCTCGGCTTTCCGAGGCAGGATCCAAGTGTCGTGCGCCATGAGAGGCGCAGCCCAGAGGACGAGGAGCGCGGCGAGGTAAGTGTGACGCATGGCGCAAGTCATTCTAACACTGCGACTTAACCGACACATCTTCGGTTGAGGTAGGTCATCCCCCCGTTGACGGCGGCCCTCTCTGTCTGTTCGCCGTTCAGGTTCTTCCGGGTCGGGATCTGCACCTCCGCGCGGGACCCTGACCCTTCAGGAGGCCTGCAAAAAGGAGGTTTGATCGTGATCCCTTGCAGGAAAATCGGCCAGGTCAGGTTCTTGGATCCGCAGTGATCGCATTGCTGTGCGCAGTCATCCTGGAAGCCCAACAGCGAAACTTCTGCCCCGACAACCCGGTCACGCGAGGCCAGATGGCGGTCTTCCTCGCCAAAGTTCTCTCGAGGGTCAGGTCTGTGAAAGTGTGAGTTTTCAGATTCCGCAGTGGTGCGCCCGGGCACAAAGTCACATTTTCACAGACCTGACCCCGATTTGGCTCTCCCCAAACAGACAAAGGACAGACCTGACCCCAAATGGACAAAGTCCAGACCTGACCCCAACTTGGTTCGATACGATGCCGCCTAATACAAGGAGGCTCCATCGTGACCCTGTCAAGCGAATCGGTCTGGTCCTCGGCTCGGCGGTAGTCGCAGTTGCTCTGCGCGGGCAACATGGCAGCTCAGCCCAGACCCAATGCGCTTCCGACCACGCGCGAGGTGCCGAACGCGTTCGGCACCGCCTCCTACACGGTGACGACGATCTCGGCCACGACGTTCACTGCCGCAGTGAACCTCGTCCATGAGCTATGTCACCTCGGGAAGCCTTGGCCGCTACGGAGGGGTAGACCAGTTCTTGGACTACTACACGGGCCTGGACCTTCCGGCCGGCGCCGTGATCGATTACATCGGGTTGAACAGCGACGACGGACACCCCTTCGTTCTCGGAGTCGAGCTGGTCCGCCGCGACAGGTTCGGCGGTCTCAGCGTCGTCGGAAATGTGGACAGCACGGTTCACGGCTGGGACACGGACATCAACGCGAGTCCCATCGGCTACGTCTGGCACGGGACCGCCGGCGAAGCACTCATTCTCCATGCCCAGAACGCTCCGAACCCGAACTTTCAGTTCTTCGGCTGGGTCGAGATCTGGTGGAAGCGATCGGTCAGCCCCGCGCCCGGGTCGGCGACTTTCAACGACGTGCCGACGAACCACCCGTTCTTCCAGTACATCGAGGCGCTCGCGGCCTCCGGCATCACGGGCGGCTGCGGACCCGGAATCTATTGCCCCGACAATCCTGTCACGCGAGGCCAGATGGCCGTCTTCCTCGCAAAGGCGCTCGGCCTGCACTGGCCGGGAGTCTGACCGGTACTCCTCAGGCGCGGCTGTCCCAGAGGACGTCCGGGACGCCGCGCCGTTTGTTCTCGTGGCGCGCCATCACGAAGAGCGCGTCGGACAGGCGGTTCAGGTACTTGACGGTGAACGGGCCCACGGATTCCTTGCGCGAGAGCGCGAGCACCGGTCCGCTCGGCGCGACGGCAGACGGTGCGGGCGACGTGGAGCTGCGCCGCGGCGGGACAGCCGCCCGGCAGGATGAAGTTCTCGAGCGGCGGCAGCTCCTCCGAGAGCTCGTCCATGAGCGCCTCGAGGCCGTCGACGTGCCGCTGCTCGATCTGCGGCACGGGCAGCTTCGCCTTGTCCTCCTGCAGGATGCAGAGGTCCGAGCCGAGGTGGAACAGGGCGTTCTGGATTCCGGCGAGGGGCCCGGCGAGCGCCTCGTTGACGCCCGCGGCGACGGCGACGCCGATGTGACTGTTGAGCTCGTCGACCGTGCCGAAGGCCGCGATGCGGAGCGAGTCCTTCGGAACGCGCTGCCCGCCGCCCAGGCCCGTCGTTCCCTCGTCACCGGTGCGCGTGTAGACCCGGGTGATCCTCGGCATCAGAACCTCACGTCGACTCCGCCCGCCACCAGCCGTCCCGCGGCCGGATACCCCGCGGCCTCATCGTAACGGCGATCCGTGAGATTGACGAACCGGAGATAGGGAGCGAGGTTCGGCGTGACCTGCCAGCGCGCGGCGAAGTCCAGCCGCACGTAGGACGGATCCTCCACCGGCGCTCCCGTCAGGGGATCGTTGTCCGGGCGCGCCCCCACGTACAGGACGCGCGGCATGAGGTCCACGCCGGGAAACGGCTGCCAGTCCAGCCCGACGGCGGCGCGGTGGCGGGGCCGGCGGATCAGCGGAGCGCCGGTGACCAGGTTCTCCGCGTCGAGATACGTGTAGGTCGCGTCGGCCGAGAGCTCGGGCAGGATCGCCTGCCGCCACCCGAGCTCGACACCGCGCGTCCGCGCGCGGCCGATGTTCAGGTTGGTCGACGTCGCGAAGTCGAAGACGATGAGGTCCTCGAGGTCGTTCCAGAAGAGCGAGATCTCCGCGGCGCCGCCTCCAACGTAGCGCTCCGCGCCGAGCTCCCAGGAAACCGACCGTTCGGGCTGAAGGTCGGGGTTCGCTCCGAACGGGTAGTAGAGCTCCCCGACCGTCGGCGCCCGAAACGCGCTCCCGCCGGAAGCCCGCAACTTCCAGAGCGAATCGGGCGAGAGCCACGAGATCGTGGCGCGCGGACTCCAGGCGTCGCCGAAAGTCGAGTGGCGGTCGAAGCGCAGGCCGGCGGCGACGGTGAAAGCCCCGAAGGAGACGGTGTCCTGCGCCCCGAGTCCCCAGATCGTGGTCCGCGCGTTCACCAGGTTCGCGCCGAAGTTGCTGCCGTCGTCCACGGTCCAGCGCTCCCAGGACCCGAACGCCGTCAGCGCGTGCGCCCCGAGACGCAGCGTGTCGGCAACGCGGGCCTGGAGCGTCTCGGCATCCGTCTGCGAGACGAATCCCCCGGCCGTGTCGCGGTATCCGGGCTTGGAGCGGACGCCGGCGACCAGCACGTCGAGGTGGTTCGTGGCGGAGAGGGCGAAGCTGCCGGGGATCGCGAGGCGCTCCTCGCGGAAAAGGCCGCGCGCCGAGCTCGGCGCCCCGACCGGGCCCGGGTTGCCGACCTCGCCGTCGAGAATCCCGGCCTCCACCGCGATCCGGCTGCCCTCGGAGAGCCGCGCCTCCAGGCGCGCGGAGCCGTTGCGCTGTCGCCAGTCGGTGTTGGGCGCGCTCGCCGTCGAAGGCCGCGTACCGGTAGCTCGCCGTGGCCGCGAAGATTCCCTCTCCGGCCGAGACGAAAGCCGAGCCCTGGCCCTGCCCCTGGTTGCCCGCCTCTCCCGTGAGGCGGCCGGAGACTCCGGGGGCGGCCGTCCGGGTGAAGACCTGGACCACGCCGCCGATCGCGTCCGAGCCGTAGAGCGCCGAGAAGGGGCCGCGCACGATTTCGATCCGCTCGACGTTTTCGGTCGTCATCGCGGACCAGTCGTAGCCCGCGAAGAACGGCGAGTTCATGCGCACGCCGTCGACGAGCACGAGCGTCTGCGTCGAGTTGGTCCCGCGGGTGAAGAGCGACGTGAGAGAGCCGGGGGTGCCGCTCTGGACGACGTCGAGTCCCGGCACCGAGCGCAGCAGGTCCGAAACCAGCGTCTTCTCGCTCTTCTCGATCTCCTCGCGCGTGATCACGGTGATCGCCGACCCGACCTCCTTTTCCTCTTCGGGAATGGAAGTCGCCGTCACGACGACCGAAGCGGATTCCGGGGGTATCTGCTGGGCGAGCGCGGGTCCCGGCAGCGCCAGCACCGCGAACGCGGCCCCCCGAGCGAGCACGGCCCACGCCCGCGAGCGCGGCAGGCGCGCGCCGGGGCAGAGCGCCAGGGCTCCGAGAGGAACGAAGCTGGTCGGATGGGGAAGCAGCCGGGAAAGCGCGACGAGGAAAACGAGCAGGACCGCGGTCGTCATTCGAACCTCCCGTTCGACGAGACGGAACTCTCGAACGGATCGAGAGGGCGTCCCGCGCTCCGGGAATTCGAAGGCGCGTCTGTCTCGTGTGACCCCGTCCGAGAAGCGTGTCGTCCGGCAGGTCTCCTGGCTTCCGGATCATCCGCCGTCGGGCTCCTTCCCGGACGCGCAACCGGTGTTGCCGATCTCTCGCGTCCAGTGGATTGCCGCCCGAGGCGTCCCCGGTGACAGTGGCGGGGGCCGCGTGGGAATCTCACCCACTTCCCTTGGCCGAACGATTCAAAGAGCGCCGAAGGGGCCGACCATAGCGCGTCGAGCCGCGCCTTGCAAACCTCCGCATAGAATGCGGGCAATGCGGGGCCCGGACTACACGCTCGACCTCGACCGGCTCCGGCGCGTCGGGTTCCCCGAGGTCGTCCTCGCCCAGGGGAAGACGGCCGCCCAGATCGCCGAGATCTGCCGCCAGCTCTCGCGTGCCCACGACGTCCTGGTCACGCGCCTGACGCCGGAGATGTGGGAGGAGGTCTCGACCTCGCCGCTGCCGGGCCGGGCCGACTACGATCCGCGCTCCGCCACGCTGCATCTCTCGGTCGGGAAGCCGATGCCGCGGGTCGAGGGGACGGTCGCGGTGGTCACGGCCGGCACCTCCGACACCTCGGTCGCGGAAGAGGCCCGCCGGTCGCTCGAGTATCTGGGGGTCTCCTCGACGCTGGTCCCCGACGTGGGCGTGGCCGGCGTCCTGCGCCTGCTCTCGCGCCTGGAGGAGATCGAAGGCGCCGACATCGTCATCGCGGTGGCCGGCATGGAGGCTTCCCTCTTCTCGGTTCTCGGCGGTCTCGTCGGGCGTCCCATCATCGCCGTGCCGACTTCGCGCGGATACGGCGCCGCGTTCCAGGGCCTCGCGTCGCTTCTGTCCGCCGTCAACTCCTGCGCCAACGGGGTCACGGCGGTCAACATCGACTCCGGCTACGCCGCCGCGATGGCGGCGTACCGAATTCTTTCGGGAGGGCCACGCCGATGGGATCGAAAAGACAGAAAGGGCCCGACAGCGCCCGCGAGTACATCCACGCCGCGGCGGTCGGCGTCGACCGCAAGAGGAAGCGGGCGCTCCTCGGCCGCGCGACGACGCCGGTAAAAGTCACCAGATCGACGACCGTCGCCCAGCTCCTCGACTCCTACCGCGAGGCCTCGTTCCAGGCCCGCGCCCTCGGCAAGGCCGCCGCGATCTTCGAAGCGATGCTGCGCGACAGGCAGCGTCCCACGATCTTTCTCGGCATGGCGGGGTCGCTGATCGCGGCCGGCATGCGGCAGGTCATCGTCGACCTGATCGAGCAGAACATGGTCGACGTCGTCGTGTCGACGGGCGCCATCGTCTCGCAGGACTTCTACCAGGTACGCGGCGGCCGCCACTACCACGGCCATCCGGACGCCGACGACAAGGAGCTGCGCGACCTCTACATCGACCGGCTCTACGACACGTTCATCGACGAGGAGAAGTACTGGGCCACCGACCTCGCCATCTCGAAGTTCGCCGACGGCCTCGCCGGGAAGGCGATGTCCTCCCGCCAGTTCCTCGTCCTGCTCGGCCGGGAGGCGAGGCACGACAAGGGCTCCATCCTCGGCGCCTGCTCCCGCCGCGGCGTGCCGCTCTTCGTCCCGGCCTGAACGATTCTTCGATCGGGATCGGCCTGACGGAGCACTACCATCGCTTCCGCCGCGAGGGGCGCACGCCGTTCCAGATCAGCTCGATCGCCGACAACTACGAGCTGACGCAGATCGTCGTGAAGAGCCCGGCCACGGCCGCCCTGTACATCTCGGGGGGCGTGCCGAAGAACTACATCAACGACTCGATCGTGATGTCCTACATCTTCGGCATCGACACCGGCGGCCACAAGTACGCCCTGCAGATCACGACGGACGCCCCGCACTGGGGCGGGCTCGGCGGCTCGACCCTCTCCGAGGCGACCTCGTGGGGCAAGGTCTCGAAGAAGGCGACCCACGAGATGGCGTTCATCGAGACCTCGGTCGCCCTGCCGATGCTGTACGGGTATGCGCTCCAGAAGAACGCCGCCCGCGGCCGCAAGCGGCTGCGCTACACGTGGGAGGGCGACATTCTGAAGAGCTTGCGCCGCGTCTGAGGGGAAGGACGTGATCGAGATCGGCCGCGTCGTCCGGTTGCAGGTTCAGACGGATTCCCTCAAGCGTGGCGAGCGTCCGCGGCGGGTCTACGATCCCGAGCCGCTCTTCGAGGTCGCCCGCCTGCGCCTTTCTCCCTCCGGGGCTGTGGGGGTGACCGGGGCCGGCGACGAGGTCCTGGACGTGCACAACCCCGAGCATCCCCGCGCCAAGACGGCTCCCGGCCGCGAGGTCTCCTTCGGATTCACCAGCCACTACGCCCGCATGCACGACCGGTACGGGGACCACGTGACGACCGGGTGCGCCGGAGAGAACGTCCTCGTCGAGAGTGGCCGTCTCTGGACGCTCGAGGACTTCCGGGCCGGGCTCGCGTTCCGGAATGCGGCGGGGGCGCTGCTCCTTCTCGATCAGGTCACAGTCGCGGCGCCCTGCGTCGAGTTCTCGCGCTTCTCGCTCGCCGACCCGCAGGCCTCGCCGCAGGATCTGAAGCCGGTCCTCCAGTTTCTGGACGCCGGGACCCGCGGCTACGTCTTCACGCCGGGCGGGAACGGCGAGGTGGCGATCGGCGACACCCTCGTCCTGAGGGACTGAGGACGGCATGCGGGGCGTGGCTCGGTTCCTGCCCTGGCTCCTGGCCGCCTTCTTCGCGGCCCTGAGCGGCTTCCTGGTGGTCCGGTTGGCGGCGAGCGTCCGGGAGACGCGACGGGCGGATGCGGCACCCGTCGTCAGCGCGATCCGAAAGATCGCGCAGCTGGCGACCGTCGAGGCGCAGATCTCCGATGTCCTGCGGTTCGAGGAGATCAAGTCGTTCCTGATTTTCGACTTCCCGAAGACGGCGACGATACGGATGCGCGGCAAGGTGGTCGCCGGATTCGACCTCAACTCGCCCGGGTTCCACGTGGAGGCGGATCCCGATCGGCGCCTGCTGCGGATCGCCCTTCCTTCCCCGCGGATCCTCTCGATCGACCCGCGACTGGAGTGGTTCGACGAGCAGAGCGGCATGTTCAACCCGATCACGCCCCAGGACCGGACGCGCTGGATGCTCTGGGCCCGCGGCCAGCTCGCCCGCGCCGCGAAGGACTCGGGGATCGAGGCCCAGGCGATCGAGCACGCGCGGGACCTGATCGCCGGCGCGGCGGAAGCCTTCGGCTGGAAGGTGACGCTCGCGAGCCCTTAGGCCCGCGAGCGTCATCCCGAGGAGCGTAGCGACGAGGGATCCCGGACTCGATTGAGACCTCGTCTTCAAGGACGGGATCCCTCGCTTCGCTCGGGATGGCAGCGAAAACAGAAACGCCCCGGTTGCCCGGGGCGTTCGATGGATTCGGGGATGAGTCCGGCTAGAGCGCCTCGCCCTTGAGCGGGATCTCGATGACGCCCTTGTCCTTGTCGGACGTGTGGAGGGTGACCTTCCCGTCCACCGCGCCCTTCTTGACCTTGTCGCTCGCCTTGACGACGACCGTGTAGGAGACGCCTTCCTGCGTCGGCACGACGTCGGTCATGAACCCGGGCACGCTGACTTCGGCCTTGGTCACCTTCATGGGGGTGCCGGGCTTGTTGTTCGTCACGACGATGTTGCGGGTGATGGGGTCCTTGCCCGCCGTGAAGTTTCCGAAGTTGACCGTGATCGGCGTGACGGAGACGCGCGGCCGCACGATTCCGGAGACCGGGACCTCGAGCGTGGGCTGCTGGGTCACTCCCGTGTTGATCCGCACCGGCGCGTTGAGCAGTCCCTCGGGCGCGTCCGGCGAGACCGAGATCGCGAGCTTGAACTGATCCCCGGGACGGCCGGCGATCTTGTCCTTGTCGCCGGCGGCCGAGATCTCCGCCTTGACGTAGGGCTGCGCCGTCTCGGCGACGGTCGGCTTGAAGCCCTTCTCTTCCGAGATGAGGATCACGTCCTGGGACGCCGCGTCGCCCTTGACGACCGACAGGCGGACGAACGGCTGCGGCGCCACGTCCACGAACGGCTTGACGAGGGCCTTGACGAAGAGATTCATCTGCGGTCGCTCGGGGTCGTTGGAGACCACGAGGACCGACTTGGAGATCGGCCCGGAGAAGCTCTTGGTGTCGACACTCGTGTGGATCTTGCCCTCGGCGCCGGGCTTGATGACCTTGTCGAACGAGGAGACCGTGCAGCCGCAGGAGGGCCGCGCGTCGGAGATGATCAGATCCGAGCCTCCGGAGTTCTTGATCACGAAGTCGGTCTCGATGACCTGACCCTTGGGGACGGTTCCCATGTCCCGGGTCTCCTGCCCGATCTCGATCTTGGGGGCCGCGACCGTCTTGCCGGGGGCCGCGGGTTTGGCCGCCTGGGCCTGGGGCGCCGGCTTGGCCGCCTGGGTCTGCGGAGCGGCGGGTGACGTAGGCTTGGTCTCGGCGGGCTTCTGCGCAAGGGCGACCCCCGCTGCCAGGAACGCGCCGACGCCCAGCCGGCCGATTCTCAGAACATGACGCATCTTCAGTTTCCTCCTGTCAGTTGGGTTGCCAATGCGGCGAAACCCGGGGCTCGCGGGGGATATTCCGAAATCGCCCTAATTAGACCAGACTCGGGGCCCGGTATGGCGGAAATGCGACGTTTTCACTTCGTGCCGATCGGCGGGACCGCCATGGTCCCCCTGGCCGCGATGCTTCGCGAGGAGGGGCATCGGGTCACCGGCAGCGACCGGACGCTCTATCCCCCCATGTCGACCACGCTCGAGCGCCTCGGGATCTCCGTGGCCGACGGGTTCGCGCCCGAGCACGTCCCGGCCGACTGCGACGCCGTCGTCGTCGGCAATGCCGCGCTCCGCGACAACGTCGAAGCGGCGGAGGCCGCGCGCCGCGGGCTGGCTGTCCTCTCCCTGCCACAGGCGGTACGGCAATTCCTGCTGCCCGGCAAGACCTCCGTAGTGGTCACCGGCACCCACGGAAAGACGACGACCTCGGCTCTGACGGCCTGGCTGCTGCTCGACTCGGGCCGCGATCCGGGGTTCCTCGTCGGAGGCGAGATGAAGAATCTCGGTCGGGGCTACCGGATCGGGCGGGGCCCGGACTTCGTTCTGGAGGGCGACGAGTACAACGCGGCCTTCTTCGACCGGGGGCCGAAATTTCTCCATTACGAGCCGCGGCATCTGTTCATCGGCAACATCGAGTACGACCACGCGGACCTGTACCCGGACCTCGCGTCCGTCGTCGAGGCCTTCCGCCAGGTGGCCGCCCTCGTCCCCGACGACGGCGTCGTCGTCGTCAACGCCGACGATCCGCTGGTCGTGGACGCCGCCCGGGCGACGCGCGCTTCGCTCGCGAGGGTTTCTCTGGCGGACCCCGGCGCCGACTTTTCGGCGCGGGACATCCTCTACGGGCCGGACGGGACCCGGTTCACGCTGCTCGAGGCGGGCCTGCCGACGGCGCGCTTCTCCTCTCCCCTGAGCGGCGTGCACAACGTCCGCAATGCCCTCGGCGCGATTGCTCTCGCCCGGGGCCTCGGCCTCTCCTCCACTGAGATCGCCCGCGCGCTTTCGCGCTTCACCGGGGTCCGGCGCCGCCTGGAAGTCCGGGGCGAAGCCAACGGAATTCTCGTCGTCGACGACTTCGCGCATCACCCGACCGCGGTACGCGGCACGCTCCAGGCCGCCCGGGCGAGATTCCCGGGCCGCCGTCTCTGGGCGGTCTTCGAGCCGCGCTCGAACACCGCCGGCCGCAAGATGTTCGAGGACGAGTATGCCGAGGCCTTCGCCGGCGCGGACGCGGTCGTGCTGGCGCCGGTCTTCCACGCCGACCGCCTCGGCCCGGACAACCGCCTCGACCGCGCCGCTCTGGTCGAGCGATGGAAGCGCGAAGGCAAACCCGCGTTCGCTCCCGAGACGATCGCCGAGATCCCCGCGATCCTCCGGCGCGAAGCGCGCGGCGGCGACCTGCTCCTGCTGATGTCCTCCGGCGCTTTCGGCGGGCTCCCCGAGACGCTCCTCGAACGACTCCAGTAGTTGCCTCAACGAGCCGGGGGATCCACGGCAGAGCAGACATCTCCGCGGAAAAACGCATCCTTCTCGCCCGGGTTCTTCCCGTCCACCGTCCAGAACAGCAGGGCCATGCACATCTCGTCGGTCGTGCGCTCGCCGTAGTGCACGTCGACGAGGGGCTCGCTCGGGTTGTGCGGATTCGCGTACGAGTTGTCGAACGTCGCCTCGAGCTCGAGCACGGTGCCCGCCGGAAGAACGACGGGCGTCCGGTAGAAGTACGTGCGCTGCCAGCGCAGGTCCCAGTCCTCGACGTCGACCAGGCACCGCCCGGTCCCGTCGGGAAGGCGGGCGGTCACCTTCATCGTGCGGCCGAGCAGGTGCATGTGGGGCAGGATCGCCACCAGCTCCGCTCGCGACGGAAGCGGCCCGAGCCGGCCTCGCAGGGTATGGCTCACGGCGCCGGCCGGGATCCTGAACGGGGCGTCGGCCCGGACGTCGTCGGAGAGGAGACGCCGCGTGACCGGCCCCTTCGCGAAGAAGATTCCGACCTGGGAACGGTCCGGCTCGACGCGCCCGAAGAGCGCGCTGTAGTGGACCTGCATGACGATGCGGGACTTCCGGGGCAGGAACCGCGCGACGCCGTCCGGATAGAACCGCGGCTGCATTCCGGGGGCCCATTCTCCGAAGGAGTCCGTGACGGGAGCCCGCGGGCCGCCGAAGCACGGGTAGCCCGGACCCGGCAGAGCCAATTCTTCCAGGTCCCTCGAAACGATGCCCTCCTCCACGTACAGAAGCGCGTGATGCACCATCGCGCGATTGCCCGGCTTGACCTCGACGGCGGAGACCCAGGCGTTGGCATCCAGGTCCGTCGGCAGCACGAAGCACTGGTAGATGTCGCCCTTCGAGAAGTCCGGGGTGAACTCCGGCGCGTCGAGAACGAGATCGGGAGTCCCGAGCTCCCACCCGTCCGAAAACGTTCGGGGCGGGGGAGCGTCCTTCGGGTCGCCCCGGGGCGAGCCCGAGTCCACCCAGCGGACGATCGTCGCGATCTCGCGCTCGGACAGCGAGGGATCGTTCGCGAACTCTCCGCAGTCCTCGCTGGCCTTCCATGGAGGCATCTGCCGGGACGCCACCTGCCGGCGGATCGAGCGGCCCTGAGACTCGGCGTCCTCGTAGCTCAGAAGCGAAAACGGCGCGATGCCGCCGGGCCGGTGACAGGTCTGGCAGCGCGCCTGCAGGATCGGCTCCACCGAGGCGTGAAACGTCGGACGCGCGAGCGCGACGAGGGGCGCGCGCCGCTCGCCGGAGACGCCGCGGATCGCCTGGGGAACGGCGATGAGCGCCAGCAGGAGCAGCCCGATCGGCGCGGCGGCCGTGATCCCGCCCGGCCGCTCCCGGGATCCGGCGAGCGTCCTGGCGTCCCGGCTCTCGACCGCGAAGGCGCGCGCGGCCGCCACCAGCGCCACGACCGGGAAGAGCGGCAGCGCCGCGCGGCCGAACGCGAGCTGCGCGTCCCACACCGAACGGCCGGAGACGGCCCCGAAGAGGGCGGCGGCCAGGAGCTGGAGGGTCAGCGGCGGCAGCAGCGGATCGGCGATTCCCCGGGGGGATACCAGGAGGAGCAGGCCCAGGGCCAGAAGCGGCAGAGCGGCCGCGAGCGCCTGGGTGCCCACGACCTCGAGCCCGGCCTCCCGGAGACGCGACACGGAGGGAAGCGCCCAGTCGATCGCGGGCCCCGCGACGTTCCCGCGCAGGAGGCCCATCCCCGCCCCATGCAGGGCCGCCGGGAGAAACAGCGCGAGCGCCGCGACCCGCGGAACCGGCCGGCCGCGAAGGCTCCGCGCCAGGAGCGACGCCAGGAGCAGCAGCACGAACAGGGTTCCCTCGGCCTTCGTAGCGCTGCAGAACAGGGACGCCAGCAGGACGCGCGCGCAGGCGCCGGCGGTCTCGTGCTCGAGCGCGTCGAGCAGGGCCGTCGCCACCAGGACAAAGCCCAGGGCCAGTGGGATCTCGGCCGCGCCGAGGTTCTCGAGCGAGTAGAGCGGCGCAAAGAGCGCGACGAGGAGACCCGCCGCGGCCCCCGCCAGCCGCGAGACCCGGCGCGCGAGAAACCCGGAAACCACGAGCACGGTCGCCAGGGCGAAAAGAGGATCGAGAAGAGCCAGCACGCGGCCGTCCCACGCGCGCATGGCCGCCGCGACCGCGGAAAGCGAGAGCGGCACGAGGAGCGGCTCCTGCGGGCGCGAGAACGCCAGCGCCGGATCGTCGAAGAGCCGCGCCGGGACCGACGCCGTCGCGAAGATCGTCTTCGCCTTCAGGCCCCAGATCGCGATGTGGTCCTCCGTCCCGAGGCCGCGGCGCGCCGCCTGGACCGCGAACAGCAGCACGAGCGCCATCGCCAGCGCGTTCAGGATCGCCGGGAGGAGAGAAGCGCCTTCGGTCCGCCGGACCGGGGAGGGCGTCGTGCCCGGCCGCCGCGCCAGGAGCGAGACGATCGCGAGGAGGGCCAGAACCGCCGCGAACTTCTTCGGCCCGGGGATCAGGCCGGCGGCCAGCAAAGCCCCGGACGCCGCCGCGAGGAGGAGCACGCCGCAGGCGAGGCTCCAGCCGGCGCGCTCCCGCCGCGAGAGCTCGCCGGCAAACAGCCGGACGAGGCAGGCACCGGCGGCCGCGGCTCCGGCCAGAACAGCGAGCGCGGCGGCCAGGCTTCCGGGACTCACCGCTTCAGGAGGAATCCGCCCGGCACGGCCTGGGCGGCCGCGGGCAGCGGCGGCGACTTCCGGCGATACACGGCGAGGTACTGCGCCTCTCCCGAAAGCTCGCGGCCCACGACGCGCCGGGGCGCGAGCTCGTACGCCGCCAGCCGCAGGTACCGCTCGGAGGTCTCCGGCGCAAAGACTGCCACGGTCGCCGTCGGCGGCGTGGCGCGTCCGATCGCCTCCAGGAACGCCCGGTAGCGGGAGTCGAAGTCGAACGCGGGGTCCCGCTTTGCCTCCAGCCGAGCGAGGACTTCACGCGGGCGGAGCGCCGGCGACAGTGACAGCGCGAGGAGCACGAGGCACCCGACCCCGAGGGCCCCGCGCCAGGACATCACGGCGCGACGACGCGGTTGACGAGCGCGCCGACCCCTTCGATCGCGACCTCGACGACATCGCCCGCGGCAAGCGGCCCGACGCCCGCCGGCGTGCCCGTCAGGATCAGGTCGCCCGGCAGAAGAGTCATCATCCGGGAGACGTAGGCCAGGAGAAACGCCGGGGAGAAGACCATGCCCGCAGTCCGCGCCGACTGCCGGACCGACCCGTTCACGCGCGTCTCGATCGCGAGGTCGGAGGGGTCGAGCCCCGCCACGATCGCGGGCCCCACGGGGCAGAACGTGTCGAACGACTTCGAGCGGGCGAACTGCTTGTCCTTCTTCTGCAGGTCCCGCGCCGTGACGTCGTTGGCGCAGCAGACGCCGGCGAGCGCGTCGAGCCAGCGCTCCTGCGGCCAGTTCTTGATCTTCCTGCCGACGACCAGAGCGAGCTCACCCTCGAAGTCCACGCGCCGGGATTCGGGCGGGAGCACGATCTCGCCCTCTCCGAAGACGAGCGAGGAGGGCGCCTTGAGAAACAGCATCGGCTCGTCCTCGGGCGCCACGCCCCCGAACTCCGCGGCGTGCTCGCGGTAGTTCTTCCCGACGGCGACGATCTTGGAGGGAAAGGGAGGAGCGTCCGGGGAGCCGAAGGAAATGGACCGGGTCACGGTTTCCAGGCCTCCTCGAGGAGCTCCCCGGCGTAGACCTCGCGCGCGTCGCCGGTCAGGCGCACGCCCGAGATCGAGTCGCCGTCGTCCCGGAACTCGACCGTCAGATCCACGCCGCTCCGGGTGCCGCACACCACGGGCGAGGCGGCCAGGCCCTGGCGGCCGGCCGCGATCGCCGCGGCGACCACTCCGGACCCGCAGGACAGGGTCTCCCCTTCGACGCCGCGCTCGTAGGTGCGCACCTCGAGGCGATTGCCTCCCGACGCCCGGACGAAGTTGGCGTTGGCGCCCTCGGCCATGGCCGGATGGTGGCGCAGCGGCGGGCCGTACCGGTCGATCGCCAACGTGTCGAGGTCGCCGCGCATGAAAACCACCAGATGGGGCACTCCCACCGTCATCGGGATCGCGGTCGGCGGCAGGCCCCGACCCGAGATGGGGATCGGGTCCTGCGGCGCGGCGACCGGAGGGAGCGAGAGAGTCACCGACTCGCCGTCCACACGGGACGCGATCGCTCCCCAGCCGGTCTCCAGCACCGGCGCGTCGCCCCGGAACGAGGCGGCGGCGCACGGCGTACCGGGCGGCGCAACGCGTCCCGTTGGCGCAGAAGGTCGCGGGGCCGCCGTCCGCGTTGAAATAGTCGACGCGCACCTTTCCGTCCCCGGCGATCGAGAGGAACAGGGCGCCATCGGCCCCGACCGAGAGGCCGCGCCGGCAGACGAGCGCCAGGCGCGTCCGGTCCTCCCCGGTCAGCGCGCGGCCGTCCGCCTCGAAGACGAGGAAGTCGTTGCCGCCGCCGGCCATCTTCACGAATCGTGAGGGCAAGGACATGGGAGGGGGAGTTTAGGCTATTCGGTCAGAAAGGCTCCGCCGCGGCTTCGGGCGATGGCGGGCTTTCGTTCCCGGCCCGGTCGACGGAGCGCACGGTGTAGCGATAGCGCCGGCCCTGGAGGACCGTCTGGTCCGTGAAGAAGGGCTCGGCAAGGGGTTCCTTCGTCAGGCGCGCCGGCGGGGCGCTGCCCTCCGCCCGGTCGACGTGGTACCCCGCGAGGTCCGCCGCGTCCACCGGATCCCAGAGGAGCCGGACGAGGCGGGCCTCGGACAGGGCGTCGACGCGAGACGGCGCCGGCGGCGGGAAGACGTCGCGCAGGAGAACCGGCAGCTCTTCGGCCGGGAGACCTTCGACCTTCGGGTTCTTCTCGAGCGTGGCCCTGACCGTGTACGCGAGCGGCACGCCGTAGGGCACGGCCGCGTCCACGAACGCCGTTCCGGCGATCGGTCGGCTCGTCAGAGGAGCGTCGTACACCTCCTGCGACAGAGGCCGGCGGTACACGCTGGTAGCCCCCGACCGACACCGGCCGGCCGAGGACGTCTTTCTCCGGCGGCAGCCACTCGAGGCAGACGCGCCCCTCCTCGAGGATCGGGGGCAGAAGCTCGGGCGCGTCGGGCGCGACGTCGGGCGTGAAGGCCACGATGTTGGAGAGCGGGCTGCGCTCGCCGTTGCGCCTCACGGAGACGACGGCATAGGCCATCGGCTCGGCCGACTTCTCACGGGTCAGCAGCGGCGCCAGGGGATCGCGGTAGACGATCGTCGCGCCGCGGGTCGATTCCGCGATCGCCGGGAGCGAGAGCGCGGCGACGCGCTGCGAGTCGCGATAGAAGGCTTCCTCGGCCAGGCGCACGTTGGTCGCCTCGCGCCGGGCCGAAGCCCCCAGCCCGCGCAGCTCCCCCGTCGTCCCGCCGGGCGCGCTCGCGGCGGTCCGCCCCGTCGGGCGCGGCGCCGTCAGCGCGGGCGACGGCTTGAGGACCCGATACACCTCGATCGCTTCGAGGTCGGTCAGGGGCCCGCCCGTCATGCAGCCGGTCGGGAAAGCTGAACGACAGCACGGCGTCGTCTCCCTCCTGCTCGATCGCGAGATCCGCCACCGCGTTGGGCCCCCGCGGCAGAGGCGGCTGCGGATCCCCCTTCTTGCCGCACGCGAGGGCGCCGAGAAGGGCGGCGACCGCGAGCACCCGAGCTGTCGACAGTCGCCCGCCGACGGGCCGCCTCCTCACAGCACGTAGCGCGACAGGTCCTCGTCCTTCACGAGATCCGCCAGGGCGTTCTGCACGTCGGCCAGCTCGATTCGGATCGACTTGCCCGCGTTCTCCGGCCCCGCGAAGGAGATGTCTTCGAGCAGGCGTTCGAGGATCGTATGGAGGCGCCGCGCTCCGATGTTCTCGAGCGCGCGATTGACGCGCTCGGCGTCCCGCGCGATCTCGCCGATCGCCTCGTCGGAGAAGGAGAGGTCGACGCCCTCGGCCCCGAGCAGCGCTCGGTACTGCTTGAGAAGCGCGTTCTCCGGCTCGGTCAGGATCCGGACGAAATCCGCCTCGGTCAGCGAGTCGAGCTCGACGCGGATGGGGAAGCGGCCCTGGAGCTCCGGGATCAGGTCCGAGGGCTTCGAGACGTGGAAGGCGCCGGCCGCGACGAAGAGCACGTGATCGGTCTTCACGAATCCGTACTTGGTGTTGACGGAGGTCCCCTCGACGATCGGCAGGAGGTCCCGCTGGACGCCCTCGCGCGAGACGTCCGGGCCCCGTCCGCCCGACTCGCGCCCGGCGACCTTGTCGATCTCGTCGAGGAACACGATGCCCGAGGACTGCGCGCGCTCGACCGCTTCGCGGGCGACCTGACCCGGATCGATCAGGCGGCCCTCTTCCTCGGCCTGGAGGATCTGGCGGGCCTCCCCGACGGTCGTCTTGCGCCGCTTCTTCTTTCCGCCGAAGAGCCCCGGGAGCATCTCCTTGACGTTGATGTCCATCTCCTCGACGCCCTGGTTGGTCACGATCTCGAAAGAGGGAAAGGTCTTGTCGGCCACCTCGATCTCGATCAGGCGATCCTCGAGCTTGCCCTCGCGCAGGAGCGTGCGCAGCTTCGCCCGCGTCTCCTCGGCCTCCGTCTCCGGGAGCGCCGGGAGGAGCAGATCGAGCAGGCGCTGCTCGGTCCGTCCCTCGGCGCGGTCGCGGATCTCGAGGGTCTTTTCCTCGCGGACCATCTGCACGGCGACCTCGGTCAGGTCCCGCACGATCGACTCGACGTCCCGCCCGACGTACCCCACCTCGGTGAACTTCGAGGCCTCGACCTTGAGAAACGGCGCGTCGGCCAGGCGGGCGAGGCGGCGCGCGATCTCGGTCTTGCCGACGCCCGTGGGGCCGATCATCAGGATGTTCTTCGGAAGGATCTCGCGAGACATTTCCGCCGAGAGGCGCTGGCGCCGCCAGCGGTTGCGCAGGGCGATCGCCACGGCCTTCTTGGCGCGGTTCTGGCCGATGACGTACTTGTCGAGCTCGGCCACGATCTCGCGCGGCGTGCGCGCGGCCGCGACCGGTGCCGCCCGCCTCGGTCTCGCCCGGCATCATGAAGACCATTGCGGCCCCCGACACGCTCCCGCGCGCATGGCGCGCAGGATACCAGAGGGCCGCGGCGCCAAGCCCTCTCGGGGCGGTCTACAGGAGCGAGGAACGTGAGCGACAGAAAGACCGCCGATCTGGCCGCGGCCGCCCGCGGTGAGGTGTTGCTCGACGCTGCGCAAGTGAGCTGTCCGCCGTCCGCCGCCGCAGCCCGCGGTGACTCCCAGGCTCGCGATCCACTCGGTCTCGTTGGCGGCGAAGTCGCCGCAGCCCAGCCAGCTTGCGGGGAACGAGGTGAGGCTAGACCTCTTCGATGGTCAGGTGGTCGTTCGTGTAGATGTCGATCTGGGAAGCGAGAAGCAGCGCCTCGCGTGCGATGTCGCGGGCCGACATGTCGGGCCGGTGCTTGAGCAGCGCGCGCGCCGCCGCGAGGGCGTAGGGGCCGCCGGATCCGATCGCCAGGACACCCTCTTCCGGAGAGATGAGATCTCCCGTGCCCGAGATCAGGAGCGCGCTCGTCTTGTCGGCCACGATCAGCAGCGCCTCGAGCTGGCGCAGCATCTTGTCGGTGCGCCAGTCCTTGGCGAGCTCGATCGCGGAGCGCTCGAGGTTGCCGCGGTGCTCCTCGAGCTTCATCTCGAAGCGGGAAAAGAGGGCGAAGGCGTCGGCGGAGGATCCGGCAAAGCCCGCGAGAACCTCCCCGCCCTTCAGACGCCGGATCTTGGCGGCGGACTGCTTCATGACGGTCGTGCCGAGCGTGACCTGGCCGTCCGAGGCCATGGCGAGCTTTCCGAGGTGCCGCACGCACAGGACCGTCGTGGAGTGCCATTTCTCCATCGGGCAGGAGGATACCGCAGAGTCGAACGGCCCGAAAGGGCATTCACCGCCGCGTCGACGATCGCATCCTCGTGCCCCTCGCCGGACGGCCCGCGGTCGGCGACGTCGACGTTCGGCTCGACGCCGCGGCCTTCGTAGATTTTCCCGTCGAGGCCTTCGATCGCCCGCGCCGAGTACCACAGCATCGACCCGTCGGGGAGGCGCTCGGCCGTCGCGCCGCCGCTCATCATCCCGGCGGTGGATTCGCCCACGACCGGTCCGATCCTGTGAGCCTGGAACTTCAACGCCAGCGCTTCGCCCGCCGAAGCCGTGCCCGAGTTGGTCAGCAACGCGACCGGAAGGGGTTTGTATTCGGGCGGGAAGACCCGCTTTCCATCGCGCGCGATCAGGTAGTAGTCCGCCGCGTTCCAGCGGCCGCGCAGAAACGTCGGGAGGATGTCCGGCTCGTACCCGCCGCTGTTGCCCCGGACGTCGAGGAGAAAACCGTCGATCCCATCCCAGCCGGCGAGCGCGGGCCGCTGGCGCGCGACCTCGGCGCGATCGGAGAGCATGTCCACGATCGCGAGCGCCGTCTCCCCGCTCATCCCCCAGAGACGCGCGTATCCGTAGCTCTTCCCGTCCCGCCGGATCACCCGGGCGCTCTTCCACACCAGCGCGTCGCCCGGCTGCTCGGGCATCCGGACGAGCTTCTCGGTGCGCGGCGTCTCCCCCGCCCTCTGCCAGGTCACTTCCACGGAGGTGCCGGGATAGCCCTCGAACACGAAGAAGAAGTCGCGGAAGCTGACGCGGTCGGGCCCGTACGCCTTCCCGTCCACCGAGAGCACGCGATCGCCGATCTTCAGGCCCGCGCGTTCCGCGGCGCCCCCGGGGACGACGCCCTTGACTGCGTAGCCGTCGCCATCGCGGCCGATGCGCAGGCCCGCGGTCGCCCAGTGGCGGTCGGGCAGCCTCCCCGCCGGCATGCGGAAGGTGTGCGAATCCTGCAGCGTCGAGAGAAGGCGATCGTAGATCGCGTTCTGCTCCGAGGCGGACGGCGCGGGGTCGCGCGCCAGCTCCGCGGCGGCTTTCGCGACGGCGGCTCCCCAGTCCACGCCCTTGAGCTTCGGGTCGAAGAACTTCTCGCGGACGATCCGGTCGATCTCCCCGAGCATCGGAGGCAACGCCGGCTGCGCCGGTTGGGCCGAAGCACACGCGGCCACCCAGCCGAGGGCCACGCACCAGGAGCCACGCAACCCGTGCCTACGCCTTGGGATGGGCATTCCGGTACACCTCCCGCAGCCGCGCCGCGTCGAGATGCGTGTACTTCTGCGTGGTCGACAGCGACGCGTGTCCGAGGAGCTCCTGGATCGCCCGGAGGTCGGCGCCGGCCTGCAGGAGGTGCGTCGCGAACGTATGTCGCAGCGCGTGCGGGGAGATGTCCGCGGGCAGGCCCGCGGCCCGCAGTCGGCGCTTGAGCAGCCGCGCCATCGACCGCGACGTCAGTCTCCCGCCGCGCGCGTTGACGAAGAGAGGCTCCCCCCGCCGGACCCGTCCTCTCCGGCTCGGTGGCGCAGGGCCGCCCGGGAGGGCAGGTACGCGCGCAGCGCGTCCTCCGCCGACTCGCCGAACGGCACGATCCGCTCGCGGCGCCCCTTGCCGGTCACCCGCACGAGCCGCCCGGAAAAATCCACGTCCTCCAGATCCAGTCCGGCGGCCTCCGAGACACGCAGGCCCGTGGCGTAGAGAAGCTCGAAGAGCGCGCGCTCGCGTTCGGGCACGAGCCCCTCCTCGTCGGCCTCGAGGAGCCGCTCGGTGTCCGGCAGCGTCATCGCGCGCGGCAGGGTCTTCGGCAGCCGCGGCGTCGGGAGGCCCAGGGCCGGGCTCTTCTCGAGGTGCCCCTCGCGGCAGGCCCAGCGGAAAAAGGAGCGCAGCGTCGAGAGATGGCGCGCGAGAGACCGGTTCGCGAGCCGATCGCGGTGGAGGTGAGCGAGGTAGGAGCGCACGGCGAGCGTGTCGACCTTCGAGAGGGGAGCCCTGGCCGCCGGCGTCTCGCCGAACTCCGTCTCCCAGAATCCGGTGAACCGATCCAGGTCGGCCCGGTACGCGAGGACGGTCCGCGGCGAGAACCGCCGCTCGTCGGCCAGGTAGCTCTCGAACCCCTGGATCGCCCGGGACAGCGAGATCACGCCCTAGTTTAGCGGGGTCGTGGACAGACCTGGCCCCGGGTGGACAAAGTCCAGACCTGACCCCGATTGGACAAAGTCCAGACCTGACCCCAATTAGAATCGCGGGCGGCATGGAATTGCGGCCGTTTCGCTCGATCCGATTTTCGCCGCGCGTGATCCGGGAGCGCGGCCTTTCGGCGGTTTTCGCGCCGCCCTACGACCAGATCTCCCCCGCTCGCCAGGAGGCTCTTGCCGCGCAGGCGCCCGAGAACATCGTTCGGGTCACGCACCCGCGACGAGACGGCGGCGATCCGTATGCCGCGGCGGCGTCGACGCTGCGGGAGTGGCTCGCCAGCGGGACTCTCGAGAAGGAGCGGCGGCCCGGGCTCTGGAACTACCGGCAGACTTTTTCCGAGGAGGGCCGCACGTTCGTGCGCGACGCCCTCGTGGGCCTCGTCCGTCTGACCGACTACGAGAAGGGGGACATCCGTCCCCACGAGCGCACGCTGGCCAAGCCCAAGGAGGACCGCCTCGCCCTGCTTTCGGCGACGAAGGCCGACCTCGAGCTCGTCTTCCTGATGACCCGAGCCCCGCTGGCGGCGGCGCTTTCGACGCGGCGGCGGCCTCAGTTCTCGGCCACCGACCCCGACGGCGTGCGGCACGACGCCTTCCGCATCGACGACTACGCCGCCCACGTCGAGCTCCAGGGCGTCGTCAAGAACGCGGAAGCGATCATCGCCGACGGGCACCACCGCTACGAGACGGCGCTCGCCTTCGCCGCGGATCCCGCGGCCGAGAAGCTGCCGGGCGCGAAGTACAAGCTCTGCGCCATCGTCGACATGTCCTCGCCGGGCCTGATCGTGCGGCCGATCCACCGTCTTCTCCGGGATCTCGAGGACTTCCGGCCGCTGCGCGCTCTCCACGCCGCCCGCGACTACTTCGCGCTTCGCGAGTTCGACTCGGCGGCGGAGGCCTATGCCGCGCTCCAGGCCCACGCCCGGCGGTTCCCGTCCTTCGTGCTGCTGGCCCGGGAGATCAAGCCCACGCTGCTGACGCTCCTCGAATCGCCGGCGCCGCTGCCCTGGCCCGAGGGCCGTTCCGACGCCTGGCGCAACCTCGACGTCGCGGCCCTCGAGGTCGCCTTCTTCAACGCGCTTCTCGGGATCGACACGGACACGATCGCGCGGGGCGAGCACGTGTCCTTCACCTCCGACGCCGGGGCCGCCATCGCGGCCGTCGAGAAGGGCGAGGCGCAGGCCGCGGTCCTGATGCGGCCCACGACCGTGTCGGACGTCGAAGCCGTCGTGGGCGCCGGCGACCGGCTGCCCCAGAAGTCGACGCACTTCTTCCCGAAGATGTACTCCGGTCTCTTCGGCGTCTCACTCGAGGACGCGGTCTACTGAGGCTGCCGGGGGACATGAGCACCTCCGAGATCCTCGCCGAGGCGGAGTCGCTGCTGGCGGCCGGAAAGACCGAAGAGGCGATCGCGGCCTGCCGGCGGGCGCTCGCGATCGAGCCCGACTGTCTTGCGGCCCACGTCTGCATGGCGCGTGCGACGCTGCCCGGAGACGACTTACCTCGCCCATCTCCGCCGCTTTCACGAGACCCTTCGCCCGCGCACCTACGTCGAGATCGGCGTCGACGCGGGCCGCACCCTCTCGCTGGCCCGCCCGCCCACGCGCGCGATCGGAGTGGATCCGGCGGCGCGGGAGGGCGGCGTGACCTTCGCCGCCGACACCCGGCTGTTCGCGCTCGAGAGTGACGCCTTCTTTGCCGGCGAAGCGGAGACGGCATTGGCCGGGGAGCCGATCGCCCTCGCCTTCGTCGACGGCCTCCACCTGTTCGAGCAGGCCCTCCGCGATTTCATCCACGTCGAGCGACACGCGGCCCCGGACTCGGTCGTCCTGTTCCACGACTGTCTGCCGCTCGACCGGGCGACTGCGAGCCGGACGCGGGGCGACGGCTTCTGGACGGGCGACGTCTGGAAGATCGTCCCGGTCCTGGCCCGTCACCGCGCGGACCTGGAGCTTTTCGTCATCCCGACGTACCCGACGGGCCTCGGCGTCGTGACACGCCTGGACCCCGCTTCGACGGCGCTCGCCGACCGCTTCGACGCCATCGTTGCGGAGTTTCTCCCGCGGGAGTGGAACGACGCCGCGAGGGACCCGGCGCTTCCGATCATCCCGAACGACTGGGCCGCCGTCAGCGAGCGGCTGGCTGCAGGCAGGCCTACTTCGCCCTGAACCCCCGCACGTCGTGCTTGACCAGGCTCTCGATCTGCTCCCGGGTCAGCTTCTTGCCGAACGGGGGCATGTCGTCCTTGCCCTCGGTCACCGCCTCGATGAACTCCGCGTCCGATTCGTCCGCCTGCCATTCGGCGTCCGTGAAGTCCCGCGCCGAGAGTTTCTTGCCCTGCTGCGTCTGGCCCTTGCCGTCCTCGCCGTGGCATTTGGCGCAGTACTGCTTGAAGAGCTCCGAGGGATGCGGCTCGGTGGCGTACAGCGTCAGGCCGAGGCCGCCGATCGCGCCGAACACGAGGCCGCCGAGGAGTCGGGTCGTCTTCATCCTTTGCTCGCTTTCTGAAGGTCCTGGAGCACCGCTTCGGGCTGCCATTCCTCGCCGAAATAGATCGTCTCGAGTTTTCCGTCCGGGCCGACGACCGCCACCGTCTGCGAATGGACGATCTGGCCGCGGTCCGGATAGTAGAGGACGCCGAAGATCTCGGCCACGCGGGCCACGGCGGCCGGGTCGCCCGTCAGGAACTTCCAGCGGGAGGGGTCCGCGCCGATCTTCTTCGCGAATTCCTTGAGGACGGGCACCGTGTCGCCCTCGGGATCCACGGTCACGGACAGAAGCCGGCCGACCTTCTTCGAGCCGATGGCGGCGATTCAGCTTCGCGAACTTGGTCATCGTCATCGGGCACGCGGTCGCGATGGGGCACCGTGTGTAGACGAAGGTCACCGCCACCGGCTCCCCCCGAAACTGCGACAGGCGCACGGCCTTGCCCGTCTGGTCGGTCAGCGTGAAGTCCGGCACGGTGTCGCCGACGGCCACGCCCTGGTTGGGCTGGGGCCGGATCGCCGGTGCCGCGGAGCGGGGGACGGCGTCGGGACGAAGCCCTTGGTCAGGATCTCCTCCAGGAAGTAAGTCCCGCCGTCGACGACCAGCGTCGCCTCGATCCGGTCTCCGGGCCGCAGGAGCCCGACGACCTTGGGGTCGTCCCGGACCGGGAAGGGCATCGTCATCGCGGACATGTAGCCCGGGATCTCCTCGTGCCGCACGACGATCTCGGGCTTGGAGGCGACGACGGTCATGACGACGCCCTTCAGCGGATATCGCTTCGCCGAGGCGCTCGGCGGGCTGACGGAGGTCGGCGCGGGCCGCACCGGGGCAACGGCGGGCAGCTCGGACTTTTTCCGGCACCCCGGCACCGCGGCCGCGAGCAGCACCAGCAGGACGAGACCTCTCTTCACGGCGCCTTTCCTACCGGATTGGCGCCCGGTATTTCAAAGGTTAACGAAGCCCAAAGGCTCTGCCAGTCGGCGAGAGCCGCGTCGCTCGCCGGCAACCATGTGCACGGCCTTGACGAGCCAGCGTCCGTTCGAAGGCAGGCGCAGCCGGACCCGTCCATTGCGGTCCGTGCGCGTGGGAGATCTTCGCGGCGGGCGCGTCGGAGGGCAGCGCGACCACGAGCGCGCCCGAAAGCGGCTTCTGCTCGTACAGGAGGCGGATCGGGAAGCTCTCCCCCGGCGGCGAGACCGTACGGGTTTTTCTCCGGGAGAAGCTCCAGCGTCAGGCCCAGGTTGCGGTCGTAGCCGGTTGCGCCGGCCCCGCTCGAGACGAGCGCCTTGGCGCACCGCGAGAAGACCTCTCGCGAAGGCTTCGCGCTTTCTCCCCGCCGCGCGCGCAGTTCGAGGATGCGTTCCAATCCCTCCTCGCGGAGGTACTCCTCGAACTTGTCGGCCTCCTGGGAGAGAAACGAGTCGCGGCTTCGGTAGCCGATCACCGCGATTCCGGGCGCGCCGATGCGGACGCGGCCCGGCCGGATCGTCGCCCGGCCGTCCAACGACGGGCGTCTCTCCCGAATCGGTCACCAGGACGAACCTCTCGATCATGGCCGGGTTGCGGGGCACCGGGTCGCCGCGGAGATTCATCCCCACGAGGAGCCTCGCCGAAACGGTCGAGCCGACCGCGGGCCGGAAGCTCGACGGCTCGATCCAGAAGTCGTGGGCGAAGAGGGGCGCTGCCGCCGCGAGCGCGGCCGCCAGAACGGCAGCGCGTCTCAATGGACGCCCGATCCGACGTATCCGGCCAGCTTCGCCAGGTCGATGTTGCCCCCCGAGAGCACGACCCCGACGCGCTTGCCGGAGAAGTCGGCCTTCCGGTGGCGGACAGCGGCCGCGGCCGCCACACCCGAGGGCTCGACGAGGACCTTCATGCGCTCGAGCATCCACGTCAACGTCTCGATCAGCTCCGCGTCCGAGACGAGCAGGATTTCCTTCACCTTGTCCTGCACGATCGGAAACGTCAGCTTGCCGGGCGAAGCGACCCGCAGGCCGTCGGCGATGGTCGGGTTCTCCGCCACCGTGACGCGCCGGCCGGCCTCGAGCGAGCGCCGGAAGTCGTCCGCCGTCTCCGGCTCGACCCCGTAGATCTCGATCCCCGGCCGCAGGTGGCTGGCCGCCGTCGCCCAGCCCGAGATGAGCCCCCCGCCCGAGACGCACACCACGACGGCGTCCAGATCCGGCACGTCCTCGAGCAACTCGACCGCGCTCGTGGCCTGGCCCGCCATGACGAGCTCGTCGTCGTACGGTGGCACCAGGATGGCGCCGCGCTCGCGGCAGATCTGCTCGGCCAGGTCGTCCCGGCTCTGCGTCGCGCGGTCGTAGAGGACGACCTCGGCGCCGTAGCCGCGGGTCGCGTCGATCTTGGCCTGTGGCGCGTCGGTCGGCATGACGACCGTGGCGCGGATTCCGAGCAGGCGCGAGACCAGCGCCACGGCCTGCGCGTGGTTGCCCGAGGAAAAGGCGACGACGGCGTCGACCTTTCCGCGCTCGGTCTCGGCCTTCATCTTGTTGTACGCCCCGCGGAACTTGAAGGCGCCGCCGCGTTGAAGATTCTCGGCCTTGAAGAAGACCTGCGCCCCCGCGTGCTCGTCGAACTGCCGCGAGCGGAGCACGGGCGTGCGGTGGGCGACCCCCTTCAAGCGCGCCTTCGCCTTCTCGATCTCCTCCCAGCTCAGCATGGCGCTCCGGCAGGCTGCGGCTGGATCTCCGCCTTCCACTCGGCCATGGCCGCCAGCGCCCGGTCGACCATCTGCTGCCGCCGCACCTGTTTGTCGCGCACGGGCGAGTGCGAGCTGTCCTCGATCAGCCCGAAGGTCACGTTCATCGGCTCGAACTTCTCCTTCGCCGGACGCTCCGAGCAGTGGCGAGCGAGCGAACCGATGGCCGTCGAATACGGGACCGGCACCGGCTCCCGGCCCTCGGAGAGCTGCGCGAGGGCCAGGCCCACGGCGAGGCCCGTCGCCGCGCTCTCGACGTAGCCTTCGACGCCGGTGATCTGTCCGGCGAAGAAGATCCGCGGTTCCCGCCGCATCCGCCAGAGCCGGTCGAGGTGGGCCGGCGCGTGGATGTACGTGTTGCGGTGCAGCATCCCGTAGCGCACGAAGGCGGCGTTCTCGAGGCCGGGGATCATCCGAAAGACCCTCTGCTGCTCCGGGATTTTCAGTTTCGTCTGAAAGCCGACGAGGTTGTAGTGCTCCCGGGCCAGATCATCCTGCCGCAATTGCACGACGGCCCACGGGATCCTGCCCGTGCGCGGGTCGGGAAGTCCCATCGGCTTCATCGGTCCGTGGCGGAGGGTCTCGCGGCCGCGCTCGGCCATGACCTCGATCGGCAGGCAGCCTTCGAAGTAGATCCCCTTCTCGAAGTCCTTGACGGGCACCGTCTCGCCCGCGAGGAGCGCGTCCAGGAAGCCCTCGTACTCTTCGCGCGAGAGCGGGCAGTTCCAATAGTCCTCGCCGTCGCCTTTCCCGTAGCGGGAGAGGGCGTACATCTTCGAGAGGTCGAGCGAGGAGGCTTCGACGATCGGCGCCATCGAGTCGTAGAAGTAGAGATCCTCGGTGCCGAGGAGATCCCCGATCGCGGCATCGAGCGCGGGCGAGGTCAGCGGCCCGGTCGCGATCACCACGAAGCCCTCCCGGGGGATCTCGCGGATCTCCTCGCGCACGAGCGTGATCTCGGGCCTCGAGGCGATGGCCTCCGTTACGAGGCTGGCGAAGACGCCGCGGTCCATCGCGAGGGCGTCGCCCGCCGGCACCGCGGCCGCCCGCGCCGAGCGGATCACCAGGGAGTCGAGAGCCTCCATCTCGCGCTTGAGCAACCCGACGGCATTCCGCGGGTTGTCGGAGCGGAAGGAGTTCGAGCACACCAGCTCGGCGCAACGATCCGTCTGGTGCGCGGAGGTGCCGACCTTCGGGCGCATCTCGTAGAGGCGCACGCGGTGTCCCCGCAGGGCGAGCTGCCAGGCGCACTCCGAGCCCGCCAGTCCCGCGCCGATGATCGTGATCGGTTCCGCCACGGAGGCGATTGTATGGGGGAGCTCCCTCACCTCCGTTCCCCCGATAGAGGGAGAGGGAACGCCGTGCTTCGAACCGTCTTCGGTGGGGGACTCTTTACCAGCCTCCCCCGCCGCCTCCGCCCGAGCTCCCCCCGCCGCCCCCGCCACCCCCGCCCCCGCCGCTCGACGAAGAGGGCGCGGAGACGCCGGCGGCCATCGCGCCCGCCGCCACGGCCCAGGTCCCGGAAGCGCCGGCGCCGCCGAAAGCTCCTCCCCCGCCGCTCCACGAGCCCGAACCCGACGGGGACGACGAAGAGGAGGAGCTCGAGGACGAGCCGGACCAGGAGCCCGAGCCCGCCGCCGTGGCGGCAGCGCCGTGCGCGCGGAACCAGCGGTCCGCCTCCCCCGTCAGGCCGAAGGCCACGACGTACGGGAACCACTCGTCCTTGAGCCGCGGCTCGGGTCGCGAGAGCTCACGCGCGAAGAACTTCCGGGCTGAGGCCAGACTCTTGCGGCGGGCGATGCGCTTCGGGCCGCTCCGGATCTTCGCGAGGTTGAAGACGCTGTTCACGATCGCCAGCCGCACCAGAAGCACTCCCGCGATCAGGAGCAGGCCCGACCGCACGCCGTCGCGCGCCGCCGTCCACGCGAAGTAGAGGAGCAGCACGGGGAACCACAGAAAGAACACCGAGAAGATGTCCACCCGGTCGATGCGCTTCTGGAAGAGAACCGCGCAGAGGACCCCGATGACGAAGAGGATCGCGTGCACGATGCCGATGCCGACCACCATTCCCCCGTCCTCGCCGCCGCCGAAGACCGCCAGGACCAGCGCCGCCGCCCCGGTCAGGAGAAGAACGACCGTGGGCCAGCGCGACGGGCGTGGCGCCGTATCCTTGAAGTCCGGCTGCTTCTCGAGCCGGGCCTGAAGGCCCGGCTTGATCTTCGAGACCGGATCGAATCCGCTCGACTTGTAGTGCTTCCGGACCGCGTCGGTGTCGGTCTCCTTGCGGCCGCCGAAGAAGAAGGCCCTGAGGAGGTCCTCGTCGTAGCCCGCGAGCCGCTCGAGCGGGACCAGAAGGCGCATCGAGAGCTTCTTTCCCTCGACCGCGGTCGAGATCTTCTTCTCGGCCGCCAGCCGTGCCAGGACCGCCGCGACCTCCGGCGGGCCGATCTTCTCGTCCCACAGCGCGCCCGCCTCCTCGGGCGAAAGCGAGAGCAGGTTGGCTTCGAGCCAGGCCTCGTCGATCGCCTCCGGAGGCGTCAAGGGCTCGAACCGGCCGAGCGCCGCCTCCCGGGAACGGAACCCGATGTAGAGCAGGACGATCGCCGCGGCGAGGAGCCCGACCGCGGCCCAGCGCACGCCCGGACTCGCGACGGTGCGGCCCGCGGCCGGCTTGCCGGCGCCCGTGTACTCGAGGGCGAGCTTCACCACGGCGGACTCCCCCGGCCGGACGTTCGAAAGCGAAAGGCCGGAGAACGCCCGCCCCGGCTTCCAGACCGGATCGAGCTCCAGGGACAGCGTGAACTTCTCGATCGAGCCGGCGCGGTCCGGAAACGCGAAGTCGTGATTGAGGAGGTACCGGTCCCCCTGCTTCTCGAGGATCCCATGCAGGGTGTAGGCGAGCTCGTAGACGAACTCGGTGTTGTCGAATTCCGGATCGGACGGAAGCCGGCTGCGCCACCGGAGCTGATTCCCGGCGGGCCAGGCGAACTGGTCCACCGCGGACAGGTCCCCCTCGCGTGAGCTCCCGGACCGTCCCGTCGGGCGCGATCCGCCGAAGGGACTCGAATCCGAGCGTCTGTCCCGGGAAGACCCGGAACACGCGCTCTCCCCCGTTCCAGTCGCCGGTGAAGACCATCGCCTGTCGCTCGACGACGTGGAGGGCGCCCTCGGCGTCGAGGCGCGCCGTGACGTCGATCGAACTCCAGTGAAGCTCCCGGCCGGCGGCCGGAACCGCGCATGCCAGCCCGAGCGCGAGAACCCCGAAACGCAGGCTGTTCCCGAATCGGTTCACGAGGCCCTCCGTTTTCGCCGCGCGAGCGGAATGACGAACCGGATCGAGGTCAGCCGCGACGAGAACGCCGCGATCTTGTTGTCGACCAGCCCCGCCGCGAGCCCGGCCTTCTGCACGTCGATCCACAGGAACGGGAAGCCGAGCTCCTCGACGAACGGTTTCTTGGGAAAGACGACCCACAGGGACCCCGACGGCGAAAGCCGCTTCTCGAGGTCGCCGAAGAAGACCGGCAGCGAACCCTCCGCCGGGACCTCGGCCATCAGCCAGGGGTGCCGGCCCGCCGGGAACTTCTCGACCCTCTCGACGAGAGGACCGAAGATCTTCCGCATGGTCCGAGCGAACTCGGGCGTTCTCCCGGAGGCATAAGCTTCCGCCGACCCGGGCAGCGAAAACTTCTCCCACGGGGATTTCACGGGGCGGGCTCTTTGGGCGCCGACGAGAGCGGACAGTTGTGCTCGGCGAGCTTCCTTCATATGGGGATCCTGCCGCGGAAGCATAATCAATCTGAAACCGGGAGACCCGACACCATGGCGTTCGAGTCCGATCTCTACCCGGACGAGTATTTCGACCGGCTCCACAAGGTGACGCCTTTCGCCGCCCCGCACCGCAAGTGGCGGGAGCGCGACCGCGACATCCTCCGGCTGGCGGCGCCCTCCCCACGGAAGGTCGTCCTCGACCTCGGCTCGGCGCGCGGGGACGTCTGCTTCCTGCTGGCGCCGCTCGTTCAGGAAGCCATCGGCGTCGACGCGTCGCCAAAGGCGATCGCCCTGGCGGAGGCGGAGCGGGTGAGGCGCGGCCTGAAGAACGTCCGCTTCGTGGAAGGAGACGTGGCCAGTCTCTCGGCGATCCCCGAAGCCTCCGTCGACGTCGCGGGGGCGTTCGATCTGCTCGAGCACGTGGACGACGCGACTGTGCGCCAGATGCTGCGCGCGCTGCGGCGGGTCCTGAAGCCCGAGGGCGTCTTCGTCGCGTACACGCCCAACCGCGAGCACTACGTCGAGCGGCTGAAGGCGCACGACGTCCTTCTCAAGCAGTTTCCCGAGCACATCGCCGTGCGGCGGCCCGGGGAGATTCTGCGCCTGCTCGAAGCGGAGGGCTGGCGCGTCCGCGCATTGACGTACTCGACGGCCCCGTTCCCGGTCGTCCGTTTCGTCGAGAAACTCCTCTGGCGGATCCCGGGGGTCGGGCGCCTCTTCCGCTACCGGATCCTCCTCGAGGCCGTGCCGGCGGCGGGATAAACTGGGTGGTTCCATGCGCGCCAGTGTCATCATTCCCTGCCGCAACGCCGAGGCCACCGTGCGGGACGCGGTCGCCTCCGCGCTGGCGCAGACGGAGCCTCCGGCCGAAGTGGTCGTGGTGGACGACGCCTCGACGGACGGCTCCGCCGGCGCCGCGCGGGACGCCGGCGCTCGCGTCGTCCGCAACGCTTCGCGGCGCAACGCCGGGGGCGCGCGCAACGCCGGCCTCGACGCGACGGAGGGCGACCTCGCGGCCTTCCTCGACGCCGACGCCGTGGCCCCTCCCGACTGGATCGCGCGCGCCCGCCGCGCCTTCGAGTCCGACGGCCGGATCGTCGGGGTCGGCGGCCGCATCGTCAACGGGCGGCCCGGCCGCTACGGCGAGCTCGACTACTACCTGAATCACTCGCGAGTGGATCGCGGCCGGCGGGCCCGCCGAGAAACGCGCCATCCCCACGATGGCCATCGTCTATCGCCGGTCGGCGATCGGCCCCGTGCGCTTCCCCGAAACGAACACGGGCGAGGACACGGCCTTCGCGCTGGCCGTGCTCGCGCGCGGGGGCAAGCTCTGGTATCGACCCCGAAATCGCCGTGACCCACCGCCACCAGCGCCTCGACTGGGACTCCTTCTGGGAAAAGCAGGTGGCGTGCGGGCGGACGATCTACGAGACGCGCGCGAAGCTCGACCGGCCGGGAAAGGCGCTCGTGCGCTTCCCGCCGCTGCTCTTCCTGTTTCCCCACCTGTGGATGACGGTCGCCCGGATGGCCCGCGCCGGCCACGCGGGCCGGGCGGCCGCCCTCTTTCCGTGGCTCTTCACGGGGGAGGTCGCCCGGATCCGGGGGTTCTTCGAAGCGAGGCGCGCGCACCTCCGGACCGCGCCGGCCGAGGCGAGAGCCGCGTGAGCGGCCGCAAGCTCGCCCAGGGCCTCGCCCTCGCGCGCGACTGGATCGCGCCGGGAGAGGCCATCGCGCAGTGGACGCACTTCGTGACCTCGGTCTGCAACGCGCGCTGCGCGCACTGCTTCTATCCGATCAACGCCGGCAAGAACGAGCTGACGCTGGACGAGATCGACCGCTTCGCGAAGACGCTGCCGCCGATCCGGCTGCTGCTGATCTCGGGCGGCGAGCCCTTCCTTCGGCGCGACCTGCCGGAGCTGATCCGCGTCTACTTCGAGCGCTGCGGCTTCTTCTCGGCCTCGATCCCGACCAACGGCTTCTCCCCGGAGGAGGTCGCGCGCGGCGCCGAGAAGATCTGCGGCTACTCGCCCGACCTCTCGCTCGGAGTCACCGTCTCGATCGACGGGTTCCGCGACTTCCACGACCGCGTGCGCGCCGTCCCGGGGCTCTACGACCGCGCCCTGGCGACTCTCGAGGCTCTCCTCGAGCTCTCGCGCCGCACGCCCAACCTGACGGTCGGCGTGACGACGGTGTTCATGCGCGACAACCAGGAGGAGGTCGAGGAGTTCTGCGAGTTCGTGTACCGGACCTACCGGCCGAACCACCACTCCCTCGGGTTCGTGCGCGGAGACCCGTTCGACCCGCGGCGTCAAGGAAGACCTGGACGTCGGTCTCTACGAGCGTCTCTCGCGGACCATCGACACGCGCTATCCTCCGGACGAGGCGCGCAGCGGCTGGAAGGGCGCGCGGACGCGAGCCCGCCGCGAGATCAACCGCCGGCGCTTCGAGTACATCGCGCGCCAGGCCAGAGGCGGCGCGTTCGAGGGGTTCTGCCTCGCCGCCGAACGGGAGTACGTGCTGACCGAGGACGGCAACATCCACGGCTGCGAGCTGATCGGGACGGTCCTCGGCAACGTCCGCGAGGCCGGCTACGACTGGTCGGCGATCCGCGGACGCCGAGGCCGCGCGCGCGGTTCGTCGACGACAAGCGCGAGCGGCTGTGCCGCTGCACCCACGAGTGCAACGCGCGCACGATGATCCTCTTCGACCGGAAGAACGCCCTGCCCGTGCTCGCGGCGATGGCGGGCCTCGAGGCGAAGCGGCCCGCATGAGCAAGGGCAAGGACGGCCTGCGCCTCAGCTCGCTCAAGTACATGCTCGAGCTGACGTCCCGCTGCAACCTGCGGTGCGGGATGTGCCCGATGGACGTGCTCACGCGGCCCTTCGAGGACGCGCCGTTGGACATGGTCGAGGACGTCGCCCGGCAGATGCGGGAGCTCGAAGCTCCCGATGAAGTACCTCCACGAGATGGGCGAGCCGTTCCTCTACAAGCGGCTGCCGCGAGGCGATCGACCTGTTTCCCGGGCGTCTGCGTCTCGACGAACGGGACGCTCCTGAACGAGCGGTGGGCGAAGGACATCCTCGCGACCTCGCTTGTCCAAGCTCCGCATCTGCATCGACACGTTGAAGCCCGAGGTCTACCCGATCGTCCGGAAGGGCGGAAAGTTCGACGTCGTCGTCGAGAACATCCGGCGCTTCCTCGAGATGTCGAAGGGAAAGAAGATCATCGTCGAGATCCAGCGGATGATCACGACGCAGACCCATGACGAGAGCGGTGAAGAGCTTCCGCGAGTTCTTCCACCTCGACCGCTACCCGCAGGCGACGGTCATCCAGAAGACCTGCGAGGGCCTCGACACCTCGGAGGTGACCGAGCTCCACCAGGCGTACTACGGCTGCTTCCAGGGGACGCCGTACCAGTGGTTCGTCATCCTCTGCAACGGCGACGTCACGCACTGCTGCTACGACTACGACGGCACGCAGAAGCTCGGCAACGTCCGCGAGAAGTCGATCGCCGGAGATCGCCGCGTCCCCGTTCCTCGCGACGATCGAGGCAGGGCTTCCGGGCCCACGACTTCTCGCAGCTCCCCCGCTGCGCCGAATGCTTCAAGAACCCCGCCGCCAAGCCCCCCTGACCGACCGCCTCTGGCGCTACGCGCAGGCCTTCCCGTGGAAGGACCCGTTCCGCAGGTTCCTGAACGCGCCCGGGCGGGGAGAACTGACGCGCGTGGCGCTCAGCCCGCGCGCGTCATCCTGAGGAGCGCAGCGACGAAGGATCCCGAGCTAAACGAGCCGTGTCTCGTGTCGAGTCTGGGATCCTTCGCTTCGCTCAGGATGACGGCCTAGGACGCCCAAGTGTCGCGGACCGCGCGGCGCAGTCACGCCTTCGCGGCCTTCGCGGCCTTCTTCGTCTTCGGCGCCGCCTTCTTCGCCCTCGGCTTCGCCGCCTTCTTGGTCACCGCCGCCGCCGCCACCACCGGTTCCTCCGGCGGGGCCTCGGGGGTGAACTCGACGATCGGCGGCAGCTCGCCGGCGGGCTTCTCGAAACCGCAGCCGGCCTTGTCGCACGCGAAGACCTTGTTCGTTTTTCCGCTCGCGGAAGAGCAGGTACGGATTGCCGCACTGCGGGCAGGTCTCGGGGATCGGGCGCACGGAGAGCGAGAAGTCGCACGTCGGGATAGTTCACACAGCCGTAGAACGGCCGGAAGCGGCCCCGCCGCTCGGCGATGATGCCGCCGTCCTTGGGGCACCGCACGCCGGTGTCCTTGATGGGCTTGGGCGGCTTGAACTTGCACGCCGGATAGTTCGAGCAGGAGACGTACGCCCCGTAGCGGCCGTGCCGGCGCACGAGCGGGCTGCCGCAGCGGGGGCACGTCTGGCCGGTCGGCTCGTCGGGCCGGGCCTCGGCCTTGCCTCCCGGCCACGGCGATGTTCACGACGTTGCGGCATTTCGGGTACGCCGTGCAGCCCAGGAAGCTCGAGCCCGTGCGGCTCTGGCGCACCTTCATCGGCGACGCCGCACTCGTCGCACATCCTGTTCTCGATGTCCGACACGTCGATGGCGTCCTCCTCGGGGTCCGGGATGTTCAGCGTGAACGTGCAGCCGGGATAGCCGCTGCACGCGATGAAGAGGCCGTTCTTGCCCATCCGGAGCTTGAGCTTCTTGCCGCAGTTCGGGCACTTCTCGTCGATCACGGGGCACGACCGTGAGCTGGAGCTTCCTGCGCCTGCGCCAGCGGGATGCCGGCCTTGCCCGAGACCATGTCTTCGAGGGCCCGGTTCCGGTCGCGCGTGAACGTCTTGTCGAACTCGGTGAGGGCCTTGGTCCAGGAGAGCTTGCCCTCTTCGACGTCGTCGAGGGCTTCCTCCATCCGCGCGGTGTACGAGGTCTCGAAGAAGTCGTCGAAAAACGGTATCAGGAGCTCGATGACGGTCCGCCCGAGCGCGGTGGGGATGAAGCGGCGGTCCTTCTTGTGGACGTACCGGCGCTCCTCGATCTTGCGCAGGATCTCGGCGTAGGTCGAGGGCCGGCCGATGCCGTTCTCCTCGAGAAACTTGACGAGCGAGGCTTCGTTGAAGCGCGGGGGCGGCTGCGTTGCCTTCCTCTCGGGCGTCAACGCTCAGACGAGCTTGAGCGTCTCGCCCTCCGTGAGCGGCGGCAGCTTCGGCGAGTCCTTGTCGGTCTCTTCCTCGTCCTCGGCCGCGATGCCATAGGCGGCGAGATACCCGGGGAACTTCAGCGTCGAGCCCGAGGCGCGGTAGACGGCGCGGCCGGCCGTGATCTCCGCCGCGGTCGTGTCGTAGACCGCCGGCGACATCTGGGACGCGACGAAGCGCTCCCAGATCAGGCGGTACAGCTTCGCCTCGGCCGGGTCGACGTGCCGGGCGACCTCGTCCGGGGGGAGATCCAGGTACGTCGGCCGGATCGCCTCGTGGGCGTCCTGCGTGTCGCGGCGGCTCTTGAAGTACGCGGGGCGACTCCGGCATCGACTCGGTGCCGTACTCCTTGCCGATGAGCTCCCGGACCGCCTTCAGCGCGTCTTCCGAGACGCGGGTCGAGTCGGTGCGCATGTAGGTGATCAGGCCGACGGTTCCCCGCCCGGGGATCTCGCGGCCCTCGTAGAGCCTCTGGGCGAGCTGCATCGTGCGCCGGACGGCGAACCCCATCCGCCGCGCCGCGGCCTGCTGGAGCTGCGAGGTGATGAACGGGGGCGGCGGGTTCTTGCGCCGCTCGGAGGTCTCGACGGAGGTGACCTTCCAGGCCGCGTTCGCGACGTCGTCGCGCACGGCGGTGGCGGCCGCCTCGTCGGCCAGCCGCGGATCCGAGCCGTCGAACTTGAGCTTGCCGCCGTCGAAGCTCGAGAGCCGGGCCGTGAAGGGCGGCGGCGCCGCGCCCTCGAGCGACGCGTCGACCGTCCAGTACTCGACCGGGACGAACGCCTCGATCTCCTTCTCGCGGTCGCAGATGATCCGCAGCGCCACCGTCTGGACGCGCCCGGCCGAAAGACCCCTCCAGATCTTCTTCCACAGGAGGTCGGAGACCTCGTAGCCGACGAGCCGGTCGATGATGCGCCGCGACTGCTGCGCGTCGACGAGGCGGCCGTCGATCTCTCCGGCGTTTTCCATCGCCGCGAGCACGGCCTTCTTCGTGATCTCGTTGAATCGGACGCGGCGGAACAGCGTCTTCCCGGAGCCGGGCCGGAGCGTCTCCTGGAGATGCCACGAGATCGCTTCGCCCTCGCGGTCCGGGTCGGCCGCAAGGTAGACGTTGTCGGCCGCCTTGGCCGCGCGCCGGAGCTCGTTGATCGCCTTCTCTTTGCCCGCCAGGACCTCATAGGTCGGCTCGTAGCCGTTGGCCCGGTCGACTCCGAGCCCCTTGCGCGGCAGATCCCGGACATGTCCGTAGGAGGCGAGGACCTTGAAGTCCTTGCCGAGGAACTTCTCGAGCGTCTTGGCTTTCGCGGGGGACTCGACGATGACGAGGGATTTAGCCATGCAGGGCGAGGGACGGTCTCATAACGAGTTCCAAAGCGCAAACGCCGGGTTTGCACCGGATCGTAACAGGAGCGTATTCCCGCGAGCCGTAAGTCGTGAGCCGTGAATCGGAAGCCGCGCGCGGCTCACCGTCGCGGCACACCGTAGCGTCCGCCTTCGACGGGCACGGCGAGGCCCGCGCCTTCGAGCTCGAAAAGGCCGGCGAGCACCGTCGCCGCGGGAAGCTCGAGGGCCTCGGCCAGGTCGTCGGCCGACAGCGATTCCTCGCGCGCGAGCGCGTCGAGAAGCCGCCGGGCCTCGGCCGTCAGGTCGACGGCGCGCGCGGTCGCGACGGGCTGCGGCGGGCCGACGGTGGGAAAGAGCTCGGAGAGGACGTCTTCGGCGCCGCGGCACAGGATCGCGCCGTCCCGCAGAAGCTCATGCGTTCCCGCCGACGTCTCCGAGAAAATCGAGCCGGGCACCGCGAAGACGTCGCGCCCGAAGTCCGAGGCCAGGCGCGCCGTGATCAGCGAGCCCGACCGCCGCGACGCCTCCACGACCACGACGCCGGAGGAGAGTCCCGCGATGATCCGGTTCCGGATCGGAAAATTCTGGGGACGTGGCTCCGTTCCGGGCGAGTACTCCGAGAGCATCAACCCGGTCTCGATCATCTTCTCGCGCAGGCGGTGGTGCTCGCGGGGGTAATCCACGTCGATGCCGCAACCGAGCACCGCGATGGTTCCCCCGGGGCTGTCGAGGGAGGCCTCGTGGGCGGCGGCGTCGATCCCGCGGGCAAAACCGCTGACGACCGCGACCCCGGCGGCCGACAGCTCGCGCGCCAGGCGGGACGCCACGTCGCGGCCGTAACGCGAGGCGTCGCGCGACCCCACGATGGAAACGGCCGGGAGCCGCAGCCGGTCGACCCGTCCGACCGCATAGAGGAGGAAGGGCGGGTCGGCGATCTCCAGAAGGGCCTGTGGATATTCTGGGTCGAACGCTGTGACGAGATGGATGCCGCTGCGCTCGACCTCGGGTGCCCATTTGCGGACAAGGGTGTCCTCCGGAGCGCGCAGCACCGCCCGCGCCCGCTCCCGGGAGCCGAGCCACGCCGAGAGCTCCTCCTCCCGCGAGCCGAGGAGGGCCTCGAGGCCGCCGCGGGCGCGCAGAACCGGCCAGAGCCGCTGCGGCGTCAGCTCGCGCCCCGGGCCCATGACATCGCGGCCAGGCGCGCCAGGGAAGGCGGGCTCACGTCTTGCAGCGCTCCTTCATCGAGGATGTCGACAATCTCCGATTGGAAATCGACAGGAAACCTATAATAGCCACCCCGACCGGGGGTGGAGGGACAGCTTGAGGCTCGAGCGCGGGATCATTCTCTCTATTCTTGTTGTCTCGGGGGCCTGCACGTCCTACTCGCACCCCGAGCTCCCCGAGACCCAGCTCAAGTTCGGATCCGACGTCGCCCGCAAGGGGCACTGGCGCGAGGCCGCCTTCCGGTTCGAGCAGGCTGTGGCGAAGGATCCGCGCAACGCGCGAGCCCACAACAACCTGGCCGTCGCCCTCGAAGCCAACGGCGACTTCGCGCGCGCCCTCGCCGAGTACAAGATCGCCCTCGAGATCGAGCCCAACAGCAACTACATCAGGCGCAACTACGCGCGGTTCGCCGAGTTCTACACGTCCTACACGAAGACGACCGGAAAGGCCGCCAGTGCCCCGTAGCGGCCGCCGGGCCGCCGCGGTCCTGATGCTGGCGCTCCTGGCAGCCGCGCCGGCGCTGGCCGGAGTCGTGCAGGTCCGCCTGCGTCTGCCCCTGAAGGCCAAGCTGCCCCTGCGCGGAAACGAGCGCATCGCGCTCGCGCCCTTCATCCTCGTGACCGACGCCGAGAAGGCGCGCGACAAACGCCTCCAGAACGTCGACCTCCAGGCGGAGTTCCACCGGTTCCTGAAGAAGCAGCTCGAGAAGAAGACCAAGTTCGAGGTCGTCGAGACGCCGCCGGAGATCAAGCTGCCGACGCAGAGCCTGACGGAGCTTTCCCGGGCGCAAGGAGTTCTGGGCCTCCGTCGGCGCCCAGACCGACCGCCGAGATCATCGTTTCCGGCAGCCTCGAATTCCGGATCGAGGACCGCTCCGGCTACAAGACCGAGGAGTACACCTCCCCCATCGACGGCCGGACCTACTACCGGCAGGTCTACGTCGAGCAGACCGGATTTCTCTTCGACATCGTGCTTCCTCGTTCTCGACGGGCGCACCGGGGAGACGCTCCTTCAGGACCAGTTCAAGGACTTCCGCCAGACGGGCTCGCGCAAGGCCGACGAGCTCCAGGGCTTGTTCGAGAACCTCTTTTCCCTCGAGAACCAGATCCTCAACACGTTCGTCGCCCGTGACCGCGAAGCCGAGCGCTACATCTTCACGGACTGAACCGTCCCGAGAGTCAGAATGAAGAAAGTCCTCCTCCTCGCCGTCCTCGTCGCCGCCGGCGCCGCCGCGCCGGCGGCCGGCCAGATCGTCTCGCCGTACTTCAACTACTTCGGCCAGAACAAGATCGCCTACGACACGTTCCACTGGCGGATCTACCGCTCGACACACTTCGCGATCTACTTTCACGACCGCGAGGAGGTCTCTCTCCAGAAGGTCGCCTCGTATGCCGAGAGCGCCTATGACGACATCTCGCGCGCGCTGAACTTCCAGATCCCCAAGCCGATCAACATCATTTACTACGCCACGCACTCGGAGTTCGAGCAGACCAACACGCTTTCGGGCTTCATCCCCGAGGGCGTGGGCGCCTTCGCGCTGCCCACCCGGAACCGCATGGTGCTTCCGATCGACCTTCCGGACCAGGAGCTCCAGCAGCTGCTGGCTCACGAGCTGACCCACGTCTTCCAGTTCGAGATCCTCTTCGGCGGAAATTTCCTGCGGGCCTACACCTCGGGCACGCCGCAGTGGTTCACCGAGGGCATGGCGTCGTACTTCGGGGCCGACGAGGACTCCCGGGACCAGATGGTCCTGCGGGACGCGGTGCTTTCCGACGAGGTCCCGGAGATAGCGCAGAGCGGCATCACGGGTTTCTTCGCTTACCGTTTCGGTCACGCCGTGTTCGACTTCGTCGAGGCGGAGTGGGGCAAAGACGGGGTGCGAGACTTCGTTTTCGAGTACCGCGGCCAGCTCGGGCCCAACGTCGACCGCATCCTGCAACGGACGTTCGGCGTGTCGGCCGAAGACTTCGACGTCCGGTTCCGCCGGTACCTGCGGCAGAAGTTCCTCAGGATCCTGACGGAGAAAGGCGAGCCCATCGATTTCGGCGACCGCGTCCGGCTGACGGACGCCAGCACCGCCGAAATCTCCGTCCGCCCGTTCCCGTCCGGGGACCTCGGAGCCGCGATCTCGACGCTCGGCGAAGACGCCAACGTCGTCATCTTCTCGAGCCGCGACCGCAAGCTCTACAAGAACCTGACCAAGGGCTTCAAGACGCGCTACGAGTACATCGTGGCGCAGTGGCTGACGACCGGTCCGGTCGGGGGCGTGGACCTGGCCGTCTCTCCGGACGGCAACCTGCTGGCGTTCTTCGTCCGCCGCGAGCGCGGACGGGAGCTCCTCCTGTTGAACGCCCTGGACGGGAAAATCGAGCAGCTCGTCCCGATGCCGGGCATCGACCAGCAGCTCAACCCGGCGTTTTCGCCCGACGGAAAGGTCGTCGTCTTCCGCGGCATCCAGGGCCCGCGCGGCGACATCTTCAGCTACAACCTCGAGACGAAGGCGATCACGGCGCTGACCTCCGACGACTCCTACGATTTCGCGCCGACCTTCTCCCCCGACGGGCAGTGGCTCTACTACTCCTCGATCCAGGGAACGACATCGAAGATCTTCCGGATCCGGCCGGGGGTCGAGGGATCGCGCGAGCAGGTCACTTACGGCAACTGGAACGACGAGGACGCGGCCCTGTCGCCCGACGGCAAGCGCCTCTACTACACGTCCGACCGGGACGGCGGGATCTACAACATCTACTCGATGAGCCTGGACACCGGGGAAACGAACCTTCACACCAACGTCGTGGGCGGCTGTTTCTCGCCGGCGGTCCTCCTCGGCCGCGACGGCAGCGAGCGGCTCGTTTTCTCGGCGTACTACAAGCGCAGCTTCACGCTCTACGTGGCCGACGCGAAAAAGCCCTATCGGAAACTGGCGGATCTGAACCCCGCGCCGTCGCCGGCCGGTCCCGCGTCGATCGCGCCGTTTCAGTCCTCGATCGAGGTCTCGATCGACCCGGAGAAGATCCAGAAGAAGCCGAGCCGCAAGCTCATCCTCGAGGACGCGCAGATTCTGGCGGGCGTGGCCTCCGACCAGACGTTCCTGTCCAACACGTTCCTCGTCTTCGGCGACAACCTGGGCGACCGGCGTTTCGTCGCCTCCCTGCAGTCCGTCTCCTCGTTCACCGACTTCCGGTTCCAGTACACGGACCTCTCGAGGCGCCTCCAGAAGGGCATCCAGGCCTACGACTCGCGCTATTACTTCCTGGCCTTCAACAACTCGACGGGCGAGATCGTGCGGACCCGGAGCCCCTACCGGTTCACGGGAGGCGACATCTTCGTGTCGTACCCCTTCAGCCGCCAGTACCGGCTGGAAGGCAACGTCGGGTTCCTGTCGCGCAAGTACGACGGGTACCCGGTCTGGGTCGACACCGATCAGGGGTCCGGGATCATCAACATTCCGACGTCGAACAACTTCCCGACCGTCGGAGCGACCCTCGTCGGCGACACGACGGAGTACCAGTCCTTCGGGCCGATCTCGGGCCGCAAGCTGAAGTTGAGCGTGACCTATTCGCCCCGCATCGGCGGGACGCAGCTTCCCGGCGAGGACAGCTCGACGCTCGCCTTCGACACGACTCTCGACCTCCGGCACTACCTGAAGATCACGCGCCGGATGCTCCTGGCGGCGCGCCTCTACGGTTTCCGCTCTACTGGCAGCCTGCCGAACGTGCTGGCCTTCGGAGGCATCGATACCCTGCGCAGCGTCGATGTCTACGGCGTCTTCGGCAACACGGCGGGGTTCTTCAACCTCGAGCTCCGTTTCCCGCTGATCGATCTGCTGGCAACCCCGATCCTGGGCCTCAGCGAGATCCGGGGCAAGGCCTTCATCGACGTCGGCGGCGCCGCGCTGAAGAACCAGCCCTGGCAATTCTGGTCCGACTACCAGCTCTGCGGCCTCGGACCCATTTTCCCCGAGGGCTGCAACAGGAGCCAGGGCGGAGTCTCGGACTTCGGGTTTGGTATCCAGACGACCTTTCTCGGCCTGCCCCTGCACTTCGATTTCGCCAAGCAATGGGACTTTAAGAACCCGGTGATCAACCAGGACGGCAAGACAGGCTTCCGGTTCCTGTTCTACATCGGGCCCGACTTCTAGACCGCACGTCGCCTCCGCTCGTACGGGATCTGCGGCCTCCGGCCGCACCGGCGAGCGGCTCGCGTGTGCGCTCGACCGCTCGCCTGATCCCTCCCTCGCTGCGGCTCCCGCGGCGCGGGGCTCCTCCCCTGTGGGAGACTCCCCGCGCCGCGTACACGCCCACCTGTGCCGCTCGCCGACTCTTTCTTGGACTTTCCTAGAGAGCCGGAGGCTTTCGAGGCGCTGGTGGCGTAGTTCGCGGCGCGCGAAGTCTCCCGAACCTGAGGGAGGAGGCGCGCGCCGCGGGAGCGAGCGCGGAGCGAAGGATCAGGCGAGCGGTCGAGCGCGCATCCGCGCGAGCCGCTCGCCGGTGCGCCCGAAGGGCGCAGATCCGTAGCGCAGCGCTGCGGCGACGGTTTACAATCGGCGGCGCGTGGCCACACGAAAATCGCTGGCGATTCGCGTCCTCGGGCCCTACGGGGGCTCCGCGCCGGGATTCCGGATGACGACATTCCTGGTCGACGGCGAGACGGCGCTGGACGCGGGCAGCCTCACGGAAGCCCTGCCCCTTTCGGCGCAACGCCGGATCCGCCGCATCGTCCTGACCCACGCGCACTTCGATCACACCGCGTCGCTGCCGTTCCTGATCGAGAACCTGTACGGGCGCGGCACGCCGCTCGAGATCGCCGCCCCGGCTCCAGTGCTCACGGCCCTCTCCCGCCACTTTTTCAACGACGCGACCTGGCCCGACTTCCGGCACCTCCCCTCGCGTCGGAACCCGACCGTAGTCTTCCGTCCCATCGCCGTGGGCCGCCCGTTTCGAGCCGGCGGCGTCAGCTTCATCGCCCTCCCCGTCGACCACGTGGTTCCCGCGTACGGATACCTGGTGTCCAAGCCGGGGCGCTCGATCCTCTTCTCGGGCGACACGATGCCCACGACGGGCATCTGGGCTCGCGCCGCGCGCGTGCGCGACCTGAAGGCGATCTTTCTGGAAGTGTCCTTCTCGGACTCGCAGTCCGCCGTGGCGCGCGCCTCGTGCCACCTGACGCCCCGCCTCCTGCCGGCCGAAATCGCCAAGGCGCCGGCGCGCGTTCCGGTTTACCTGTACCACATGAAGCCGCCGTCGCTGTCGCGCATCCGGCGCGAGGTGGACGCTCTCGGCGAGCCGAGGTTGCGCCTGCTCGAGTCGGAGAGGTCGTTTCGGTTCTAGGCAGGCGCGTCAGAGCATCCGGGCCCAGGCCAGGAGGTCGACGGCGAGACTCCCGGCGAGACGGCCCCGCAGGGAGTCGTTGCGGAGCAGGTCCTCGCGGGCTCCCGAGAGCGCCGCCTCCCGAAGGAGCCAGGTCTTCCCCTCCCGCGTTTCGGCCCGCCAGGAGGACCGCGACTCGGAGCTTGCGCCGCGCCGGACGACTGCGACCGTGTAGGCGTCCGGGTCCGGCGTGATCTCCTCTTCGAGAGTCGCCCCGGCCTCGCCGCCGCCGGCCGAGAGGCGCAGCCGGTAACCCGACGCGGTTCTCCCTTCGTCGACGACGTCGGCGACTCCCCCGACCAGCCGCCGGTATCCGTCCGGAGAGGCGATCGCGGCGAAAGCCGCCTCGGGCGAGGCGTCGGTCTCCAGGTAGGCCGTCAGCGCCGCGTTCGCCGAAGAGGGCCCCGGGCTTCCGGCCGCTGCGAAGGCTCGGGCCAGAACGTCCCGATCGACGCCGAAGAGCTCGGACAGCGCGGCGTCCCGGGGCGCCGGCAGCGGCACGCGGAGCCTCGAGTGAAGGTCGTCGACGCGCACTTCCCCCCGCGCGAAAGACAGGGCCCGGTTCCCGCGATCCGCGCGCAGAGAGACCTCTTTCAGAAAGAGCGCCGGGTGCCGGAACGTGCTCCGCCATCGGCTGCGGAACTCCTCCTCTGCAACGGAGGCAACGAAGATCTCGATCTCGCGCGAGCCTTCGGGCACGCCGCCCTCGAAGGCGACGTGCCAGCCTCGCGGGGTCGCCGTGGCGCGCATGCCGCCGAGGGCGGTCTCGACGAGGCCGGGCCGGGCCGGGAGCAGCGCCGACAGCGGGAATCCGACGTCCGCGATCACCTCCCCCGCCGGGCTCTCGACGAGCAGGGCCGCGTGGTCGTAGTCGTTGCGCACCCGCCCGAGGACCCGCCGCGAGCGGAATCCGAGAGCGCTCACCAGCGCGTCGAAGGCCGCCACGCGCGCGAAGCAGGTGCCCCCGGTGCCCCGCTCGAGGTGATCGGCCCAGAAGACGTCCGGCGTGCGCGGCTTCCGGTCGGCATCCGCGACCTCGGCATCGCGAAGGATCTTCGACGCGTTCTCGAAGGGGACCTTGGAATTGAATCGGACGAAGAGGGCCTCGAGAAACCCGCTGCCGGGCTCGGCCCGCGAGAGGTCGAGCGCCTCGAGAACGTCGTCGACCGGGATCACGGACGGTTGACCGTGAGCCTCGCAACCAGGTCCTTGATCCGGAACTGCGCGTCTTCGCCGAACCAGAAATCCAGGAAGGGATCGTGGCTGCGGGCCTGGTCGAAGCGCGCGATCGAGGCGGAGCGGCTGCGCCGTTTGATCGCGGCATGGGCCGGTCCGGACAGTCCCGCGAGAAAGCGGGCGCGCTCCACGGCCGACTCGAGGAGCGTTTCGGAGGGAACGGCGCGGTCGAGGAGGCCGATCGCGAGGGCGCGCTCGACGTCCACGTTCTCCCCGGTCGCGGCCAGGCGCTCCATGTGCCGTGTCCCGACGACGTGCCGAAAAGGCTCCATCAGGCACTGCGGAACGGAGACGCCGAGGACGACTTCCGAAAGCCCGAACTTCGCCTTGCCCTGGGCCGCGATCCGTTCGTCGGCCGCCATGGCCAGGATCAGTCCTCCGGCGATGGCGTGACCCGGCAGAGCGGCCACGACGGGGGCGCCGAAGACGAAGATCTGCCGCACGAGGTCGCAGTACGCGCCGACGAACTCCTCCATCGCCTTCCGTTTCCGGCCGATCAGAAGGGGCAGGTCCCATCCGCCCGAGAACATCCCGGGCAGCGCCGAGGTCAGAACGATCGCCCGCGCCTTCGCGTTGGAGGAGAACGCGGCGGACAGCTCCTCGACGAGCTCGGGAGAAAACGCGTTGGCTTTCGGCCGGTCGAGAGTCAGGACGACGACCGGATCGCGCGCCTCGACGGAAACCAGGCTCATGCGCTTCTCCGCGCAGATTCCCGGGGGAGGAAGATCGCGCGATGAAGGCGCCGGTCCGCCGTCAGCTCGGGGTGAAACGTCGCGGCGACGATCCTCCCCTGCCGCGCCAGCACGGGCTCGTCTCCACGCCGTCCCAGGATCTCGACGCCGGGCCCCGCGCGGAGGATCTTCGGGGCTCGGATGAAGACGGCCGGCATCGGAGCGCCGAGCGAAGGACAGGAGACTTCGCCGATGAAGGAGTCGACCTGGCGGCCATAGGCGTTGCGCGCGACCGAAATGTCGAGGAGCCCCAGGCTCTTCTGGGCGGGGTTCTCGACTTCCCGGGCCAGGACGATCGCGCCCGCGCAGGTGCCGAGGATCGGCCCTCCCCTCGCGGCAAACGCGCGGAAGGCCTCTTCCCAGGGCTCCATCTCGAAGAACTTCCACAGGGTCGTCGACTCTCCGCCCGGCAGGATCAGGCCGTCGGCGCCCGACAGGTCCGCCGGCCGTTTCGCCTCGAAGCTGGAAACGCCGATCTCGTCGAGCGCCTTGCGGTGCGCCTCGAAGTCGCCCTGGAGCGCCAGGACCGCGACGCCGCGTTTCACCATCCGCGCGTCTGGAGCTGCGCCTCTTCGGACAGGCTCGCCGCCTCGATGCCCTTCATGCCCGAGCCGAGCGACTCCTCGGCCTCGAGCAGCGCGTTGGCGTCCCGCCAGTGGGTCGTGGCCTTGACGATGGCGCGGGCGCGGTTCTCCGGATCATCGGACTTGAAGATGCCGGAGCCGACGAAGACGGCCTCGGCGCCGAGCTGCATGCAGAGGGCCGCATCCGCGGGCGTGGCGATTCCCCCGGCGGCGAAGTTGGGCACCGGGAGCTTGCCCGTCTCCGCGACCCCGACGACCAGCTCGTAAGGCGCCTGGAGCCGCTTGGCCGCGGCCATCAGCTCGTCTTTGGACAACTGCGTGAGCATCTTCATCTCGCGGTGGACTTCCCGCAGGTGCTTGACGGCGTGGACGATGTCGCCCGTGCCGGCCTCCCCTTTCGTGCGGATCATCGCCGCTCCCTCGCCGATGCGTCGCAGCGCTTCGCCGAGATTCCGGCAGCCGCACACGAACGGCACCGCGAAGTCGTGCTTGTAGACGTGGTTTTCTTCGTCGGCGGGAGTCAGGACCTCGGACTCGTCGATGAAGTCGACCTTCAGCGCCTCGAGCACGCGGGCTTCGGCCAGGTGGCCGATGCGGCACTTGGCCATGACGGGAATCGAGACCGCCTGCTGGATCTCGCGGATCTTGGAGACGGGCGACATGCGCGCCACTCCCCCGTCCCGCCGGATGTCGGCGGGGACGCGCTCGAGCGCCATGACGGCGGCCGCGCCGGCCGCCTCCGCGATCTTTGCCTGCTCCGCGTTGACGACGTCCATGATGACGCCGCCCTTCAACATCTCCGCGAGCCCGACCTTCAACCGGAACGACTCTTCGCGATTCATGTCTGTCTCCCCTGTCGACGGCTGACCGTCGACTGTCGACTTGCCTTCACACCACCGGCGCCGAAAGCGCCGCTCGAGATCTCGACTCCACTTCCCGCACCGCCTCGGCGAGAAGCCCGATTCCGGACTCGATGTCCCGCCGCTCCACGCGCGAGACCGAGAGCCGCACGTTGGGGCGGTCCTCCCCTTTCGGATCGAAGTCCTGTCCCGGCGTGACCGCGACGCCCCGCGCGGCCGCGGCCTCCGCGACCCGGCGTCCCGACAGTCCCTCGGGCAGTTGCAGCCAGAAAAGCGAGTTCGCCCCCTGACCGCCCGACCAGGAAACCTCGGGCAGGCGCTCGCGGAGGGCACGAGCCGCCGCGGAGACGCGCAGGGTCACGGCCTCGGCTCGCGCCGCGCGCGCTTTCCGGTCGGCGCCCGCGCGCAGGAACGCGGCGACCGCCGCCTGGAGCGGTACCGGCGTCTGAAAGTCGGTGGCCTGCTTGACCCGCGCCAGCCGCTCGATGATCGGGCGCGCCGCCGCGATCCATCCGATCCGGAAGCCCGGCACCAGGTCCTTGGAGAGCGTGCCGAGCCAGACCGCGCGATCCGGATGGCGGGCCGCCAGCGGTGCGATGCCCGACTCGGGCTCCTCGTAACCGTCCTCGACCAGCAGCGCGCCGGCCGAGAGAGCGGCCTCGGCGAGCAGGAGGCGCCTCTCCTCGCTCGTCGTGATGCCCGTCGGGTTCTGCCGCTCCGGCATGACGTAGACGAGCTTGACGCGGCGCCCGTGCAGGGGCCGCGCGTCCGGCCCGTCGGCGTCCATCGGCAGCGGCAGCACCGAAACCCCGGCCAGTCGCGCCAGCGCCAGCGCTCCCGAATACGTCGGCGATTCCATGGCGACGACGTCCTCCGGGTCGGCGAAGGTGCGGAAGAGGAGGTCGAGCCCCTGCTGCGCGCCGCTGACGACCAGGATCTCTTCCGGCGGCCGCGTGATCCCGCTCTCGAAGAGGCGCCTGGAGATCTCGAGGCGAAGCTCTTCCAGGCCGAGCGGGGGAGCGTACTGCCAGAGGTCGCGTCGCCGGCTCCAAACGTCGGCCAGCGTGCGCGTGAACTCCTCGAGAGGAAAGAACGTCTCGTCCGGGGCCAGGCGCGAGAAGTCCGCGCCGAGCGGGGGAGTCGGCACGACGGAAGACTCTTCGGGCATCTCGGCGACGCGGCGCGAGACCAGGTCGCTGACGCGGAAGGGCGCCTCCGATCGCGGGCCGCGCACCACCGTGCCGCTGCCGACGCGGCCTTCGGCGAGCCCTTCGTTCTGGAGCCGCCGATAGGCGGCCTGGACGGTGCCCCGATTGATCCCGAGCGCAGCCGCGAGCTCTCGCGTGGTCGGAAGTCGGCTGTTCTCGGGCAGCAGTCCGCCGGCGATACGTCGCTCGATCGCCGCGTAGACCTGCTCGGACAGGGGAGTTGCCCCCGAGCGATCTACCGTAATCTGAGCCAGATCCAATTGGACTGCCATCAGGCCAATTGTCACCGGGCTTCCTGGCTCCGGCAAGCAGGTTTTGGGAAAGAGCGGATGCCCCCCTGACGGACTATAAACCCAGTTGTATCAGTGTTTAGATGGCGTGGCAGGCGTCGGCTCAGGCGCCGTGCTTGCGAAGCTCCTCTTCCAGAGACCGCGAGAACAGGAACTCCCGGTCCTTCTCCGAGACGTTGCGGCGCTTTGCGAGCGAGGCCTTGACCTTCTCCTCGATCGTGTCGAGCTCCTGGAAGCTGTCGGTCAGCTCCCGGACTACCGCCCGTCGGGCGGTCTCGTCGTCCGCTTTCTGCTCGAGGTTCCGGCTGTCCTTGAAGTTCTTCAGCATCACCTTCGCCAGATACAGGATCCGGTCCGCCGACGGCTTCACGACGGCTTCCCAGCTCGCAGGTCCTCCGAGAGCGGATGGCGGAAGAGCTGCTCGACCACCGGTCCCGGCAACGCGACGACGTCCGCCCCCATCAGCGCGGCGTCGAGCACGTGAATCGGATTGCGGGCATCGGAGACCACGATCTGGCTCTGAAAACCGTAGTTGTCGTAAACCCGGATGATCTGCTCGACGAGGTCCATGCCGATCGAGCCGACGTCGTCGAGAGACCCCACGGCGGGCGCGATGTAGCTGACGTTGGCCTTGGCAGCGATCAGGGCCTGGGCCGCCGTGTGGCAGCCCGAGGCGCAGATGGCGATCTGGTCCTGGGCGAGGAGCCGCGCCACGCGCATGCCCTCCGGCTTCAGCGGCAGCCGGATCACGATGTCCTTGCCGAGCTTGGCCAGCTCACGGGCTTCCTTGTACATCCCCTTGGCGTCGTCCGCCGAAAGCTCGACGAGCACCGGCCCGTCGGCGACCGAGGCCAGGTCCCGCACCGCCTTGCGATATTCGATGCCGGCGGCTTCGGCGCTGGCGACCGACAGCCAGGCGCCGTCGAGCATCCCCAGATCCTTGATGCGGCGGGCCTCCTCCGCACTGGTCCCGTCCAAGAAAAAGCGCATAGGAGGCCGAATACTATTACGCCTCAGGGCCCCTTCTTGCCGGCGTGTCGGGGAGTATCGCCTTACTCGTGTATCGAGTCCGGGATCCCTCGCTTCGCCCGGGATGACGGCGAAAAGGCTGCCCTGCAGGCCCGGCGCGCCAGACGAGCCGCCAGGCTCTACTCCACGTGCTCGGCGACCGCCTGGACCCAGGACAGGTCGGGAACCGGATCTTCCCGGCCCCAGAGCCGGACGAAACCCGAGCCCGGCGGGCCCCCGAAACTCTTGACCCAGGAGCTCGCGAGGCCGAACTCGTCCACGGCGAGAACGGCGGTCACGTCGCCCCGAGGCACGCCGAATCCCGTCAGGCCCCACTCGGGCAGGCCCCAGCGCCGGCCGTCCGCGGTCGCGGTCGCGCCCATCCAGTCGAAGCTGCCGACGGAGTGGTCGACGCCGAGGAGGCGCGTCGTGCGCGACGGGTCGTACTTGATCGGGTCGCCGGTCTTCTGGTCGTACTCGAAGCAGTCGGGCGGCAGGCCCAGCCACACGACCCGGCCTCCGCCGGCCAGGTAACGGCGCAGCGGGCTCAGGCCGGCCGCCCCTGCGATCGAGGCCGCCGGCAGCAGGTCGCTCGCCATGACGAGAACCGCTCGCGGCGCCGCGGCCGTGTCGGCCAGAAAGCGTGCGAGCCCGTCGGGGTCCAGGACCTCGTAGCCTTCGGCCCGGAAGTAATCCCTCGCGGCGACGTCTCCCTGGAACCACTTCTGCGGCCCGGCGTCCTTCCAGTAGACCGCTTTTCGCGTCCGCGCGGCCGGCTGCATGGGCCCGGTGGCCAGGGCGTAAAGGCGGCCGTCGTCGCTGCCGAAGTAGACGACGCCTTCGCGAACGGCCGGCGAGGAGATGACGGCGCCGTCCGTTCGGAAGCGCCAGCGCTCGACACCCGTCTTCGCGTCGAGGGCGAAGAGGTGGCCGTCCTCGCCGCCGAAAAAGAGCTGCCCGCCCGAGAGGGCCGCGGACGACAGGACGTTCTTCGGAGTCTTGAAGCGCCAGACCTCTTCTCCGGTGCCGGCGTGCACGGCCTGGAAGAATCGGCCATCGGAGCTCCCGACGAAGACCCGATTCCCGGCGATCGCGGGTGAGCCGAGCACCCAGCTGAGCGCCGGCTGGCCTTCCATGGAGTCGACCGTGTGGGCGAAGCTCCAGCGCTGACGCCCGCTCATCCGGTCCACCGCGTAGAGGCGGGCGTCGCGCGATCCAACGAAGACGAAGTCGGCGGAAACGGCGGGGGAGGAGACGATCGAGGTTCGGTCGAACCCGAACTTCTTCGAGTCCAGAGACGCTCCCTCGGCCTCGAAGACCCAGCGGCGTTCTCCGGTCGCGGCGTCGAGCGCATACAGCCTGCCGTCCATGCTGCCGACGTAGACCACGCCGTCCGCGACCGCGGGGGAGGATCGGACCCGTCCGCCCGTCGCCGCGGACCAGACCGGGCGTCCGGTCCGGGCATCCAGAGCGTAGAGGCGGCCGTCGCCGCTGCCGACGTAGACCTTCCCGCCAGAGACCGCAGGCGAGGACAGCCAGAAATCCCAACCCCAGGCAAACGGAAGATCCGGCCCGGCCTCGAATCGCCAGAGAACCGCTCCCGTCGCGAGGTCGAGAGCCGTCACGAAGCGTTCGCGGCTGGTCGCGAAGACGGTCCCGTCTGAGACCGCGGGCGAGGACGCGACGGCGCCGCCGAGGCTCGCCCGCCAGCGTTCCCGCCCGCTCGACGCGTCGACGGCATACAGGTGGCCGTCGCCGCTGCCGAAGTAGACCGCGTCGCCGGCGACCGCGGGGGAGCCGCGCACGGGCCCTTGCGTCGGAAAGCTCCAGAGCACTTTCGCGAGCGCCGGTCCCGCGCCGGAGGGGTAGACGCCGGAGTGCCCGGAGTCGGCCCGGAAGGTCGCGGTTTCCAACGCGCGGGCGGGAGCCGACGAGGCGGCGACAAGGAAAGCCAGGGCCGCGGCAGACGTTCTCATGCCTCCTTGCTACGCGCCGCGAAATCCGGGAAGTTTTCGAGCCGTCCTCGAGCGCGGGGCGCTCGTCCCGAAAACTACTCCTCGTCGAGAAACGGGGTGCCGGGTTTCTTCGAGCCAGACGGACCTCCGGGCTCATCCGACCTGGTGCCGGGAAGCGCGGCCTGGGCTTCCTCCTCGCCGTCGTCGCTCTCGGCGAGCTTGGCCAGGCCCACGACCCGGTCTCCCTCTTCGAGCTGGATGACGCGGACGCCCTGGGCGGCGCGCCCGGTCTCCCGGATGCCGTTGACCTTGATGCGGATCAGCTGGCCCCGCTCGGTGATCAGCAGGAGCTGGTCGGCGTCCGTGACGGACTTGATGCCGACGACCGCGCCGTTCTTGTCGGTGACCTTGACGTTGATGACGCCCGAGCCTCCCCGGCCCTGGTACCGGTATTCCGTGACCTCGGAGCGCTTGCCGTATCCCTTCTCGGTGACCGACAGCAGGTGGGCCTTCTCGTCGACGACGTCCATCTCGACGACGAAGTCGTTCTCCTTCCGGAGCGTCACGCCGATGACTCCGGTCGTGTCGCGGCCCATGGGCCGGACGTCCTTCTCCGAGAAGCGGATGCCCATGCCCTGGCGGGTGCCGATGAAGATCTGGTCGTCGCCGCCGGTGATGCGCACCGAGAGCAGCTCGTCGCCCTCCTCGATGTTGATCGCGATGATCCCGCCGGAGCGGACGTTCGGAGTACGCGGAGAGGGCCGTCTTCTTGACGAGGCCGTTCTTCGTCGCGAACACGAGGTAGCGCTCGTCGGGAAAATCCTTGGTGGCCGCCATCGCGACCATGCGCTCGTTGGGCCCGAGGTTCAGGAGGTTGACGATCGCCTTGCCGCGCGTCGCCGGGCCCAGCTGCGGCAGATCGTAGACCTTGATCCAGTGCATGCGGCCCGTGGAGGTGAACGCCAGGATGTAGGCGTGCGTCGAGGCGACGAAGAGGTGCTCGACGAGGTCCTCTTCCTTGGTCGTCGCGCCGATGCGGCCCTTGCCGCCGCGACGCTGCGCGCGGTACAGCGACAGGGGAGAGCGCTTGATGTAGCCGCCGCGGGACACGGTGATGACCATGTCCTCCTCGACGATCAGGTCCTCGATGTCGATGTCCGAGGCCTCGGCCACGATCTCGGTGCGGCGCTCGTCGCCGAACTGCTTCTTGATCTGCTGCAGCTCCTCGACGATGATCTCGAGGACCAGCTTCTCGGAGCCCAGGATCTCCTTGAGCTTCGCGATCAGCGCCAGAACCTCCTTGAACTCGGCCACGATCTTCTCGCGCTCGAGACCCGTCAGCCGGTGGAGGCGCATGTCGAGGATCGCCTGCGCCTGCACGTCGTCGAGGTGCAGGACCTCGGTGCCCTTCGTCTTCGCGGCGGCGTCGGTCAGCGCGGTCCCGATGAACTTCTCGAGGCCGGCCCGGGTCATCGAGACCTCGGCCATCAGCCGCTCCTTGGCCTCCTTCGGGTCCTTCGACGCCCGGATGATCTTGATCACGAGGTCGAGGTTGGCGAGGGCCAGCGCGAGGCCGCGCAGCAGGTGGGCGCGCTCCTCGGCCTTCTTCAGGTCGAACTGCGTGCGCCGGATGACGACCGTCTTGCGGTGGTCGATGAAGTGGCGGAGCAGGTCGTGCAGCGGCAGGACCCGCGGCTGGTTCTCGACGATCGCGAGGAAGATGATCCCGAAGGTCGACTGCATCGGGGTCAGCGCGTAGAGCTTGTTGAGGATGACCTGGGCGTTCTCGCCGCGCTTCAGCTCGACGACGATGCGCATGCCCTCGCGGTCGGACTCGTCGCGCAGGTCGGCGATGCCCTCGAGCTTCTTCTCGTTGACGAGCTCGGCGATCCGCTCGATCAGCTTCGCCTTGTTGACCTGGTAGGGGATCTCCGTGACGACGATCGACTCCTTGTCGCCGCGGGCGGCCTTCTCGATCATCGCCTTGGCGCGCATCTGGAGGACCGCGGCCGGTCTTGTAGGCGTCCCGGATGCCCTCGGCGCCGTGGATGAAGCCGGCGGTGGGGAAGTCGGGGCCGGGGAGCTTGCGCATGAGCTGGCCGAGCGTGGCGTCGGGATGCTTGATCAGCTCGACCGTGGCGTCGATGACCTCCGAGAGGTTGTGCGGCGGGATGTTCGTCGCCATGCCCACGGCGATGCCGGTCGAGCCGTTGACCAGGAGGTTCGGGAACTTCGCCGGCAGGACCCGGGGCTCGAGGAGCGACCCGTCGTAGTTCGGCGTCCAGTCGACGGTCTCCTTGTCGATGTCGTCGCCCAGCATCTCGGCCGCGAGGCGGGTCAGCCGCACCTCGGTGTAGCGCATGGCCGCGGCGTTGTCGCCGTCGATCGAGCCGAAGTTGCCCTGGCCGTCGACGAGCGGGTAGCGCAGCGAGAACTCCTGCGCCATGCGCACGACCGAGTCGTAGACCGCGCTCTCGCCGTGCGGGTGGTACTTGCCGAGGACGTCGCCGACGATGCGGGCGGACTTGCGGTACGGCTTGTTGTGCAGGTTGCCCTGCTCCCACATGCCGTAGAGGCAGCGGCGGTGGACGGGCTTCAGCCCGTCGCGCACGTCCGGCAGCGCCCGTCCGATGATGACGGACATGGCGTAGTCGAGGTACGACCGTCGGACCTCGTCTTCGATCGTGACGGGAACTTTTTCGTCGGGGGTCAGGAGATTGGAGCTCATGCTTTCACCTGTCATCCCGAGGGCCGCAGCCCGAGGAGCTCCGGGCTTCGAGTCCGGGATCCTTCGCTTCTCTCAGGATGACTTCGTCAGATGTCCAGGTTCCTCACGTTCAACGCGTTCTGCTCGATGAACTCGCGCCGGGGCTCGACGGCGTCGCCCATCAGGATCGAGAAGACTTCGTTGGCCTCGACGGCGTCCTCGACGGCGACCTGGAGGAGGCGCCGCGTCTCGGGGTTCATCGTCGTGTCCCAGAGCTGCTCCGGGTTCATCTCGCCGAGGCCCTTGTACCGGTTGATCACGAGGCCCTTCTTGGCCGACTCGTAGACCGCGTCGACGACCGCGGACAGCGTCTCGTGCTTCTCGACGTCGCCGTTCTTGGTGACGACGTACGGGCCGTCCAGGAAGCCGCCGATGGCCTTGGCGGTCTCGCGGATCCGCTTGAACTCGAAGCCCGAGACGAACTCGGCGTCGATCCGCGCCGAGCGCGGCACGCCGTTGACCCGCCGCGTGATCTCGAGCGCCCAGCCCGAGTGCTCCTCGTCGGCGACGACCTCGGCCTTCTCGACGCCGAAGGCCCGCACGGCTCTGGCGAGCTCCTCGACCTTCTTCTTGTCGGCGAACTCCGCCTTGGAGGTCATCCCGCGGTCGAGCAGGGCGCGCACGAGGCCCTCGGGAATGCCGCGCATGCCGAGCTTGGCGACGTGCGTGCGGTACTCCTCCATCTTCTCGAGGAGGGCCGCGAGCCTGGCTCCGGCGACGGTGGCGCCCGACATCTCGGAGGTGAGCGACCGGTCTTCGCCGAGGCGGCCGAGAAGGAACTTCGACATCTCCTTCTCGTCCTTCAGGTACGTCTCCTTCTTGCCCTCGGCGACCTTGTAGAGCGGCGGCTGCGCGATGTAGAGGTAGCCCTTCTCGATGATCGCGGCCATGTGGCGGAAGAAGAACGTCAGGAGCAGCGTCCGGATGTGCGAGCCGTCGACGTCGGCGTCGGTCATGATGATGATCTTGTGGTACCGGACTTTCCCGGCGTCGAAATCCGTGGAGATGCCGGCGCCCAGCGCCGTGATCAGCGTCCGGATCTCGGCGGAGGCGAGCATCTTGTCGAGGCGCGCCTTCTCGACGTTCAGGATCTTGCCGCGCAGCGGCAGGATCGCCTGGGAGCGGCGGTCGCGGCCCATCTTGGCCGAGCCGCCGGCCGAATCGCCCTCGACGATGAAGATCTCGGAGAACGCCGGGTCCTTCTCCTGGCAGTCGGCGAGCTTGCCGGGCAGCGCTCCCGAGTCCAGGGCGCCCTTGCGGCGGACGAGCTCGCGGGCCTTGCGCGCGGCCTCGCGGGCGCGGGCCGACTCGACGATCTTCTCGACGATCTTGCGCCCGACGCGCGGGTTCTCCTCGAGATAGGACCCGAGCTTCTCGTAGACGACCTGCTGCACCCAGGTCTTGACCTCGGAGGAGACCAGCTTGTCCTTGGTCTGCGAGGAGAACTTCGGGTCGCGGACCTTGACCGAGATGACCGCGGTCAGTCCCTCGCGGCAGTCGTCGCCGGAGAGCGTCGTCTCCTTGAGGGCCTTCGTGGCCCCGTTCTGCTCGGCGTACTTCTGGATCGCGCGCGTCAGCGCGGTCTTGAAGCCCTCGACGTGGGTGCCGCCGTCGCGGTTGTTGATCGTGTTGGTGAAGGAGAACAGCGTCTCGGCGTATCCCTCGTTCCACTGCAGGGCGACCTCGACGCGTTCCTTGTCGGCGTCCCGCTTGGGATCGCCGGTGCCGTTCCTGCACGTCCTTGAAGAAGATGACCTTGTCGTTGATCGACTCTTTGGCCTTGTTCAGGTGCTCGACGAAGGATCTTGATTCCGCCCTCGTAGGCGAAGTCGTGCCGCTTCTCGCTGCGCTCGTCGACGATCGAGATGCGCACGCCCGGATTCAGGAACGAGAGCTCGCGCAGCCGCTGCGAGAGGCTGTCGAAGTGGAACTCGGTGACCGAGAAGATCTTCGGGTCGGGCCAGAATGTGATCTTGGTGCCCGTCTTCTTGGACGTGCCCACGGCCTTGATCGGCGCGGTCGGACATCCCTGCTCGTAGGCCTGCTGCCAGACCTTCCCTTCGCGACGGACCTCGACCTCCAGCCTCTTGGAGAGCGCGTTGACGACCGACACGCCGACGCCGTGGAGGCCGCCGGAGACCTTGTAGGAGTTGTCGTCGAACTTTCCGCCCGAGTGCAGGTCCGTCATGATGATCTCGAGCGTCTCGCGCTTGTGCTCCTTGTGCATGCCGACCGGGATGCCGCGGCCGTTGTCCTCGACGGTGACGGAGTTGTCGGCATGGATGGTCACGGCGACGTGGTCGGAGTAGCCGACCTGGGCCTCGTCGATCGAGTTGTCGACGAGCTCGAAGACCATGTGGTGGAGGCCCGAGAGGTCGTCGGTGTCCCCGATGTACATGCCGGGGCGCTTGCGCACGGCCTCGAGGCCCTTGAGCAGCTTGATCGAGTCGGTGGTGTAGGCGTTGCTGCTCATCGGACTCCCGCGGCCTCGACCGCGCGCAGGCCGCGCGGCCCCGAAACGCACCCCGCCCGGACCTCGAGCACGGCCGCCGCGCGGCGTGCCCAGCGCGCCGGCGGCGCCGCCGTCGTCAGCAGCACCGACGCGCCTTCCGGGAGCGCGTCGAAGAACTCCTCCACCCAGCCCTCCGAAAGGCCCGCGTCGAAGTCGTCTGCGCCGAACAGAGGCGGCTCGCCCGAAGCCTTGTGCAGAGCCGTCCACTCCGCGAGCTTGACGAGCGCGACGGTCCTGTGCGATCTCACCCGCCGAGGCCTGCGCCGCCAGCGGCCGGCCCTCGCGCCGGAAGAGCAGGTCGTCGCGGTGAGGGCCGGCGAGCGAATACCCGCGCCGGCGCTCGACCGACAGGAGCCTCTGGCAGTCGGCGCGCAGGGCTTCGGGCGACTCGTCGGAGGCCGGTCGCGTCGACGCGGATCGCCGCGTAGCCGCTTCCGGCCGCCCGCGCGAGGTCCCGGAATTGCTCTCCCCAGCGCCGCCAGCGCGGCGTTGCGGTGGCGGCGCACCGCCGACGCCGGCCAGGCACAGCTCCTCGGTCCACGCCTCGATCTCCCCCTGCCGCGGCCGGGCGGCCCGCACGGGCGCTCGCGCAGCAGAGAGTTGCGCTCCTTCAGGGCCGTCGCGTAGCGCGCGAGATCGTCGCCGCCGGCGGGCTTGAGCCCGAGGACCAGCCGGTCGAGAAACCGGCGGCGCACCGCGGGGCCGCCGGTCAGGAGCTCCTTGTGCTCGGGGCCGAGGAAGACTGCCGGCGCCGCCGAGGACACGTCGCGGAACCCCGCCGGCTTGCCGCCGCGCTGGAAGTCGCCGGCCTTCCTCGCTCGACCACGAAACCTCGAGGCGGTCCGATCCGCCGCGGCCCCTCGATGCGCGCGGCCACCGCGAAACGCGCGTGGTCGCGCGCCATGTCGGACAGTGCGGCGCCGCGAAACGAGCGCTGCCCGCACACGAGCGCCGCGGCCTCGAGGAGGTTCGTTTTGCCCTGCGCGTTCTCTCCCGTGATCAGAGTTACACCCTCGCCAAGAGAGACGGGGTCAGGGGAGAGGTTGCGAAAGCCCTGGTTGGAAATCTCGGAAAGCAACAAGCGGTACTGTCCCACCTCGAAGGTCAGAGTCGCATCGGCATGACGACGTACAGGTATCGAGAGGCGCCTTCGATGCCTCCCTCCGGCTGGCAGAGGCATTGAGTGTTCTCGTCTTTCAATTCCAGGCGCACGCTCTCGGTCTCGGCTTCCTCCAGGAAATCGAGGAGGTACTGGGCGTTCAAGCCGATCGAAAGCGGCTCGCCTTCGAACGCGACGTCGAGCGTTTCGTGTTCCGTCGCCGAGCTCCTGGCTGGCCGAAGCGACGGTCAGGAGTCCCTTCTCGAAAGAGAGCTTCACGCCACGCGAGCGCTCCGAGGAAAACAGCGAAACGCGGCGAATCGCGTCCTTGGTGGCGCGTCGTCGGGGCGATGGCCACGCGGTCGTTGTTCTTCGAGAGGATTTTTTCGTAGTCGGGGAAGTTCACGTCGAGAAGGCGCGCCACGAGCTGCCGGTTGCCGACCGTGAAGAGCAGATGGTTCTCGGAGTGGCGGATCTCCAGGCGCGCATCGGCTCCCCCGTCCATCTTGAGGATCTCGGCCAGCGCCTTCTTCGGGATCAGGACGTTGGGGATCGTGGCCTTGGCGTCTTCCTTCGGGAAATTGATCAGGGCCAGGCGGTGGCCGTCGGTGGCGACGAGCTCGTACTCCTTGCCCTTGTCTTTCAGCAGCGCGCCCATGAGCTGGAAGCGCGTCTCCTCGGCGGAAACGGCGTATAAGACCTTACGGGTCAGTCTCTTCCATAGATCCAGGGGGAACGTAACCCCCTTCTTCGCTTCCACCTTCGGGACCGTCGGGAAGTCCTCGGCCGGCTGGGCCACGAGGCGAAAGCTCGACCGCTGGCAGGTCACGCCCGAGGTAGTGGTTGTCCATCAGCTTCAGCGCGCACGTCGGCCTCGGGCAGGTTCCGGATGAGATCGAAGAGCTTCCGGGCGGGGACCGTGACGCTGCCCGGCCGCGAGATCTTGGCCTCGGCCTGCGAGAGCAGAGTCAGGTCGAGATCCGTCGAGGTGAAGCTCAGGTGTCCGTCGGCGGCCTTGAGAAGAATGTTGGAGAGAATCGGGATGGTGTTTTTCCTCTCGACGACTCCCTGCATGAGGGTCAACTCGTTCAAGAAGTCACCCCGCCGTAACGTCAATTCCATGGGACTCGAGCACCTCCGGAAAGAGAAAAAAGTCTATCACATTTAACCGTATTTGTAGGCGCGATGAAGAATCGGGAACACGCAAAAAAGCCAATAAAAACGGGGTCGAAATTGATGCCCTCCCTGTGGATCCCGTTCCCGGTCTTCCGCAGATCGCGGACCCTGTGAGACACGGCCGCGGAGTGTGGAAAACGCCTCCGCGGAAAACCGCCGGCGGCTCTCGACTTTCTCAGCGGTAGGGCTGCAGAAACCCCTCCACGACCCTGCGGAAATCGGCGTCGTCCTCGATCATGTGCTCGATCTTCTCGACGGAGTGCATGACGGTCGAGTGGTGCTTGTCGTTGAACAGGCGCCCGATCTCCGGATACGACAACTCGGTCAGCTTCCGGCACAGGTACATCGCCACCTGCCGCGGAAAGGCCACGGGCTTGGCGTTGGACTTGGCCTTCATGTCCGAAACACGCAGGCCGTAGTGGGAGGCCACGGTCTTGAGGATCTCCGAAGGGACCGCCCGGTGCTCCTCCGTTCCCATGATGTCCCGCAGCGTTTCCCGCGCCAGCTCGACGGAAATCGGCTTTCCGGTCAGGGACGAGAAGGCCATGACCCGGTTCAGTCGGCCCTCGAGCTCGCGGACGTTCGACTTGACCGTGCCCGGCGATGTACATGGCCACGTCGTTGGGGATGTCCGTCTTCTCGGCGGCCGCCTTCTTGCGGATGATCGCGATCTTCATCTCGAGGTCCGGCGGCTGGATGTCGGCGATCAGCCCCCACTCGAACCGGGAGCGCAGCCGCTCCTCGAGCGTCGGGATCTCCTTGGGCAGCGCGTCGGAGGTCACGACGATCTGCTTCTGGGCGTCGTGCAGCGCGTTGAAGGTGTGGAAGAACTCCTCCTGGGTCGAGTCCTTTCCGGCGATGAACTGGACGTCGTCCATCAGCAGCACGTCGAGCTCGCGGTACCGGCGCTTGAACTCGTGCATCTTCTCGAAGCGCAGGGCGTTGATCAGGTCGTTCAGGAAGCGCTCCGCCGAGAGGTACAGCACGCGGGCGTCGGGGTTGCGCAGCAGGATCTCCTGCGCGATCGCGTGCATCAGGTGGGTTTTTCCCAGTCCGACGCCCCCGTAGAGAAACAGCGGGTTGTACGACCGGGAAGGGGACTCGGCGACCGCGCGCGCGGCGGCGTGAGCGAACTGGTTGGACGAGCCGACGACGAAGTTGTCGAAGGTGAATCGCGGGTTGGCGGGGTGGGGCCGCGGCGCGGCGGTGGCGGCCGGGGGAGTCGCGGCGACCGCGGGCTCGCCGCTGCCGGCCTCGAAGCGGATCTCGAGCTCCGGAAACCCCGCGGCGGCGGCCTCGCGCGCCAGGAGGGCCCCGTGCTTGGACGCGATCCAGTCGGCGAAAACCCGGGACGGGACCGAGACCGTCAGGACCCCGGCGCCCGCCGTCTGGTCGAACTGCACCTGGCGGGTCGGCCCGAACCAGGTCTTCAGCTCCTTCGGGTCGAGCTTGTCCTCGACCTGCTTGAGGATGGAGCTCCAGATCTCGGTCATGGCGGCGTCCTGGATTTCCACAAGATTTCCACAGCTGTGGAAGGCCTGTGGGTCTCCGGGGGGCGGGGAGTATATGCGAGTTTCGAAGCCCGGACGTCGCGGGGAATCCGACCTGCGCGGGGAGCCGATCGGCGGTTTGACTTGACTTCCCACCCACCCCCCCCTAGAAGTTCGCCCTCTTTATGAAGCGCACCTACCAGCCCAACAATCGGCGCCGCAAGCGCACGCACGGTTTCATCGTCCGCATGCGGACCCGGGCCGGGCGCGCCATCATCTCCGCCCGCCGGCGCAAGGGGCGCAAAAGACTCACGGTGTGAACTCGGGCCCGGTCGTCTCCGAGACCTTCTCCCGAGACGACCGCCTCCGCAAACGCAGGGAATTCGAAGAGTGCTACGCCTCCGGGGTGCGCGTTTCCGGACGACACATCCAGGTCTTCCTGCTCGCCGGAGCACCCGGCGGCCGCCCCGCGACTGGGGATCTCCGTCCCGCGGCGCGTGGGGGGCTCGGTCGAGCGCAACCGCGTCCGGCGCCGCCTGCGGGAGATCTTTCGCCGTCACCGCATCTCTGCTGCCGGCAGCCGCCCTCTCTCTGGTGATCAACGCCCGGCCGTCGGCGTCCGCCGCGGAGTTCACGGAGCTCCTGGAGGACTATCGCGCGGGGGTCACGCGGGCGCTGTCCCGGCTTCCGCGTCCGTGAGCCTCGCGGCCCGCTGGGCGGCGGCTCTCCTCGACGCCTACAAGCGCTTCCTGTCGCCCCTTCTGCCCCGCGCCTGCCGCTTCGAGCCGACGTGCTCGGTGTACGCGCGGGAAGCCGATCCAGAGACACGGGCTGGTCCGCGGAAGCGCGCTGGCCGCCAAACGCCTCTTGCGGTGCCACCCGTTCCATCGGGGCGGGCTCGACCCGGTGCCCTGAGGAGCCCTGATGGAAAAACGTCTCCTGCTCGCCGCCGGCCTCTCTCTGACCGTCCTGCTCCTCTGGGAGTGGGTCTCGCCCAAGTCGGCCAAGCGTCTCGACGCCGGCGTCGGAGCCCACTCCGGCCGCGTCCGCCTCGCCTTCCCCGGGAGCCGCGGCCGGCCCCTCGGTGTCGGCGTCGACGGCCACCGTCGCCCGCGGCACCCGCTCCGGCGGCTCCGGAGACGGCCGAGGCGGAATCCTCGACGACTCTTTCGAACGCCGTCTTCCAGGCCACGTTCTCCAACCGCGGGGCGGTCCTGACGTCCTTCGTCCTGAAGGCGCACCTGGACGACCAGCGCAAGCCGCTCGAGCTCGTCCGCCATCTTCCCGGCCTGCCGCGCCCGCTCGCGGTCGACTTCCCGAAGGACGCCGAGGCCACCAAGCGCGCGGCCGCCGCTCTCTTCGTCGTCGAGCGCGAGTCCGACAAGGTGGTGCGCTTCCGATGGGCCGACGGCGCGATGGCGATCTCCAAGGAGATCCGGATCGGAGCCGGGTATCTCTTCGAGGTCAAGACGACGGTGACCGGGCCGCCCTTCGCCGTGCTCGTGGGCCCCGGCCTGCGCAACCCGACGGAGAAGGAGCGCGCGTCGAGCTATGTCATGCCGGCCTCCGCCGTCGCGGCCACCACGGACGGCCTGGAGGTCGTCGCGCCCGGAAAGGCGGAGTCGCAGACGTGGACGGTTCCGGCGCGCGGGTTCGCGGGCATCGAGGACAACTACTTCCTCGAAGTCCTCGTGCCGAAGACGCCCGCCACGGCCCGGCTCTACAGCTTCTCCGTGCCCCGCCCGGAGGGCAAGCCCGCCGTCGAGCTCGCCGTCGGCCTCGACGGACAGGGGACGCTCGACTGCTCGGCGTTCTTCGGCCCCAAGGACGTCTCGATCCTCGAGAGCTACGGGCTGGGGCTCGAGCGCACGGTCGACTTCGGCTGGTACGGCGTCCTGGCCAAGCCCCTCCTGTGGATGCTCAAGAAGACCTACGCGTACGTCGGCAACTGGGGCCTGGCGATCCTGATCGTGACGTTCATCATCCGTCTCGCTGCTCTTCCCCCTGACGGCCAAGAGCTACACGTCGATGAAGAAGATGCAGAAGCTCGCGCCCAAGATGAACGCGATCCGCGACAAGTACAAGAAAGCGAAGACCGACGCGGCGCAGCGGACGAAGATGAACGCGGAGCTGATGGCGCTGTACCAGACCGAGGGCTACAACCCGATGAGCGGGTGCCTGCCGATCCTGCTCCAGCTGCCGATCCTCGTGGCCTTCTACAACGTCCTCTCGCGGACGATCGAGCTGCGGCACGCGCCGTTCGTTCTGTGGATCAAGGACCTCTCGGCGGTCGACCACACCTACGTGCTGGTGATCCTGATGATCATCTCGATGTACGCGCAGCAGGCGATGACGCCGTCGACGCTGGACCCGACGCAGAAGAAAGTCTTCATGTTCCTGCCGGTCGTCTGGGGGTTCTTCCTGAAGGACATGCCCTCGGGACTCGTTCTGTACTGGCTGTTTTCCAACCTGCTGACGATCGTGCAGCAGCTCGTGATGAACCGGATCGTGAAAGACGACGCGCCGCCGCCGGGCAAGCCCGCCAAGGCGCTCAAACAGGCACGCGCGTAAGCCGCGGGAGGAGCCGATGAGGTACGAAGCGAAGACCGAGCCCGAGGCCGTCGAGGCGGCAGCCCGGGCGCTCGGAAAGACCGCGGCCGAGATCCAGTACCGCGTCATCCGGGACGAGAAGTCGTTCTGGGGCGGCCGGGTGGTGGAGATCGAGGTGGAGGGCGCGGAGGAGACTCGCCTGCCGGAAGCCGGAAGCCGCGAGCCGGAGCCCGACGAGAGCGAAACGCGAAGCCGAGGCCTTCGAGACGCCGCGGACGGCGCGGGAAGCGCCGCTGCCCGGCGCGACGGACGCCGAGGCGGTCGCGCTCGCCGAGTCGACGCTGACGGAGCTTCTGTCGGCGGCCGGCCTTCTCGTCGAGACCAAGCGGCGCCCGTCCTCGAGCGACGAGCTGCTCTTCGAGCTCTTCGGCGACGACGTCGAGCCTCTGCTCGCCAACAAAGGGGAGGGCCTGACCGGTCTCGAGGTCCTGGTGGGGCGCATCGCGTCCAAGCGCCTCGGCCGACCGGTGCACCCGCAGGCTCGACGCCGAGGGTTTCCGCGCGCACCGGAAGGAGGCGCTCGAGGAGCTCGCCCGCCAGTCCGCCGACGAGGTCCGCCGCTCGCGACAGCCCCACCTGCTTCCGCCGCTCGCCCCCTGGGAGCGCCGGCTCGTGCACCTGGCGCTCTCCGAAGACGCGGAGGTCGAGACGCAGAGCGAAGGGGACGGGTTCCTCAAACGCGTGGAGGTTCGACTCAAGGGCCGCTAAACGCTGAGCCGCCATGCGGGCCGCCTCCGACTCCCTTCTCGACACCATCGTGGCCCTGGCCACGCCTCTGGGCCGCTCGGCGATCGCCCTCGTTCGACTCTCCGGACCCGACACGCGGAGAATCCTGAGCTCTCTGGCGCCGCGCCTGCCCGCGTCGGCCCGCGAGCGGCGGCCCTACCTCGTCTCGTTTTCGCGACGCCGCCGGCGCGCCGATCGACCGCGGGCTCGCAACCTTCTTCGCCGGGCCCGGGTCCCTCACCGGCGAGGACGTCGCGGAGATTGTCCGTGCACGGCAGCCCGGCCGTGGCAGAGCGGCTGATCGCGGCGGCGCTTGCCGCCGGGGCGCGCGCGGCTCGGCCGGGGGAGTTCACGGAGCGGGCGTTCCGCGCCGGGAAGATGGACCTCGTGCGCGCCGAGGCCGTCAACGAGCTGATCCAGTCGCGCACGGAGGCGGCGGCCCGGGTGTCGGCGGGTCGGCTGGAGGGGGCGCTCTCGGCGCGGCTGGCGCAGGTGCGCGAGGACCTCCTTTCCGCGGCCGCCGGCCTGGCCGCCGCGATCGACTTCTCCGAGGACGCGGGCGAGGCCGTCGACCCCTCCGTCCCGGCGCGGCTGGCGTCGGCGCGGGATGCCCTCGACAGGCTCGCGGCGAGCTACAGGACGGGCCGGTTGCTCGCGAGCGGCTGCCGGGTCGCGATTCTCGGCCGGCCCAACGCCGGCAAGTCGACGCTCTTCAACGCGCTCTCGGGCAGCGCGCGGGCCATCGTGACCGAGATCCCCGGCACCACGCGCGACGCGCTCGAGTCCCTGGTCGACATCGGCGGCGTCCCCGTGACGCTGGTCGACACGGCCGGTCTGCGGGAGAGCACCGACGTCGTCGAGCGAATCGGCGTCGAGCGCGCGCGGGAAGAAGGGGAGAAGGCGGACGCCGTGCTCTACGTCTACGACGCGAGCGTGGGGTTCTCGAGCGGAAGACGCCGCGATTCTGGCGAGCCTCGACGGCAAGCCGCGGATTCTCGTGGCCAACAAGTCGGACCGCGCGCCGCGAGGACTCTCCCGTCGAAGGCGCCGTGCGGTTGTGCGGCCTCGCGCCTGACGCGGGCGAGAAGCTCCGGTGCCTCCTCTCCGAGACGATCGCTGCCGACGTGAGCACCGAGGAATCCTCCGAGATCCTGGGCTCTCTGCGCCAGAAGGATCTCGTCGAGCGAGCCTGCCAGGCGGCCGCCGCCACGCTCGCCGCGCTCGAATCCCGCCTCTCGCCCGAGTACGCCGTCACGCACTGCCACGAGGCGCTCGACGCGCTTGCGGATCTGACCGGGGAGACCACGTCGGACGACGTGCTGGCCCGCGTCTTCGCGACCTTCTGTATCGGAAAGTAGATTCTCTAGAACGCAGGCCAGTGCAGGCCCAGAGCCTTCGCGAGAAAGACCGCCATCTGGCCGCGCGTCAGGGGAGCGTCCGGACAGAAGTTGCCCGAGCCGCAACCGGCGGTGATGCCGGAGTCCGCGAGCGCTTCGATGAACTGAAAGAGCACGTGGTTCGTCGGCACGTCGCCGAACGAGGCGACGACCGGAGGGGGTGATACCTGACGCTGGTAGAGCAGCCGGACCTGACGCAGCCGGAGGCTGCCGTCGTACACCTGCTCTCCGTTGACTCCGAACCAGGCGACGACCAGGTAGCTGACCTCGTCTCTTCCGCCGTCTTTGTCGACGTCGTCCCGGTAGAGCACGGCAAGGTTCGGGTCGATCGTGAGAACCGTATCGTCGGGGGAGCCGGATGAAAAGGCCGAAACCGGGCAGTCGCCGCCCGGGCCGGAGCCATCGGCGTGGACCCAGGTGCGACAGACATAGAACGCGAAGTTCGAATTGACAGCGGAGTTCGTGTCCTGGAAGTAAAAGGCGACCTGCTGCAGGTCGGCGCCGTTGGGAACGAGGCCGGCATCGATCGCCGCCACCAGGACATTACTGCCGCTGTTGGGCCACCGGGCCCCGGCCCCGGGGCCAGAGCAACAGAGGCCGGCGTAGGTTCCGGTACCGCGCGCCGAGAACTGTGAAAACGGAATGTTGACGACGTGCTGGTCCGGTCCGAATCCGCTCTCGGGAGCGAGCAGATCCGGATCGATTCCTTGGGGGTAGACGACCGCGCCGCTCGGGAGAACGATGGACTCGCGAGGCGCTCGATCGAGCGCCTCCTGTTGCGCGGGCGAAAGAGTCGCGTGGCGGCGAAGCGCGAGCAAGACGCTCCCCACCGAAGACGAATGGTTGTCCTCGATTCAAGCGAACTCTCATGACTTCCTCCAGACATGGCGCAGGCCGCCCATTCCGGCCCGGGTCTTGCCCGGAAAAGATAGCAATGGTCAGGTCACCCGGAGTCCGGGCGCAGGGAGCCGGCCAGTGCAGGCCGAGCGCCTTGGCCAGAAAGACGGCCATCTGCCCGCGCGTCAGCGGAGCGTCCGGGCAGTAGTTGCCGGATCCGCAGCCGGCCGTGATGCCCGAAGACGCCAGAGCCTCGACGAACTGGAAGAACGGGTGATCGTTCGGGACGTCGCCGAACGTGGCGGTGCCCGGCGCGGGAGAGATCTGCCGCCGGAAGAGGATGCGGGCTCCGCGCAGCCTGATGTCCCCGCTGAACTCCGAAACCGCGTTCAAGCCGAACTGGGCGGCCAGCGTGTAGCGGACCGAGTCGTCCGTTCCGTCGGCGTCCACGTCGCTCTCGTACTCCACCGTCAGATTCGGTGTCATGGTGACGACCGTGTCGCCCGGGCTCGCGAACGAGGCCGCGGAAAACGGGCAATCGCCGTTGCGAGCCGTACCGTCCAGACGCGTCCAGCTCAGGCACAGATAGCCTCCGAAGTTGGCGTCGACGGCCGGAGCGGTGTCCTCGATGAAGAAATTGATCTCCTCGATCCGCGAGCCGTTCGGGATCAGGCTCGCGTCGATCGGGAGGAAGAACGTCTTGAAGCCCGAGGTGGGATAGCGGTACGAATCGGGAACGCAGCAAAGGGAAAAATAAGTCTGCGTCGAGTTTTTGCGGCACGAAAGCGAGGTGGGAGAGCGTCACGACCTGGAGGTCGTCGACCCCGAAGCCGCTGGGGGCCGCCCTTGCCGCGGCCTCCGTTTGCCCCGCCGCCAGCGCCGGCACGAGCAGAAGAGTCCCGATAAAAAGAGAGCGCTTGCCCGATTTCATGATGCCTCCCGTGAAACTCGAACTCGCTTGCGCCCCTCGATCATGGGCCGGGGGGCGCGGGCCAGTGGAGAACCCAGAGCCTTCGCCAGGAAAACGGCCATCTGCCCGCGGGTCAGTGGTGCATCGGGACAGTAGTTGCCGGATCCGCAGCCGGCGGTGATGCCCGAGGCCGCGAGGGCTTCGACGAACTGGAAGAAAGGGTGCCCGGTCGGGACGTCTCCGAACGTGGCCGAGACCGGAGCCGGCGAGACCTGGCGCCGGTACTGCAATCGCACCGAACGGAGGCGTATCTCGCCTGAGAGGTTCCCGTCGGGAAACCCGGCCCACAGCATATGGTGGACGACCTCCTCGGTGCCGTCGTTGTCGACGTCGAACTGATAGCGGATCTGGAGGTTCGGATCACCGCCGACGACGGTCTGGCCCGGGGCTCCGAACGTGTTGACGTCGAAAGGACAGTCCCCATCCAGGTTGTTGCCGTCGACGTCGACCCAGCTCCGGCAGATTCGGCCGTCGAAATTCACGTTCGTGCCCCCGTCGGTGTCGAGGACGTAGAACGAGATCTGCTCCAGGTCCGCCCCGTTGGGAATGAGACCCGCGTCGATCTCCGCGATGAGGACATCGTCGGAGGCCCAGCGCTCGCCGGCCAGTCCGAGAAAGCAACACGAGCTGTAATAAGCCGAGCTGGTGTTCAGGCCCACGAAGCGCGTGAAGGGGACGACGACGACCTGGAGATCGTCTCCGTATCCGCTTCGGGGTTGAAGCTCGGGTTCCTGAGCCGCGAGCCGGCTGGACAGGACGAGACGGAGAGAACGGCGAAGACACGAGCGGTGAGGGAGCGCACGGCACCTTCGCGTTGTCTGGAATCCTAACAAGCCCCGACGGGCCTTTTGCGAGACAATCCGCGGCGTGAAGTACGACGTCCTCGTTGTCGGAGGCGGACACGCGGGCCTCGAGGCCGCACATGCGGCGGCGCGCATGGGCCGGCGGACGGCCCTCCTGACCGGGTCGCTTTCCGCGATCGGCCGGATGTCCTGCAATCCCGCGATCGGCGGGCTCGCCAAGGGGCAGCTCGTGAGGGAGATCGACGCGCTCGGGGGCCTGATGGGCGAGCTCGCCGACGCGGCGGGCATCCAGTTTCGGGTGCTCAACCGCTCGCGCGGTCCGGCGGTGTGGGGACCCCGCGCCCAGTGCGACCGGGGGCTCTATGCTCGCCTCGCCCGAACCCGCCTCTCCGCGACGCCGAACCTGACGCTGGTCGAGGGGATGGCCGAGGGCTTCGTCGAAGAGGGCGGTCGCGTGCGCGGCGCCACGACCGCGGCGGGAGAGCGCATCGAGGCGGAAGCCGTCGTCGTGACGACCGGGACGTTTCTCAACGGTCTGATGCACACGGGGGAGCGGCAGACCCCGGGGGGACGCGTCGGCGAAACGGCGGCCACGGGCCTGTCGGCCGCGCTCGGGCGGTTGGGACTGCGCCTCGGCCGCTTCAAGACCGGAACCCCGCCGCGCGTGGATCGCGACACCGTGGACTACGCGGCCTGCGTCCCGCAGGAAGGCGACGATCCTCCGACGCCCTTCTCGTTCCGCACGGAGCGGCTGCCCGAGCGCCAGGCGCTCTGCTGGCTGACGGCGACGAATCCTCGCGTGCACGCGCTCATCCTCGAGAACCTGCATCGCTCGCCCATGTACTCGGGGCAGATCCGCGGAATCGGCCCGCGCTACTGCCCCTCGGTCGAGGACAAGGTCGTGAAGTTCGCCGGCAAGGAGCGCCACACGATCTTCCTGGAGCCGGACGGCTGGGACGCCGAAGAGATCTACATCAACGGTCTCTCGACCTCCCTGCCGGAAGACGTGCAGCGCGCGATCCTGTCCGAGATCCCAGGTCTCACACGCGCGCGGATGATCCGGCCCGGCTACGCCGTCGAGTACGACTTCGTCTTTCCGGATCAGCTTCGGCTCTCGCTCGAAGCCCTCGACGTGCCGGGTCTCTTTCTCGCGGGTCAGATCAACGGCACGTCCGGCTACGAGGAGGCCGCGGCGCAGGGGCTCGTCGCGGGTGTCAACGCGGCGCTGTCGGTCACGGGGGAGGAGCCCTTCGTGATGGAGCGCTCGGAGTCGTACGCGGCCGTCATGATCGACGACCTGACGAAGCTCGGGCTGGATGAGCCGTACCGGCTCTTCACGTCGCGCGCCGAGTACCGCCTGTTGCTCGGAGTCGACACGGTTCTGCCGAGGCTCCTGCCACACGGCCGGCGGCTGGGCCTGATCGGAGAGGCCGATTACGTTCGTGCGATGAGAAGCGAGGAGCGGCTGCGCGCGGCCGAGGGGCAGTTGCGCGCGCGCGTGCTGACGCCGTCGGCGAAGGGCCGCGAGACTTTGCGCCGAAAAGCTGGGTATCGAGTTCGAGAACCCGCTGTCGCTTTATAAACTACTGCAGCGTAATGACTTAGACGTATTCGGCCTGAGTGGACTGGCGCCCGAGATTTTCGAAGGGCTGAGCCGGGACGAACATTCGATCCTCCAGAGCCGGGTGCGTTACGAGGGTTACATTCGGCGGGAAAACGAACGCCTCGAGAAGTTGAGGCCCCTGGAGTCGCGACTGATCCCGGAAGGTTTCCTCTACGCCGGCATCCCGGGCCTTTCCGTCGAGGTCGTGGAAAAGTGCGCCCGGAGGCGGCCGCGAACGGTCGGCGAAGCGGCGCGCATCCCCGGGGTCACACCTGCGGCCGTCGCGATAATCTCGGCTCATGTCGCGCGAGGCGGAAACGCCGCTTCTTCCTGACCGCTTCGAGGAACTTCTCCGCGCAGAATCCCCCGTCTTCAACCTCTCGCTTCCCCCGTCGACCTTCGCCCGGCTCGCCCGGTATCTCTCGGAGCTCGACCGCTGGCGCCGCCACACCAACCTGACTGGCCAGCTTTCGCCCGGCGAGCTCGCCGTCCACGCCCTTGAATCCGTGGTCGGCGAGAGCCTAATTGCTCATGGGGAACGTGTTGTTGACATCGGGTCGGGAGCGGGATTCCCCGGGCTGGCTCTCGCCATTGCCAGGCCCGACCTGAGCATCTCGCTCGTCGAGCCCCGGCAGAGGCGCGCCGCCTTTCTGAGGCACATCGCGCGCGAGCTGGAACTCCCACCGGTCGAGGTCGTGGAGGACCGGATCGAAAAAGTCGGCGGGCAGACTTTCGGCGTTGCGACGACCCGGGCCGTAGGGAGCTTCGGGAGCTGGATCGGCGACGCCGGCTTCATCTCGAGCGGCGGGGCGCTTCTCGCCTGGACGACGCAGCCGAGCGGGGCTCGCCGACGAGCTGAGGGCGCTGTTCACGCTGGAACGAGCTCTGGCGATTCCCGGCTCGGCGAAGCGGGAGATCGCCGTCTTCCGCAAGGCGATCCGGGCATGTTCCACGTGGAACACGGCCCGGCCTCTAGATTTCCCTCTCTTTCGTAGCTCTCCGGGCCGATAATCCCCCACCGCATGAGCCTGATCGTTGCCGTCGCCAACCAGAAGGGCGGAGTGGGAAAGACGACGACGGCGATCAACCTCTCGGCCGCGCTGGCCGCCTTCGACAAGCGGGTCCTGCTCATCGACCTCGACCCCCAGGCCAATGCCACCTCGGGGCTGGGCCTCTCGAAGCGCGAAGAGAACACCGTTTACACGGCCCTGGCCTCGGGGCAGCATGTCCGGGTCCGTCCGGGAAACTGGCTTTCCCAATCTCTGGATCGCTCCCTCGGGGAGAGATCTGGTCGGCGCCGAAATCGAGCTGGTGGAGCAGCCGGACCGGGAAGCGAAGCTGCGGTTCGCCCTGGGCGGAGTGCGGGGCCAGTACGACTTCCTCGTCATCGACTGCCCGCCGTCGCTCTCGCTCCTGACCGTCAACGCCCTGGCGGCGGCCGATTCGGTCCTCGTCCCGATTCAAACCGAGTACTTCGCGCTGGAAGGGCTCACCGAGCTGCTCGAGACCGTGGAGCGCGTCCGGAACTCCTTCAACCCGCTCCTCGCGATGGAGGGGATCGTCTTGACCATGTTCGACGAGCGGACTAACCTCGCCCGACAGGTCGTCGACGACATTCGCCAGCACTTCGGGGAAAGGGTCTTCGAAACCGTGATCCCGAGAAACGTGCGCCTGGGGGAAGCCCCTTCGTTTGGCAAACCGGTTCTCTCCTACGACATCAAGTCGCGGGGCGCCGAGGCTTACCTCGCACTGGGTCGGGAGTTTCTGAAGAGACGGGAGGCCCGATGACTCTGGGCAAGAAGCCGGCTCTGGGCCGCGGACTTTCGGCCCTGCTGCCCGGGAAGGACGACGTTCCCCGGGGAACACGTCCGAACGAGGCCGATATCGGACAGCTCAGGCCCTCCCGATTCCAGCCCCGCAGGGACTTCGCTGATGGCGCGCTCGCGGAGCTCGCCCAGTCGATTCGGGAGCAGGGGATCGTCCAGCCGATCGTCGTCGTAGCTCGGGACGAGGGCTTCGAGATCGTCGCGGGAGAACGGCGCTGGCGCGCGGCGAAGCTCGCCGGACTGGAGCGCGTTCCGATCACCGTGCGAGAGCAAGGCTCCGATCAGGACCTCCTCGAGGCGGCGCTCGTCGAGAACCTTCAACGCGAGGACCTGAATCCGCTCGAGGCGGCCGAGGCCTACGCGCGCCTGCGCGAGCAGTTCAAGCTCACCCAGGACCAGATCGCGGATCGGGTCGGCAAAGAGCGCGCGACAGTAGCTAACTCATTGAGACTATTGAAGTTATCAGTAACGGTCAAGGACAAGGTGCGATCCGGCGAGCTTTCAGCGGGGCACGCGAAGGCCTTGCTCGCCCTCGCCTCCACCGACGACCAGGAAATGCTGGCCGAGGAAATCCTCCGGCGCGCGCTCTCGGTCCGCCAGGCGGAGAAACGCGCGGCGAGCATGGCCGCCGGAGACCGGGTCGTCCAGGGCAAGCGCCGCGATCCCTTCACCCGCGATGCCGAGGAGAAGCTTTCACGCCGACTGCAGACGAAGGTCCGCATCGTGCGCAAGCGCCGCGGCGGCCGCATCGAGCTGTCGTTCGGCTCGGAAGAGGAGCTGATCGGGCTGTTCGAGAAGATGATGAAGAATCACTGGCAGTAGGCACCGGAAGGAGTCATCCGATGAAATCACGCGGCGAGGGCGCCACTCTCAACGGGTTTCTGGACAAGGGCAGCCACCTGAAAGGCGAGCTCTCGTTCGAGGAGACCTTTCGAATCGACGGAAAGTTCGAGGGCAAGATCCCGTCGGGCAGCGAGCTCATCCTGGGCGACTCCGCCGAGGTCGACGCCGAGATCCACGTCGAGCGCCTGTCGATCAACGGCTCGCTGAAGGGAACGGTGCGCGCGAGCGAGCGCATCGAGATCCACCCGCGCGCGCGGGTCACGGCGGATCTCCAGACTCCGGTGTTGCGCATCGAGGAAGGCGCGTTTTTCCAGGGCTCGTGCGACATGTCTTCCGATGCGGCGCCGAGGATCGTCGAAATGCCCGCGCAGCGCAAGTAGCTGCATCCGCAAGGTTTATTTAACACGCGCGTCGAGTCGGGGATCCTCGCGCCGCCCGGGGTGACCGTGTAAGATGGCGCCGGAACGAAGCCGGGCGCGCGACTGACATGCTCGGTTCTCGGTTTCCCGTTTTCACGCTCCTGTGTTATTCATCCGCGGTTCCGTCGGCGAAAAATCTGCATGATCGAGCTACCCAACGTCACCAGTCTCTATGCCCTCCTTGCCTTCGCGGCGAGCTGCTGGGTCCTGAAGAGGTATCTCTTCGTTCCCCTTACGGCGATCCTCGATGCGCGCGAGGCCGGTGAGCGCGAAGCGCAGCGCGCCTACACCGAGAGCCTGCAGACGCTCGAGAAGCTGGTCGCCGCCGGAGAAGAGAAGCTGTCGGCGGCGCGGCGCGAGGCGCTGAAGACCCGGGAGGATCTGCGCGGCCAGGGCACGGCGCTGCTGGACGCGAAGCTCGCCGAGGCCCAGGCGGCGGCCAACGAGGCGATCGCCCGCGGCAGCCGCGAGATCGAAGCGCAGGCCGCGGCGTCTTCCCGGGAATTCCCCGAGCGCGCCCGGAGCCTCGCCCGCGAGCTCGCCGAAAAGGTCCTCGGGCGAAAGCTCGCCGCGTGAGCTTTCTGCTGCGCCTTCCCGCCGCCCTGCCCGCCGTCCTTCTTTTCTCCGAAGGAGAAGGCGCGCACGCCGCGACGTTCCTGGGACTTCCGCTGTGGATCTGGCAGATCCTCAACCTGGTTTTCTTTTTCGCCGTGCTCCTCTATTTCATCGCCCGGCCCATGGCCGAGACGTTCCGCAAGCGCCAGCAGGAGATCGAAGAGCGACGCCGCGAAGCCGAAAAGCAGCGCGCCGCCGTGCAGCAACTCTCCTCCGAGATCCGGGAGCGCACGACCCGGCTCGAGCGCGAAATCGAGGAGGTCCGCCGCCAGGGCCTGGCGGAAGGGGAGAGCGCGCGAACAGCGCTCTCCGAGCGGGCCAGCCAGGAGGCCGCGCGAGTCCTCAAGGATTCGCAGGAGGAAATCGCCCGGCGCCTCGCCGCCGCGAAAGACGAGCTTCGGAAAGCGGCCGCCGACCTGACGGCCACCGCGGCGACCGAGATCGTCTCCCGGGAGATCACCGACGCGGACCGCCAGCGTCTCCTCTCCGAGAGCGTCCAGAAAATGAAGTCCGCCCGATGAGCTCCTTCGTGCACCCCTACGCGCGGGCGTTCGTCGAGGCGGCGCCTTCCGGCTACGACGTCCCCGGCTTTCTGGCCGCGGCGGGCTCCCTGGCCGACGCCATCGAGTCCAATCGCGACCTGCGCGCCTTTCTGGCGAGCCCGGCGGTGCCCCGCGAGGCCAAGAAAAAGGCGATCGCCGGGCTCGCGGCGAGGGCCGGGTTGGACACCTTCGGACAGCGGTTCTTCGAGGTCGTCCTCGCCCACCACCGGATCCTCGAAAGCGCGGAGATTCTCAAGGGGATCGCCGAGGCCCACGACGCGCTGCAGGGAATCGTCCGCGGCCGCGTCACGGTGGCCAGGCCGATCGGGGACGCGGAGCGGGCGTCGATCGAGGAGGCGGTGGGGGCGCGGGTGGGCGGAAAAGTCAAGCTCGCGGTCGACGTGGACTCGGCGATTCTCGCCGGCTTCGTGGCCCGCGTGGCCAGCAACGTGTTCGACGCCTCGGCGGCAGCCGCGATCCGGCGCTTCCGGGAACAGGCGCATTTGAGAACGGGAGCCTGAGATGGAGATCAAGGCGGACGAGATCACGGCGATCCTGAAGCAGCAGCTCGCCGGGTACGAGAAAGCGATCGACGTGGCCGAGGTGGGCACGGTGCTGTCGGTCGGCGACGGAATCGCGCGTATCTACGGCCTGGACAAGGTCATGTACGGAGAGCTCGTGGACTTCGGCCACGACATTTTCGGCCTCGCCCTGAACCTCGAGCAGGACCAGGTCGGCGTCGTTCTCCTCGGCGAGTCGCAACACGTCCAGGAAGGCCAGGAAGTCCGCCGCACGCGGCGGATCATCCAGGTGCCGGTCGGCCCGGCGCTCGTCGGGCGCGTCGTGGACGCCCTCGGCCGCCCGATCGACGACAAGGGCCCCATCCAGACGACCGAGTTCTACCCGGTCGAGCGCATCGCTCCGGGCGTGATCGACCGGCAGGGCGTCAAGGAGCCGGTGCAGACGGGCCTGAAGGCGATCGACGCCATGATCCCGATCGGCCGCGGCCAGCGCGAGCTGATCATCGGCGACCGCCAGACCGGCAAGACCGCCATCGCCCTCGACACGGTCATCAACCAGAAGGGCAAGGGCATCGTCTGCATCTACGTCGTCATCGGCCAGAAGAAGTCGACCGTCGCCCAGGTCGCCAAGACGCTCGAAGAGAACGGGGCGATGGCACACACGATCATCGTTTCCGCCACGGCCTCCGACCCCGCGCCGATGCTGTACCTGGCTCCGTACGCCGGCTGCGCGATGGGCGAGTGGTTCCTCTACAACAAGAAGCACGCCCTGACCATCTACGACGATCTCTCCAAGCACGCCGCGGCGTACCGCGAGATCTCGCTCCTGCTGCGGCGGCCGCCCGGCCGCGAGGCGTACCCCGGCGACGTCTTCTACCTCCATTCGCGGCTGCTCGAGCGCGCGGCCAAACTCTCCGACCAGGAAGGTGGCGGGTCGCTGACGTCCCTTCCCATCATCGAGACGCAGGCGAGCGACGTGTCGGCCTACATCCCGACCAACGTCATCTCGATCACCGACGGCCAGATCTACCTCGAGAGCGATCTCTTCTATTCGGGCGTGCGGCCCGCCGTCAACGTCGGCATCTCGGTGTCGCGCGTCGGCGGCAACGCCCAGATCAAGGCCATGAAGCAGGTCGCCGGGACTCTGCGTCTCGACCTGGCGCAGTACCGCAACCTGGCGGCCTTCGCCCAGTTCGGCTCCGACCTCGACAAGGCGTCGCAGGCCCAGCTCGCGCGCGGGCAGCGGATGGTCGAGCTGCTGAAGCAGCCGCAGTTCGCGCCGATGGACGTCGAGCTGCAGATCGCGTCGATCTTCGCCGGCACCAGGGGCTTCTTCGACACGCTCAAGGTCGACTCCGTGCGGGATTTCGAAACCGGGCTCCACGAGTTCCTCAAGAGCAGGCACAAGGAGATCCTCTCGGCGATCGTCGCGACCGGAAAGCTCGAGAAGGCGACCGAGGAAGCCCTCTCGAAGGCCATCGAGGAGTTCAAGAAGCAGTTCACCAGGGACAACCCGACGGCCGTCCTGGCCTAGCGGATCATGGCTTCTCTCATCGACATCCGCCGCCGGCTGCGCTCGGTCAAGAGCACGCAGCAGATCACCAAGGCCATGAAGATGGTCGCGGCGGCCAAGCTGCGCCGCGCGCAGGAGCGGGTGATCGGGGCGCGGCCCTACGCGAAGCTTCTGATCGACGTCCTGGCCTCGGTCCGGGCGCATGCGGGCGAGGCCACGCATCCGCTTCTGGCGGAGCGCCCGGAGAAACGCGTCGTCGTTCTGGTCGTCGCGGGCGATCGCGGCCTGGCCGGCGCCTTCAACACCAACGTCAACCGCGCGACCGGACAGCTCCTTGCGGCCCACCCCGAGTGGACGGAGGTCCGCCTTCTCCCGGTCGGGAGGAAGGCCCTCGAGTTCTGGCGGCGGCGGAAGATCCCCCTGACCGAGAAGACCTACTCGGGCATCTTCGCGACGCTCAAATACGCGGACGCGAAGGAGATCGCCGAATTTCTGGCCCAGGAGTTCCTCGAGGACCGGATCGACGCCGCCTACATCGTCGTCAACGAGTTCCGCTCGATCCTGTCCCAGGTCGTGCACGCCGACCGGCTCCTGCCGCTCGCTCCGAAAGCGGCCGCCGAAAAGGACGCGAACGCCGGCCCCGGAGTCGAGTATCTCTTCGAGCCCGACGCGCCGACGATCCTGGCGTGGCTCCTGCCGCGCTACCTCGAGTTCACCGTCTTCCGGGCGCTGGCGGAGTCGGCGGCCGCCGAGATGGGCGCGCGGATGACCGCGATGGACTCGGCGTCGAAGAACGCCGGCGACATGATCGACAGGCTCACGCTGACGTACAACCGCGCCCGCCAGGCGCGAATCACCAAGGAACTGATCGAGATCGTCTCGGGCGCCGCGGCGCTGGAATAATCGAAAAGGGGCAGACCATGGCGGAGCAGAACATCGGCAAGGTCGTCGCGATCATCGGGCCGGTCCTGGACATCCAGTTCCCCGAGGGGAAGCTTCCGGCGATCTACAACGCCGTCCACGTCGAGGACGACGGGAAAGAGACCGGCCAGCCCATCGACGTCATCGTGGAGGTCGCCCAGCAGCTCGGCGAGAGCATCGTGCGCTGCGTGTCGATGAAGCGAACGGACGGCATGGTGCGAGGCATGAAGGCCGTGGACCTCGGGCAGCCCATCTCCGTGCCCGTCGGCCGCGAGACCCTCGGGCGCATCCTGAACGTCATCGGCGAGCCGATCGACGGTCTCGGCCCCGTCCAGTCCAAGGAGCGCTGGCCGATCCACCGCGAGCCGCCCGCCTACGACGAGCAGGCGACTTCGGTCGAGATGTTCGAGACGGGCATCAAGGTCATCGACCTGCTCGAGCCGTACACCAAGGGCGGCAAGACGGGCCTCTTCGGCGGCGCGGGCGTCGGCAAGACCGTCATGATCCAGGAGCTGATCAACAACGTCGCCATGCACCACGGCGGCTTCTCGGTCTTCTCGGGCGTCGGCGAGCGCACGCGCGAGGGCAACGACCTCTACCACGAGATGACGGAATCGGGCGTCATCACGCCGGGAGATCCCGTCAAGTCGAAGGCCGCGCTGATTTACGGCCAGATGACCGAGCCGCCGGGCGCGCGCCTGCGCGTCGGGTTGACGGGGCTGACGGTGGCCGAGTACTTCCGGGACACCGAGGGCAAGGACGTTCTGCTCTTCATCGACAACATCTTCCGCTTCACGCAGGCGGGCTCCGAGGTCTCGGCTCTGCTGGGCCGGATGCCGTCGGCCGTCGGCTACCAGCCCAACCTCGCGACCGAAATGGGCGAGCTCCAGGAGCGCATCACGTCGACCAAGAAAGGCTCGATCACCTCCGTGCAGGCGATCTACGTGCCGGCCGACGACCTGACGGACCCGGCGCCGGCCGCGGCTTTCGCCCACCTGGACGCGACGACCGTTCTCTCGCGCGCGATCTCCGAGATGGGCATCTACCCGGCCGTGGATCCGCTGGCCTCGACCTCCACGATCCTCTCGGCGCGCGTCGTCGGCGAGGAGCACTACAAGTGCGCCCGCGACGTCCAGGTCGTGCTCCAGAAATACAAGGACCTTCAGGACATCATCGCCATCCTCGGGATCGACGAGCTCTCGGAGGAAGACAAGCTGACGGTCGCGCGGGCCCGCAAGGTCCAGCGGTTCCTGTCGCAGCCGTTCTTCGTCGCGCAGCAGTTCACGGGCCTGGAGGGCCGCTACGTCAAGATCGCCGACACGATCCGGGGATTCCGCGAGATCGTGGACGGCAAGTGCGACGACATGCCCGAGCAGGCCTTCTACATGGTCGGCACGATCGAAGAGGCCCGCGAGAAGGCGGCCCAGCTGGCGAAGGTCGCGTAAGGGACACGATGGCGCTGCAACTTCTCGTCGTCACCCCGGAGCGCAAGGTCGTCGAGACCGAAGCCGACGAGGTGGAGCTGCCGGGAGCCGAGGGCTACCTCGGCATCCTCCCGGGCCACACCGCGCTCATCACGCTGCTCAAGACGGGAGTCCTCTCCTTTCGCCGGGCCGGGCGCTCGCAGGCCCTCGCGGTCTCGTCGGGTTTCGCCGAGATCGTGAACGACCGCGTCTCGGTCCTCGCGGACCTGGCCGAGGGCAGCGGCGAGATCGACGCCGCGGCGGCAGAGCGCGAGCGGGCAAAGGCCGAAGAGGAGATGAAGACCGCCGGGGTCGACACGCTCGACGGGATTCGCGGGCGGTTCGAGCTCGCCGAGGCCCGCCTCTCCGTCGCCCGCCGTCCGGCGTAGCGGTTACGTTCCCGCCGGCGAAGGCCCCGGGCCTTCAACGGCTGTTGTGACGTGGCGAACCGCGGTGTCCTCCGTGCTCTCTTCGTGGTCGCGCTCCTCGCCCGCAAGCGTGCGCTACGATCGGAACCGTGCGCCGTAAAGAGCCCCTGGCGTGAGTAGCATCGAGCCGAAGGCGGGCGGAGCCTCCGTCGCTCCCGCCGAGGAGCCGCCCGCCGAGAGACTCTTTCTGGAAGGCCCGCGCTCGCGCTGGAAAGAGCTCGTCTCCGTCCTCGGAATCCTGAGGGAGTTGATCCGCGGCTTTCGCGCGCTCCACTTCGTGGGTCCCTGCGTGACCGTGTTCGGGTCCGCGCGGTTCCCGGAGCAGCACGCGTACTACGAGCTTTCCCGAAAAGTCGGCTATGCGCTGGCGCGGCTCGGGTTCACGGTCATGACCGGGGGCGGACCGGGAGTCATGGAGGCGGCCACCCGCGGGGCCAAGGAGGCCGGGGGCTTCACGGTCGGCTGCAACATCCGGCTGCCGGAGGAACAGAAGCTCAACCCCTACCTCGACCGGGCCGTGATCTTCGACCACTTCTTCGTTCGGAAGGTCATGCTCGTGAAGTACTCCTACGCTTTCGTCGTCATGCCCGGCGGGCTCGGCACCATGGACGAGCTGTTCGAAGCGCTCACGCTCATCCAGACGAAGATGATCGAGAACTTCCCGGTCGTCCTGATGGGCAGCGAGTACTACCGGCCGCTGATGGGCCTGCTCGCCAAGATGGGCGCCGCGGGCACCATCTCGACCACCGACCTCGACCTTCTGCTCCTGACCGATTCGGTCCAGGAAGCGATGGCCCACATCGAGAAGCACGCGATCGGGTCCTTCGGCATCGTGCGCCCCACGGCGAAACCGATCCCCGTTCTCGGGGAGTGACCGCGCGCGCGCCTGTCCGGCGGCCTTCGCCTCAGCGCGGCCCGGCGTAACCCGGCCCGCGCAGGGCCTTGCCGGGGGCGGAACCGGTGATCTTCCCGCCGTCCACGACGAGCACACCGTTGACGGCGACGTAGGGGAACCCGGAGCTGTACCGACGCGGCTCCTCGTAGGTCGCGAGGTCCTTGACCGTCGCCATGTCCACGGCCGTCAGGTCGGCGGCGAAGCCGACCTTCACGAGACCGCGGTCCGTCAGGCCCGCCGACTCGGCCGGGAACGAGGTCATTTTGCGGATCGCTTCCTCCAGCCGCACGAGCTTCTCGTCGCGGACGTAACGGCCGAGGATCCGCGCGGCCGAGGCCCAGCCCCGGGGATGCGACTTCTCCTCGGCGAAGATGCCGTCGGTCGCTCCGGCGCCCGAGTCGGTGCAGAAGGCGACCAGCGGGCTCTGAAGAGCCGTGCGCACGTCCGCTTCGTCCATCATGAAAATGATGCAGTAGACGTTGGCCCGGTCGGCGATGACCAGGTCGATCAGGGCGTCGCGGGGGTCCTTCTTCTCTTCGGCGGCGATCTGCGCGATGGTCTTGCCCTCGTACTTCTTGAGGCCCGTGTTGAGGACGGAGGCGATGAGGACGCCTTCGGGGCCGCCGGAGCCGAGGTATTGATTGCTCCAGGCGTCGGTGTCCTGAAGCATCTCGGCTTTGGCCTTCTCCCGCAGCTTCGGGTCCGCGAGACGCTTGAGCAGGGCCTCGCGCCCGCCCTCGCGAATCCAGGGCGGCAGGCACGCGTCGAGCCCGTTGGAGCCGGCCGTCCACGGATACTGATTGGCCGTGACGTCGAGGCCCTGGGCGCGCGCGGCCTCGAGCCGGGCCAGGACGGCCGGCATCCGACCCCAGTTGCGCTTGTAGGCCGTCTTCAGGTGCCAGATCTGGGTGCGGATGTTGGCGCCCTTCGCGATCGCGAAGACCTCGTCGAGCGACGAGTCGATGGCGTTGGCTTCCGAGCGCTGGTGGGTGAAATACGCCCCCCGGTACTTCGCCGCGACCTTCGCCATCGCGGTCAGCTCGTCGGTCGAGTTGTACATGTCGGGCACGTACTGGAGGGAGGAAGAGAGGCCGAGCGCGCCCTCCCGCATGGCCTGGTCAACCGCCTCGCACATGCGCGCGAGCTCCTCGGGGGTGGCGCGGCGGTCGGCCTTCCCGATGACGAGGTCGCGGATCCCGCCCGCGCCCACGAAAGTCGCCATGTTGACGGCGGTGCCGCGGCGCTCGAGGGTCTTGAAGTAGCCGTCCAGCGTCCGGAAGTCGGGCGTGAAGCCGTACCGGCGATAGACGTCGGCGCCTTCGGCCAGCATCGCGTCGTTGAGCGGGGCGATCGAGGCGCCCTCGCCCGTGACCTCGGTCGTGATGCCCTGGGTGATCTTGGAGGCCGCTCGCTTGTCGACGAGCACGTTGTATTCGGATTGCCCGAGCAGGTCGATGAAGCCGGGGGCGATCACCAGGCCGGTGGCGTCGATCGTGCGGGTGGCGGCCCGGCCGGCGAGGGCGCCGACGGCCGCGATCTTTCCGTTGCGCACGCCGACGTCCCCGACGAACCAGGGCGCGCCGGTCCCATCGACGACGCGTCCGCCGACGAACAGGAGGTCGTAGGGCGGGTCCGCGGGGGCCAGGGCGAGCGCGCCGAGGGCGAGCATGAAGGCGAGTGTCAGCTTTTTCATGTCGGTAACTCTATCGCCCGCCGAGAGCGGCGAGTTCGGCCAGCCCCGGCGCCTGCCGGGACAGCCAGAGCGAGAGCTGGACGCAGATCGCGATGAACCCTCCTCCGGCGATCGCGACCGCCAGGACCGTGCCGGAACGCCGGCGCGGAAAGCCAGTCGACGCCCGAAACCACCGCGGGGGCCAGCACGAGATAGAGAGGCGTCGAGAAACGATTCTCGACGGCGACCGGCAGATAGATCGCGACGTAGGCGAGGGACACCACGTAGGCGCCGGCGAAGTACAGGCGGGGCGCCGCCTCCGGCCGTTCCAGGAAGCCCGCCGCCAGCCCGAAGAGCGCCAGAAAGAGAAACGCATAGTTGAGAAGCGACAGCGGCCAGCGGTACCAGGGCCGCGCGGTCTGGATGTACGTGAAGGCGTGATCCTGGTCGACGAGGCCGAAGCCGTGCAGCGCCAGCGTCTTGAGGTAATCGCCGGGCCAGCGCGCCAGGAACTCCCGCGGGCTCGAGACATCCGGCGGAAGGAAAGGGTTGCGGTACACGAGCCGAGGCTCGACCCCGTCGGCCACGATCGTTCCGTACTTCAGAATCCCCATGCCCCAGTTCATCTGGTTGGCGTACAGCCGTTCGACGAGGAGGGGATTCCAGGAGTCGTAGGCGCGGACGTTGGAGAAAAGCTGCGGCGCCAGGGAAAGCGCCAGGGCGGCGGCCGCCGGCAGAAGAAGTTGCCGCATCCGATCGCCGTAGAGACGCCCGCGGATCACCCAGAGGATCGCGAGCGCGGGCAGTACGGCGAGGTTCGCCGGGCGCACGGCGATCGCGAGCCCGAGGGCCAGAAAGGCCAGGAAAGCCCGGCGCGTCGTCCGGGGCCGCTCCAGGGACACGAAGAGCGCGAGCGCGAGCAGAACCGCCGAAAGCAGATCCGACAGAAGCTCGGTCGTCCGGATGAGGACGATCGGGTTCAGGGCCAGCGCGAGATAGGTCCCGAAGAAGAAGCGCGGCGAGCCGAACACCCGTTCGGCCACGCGCGCCGCATAGAGACTCGCGGCCAGAGAGATCAGGAGCTGCGCCGCGAAGACCAGTGCGCGCGTGGTCTCGTCGCTCGTGTCGCGAAAGCCGGTGACGAGCGAGACGAAGAGGGGATATCCGTACGTGCGGTAGTGGCTGTGCAGGTTCCAGAGGCCTTCGCTCGAGATGATCCGGGACAGCGTGAGGTAGTGAAACGAGTCGTAGATGATCCCGCGGAATCCGCCGAGAAAGCAGGCCGTGGCCAGCCCCGTGGACGCCGCCGACACCGCCAGGACAAACCTCGCGCGCCCGTTCATGGGCGCCTAGGGTATCCGGGTCCGAGCGACGATCCTGTAGGCTTCGCGCGACAAACGGGTATGCACGGGTGACTGGACGCCGCGAAGCGCTCGGAGCCGTCGCCCTGGTGGCGCTCGGAGTCGGCCTGCGGCTGCTCTTCGCGGCCGCCTTCCCCACGCAACCCTTCTCGGATTTCCGGGCAATCGTCGACTTCGGGCTGCGCCTCCGGGATCAGGGGCCGGCCGCTCCGGGATGGGGCTGGGTGCAGTTCAACCCCGGGCTGCCGCTGCTGCTGTCGGTTCTCTTCCGCGCGGCTCCCGCCGATCCTGCCTCGGCGGCGCGCGTGGCGACCGCGATCGTCTCGGGCCTGACACCTGTCCTGCCGTTCCTTCTGTGGCGCCCGATCCTCGCGTACCGCTGGCGAATGCTGGCGGGGCTGCTGCTCGCGCTTTGGCCCGGGCAGGTTTTCTTCTCCTCCGTGGTCGCGCAGGAGAACTGGGTGCTGCTTCCCTCGATCGCGCTCGCCTGCCTCGGAGTCCGCGCGCTGCGCGAGGGGGGAGACAGGGGTTATCCCGTAGCCGCCGGGGTGCTCCTGGCGGTGAGCGCCGGGATCCGCCAGGAAATGCTGGTCGTGCTGCTCCCCCTCGCGCTGCCGGCCGCGGGCGGACTGCGCTGGCGTCGAGTGTTGCCGTTCGCGCTCGCGGCCGGCGTTCCGCTGCTCGTCCTGGCCGTCGAGCGCCGCGCGGCGAGCGGCCGATTCGCGCTGACGACCGAGCACGGAGGGCTCGGCGTCCTCGGCAGCGCCGTGCCGGGCTCCGCCGCGGCGGGATGGGTCGACCCGACGCCGCATGTGGCCTCCCTCGATCCCGATCTGGTCAAGGACTTGAAGCGCCTCCGGGAGGAGTCCTGGCCACTCGCCGTGGCGGAGTGGAAGCGCCGCTATCGTTTCCACGTCTTTCGCGCCGCCGTCGCCGGGCTGCGCCTCGGTGTCCAGAGCGATGCGGACAACCTGTACTGGAGCGTGGGGGCCAACGAGGCGCTGCCCGCCGAACGCAGGGACGCGAGCACCGCGTTTTACGCGCGATGGGGACCGCGGCTGCGATGGGAGCTGGCCCTGATCCAGGGATTCTTCGCCGCGGCCGTGGCCGTCGGGCTGGTGCGGCGCGATCCCGCGATCCTCGCCCTGTGCGCCGCGGTGTTGCTGAAGTTCGCGATTCAGGCCCTCGTTTCTCCGCTCGGCCGGCTGATGGTTCCGGCCGTCGCGCTGGAGCTTCTGGCGATTGCCCTCGCGGCCTCGGGCCTCCGCGGCGCCCGGCAGCGGCTTCTCTCGTTGGCTTTCGCGGGAGCCGTGGCGGCCGCGCTTCTCCTCGCCGTACCGCCGCTGCAGGCCCTGGCCGTGGCGAAAGACGAGGCGCCGCACCGTGTCGCGCGCTTTCCGCTGGCGCTACCGGGGGAAAGGCCTTCGCGGAATGCTCGATGGAGAAGGGCCGGCTCGTGGCGCTCGCGTTCAACCGGGGGCGCATCGCGATGCACGGCGCAACGGCCGTGCCCGGCGAAGCGGCCCGCGTGACCTGCGTGCTCCCGGAGGGACGCCCCGAGCTTCCTCTCGGCCTTCGCATCGAGGATCCCTACGCGCCGGGGAGTCTCCCGGGCCGCGTTCTCGAGAAAGTCTCGATCGACGGCCGCGAAGTCTTTTCCCACGACATCGCCGCCGCGCCCGGAGCCGGCTGGATCGAGGTGCCGCTGACGCGCGCGGGGCTTCCGGCCCCCTCGCGCGTGTCCTTCGAGATTCTCGCCGTCGCGCCGGACGCCGGCGGGGCCTGGGGCGCGGCCTCGGCCGCGTCGTTCGAGCTCGTCAAGGGCGGTGGCCCCTGATGATGGGAGGTTCGAAGTTGCGAATCCGTTGGATGGGCGCGGCGGGGGGCCTCGCGCTCGTCGCCTCGACTGTCTACGTCGGAGCGCGCGCCGCATCGGTGGGTTTCACCTATGACGAGGCCCACAGCTTCTTCCATTTCGTCGGCGCGCCGCTCAGCACGATCGTGGGCTTCGGCGGCGACGCGGATGCCAACAACCACACGCTCAACTCGCTCCTGATGACGTTGACGTCGCGGGCCTTCGGCAACTCGGAGCTGGCCTTGCGCCTTCCCAACGTCCTCGCCTTCGTCGGTTACGGCGCCGCCGTGCTCGCCCTGATGAGACGGCTTCGGCATTCCACGTCCAGAGTGCTCGGCGGCGTCCTGCTGCTGCTCAACCCGTTCCTGCTCGAGATTTTCTCGCTGGCGCGGGGCTACGGTTTGGCGATCGGTTTCGTCGTCGGAAGTCTCGCCGCGCTGGCGGCCGCCGTGGACCCGGGCAGCGGAGACGCCATCGCCCGCCGACGGCTGGCGCAGGCCATTGCGCTGGCGGCCGGAGCGGTTTTCGCGAATCTGGCCTGCCTCAACTTCTTCCTGCCGTTTGCGGCGGTCGTGGTGGCCCTGCGGCTTCGGCTCTGGCGGCGCGAAAAGGCCCTCGGCGAAATCCCTGGAAGACGGGCCGCGGCGCTCGTGCGGGCGCTCGCGGGTCCGGCCGTGTGGTCGGGCGTCGTGGGTCTCTACGCGCACACGGCGATCACCCGCCTGCGCGCGATCGAGGGTTTGTACTACGGCGGCCAGACGGGTTTCTGGAGCGACACCGTCGTCTCGCTCATCCGGTGCTGGCTCTACGCCGAGCCCTACAGCGCGGCGCTGACGCCGGTCGTCGCTGCGCTGGTCGGGTTGGTGCTCGCTCGCGGCACCGTTCTCGTCCTGCGCCGGAGTCCGGGGGAGCCGCCGGGCCCCCTTCCACTGCTGCGCGCTCTGGCGTTTCTCCTGGTGATGGGGGGCGCGGCGAGCGTGGTTGAGCATGGGCTCTTCGGCACGCCCTACCTCATCAACCGCACCGCGGCGTGGATGCTCCCGTGTTTTCTGCTCGTGCTCGTTCTCGAAGTCGAAATCGGCCTCGGTTCCCGTGCACGGTTCCCGCGCCTGGTCGGCGGCGGCTGGTTGGGTCCTCATCGCCGCGGGCCTGGCGCACGGCGTGTCGTCGGCGAACACGCGCTACGCGATCCTCCAGTACCATGACGCCGACACGAAGGAGATGCTCCGCGATCTGCAAGACGTCCGAAGCCGGAGTGCGGCCACCGGTCGCGGCCTGACTCTGCTGGCGAGCTGGGAGCTCGCGCCCTCCCTCGAGTACTACCGGGTGACGCGGCCGCTGAAGTGGCTCGAACCCGTCACCAGCGCGCCGGGCCCTGCCGATGCGGCCTTCCTGTCGCCCAAAGACGCCGGCCTCCTCGGGAGCCGGGTGATCTGGAAGCGGTATCCGATCACGGAGAACATCCTGGCCGTGAAGCCGGAGCTCGTTCCGGCCGCCGGCGCAAAGTAGCAGGTCGCTGAAGATATGGTGTGGGACGGGGCGAGACAAGAGCCTTCCGGTAAGCTATGAGAAAGGAAACCGGCCCAGGACAATTCTCTGCTCTCGTCGGACGGGTAACGCCGTGTCACCGCCGTGCTTCGCACGGCGTTCCCCACTGCTGGGGGTCTGCCTCTGGTGGCCGGGTCGGCCAGCGTTGTCTACTGCCGTGGGGATACCGCCGGACTCGCGTCCGGCGTTGCCTACTGTCGTGGGTCTGCCTTCGGTGGGCGGCTGGCCTCTGATGGACGACTCGAGCGCCGCTCAAACAGTACGCTTGCGGTCTTCGTGGCGCGACGTCCTGGCGCTGGCGGGCTCCCTCGTGATGCTGGCCTACGCCATCCATCGTCTGCCGGCCGCGCGCTCTCTCCTTCGTCTTCCGCGCACGCCGATCGACAACAGCCGGATCCACGACTCCGCGGCCGAGTATCGTCTCCTTCTCGACGCCGGCCGGGTCGTCCCGGAAAACGCCACCGTCCTGATCCGGAGCGGGATCGGCGATGCGGAGAAGAATACGTTCCTCCACCGGTTCGGCGTGGCGCTCCTGCCCGGCCGGAAGGTCCTGCCCGCGGTCCTCGATGGGCGGCGGGTTACCCCGGCCCTCGAAGCGTCGGCCGACTATGTGGTGATTCACGGGCGCGGCGCGCGACTGACAGACGGCGTGTTGTTGCTCGAAACGGATGACGGCACGGTCTGGCGGAGGAATCGATGAGGCCCGGCCTGGTCTGGCTGGCTTCGATGGCCGCGTTGCCTCTCGTCGGGTATCCGGTGGCGTTCGCCCGCCCTTTCCGCTCTCTGCCCATGGGCTGCCGGCTCGCGCTCGCCGGCGGCGCCGGATGCTTCATCCTGTCGACCGTGATGACGCTGGCCGCCCTGTTGGGCGTGCGCTGGAGCCCGGCGCTTCTCGTCGTGGCGGCGTTTGTCGCGAGCGCGCCGGTGGGAAGGACGATCGCCCGGGAGGACCCGATCGACCGCCCGGTGGAGGAGCCTCACGGTCCCGTCAGCATCGCGGGGGCCCTGGCGTCGGCAGCGGCCGTTGCCATCGTGACGCTGTCGGTGGCGGCCGGCGCTTCCACGTCCGGCGACTTCATTCTCTTCTGGGGTCCGAAGGGCCAGGCGTTCGCCGCCGCGCGGACCCTCGACGCGGCCTTCCTCAAGGATCCGTTCCTCGAGTATCTCCACGCGTCCTACCCGCCGCTCGTCCCGAACATCTTCGCGTTTTCGTCGATGGTGGCCGGCAGGTTCGCCTGGGGCGCCGCGACCGCGACCTTCCCGCTGGCCCTCGCGGGCCTGGCGGTCGCGCTGCCGGGAGTCCTTCGCCTCGGCGCCTCACGAGCGGCCGCCCACGCCACGTCAGCCGTCGTCGTTGCCGGCCTGGGCCTGATCGGCATGGAGACGGACATCGCCGGGAGCGGGGAGATGCCGCTCCTTTTCTTCGAGACGCTGGCACTGGCACTCCTCCTTTCTCCCGCGGCGTCGAGACCGTCGACGCAGCTCCTGGCCGGGCTTCTCCTCGGCGGAGCGGCCGCGACCAAGGTCGAGGGACTGCCGGTTGTCCTCGCCGCTTCCCTTCTTTTCGTCGGGCTGAACAGAGGACAGGTCCAGCCGGGGCGGGTTCTCCTCAGGCTCCTCGGTCCCACGGCCGTCGCCGTGGGTGTCTGGTTCGCATTCGGCGCCGTCAACGACGCCTTCCTGGGATACCGCGGCTACGGGAGGTTTCTGGACGTCCACCTGACGGGCTCGAAGACGGTGTTCTCGGGGATCGCGCGGGCCCTCTGGCTCATCGGCTACGGTCTTCCGTTTCTCGCTCCGCTGATTCTGCTCATCGCGCGCCCCCGGCCGTGGAAACCCGCGTTGCTCCCGCTCGGCTCGGCACTCGCCCTGGCCGGTTTTCTCGTCTTCACGTACCTCCACGTACCGGATCCCGCGCTCTGGATCGATTGGTCCGCGGCGCGGGTCTTCTCTCCGCTCGTTCCTCTGCTCTCGCTCGCCGCGGTGGCCCGGGTTGGCGGAGCCAGCGCTGCGGCTGGCCCGCTCTTCCGTTCAAAGACGTAAACGATCTGGTGGTTGCCGTGCCACCACGGAGTTCTCGGGGGTTGGGCCACTCCCGACCCGAAACCTGAGCTCGTAGTCCACACCGAGCGGTGGATAGACCGCCAGGTCGATCAGGCCATCCCCACGTTGCAGGATCCCGCCCACGACGAAGCGAGGGCGGTTTGCGACGATCTCGGGTCCCGCCGGGTCCCACCACTGCACCCTCGTCTTCGCGGGCAGCCGTTCGACCTCCTGGCGAAGAAATGCCAGCTCGTGGACCACGAGAACCTGGTCTTCGGGACGGACACGCGTCATCAGCCAGTTGATCGCCTGCGTCCTCGAATCCTCCAGACGGTAACGACTCACCGCATACCCGGCGAGCGGGACGGCGAAGGCGAGAAGGACCCACGCGAGAGCCAGAGCATCCACCGCGAGGGGCCGACGAGTCCTTTCCCGGATTCGGACGAAGAGCAGGGCAACCGCGACGCACGCGACAGGCACCAGCGGCATCAGATTCCGGAAGGGCTGGAACGACCGGGTCCCGTAGAGCACCAGACCGCTGGCAGCGAAGGCGCACCAGCCCCAGAGCGTGGCGGCGATCTTCCGGTCCCGAAGACCCAGAACCAAACCCCAGACGGCGAGCACCACGAAGACGAATCCCAGCTCGGCCCTTTTGTAGAGGAAGTCCCACTCCGCTCGAAAGAAGGCCTGCTTCCACAACGGGGGAGATGTGAACTCTGCGTAGGCCCTCGATTGGAAGGCGATCGCTCCAAAAACCTCGCCCGAATGATGGAGAAGGGCCGGCATGGCAAGGGCGGCTCCGACCAGGAGACCGAGGCCGGAGAGGCACAGGCGACGGAGTCTCTCGCGCCAGGCAATCGGTAGCACGAGCGTGCTGACGCCGAAGGCGATGAGGACCAGGACCGACGGATACTTCGAGGCAAAAGCCGCGCCCGCCATCGCGCCGGCCAGGAAGGACGCCAGCCCCGCTCGGTGCCACGTGCGTGTGAGATCCGTGAAGTAAAGACAGGCGAGCACGAAGACCGTGGCGTAGCCGTCGACCGTCGCGACCGACCCCCGGAGCACGAGCGCCGGCACGACCGCCGTCAGGAGCGCCGCCGCCGCCCCGGCCCGCGGCCCGGCAAGGCGCGTTGCCAGCAAGCCCGTCAACGCCACCGTCCCGAGTCCCAGGGCGAGGCTGAGACAGCGAGCGATGAGCAGGAGCGCAAAGGGCTCGAGCTCGTCGTAAATCTCGCTCTTGTCCGGGATGCGGTCGCGGAGCGATCTTCCGCGCACGGCGCGATAGAGCGGGTCCACGGCCCGGGCGGCGGCGACGACCGCCACGATGGGAAACTGCGGATACACGTACAACTCCGGATCCCAGCCGCCTTTCTTCACCAGGCGAAAGGCGGGATGAAGGAAGTTCCCTTCATCGATGTACGCGATATAGGGCCTCGCGGCCGTCAAGGGCGGCGCGCGCAACGCGAACCCCAGAGTGAGGGCAGCCAACCAGACGAGAAGGAGTCCCCGCCGTCCAGCGAACGCGATCAACGCGCCCCGAACCCGATCTTCGACGGCGACGGCCCGGTCATCCCTCCGCCGGCGGCCCGACGACCCGGCAGAAGAAGAGCTCGGTGTTGAGAATGCCGGCCTCGGGAAAATCGCGCTTCGTGTACTCGACGGCGAAACCGAGGCGGGAAAGCTTCTCGTCGAGGTCGGAACCAAAGGACCGATAGGCCAGGGACCGCCCCTCGGCCGAGTTGGCGTCGCCGTGGTACTCGCGCTCCAGCAGGTCGATGTCGCGCGACGGGTCCGCCGGATCGACGACCTCGACCCGGTGGACCGTCGGCCGGTCGCGAAAGTGGGGCACGGTGAAGAGGTAGACGCCTCCGGGCTTCAACACCCGGCGGATCTCGCGATGCGCCGCGTCCTCCAGCCGCACGTGCTCCAGGACGTCGCTCGTCACGACGATGTCGAATGCGGCGTCGGGGAACGCGAGACGCTCGAGGTTCTGGTTGGTCACGCCCGGGGAGAGGACCTGGCCGGGCGTCGCGTCGGGACGCCAGGTCGAGGTCTCGAGGTCGATCCACGAGCACTTCTCGAGGAAGCCGGGGATGGGGTAGGCCGACGCGCCCGTCGAGAAAGGAATCTGCGTGTCGTACACACGGAGGCGCCGCCCGTTCCCGGCGCCCGGAAGCTCGGCGAGGCTTTTCGCCTCGACGCCCGTCAGCCCGCGGAAGGCCTCCAGGAGGCCCCGGGCGATCGAGCGGTAGCGGCTGGTCGAAAGGCAGCCCTCGCACACGAGAGATTCCCGGAAGAGCGCCGGGTCTGTGTAGCGGAAGCGTGTCTGCCGGCCGCAGATATTGCAGCGGCCTTCCACGCTCGACATCGCGGCGAGGCTGGCCCGTTCCTGGGGTCTGCCCGGGCGCGGATGGCCGGAGACGCGCTGGAGAGCGGCGACCACCGTCCGGACCCGCGTCTCCCAGGAGTTGGACCGGGCCACCGACCGCAGGCGCGCGCGGAATGCCGGATCGCGGCCGTCCGTCAGCGCGGCGTCGAGGGCTCCGGCGAACTCCTCGGGGCTGGCGGCAATCCGCACTTCGGGGTGGGTCTGGCACTCGGGCATGGGGGTCGTCACGACGGGTTTGCCGCCGGCGAAGTACTCGAAGAGTTTGAGAGGCGAGGTGGCGAGCGTGATCGGGTTGATGCGGAACGGGATCGTCGCCACGTCGAAGAGCGAGAGATAGCCCGGCAGGGTCACGTAGTCGCGGGGGCCGAGCCACTTCACGTTCTCCCGGGCGAGCAGGGGCTGGCCCGGAAGGCTCCTGTCGTACTGGGGGCCGATCAGGACGAACCGCCAGTCGGGCCGGGACGCGGCCACGGCGTCGAGCAGCGCATAGTCGAACCACTCGGCCAGAGCCCCGTAGTAGCCGGCGACAGGCGCGCCGCGCGGCAGGAAGCGCAGCAGCTCGTCGTCCCGGGGAGGGGGCGCCGGAGCCGCGAAGCGCTCGTACTCGACGCCGTTGGGCAGGTACAGGGCGTCGGGGCGCTTCGCGAGCGCCTGCTCGTGGAGGCGGCCGGCGACGCTCGCCACGATCGTGGCCTCCGCGAGGCCGCGGGCGTGGTTTCTGTCGAGCAGCTCCCGGTCCTGCGGGAACACGTCGAGATCGTCGATCCAGTCATAGACCGTGGCCGAGCCGGGCGGATAGCCGTCCGCGTGGTGGAAGTTGTAGGGAAACGCCCAGAGCACGGGCGACGGGATCTCGTGCAGGAGCTGCTCGGAGCCGCTGAACAGAAACAGGTTCGGCTCGATCTCGCGAAACCCGTCGACTCGGTCCATGGCGTTGCTGCTGTCGAAGATCGCAACGTATCCGAGCCGGGCGAAGACCCGGGCGAGGTGGTGGGGCCGCTGGAAGAGGTGAATGCCCCAACCCACCGACGGGAGAAAGACGACCGCGCCCTTGCTGGCCGCCACGCGCTCGAGCACGGTCGCCAGCTGCGCCCGGTGCTCCTCGAGCGTCGCGAAGCCGGGAGCGGAAGCCTGAGGCGGCGCCGGCGGCGCCACGTCCCCCGGCTCGCCCCACTTCTCCTCGAACTTGCGGCGATTCTCGGCGAAGAGAGCGAAGTACTCCTCCTTCGGCATCTTTCGGAAGGAGGCCATCTGCCAGTGGTGCACGAAAGCGTCGCGCGCGCAGCGAACGTCGTACCCCGCGGCCCGGACTCGGCGGGTGTAATCGTTGTCCTCGAACATCCCGGTCCCGAACCGCTCGTCGAGCGGACCGACCTCCTGGTAGACGCGCCGGGGCAGCGCCGCGCAGAACATCGCCAGCATCCGGATGTCGAAGACCTCGCCGTCGTGCGCCCGGACCCACTCGGCGGCCCACGCCGGCAAGTCGGCCACGCGCGTGTACCCCACCTCGACCCTGGCGGCGTTGGCGATGGCGTTCGTGACGGGTCCGACGAGTCCGAGCTTCGGGTCGGCGGTGAGGTGCCTCACGAGCGCCGTGGCCCAGCCGCGGGTCACGACCGTGTCGTTGTTGAGGATGACGAGGTACTCTCCCGCGGCCGCGGCCAGCCCCTGGTTGGCCGCGGCCGCGAATCCGCGATTCTCGGCGTTGCGGAGGACGGTGATCCGCGGGTCGCGCCGGGAGAGCTCCGCGAGAAGCTCGGACGTTCCGTCGGTGGAGGCGTTGTCGACGACCAGGATCTCCAGCCGCGGCCACTCGGTGCGGGCGATCAGGCTTTCGAGACAGAGGCGGTTGTAGTCCCTTCCGTTCCAGGTCACGACGACGACCGAGAGCGTCGGGAAGGCCCGCGCCATCACGTCGTCTTCGACGGGCTCCGTGAAGAGCGGCCAGCCGCGCTCGGCGCGCAGACGCCTGGCGACCGGCAGGAACGCCGGATCGAGCACGAGCGCGACGGTCGCGCCGAGTCCGCGGTCGCGGCGCAGGCCGTCGAGGGCGTCGAAGAGAGGCTGGCCCTCGTCTTCCGCGGGCGCCGGCAGAGTGACGGCGAAGAGATTCGGCGCGCTCTCCGCGATCGCCGGCGCGCGGTCCCGGCCCGCCGCCGCGGGTGACACCACGAAGACGCGGTGCCCGGACTCGGTCAGCCGGCGGACGTGCGGCGGGAGCTCCGAGCCGGGGCTGAAGCAGACCACGTCGAAGCCGTTCTCGACTTGCGGGGCGGGCGCCGCGGCGGCCTCGCGCGCCGAAGAGTCGGTCCCCACCCAGTCCGACGCAGCGGAGCCGCGGAGAGCGCGCAGGCGCTTTCGCAGGGGCCGGGAGATGCGCGCCGCCGCCCGGCGGGCGCGCCAGTAAAGATTGATCGTCTTCCAGAACCGGGAGGTCTGGATGCGATAGAGCTCCTCGCGCGCCTCGGCGCGCTGTCCCTCCAGAAGCGCGACCTCCCTGCGATGGGCGTCGGTCGCCGTCTCGAGCTTTCGGGCCAGGTCCGCCTCCGAGGCGCGCAGCGCCGCCTGCGAGTCGCGAAGAGCCGCCTGCATCGCTTCGGACGCCGCCTGCCGCGCCTCCAGCTCCTGGAGCCGCAGGGTCTGCGCGGTCCGGTCCGCGCTCTGGATTTCGACCTGCGCGGTGAGCTCGTGTGTGCGCAGCAGGTTGGCGGAGAGCGCCTCGTCGACGAGCGAGAGCATTGCCGGGCCGATCGTCGCCGCCTCAGGCGGGTTCTCGAGCAGCGCCGCCAGGGCATCGAGGTCCTCCGCCGCCCGCCGCCGCGACTGCGCCGCGGATTCGGCCAGCGCCGAGCGCAGAGGCTCGCCGCCCGCGAGGGCGTGCTCCATTCTCGAGAGAAGGCCGGTCGCGGAGAGTCCGGAGAGCGGCTCGACGAAGTCCGCCAGGCCCGCGCCCGCAAAGAGCGCGTCGACCTTCGGATCGTAGGAGACGGCGGCGGCCGGCGTTGCACCCGAGATCGCGAAGATCCCGGCGTGCAGGCGCATTGCCAGCACCAGGTCGCACCTGGCCAGGAGCCCCGCGGTCTCGGCGGGCGGAAGCATGCCCGAGAGCGCCGCGGCGCGGCCGGGCCGGTCGAGCTGGCGCAGGACGCGGGACGCGACGGCGAAGTCGTCGTCGGAGGACCAGGGGCTCCGCTCGAAGGGCACGAGGAGGAGCGTGCCGCCCGTGCGATCGAGGAGAAGCGCAAGGGCCGCGGCGACCTCCCGCTCCCAGGCGGCCGGGTCGACTCCCTGCGCCCAGGGGCGCAGCGCCGCCCCGACGATCGGTGCGCGCGGCTCGATCCCGGCCCCCAGAAGCACGTCTTCCGGACGAACGCGCTCGGTGCCGAGGAGGAAGGCCGGATCGGCCGACAGACGGATCCGTCCCGCCAGAACGCCCGAGGCGGCGAGGAGAGCGCGCGATCCCGCGTCGCGCACCGAAAGAAACGCGGCCGCGTCCCCGAGCGCGCGCACGATTTCGCGCGCCTTCGACGTGGCGAGGGGCCCGACGCCGACGCCATAGAGAGCGAAGGGCTTGCGGGCGAGCGCCGCCAGGACCGCGGGCCCGGCGTAGAAAGTGATTCCGCCGTGCCGCGGCGTCAGCAGTGTCGAAGAGTCGACGCCGGCGTAGTCCTGAAACAGCCCTCCGCCGCCCACGACGACCAGGTCGCTCTTCCGGACCTCCTCGGAGATCGAGAGCGGGTCGCGCCAGGGCACGGCCTCGACGCCGTGCTGCGTCCGCGTCGCCAGCGGATCGCCCGAAAGGACGCGGATGCGGGCGTCGGGCCGCCGGGCGCGGAGTCCGGCGACGAGCGCCGACAGGATCGCCTCGTCGCCGGTGTTGCCGAAACCGTAGTAGCCGGTGAGGAGAACCGCGCGCTCCATCGCCGCCAGTCTCTCGCAGGAGCGGTTCCGTCACAACCGACACCCTGGCGGGCCCGGTTATGCTTCCTGCAGGACAGGATGGGTGAACACCACCGGGAAGAGCCTGTGAGTGAGAGCCGGGGACCACTCTCCGCGCCCGTCGGTGCATCGAGCGCGGCTCAAACTGTCGCGGAGCGCTTCGCGCGTTTCCGGACGCCGGAAAACGCCGGATTCTTTGACGCCCTCACGCGGCATTTCGCCCACCTGCGCGACCATCCGGTGCTGCCGCTGCACTTCGAGTACGCGGTCACCTCCAACGAGCGAGGCCGCGATGCCGCCGGGAAACTGGCGAGCCGCATCCCCCTGCGCCGGTCCCGCGGCCTCTTCTCCCGACGGCTGCGCGTGCTGGACGTCGGCTGCGCGTACGGCGGGTTCCTGGTCGCCTTCGCGGAGCGGGGGGCGCGAGTCACCGGGATCGAGCGCGACGAGCGTTATGTCCGCCTGGCCGTGGAGAACGTGCGCCAGCACGGTTTCGACGCCGACATCGTGCTCGGCGACGCCACGGCGTCTCATCCCGCCTTCCACGGCCGCTTCGACCTGATCACGGCCAACGACGTCGTCGAGCATGTTCCGCGGCTCGAGACCTTTCTCGCCAACCTGCGGGACTGGCTCGCGCCGGGAGGCGCCATCTACCTCGAGATTCCCAACGGGGCCTATCCGCCTTACGTGCGCAAGGACGGCCACCACGAGCTCTTCGGCATCACGCTGCTCGGATTCGAGGAGGCCAGCGACTACATGGAGCGCCACTCGCCCGGCGGGCGCTACGACACGTATCACTACCTCAACCCGGAGGCCTACGCGCGCCTCTTCGCGGCCCACGGCCTGACGTTCGAAGTGCTGCCCGACAACCTCGACGGGTTGACCGTCGCAGGAGTCCTCGCCCAGGTCGAGGAGCTCCGGGCAGGCGTCGAGGCGGGGATCGCGACGGTGCCGGCCGAGTCGCGAGGGCTGGTCCGGCAGCGGGTCGCGGAGTACCTCGCGCGCGTCGAGGCGGCGCCCCGCGCGACCGACGAGGAGCGCCGCCGATTCCTTCTCGAGTTCGGGCCGAGCTTCTGGATCGCGCTCGCCCGAGCGCGGGCATGAGCCGGCATCGGGTCGCGCGGCTGGCCGCGGGGCTGGCCCTGCTCGCGGCGCTCGGGGCCGTGGGCTGCCGGAAGGAGGCCTCCCCGGCGTGGCGGGGGATGAACGTGATCTGGATCTCCTTTGATTCCGTGCGCTCCGACCACTGCTCGTTCAACGGCTACGGCCGGAAGACGACTCCGAACCTCGACGCCGTCGCGGCGCGGGGCGTGAGCTTCTCCCGCACGGTCGCCCAGGCCCCGTACACGCTCCCGTCGTACGCGTCGATGTTGTCTTCGCGCTACGTGTCGGAGCTCGCCGTCCAGGAGCAGCGCGACGAAAAGGACAAGTCCCGGGTTCTCGGCGTCGCGCCCGGCCCGGCAGACTCGGACGTCCTGCTGCCGGAGGCGCTGCAGGGCGCCGGCTACAAGACGGGGGCGTTCGTGCAGAGCTGGATTTCGCGGCCGCTCGGCTTCGACCAGGGCTGGGACCTCTTCCGCCACCAGCAGGAGACGCTGCGGGAGAAAATGCCGCGCGTGCTCGAGTGGATCGAGCAGAACCGCAGCGGCCCGTTCTTCGCATTCCTCTACACGACCGACACCCACTACCCTTTTCTGCACGCCCACGAGCGCAGGAATCTCTATGGCACCTACCGGAGCACGTTCGACTTCACGCTCGAAACGGTCCAGGGTGTCCGGGAGGGCAGGATCCACCCTTCGGCCGAGGACATCGCCAACGCCATGGCGGAATACGACGAGGGGATTCACGCGACCGACGCGGATCTGAAGCCCCTCTTCGACTACCTCGACCGCGCGGGCCTCTCGGAGAAAACCATCCTCGTGTTCAATGCCGACCACGGCGAGGAGTTTCTCGAGCACGGAGTCATCAGCCACGGCCAGACCTACTACGAGGGGGTCGTGCGCACGCCGCTCGTCATCGCGGCGCCGGGCGTGCCTCGCCCCGGGCGCGCGACGGCGGAGCTGACGCAGAACATCGACATTGCCCCGACGCTGCTCGAGATGGTCGGCGTCGAGCGCCCCGCCGCGTGGAGCGGCCGCAGCCTCGCCCCCGAGATGGGGGGCCGCGCGGCGACCCCGGCCGCGGCGCCTCGGGCCGCGTTCTCCGAGGGAGCGTGGAGCTTCTGGATCGGCAGCGTGACTTCCGGAGACCGCAAGTTCATCCTCGTCACGCCACAGGAGCGAATGCTGTTCGACCTCTCCCGCGACCCCGGGGAGACGGCGAACCTCGCGCTGGCGGACCGGGATCGGGTGCGGACGCTCTACCACGTGCTGATGAAGCACCTGGGGGGCGCGGGCGTCGGCTCACCGGGTGGAAAAACCCCGTCGTACCAGACCTGGATCAAACAGGTCATGGAGCACTACGGCCTGTCCGAGCAGAGCGAAGTCGTGAAGGAGCTGAAGGCGCTCGGCTACCTCGACTAGCTCACCAAGCCAGGGAAAGTCACTCACCAGGCCAGGTGAAAGGTCTTGACCAGGAAGACCGCCATCTGGGCCCGCGTGTTCGGGCTCTCCGGGCAGTAGCGCAGGGGAGCGGTCGCGCAGCCTCCCGTGAGTCCAAGGGTGTACAGCTCCTCGATGAAATCGTCGAAACCCGTCCCGGGCGTGCAGACCACGTCGGCGAAGAGGCCCGTGCACGGCGCCGGAACGTGCGCGGAGCCGTAGAGAGTCTTCATCAGAAAAGGAGCCATCTGCTGGCGGGTCACGGTGCTGCCCGGGCAGAAGTTGCCTCCGCCGCAGCCTCCCGTGATGTTGCGCGACGCGAGGTCGTAGATCCAGGGCGCGAACGGGTTGGAGCAGGGCACGTCGCCGAAAATCGCCACGGTGCAAGCCGGCGGAACGTAGCTCGCGCCCTCGAGAGCCTTCAGCAGGAAGACGGCCATCTGGGCCCGCGTGACCGGGTTGGACGGGCAGTAGTTGCCGCCGCCGCAGCCGCCGGTGATGCCGAGCTGGAAGATCGTCTGCACGTAGTGGAAGAACGGGTTCGAGGGCATAACGTCCGGGAACGTGGGCACGGCGGCCGTGCACTCCGCCGCCTGGATGTACGGAAGAAGCTGCTCGTCGATGCACCGGGGATGGAAGACGAGGTTCACGTTGTCCTCGCCGCCCGGAAGGATCAGGTGGCAGTAGCTCATGATCGTGCCGCCGCCGGGCGGGACCGATTCCGGCCCCACGTAACAGCCGGATTCCCCGGACTCGCACATGTCGATGGGGGGCACGTAGCAGTGCGTGTGGTGGCTGCCGGCATTGTGGCCGATCTCGTGAAGAGTCGAGAAGAGGTCCCACTTCTGGGCCGGATAATCGGCGTAGAGCTGAGTCATCCCGTAGGCGCCGCCCCAGTGCCCGCCGCCGATGTCGAAGTCGTCGATGCAGAGGGCAGGAACGTAGGCCACGCCCCCGACCACGGCTCTTCCCGAGGTCAGGAACGCCGTCGCCCGCGGAAACTGCGCGAGCGGACGGTTCGCGTGGTACCAGTCGCCGAGCTGCGTGAGCTGGTCGTTGGGCGTCGGTCCGTCCCAGGGGTCGGGCGTGGTCCAGGCGTGGATCTCGCTGACGGTGAGGTGGAACGAGAGATCCCGCTCGGAGATCAGGTTGAACTGCCCGAAGAGGGTCAGGAGGTACGCCGACATCGCGCCGACGTCTCCCGAGAACCTGGCGAGCAGCTCCTGGTCGGTCTCGACGATGACGTTGGATCTCTGAAAGCCCACGATTTCCGGCGCCTCGCCCCGCGGGGCGGACGCCGCGGGGGGGGCGGCTGGGGGAGCGAGTCCGTCGTGCACCGCCAGCCCCCATCGGCATGACGGGCGTTGGCCGGAGACGCGGCGTCACGAACCACGTAACCCCGCCGTTCTTCGTCCGGTCCGACGTAGAAGGTGCCGGCCGACGAGCGCACCCACGCGACGAGGGCGCCGGCCTGAGCGCCCACGTAGACATGGGAGTCGGGCTCGCCCGCGACGTGCCCCGTGAAGTGCGCAACCTCGGGAAACGGCAGAAAGGCGTCTCCGCTCGCGCCGGTCACGCGAATGCGGGCGTCGGGAGCGGTGATCTCGAAGCGCCGCAGAACGAGCGTCCCGGCCGCACCCGGCGCCAGCGGAAACCCCGGCATCGTGAACGGCACGCGTCCCGCCTGGCGCAGCCGGAGGAGGGCTCCGTGGTCCAGAGCCAGCCTTTGCTCCCCTGCGGCGGCAGCCAACCCGGGGCCCGGAGCCGAGCCGCGGTACGGGCTGGAGAGCCGAGGAACATCGGCGTTCGACGGGGCGCAGACTGCGGTGAAGGCGACGAATCCGATCGCGAGAGACTTCCAGGCCATCGGTCCTCCGGTTCGGCGCCGGATTCTCTCCCGCGCCGGACCGAAAGGATAGCCGTCCACCGACCCGGCCAATGCCGACCACCGACCCGACCACCAGAGGCAAGCCCTCGGCAGTAGGGAACGCCGTCGGAAGGACGGCGTACACGCAGACCCACAGCAGTAGGCAACGTCGAGCTTGACGCGGGCCGCAGGCCAGCGTCTGCCTCGGCGTTTACTCGAATGGTCTAGGGGCGCGTTACTGCAGGTCGAACGTCTTGACCAGAAACACCGCCATCTGCCCGCGCGTGTTCGGATCCCCCGGGCAGTAGCGCAGCGGATTGCTGAGGCAGCCCCCCGTGATCTCGCTGGTGTAGAGCTCCTCGATCCACGACACGAACGCATCGCCCATCGGGACGTCCGCGAAGACGCCGCTGGCGAGGGGCGGCACGTGCACCGATCCCAACTTGGCTTTCAGGAGGAAGACGGACATCTGCTTGCGCGTCACCGTCGCGTTGGGGCAGTAGTTGCCGCCGCCGCAACCCGTCGTGACCCCGAGGCTCGCGAGCTCCTCGATCCATGCCGCCGCAAAGCTGCCCGAGCCCACGTCGCCGAAGACCGTTCCGGTCGCGGGCGGGGGGACGTGGGAAGAGCCGTACTTGGCCTTCAGCAGGAACACGGCCATCTGCGCGCGGGTGACCGTCGCGTCGGGGCAGTAGTTCGCGCCGCCGCAACCGGACGTGATGCCGAGCGCGGCGATCGTCTCGACGTAGTCGAAGAACGGGTGGGAGGGCGGCACGTCGATGAAGGTCGAGGCCTCCGTCAGGCAGGCGGACGAGTTGATCTCGGGCAGCATCCTTTCGTTGATGCAGCGCGGGTGAAAGAGGAATGACACGTACTGCCATCCCATGAGGTGGCAGTAGCTCATGATCGTCCCGTTGCCGGCGCCGGGGTTCTCCTGAGCGCCGGCGTAGCAGCCGGGCTCTCCGTTGTAGCAGTGGTCGATCGCGGGCGTAAAGCAGTGCGTGTGCGGAGATCCGGCGTTGTGCCCCATCTCGTGCGACGTGGCGAACTGGTCCCAGAGGGCCAGCGGGTAGTTGCCGTAGACCTGCGTGACGCCGTAGGCCCCGCCCCAGTGGCCGTTGCCCGAGCTGAAGTCGCCATTGCAGAGGACGGAGAGCCAGGCGATTCCGCCGGACACGCTCTTGCCGGAGAGGAAGTGGACCAGGGCCCGCGGATAACTCCCCATCGGGCGGTTGGCATGCCACCAGTCGCCGACCTCGTCGAGCTGGGTCCGCGTCGCGCTCGAGACGTACGGGTCCGAGCCGGCTCCACCGGTCCAGGCGTGGACTTCGGAGAGCGCGAGGTGAAGCGAGAGGTCGCGCTCATAGACGACGTTGATCGCTCCGAAGAGCGTCGCCACCCAGTTGCCCAGGTCCCCGACGTTGCCGAACTTGTTGTACAGCTCGAAGTCGGTCTCGACGCGGATCGCCGCCTGCTTGAGGCCGGCCAGGGGAGCCTGGGGCGCCGGGAAGCTCGGCTCGGACATGGCGGTCAGCGCGGCCGGCAGGTCCTCGGCACCGCAGCTCCAGGTCTCGGCCGCGTCCCGGGCCGAAAGCGGCGAATCGGCGGAGCGCACGACGTAGTCGGACTTCGACTCGTCGGGGCCGACGTAGGCCAGGCCTTCGCGCGACTGCACGTAGGCGATGAGCCGGGTCTCCTGCGCGCTGACGTAGACGCGCGACTCGTCCTCGCCCTCGACCCTTCCCTGAAAGTGGGCGATCGACGGGAACGGCCTCGACCAGTCGCCTTCGGGCCCGGTGACCGTGATGCGCGCGTCGGGAGTCAACACCTCGAACCGGTCGAGCACGAGGGTGCGCCGCACGCCGGGAGCGACCGGGAAACCCTCGATGCGCACTGTCCCCGCGGACTGGCGGAGCGCGGACAGGGCGGATGCGTGGAAGTCGAGGCCTTCCTGGCCGGGGCCGGCGAGCCGGCCGGCCGAGAGCGGCGAGGCTGCCGGCGTGACCGGGCTCGGGATCGTCGCCGCGGCGGCCGCGAAGGCGGCGACCAGGGCCACGACCCCGAGGAGCGAGACGCGCAAGGCTCGACTCGTCATGGACTCCTCCGTTCGATGTGGACGACTCACCCCGGCCGGATGTCCAGAATCGCAAGAGCCGAGCCACCGGAGGGCGGAGGCAAGACTAGCGGAGGCAAGGACTTGGGCGCGGTGACCTCCGTCACCTGACGGCCTTTGTCAGGGGGCGAGGCCGCAAGTGACAACACGGCGCGGCTCGGGTATCTTCTCGCGGCCTCGCGCGGTCAAGGGGGTGCCATGGTTCTCCTCTCCTTTGGAATCGGCCTCTTGCTGTCCTTACAGGCGGCGGCGCCATCGCGCGGCCCCGACCCGGCCCTTCTTCTCGGGCAGTGGGAGTCCGCCATCCGCACGCAGGGCGGCGTCGGGAACATCCTCGAGTTCAAGCCCAACGGGACCGTCACGCAGATCTCGGCGGCGATGGGCGATTCGACCTACGCCATCGAAGGCGAGTGGCTCCGGACTTTCTGGAAGGATGAGAGCACGGGGAAGGTCAATGAGTCGGACACGCGCGTGGAGTTCCAGGGCAGCGACGTCTTCTCGGAGAAGGGGGAGGACGGCGCCGAGCAGTCCTATTCGGAACGCATCGGCCGCGCCGTCCCGAACGCCTCGCCGGTCGTCGGCGAGTGGTGCTCGGTCCTCCTCGAAACGCTGACGAACTACCGGCAGTTCACTCCGGACGGGAAGATTTACGTCCGCATGCCGATCACGGTCCTGCGAGGACGCTACGGCGTGGCGGGGGACGTGCTCGACGTCCAGATCGACGGCCAGCCGCCGGGCAAGTATCCCTTTCGCTTCGCCGACGGGCAGCTCGTCATCAAGAACCGCGACGGCACGGACCGGATCTACAAGCGGACCGGCTCAACGCTGCTGAAGGGTTACTAGTCCGTCCCTTCAACGACTCGCGGCCGGTCCCGAGATGGTGACCGAGGCCGCGTCAGGGCGGACGAGCCCTTCTTTTGGGGTGTTGACCACAGCTTCGAAGGAGCTTAACGTGACCGGGAGTTTTCGGGCTCTCGAGCAAGCGGGAGGTTCACGTGAAGCGTCTTCTTTGGCTTTCCTCCGGGTTTCTGATCCTCGGTGCCTCGGCGGCTGATGCGCAAAGCGGAACGTCGTGGGGTCGGGCGCAGGTGAGCCCGGCGACCCGGCACGACGTCTCTCCGCCCCTGCGCGACATCCAGCCCATCCCGCCTGAATTCGGCAGGCCGCACGAGAGGCCCCGACCCATCCCGCTGGGACGCGTCGAGGGGTTGTCCGAAGGCAAGGACGATCCGGCGCTTCAGAGCGCGCCCAACGTGCTGGTTGCCGCCGTTACGGGCCTGGGATTCGACGGCTTGGGAATCGGCAGCGCCTATACCCCCGACGCGGCTCCTCCGGACACCAACGGAGCGGTCGGGGCGACGCAATACGTGCAGTGGGTCAACGAAGCCTTCGCCGTCTACAACAAGACGACCGGCGCGCTGATCTACGGGCCCGCGTTGGGCAGGACGCTCTGGAGCGGCTTCGGCGGCCCCTGCCAGTCGTTCAACGACGGCGACCCGATTGCCCAGTATGACAAGGCCGCCAACCGCTGGGTCATGACGCAGTTTGCCGTCAGCGCGACGCCCTACACGCAGTGCGTGGCCGTCTCGCAGACGAGCGACGCCACGGGCGCCTGGAACCGGTATGCGTTTTCCTATGGCTCGACTTTCAACGATTACGGGAAACTCGGCGTCTGGCCGGACGCGTATTACGTCACCTACAACATGTTCACCAACTTCTTCCAGGGCAGTCGGCTGTGCGCCTGGGACCGCGCGAAGATGCTCGCCGGGCAGGCCGCGACACAGCAGTGCTTCCAGCTCAGCTCGAGCTTCGGCGGCGTCCTTCCGTCGGACCTCGACAGCGCGACGGCGCCTCCGGGCGGCTCTCCCAACTACATGTTGAACTTCGGGACCAACAAGCTGAACCTCTGGAAGTTCCACGTGGACTGGGCGAATCCCGCCAACACGACGCTGACCGGACCGACGAGCATCCCGGTGGCGGCTTTCTCGTCCGCCTGCGGCGGGGGAGCCTGCATCACGCAGCCATCGACTTCGCAGAAGCTCGACTCGCTCGGTGACCGTCTGATGTACCGCCTGGCCTATCGCAACTTCGGAACCCACGAATCCCTGGTCGTCAACCACTCCGTCAAGGTCAGCGGCAACAAGAACAACCAGGTCGTCGGCGTCCGCTGGTACGAGCTGCGCAGCCCGGGTGGGACACCGAACGTGTATCAGCAGGGCACGTACTCTCCGGACTCGAACAGGCGCTGGATGGGGTCCATCGCGATGGACAAAGTCGGGAACATCGCCATGGGCTACAGCGTGTCGAGCAGCTCGGTCTTCCCGACGGTCAAGTACACCGGCCGTGTGCCGACGGATCCGCTCGGAACGATGCAGTTGGAGAGCCTCCTCTACAACGGGACGGGCTCGCAGTTGCGCAATCTGGACCGGTGGGGGGACTACAGCTCCCTGGCGATCGATCCGGTGGACCAGTGCACCTTCTGGTACACCACGGAGTACCTCAAGAACAGCGGCACGTTCAACTGGTCGACGCGGATCGCGAACTTCAAGTTCCCGAGCTGCCAGTAGGCGCCGATTTCCAGAACGCGGAGCCGGGCATCTGCCGGCTCCGCGAACTCGGTGACGACCTGGCCGGGCGCGGCGCTGCGGAGCCGAGCACGTTGAAACGCGAGACAGACGGCCCGAAAGAAAGACGGGAGTTGGAACGCATACGGCAGCGCTCCTATCGACGTCAGGGCAGACTGAACGTCTTGACCAGGAAAACGGCCATCTGCCCGCGCGTGTTCGGAGCGCTCGGACAGTAGTTCCCGCCGCCACACCCCGCGGTGATGCCTCGGTCCGCCAGCTCCTCGATCCAGGGATCGAAAATTCCACCCGTGCACGGGACGTCGAGGAACTCGCCGCCCGTGCAGTTCGGAGGGTTGTAGGCCGAGCCGAGCAGCGTCTTGAGGAGAAAGACGCTCATCTGCGCGCGCGTGACGGCGTCGTTCGGGCAGTAGAGGCCTCCGCCGCAGCCGCTCGTGATGTTGCGCCCGGCCAGGTCCTCGATCCAGGGGTCGAAGATGCCGCCCGTGCACGGCACGTCCGTGAACACCGTTCCGGTGCAGGCCGGCGGCGTGTAGCCAGCGCCGAGCGAAGCCTTCAGGAGGAACACCGCCATCTGGGCGCGCGTGACCGACGCGTTCCGGCAGTAGGCGCCGGCGCCACAGCCCGCGGTCACACCGTTGCGGATGAGCTTCTCGACGTCGTCGTGGAAGATGTCCCCCTCGGGCACGTCCGTGAAGTCGGCAAACCAGCCCGCCGCGAGGATGCTGCTCTGGGTATCGGGATTCGTCAGCACGACGTCGTTGAGGGTTCCCGGAGACAGCGCCGGGGTGACCGCATCCGCCGTCGTATCGCTCGTGACGTCGACCCCGGTCGCGGCGACTCCGCCGATCGAAACCGTGGCGCCGGCCTCGAAGCCCGTCCCGGTGAGCAGGACCGCCGTGCCGCCCGAGGCGTCGCCGGAGTCCGGCGCGATGCTCGTCAGCGTCGGCGTCGTGCCCGACCCCGCGATGGTCAGGATCGCGGCCGTGCTGGTGCGGGCCTGGCCGTCGGGGTTCGTGGCCGTGACGGTCCGCGGCCCCAGGGCCGCGCCGACCGTGTTGAGGTCGAGAGTGATCGACGTCGGGCTCGTGTACGTCACCGAGTTGACCACGACTCCGCCGGAGACCGATACCTGGAGGCGATTGGGATAGCCGGCGCCCGGATCGAAGAAACCCGAGCCCGCGATCGAAGTGCCCGTGATGACGACGGCGACGGAAGGGAGGCCCACGGCCACGCTGGGGGGCGAGGCGCTCGCGGGCGTGGCCGGAGGGGGCGCGACGAGCTGCGCGACGCGCAGACCCGTAGGAGTCCACGGCGTCGCAATACTGCTGGATCGTCCACATCGTCATGTCGTCGTTGGGATCCAGGCTCGTGTACGAATAGTTGCCCCAGCGGCGGGGCGGGCCGGGATCGGCGGCGGGGTTGTAGGAGGATGCGCTCGCCGTATAGAGGAGGGGACTCTGGAGCGTGCCCGCCGCGTCCGATGCGAGCCGGCCCGCGGTGGCCGCGTTGATGCGCTGCGTGGCGCCCGACGCACTGACCCCGAGGGCGGCGTGGCCCTGCCCCGAGACCATGATCGACGGGATCCAGGAGAAGCGGGGGTTCGAGACGGCGGAGTCGAAGAGGGTCCCGGCCTGCTGGAGCACCGGCGTGCCGCCCGTCACGTCGATCTCGTACCAGCGCGAGCCGTCCCGGTCACCGGTCGCGGAGCCCACGCCCCCGGAATCGACGGCGATGTTGTGCGCGGTCCAGATCCGGCTGCCCCGCAGGTTCGCGTTGAAGAGCCGGTCGTCGATGGCGTCGAGCCGGCCGTCGGGGCCTCCGGCGTTGCCCTGGTGGGGGACCGGGATCGGGATCGCGGTCACCGGCACGGCCAGGGACAGGTTCGCCGAGATGCCGGTCGGAGGCCAGGCGTTCGGAGCGCTGAACGTGATGCGGCGGAACATCAGAGTCCCGAAGCTCGCGTTGTCGACCCCGACGATCCAGGCTTCGGTCGCGGTCGCCGCCGCGAGGCTGTCGACTCCCTGCGGAGAGTAGGGACCGGGTCCGCCCGGGGTTCCCGTGAGATTGCGGAACGCCACCACGTTGCCGGACGGCACGAGGTCGCCGCCTCCGCCCGAGATCACGGCGCTCTTGCGGACCACGTGGGCGCTCGTTCCCGTGAAGACGCCCACGGCGTCGAAGAGGTTTCCGCCGATCAGGAGCGCGTTGGAGTCGACGCCGAGCGTGTTGTAGTCGAAGAAAGTGTCCGTGTCGCCGGCCGGGCTGACCAGGTCGTGCTGGAAGAAGAAGTACGTCCAGACGGTCGCGTTGGTGATCGTGCCGGAGTTCGAGACCGCGATCAGGATCCGGTTGTTCGTGAACGAGAGGTTGAAGTTGACGATCGTCACGATCCACCGGTCCGAGAGCCGGTCGTAGCGGACGCGCGGCGTGCTCGTGGGCTGGCCGTTGCGGACCGACGTGAAGAAGGTGTCCATGTCCGCGTTGAGCACCCCGTCGGCCACGCCGGTCGATTTGACGAAGGTCCGAATGCGGCCGTTGACGCCGACGAGAAACTGCGTCGGGCCCGCCGCGCCCATCGTGTCCGGAGGAAAAGCGTTGGTGTCGGCGGTGTTGGCCCCGAGAAAATTGACGCCGATCGACTGCGGAGCGGAAGGGAAGAGTCGCGGGGCGGCGCGTCGGCGCCGGAGGGAAACGACGGCGCAAAAGGAGGCCGCCGGGTTGACCGCCAGGGCGCGGCGGTGGGTCGCCCGCGCCTGCGGCTTCTGGCGCGGCCCGGCGACGAGGTCGGCGGACTGCTGGTCGGCCATGATCTCGGCGACCGTCCGCTGGTAGGGAGAGTTCCCGGTCCCGGCGGCGGTCGAAAAACTTGCGGCCAGCAGAAACGCGGAGAACAGTCCGAGCGCGCGGAGCGGTCCTGGGCATACGTACTCCTGATCTCAGAATGGCCGGTAGATTAGCAGCCGGCCGGCGCGCCCCAGCCCGGCCGCGTTGAATAATGCCGGCAAAGGGAGGCCCCCATGCCGTCGCCAAGGACTCTGGGACTCTTCGGTTTCCTGTGCGCGGCCGTCGTCGCCGCGGCCGATCCGCCGACCCTGCGATACATCCCCAAGCACGAGGAGCTCACGTACACCTTCGGCGGCGTCCCGCCCGTTCGCCGCATCGTTCCCGGAACGCGGATCGTGTCGTGGACCGAGGACTGCTACGACGGCGCCGTGACGCAGCCGGGACAGATGCCGAGCAAGGTGCAGCCGGCGGGGCACGAAAATCCTCAGACCGGGCCCTTCTACGTGGAGGGCGCCGAGCCCGGCGACACGCTGGTCATTCGGATCGAGAAGCTCGAGCCGGCTCGCGCCTACGGCATCTCGTCGCTCTTTCCGGGCTTCGGCGCCCTGAACGGGACCGACCGCACCGCGCTTCTCCATCCGGACCTTCCCGAGACCGTCTGGTTCTACGACGTCGATCGCGGAAAGAACGTGGCCCGGACCCGCTCCACGGACGGCAGGAAGTCGTGGGAGGTTCCCGCTCGCTCCGTTTCTGGGATGTCTCGGCGTGTCTCCCGCGCACGGCGAGGCCCGCTCGACGATCGTGCCCGACAACTACGGCGGCAACATGGACTGTCCGGAGGTGCGCGCGGGCAACACGGTGTACCTCGGCGTTCGGGTGCCGGGGGCGCTGGTCTCCTTCGGCGACGGTCACTATGCGCAGGGCGACGGCGAGATCATCGGCACGGCCATCGAGGGCGCGATGAACGTCGAGCTGACGGTCGACCTGATCAAAGGCCGCGAGACGCCCTGGCCGCGCATCGAGAACGGCGACTGGATGATGTCGCTCGGCGCCGCGCGCCCCCTGGAAGACGCCGCCCGCATCGCGTTCAAGGACATGGTGCTCTGGGTCATGGAAAAGACCGGCCTCTCGCTGCTCGACGCCTACCAGTTCGTCTCGCAGAACGCCGTCGCCCCCGTCACCGAGATCGTCGACCCCCTCTACACCGTCCTCGTCAAGATCCCCAAGTCCCGCCTGCCCAAATAGCGGGGTCAGGTCTTGCAATTTTCGGAGCTTCGCCGCCACGCCCGCGACCTCACGACAATCAGATATTGATGGCTCGACCGCTCCGACTGGACCATGCGGGCGGGATCTGGCACATCACCAGCCGCGGCAACGAAAGGCGCGCAATCTTCCGTGACGAGGCGCGATCGAAACTGTTTCTGGCCATCCTGGCAGATGAACCGTCGATGTTGATGCTCGTGGAGGGTTCACGCTTACGTGCTCATGGGTAACCACTACCACCTCTTCTGGAGACGCCTGAGCCGAACCTGTCCCGGGGATGCACGGCTCAACGCCGACTACTTCGCAAAGCTTCAATCGCCGGCATGAGCGGGCGGGTCATTTGATGCAGGGCCGATTCAAGGCGATCCTCGTGGAGAAGGAGCGACACCTGCTGGAGCTCGTTCGCTACGTCGTACTCAACCCCGTCCGCGCCGGCGTCGTCAAAGAGGCAAGCGACTGGGAGTGGAGCAATTACCGCGCGACCGCCGGCCTGAAGCGTGCGCCCGGTTGGCTGGAAACGGAATGGACGACGATGCAGTTCGGTAGCGGGGCAGGGGCGAAAGGCGCATACCGTGCGTTCGTCAGGGCCGGAGCCGCCATGGCCGCAAAGCCTTGGAAGAACCTCTTCGGTCAGCTCTTCCTGGGAGGCGAGGGTTTCCGGCGGCGGATGCACGCGAAGGTGGAGGCCGCCGCCGTCGGTCCGGAGATTCCTCGCGAGCAACGCCTCCCACTCCGGCCGGCGCTGGCAGACATCGTGCGGGCGGCCGCCTCAGTCCTCGGGGTGGCGCCGTCAGAAATACGAAAGCCGCGACGCACGCCGCTACGGCTGGCCGTCGCCTACATTGCGCGGCATGACGCGCTGACAAGACTCACAGATCTCGGCGCCACCCTGCGCGTTTCCGCTTCCTCGGCCTGCGAGATCTGCGCGTCGGCCGAAAGCCTGAAACGGCGGGAGCCGCAGTTTCGCGAGGCGATCAACAGCATTCGGTCGGAAATCCGAAACACTGAAGACCTGACCCCATATAAGCTTCTTCGGTGCGGCTCTGGAAGAAGATTCTGATCGGACTCGGTGCGCTGGCGGTTCTTGCCGTCGCGGGGTTCACCTACATGGTCGGCGGGCCGCGCAATCTCATCGGCATGCTGCGCTACGACCAGCGCGAGGAAGGGACCCTCAAGGTCGGGGACCGCGCGCCGGACGTCACACTCCTCGCGCTCGACGGCGCCACTCCCGTCCGGCTTTCGGATCGGATCGGCGGAAAGCCCACGGTCCTCGTCTTCGGCAGCTTCACCTGACCGCCCTTTCGCCGCTCGGTCGAGCGCCTTCACGGGCTGCAGAAGAAATACGGCGGGCACGCGCAGTTCCTGACGCTCTACATCAAGGAGGCCCATCCGCTGGACGAGTGGCAGATGGAGTCCAACGAGAACCGAAGGCGTGTGCTACCCGCAGCCGACCTCCGCCGGCGACCGCGTCAAGATCGCCAACGACTTCGTCAAGCGCTTCCGGTACGAGCTTCCGCTCGTGGTCGACCCGATCGAGAACCCGGCCAACCCGGCCTACGCCGGCTGGCCGGAGCGCTTCTACATCCTCGACGAGCAGGGGACCATCGTCTACAAAGGGAAGCCCGGCCCCTTCGGCTACCACCCCGAGGAAGTCGAGGCCTGGCTGGCGAAGCGATTCCCGGATCTCAGCGCGGCGCCGTCGTCCTGAACTCGTCGCGCCTCCTCCAGAGGTAGACGAGGATCGCGGCGTTGACAGCCAGAAGCAGGTAGCGCCGGGCGCTCGACGGGTGCGTCGCGATCTCGACGAGCTCCGGCGGGATCAAGAGGGCCGTCAGAAGGATCGTCAGGTACGGCGCCCACCAGATCCGGAGAGCCAGAAGGGTCCCCTCCGTTCCGAACACCAGGCCGATCAGGATCGCCGCCGCGCCGATCGCCTCGATCTGCCCGCGCGTCAGGGCGGAAAGCGCCGCCGCGACGTGCTGGACGATCTCCTTGCGCTCATCGACGCCGAGGAGCGCGGCGACTTCCAGAGGCCCGGAGCCTTCGGGCAGGTGCGCGAGGCGCAGGGCGGCCGCGCCGACGAGCAGGAAGGCGACGAGCTTGGCGTACTTGAAGACGATGATGGCGACGAACCCCGGCGTGAGCCTCGGGCGCTTCGTTTCCGCGGGCGGCAACGTCATCGGGAGCGGGAGTTTCGCACATAGAATCGCTCCAACGATTCCATGACCATCGCGGCTGGCGTGCGCCTCGGCGTTTACGAGGTCCTGGGGCCTCTCGGTGCCGGAGGCATGGGCGAGGTCTACCGGGCGCGCGACACGCGCCTCGGCCGGGAGGTGGCCCTGAAGGTCCTTCCCGAGGAGCTCTCGCTCGACCGGGACCGCCTCGCGCGCTTCGAGCAGGAGGCGCGCTCGGCCTCGGCGCTGAACCACCCCAACATCGTCACGATCCACGAGATCGGCCGCGAGGGGGACCGTTCCTTCATCGCGATGGAGCTCGTCGACGGAAAGACGCTGCGGGAGCTGACCGTCTCCGGGTCCGATGCCGATTCGCAGGATCCTCGCGCGTCGCCGCGCAGGTCGCCGAGGGGCTGGCCAAGGCGCACGGTGCGGGCATCGTCCACCGGGACTTGAAGCCCGAGAACGTGATGGTGTCGAGGGACGGGTTCGTCAAGATCCTGGATTTCGGCCTGGCCAAGCTCGTCGAGCTCGAGCCGAGCGGGGTCTCGGCGATGCCGACGCTCGCCCGGCCCGAGACGCATCCGGGGACGGTCCTGGGAACGGTCGGCTACATGTCGCCGGAGCAGGCGTCGGGCGAGCCGCTCGATTTCCGGTCGGACCAGTTCTCGCTCGGATCGATGCTCTACGAGATGACGACCGGCCAGAAGGCCTTCCAGCGCAGGACCGCGGCGGAGACGATGTCGGCCATCATCCGCGACGAGCCCGAGCCGGTCGCGAAGCTGCGTCCGGAGCTGCCGCTGCCGGTGCGCTGGATGCTGGAGCGCTGCCTCGCCAAGGACCGGGAGGAGCGCTACGCCTCGACGAAGGACCTCGCCCGGGATCTGGCCAGCGTGCGGGATCACATCTCGGAAGTCTCGAGCGGAGCCGAGTCGATGGTCGCCCCGACGGGAAGGCCCGGCCGGCTTCGGATCCCCCGCCTGGCCCTCGCCGTCGCGCTGGGCGCGGCCTTGATTCTGGCCGGCTGGCTCGCGGCGCGGGCCTCGTCGAGCAGACCACAGGTGTCCCCATCGTTCCGGCGCCTGACGTTCCGCCAAGGCCAGCTCGGCAATGCGCGTTTCGCCCCGGACGGTCAGACGGTCGTCTACGGAGCGGCATGGCACGGGGATGCCTTGGGGGATATGCAGCTCTACCAGACCCTCCTCGGCAGCCCCGAGTCGCGACCCTTCGATTTCCGCGGCGACATCCTCGCGATCTCTTCCTCGAACGAGCTCGCGATCATTCGGTTTCCGCCCCGGTCCCCTTTCGGGACGCTCGGATTGCTCTCCCGCGTTCCCTTGTCCGGCGGGACGCCGCGGCCGGTGCTCGAAAACGTCGGCTACGCGGGCGCCGATTTCTCCCCGGACGGCCGCGAGCTCGCGATCACGCACGGCGTCGAGGGCAAGACACGGCTGGAGTTCCCCCCCGGCAAGGTACTGGTTCCCGAGGGCGTGGACGGGCCCCGCTTTTCGCCGGATGGCTCGACGATCGCGTTCTGGGACTCCTCGAGTGACCGGATCTCGGTCGGCCTGGTCGACCGGCTTGGCAAATCGAAAAAATCCCTCGCGACCGATTTCGTCGGCTATTCGGGTGCGGCCTGCTGGAGGCCGGACGGGAAGGAGATCTGGGTCACCGGCGACCGACAGGGCGAGTCGCATGCCCTCTGGGGCTTCGATCTCTCCGGCCGGCGGCGTTTGGTGATGCGCGTCCCCGGCAACCTCGAGCTCGACGACATCTCGAAGGACGGCAGGGTGCTGATGGCCCACCACACGCTGACCCGGACGGTACGAGGGGCCTCGGCCGCCGACCCGAAGCCGCGTGAGCTCTCGTGGCTCGACGAGTCCGTCGCGGCCGATCTCTCAGCCGACGGCAAGACGCTGCTGATCACCGAAAGCGGACAGGGCAGCGGGTCTCGCCCGACAATTTACATTCGCGGAATGGATGGCTCCCCCGCCGCGAGGCTCGGGGAGGGCAGGGCACGTGCGCTCTCTCCGGATGGAAAGTGGGTCCTGGCATCGAGTTCGCCCGCCCAGGGTAAGGACGAGAGCCTCATCGTTCTGCCGACGGGGCCGGGCGAGGCGCGGGTCCTCGATCGAGGCGGGCTCGCCGAATTCGGGTGGGGCGCCTGGCTACCGGACGGCCGAACCGTCGTGTTCTCCGCTGCGCCCTCGGGCGGCGCTTCGCGCATCTGGATCCAGGCTGTCGGGGAGGGCAAACCCAGGCCGATCGGGCCGGAGGGGGCGCGCATGCAGCCCCACTCCAGCCCCATATCGCCGGATGGGCGCTACGTGGTCGGGATCCGCGGCGGCAGCGTCCTGCGGATCCCGCTCGGCGGCGTCGGGGAGACGCTGGTGGTTCCGGGGGTGGATCCGAAGGACGACCGCGTGATCCAGTGGACGAGCGACGGGCGCGGGCTCTTCGTGTGCCAGCTCGGCGAGCGGCCGATCAAGATCTGGCTGCTCGATCTCGAGACGGGCCAGAGGCGCCTCTGGAAGGAGATCGACGAGCAGCAACCCTACGGCAACCAACATGTCCGGGTGACGCCGGACGCGAGCGCATGGGTGTACTCCGCCGGCAACGTCCTCTCCGAGCTCTATCTCGTCGAGGGGCTGCGCTAAAAGGCCCTTTTCGGCCGGGAGTCGCCGGCGTATGCTCGGGGCCGCCCTCAAGGGGCTTTCCGGGGAGGTTTCCATGAGCTCGACGCGACGCTCCCGTCTGCGCCTCCTGCTCCCCACCCTGGTCCTCGCCCTGCCCGCGGTCCCTCTCTCGGCGGCGACATACCTGCCCATGTCCGACGCGGACCTGGCGGCTGCCGCGCCGGTGATCGTGCGGGCGACTGTCGTTTCTCGAACGTATCGACTCGAAAGAGTCGGAGGCGTCGACCGGCCCTTCACGCTCGTCACGTTTCAACGTCTCGAGACGCTCAAAGGCGCGATCGGCGAGACCTTCGACGTCCGGCTGGCCGGCGGGAAAGTCGGAGACGTCGTGCGGTGGGTCCCGGGATCGCCGGCCTTCTCGCCCGGCAAGGAGGTCGTACTGATGCTCGCCGGGATCTCGGGACGTCCCGGCACCTACCATCTGACCGAGTTCGGTCTCTCGAAGTTCGACCTGGCGACGGACGAGTCGGGATTGCGCTTTGCCGTGCGCGCGGCCCTCGGCCCGCGGGAAGATCTGATCCTCGCCAAACGGGAGGGTCTCGCCGCCGCTTTCGCGGGCGAGGGGCTTCTTCCCGCGCGAAACGCGGAGTCGTTTCTCGCGGCGTTACGCGCTCTCGGCCGCACCGAGGCGGTCCCGGACATCGCGTGGGAGGAGCCGGCCGGCGGCCTTGACCGCTCTGCGGAGCCCCGCCATCCGCACTGGGTCAACATCGGCGGCCGTGAGCCCGGGGACTGCGGCAGCGTCCCCTGCCTCTTCCGCTGGTTCTGGTCGACGGGGGTCTCCCCGACGGCCAATGTCACGGTGACGGGCACGCAATCCAACCTTCAGGGCGACGACGCGACGGGATGCAACCGCAACTCGAACTGCGACGTGCAGAACGCGATCGACGGCTGGCACGGGATCAGCGGCACGGACATCCGCGTCGCCGGCATCGGCGCGGGCGGCAACCTGACGGTCCTGCTCGATCAGGACCAGGATCACAACGGAGGCTCGGCGTGGACGACGCCGAGCGGCTGCCAGGGCGGGGTCATCGGCCTCGGCGGCCCGGGCCAGGGAACCGGCCCACGCGTCTATCGCGGCGACACGACGTACTACGCCCCGGCGGCCGGCGAGGTCTCGATGCGGCGGAGCACCTGCAGCTCGGGCTACTCCGAGAAGACCTTCAAGACCGCCGTCATGCACGAGATCGGACACGCGCTGGGCCTGGGTCATCCCGACGACCCCGGCGGGCCCGGCATGCACAGCACGACCACGCCTGCCCAGTGGGACCTGGCCGTGATGAGGTCGTCCGTTCCGGGTTCCAAGCCCGACGCGCCGCGGGACGACGACATCGAAGCGATGCGGTACCTCTACACGACGGGGTCTCTCGGCACGGCGCCGGGGGCGAACTTCACCTTCTCGCCGGCGGCTCCGACCGCGGGCTCTCCCGTGGCCTTCGCAGATTCCTCGAGCGGGGGCCCCTTCTCGTGGACCTGGAATTTCGGCGATGGCACCACCTCGACGCAGCAGAGCCCCGCCCATACCTTCTCGGCGCCGGGGACCTACACGGTCGGCCTCTCCGCGGGCAACGCCAGCGGGACCGGGACCGTGACGAAGTCGGTCACGGTGGGAGCCGGCAGCGGAGCCTGCGTGCCGTCGGCGACGACCCTGTGCCTGAACAACGGACGCTTCCGGGTCACGGCGGCCTGGAGGAGGAACGACAACTCGACCGGCCCGGGCACCGGCGTTCAGCTGACAAACGACTCCGCCTACTTCTGGTTCTTCAACTCGGCCAACATCGAGGTCGTCCTCAAGGTCCTGAACGCCTGTGCGCTCAACTCCCGCTTCTGGGTCTTCTCGGCGGGGCTGACGAACGTCGAGGTCACTCTCGTCGTGACGGATACGCAGAACGGAACGTTCAAGACCTACACCAACCCGCTCGGCACGGCCTATGCGCCGGTGCAGGACGCGGAAGCCTTCGCGACATGTCCCTGAGAAAACCGGGTCCCTGAGGTGCGAGAGGCCGCTAGCGGCCCGGCCTTCGCCTTCCGGCCCGGAGGTCCGCGCCCGCCAGCCGCCGCACGGCTTCGTGCAGGGTCTCGTCCTTCTTGGCGAAGTTGAGCCGCGCGCGGGTCTTCCCGCCCCTCGCGTAGAAGCTCGAGCCCGGGAACGGCGATGACGCCGATCTTCGGGCGAGAAAGTCGACGAAGGCGAAGTCGTCCTTCCAGCCGAGCTTCCCGGCGTCGGCCATGACGTAGTAGGCGCCCTCCGGCGGAGAGAACGTGAGGCCGGCTCCGGCGAGCGCCGAAGCAGGATCGTCGCGGCGCTCCGCGTACGTGCGGCGCATGCTCCTCGTAGTACGCCTCCGGCAGGGCAAGGGCCGCGAGGCCCGCCTCCTGGAGGGGAGTCGGGGCGCAGATCGTCAGGTAGTCATGGACCTTCCGGAGAAGCGCCGTCAGCGGCGCCGCGGCGACGGCCCAGCCCACGCGCCAGCCGGTCACGGCGTAGGTCTTTCCGAGGCCGGAGAGGGTCACCGTGCGGTCCTCCATGCCCGGCAGCGAGCCCAGGCTCACGTGCCGGTGGCCGTCGAACCACATGCGCTCGTAAATCTCGTCGGTGATCGCGATCAGGCCGTGGCGCTGGCAGAGGCTGGGCGAGTCTCGAGAAGCTCTTCCGCGAAAAGACGCGGCCGGAGGGGTTGCCCGGGCGTGTTGACCAGGATCAGGCGGGTCTTCGGGGTGATCGCGCGGGACCCAGACGCTTCGGGTCGAGGCGGAATCCGGCTCGGAGAGCGCACGAACCGGGGCTTCACCCCGGCCAGCACGCAGGCCGGAACGTAGTTCTCGTACCAGGGCTCCAGGACGATCGCCTCGTCCCCGGGCTCCGTCAGGGCCAGCACCGCGGCCGCGACGCCCTCCGAGACGCCGCAGGTGATCGTGACCTCGGTCTCGGGTCGGAGCGGATGCCGTTGACCCGCGCCGTCTTCTCGGCGACCGCGGCGCGGAGCGCCGCGAAGTCCCCACGTCTGCCGTACTGGTGATTGGCCGAGGCCGCCGATCGCGCGAGCGAGCGCTGCCAGGAGCTCGGCCGGCGGATCGAAGTCCGGAAGACCCTGCGCGAGGTTGACGCCGCCGACTTCGGCGGAGACGCGCGTCATCTCGCGGATCACGGACTCCTGAAACGGCCGTGTGCGTCTCGAAAGTGCGACGACGGCCGGCGAGTGCGCGACGAGTCCGCCATCGCCGCGGATTATGTCGCGCGCGCAACGCCGCGGGATCCATCGCGCGCCAACGCCGCGGGCGCTGCTGGTTTCCGAGCGCTTCGATGCTAAGATTCGTCGAACCTGGCTCCTCTCGCGCAACGTGCAAGTCGCGGTTCGAGGAGGAGAGACCGCATGGTGGGATGGGGCCAGGGATCAGCACCAGCCCGAGCCTTGGGCGTACGAGGGCCGCGCGATCCTGAACGCCGCGCGGCTGGACGCTCGCCAAGACCATCTTCGAAGCCGACGCCCGCCGGATCGTGGCCGCCGTCAACGACGTGCTGGGAATCCCCACGGCCGCGCTGGAGGCCGGGATTCATCCGCGAGATCCTCGTGCCGCGGCACCAGACTCGACGGAGAGTGTCCGATCCGGATCCACCCGCTGCCCGGAAGCGGCCATGTCGACCCGTCCGAGTTCTTCATCCACGACCGGCGCTCGGGCGAACGGCGCACGGGAGAGCGGCGCAGCGGGGAGCGCCGGCGGATGGCCGTGGACTCCCGGATCCTGCTGGTCAACGCCGACTGATCCGGCCGCTCCCCGGGTCAGGAGCGCGTGGAGGCTCTCAGCGGGGCCGTTCTTCGTCCCGCTCCCGACCTACGGACTGCTGACGACCACTCTCCCGGTCATCGCGCTGTCGTGGACGGCGCAGAAATAACGGAAGGTCCCGGCCTGGGTGAACGTCCGGGACCACTCGAAAGGCGCGCTGTGGTTGCCCGACGAGAACTCGCCGCTCGCGTCGCAGCCGCCGCCGCCGTATCCGTCGTAGCCCCCGCCGCCTCACGTAGCCCCCGCCGCCTCCCACGCACGTCCCGGCCACGACTCCATGCGGCGAGCCCCCGGACCAGACCCAGGTCACCGTGTCGCCGACGCGTATCGACGTGACCTGGCCCCCGTTGACCACGTCCACGAAGGTCAGCCCGGACTGGCCGACCTGGACGGTGCGGTTCGCGGGACCGCCCGCGGCCGGCGTCTGGTCCTGGGCGCCGGTCACGAAGATCGGATCCGTCGTCGCGTTGTCGATGACGGCGGCGTAGGAGAAGACCTCTCCGGTGGCCGTGACTCGCACCACCGCGTTGCCCGTGACGGTGTCCGGGGCGCCCGCCACCGAGAAGATCCCGGAAACCTGGCCGCCCGAGTGAGCGGCGACGTTGATGGGCACCGGCGCGCCGATCGCAGCACCGGTGTTGTCGAAGATCGAGAACGTGACGGTGACGGGGAAGTCCTCCGGGTTGAAGACTCCCACGTTCGTGCGGAACCCGCCGCCGTCACCCCGGTTGCGGATCGAGGTCAGGACCGTCGTGACGTGGGCGAACGAGTCGTCGAGCCCCGGGATGAACATGCCGACCGTCGGGGTCGGGGCCGTCGAGTAGAGGCGGCTCGTCACGACGAGCTGATCGCTCAGTCCCGAGTGGTCGAACTCGACGCCGCCCGCCGTGTTCGGGGCGTTGAAGGTCGTGGCGACCATGTCGTTGAAGGCGAGCGCCTGCCGGGGAGCCAGCGTGAAGGTCGTTTGTGGCGCGACTCCCGGGCACGGGTTTCCGATGAAGCATCGGTAGACCGCCGTCACGTCCAGGCTGGCCGTGTAGGACGTGTTGAACGCGCGGACGTCCGAGAAGAACGGAGCACCGCCCACGATCGAAGCCGCCGCCGGAAGTGTGCGTCTCTCGGCGCCGAGCGAGGACGCCAGGAGAAGCGCGAACGAGACGAGAAAAGTCTTACGCATGTCTGCCCCGGCCTCCCGGCCGGGCCCCCGAGGAGAGCCTATTCCGTCGCGGGCAGCTGGCGCCCCTATTGAGAAAGGCTTAAGGCAGGGGCCGACCCAAGAAAACCCGCAGGATCCGGGGATTTCCGGGGTCGCCAGCGGCCTCCGGGTCACTCCCGGCGGGAATCCGGCAGGACGGCGCTCCCCGAGGCGAGGTCGAACGTGGCGCCCGCCGGCAGCACGTGGAGCCGGACATCCGCCGCCCCGAGGGCGGCCGCGCCGCGCCGGAGTGACCCGAGCCTTCCTGGCGTCGAAGACCACCGCCACGCTCGCGCCGAGAACTCTCCACGGACCCTCCGGCCCGACCTCCAGCGCGGTCGACTCGTCGATCCCGACCCCCACGAGAGCCGGATTTTCGAGGACCAGCGACAGGAGGCGGTTGTTCCGCCGGCGGCGCACGAAGTGCTGGTCGACGATCGCACCGGGCAGAAGTCCGAACCCCTCCGCCGTCACGACGTTGTCGCGGGCGATCGTCATCCAGGCATCGTTCGAGTCCTTCGCCGGCGGGCGGTCGCCGCCGGGCCGGCGCTCCTCGCCGGTCAGCATCGGGGTCGACATGACGGCGGCGCCCGCGGAAGTCCCTCCCACGACGGCGCCCTGTCGGTAGCGCTCGCGGATCGCGGACCCGACCCGGGTGTGGAGGAGCGCGGCCGTCAGCCTGGCCTGGTCCCCCCCGCCGAACCAGACGCCCGTGACGCCGTCGAGCCGCCGTGCGGCTTCCTCCGTATCGGCTTTCTCCCGCGTCAGCAGGACGCGTTCCGCCTCGGCGCCGAGCTTGCGGAAGTCCGCGGCGAGCTCGAGGCCGGCGTCCTCGTACTCGGAGGCCATGGGGTAGAGGACGATGCGCGCCCTGCCGGGCCCGCCCGCGAGCGCGACGAAGCGCTCGAGGACCGCGTCGGGAATCGGGCCGCCCCCGACCATGAGCAGGTGGCCGCGGGGAGTCGTGTCCCCGGACGAAGGCGCCGCTGTCCGGACGCCGGCACAGGAGACGAAGGCCGCCAGGATCGCGATGGCGGCGAGCGCTCGGCGGAGGCTCGGACCTCCTGCTTTCGGCCGTTTCGAGCCCATTTGACCCCCAGTCATTCCAGAAAAGCGAACGTCTCGTTCGCGGAATTGAATCGCGCGGGTCGCGGCGGTGGCCGTCGAGTTTTCGACGCCGCGCGCCGCCGAAACCGCGATAGCATAAATGCAACTTCACCGGGTGACTCGTGCACGCAGCTCTTTCTCGAGGAGATTGCAGGGCGACGACAAACGGCAATTCACAATTGAGGAGGTCAGGCATGTGGAGGTCTTACTTGGCTCGAGTGCTGGTCTGGTTCGTTGCGCTCGCCGGTCTCGGCCTCACCCTGACGGCCCAGACCAACACGGGCAACATCTACGGGACCGTCGTCGATGAGCAGGCCTCCGCGATTCCGGGCGGCACCGTGACGCTGACGGGACCGCAGGCGCCGCGCGAGACCACGGTCGACTCCGGCGGCCGGTTCCGATTCCTCAGAGTCCCACCGGGCACCTACGAGGTCACGGTCGTCATGCCGGGGTTCACGAGCGTCAAGCGCGAAAACGTCATCGTCTCCCTCGGCCGGGACACCAACGTCGAAGTGGCGCTGAAGCTCTCGACCGTGCAGGAAGCCGTCACGGTCACGACACGACGCCGCTCCTCGACACGCGCAAGGTCGACGACGGAGCGAACTTCTCGGGCTCGGAACTACGGAGATTCCGACCTCGCGCGACGTCTAGGCCTTGATGCAGCAGGTGCCGGGCGTCCAGATCGACACGGTCAACGTGGCCGGCAACGCGAGCGCCGTCGCGGGCGGTCCCGATTTCATCAGCAAGGGCTCGGGCAACGTCACCTACCAGGTGGACGGCTCGACCATCACGGACAACACCTACGGGAATCCCCTCGGACGGCAGAACGGCGGCGACGAACACCTTCTTCGACTTCGCCACCTTCTCGGATGTCGAGGTCACGACGGGCGGCTCGCTTCTCGACTGCAGAACCCGGGCGTCCAGATCAACGTCGTGACGAAACGGGGCACGAACGAACTCCGAGGCTCGTCGCGGTTCTTGTACGCGTCGGGGAACTGGCAATCGGACAACACGTCCGAGGAGGCCCTGGAGCAGGGGTTTCTGACCAACCGCACCCGCTACGTCCGCGAGTACGGCGCCGAGATCGGCGGACCCATCATCAAGGACAAGCTCTGGCTGTGGGCCTCCGGATCCCGCCAGGACATCTCGGTCCAGACGACGCAGCCGGACGTCGAGGCCGGGTCGTACGCGGCGCACGTCAAGCTCATCCCGTTCAGCGCCAAGCTGAACACCCAGATCTCCTCGGCCAACTCGCTCAACCTCTTCTTCTCGCGGAGCAACCGGATCGAGGAGGGGCGCAACTCGAGCTCGACCGTGACGCTGCGCACTCCCGAGACGCTGACCAACCTCTTCATCCCGACCAACTTCTACAAGATCGAGGACAACCACGTCTTCTCCTCGACGCTCTTCGCCTCGATCTTCGCGAACTACCAGGACGTGACGTACGACTCGATTCCGCGCGGGGGCGGCGATCCGCGCGGGTTCCCCGCCGGCCAGGACGTCCAGCTCGACTACTACGACTTCCAGTACCACAACAGCTGGTACTACTACTACGCCAAGGACCCGCAGAAGGCGGTCAACGGCCAGGCCTCCAAGTTCTTCAACACGGGCTCGGCCAACCACGAGCTGAAGGTCAGCTTCAACTACCGCACGCAGATCGCCGACTCCCAGACGGGCCTTCCGGGCGATCAGCTCTACGGCATCGAGTACTCCTACTCCTCGGCGCTGGCCTTGATCGCCCGCGGCGTCCGGACGACCTACAAGACCAACTACATCAGCGCCACGCTGGGCGACACGATCACGTTCGGCAACCTGACCATCAACGCCGGCCTCCGGTATGACCTGCAGCAATCCCGGAATCTGCCTGGCCGCTCGTTCGCGAATGAGGTGTTTCCCGACCTCCTCCCGGAGGTGCGGTTCGCCGGCGTGAACGACTGGCAGTTCGAGTACACGAACTGGCAGCCTCGCGCCTCCATCACGTACGCCATGGGCGAGAAGAAGAACACCCTGGCGCGAGCGTCGTACGGGAAGTACGCCGACCAGCTCGGGTTCATCTCCTACTATGGGAGCGGCGTCCCCATATCCAACGGCTACTACTATTACTGGACGGACAATAACCGGAACCACCGCGTCGAGCGGGACGAGATCGACCTGGACGGCGGGTTCTACTCCTTCTACAACGACATCGACCCCGCGTTCCTGCCGAACATCCCCAACCAGATCCAGCCGGACTTCAAGACTCCGGCGACCGATGAGCTGACGGCCGGGCTCGACCACCAGATCTTCGACGATTTCGCGGTGTCGGCCACGTATACCTACCGCAACACGAAGAATCTGCAGGACGCGATCCCGATCGGCTCCAACATCAACACGTATGACTTCCTGGGCACGGCACAGGGCACGGCCGTGGACTCGCGAGGTTTCGCGATCAATTTCGCCGAGCCGATCTACGGCCTGAATCTCGAGGAGCCCGCCGGTCGGAAATCTCTTCTACAACCGCGACGGAGTCACGCAGAAGTTCCACGGCATCGAGTTCTCGGCGGTCAAACGACTATCGAACAGATGGATGTTGCGCGGCAGCTTCGGCTGGCAGAGCTTCAAGCAGCACGTTCCGCCATCGGCGATCACCAACCCCAACAACCTCTGGGCTCTCGGAGGCCAGAACGACGACGATGCTCCGGCGGTCGGATACTCGTCGAAGGCCTTCCTCTTCATCGCCGCCAACTGGCAGTTCAACGTCACCGGCCTCTACCAGCTTCCCTGGGGGATCAACCTCGGAGCGAACTTCTTCGGCCGGCAGGGCTATCCCCAGCCGTACTACGTGCGGACGAGGACCGGGGACACTCTGAACCAGCGGGTCCAGCTCCTGATCGACCGCGTGGATACGTACCGGCTCGACAACCTGTACCAGTTCGACATCCGCCTCGACAAGTCCTTCAAGCTCGGACCGGTGGAGGTGACTCCGACGGCCGAGCTCTTCAACGTGGCCAACTCGGGCACCGTCCTGCAGCGGTTTGCGAGGGTGGGCGACTACGACGTTCGGGACATCGACCCGGACGATCCGACCGCCGCCTTCACGCAGAGCAACGACTTCAACCGGATCCAGGAGACCCAGAGCCCGCGGATCGTCCGCCTGGGCATCCGGGTATCGTTCTAACCCCGATTCGCTTGTCTCCGAGGGCCCGTCCGGGAATTCCGGGCGGGCCCTCTGGTTTTTCGCGGGGATGAATCGACACGGCCGGGCGCTGGCGGGAGGGCTGGGCGTCCTGCTGCTGGCGGCGGCCTGCCGGCGGGGCGAAGGGGCGGGCGCTCCCGCGGCCAGCCGCTCCGGGCCCGCGCGTCCCGCGCGACATCGTCCTCGTCACCATCGACACGATCCGCGCCGACGCGACCGGCTTCATGGGCAACACGCGCGGCACGACTCCCAACCTCGACCGCTTCGCGGCGGAGGGCCGGGTCTTCGAGCAGGCGCACGCGCACAACGTCATCACGTTTGCCCTCGCACACGAACATCCTGACGGGACTGCTCCCGTACCAGCATGGCGTGCGGGAGAACGCGGGGTTCAAGCTCTCCCCGAAGTTCGAAACCGCGGCCTCGCGGCTCAAGGCCCGGGGCTACGCGACGGGCGCCTTCGTCGGGGCCTTCGTGCTCGACTCGCGCTACGGCCTCGGCCACGGCTTCGACGTCTACGAGGAGCTGTACCGGCATCTCGACGAGCAACTCGAGTTCAACATCCAGCAGGCTCGGGCCGAGGACGTGGTCACGGCGGCGCTGGCCTGGTATCGGTCGCAGGCCGGCAAGCCCCGCTTCCTGTGGATCCACGTCTACGATCCGCATGCCCCGTACGCCCCGCCCGAGGCCTTCGGCGCGCGATACAAGGACGACCTGTATCTCGGCGAGGTCGCGTACACGGACTCGGCGCTGGCGCCCCTGCTCGAGGCGGTGCGCACGGCGGATCCCCCGCCGCTGCTCGTCGTCACCGGAGACCACGGCGAGGCGCGGGGCGACCACGGCGAGCTGACCCACGGTCTTCTCTGTTACGAGGCGACCCTGCATGTCCCGCTCTTCGCGTGGTGCCCTCCGCTTCTGCCGGCGGGCCGGGACGCAACGCCCGCGCGCCACATCGACATCCTGCCGACGATCCTCGACACGGTCGGCGAAACGGCGCCCGGCGACCTGCCCGGCCAATCTCTCCTGCCCGCCCGGCGCAGGGAGGCCGAGGGCGGAACGTACTTCGAGGCGCTCTCGGCCGCGTTCAATCGCGGGTGGGCGCCGTTGCGCGGGTTGATGGCCGGCGGACAGAAGTACATCGAGCTCCCGCTGCCCGAGCTCTACGATCTGCCGAAGGACCCGGGCGGAGAAGCAGAACCTGGTGGCTTCCGGGCCGGACTCGCTCCGCCGTCTGCGCAAGCGGCTGATGGAGCTTCCGGCCGCGGTGGCCGAGCGCGGCACGATCGGCTCGGAGGAGGCCGCCAAGCTGCGAAGCCTCGGCTACCTGACCGGCCCCTCGGAGATGAAGACGACCTACGGTCCGGCCGACGATCCCAAGAACCTCATCGTCGTGGATCAGAAGATCCACCGTTTCGTCGACGCGTACGAGATGCAGCGTTACGACGAGGCGCTGAAGATCGCCCGGGAGGTGGTCGACGAGAATCCGAAGATGCGGCTCGGCTACATGCACCTCGTCACGGTTCTGCAGGCGCGGGGGGACCTGGCGGCGGCGGTCGAAGCCTGCGAGCGGGCCTCCGCCAGGGGGGCGGGCGGCGAGACGCTCGATCGGCGCCGGGGTCTGCTCCTGTCGGAGATGGGCCGGCCTGTGGAAGCCGTGAGAGTGCTGGCCCCGTACCGGGAGGGCGACGACCCCGAGACCCTCAATGCGCTCGGGATCGCGCTGACGGATTCGGGCCGGGCGGCGGAGGCGCTCCCGGTTTTCGCGCGGGCGATCGAGATCGACCCCTCGAACTCTCAGGCTTACCAGAACACGGGCATCGCGCTCCTGAAGCTCGACCAGCCCGACGAGGCTCGCAAGAACCTCGAGCAGGCTCTGGCTCTGGGCAAGCGTCACACCCGCGCCTGGAACGCCCTCGGCGTGGCGTGGATGCGCCTGAACGATCCCCGCAAGGCGATCGCGGCCTGGCAGCGCTGCATCGAGATCAACCCCGAGCAGTACGACGCGCTCTACAACGTCGGCCGCGTGGCCGGCCAGCTCGGCGACTGGAAGACCGCCAGGTCCGCGCTGGAGCGCTTCGTCGCGACCGCGCCCCCCGGCAGTACGCCAGGGACCTCGTCGAGGTCCGCGGCGCCCTCGCCGACATGTCCCGCCGCGGCCTCTGACTCTGGGGTCAGGTCTGGACTTTGTCCACTTGGGGTCAGGTCTGTCCGAAAGGGGTCAGGTCTGTCTGGGCGGAACCCGGACCTGACCCCATACAATCGCCCGCATGGAAATCCTCGCCGCTCTCGCCCTGCTTCTCGCGACTGCGACGCCCCCGGCGGGCGATCCCGCGTCCTTTGTGATCGCCGGCGCGCGCGTGGCCGACGGGACCGGCGGGCCCATCGCGCTCAAGAACGTTCGCGTGACGGGCGACCGAATCACGGAGGTCGGAGCCCTCGAGCCCAGGCCGGGAGAACGCGTCGTCAAGGGCGACGGCCTCGTGCTCGCTCCGGGCTTCATCGACGTGCACAACCACTCGACCGAGGGCCTCGAGGAGGATCCGCTGGCGGCGACCCAGGTCTCCCAGGGCATCACGACTCTCGTCCTCGGACCCGACGGCAGCTCGCCCTGGCCGATCGGGGCGTACCTGAAGGCCCGCGCCGACTCGCCGCCGGCGGTCAACGTGATGACGATGGTCGGCCACGAGACCGTGCGCAGCCTCGTGATGGACAAGGACTTCCGGCGCAAGGCGACTCCCGAGGAGATCGCCAGGATGGCCGCTCTCGTCGAGCAGGGCATGCGCGAGGGCGCGCTCGGCCTCTCCTCCGGGCTCGAGTACGACGTCGGCAGCTACGCGTCGACCGCGGAGGTCGTCGAGCTCTGCAAGGCGGCCGCGCGACACGGCGGCTTCTACATGACGCACGTGCGGGACGAGGCCGATCGCAGCTTCGAGGCCTTCGCCGAGGCCGTCGAGATCGCCCGGTCGGCGGGCCTCCCGCTCCAGATCTCCCACATCAAGCTGGCCACCACGGGCGTCTGGGACCAGACTTCCCGCGCGGTCGCGCTCTTCGATCGGGCGCGCAAGACGGGGCAGGACATCACGGCCGACTGCTATCCCTATGAGGCGTGGCACTCCAACATGGAGGTGCTGGTTCCGAACAAGCAGTACGACGATCCGAAGAGCGTCGACGAGGCGCTGCGCGTCGTCGGCGGGCCCTCGCGCATCACGATCACCGCGAGCGAGGCGCACCCGAGCTATGCCGGGCGCAATCTCGAAGAGATCGCCCGCAGCGAAGGCATCACTCCGGTGGCCCTCTACTCGAAGATCGTGAAGGACGGCGGCGCGGACATCATCGGGCATTCCATGAAGGAGGAAGACGTCTTCGCTTTCTACAGGCAGCCCTGGGTCATGGTCGCGAGCGACGGAGGCATCGCCAACGACCACCCCCGAGGCGCCGGGACCTACCCGCGCGTGCTCGGCCGCTTCGTCCGGGAGAAGCGCCTCTTTCCGCTCGAGGAAGCGGTCCGCAAGATGACGTCGCTCCCGGCGAAGCGCGTGGGCCTGAAGGACCGCGGCACGATCGCGCCCGGCATGAAGGCCGATCTCGTGCTGTTCGATCCCGCCACCGTCATCGACAAGTCGACCTTCGAGGAGCCACGGAAGCTCTCCGAGGGGATCGCCATGGTCTTCGTCAACGGCGAGCTCGTGTGGGCCGACGGAAAGTCCGCGGGCGCGAGGCCCGGCCGTGTGCTCACGCCGTTCGTCGCGTGGAAATCTCCCGTCCCATCCAGGCCGTAGCCCTTGCGGAAACTCCTCGCCGCGCTTCTTCTCACGGCCGCCGGCGCGCGGTCGACCGGCGGGACCCCTGCCCCTCTCGGCGCCGCCCCTGATCACCGAGCCGGCGGCCGACGGCCAGGTCGTCAGTCCGTTCGACGTCCACATGGAGGCGGGGCCCTTCGTCGGCGCTCCCGGCGAGAACCACGTCTGCAGCGATTGGGAGATCCGCACGATTTTTTCGGACACGGTCGTCTGGACGGCGCCGTGCGCCGTCGCAACCCAGAAGGTCCACATTCACCTGGCCGACGGAGAGTTCGTCGGTTTTCTGACCGGTCGGCATCAGCTCAACTCCGGCGAAGACTACCGGCTCCGCGTGCGGTTCCAGGGCGATGCGAACGGCGGCGAGTGGACCGACTGGGCCGAGCGGCTCTTTCGAACGACCCAGGCAACGGCGATCCAGGTCCTGGTTCTGTCGGACGTCGCCTCGATCGCGGCGCCGCGGTGGCGGGACGAGTCGGGCAACGACGTCGCGCTTGCCGCCGGGCAAACCGCGCCGACTCTTCGGCTGGAGGCTCGCCGGAGGGACGGTCCTGGAATGGATCGGTGGGAGGACCCTCTCCCGGTCAACCCGGTCGCGCTTTCCGTTCACGGGCCACTGCGCGTCATTCTCGAGTCCGGAGACGAGCCCGCTCTCGCTGCCGGCCTCGCGGATGTCGTTCACCGATGGCAGCGGCCAGGACCGCGAGGTGTTCCTGCCTCCGGTTTCACTCGAGGCGGGCCAGACGGCGGCCTGGTGGATTTCCGAAAGCGGGGGAGCGTTCACGGATTCGACGGGAGGGGATCCGGCCGCGCAGGTGGACTTCTCCTCGCCGGCGACCGCGCCGCCCGTGCCGTGGGCCGTCCTGCAGCCGGGGTTCCGCGTCGAGCGCGTCGCGACGGACTTCCAGCTTCCAGTCAACATCGCGTTCGTCCCGAATCCGGGACCGGGGCCCGACGCCCCTCTGTTCTACGTGACGGAGCTCTACGGGACGATCAAGGTGGTCACACGGGCGGGTGAGGTGCGCGACTACGCGACTGACCTCCTCAATTTCAATCCGACCGGCGCGTTCCCCGGGTCCGGCGAGATGGGCCTGACGGGGATCGTGGTCGAGCCCGCGTCGGGCGACGTCTTCGCGAGCCTGGTGTACGAGGTTCCGCCGGCGACCGACGCCCACTTTCCGAGGGTCGTGCGGCTTCACAGCGGCGACGGCGGCGCCACGGCGTCGAGTCAGACGACGATCCTGGAGTTCCCGACCGAGCCCACTGGGCGCCTCCCACCAGATCTCGAACCTGTCGATAGGCCCCGACGGCAAGCTCTACGTTCACGTCGGCGACGGCTTTGGGCCCGCCGCGGCGCAGGATCTCGGGTCCGTGCGCGGGAAGGTTCTGCGCGTCAATCTCGATGGCTCCGCCCCGCCCGACAATCCCTTCTTCGACGCGGCCGACGGCCTGTCGGCCACCGACCTCGTCTTCGCGTCCGGCCTGCGCAATCCCTTCGGCGGGACGTGGCGAGCCGCCGACGATTCGCACTGGGAGGTCGAGAACGGGCCCGGGGTGGACCGTCTCGCCAGGATCGTCGCCGGCCGCAACTACGGCTGGGACGGTTCGAACGAAAGCATGATGAACTTCGCGGCCTACAACTGGCCGTTCTCCACGGCTCCGGTGAACATCGCGTTCGTTCAGCCGTCGACGTTCGGCGGCAGCGGTTTCCCGCCGGAGAAGATGGACCATGCGTTCGTTACCGAGTCGGGCCCGACGTACGCACCGGGCCCGCAGGTCGCTCGGCAAGCGGATCACCGAGTTCGTGTTCGACCTCGACGGGAACCGCGTCAGCGGACCCGTGCCGCTCATCGAGTATGCCGGCGCCGGCCGCGCCACGGCGACCGCGCTCGCCGCCGGGCCCGACGGCCTGTATTTCGCCGACCTCTACAAGGATTTCGGCGCCTCCTCGCCGATCGACCGCGGGGCGAGCGTGTTCCGGGTGCGCTGGACGGGGATCGCGGACTTCGTGTCGGCCGCTTCCTCCGCGGGAGCCGTGCCTCTGACGGTCGAATTCCAGGACGTCCTCGAACGTGCCGTCGCCGGCGGCCTGGCACTGGGAGTTCGGCGACGGCGCATCGAGCGACGAGCAGAACCCCGTCCACACTTATCTTCTCCCGGGCGCCTACGACGTGCGCCTCACCGTCACCGGCTCCGGCGGCGCGGCCGTCCGCCAGAAGCCCGGCTACGTCGTCGTCGGCCCGCCCCGCGCGACCTCGGGCCGGGCCCGCTCCCTCCCCGCCCCACCCCCCGCGTCGTCGTTCGTTAGCGGGGGTCAGGTCTGGACTTTGTCCGTTTGGGGTCAGGTCTTGTCCACTTGGGGTCAGGTCTTCTGGGCTTTGTCGATCTCTCCCTTCCCGGCATTCCCGGCAGCGAAGGGCAATCTCCCTGGCTCGCAGGCGGAGAGATGGATCTGCGTTCAACAGACGCTTCGTCCGAGCGACGAGTTTGGCAACCCGCGAGGCCTTGATGGAGAGCACCCGGCCGATGCGATCCAGACTCTCCAGGGCCTCCTCTCTCGCGAGAAGAGCGGCGATGGCGCGTGCGGGGCCGCCCCTCCTCTGGCGGAGTTCGCGAGAGTCGATCTTGAACTCAGCGGCCGTCACCGCCATGACCTCATCCAACGACGGGCGCGACGGGAAGCGCTGGCTTCGAGGAACCTCATCGGAGACAGGTGCGGCCTCGATACGGGTGCGGATCTCGCGATGGAAAGATTCGTTTCCGAGGAAGATCTGTCCCCGCAGCATGTCCCACGGTCGGCGCGGATCACGACATCCTGCCGCGACGAAGTCCCTGTAGAGCGCCTGCGCGGCCTCGCGCTGCAGAGCGAACTGGGAGAGAGTCCAGTCGACCTCGAGCCACCGGGGAGGCGCGCGGAGCCCGGCGGTGGCCGGGTAACTGCTCCACCGCCACTGTTCCGGTTTCGTCGCGAGACCGGCCCTCACCGGATTGAGAACGACGTAGCGCGTCAGCTCCAGCAGGTGCGAGTCTCTCTGAACGAGAATCCCCTTGAAGCGCCCCTGCAGCAGATGCCCGACGCGTTCGTGCCGTCTGTTGAAACGCTGCGTATAGATCCCATTGAGCTCACGCATTCCTCGGGACAGGGTGGGCTCCGGAGTGTCGAGAAGCAGGTGATAGTGGTTGCCCATCAGCACGAAGGCATGAATGCGCCAGGTGAATCGACAGGCCATCCTCGCGAGCAGCCGGAGAAACAGCGACCGGTCCTCATCATCGCGGAAGATCTCCTTGCGCTCGTTGCCGCGGCTGGTGATGTGCCAGACGGCTCCGGCGAACTCCAGACGAAGAGGCCTCGCCATCGAAACTCCCTACGAACCAGTTGTCGCGGCGCCGACCAGACCTGACCCTAAAGGGACAAAGTCCAGACCTGACCCCGAATGGAACAAAGTCCAGACCTGACCCCGAATGGACAGAGTCCAGACCTGACCCCAAAGGGACAAGGCCTGACCCCCGGCAGATGACGCCTGTAGAATCAAAGGGATGAGTTCCCGCTGGCGGTGGGTGGCCGCGGTTTTCGCGCTGGTCCTCCTCCTCGGGCTGTTCGCCGCGTTCCGGCGGCCGCGGGGCGCGACCGTGCAGGTCGCGCCGGTCCAGCGGGGCGACCTTCTCGTGCCGGTCCAGAGCGACGGAACGCTCGAGCCTCCTCCGGGCGGAGAGCTGCGGGCGGCCGAGGCCGCGACGGTGGCGGAGCTTCTCGTCCGCGAAGGCGACCGCGTGGCTGCCGGCGCTCCGCTGTGCGGCTGGAAAGCTCCGAGCTTTCCCGGAAGGCGCTCGACGCGCGGTCCGAGGCGCTGCGGCTCGACACCGAGCGGGCGAGCGCCGAAGCGGAGGTCGCCGATCGCGAGCGCGAAGAGAAGCACCTGCGCGAGGTCGTCGAGGCCAACGCGCGCCTTCTTGCGGGCGGCGCGATCACCCGCGCCGCCGCCGAGGCCGACGAGAGAGCGCTCCGGCAGGAGGAGGACCGCACCCGCGCCGCCGCGCGCGCCTGGCCGCGGGCCTGGAAGGAGCGGGCTCGCGCCTGGAGCTCGCCGAGCGCTCCGCCTCGGATCTCGAGCGCCGCGTCGCGGCGCTCACGTGCGCGCTCCCGTCGCCGGCGTCGTCTACGGTCTGCCCCGCCGGGCCGGCGAGGCGGTCGCGGCCGGGCAGGTCGTGGCGAACGTGTGGATCCCGCGAGCGGCGTGTGCGGTCCGCGTGGACCAGCCGGACCTGCCGCAGATCGCGCCGGGCCAGCGCCTCATGGTCAGCTTCGACGGCCTGCCGCGAGAGCGCTGGGAGGGGAAGGTCGTCTCCGTGTCCCCGGGCTTGCGGGATCGGCGGGCCGCGAGGTCGGCGAGATCGTCGGGGAAATCGCGGACCTCCGGGGCGAAGCTTCCCACCAACGCCGCCGTGGAAGTCCAGATCGTGACCGGCGAGAAGATCGGACGCCCTCGTCGTTCCGCGCGCCAGCGTGCTGCGCGACGGCGACAAGCGGTACGTCTACGTCGTCGAGGCGACCGCGCCCGCCGCCGGGAGGTCGAGGTCGGGCTCCTCGGCTTGAACGACGCGGATCGCCAGCGGGCCTCAAGGAGAAGGAGACCGTCATCCTGCCCGGCTCGACGGCGTGTCCGACGGCCTCCGATCGGCCCGTCGACCGGGCGCCGAGCGCCCGGAGGCTAGGGTGCGCCGCTCCGGCTGACACCATGTTCAACCGCGAAGATCTTCGGGATGGCGGTGGATCGCTTCCGGAAGCATCCCGTCCAGACCTCGCTGACCCTGGCCGGCCTCGTCGTCGGCACCGCCGCGATCATCCTCGTCGTCACGCCTCGGCCTGACCGGCCGGGAGTACGTGCTGACCCAGATCGAGGGAGTCGGCTCCACCTCGTCTGGGCGAACTACCGCGGCACGGTGACCTCGGGCGTCTCGCGCATCCAGCGACGACGTGATGACGGACCGGGACATCGAGGCGATCGCGGCGCGCCGCGACCTCTTTTCGGGCGTGACGGGCGTCGTGACGCTCCGCGGGACCATCAAGGTGCAGTCCCAGGCGAAGACGCTGACGATCCTGGGCGTCATGGCCAACTACCCGAGGTCCGCAAGAACATGCGGATCCTCCGCGGCCGCTTCATCGACGAGGACGACATCGCCGAGCGCGCCCGGGTCGCCGTGGTCAACCGCCTCTCTACGAGCAGCTCTTCGCCAACGACGAATCGCCCGACAAGACGATCCGCACGCTCGGGACGACCTTCCAGGTCATCGGCGAGTTCGAGGAGCCGGTGGACACGCTCGGGCGCGGCGAGGTCGTTCCGGAGACGATCCTGATCCCGATCGTCCGTGGCCTGGTATTACACGCCGACCCGGCAGGTCAAGACCCTCTTCGCCGAGGCGCGGGATTTCGAGTCGCTGCCGACGGCGGTCGAAGATCGTCGAGGAGATCCTGAAGGAACGCCACCGGCCGGGGTCGGTCTACGAGGTCGAGAGCATGACGACCGTCGTCAAGCTGGCCCGGACGATCTCGGTGGCCTGATCGTGGTCTTCATTCTCGCCGCGGCGGTGTCGGTCGTCGTGGGCGGCGTCGGCATCATGAACATCCTGCTGGCCTCGGTCGAGCAGCGGACTCGCGAGATCGGTGTGCGGATGTCCGTCGGCGCCCGGCGCCGCGACATCCTCGGCCAGTTTCTCTTCGAGGCGCTCTCGCTCGGAGTCGTCGGCTCCTCGATCGGCGTGGCCGTCGGCCTCGGGCTGCCGTACCTGTCCCGGCTGCTCGTGCGGGGCGTCGACATCCGCGTGTCCTGGGCGGCGGCCGTTCTCGCGTTCGTCTTCTCGTGCGGCGTGGCGGTGATTTTCGGCGCGGTGCCGGCGTACCGCGCGTCGAGCCTGAACCCCTCGGAGGCGTTGCACCATGAATGATCCGCGGCTCTTCGAGAGCCGCGGGCCACGCCGCCCCTCCCGGCCGACCGGGACGCCTGGCCCGGAAGGTCCCGGAAGGGGCCTGCGAAAAAGCCCTTGACGCGCCCGGTCCGGGTGTACTGGAATACCCTAGCGTGCTGGTGTGCTAGCACAATGAAACACCCATCCCCGGCTTCGCCGCCGGCGGGCCCGGACGCCGGGCCCGAATCCTTCGCGGTCACCCGCGACGGTCCGCTCTCGATCCACGTCCAGTTGCTCGCGCAGCTCAAGCACCACATCGAGGAGCACACCTGGGAGGCGGGGGCGCAGCTCCCCCCCGCCCGGCTCCTGGCCGGATCTCTCGGCATCAACACGAACACGGTGCGCGCCGTCTACCGCGAGCTCGAGCGGGAAGGCTACGTCTCGACCGAGCAGGGCCGCGGGACGTTCGTCGCGGCGTCGTCGCCCGAGACCGGCAACCGGTACCAGCGCGTCTATGAGCTGCTGGATGAGGTCGTGATGCTCGCCCAGCGCGCGGGCCTTTCCCCCGACGACCTGGCCCGGATCGCCTTCCTGCGGGCCCGGGTCTTCACGCCGCCGTCCTTCCGGGTGCGCCTGCTCTTCGTCGAGTGCAGCAAGCCCGACGTCGAGTTCCACTCCCGGACGATCCTGGACGGCGCCGGGGTGCAGCCGGTGTCGGTCCTGGTGCGCGACCTGGCGAAGAAGAGCGCCGACTTCCTCGACAGCTTCGACGTCCTCGTGACGACGCTCTTCCACGTCACGGAGGTCCAGCGGATCGTCGGTCGCGGGCGGCGCGTCTTCACGCTGACGCTCGAGCCGTCGCCGGATCTGGTGGTCGGCAAGCTGATCTCGCTGGCTCCCGGCACGCGCGTGGCCATCGTCTGCACGACGCGGACGAACGCGAACAAGTTCGTCAGCTCCCTTCTCGTCCGGGGGTTGACGCACCTGCGGTTTCTCCCGGCCGGGCTGGACGGCGCAGCCGCGCTGGCGAAGACCGTCGGCAGCGCCGACGTCGTCTGGGCGTCCCGGGCGATTCCCGAAGCGCAGAAGGAGGCCTGGGCCCGCAAGAAACCGGTCAACGAGTACGTCGACGTGATCGACACGACCTCGCTCCGCCTGCTCCGACGTTTCGTGGCCGAGCTCGCCTCGGAGTCCGCGGCGGCGGCGGCGGCCCGAAAGCCGATATGACGTTCTCCCGCGTCGCGGAGCGGTCCGCAGCCGCCCTCCTCCTCTCGCTCGCGGCGGCGATCACCTCTCGCGCAGGCGCCGTCTTCCGCCGGCAAGGCGAAGCCGCCGGTCGACCTCGAGTCGGTGCTGGAGCGCCCCGGCGTCGACATCCCCCAGCTCGAATGGCTGTCGGATTCGGATCGAATTCTGTTCACGCTGGGCCACTACTACGAGCCGGTCAAGACCGTCATCCTCTCGACGACGACCGGCAAACGAAAGGACATCGAGGGCCTCCAGCTCAATTTCGGCGGATCGGCGCAGCTCTCGGAGGACGCGACGAGCTTCGCCTACATCAAAGACGGCTGGGTGTGGAAACAGCCGCTCGACCCGCCGGGCCCCGCCCGGAAGATCGCGAAGCTCGATCTTTCGCTCGGAAAGGCCTACGACGACCGGAAGGTGTTCTGCCTCGCCGAGGACGGCCGTGCCGTCTACTTCACGCAGCGCCCCAAGCGTCCCGAACAAGCGAAAAAGGGGCCGGACGAGCCCACCGCGATCGACTTCGACCCCGACGCCGAGGCGCCACTCCCGCTCGAGATTTTCCGGCTCGACGTCGCTTCCGGCAAGGCGGTCAAGGTCGGAACCGTGGACGCCGACGTGCGTGCGCTCGCCTGGGATGCGAAGCGCCGCGAGCTCCACATCCAGGCAATCCGCGCCTGGGGCTACAACACCCGGAAGATCTGGGCCGCCATCCTCGCCCTGGATCCGAAGTCGGGCCGGACTCGCGAGGTCGTGCGAACAGACGGCGGAAACCAGGGCCTGAGCAGCAACTTCTCGCCCGACGGCCGGTGGGTCGCGTGCACGTACGACACCGAAAACGTCATCTACGACTTCCGCAACCACGCGGTGGCCGTCGACCTCGAAACCGGAGAGCAGAAATTCCTGGCGCCGGGCCTGACCGTCGGCGACGACCTGGAGTGGACTCCCGATTCCTCCGCCGTCTACGCGCGGGGCATGATCCGGGGATACAACGGCCTCTACCGGCTGGGCCTCGACGGCTCCGTCCGCCTGGTCGAGAGCGGGGACCGCTACATCGACGCGTTCGCGCTCTCTCCGGACGGGAAGAAGCTCGCGATGCTGGCGACCGACGGCTACGGCCGGGTCGAGGTCCGCGTCTCGGACGCCGATGCCCGGAACGCGAAGACGGTGCTGACGATCGACGATCCGCCGGGCGAGTTCGCGATGGGAGACTTCCGCGTCGTCTCCTGGCCGAGCTTCGACGGGCTCGAGATCGCGGGCTACGAGATCCGCCCTCTCGGCTTCGATCCGTCCAGGCGCTACCCGATGCTCGTGGACGTGCACGGCGGCGGTCCCGGAAGCCGCCTCTACCTGATGGGCGGCGTCATCGGCTCGACGATCGAGAGGCATCTCTGGGCGGCGATGGGGTACGTCGTCTTCGTGCCCGACTACCGGTCCGCCGCGCCCTACGGTCCCGGCGTCATCGAAAGGATGCGCGGCTCGAGCTTCTCCGTCACCGACGTGAAGGACCTGCTGGCCGGCGTGGACTTCATGGTCGCGCAGGGATACGTGGATCCCGACCGTATCGCCCTGCTCGGGCAGAGCGCGGGCGCTCACCGCGTCAACGTGCTCCTGCCCGACTCGCGCAGATTCCGCGTCGCGATCTCGAACGAGGGCTGGGCCAACGGGTGGATCGCCGACTCGACGGGCATCTCCACGGGCGGCTGGGAATGGCCCATCCACGAGTGGTTCTTCAAGACGACGCGCGCCGAGAACCCGGAACCCTGGTTCGCCGAGGACCCGATGACGCAGCTCCACCGGATCGAGACGCCGACTCTCCTGATCAGCGGCAGCTCCGAGCTCGGCGGGATCGGCGGCATGACCAACGAGTACATCTTCTCGATGCTCCGCCGCAAAGGCGTGGACACGAAGCTGATCCTCTTCCGCGACGAGGGCCACGGAACGACCCGGCGCCCGAACCGCCGCTATCTCATGCGGGCCGTCGTGGACTGGGTCGAGAAGCACCTCGACCTGCAGCGCGACGCGAGCGGAGCGCTGGTCTTCGACGGGGACCGCGTCGCCTCGCGGGCGGCGGCGGCGCCTAGTGGGGCGACCGCTCCGAGGCCAGGGGCTCGGGGAAGGTCATAGACACGGTGAGCCCCTCGAAGTGCTTCCGCACGCTCTCGATGAAGAGGTCGAAGTGCGCATGCATGGCGCGCTCGGCGGCGCCGGGATCGCGGGCGTGGATGGCGCGGAGGACCTTGAGGTGATCGGGGTAGGACGACTGGCCCGTCAGGACGTCGGCCTCCGCCCAGAGGTCCTCGATCGCCCGGTTCCAGCTCCAGATCATCTTGCTGGCCGAGACGAGGAACTTGTTGGCCGCCGCCTGGGAGAGCAGTTCGTGGAACTGGAGCCCCTGGTCCTTGCCGCGCGTCCTCGTCTCGAGGCGCTTCTTCTGCTGCTCGAGGGTCGAGTCCATGACGGCGACCTGCTCAGGCGTCGCGTGGACGGCCGCAAGACGGGCGAACAGACCCTCGAGGTACCGCAGCGCGTCGAGAGCCTGGAGGTACTCGCTCTGCGTCGCGGGCTTGGTGACCTTCAGGATGCCCTCGGCCCAGTGACGCAGGCCTTCCTTGTGCCGGAGCTCTTCGAGGTGCCTCCGGCCGGCCGCGGTGAGAACGCGGCCTTTGTTGCTCAGTTTCGCGGTCAGCCTGCGGTGATCGAGCAGACGAAGCACTCTTCCGACGGTCGCCTGGCTCGCGCGCATCTTTCGATCGCGCAGATACAGGAAGAGATTCCCCGAGCCGATGCCGTCTTCGGCGTGCTCGAGGCGCTCGAGGATGGCGAATTCAAGACTGTGCGTCATGCGAGTGCGTTGGGGTCCAGACGAGCGGAAGGTATCACTAATCGCCTCTGGTGAGGGAGGTACGTAGAAAGAGGATGAAAGTTCGATGAGCTGGCGCGATTCTAACTGTCGCATTATGAGTAACTTGATACGGCCTAAGAGTTTCCTTTGACATGGCGGTGGAGCCTGCACTACGCTCTTCGAAACTAATACTCATCGATGATGAGTGATGATTCGGCGGCGTTGCCGCAAGGAGGGAGGGGGGGATATGGCGCGAACGCGAAATCGGATCCTGGCGGTTCTTCTCGGAGGGCTCCTCGCGAGCTCGGCGGCCATCGCCGACAGCACGCGCACGGGCGAGGTCCACGGGTCGGTGCGGAGCGACGACGGCACGCCCCTGCCGGGCGCCACGGTGAGGTTGTCGGGCGAGAAGCTGATCCAGAGGGAGATCACGCAGACGACGGATGCGCGAGGGAGCTTCCGGTTCGCCAACGTGAACCCCGGCGACTACACGTTGTCGGTCAGCATGGAAGGATTCGCGGGCACCGAAGTCAACGTCACGGTCAACGTCGGCCGGACGAGCACGATCGAGACGACGCTTGCGCTGGCCCGAGCCTCCGAGGAGCTGGTCGTGCGGGCGGAGGCGCCCCTGGTGGACAAGACGTCGCCCCAGTTCACGACCAACTATACGGCCCAGCAACTCGCGGCGATCCCGAGCGACCGCAACTTCATCAACGTCGTGGACACGGCGCCGGGGTTCGACAACCGCATGGCGTTCGGCGCCGGCGGCAACGTGGATGGATACGACGTGTTCGGTTTCGGCGCGGCCACGAACCTTTACCAGATCAACGGCATTTCGACTTCGAACCTGCAGTTCGGCAACTCCTGGGTCAACCCGAACTACGACACGATCCAGGAGGTCCAGCTCGTGGGTCCGGGCGCCTCGGCCGAGTACGCGAACTTCACCGGAGCCGTCGTCAACGTCGTGACCAAGACGGGCACAAACGACTTTCACGGCGGCGTGACCGTCTACGGGACGAGCAGCGCCCTCGCGTCCGAGAACGACGGCGGGATCGTCGATCTCGAGCAGCCCGACACCAAACACGCGGTCGAAGCCAACACTTACATCGGCGGGCCCATCATCAAGGAGAAGCTGCTGTTTTTCGCCAGCGGCGCCTACAACAACTCGCAGAATGCCCCCATTCAGACACAGGATTTCGACAACGACACGCGGCAGGGCTATCAGATCCGGTTCGACTTCCTGGCGGACAACGCGAACACGATGAGCGCCATGTACGACTATGAGCCGATCAAGCTCACGGGCGTGGGCGCCCAGCCCGGCTTCGGAACCGAGGTTCAGTACTTCCGCGAGGAGCACGTGAACACCGGGTACCTCAGCTGGGTCGCGACCTGGAACAAGGACACGCTCTCGGAGCTCAAGTACGCGGGCGTGCAGGGGCACCTCGGACGCGTTCCGAACGTGACGGACGTCCCCCAGGTCTATGACGGCCGGACCGGGCTCTACTACAACTCGGCCGGCTTCCAGCGCATCCAGAACAACTGGCGTCACGAGGGACGCGGCAACGTCACGCGCTACGTCGACGAGTTTTTGATGGGGGGTCACACGAGTTCAAGGCCGGGGCCGAGTACGAGTGGGCGAAATCCGCGCAGACGTTTCAGACGAACGAGAACGTGTTCCTGTACCTCTTCCCGATCGGCGCGGATCAGACCTACATCAACGGAATCGTCGGCTACAACTACAACCAGCGGGTCACGCTTTCACGTCCGGGCTTTTATCTTCAGGACAAGGCGACCTGGGACCGGCTCACGGTGAACCTGGGTATCCGCTACGACCACCCCGTCACGAAGGACGAGAACACGGGTCAGGATCTCCTGAACTTTCACGACTGGTCGCCGCGGATCGGGTTCTCGTACGACATCTTCGGCACGGGGAAGACCATCGCGAACGCGTACTACGGCCGGTACTACGAGAAAGTCCCGACGTACGGTCCGGGAACCTACGCGGGAACCGGATTCGATCCGATCACGTACTACGGCCTGGTGACCGACCAGACGTTCGATCCGTCGGACTGGCAGAGCATCTACGACGCCGTGATCCATCCCGAGAACATCACGACCGTGTTCGACACCCAGGCGATACCCGTCGAGGACGGCACCAGGAACCCGCACGCAGACCTGATCACGGCCCGGCTCGAGCACCAGTTCACACCGCGAGTCGCGGCCTCTCTGGCGTACCTCTACCGGTACTCGAAGGACTTCATCACCCTGACGCAGTTCGCCCAGCCCAACACGTATGAGCCGTTCGAGTACACGTCGCCCTTCAACGGCCGGACCTTCACGAGCTACACCGTCACGGGCGGAGGCCCGCGGCTCTTCGCGCTCGGCAACATCGACTACTGGTATCAGCGCACCAACCAGATCATCGCCGAGCTGCGCAGCCGTCCGAACGACAAGTCGTTCGTCAACGTCTCGTTCGTCTACGAGCACACGACCGGCAACCGGGACAACAACGAGTGCGCGGTCCTGTCGCTCTGCACCAACGGCGTGGACGAGGATCCGAATTACTTCAACAATCCCTTCTACAACGACGGCACGCTCTCCCAGAACCGCCCCTTCAACCTCAAGTTCCTCGGCGCCTACATGTTCCCGTGGGGGATCACGACCTCCGCCGACTTCCGCTGGTTCGCGGGCCGGTCGTACGGGGCGATTCAGTACAACTTCCGAATCGGGGACGACCGGTTCAACGATCCTTACTACGGTGGCATCCTGCTCGAGCCCAAGGACACGCGCCGGCAGGACAACTCCGTGCTCCTGAACCTCCGTCTCCAGAAGGAGTTCCTGATCGGACCGGTGACCACGGCCCTGATCGTGGACGTCCTCAACACCACCAACGCCGCGATCGACTTCAACACCAACATCCAGAACGACATCAACGCGATCTATCCGCGGCAGTCGACCATCGAAGGCGAGGACGTCAGCGCTTTCGGCGGCGCTTACTCCCTCGCCCCGCCCCGGCAGTTCCGCTTCGGTCTTCGGGTTTGGTTCTAGGAATTCGGTTCCGTTCGGACCGGCGCCCGGCCCCGCCTCCTCCTCGGGGTCGGGCGCCCGGTCCTTAAGGTGGGGGAATGGAGCTTCTCCGGTCCGCGCTCGCAGGCGCAATCTCTCTCGCGATCTTCGCGCCCGCGACCGCGGACGCGGGTGTGGCACGCCCCGCGGAATCGGCCGGCCGGATCGCGATCCCCGCGTCCGCGCCGGCGTCTTCTCCGCATCCCCTGACACTCCCCGAGATCGTGGAGCTGCGGGAGATCGATGACATCCGGCTCTCGCCAGACGGGAAGACGGTCGCGTTTCTGCTCAAGCAGGCGTCGGTCCGGGAAAACGACAGCCGGATCGCCCTCTTCCGCATGGACGTCTCCGGCGGCGCGCCAGTCAAGCTGCTCGAGGAGAAGAGCCTCTCGGGTTTGCGCTGGACGGCGGACGGGACGTTTCTGACCTACCTGTTCGGGGAAGGTGAGCAATCCGGAATCTGGCGCATCGCCGCGGCCGGCGGCCGGCCGGAGCTGCACGTTCACCACGCGACTCCCATCGGCAGCTACGACTTGTCGCCCGACGGCTCTCGGATCGCGTTTCTCTCCTCCACCAGCCCGACCGAGGAGCAGAAGTCCCGCCTCGACGCCGCGGGGGTCGTCTACGACGACGAGACGATGAACCTTCGCGACGTCGGCTCGAAGAACTGGATCCCGACCCGGAGCGAGCTGTGGATCGCGGAGCCCGGCAAGCCCGGCCAGGCGCGCAGGCTCTGGGAAAACGCGCATCCGATCTCCGGCTTCCGGTGGTCGCGCGACGGCCGGCGGCTCGCGGTGACGTACTCGGCGCCGGCCCGGCCCGAGGAGCCGCTCATCGCCTTCAACTCCGACATCGGAATCGCCGACGTCGAAAGCGGCCGGTTCACCCCCTTCGCGGAGTCGGCGCGGGCCGAGACAAATCCGGGGTGGTCGCCGGACGGAGAATCCCTGGCGTTCTTCTCGTCCGGCGACATCGTGGCCTCCAACGCCATCTTCGTCCGGAGGCTGGATGGCGGCGAGGCGAGAAACCTGACCTCGCCGTTCCGGCTGGCGAACGCCACGGGCCTGTTCTGGAGCGCCGACGGAGCGCGGATCGTCATTTCGAAGAGCGACCGCGAGCAGTCCGGCCTCTTCGCCGTCCCGGCCGGTGGCGGGACGGTTCGCCGTCTCAACCGGGGCGAGGATCATCTCGACGAGTTCTCGTTCGACCGCGCGGAGGGCCGCGCCGCCTGCCGGCGCCAGAACACGGGGATGCCGCCGGAGGTCGCGCTCCTCGACGTCGCGACCGGGGAGACGCGGACCCTGACCGCCCTGAACCCCGAGTACCGCAACATCTCTCTCGGGAAGGTCCGCGAGCTTTCGTGGACCAACGCGCTCGGCTACGAGACCAACGGCTACCTCATCGAGCCGATCGGCTACACGCCCGGACGCCGGTATCCGTTCCTGGTCATGCTCTACGGCTTCTCGAACACGTTCATCTCGCAGGCCGAGTGGATCTCGAGCTTTCCCGCCCAGGTCTTCGCCGCCCGGGGCTGGGCCGTCCTGCTGATGAACTATCCGCGCTACGACAGGAAGTGGGCGTACGGAGACTTCAAGGAGGCCTTCGCGCAGGAGGCCTACAGCCCGCTCGCGAGCATCGAGAAGGCGCACGCGACCCTGGTCGAGATGGGCATCGGCGATCCCGAGGCGGTCGGGGATCATGGGCTGGAGCTACGGCAGCTTCCTGACCGATTTCACGATCACGCATGCGCCGGACCTGTTCCAGGCGGCCTCGTCGGGGGAGGGCGGTCTGTACGACGACGGGCTCTACTGGCTGGCCGGCAGCCGGCAGTGGCGGCAGTACCAGCGCGGCCTCTTCGGCGGACCGCCCTGGGGGGACACCTACGCGCGGTACCTCGAGATCTCGCCCGCCCTGAACGCGTCGAGGGTGAAGACGCCGCTTCTCAAGGAATACGAGCCGAACAACGTCGCCTTCGGTCTCCAGCTCTTCGGCGCGCTGCGCACCCTGGGAAAGCCGGTCGAGCTGGTCTTCTATCCCGGCGAGGGCCACATCTTCTCCCAGCCCCGCCACCGCATCTCGTCGATGCAGCGCAATCTCGACTGGATGTCTTTCTGGATCCTCGGCGAGGAGGATGCGGATCCCGACAAGCGCGAACAGTACGCCCGGTGGAGGAAGCTGCGCGAAGGATCGCCGAAGGGAGACGCGCCATGACGTCTCGGACCGCGGCGCTCGCGGGCCTCGGGGTGTTCGGCGCGGGACTGCTCTTCGCCGCGCCTTCGGACGCTCCCATTCGCGTGGGCCCCAACGTCCTGGTCAGCCGGCAGCGGGCCGACGTCGCCCACAACGAGATCATGCTCGCCGCGGACCCCCAGGATCCGCGACGCCTGCTCGGCTGCTCGATGGCGTTCGACCCCGAGCGCAACCGGGTCTTCACCGTCGTCTATGCCTCTGCGGACGGCGGCGCGAGCTGGACGCCGACGCTGGAGACCGCCGACTACGAGTTCACGGGCGACCCGGCCTGCGCGTTCGGCAAGGGCGGCCGCGCCTATTACATGGCCCTCGGCTGGAAGGAAGACGGAAAACCGGTGGACCCCGTCTACGCGTCGAGCGATTTCGGAAACACCTGGTCGGCGCCGTCGGTCATGCACGGGTTCCACGGCCTCGACCGCGAGTACCTGACGGTGGACAACACCGGCGGCAAGTTCGACGGCCGCGTCTATGCGCACGCGACCGGCTGGGTCCGCCCGATCCACGGCACCCGGAAAGCGGCCGACATCAGCGTCTTCGCCTCGCGCGACGGGCAGAATTTCTGGGGGCCGCTCAAACGCGCCTCGGTGGATCGCCGTTACGTGCTCGGCGTCGGAAACGGCGTCGTTCTCTCGGACGGGACCCTCGTCACGATCTTCGGCGAAGTGAACCGCTTCTGGGACGACGCGGGCGAGAGCGGCGACGTTCCGGAGAGCACGCCCGAAAAAGCCAACGCCGCGCTGCGCATCATCTCCTCGAAGGACGGCGGCGAGTCTCTCGAGGAGTCCGCCGCCGTCAGCGACTTCCACATGTTCTGGCCGCCGAACTCGACGAGCGCGATGGCGTACCTCGGCGCCGACCCCGGCAGCGCCGCGTTCAAGGACCGTCTCTATGCCGTCTGGCCCGATCAGCGCTCCGGCCGCCAGGAGATCCTGATCGCGCACTCGACGGACAAGGGCAAGACCTGGTCGAAGCCGCGGACCGTCAACGACGACCCGGCCCCGTTCGACCCCGCGAGCCCGCGCGACCACCTGATGCCGACCGTCGCGGTCAACCGGGACGGCGTCGTCGGCGTGGCCTGGTATGACCGCCGCGACAATCCCGACAACCTCGGCTGGTGGGTCCGCTTTCGCGCGTCACTCGACGGCGGCGAGACGTTCCTTCCGAGCGTGCGGGTCTCCGAGGCGCCGATGCAGTTCGGCGCGAGCGACCGGTGGACGGTCCAGGGCTCGGCGTCCGGCGGCGGCAAGAAGCCGCCCGGGGATCCGGAGGCGAAGGCGCCCGGGGGGCCCTTGCGCCTGGATCTCGGCCTGAACGGCTTCCAGTTCAACGGCGGCCACACGGGCGGCCTCGCGGCCGACGCCGCCGGCGTCTTCCATACCTTCTGGGTCGACAACCGCACCGGGCTCGCCCAGATCTGGACGGCGCCCGTCACGGTCACGGGGAGCGTCTGGAAGCACGGCGCTCCCGAGCTCGACGCGCTCGACGACGTCAGCGACCGGGTCGCGTTCGAGATCGAGAGGACGTCGTTCGACCGCGCCTCCAACCGCCTCACGGTCTCGGCGAAGCTGAAAAACACCTCGGACGCCGTGATCCGCTCGCCGTTCAAGGTCCGCCTGCTCGCGCTGACGTCGCAGGTCGGCGCCCCCGAGGTCCTCGACGCGGAGAACGGCGGAAAGGGCCCGGGCGCCGTCTGGGATTTCGGCGGCGCCGTGCCGGGCGGCGTGCTCGCTCCCGGACAGGAGTCGGCGCCGCGGACGCTCTCCTTCAAGCTGACGAACCTGAAGCCCTTCCGGCAGGGCAAGACGATCCGGTACGGGGTGGCGAGTCTCGACGCGCGCGTGCTGGCGAAACTCGAGAAGCTGGCGTCGCCGGAGAAAGCGGGCCCGGCGCGATGACGGCCAGGCTCCTGCGCGCGCTCGTGCCGGGCCTCGCCGCGGCCTGCGCCGCTTCGGCGGCGGGCCAAAGCGCCCCGGCGACGCCGGGCCCGCGTATCCTCGCCGGCCCCAACGTCTCCGTCAGCGCCGCCCACCCGGGGAGGCTCCACCACGAGGTCGTGATGGCGGCGAGCCCGAAGGACCCGAAGAAGCTTCTCGCTGCCGCGATGATCTTCGACGCGAAGGACGCGTCGCGACACGTCATCGCCTACAGCTCGTTCGACGGAGGAAAGACCTGGACGCCGTCGCTCGAGGTCGGCGTCACCAACTTCGTCGGCGACCCCACGGTCGCGTTCGACGGCGACGGCGCGGCGTACCTCGCGGCGCTGACGCTGTCTCCGGTCGAGACGCCCGATCACGAGATGCTCGTCTACCGATCGGCGGACGGCGGGCGCACCTGGGCCGAGCCGACGGCGCTGCCCTTCATCGACCGCGAGTGGCTGACCTTCGACCAGACGAACGGGCCCCGCCGCGGCTACCTCTATCTCCACGGCAACGCCGTGAGGGACCAGACCGTGGACGGCGACGAACGGATCGTCTTCACGTTCTACCGCTCGACTGACCGCGGCAGGACGTTTTCGGTTCCCAAGAAACTGATCCCGGACGGCGACCACATGCCGTTCGGCACGGGCACGGGCGTCGTCCTGTCGGACGGGACCTTCATCGCGTCTTTCCCGGAATGGGCCGACCGGAAAAACCTCGCCGGCGACGACTTCAAGAAGGCCAGCGGCGCCATGAAGATCGTGCGCACCGAGGACGGCGGAGAGACGTTCCAGAAGGCGGTCAGCGTCGCCGACTGGCACGAGTGCAGGGGCTGGACGCCGGGTCTTCCGGTCATGGCGGCGGACGCCTCGGGAGGGCCGTTCCAGGATCGTCTGTATCTGACCTGGCCGGACCAGCGCTCGGGCCGCTGCGAGATCCTGCTGGCCTCTTCGTCCGACAAGGGAAAGACCTGGTTGCCGCCCGTGACCGTCAACGACGACCAGTCTCCGGCCCACAGGGCGAAGGGCCGGCATCACATGCTCCCGGCCGTGGCCGTCAACAACGCCGGCGTCGTCGGTGTGTACTGGTACGACCGCCGCGACGCCGACGCGGACACGCGGCAGTGGACGGCGCGCTTTGCGGCCTCTCTCGACGGCGGCGTGACGTTCTCGCCCAGCGTCGCCCTTTCTCCCGAGGGAGCGGCCGCGCCGTCCGACGACTACATGCCGATCATGGCCGCCTCGACCGGCGGCGGGCACCGGCGCCCGCGCGGCCGCGGCGGCAACATCCAGATGGAGATCGGCCCGCAGTGGATCGACTACCTGACGGCCGCCGACACGGCGGGCATGGCCGCGGGCGCCGACGGCACGTTCCACGCGCTGTGGGTGGACCACCGGACGGGCCTGCCGCAGCTCTGGACGTCGGCCGTGCGCGTCGAAGGCAAGGCGCAGCTCCACGGCGCGGCGGATCTGGCCGCCCTGACGGACCTCACGCAGAGCATCGCGGTCGAATTCGCGAAGACCGATTACGATCCGAAGGACCGGATCGTGTCGGTCGACGTCTCCCTCATCAACACGTCCAAGAAGACGATCTCGGCCCCGCTGAAGCTTCGGGTGGTCTCGCTGAAGTCGGGAAGCTCGGTGCCCGAGATCCTCGATGCGGACAACCGGCACACCCGCGCCGGCGCGGTCTGGGACTTCACGGGGCAGCTGAAGGAGGGCCGTCTGAAACCCGGCGAGACCTCCGGCGCCCGGCGTCTGCGCTTCCGGCTGACGGAGATCGGCGCTTTCAAGCTCGACCCTCGCGGCGGCCTCGGCAGTCTTCTCTCCGTCGAGACGCAGGCCTACGGCAGGGAAGAGAAATGAGGCGAGGAATCTTTCGTTCTCGCGCGGCGGGAGCCGGCGCCGCCCTCGTGCTGGCGTCCGCACTGATGCTCGCCGCGGCGGCACTGGCCGTTTCGGCTCTTCCGGCGATCGCGGCCGAGCGCCCCTTGACTCCCGACGACGTCCTGCGGCTCGAGGATCTCGGCCAGGTGGCGCTCTCGCCGGACGGGGAGTGGATCGCTTACACAGTCAAGCGGGCGAAGACCGTCTCGTTCCACAAGTGGGACTACCTCAACGGCGACGACCGCGCCGACGTCTGGCTCGTGCCTTCGGCCGGCGGCACGCCGCGCCGCGTGACCGACGGCGTGACCGACGGCGCGGGCTTCTGGATGCCGACCTGGTCGCCTGACGGCTCGCGGATCGCCATGCTCTCGAGCCGGGGCGACAACGTCTACCTCTGGGTCTGGGACCGCGCGACGGGAGCCCTCCGGAAGCTGACCGAGCGGGCCGTCGACACGATCGGCCTCGGGGATCGCGGACCAGCGTGGGTCTCCTCACGGGAGCTTTTCTGCCCGGTGCTGCCGGAAGGCGAACGGCCGCTGATGATGGCCGTCGAGATCCAGGTCGCCGAGAAAGCGCCGCGCGCCTGGGAGCGCGCCGCCCGCGGAGACGCCGTGACGGCGAGCGTGCTCGAGACCGGCACGGCTCAGGACTTCTCGAAGCGGCCCGTCCAGGAGCTGCTCCGCATCGACACGACCGACGGTACGGCGAAGGGCGTCGCGAAGGCGGCCGCGTTCAACGACCTGAGGCTGGCGCCCGGCAGCCGGACGCTCGCCTACCTCGGCCAGAACGGCGTGATGAACCCGGACCCGGGCAGCCTTCTGGAGCCGCGCAACCACTGGGTCTTCGGCGCGGCGACTCTGCCGGCGGGGGGCGGCACCCCCACGGCGGCGGCCGGAATCGAAGACGTCCTTACCGGATCCCTGGCCTGGGCCCCCGACGGCTCGCGGTTCGCCGTGGTGGCCCGCGCCCCGGGAGCCACGTCGGGAAAGCCGCGCGTGTTCACGTGCCGGGCCGCGGGCCCGTGCGAGGACGTTTCCGGAGACGGGATCGATCCGACCCCGGCCATGTTCGACACGGCGAAGCTGCGGTGGTCGTCGCGCAACGAGCTCGTGGCCGCGGCGCGAACGCTCAAGCCGGCGAAGCCGGAGCTCAAGGAGCGTCGGGACTGGTGGCTCCTCGCGAAGGGCGCGCCGCCCCGAAACCTGACGGCGTCTTTCGAGGCGCCTCCGGGCGATCTGTTCCCCGATACCGACGGTCGTATGCTCGGCGCGGCCGACGGCGACGTGTGGCAGATCGACCCGCGCGGCGCGGCTTCGGCGAAGAACCTGACGCCCGAGTTCGAGGCGAAGATCGCGGCGATCGCCTGGCCGGCCGACGGCGGCCGCGAAAACCCGTCGGGATCCGTCGTGTTCGGCGTCCAGAACGGCGTCCACATGGACCTGCATGCGTTCGAACCGGGCTCGCGGAAGACGCGCGCGCTCGTCAAGCCCCTCCCCGCGGCGAGCCTCGCGGCCTACGACCCCCGCGGCGAGGTCGCGGTGTGGAAAGCCTCGGACCGCAACGGCCTGTTTCTCTGGACCGCGCGCGGGGCGGGCGCGGCGTCGCAGGTTCTCCACGCCAATGCGTTTCTGAAGGACGTCGCCGAGGCGCAGAGCCGACAGATCGATTACCGCGGCCTCGACGGCCAGGACTTGAAGGCGTGGCTGCTGCTGCCTGTCGGATACGAGGAGGGAAAGAAGTATCCGATGGTGACGTGGGTCTACGCGGGCTCGATGGCCGGCGAGAAGCCCTCGATCCTGGCCGACCTCGGCTTCGCGCATGCCCTGAACCTCCAGCTCCTCGCAGCGCGCGGCTACGCGGTGCTGATGCCGAGCATGCCGCTGCCGCCCGACGGCCCGCCCGGCGCCGACCCGTACATGGAGCTGACCAAGGGCGTTCTGCCCGCGGTGGACAAGGCCGTGGATCTGGGCTTCGCCGATCCAAAGCGCCTGGGCGTGATGGGCCAGAGCTTCGGGGGGTTCTCGACGATGGGCCTGATTACGCAGACCAGCCGCTTCCAGGCCGCGGTCGCTCTGGCCGGCCTCTCGAACCTCGTCAGCCTCTACGGCCAGTTCGACCCGCGCATGCGCTACGACGACTACCCGCACGAGAACCTCTTCTACATGTTCCTCGCCGAATCGGGCCAGGAAAACCTGGGCAACACGCTGGCGCAGAACTTCGCCCGCTACGTCCGCAACAGCCCGCTCTTCTACGCCGACCGCGTGCAGACGCCGCTGATGATCATCCAGGGCGACATGGACTACGTGACGATGTCGCAGGGCGAAGAGTTCTTCATGTCGCTCCACCGCCAGGGCAAGCGCGCGTCCTTCGTCCGCTACTGGGGGGAGGGACACGTCCTGGAAGGCCCCGCGAACGTCCGCGACATGTGGGAACGCATCGACGGTTGGTTCGACGAATACCTGAAAGCTCCGCCACCCGAAAAAACGCCCGAGAAGGAGAAACCATGAAGCGTCCGGCCGCGTTCCTCGCGCTCGCTCTCGTTTTCGCTCCCGCCGCCTCGGCGCAGTCTCCGGCCCCGCCGGCGAAGCCGAAGGTCGTCGTCGGCCCCAACATCCTCGTCTCGCGCGACGGCGACGTGCCCCACGTCGAGCTGGTCCTGGCCGCGAGCCCCAAGACGGCGAAGAACCTCCTCGGCGGCGCCATCACGGCGACCCGCCCCAACGGCGGCTGGGCGTGCAAGGCCTACTCCTCGACCGACGGGGGCGCGACCTGGAAGGCCTCGGAGTTCCCCGAGCAGGTGAAGTGGGGCGGCGGAGACCCGATGGCCGTCTATACCGCCCAGGGGACCGCGCTCTTCGTGGCCCTGACGATCAACAAGAACGAGAAGGGGAAGGACTGCGCCAGCATGCACACCTGGCGCTCGGAGGACGGCGGGGAGACGTGGCTGCCGTCGGTCGAGATCCCGTGCGGCCCCTCCTGGGACCACGAGCAGATGATCGTGGACTACTCGAAGGGAAAGTTCTCCGGGCGGATCTACATCGCGGCCCTCTACGACTATCCGGTCTACCGCGTCGGCGTGTTCCGTTCGGACGACGACGGCCGGACCTGGACCGGCCCGGTCGAAGCCGCCAACGGCGGCGGGACGATCGGCATCAACGACGTCACCCCCATGGTCCTCTCGGACGGGACGCTCGTCGTGCCCTACGGCGACTTTCCGTTTCGCCCCGAGGACCGGCCCTCGAAGGGGCTCGCGAAGTCCAGCCTCTGGACCGTCTCCTCGACCGACGGAGGCGTGACGTTCTCGAAGCCGCTCAAGGCGGTCACGCAGACCTACAACCTCGACGACAAGGAGACCCAGCTCGCCGGCTTCCCCAAGTTCGCCGCCGACACCGAGTCGGCCGCCTACCGGGATCGCATGTACACCGCGTGGGAGGACGCGAGCAGCGGGCGGCCGCGCATTCTCTTCTCGCGGACGACGGACCGCGGAAAGACCTGGTCCGCGCCGAAGCCAATCGACGATACGGTCCCGAAAGCGGCGACCCAGTGGCAGCCGGCGGTCGCCGTCAACAAGGACGGCGTCGTCGCGGTCACCTGGTACGACACGCGCGACTCGGTCGGAGGCGGGAAATTCCACCAGTACCTCGCGGCGTCTCTGGACGGAGGGGACACGTTTCTCCCCACCGTGCGGATTTCTTCGGAGGAGTCGAACGCGAAGGGCGAGGGGAACTCGCAGCTCATGGCGATGACGTTCGTCCACGAGGGCGTCATCAGCCTGAGCTTCATCTCCGCGGCCAGCCGTTGGGGCTCGGGCGGCGACTACATGGGCCTGGCGGCCGACAAGGACGGCGCCTTCCATCCCTTCTGGGCCGATGCGCGCTCGGGAACCTTCCAGATCTACACGGCGAAGGTCAGAGTCGAGACTCCGCCGAAAGAGGACAAGACGAAGGCCGCGGGCGCCGCGGCTCCGGCCGCGCCTCCGGCTCCCGCGAAGGCTCCGGAATCCCGCGTCGAGACGGCCCTGACCGACAAGGTCGAGTTCATCTTCGATCCTTCGCGCCTGGACGCCGACAAGAAGCAGCTGGACCTGCCGGTGCGCCTGAAGAACGTCTCCAACCAGCCCATCTATCCGCCGATCCGCCTGGAGATCCTGGGCTTCGGTTTCCCGGAGTACGAGAGCGAGGACGACAAGAAGCGCAACGCCGAGAACGCACCGTCCGCGCTCAACTCCTCCAACGGAAAGCCGAAGGAAGGAGCCGTGTTCGAGGTCGGAGAGGCCATCGCGGGCTCCGACGCGCTCGAGCCGGGGGCTCTGACGAACCCGTTCGTCCTGCGCTTTCAGCTGGTGGACATCGGCAAGACGCCGAGCTTCCGCATCAAGGCCGTCGGCATGGTGCCGGCGGCGGGGCCCTAGGGCAGCCGGCTCGATGCACGGACTTCACGTCGCGCTCGCTGGTGGGCGTCGCGTGGGCGGCGCCCTCCACGCCGTCGCAGCGGGCCGCGGTGCCCTACATCGTCGGTCCGACCGTGCAGGTCAGCCGCGGGAGCGCCGAGCGCGTGCACGACGAGGTCTACCTCGCCGCCCACCCCACGGACCCGAAGCGCCTGATCGGCTGCGTCATGGTGGACCGGGACCGGTATGCCGAGCGGCTCCTGCACGTCGTCGCGTACACGACCGAAGACGGCGGCGCGACCTGGACCCTGGCGGCCGAGTCTTCGGAGTTCGTCGGCGATCCGATGTGCGGCTACGACCCCTCGGGGAACGCTTACCTGATCGGGATCGGGACCGACGACGAGAACTGGAAGAACCTGGTCTGGTGGATGGAGATCCTCCGCTCGGCGGACGGCGGTCGCACGTGGGGCAAGGGAACGCGGATGCCGGGCGGCGACCGTCCTTACCTCGCGTTCGACTTCTCCGACGGGCCGATGCGCGGCGCCGGCTACGTGGTCTACTCCGTCCGCGCGACGCTCCTGGACAAGGCGGGGCCGGCCGAGACGCTTCGGGACGCCGCCGCGCCCACCCTCGAGGTCCGCCGCACGAACGACGGCGGCCGCACGTGGGCGAAGACGGCGGTGGGCGTCGGCAGCAACCTCGCAGCGTTTCCGACCGCGACCGGGGCAGCGGTCCTCTCCGACGGCACGTTCGTCACGCTCTGGCTCGAGCGGGCGATCTCGAAGCCGGAGGGCGCCGGAGAGTCCGACGGCGACGGCCGCATGGCTCTTCATGCCGTGACCGCCGCTCCCGGCGCCGACTGGTTCCGCCGGTCGGTCAAGGTGGCGGACCTCATCGACGACTATCCGCATTCGGGAAGCTTCTACTCTCTGGCGCACGACGCGACCTCGGGCGCGACCCGCGACCGGCTGTATGCGGCGTGGACCGACCGCAGCGCCGGTCAGCGGTCTCAGATCCGGATCAGCCGCTCGGCCGATCGCGGCGCGACGTGGTCCGCGCCCGTGACCGTCAACACGGACGGCCCGGCGTCCGCCCCCGAAGCCCGGGACGACTACCTTCCGACCGTCGCCGTCAACAAGGACGGCGTCGTCGGAGTCTTCTGGCGCCGGCGTGGCCGCAGCGAGGAGCAGGCGGAAGTCTGGTTCGCCGCGTCCCGCGACGGCGGCACAACGTGGCTGCCGCCCGGACGCGTCTCCGCACCCGGCGGGGCGGTGGCCGGCGGGCTCGTCAAGGCTTCGCTCCGCCCCACCGACGACGGTCTCTCGGCCACGTCGCGCGTCGACAAGCACTTCAAGGGCGGCGACACGTCGGGACTGGCGGCCGACGCGAACGGCACCTTCCACCTCTTCTGGTCGGATCAACGAAGCGGGATCGGACAGACCTACTCGGCGACCGTCCGCGTGGCGGAGCCGAAGACGTGAGGAGTCGACGGATGCCACAACGATCGTTCTCCTTCCTGTTCGCCGCCTCGATCGCGGCTTCGGCGGCCGGCCAGACCGCCGCGCCGTCCCCGGCCCGGATCGTCGCCGGCCCCAACATCCTCGTCTCGCGAGACGGCGACGTGGCCCACTGCGAAACGATGATCGCCGCGAATCCGAGAGATCCGAAGAACCTGCTCGGCGGCTCGATCGTGATGGCGATGCCCGATGGCGGCGCGACGAACAAGGGTTACGTCTCCTTCGACGGCGGCTCGACCTGGCGGGACGTGAGCTTCGAGGAAGGCGAGAAGGGCGGCGGCGATCCCCAGACGGGGTTCGGCGCCAGCGGGACCGCGTACTTCATGGGCATCAGCCTCGCCAACGGCATCTACCTCGCGCGTTCGGAGGACGGCGGCAAGACCTGGGGCGCTCCGGCGGTCGTCGGCAAGGGCGACCACGAGATGCTGATCACGGACTACACCAACGGGCCCTACGCCGGCCGCGTCTACGTCACGCTCGAGACGAGCGACAAGGGCTCGAAGGAGATCGACGACCTCGTCATGCGCCGGCGCGTGGTCCTCTACCGGTCGACCGACGACGGGCGCACGTTCACCGGGCCGGTCCTCGTCGCGCGCGGCGAGGGGAGGGGACTGGCGGCCTACAACCCGCTGGTGCTGTCCGACGGAACGCTCTTCGTCGCGATGATGGAGTATCCGAACTACGGCAAGGAGAAAGACGCCGACACCTGGAAGGCGGTCTTCTCCCTGTCGAAGGACGGCGGTGTCACCTTTTCGCCGAAGCAGTCGATCGGCGAGGTCGTCTTCGGCGGCCTGGCGGCCATGCGGGAGAGTCAGAAGAGCGGCCGTGTCGACGGGATCACCGGCCCCGTCTTCGCCGTCGATCCGGGCGGAAGTTTCCCCGACCGGATCTATGCGGCGTGGTCGGCCCTCGAAGGCTCGCGCCTGCGCCTCTTCCTGACGCGCTCGAGCGACCGGGGCGCGACCTGGAGCCCTCCCCGCGCCGTGGATCCCGGCGCGCCGGCAGACGCGTCGGAGTACCTGCCGATGATCGCCGTCAATCCGGACGGCGTCCTCGGCGTCTTCTATTACTCGACGGAGGGGTTCCCGAAGCGCGACCAGTCGCACGTCTACTTCACCGCCTCGTCCGACGGCGGCGAGACGTTCCTCCCGAAAGTCCGTCTCTCGAATGAAGCTTCCCGTCCGTTCGGGGCGGGGAACCTGCAGCCGGGACCGTTCGTTGAAAAGGACCGCGGGATGGTGGTCGTGAACACGGTCTCCGGACTGTCCCGCTGGAAGAACGGCGGGGACTACATCGGGATGACCGCCAGCGCCGACGGCGTGTTTCATCCCTTCTGGGCCGACGGCCGGAGCGGCACGTACCAGCTCTACACCTCCGCCGTGCGGGTCCGGACCGACGCCTCGACCCCGCGGCCTCCCGCGCTGGAGGAAGCCTCGCTCGTCGAGCAGGTCACCCTCGTCTTCGACCCGATCCAGTACGACCAGGCGCGGCGCGAAGTCGCGCTGCCCGTGCGCCTCAAGAACGTCTCGAAGCAGACCCTTTACCCGCCGTTCCGGGTGGAGATCAAGGAAGTCGCGCATCCCTACATGGTCAAGTCCGGAGAGCCGGTGGACGCCATCTCGTTTCTCAACGCCTCGAACGGAAAGACCGGGGTCGGGGCGACGTTCGATTACGCGAAGTCTCTCGGCGGCCTCGACGCTCTAGAGCCCGATGCCGTCACCGACGCCGTCGTGTGGCGAGTCCAGGTCGAGTCGGCGGTGAAGACGGACCTCCACATGGGAACCGAGATCCGCGGTTTCGTGGACCGGAAGGGAGAAAAGAAGTGACGCGAACCCTGCGCCCGGCGCTCCTCACCGCGGCCAGCCTGCTCGCGGCCGCGGCGTCGCCGGCGGCCGATGCCCCGCGCGTCGTCGTCGGCCCCAACATCCTCGTTTCGCGGGACGGCGACGTGGCCCACTGCGAGACGATGATCGCCGCCAACCCGAAGGACCCGAAGAATCTGCTCGGCGGCTCGATCGTGATGGCGCGGCCCGACGGCGGCGCGGCCAACAAGGCCTACGTATCCTTCGACGGGGGCGCGACGTGGGAGGACGTGGTCATCCCGCTCGAGATGTCCGAGGGCAGCGGCGATCCGCAGGTCGGCTTCGGGGCCTCCGGCACCGCGTATTTCGTCGGCCTCTCCGACGGGATGGTCTTCTACCGCTCCGAAGACGGCGGGAAGACCTGGGGTCTGCCCATCAGGCTCGGAAAGGGCCACGACCACGAGATGCTCGTGACGGATCTGACGACCGGTCCCTACGCGGGCCGGGTCTACATCACGGACGAGACGGACCAGAAGGGCTCCAACGAGATCGAGGACCTGATCATGCGGCGGCGGGTCGTCCTCTTCCGCTCATCCGACGACGGGCGCTCCTGGACCGGTCCGGTCGATGTGGCCCTCGGCGAGGGCAAGGGTCTCGCCGCCTACAACCTCCTGATCCTCTCCGACGGGACCCTCGTCGCCCCGATGATGGAGTACCCCAACTACGGGATCGACAAGGAGGCGTCGAGCTGGCGGATGGTGTTCGTCACGTCGTCCGACGGCGGCGTGACCTTCACGCCGAAGAAGCCCATCACCGAGGTGTATTTCGGCGGCCTCAAGGCCATGCGGGAACAGCAGAAAAGCGGCCGCGTCGACGGGATCTCCGGACCGGTCTTCGGCGTGGACTCCGGCGAGAAGTTCCGGGACCGCCTCTACGCCGCCTGGGCCGAGCTGGACGGCGGCCGGTTCCGCGTGAAGTCCAGCTTCTCGAGCGACCGGGGGGCGACGTGGTCGAAACCGAAACCCATCGACGCCTCCGCCCCGGCCGGCGCGTCCGAGTACCTGCCCGTCATCGCCGTCAACGCCGACGGGGTGCTGGGCGTCTTCTACTACTCCACGGAAGGCTTCCCGAAGCGCGACCGCTCGCACGGCTACTTCGCGGCGTCGATGGACGGCGGCGAAACCTTCCTTCCGAAGGTGCGCGTCTCCAGTCAGGTGTCTCATCCGTTCGGCTCGGGCAACCTGCGCCCCGGGCCCGCACGTTCGGGTCGACCGGGGGCTCCTGGCCATCTCGACGCTCTCCGGCATGTCGCGGTGGCCCGACGGGGGCGACTACATCGGCATGACCGCCGACGGCAACGGTGTGTTCCATCCCTTCTTTCCCGACGGGCGGAGCGGCACCTACCAGCTCTACACGGCCGCGATCCGGGTCACGACCGAGCCCCCGGCGAAGCCGCCGGCGGTGGAGAAGGCCGTCCTGAACGAACGGCTCACGCTCGCCTTCGACCCCATCCAGTACGACGCCGCGACGCGCGAAGTCGTGATGCCGGTCCGCCTGAAGAACGTGTCGAAGGAGACGCTGTACCCGCCCTTCACCGATTGAGATCAAGGAAGTCGCGCACCCCTACACGATCAAATCCGGAGAAGAGGTCAACGCGCCGAAGTTTCTCAACGCCGCCAACGGAAAGGCCGGCGTCGGGGCCACGTTCGACTACGGAAAGGTCCTCGGCGGCCTGACGGCCCTCGAGCCGGGCGGCGTTTCGGACGCCGTCGTGTGGAGATTCCAGGCCGAGTCGCCGGTGAAAACGGACTTCTTCATGGGGGCCGAGGTCACGGGCTTCGTGGCGAAGAAGGAGGAGAAGAAGTGAGAGGACTGCGCCTGGCCGGAGCCCTCGCGGCGGGATTCGGGATCGCGTCCGCCGGCGCGGCGCAGACGGCGGCGGGCCCGAAGATCGTCGTGGGCCCGGACACGCTCGTCTCGCGCGACGGGAACTTCCCCCACGTCGAGCTGATTCTCGCGACCAATCCGAAGAACGCCAAGAACATGGTCGGCGGCGCCGTCACCTACACGCAGCCGGCCGGCGGAACCGCCAACCGCGCGTACGCGACGGTGGACGGGGGCGCGACCTGGAAGGCCTCCGAATTTGCCGAGCAGGTGCAGTACGGCGGCGCCGATCCTTACGTCGTTTTCACTCCCCTCGGCACGGCCGTCTTCACGAACCTTTCCTTCAAGAAGGACGACCAGGGGCGGACGCGCGGCTTTCTTCACGCCTACCGCTCCACCGACGGCGGCCTGACCTGGAGCGAGGGGAACGAGCTCGGCTACTCCTACGACCACCAGCAGATGACGGTGGACCAGACGACCGGAAAGTTCTCCGGCCGCATCTACATGGGCGTTCTCTACGGGCCGTACCCGATGTACACGGTCGGCGTCTTCCGCTCCGAGGACGACGGCAAGACCTGGATCGGCCCGGTCGAGGCCGCCAACGGCGGCAGCAAGATCGGGATCAACGACGTCATGCCGATGGTCCTGTCGGACGGCACGCTCGTGATGCCCTACGGGGACTTCGAGTTCCTGCCCGACAAGGTCAAGACGACCGGCAAGGCGTCGTCCAATGCGTGGGTCGTCCTCTCGACCGACGGCGGCGTGTCCTTCGGCAAGCCGCGGAAGGTCGCGACGACGTGGTACGACTTCGACGACAAGATCGGCAAGCAACTCAGCGGGTTCCCGTCGTTCGCGGCCGACTCCACGTCGAAGGACTTCAAGGACCGGATCTACGTGGCGTGGGCGGACGCGAAGGCCGGGCGCCAGCGGGTTCTCTTCACGCGATCGGAGGACCGCGGCCTGACCTGGTCCGAGCCGAAGCCCGTGGATCCGAGCGTCCCGAAGGACGTCTACCAGTACCAGCCGGTCGTCGCCGTCAACCGGGACGGCGTCGTCGGCCTGAGCTGGTTCGACACGCGCGACGCCCGGGAGGGCCTCCAGTATCACCAGTACTTCTCGGCCTCCGTGGACGGCGGGAAGACGTTCCTGCCGCCCGTCAAGGTGTCCTCGGCCATCTCGACGCCAAAGGGCGCCGGCAACATGACCTTCGGGGCGTTCGCCGGCAAGTACAAGACGACGCGCTACATCTCACTCGTCTCGGCGGCGAGCCGGTGGCAGAGCGGCGGCGACTACATGGGCCTGGCCGCCGACAAGGACGGCAACTTCCATCCCTTCTGGGCGGACTCGCGCTCGGGCACCTTCCAGATCTACACGGCCTCGATCTCGGTCGTCATGCCGCCGAAGGGCGGAGCCCCGCCGCCGCCGCCGCCGCTCCGCCACTCCCGCGAAGCCGCGCGTGAAGACGCCCCTCGAGGACCGGGTCGAGATCGTCTTCGATCCGTCGGGCTACGACGAGAAGGCAGAGGCGCGGCGCAGATTCCGATCCGCCTGCGCAACGTCTCGAAGAGCCCGATCTATCCGCCGATCACGCTCGAGGTTCTCGGCTTCGACCTGGACGATCCCGAGATCTTCAAGTACCCGTATCCCCCCGTCTACGTCGTCAACGCGAAGAACGGGAAGAAGCGGCGAGGGCGCCGTGTTCGACTTCGGCGGGGCGCTCGGGAATCTCGAGTCGCTGGCTCCGGGGGCCCAGACCGGTCCCGTGGTCATCGAGCTCGAGTTCACCGACCCGACCGAGGTCCCTCCATCCGCTACCGGCTGGAAGGGATGGTGGAGGAGAATGAACGCGGGCCCCCTCGCGGCGGCTCTGATCGGCCTGCTGCCCCCGCGCCGCCTCTCCGGCGTCCGCGCCGATCACGGTCGGCCGGACCGTCGCGGTTTCGTCGGACGCGGCCGCCGAGCCCCACGGCGAATCGTTCCTTGCGATCAACCCGCGCAACGGCCGGAACATGCTCGCCGCGACCTGCAAGATCACCGGCGACGGGAAGATGGGCACGTCGGCCTACGTCACCGGGGACGGCGGGAAGACCTGGAAGCGCGTCGTCCTGCCCGCCGGGGCGGAGAAGGTCTCGACGGGCTGGGACGCGATCGCGTACTTCGACGGGGACGGCAACGCCTACTACGGCGCCAATGACGGCGACGGGCTCTACATCACTCGCTCGACCGACGAGGGCAAGACGTGGAGCGCGGCGACGCTTCTGCCGGGAGCCCAGGGCTTCGACCGGCAGTACATGGGCTTCGACCGCACCGGCCGCTTCGCCGGGCGCGTCTACGCCGGAGCGAGCGTCGAGGCGCTGGGGCTCGACGGAAAGTCGCGCTCCGCCCTCGCCGTCACCTTCTCGAAGGACGGCGCGAAGACCTTCGACCAGCCCCGGCTCATCACGAGCGCCCCCGACGAGCGGATGTTCACCTTCGTCAATATGGTGGTCGCGCCCGACGGAACCGTCATCCTGCCGTTTCTGACGATGGCCGAAAAGGATCTCCTCGGTGAGGAGTCGCTGTTCACGCCCTTCGACCGCGACAAGCCCCGGCCCGATTATGAGATGTCGCTCCGCGTCGCCGTGTCCGGCGACGGAGGCATGACCTATTCCGTCTCCCCGAAGGTCCTGACGTCGCGCCTGTCGAGCAACCCCGCCCGCGCGATGAACGCGCAGGGCAACGGGAGCACGGTCATCGACCTGTCCGACGGGCCCTTCCGAGGCCGCATCTACAACGTCGGACTCCACAACACCGGCGAACGCTACGAGGTCCGCGTGGTCCATTCCTCGGACAACGGCAAGACGTGGTCGAAGCCGGTGCGCGTCAACGACAACGCCGGCCCGGCCGACCACGCCAACCCGACGATCGCCGTCAACAACCGCGGCGCCGTCGGGGTCACCTGGAACGACCGCCGGTCGCACAAGAACGAGTGCTACGACCTGTACTTTTCGGCCTCGCTCGACGGCGGCGAGACGTTTCTTCCGAACGTGACGCCGGGAGGCAAGCCCACGTGCTCGATGGCGCGAGGCAACTGGGTGCCCAACGCCGGAGTCAGCGCCTATCCGATGACCGTGGACGGCGAGTCGATCGAGGGCCAGGGCTTCAACGTCCTGATGATCTCGACGCGGTTCCCCGGCGGCGGCGACACGCAGGGCCTCGACAGCGACGGGGACGGCGTCTTCCACGCGGCGTGGATCGACGGGTCGTCGGGGGTCATGCAGCTCGCGACGACTCCGTTCACGGTCGCGGGCTCGGCCGGAGAGAGGAAGCGGGTTGGCCGGGACGTCAGCACGCAGGTCAAGCTCGTTTCGGAGGACTGTGCGTTCGACTGGAAGGCGAACGCGTTCTCGTGCCGGATGCACCTCGAGAACAAGTCGCCGCTGCCGGTCGCGGGTCCGTTCACGGTCGAGCTCGTCAACATGATGGTCAACCTGGTCAACTTCAGGGTCGACGGGTCCGACAACGCGAAACCGGCGGAAGGGGCGCAGTGGAGCTTCTCCGCTCCGCAGGGAAGCCCGGTGCTCGCGCCCGGCGCGAAGACGGCGTCGCGCCCCTTCCGGTGGCGCTTCGAAGGCATGCCGGAGAAGCCGGAGTACCCGTTCATGATGTTCCGGGTCTCGGCGGGCACGGGGGAGGAGCCGCAATGACGCGCCGGAGCCTCTTGCCGGCCGTCCTGTTCGCGGCGCTGGGGCCGGCGGCCGCCCTCGCCCAGCCGGCCCCCCCGCGCATCGCGGTCGGCCCCAACATGCTCGTGTCGCGCGACGGAGATTTCCCGCACGTCGAGCTGCAGCTCGCGGCGAACCCGAAGAACGCGAAGAACCTGGTCGGCGGGGCGATCACGTACACGCGGCCCGAAGGCGGATTCGCCTGCCGGGCGTATGCCACGCACGACGGCGGCTCCACCTGGAAGGCCTCCGAGTTCGCGCCTCAGAACGAGTGGGGCGGCGGCGATCCCTACGTCGCGTTCACGCCCCAGGGCACGGCGGTCTTCTGCGCGCTCACGCTGGCGAAGGACGAGAAGGGCCAGATGCGCGGATTTCTCCACGTCTGGCGCTCCGAGGACGGAGGGTCGAGCTGGGGCGACATGTCCGACCTCGGCTACTCCTACGACTTCCAGAAGATGACGGCGGACCCGACGACGGGACGCTTCGCGGGACGCCTCTACATCGCCGCGCTCCACGGCTACCCGGAGTACCTCGTGAGCGTCTTCCGGTCGGAAGACGACGGACGCACGTGGCGCGGTCCCGTCCAGGCCGTCAGCGGACGCGGCGAGAAAGGGGTCGGGGCCGTCAACGCCGTCGTCCTGTCCGACGGAACGCTCGTCCTCCCGATCGTCGAGTACGAGTTCAAGCCGGGCAAGATCCAGCGCGCGGGCAAGGTCTGGCGCCCCATGTCCCTGGTGCTCTCGACCGACGGGGGTGTGAGCTTCGGCCCGCAGCGGAAGGCCCCGGCCACCCTCTGGGACATGGACGATCCGGCCTGGCGCCGGGCCGTGGGCAACGCGCAGTTCGCCGCCGATACCTCCAGCGCGGCCTACCGGGACCGCCTCTACATGGTCTGGCCCGACTCCCGGCACGGCCGCTACCGTCTTCTCTTCGCCCGGTCCTCGAACCGCGGCGCGAACTGGTCGGAGCCGGTCCTCCTGAACGGCGACGTCCCGGCCGACTCCCTGCAGTTTCAGGTCGCGATCGCCGTCAACAAGGACGGCGTCGTGGGCGTGAGCTGGTACGACACGCGCGACGTCCCCGACGGCTCCGGCTTCGACGAATACTTCACGGCTTCCGTGGACGGCGGGAAGTCCTTCCTGCCCCCGGTGCGCGTCTCGTCGGACTCCTCGCGCTTCGTGGGTCAGGGCAACCTGCGGATGGATCCGATCGTCTCCGGGCACAAGGACGAGCTGTACATGTCGCTCCTCTCCGCCGGCAGCCGGTGGGGAAACGGTGGCGACTACATGGGCCTGGCGGCTGGCGCGGACGGAGCGTTCTTCCCCTTCTGGGCCGATTCGCGCACCGGCACCTTCCAGATGTACACGGCTCGCGTCACGGTCGAGATCCCCCCGAAGGAGGGCAAGTCGGCCGGCGAGGTCACGCCGCCCGCCGGCACGCCGCGCGCGCGCCGCGGTGTCTCTGAAGGACCGCGTCGAGCTGGTCTTCGACCCGACGCGGTTCGACATGGACGAAGAGCGAGGCCGAAATCCCGATCCGCCTGCGCAACGTCTCCAAGGAGCCGATCTATCCCCCGATCACGCTCGAGATCACGGCGTTCGACTACGACGATCCCGACATCGAGAAATCCGACGCGCCGCCTCCGCAGATCGTCAACGCCGCCAACGGGCAGACGGGCGCCGGCGCGAAGTTCGACTTTTCGGGCGCGCTCGGGACCCTCGAGGTCCTGCCCCCGGGAGGCCTGACCGGCCCGGTCTTCGCGCGCTTCCATTTCGACGACCCGTTGAAGACGGGGCCGATCCGGATCCGACTCGAAGGGATGGTGGAGTCCCCATGACGCACCGCAAACTTTTCGCATGCTCTCTGATCGCGGCGGCTCTCTCGGCCGCGCCGCAGGCTTCGGGGAGGGCGGCCTCCGGCGGCTCGCCGCCCTCGCCCCGCCGCGAGCTCTTCAAGGACAGCCGCGGCCAGCTCGCGATGGCGCGCGCGAACGGGCGCAGCCGACATCTCGGTCGTGATCGCGGCGAGGCCCGGGAAAGCCGCGGCCGTGTCGAAGGAGGTCCGGCGGCTCGGCGGCCGCGTCCGCGTCGAGGACGCGGAGATCGGATACGTCCGCGGACGCGTGCCGATCGGCCGGATCGAGGAGCTCGTGGCGTTCGAGGCGGTCCAGACGATCGACGTCAACGTCGACGCCGACTGCGATTCCTCCCTACCTGCAGCCGGGCCTTCGCAGGACGGGGGAGCAGGCCCTGACGGCGGCCTCCTCCGTTGCCTATGAAGAGTGGCCGCCGGCCCGCGTGGACCTCGCGAACCGGTGGGCCTTCTCGCCGCTCAAGGACCTCGGCGCGGCGGACTGGCGTCAGAAGAATCCGACCTTCGACGGGCGCGGCGTCACGGTCGCGGTGCTCGACGGTTTCGTGGACTTTCTCCTGCCCGAGATGCAGGTCGCGACCGGGCTCGACGGCAAGCCGACGCGGAAAGTCGTCGACGTTCTCAATTCCATGGACCCGCTGGAGCCCGAGTCCTCGTTTCCGGTCTGGGTCGTGATGCCGGCCCGCGCCGCCGCCCCGGGCGGGAAGATCTCCTACGCCGGCGAAGCCTGGGCCGTGCCCGGCAGCGGCCCCTACCGCATCGGCTCCTTCGACATCTGCCTCTTCGCGCCCTACGTCGTGAAGTACTTCCGGGACGTGCTCGACCGGCCAGGTCTGACGACGAGCGCGGACAAGCCGCTGGGCGTGCTCTGGGACGACGCCACCGGAGACGTCTGGGTCGACACCAACCAGAACCTGAGCTTCGCCGACGAAAAGCCCGTCCGGGACTTCGCGAAGCGTTACGACTACGCGCTGCTGGGCCGGGATGATCCGGACACGCCCGTGCGCGAGACGATCCCGATCGCGATCCAGACCTCGCCCCGCGATCACGCGGTCGCGCTCAACTTCGGGATGTTCGGCCACGGGACCATGGTCGCGGGCAGTGCGGTGGCGAGCCGGGGCGCCGAGGGACGCTTCAACGGCGTGGCGCCGGGAGCTCGCCTGGTCTCGCTCTTCGAGGGCTCGACGACGGGCGGGATGATCGAGGGCCTGATCCGGGCCTTTCGCGACCCCCGCATCGACGTGATCGTGCTCGAGCAGAACGTCTACATCGCGATGCCCTACGTCCTGAACGACGGGCGGTTCACGGTCACGGAGATCTGCTCGCGCCTGATCGAGAAGTACGGCAAGCCGTTTCTCGTTCCGGCCAACAACGCGCCCGGCCTGAACACGACGATCGAGCACGGGATGGCGCGCAACGGCTTCGGCGTCGGCGCCTACGAGAGCCGCGAGAACTTCTACGCGGCCAGAGCCATCCGCGTGTACCACGACGACAACCTGCACTGGGTCGGCTCCTGGGGACCGTCCGGCAACGGCGCGCTGCAGCCCGACATCCTTTCCCCCTCGGAGGTCCTCACGACCTACCCCGCGTCGCGCCCCGGCGACGACGGCCTGAAAGGCGTCTTCGAGTTCGCGCCCGGGTACGCGATGTGCGGCGGGACGTCCTGCGCGACTCCGGTCGCGGGCGGAGCGATGGCCCTTCTGCTCAGCGGCGCGAAACAGTCGGGCTTGAAGCCGGACGCGGCGGACCTCTACCGCGCCGTCACCGGCTCGGCGCGCTTCCTCTCGAACCTCGGAGCGTACCGGCAGGGCAACGGCCTGATCCAGGTCGGTGCCGCGTGGGAGCTGCTCCGCCGCGGCGGCGAGGCGTCTGCGGGAGAGATCGAAAGCCGCGGTCCGGTCAAGACGGTCCTCTCCGGCTGGCTCGACCCGCCCGGGCGGGGGCCGGGCCTCTACGAGCGCGAGGGATGGAAGGCGGACGATCGGGGAGAACGGCGCATCGTCCTGACCCGGACCTCCGGTCCCGCCTCGCCCCAGAGCTTCCGCGTGAAGTGGATCGGCAACGACGGGACGTTCTCCTCGGCGGACGCGGTCCTGTTGCCGCTGCGCGAGCCGGTCGAGCTGTCCGTCGCGATCTCGCCGAAGGAGGCCGGGGTCCACAGCGCGCTGATGTCGCTCGAGGCGCCCGGCGCGCCGGGTCCGGCGCACCGCCTGATGGCGACGGTCGTCGCGGCGGAGCGCTTCACCGCCGAGAACAAGTACACGGTCAAACGGGAGATCCGCGCGCCGCGGCCGGGGGCGACCGAGGTCTTCTTCGACGTCCCCGAAGGCGTCGACGCCTTCAAGGTCGAGCTGCGCGCGCCGAAAGAGACCGTCCGCATGAGCGTCTACCCGCCCGACTCGCGCGAGGACTCGGTCTACCAGCAGCCGAAGGACGACGTTCAGGTGCGCACCATCGCCCACCCCGCTCCGGGGGTCTGGGGCGTGGTCCTGATGGACATGCGGGACGCCTTCAAGTTCGACGAGACGCGTCCCTCCACGCTGGCGCCGACCGACGTGACGCTGTCGGCCTCGATCATCGGCGTCAGCCTCACGCCGCCGCCCGTCGCGCCCGAGGGCTCGACCGGGGTTCGCGAGATCTCGCTCGGCGTGAAAAACCGGCTGGCCGCGTTCACCGGCGCGATCGCTTCGTATCCGCTGGCCACCCTCCGGCAGGAGCGGGCGAGCGTCGCGGCCCGGCAGCAGCGCGTCTTCGACATCGCGGTTCCCAAGGGGACACAACGCCTGATCGCCGAGGTCGGGGAGCTCTCGATTCCGGACGCCGAGCTCGACCTCTATCTCTTCGACTGCACCGGCAAGTCCTGCGAGCCCCGGCGCGCGCGCGTGACGGCGGGCAGCCGCGGGCCGGTGTCGCTCGACGCGCCGGCCCCGGGCGCCTGGAAGCTCGTCGTGGACGCCCCCCGTCTGCCGGGGGCCGGCCCGGTGGATTTCACGTTCTCCGAGTACTTCCTGGACCCGAAGCTCGGGTCCGTCACGGTGGCCGACGCCTTCGACCCCGCGAGCCCGACGCCTCCTGGGACGCCCGCGCGAACGTGTGGGTCGCCGGACAGCCGCCGGCCGGGCGGGAGCTCTGCGCGGTTTTCGCCGCCGCCGGCGAAGGCGTCGCCGCGGCCCGCCAGGTCGGCGGCCTCGACTTCGCCAGCTTCGAGAACTGGAAAGTCGGCGCGGACGCGATCCCTCTGGGGCTGACGACGGTCCGGCTCGGAGACGGCGCGCCGGCCACCGGAGGAGCGCCATGACGGAGCGCACGCCGGCCGCGTGGGGCCGGCGCGTCGTTCTCACGATCGCCGCCGCCGTCGCCGCGGTCGTGCTCATGCTCCTGGCCGCGTGCGCGCGCGAGGCGGGCCCGGCCGGAGACGGCCGCGGCGCCAAAGCCGCCAGCCGGTCGAGCGCCTGCTTCCCGGCTCCGAGAACGACTGGGAGCCGGCGCTGGCCGTCGGCGCCGGGGGAAAGGTCTACGTGACGGCGGGGCGCCAGAAGGGATCGCCCCGGGACAAGGACTTCTCGCAGCAGATCGTGATCTGGCGCTCGGACGACGGCGGCGCGAGCTGGAAGGGGCCCTCGGTCGTGTCCGACAAGAGCGCGTCCAGGGCGATCAGCGCGTCGCGGTGGGCGCCGACGGCGCCGTCTTCGTGTCCTATATCGCGCTGGGGGGAACGAAAGAGAAGCCGATCGGCCTGCTGGAGGTCGCCCGGTCCACCGACGGCGGAGAGACCTTCACGGTCACGACCGCCGCGGATGAGTTCGTCAGCGACAAGCCGGAGCTGGCGATCTCGCCGGACGGCCGCGACGTCTACCTCTTCTACGAGTCGCGTCCGGGGCCGAGGTTGGTCGCGTCCTACGACCGGGGAACGACCTGGGGCGAAGGCAAGGTCGTCGTGCCTTCCGAGGGCCGGCACTTCTGGCCGACGGGTCTCGCCGTCGCTCCCGACGGCGTCCTCTGGGCCGCCGTGCCCTCGGTCTCGGACGCCGACATCCAGAAGGGGCAGACGACCGACTCGAGCCTCCACGTGTTCCGCTCGGCCGACGGCGGCGCGAGCTGGCAGGAGTTCGACTTCGGCAAGTCGCCCCGGGTTCTGAAAGGCTGCGCCCACTTTCCCGACTGTTTCGTCAAGCTCAACTCCATCAGTCTCGCCGTGGACGAGAAGGGGCGCGCGTACGTGGCCTACACGGAGGGCGAGGCGAAGAAGCCGTACCGTCTCTTCTTCAAATCGACCGAGGACGGCGGAAAGACCTGGTCCGCTCCGGTGCGCCTGAGCGAGGCCCAGCGGCCGGCATCCCGCGACGAGGCCGACGCCGATTTCACGCACGTCGCGGCCGGGGGCGACGGCCGCGTCTGCGTCACGTGGGTGGACGACCGGATCGGAGATCGCAATTTCTGGGCGCGCTGCTCGGCGGACGCCGGCCGGAGCTGGGGCGCCGAGACGCTCCTGTCGAACCGGACCGACGGGGCGACCTACAAGTCGCCCGCCGGCTTCAAGGTCTTCCACGGCGACTACGGCGGCGTCGCGTTGACCTCGGACGGCGTCCTCGTCGCCGCGTGGGGCGAGGGGATGGGCCGGGCCGGCACCGGCGCGGTGTGGTTCAACTCGTTCGAGCCGGGCGCGGGCGCCGGGCCGCCGGGTGCCGGCGCGAAGGAGACGCGATGACCTGGCGCGTCTGCGTTCGAGCGGCCGTCTTCGCGGCGGCCGCGCCTCTCCTGGCGCAGGAAGGGCTCCGCGTCGGGCCGAACGTCCTCGTCAGCGGCGCCTCTCCGGACCGGCAACTCTACGAGGTGATCTTCGCCTCCCATCCCACGGATCCGAACCTCCACCTGGCCTGCACGATGGCCGACGCGCACCAACTCGCGCAGCGCCGCATGGACACGCTGGTCTTCGCCTCGCGCGACGGCGGGCGGAGCTGGACGAAGGGTCCCACGATCTCCATCTCCGGCGACCCGGTCTGCAAGTTCGGTCCCGACGGAGCCGCCTACTTCGGCGCCCTGACGTCGAACCCTCCGAGCACGAAGCCCGAGTCCGACCCGCTCGACTGGAAGAACGAGGTCCCGGATCCCTGGAACTTCGTCCTCTATCGCTCCGCCGACGGCGGCGCCAACTGGGAACTTCGCGGCGAGATCTGGTCGGGGGATCGTCCCTGGCTGGGCTTCGACAACGCCGGGCAGCTCATCCTGACCTACCAGAGCCGCGCCGTCTCGCTCGACTACACGGAGAGCGACGCGGTTGCCCTCGACATGACGTTCTCCTCCGACCAGGGGAAGACGTGGTCGCTCCCCAAGGCCTTCGGCGTTCTCTACGGAAAGCGGCTCTACCACTCGCTGCCGACCGGAGTCGCCACGCTCTCGGACGGGACGATCGTCGTTTCCAACTGGCAGAACCTGCGCGCCGACATCGCGGATCCGGCGGGCACGCCGAAGTTCCCGGGCCTGCCGCCGCCGCCGACCTGCGAGATCACGGTGACCCGGATTCCGCCCGATCGCTGGCGGCGCGCGAAGACCGTGAAGGCCGCCGAGAAGCACTGCTCCGAGACCTCGACGACCCGGGTCGCCGATTCGATGGCCGTGGACGCGCGCAGCGCCGCCTTCAAGGACCGCGTCTATCTCGCCTGGACCGACAACCGCGAGGGCAGCGCGCGGATCCTGTTCGCTTCGTCCCGCGACGGTGGACTCTCCTGGACGCGTCCCCGGCGGGTGGACGACCTGCCTCCCTCGGCCGCGCGCGGACTCGCGCACGAGCCCGACAACTTCATGGCGCAGCTCGCCGTCAACCGGGACGGCGTCGTCGGGCTCGCCTGGCACGACCGCCGGGACAGCCCCGACAACATCGCGTATTCCGTGCGCTTCCGCGCGTCGCTCGACGGCGGCGAGACCTGGCTGCCGAGCGTGCGGGTCTCCGAGAAGCCGTCGCGTTTCCGGTCCGGCGAGCGGGTGCTCGTGCACGGCTACGCGAGACCCGGCAGCGCGGCCGGCGACCCGGTGTCGGTCTCGATCGGCGACCGGTTCGAATTCCATGCGGGCGACACGGGCGGCCTCGACGCCGACGCCAGCGGCGACTTCCGCGTTCTGTGGATCGACAACCGGAGCGGAGTGGACCAGCTCTACACCGCGCCCGTCACGGTCGCGGGCAAGGGCGTGAAGAACGGAAGCCCCGAGGTGTCGGATCTCGAAGACGTCTCGGGCAAGGTCGTCGTGGAGGTGGCCGACGTCGCCTTCGATGTGGCGAGCCGCGTCGTGACGGCCGAGATCCTGGTCCGGAACCCGTCCGACGTCCCCCTGCGCGGCCGTCTCGTCGGACGGGTCGTGTCGCTCGAGTCCGCGTTCGGCGTGCCCATCCTGCTCGACGGCGGTCCGGCGGGGGGCGTGGGGGCGCTCGTCGACTTCACTCCGACGCTTTCGGGCGGAGGCCTCGCCGCGAAGGCGGCTTCGGGGCGCCGGACGCTCAAGTTCCGGATCGACGACTTCCGGCTTCCGCGCCCTCGCGATTCGCACAAGAATCTCGGGGCGGACTACGTCGCCTTCGATCTGCAGATGCTCGGTCAGTCCTCGCCGGCCGAAACGCCGCCGGGTAAGGAGAAATCGTGAGAGATCTTGCTGTTTTGTGTCGAAGGAGTGTGGCGGAATGAACGCTCTGATGATCGCGCTTGCTGCCGCCGTGTCGGCGTCGCCGGCGGCCGCCGCGGATGCCGCGTCTCCACGCATCCAGGTCGGCCCCAACATCCTCGTCTCCCGCGACGGCGACGTGCCGCACGTCGAGCTGATGGTGGCGACGAGCCCGCGAAACGCCAAACACCTTCTCGGCGGGGCGATCACCTGGACGCGCGCCGAGGGCGGGACCGCGTGCCGCGGCTACTCGTCGACCGACGGCGGCCGGACCTGGAAGACCGCCGAGTTCGCCGAACAGACGTCCATGGGCGGTGGAGACCCGCAGGTCGCCTTCACGGCGCAGGGAACCGCCCTCTTCGTGGGCCTGGCCTTCGACAAGAAAGAGGACGGCAAGACCTGCGTTCCGATGCAGGTCTGGCGGTCGGAGGACGGCGGCGAGAGCTGGGGCCCGCTGATCGAGATTCCCTGCGACAAGAATTGGGATCACGAGCAGATCGTCGTGGACTACACCAAGGGAAAGCACGCCGGCCGCATCTACATCGGCGTGCTCTACGGCTATCCCGTCTACCAGGTCGGCGTCTTCCGCTCCGACGACGACGGCCGGACCTGGACGGGCCCGGTCGAGGCCGCCAACGGCGGGGGCGAACTCGGCATCAACGTCGTCCAGCCGATGGTGCTCTCCGACGGCACGCTGGTGGTTCCGTACGGCGACTTCGAGTTCAAGCCCGAGAAGCGCAAGCTCACGAAGAAGGCGACGACCGGGCTCTGGACCGTCGCGTCCACCGACGGCGGCCTCACATTCTCGGCTCCGCGAAAGGTCGGCGTGCAGGAGTACCGCGTCGATCCCGAGGAGAAGAACCTGGGCCTCGCCGGGTTCCCGAAGTTCGGAGCCGACAGCACGGCGGGCTCGCCGTTCCAGGACCGCATCTACGCCGCGTGGGAAGACGCGCGGCTCGGCTCCTACCGCGTGCTGACGTCCTGGTCCGCCGACAAGGGGAAGACATGGTCCCCGCCCCGTCCGATCGACGCGAGTGTCGCGGCCTCGGCCCATCAGTTCCAGCCGGCCGTCGCGGTGAACGAGGACGGCACCGTCGCCGTCACGTGGTTCGACACGCGCAACTCTCCGGACGGCCAGCGGTACGACCAGTACCTCGCCGCGTCGGTGGACGGCGGCGCGACGTTCCTTCCGGCGGTCCGGGTCTCCTCCGACTCCTCCGACCCCCGCGGCGCCGGCAACAAGCGCCAGATGAGCCCGATGGCGATGAAGCACAAGGACAAGATCGTTTTGAGCATGCTCTCGGCGGCGGGCTGGTCGGCCGGCGGCCACTACATGGGTCTCGCCGCCGACAAGGACGGCGACTTCCACCCGTTCTGGGTGGACGCGCGGAGCGGAACCTCCCAGATCTATACGGCGCGCGTCAAGATCGAGGTCCCGAAGAAGCCGGATCCGAAGGCCGATCCGAAGGCCGCGGCCGCGCCTCCGCCTCCGCCCGAGAAGGCGCCCCCGGCGCTCGTCGCCGACGAGAAACTGGTCGACAAGGTCGAGGTCGTCTTCGACCCGACGTCGTTCGACGTCGAGAAGAACGAGTTCGCGGTGCCGATCCGCCTCAAGAACGTCTCCCAGACCGCGATCCATCCGCCGATCCGCCTCGAGTTCGTCGGCTTCGGCTATGGCGAGGAGGAGGGCGAGGCCGAGAAGAAGTTCTGGAAGGACAAGACCCTCGAGATCGTCAATTCGCCCAACGGGAAGAAAACCGACGGCGCGGTCTTCGCCTTCGACGAGGCGCTCGGCAGCGCGGAGGCGCTGGAGCCCGGCGCGCTGACGAACCCGGTCATCGTGCGGGTCAAGCTCTCCGATCCGTTCTACGCGCCGTCGACGCGCTGGAATCTCAGCGGGCGAGTGCCGGCGACACAATGACCCCGGTCGCGTTGGCGGCGGCCTTCCTGGCGGCGGCCCTGCAGGCCGGCGGCGCTCCCGCGATTCGCGTCGGCGAAGACCGCGCCGTCGCGGTGGCCGGCCCGCCGGCGCCAGCGCCGCTCATCGAGCCGCACCTCTCGGTGCATCCGTCCAACCCGAAGCACCTCCTGGCCGGGGCGATCGTCGCCCTGACGAAGGACCACACGACGTTCGACTGCGCCGCGTTCGTGTCCTTCGACGGCGGCGCCGCCTGGCAGCGCCGCGACCTCGGCCTGACCGACTGCGCGGATCCGTGGACGGCGTTTCTGCCCGACGGCACCGCGATCCTGTCGGTCCTGGGCCGGGACGCCCTGCTCGTCTATCGCTCGGCCGACGGCGGCCGCACGTGGTCGGAGCCGGTGACGCTGGCGGGCTCCCATGACCACGAGACCCTGGCGGTGGACGCGAGCAGCGGGCCCCGCAAGGGCAGCCTCTACGTCTTCTCGGTCGATTCGACGAAAGAAAAGGCCAGCGGCCAGACGCGAGACGCCGTCTTCGTGGCGCGGTCGGACGACGGCGGCCGCTCCTTCGGCGAGCCCACCCGCGTGTTCCCGAGCAGTCTCTCGATCAACACCATGACCGGCGTCGTCCTCTCGGACGGCACGCTGGCCGTCTCTTTCGCGGACTACGGGCGCGCCTCCCTCGCGGGCCGCGTGTGGCTCGACGCGCCGCGCGCCTGGATCGTGACGTCGCCGGACGGCGGAAAGACTTTCTCGGCCCCGATCTGGATGTCGCAGGCCTGCGGGCGCAGCTTTCCGTTTCTCGTTGCGGACGCGTCGTCGGGGCCGTTTCGAGACCGTCTCTACTGGACGTGCAACGGCCGGGCCGACGGGCGCACGGCACTTCCGGACTACGAGCGGGTCTCCCTCGAGTACTCGCCGGATCGCGGCGAGCGCTGGGCGGAGCCGGTCCGGGTCAACTCCGGATCCGGAACGCGACCCTACGTCCGCACGCCGGCGATCGCGGTCAACCGCGACGGCGTCGTGGGGATCTCCTGGTACGACGGCCGCAACGAGAAGAACAGGACCAAGTCGGTCTTCCAGTGCCTCGACATGTTCTTCGCCGCCTCGCTCGACGGCGGCCAGACGTTTCTGCCGGAGGTGCGCGTCTCGACGCAGTCGAGCTGCGCCGACTCCCCGGGCAACGGCGATGCCCGCTATCGCTGGCCGGCGGGCGGCGACTACCACGGCCTGGTCGCGAGGCCGGATGGAAGCTTTCAGCTCCTGTGGGCCGACAGCCGCGACGGAACCTTCAAACTTCGCACCGCCGAGGTCGCGGTGGCGGGACGCGTGAGCGCCGGGACTGAGAAACAATGATCCCCTCGGAAAGGACCGGAAAGTCATGAAGACGTCGACACGCCTCGGATTCTCGGCCGCGGCCGCGCTTCTCGCGGGCCTGGCTCCGCTCGTCGCGCAGCCGGCCTCCTCCGGAGGAACGCCGCTGCCTCTCGATCTCGCGTTCTCGGCGAAGAGCGTGCGCGGCTGGGACCAGCCGGCCGTCAGCGCCGACGGGAAATGGATCGCGTACGAGATCTACTCCCCGCCCGAGGTCAGCCCCGAGGTCGCGATGCCGGAGGGGCAACGCATTCTCCCGAGCGGGACCCCGCCGCACGCCGTGGGTCTGCGCACGTTCGTGTCGCCCACGTCCGGCGGCCAGGCGCGCGAGATCTGTCCCCCGGCCGGGAACTGCTGGCGGCCGACCTTCTCTCCCGACGGAACGAAGGTCGCGTTCTACTCCGACGCGGACGGATACCCCCAGCCCTGGGTCTGGGAGTCGGCGACGGGGAAAGCGAGACGCGTCTCGGACGGCTGGATCAAGGCCAAGCACTGGCCCGGCGACGAAGCGTCCTGGAGCCCGGACGGCCGCGAGATCTTCGTGCCGCTCAACCCCGCGGGGCGGCCGCCGGCGAGCCCCGACGCCGGAGCCGGCGCGCCGGGGACCGAGAAGGCGCCCGTCGTCCTGAAGGAGGCGACCGTCAAGGTCTTCAAGACCGGCGGCGAGGCGGAGCCCGATCCCGGGGCCCCGGGAGCGACGCCGGCCGCGATGATGGAGCACTTCATCCGCGAGAACAACGCGACACTGGCGGCGATCGACGTCGCGACCGGGAAGACGCGCGTCGTCGTTCCGGCCGACGCCGAGCCCCGGCCGAGCTGCCTGCGCCTCTCGCCGGACGGCAAGTGGGTCTCCTACCTCTCCGTCTTCAAGATGAAAGGGGAGACGGCTTCGGAGACCTATTACGACCTGGCGGTCGCGCCGGTCTCGGGCGGGAAGCCCGTCGGTCGTGGCCGCCGACGTCGACGTTCCCGAAGGCGTGTACTTCGAGGACACGTACCGCTGGACGCCCGGTTCGAAAGGGATCGTCTTCCTCAAGGGAAAGAAGCTCTGGCTGGCCGACGCGGCGGCCTTCTCGAAGGCTCCGCGCCCGCTGGCCGCCGCGCTGGGGGATCTCGAGGAGGCGCCTCTCCTCCTGACGCGCGACGGCTCGGCCGTGCTCGTCGGGATCGCGGCGGAAGGCGAGAAGATCTACTACTCCGTCCCGCCCAAGGCCCTCGCGCTCGTGCCGCTCGACGGCGGCGCGCCGAAGACCATCGCCACGGTCGGCGTTCCGATCGCGGCGGACCGCGACTCGCTCTGGCAAGGCGGAGGCCGGCCGTTTCGCCGTCGTCGCCAACGACGACGAGACCGGCGAGCGTTCGGTCGTCTCGGTGGATCCTGCCAGCGGCGCGGGCACCGCGCTCTGGAAGGGACGCGGCCGTTTCGAGGCGGCGGGCGCCGCCGCGGGTGGCGGAATCGTGGCGTCGTTCGAGTCGCTCGAGGTTCCGGCCGACTTCTATCTCTTCGACCCGAAGTTCGCGTCGAAGACCCGCATCAGCCATGCCGAGCCGCGACTGGACGCCGTGAAAGTCGGGCCGATGGCGATGTTCGAGTCGCAGGTTCCGGGTTTCGACGGACGCCTCCAGTCCGTCCTGTCCGCCGTCTTCCTTCCACCGGGAAAGAAAAAGGGAGACCGGCTGCCCGCCGTCGTCTACTTCTACGCGGGCTCCCGGATGTCGACCACCGCCCAGCAGTACGGCGGCGGGGCTCCCAACTCGATTCCGGTCCAGGTGTTCGCGTCGCGCGGCTATGCGGTGCTCCTGGTGGACGTGCCTCTCGGGCCGCAGGGCAAGGGCGGCAATCCGATCCAGGAGATGGGCGACGCCGTCCTCGCGCAGGTCTATCGCGCCGCCAACGAGGGCTACATCGACATCGAACGCGTGGCGATCATGGGCCAGTCCTACGGCGGCTACGGCACGGCGGCGTTGATCACGCAGACGAACCTCTTCCGCGCCGCGATGGCGCTCAACGGCCTCTACGACCTGTCCGGCGACTATGCCCGGATGCAGAAAGGCGGCACCAACTTCAACTTCGTCTGGTCGGAGACCGGCCAGGGCCGGATGGGTTCGCATCCGTGGTCCGAGCTGCGGCGCTACCTCGCGAACTCGCCCTACTACCAGGCGGACAAGATCCACACGCCGCTGCTTCTCATCCACGGCCGGAAGGACGACACGTGCCCCGTCGAGGGCGCGGAGAAGTTGTTCAACGCGCTCAAACGCCTCGACCGCACGGCGCAGCTCGCCGTCTACGACGGCGAGGGGCACGTTCCCGGGAGCTTCTCCCTCGTCAACGCGGTGGACGCCACGCAGCGGATGGTGGACTTCCTGGCGAAATACCTCGCCGCCGGGACCGGAGGCCGCGCGGCCGCCGCGGCCTCCAGCGGGAGCCCGAAATGAGTCACGAGACGCGCGCCGGCCTCGCCGGGATTCTCTTCGTCGCCATCCTCGCTCCGCAGAGCGCCTTCGGAGCTGGACTGGCTCGACAGACACGCGGGCCCGCCGGCGCAGCCCGCGAAACCCCAGGCTCGAACGCACAGGAGGTCGGATGAACAGAGTGCTGGTTTCCGCCGGAGTCGCGGCCGCGTGCCTGGTGTCCCTCGGCGCTTCGCCGCCGGGCGGCCCGCCCGACCGTCCGGCGCTCTTCAAGGACAGCCGGCAGTCGCTGGCGATCGCGCGCGCCCAGGGGCGCAAGGACGTGTCGGTCCTGCTCGCCGCGAGGCCCGGGAAGACCGCCGCCGTCGTCGCGCAGGCGGTGGCGCTCGGCGGCGACGTCCGGTACCGCGACGACGAGACCGGCTACCTGCGGGTGAGGGTTCCGGTCGATCGGGCGACGGAGCTCGCGGAGCTGCCGTCGGTCCAGGCCGCGACGCTGGACTACGACGACCGATATCCGAACCGCCTGCGTCCGGGCCAGAGCGCGCTTCCGGGCGCCGACCCGGCGGCGCCCGCCCGGACTGGCCGCCGCGGCTGAGCGAGTATCCGCTGGTCAATCCCTACTCGCCGATCAAGGACCTCGCCGCCGCCGAGTTCCTCGCGGAGCACCCGACCTGGGACGGACGGGGCGTGACCATCGCCGTCCTCGACGGCAACCTCGACGTCCTGCTGCCCGAGTTCCAGTCGGCCTACACGCTCGACGGCAAAGTCGTGCCGAAGATGGCGGACTACCTCAACGTCACCGACCCGCGGGACGACGGCGACATCAACCCGCAGTGGGTCGACATGAAAGAGACCGTGAAGTCGGCGGGGGGCAAGGTCGTCTTCCAGGGCCGGACCTTTCAGGTGCCGAAGGACGGCCGCTATCGCATCGGATTCTTGAGCGAACGGCGCTGGAACATGGACTCCAACGCCGCCTACATCGACCAGGACCTCGACCGCAACGGCAACCCGAAGGGCGACGACGGGCTCTTCGGCGTCCTCTGGAACGAGAGGTCGAACGACGTCTGGGTGGACGCGAACCGCGACCTGAGCTTTGCCGACGAGAAGGCGATGACCGACTACGTCCGGCGGCCCGAGTTCGGCGTTTTCGGAAAGGACGACCCGGAGACGCCGTGGCGCGACACCGTCGCCTTCGCGGTCCAGACGGACCGGAAGAACAAGTTCGTCTCGGTCAACGTCGGCATCTACCAGCACGCGACGACCATCATGGGCTCGGTCGTCGGCAACAAGGAGCCGAAGGGCCGGATCCACGGCGTGGCTCCGGGGGCGAGGATGGTCTCGGTCTTTTACGGCGTCAGCAACGCGCACGGCCTGATCGAAGGCCTCATCGCCGCGTTCCGGCACCCCCAGGTCGACCTGATCGTTCTCGAGCAGTCGGTCGCGATCGCGTCCATCCCGTATCTGCTGGCCGACGCGACGCACCCGATCAGCGTCGTCGCGCAGCGTCTGATCGATCGGTACGGGAAGCTGATGTTCGTGCCGGGGGACAACGCTCCGGCCTTCGGCTTCGTCGCCGAGGACGGTCTCGCCCCGGGCGCGATGAGCATCGGCGGTTATCAGAGCAAGGAGAGCTATCGCATCAACAACGGGTTCGTCCCCGAGCACGACGACAACCTGCACTGGGGCGCGCTTTCGCACGGGCCGAGCGGCCACGGAGCGCTCAAGCCGGACCTGCTCGCCCCGAGCGGACAGATGGGGACGGAGGTCGGCTACCGCAAGGGCGCCGATCAGAAGGGGCTCTACCAGCTGCCGCCGGGATACTCGGTGGACGGCGGCACGTCGACGGCGACGCCGATGGCCGCGGGCGCGGCCGCCCTGGTCGTCAGCGCGGCGAAGCAGACAGGAGTGCGCTATGACGCGCCGCGACTGAAAGCGGCCCTCACGGGCAGCACCCGGTACATCGCGAATCTCGCCGCCCACGAGCAGGGCAACGGCCTGATCCAGGTGGGGCCGGCTTACGCGCTTCTCCAGAAGCTCCAGGGCCCGCCTCCAATCGCGATCACCAGCCGCGCCCCGGTGCGCACGAAGCTGAGCGGCCTTCTCGAGACGCCCCACGAGGGCGTCGGGATCTTCGAGCGCGAGGGCTGGAAGGTCGGCGACACGCAGGAGCGGACGATCACGCTGACGCGCGAGACGGGGCCGGACGGCCCGATGACCTTCGAGCTGACCTGGGTCGGAAACGACGGCACGTTCGAGAGCCCGTCCTCGGTTGACCTGCCGCTCCGGACCCCCGTGCCCGTGCCCGTGACGGTCAACGCGAAGAAGGAGGGCGCGCACAGCGCGATCCTCTCGATCGACCACACCGACGTCCCCGGGCACGCGCACCGCGTCCTCAACGCGATCGTCGTCCCCCATCGGTTCACGGTCGAGAACCGTTACGAGGTGAAGACGGAGGTGACGCCTCCGCTGCCCGGGGACCTCGGCGTCTTCGTGGAGGTGCCGCCGGGTGTCGAGGCGCTCGCTTTCTCGGCGTCGTCCCCGGACGTGAATCTCTCGCTCATCGGGCCCGACAAGGACCCGCTCTATCCCTGCCCGTTCGAGCTCCACGGCCAGCCTAACGCCTGCGCCGTGGCCCGGCCGCAGCCGGGAGTCTGGGAGATCAACGTGGCCAACAACCGGGTCGCGCGCAACTTCGACCCCAGCGCGCCGAATCCGCTCAAGGCCTCTCCCGTCACGATCAAGGCCCGCATCGTGGGGGTGGACGTGGCGTCCGCGGCGTCCACCGGCGTGACCCCCGCCTCGCTGACGCTCCAGAACCGCCTCGCGAAGGTGACCGCTTCCGCCACGGGCGCCGAGGTCGGCGGTGTGCGCCGCCAGGTCGGCGCGATCGCGCAGGGCGGCCAGAATCTCGTCGAGGTCATGGTTCCCAAGGGCGCGACGTCCCTTCGCGCGCGCCTCGAGAAGGTCAGCGATCCCGGCGCCGACCTCGACCTCTATCTCCTGAACTGCACCGAGCCCGAAAAGCCTGAGTCCGAGGCGTCCGGGGAAAAGAGTCAGGAGAAGGAAGGGGAAAAGGAGAAAGGCAACAAGTCGCCCATGGCTCCGCCGGCGATGTGCGCCCCCGCCGCCAAGGCCGCCGACGTCGGTGCGGACGGCGAGGTCGGTGTCCACAACCCGAACGCAGGCCGCTGGGTGATCGCCGTGGACGGGTTCCGAGTTTCGAAGGGCCCGGTGGCGTACGAGCTCGTGGACGTCTTCGCGCACCCGAGTTTCGGCGCGATCGCGGTCGTCGACTCGCCCGATGAGCGCGCGCCGGACAGCCGCTGGACGGCGAAGGCGAGCACGCTGGCCGGCGCCGCCCCCGACGCCCCGCGGCGGCCGGAGGCGCGCGTGATCGCGACGAGCAAAGACGTGACGGCGAACACGGGAATGTTCGGCCAGGGCGATCGGATCCTGCTTCCGATCGGCTCGGCGGACGTGCCGCTGGCGGCCGCTCCCGGCGCCGGCGCGTCGGGAAAACGGTGACACCGACAGCCGCGCGTTGTCTCTCTCGCGTCCTTCCGATGCTCCTGGCGGCGGTCGGCGCGCTGGCCGCGCCGCAATCGCCGGCCCGGGCCGACTCTCCGCTCGCGCCCCTCTCGGTCGACGAGCTCATGGCCATCCAGACCTTCTCGATGTACTCGACGATCGGGTCCCTGTCGCCCGACGGCCAGTGGGCGGCGTACGCCGTCCGCCGGTGCAACCCGGAGAAGTCCGGCGACGCCCGGTATCACGGGAAGGACGGAATGCGCGCCGCCAACGCGGCGTGCAGCGACGTGTGGGTGGCGAACACGCGGACCGGCGTTTCCGGGCGCGTCTCCGACGGTTCGGGGAAGGCTGAGGACGCGGCCTGGTCGCCGGACGGCGCCCGTCTGGCTTTCTACGCCGCGCAGGGCGGACCGGCGGCGCTCTGGATCTGGGACCGCGCGTCGCGGAGCGCGCGCCGCGTCGCCGCCGACGTCGTGCGCACGCCGATCTTCGAGGACGGCGCCCGGCCGCGGTGGATGCCCGACGGGAAGCACGTCGCGGCAATGCTTCTTCCCGAGGGACAGTCTCTCGACGCTCCCGAGACGCCGCCGGCCGCGCACGTCGAAGCCTCCGGCGCGCCGGGGGGCGTCGCAGTTTTCCGATCGCCGGCGGCGCCGCGGGCCGACGCGTCGGCAACGGCGCCCGGCGCGCCCGAAGCGGCCGTCGCGCCCACCGCGTCCGACGACGACCCGATCCAGCGCGAGGTCTCCGTTCTCGCTCTGCTCGCGACGGCCGACGTCTCCCTCGTGAACGCGGATACGGGCGCCGTCCGACGCCTCGCCCGTTCGAAGCCCGTCTTCTGGTTCGCGCCGTCGCCCGACGGCAAGTGGATCGCGTACTCGGTCATGACGGGATTCCGGTCGAAGATGAACGCCCGCGTGTACGCGATCGAGGTCGTGCCGACCGACGGCGGCCCGCCGCGCGTTCTCGCCGAGGACGTCTATCCGGATGACGGGGTCTGCACCTGGTCGCCCGACAGCAAGCAGCTCGCCTACCTTTCGGGGCTCGAGCCCGAGAAGACGGCGGACGCCTACGTCATCGACGTCGCTTCGGGGAAACGGCGCAACCTCAGCCCGGAGGTTCCGAAGCGCGCGTCGTGGCGGCACAACCTCGTCGGCGCGTGGACGCCGGACGGCGCGGCTCTCCTGTACGCGGCCTGGGGAAGCCTGTGGCGGATCCCGGCGCGCGGCGGGCCGGCCGCAAAGGTCGTGGCGGAGGCACCCGACCGCGAGATCGTCGGGCTTCTGCTGAATTCCGGCCGCAACGGCCCCTGGACGACGGACTCGGGCCGGACCGTCACCGTCACGACGCGCAACCCATCCACCAAGTCCGTGGGGTTCGCGCGCGTGGACGTCGCGACCGGGAAGGTCTCCGTCCTGCGCGAGGATCCGAAGGACTACGGCTATGCGCCCCCGCTCGTCTCGGCGGACGGGCGCGTCGTGATCTATCGCGCCGCAGGACGCCCAGCACCCGCCCGACCTGTTCGCGTCGGATGCTTCGTTCGCGGCTCCGAAGCGCATCACCGACCTGAATCCCCAGATCGGCAAGGTCCGTCTCGGGACGGCGCGCGTCGTGGACTACCTCGGCTCGGAAGGGCAGCCGCTCCGCGGCGCGCTCCTGCTTCCGCCCGGCTGGACGGCGGGGACCCGCGTTCCGATGATCGTCGAGATCTACCCCGGCGACTACAAGCACTCCAACGCCATCCACCGCTTCGGCTTCGGCGACGTCAACGGCCCGTTCAACAAGCAGATGCTGGCGACGCGGGGCTACGCGGTCCTCGTTCCCGAGACGCCGCAGGGCGTCGGGACCCCGATGCGCGACCTCGCCGCCAACACGAACGCCGCGATCAACCGCGTCGTCGAGCTCGGCATCGCCGATCCGGACCGGCTCGGCGTCTTCGGCCACAGCTACGGCGGGTTCTCGACGATCTCGATCGTGACGCAGACGCCGCGCTTCAAGGCCGCCGTCGTCAGCGCCGGGTTCGCGGACCTCACCGCCTTCTACGGGGAGATCCAGGAGAGCGGCCTCGACGCATGGGCGAACTGGGTCGAGGACGATGCCCGGATGGGCGGCTCGCCGTGGCAATACCGGAGCCGGTACATCGAGAACTCCCCGATCTTCTCCCTCGATCGCGTGACGACGCCGGTCCTGCTGCTCCACGGCGCCAACGACGCCACGACGCGCGTCTTCTACGCCGGCCAGATCTTCTCGAGCCTCCGCCGCCTCGGCCGCGAGGTCGAGATGCGCCGCTACGAGGGGGAGGGCCACGTCCTCGAGCAGCGGGAGAACATCGTCGACTACTGGAACGCCGTGATCCGCTGGTACGAGACCTACCTGCGCAAGGAGTGATCCCGATGCGACAGCGACTCATCCCGGCCGTGCTCGTCTTCGCCGCCTGCGCGGCGGCTCCCGCGCGGGGCGCCACAGTGCGAGCCCTTCCCGTGGAGGCGGCCCTCGGGCAGGCCGAGATCACGCAGCGCGTTCCGATCGAGTTCTCGCCCGACGGCCGCCGGGTCGCGTACACGGTCCAGTATCCCCGGCGGATCGAGCCGGCCGGCGAGGACGCATACCAGACGATCCCGAAGACCTCCGCGGGCCCCGAGGCGCTCGGGTGCGACGTCTGGGTCGTCGAGACGTCGAGCGGCGCGGCCCGGAACCTGACCGAAGGAAAGGGCACGAGCTGGGGCCCGGCGTGGTCGCCGGACGGAAAGACCCTCGCCTTCTTCTCGGACCGCGACGGCCTCGCGCGCGTGTGGGTCTGGGAGACCGGCTCCGACCGGGTCCGCCGCGTTTCGGACGCCGTCGCGAGGACCTATTTCAACTTCGAAGTCGCCCGGTGGAGCCGCGACGGCCGGATCCTGGCGAAGGTCCTGCCGGAGGGCACGACGCTGGAGCAGATCCGGGCGCGCACGTTCGGCCCTCCGAAGACGGCGGAGCCGCCCGCGAAGGGCCGCTCGACGGTCGTCGTTTACCGGTCGGACCTCCCCGAGAAGCCGTCCGGGCCGGGCGCCGCCGCGGCCGCCGTCCCCCCCGGGGAGGCGCCGAGCTACGTCAACTCCAACCGTGCCGACCTTGCGCTTCTGGACGTTGCGACCGGCGCCGTCACCCGGCTGACGAAGGGCCTGCGTCCCCGCGGCTACGGGTTCTCGCCGGACGGCTCCGAGCTCTTCGTCACCGACATCACGGGCTGGGCCGAGAACACGCAGCAGCCGCAGTACGACCTCTACGTCGTCCGTGTTTCGGACGGCGCCTCGCGTCCGGTGGGGCGAAAGCTCAACATGGCCTACGGCATCTCGGTGAGCTGGTCGCCCGACGGGAAGTCGCTCGCGTACCTGCGGTCGGGTCAGCTGACAAAGGACGAGGTCGTCGTGGTGTCCGCGGCCGACGGCCGGGAAACCACGGTCGCCGAAACGCCGCACGTCACCTCCGACTGGCAGGAATCGCCCCCGCAGTGGGACCCGCAGGGCAAGGCCGTGTACGTCCTCGGCGATAAGGCGCTGGCGCGGGTGGAGCTCGGGACGAAGAGCTCGCGTCCGGTCTTCACCATCGAAGACGGCGACACGCTCAACGTCCCCGGCCGGCCGGGGAGCGGCCGCTACTGGTCGCCCGACGGAGGCCGCTCCCTCTACGTCGTCGTCCGCGACGGGACGACCAAGCGCACCGGCGTGCGCCGCGTGGACCTGTCCACGGGCCAGTCCCGAGCGCTCTTCGAGCAGGAGGTCTACATCGGCCGCGGCCCGTTCCTGACGGACGTGTCGCCCGACGGAAAGCACGTCGTCTACGCGCAGCAATCCGCCACGCAGCCCGAGGACCTCTGGATCGCCGGCGTCGACTATGCCTCGCCGCGGCGCCTCACGCGCATCAACCCGGACCTCGACGGCTTCGCCTACGGCCGCACGCAGCTCGTCGCGTACCGGGCGGGGGAGACCGCTCTCCGCGGAGCGCTGCTGCTTCCGGCCGGATACGAGCCGGGCCGGCGCTATCCCCTGATCGTGAACGTGTACGGCGGGTCCTCGCGGTCGAACGCGCTCTTCCGGTTCGGGCTTTCCGGAGCCGGCGTCGAGAACATGCAGCTCTTCGCGACGCGCGGCTACGCGATGCTCCTTCCCGACACGCCGATCGACGAGAAGAAGCACACGCCGATGGCCGAGATCGCGCGGACCGTGATCCCGGGGGTGGACCACGTCATTGCCATGGGTGTCGCCGACGCCGACCGGCTCGGGGTCATGGGACACAGCTACGGCGGGTACTCGACGCTTTCGATCGTCGTGCAGTCGCCCCGCTTCAAAGCCGCGATGGCGAGCGCCAGCTTCTCGAACCTCACCTCGATGTACTCGCGCTTCACGACCGGCTCGTCGGGGGGCATCGGGTACCTCGAGAAGGGCCAGGGGAACATGGGGGACACGCCCTGGAAGGAGAGGGACCGCTACGTATCGAACTCTCCCTTCTTCTCCATGGACCGCGTCGAGACGCCCGTGCTTCTGGTCCACGGAGGCCTCGACGTGCCGTCCAACGCGTCGGACACCTTCGTCGCCCTGCGCCGGCTCGGCAAGCCGGTCGAGCTCGCCATCTACGAGGGCGAGGGCCACTGGCAGGGGACGTGGGGTTTCGCCAACCAGGTGGACTACTGGAACCGGATGCTGGAGTGGTTCGCCGGGTACCTGAAGCCCGCCGCAGCGCCGTGATCCGCTGGTCGAAACCTGCCTGCGGAAGGAGTGAAGCCGTGCGAGAGAGTCTTGATGGGAGGAAAAGGATGACGAGACATTCGCCAGTTCTCCGCTTCGCCGCCGCCGCCGTGGCTCTCTCTGGTCTGGCGGGCGTGACGCGTTCCGCTCCGGCCGCCGGGAAGCTCTCCGAGCCGCTGACCCTCGAGGTCGCGGCGGACGCGCGGGGCCTCAACGGCCGGTCGCCGGTCGCCCTCTCGCCCGACGGCCGGTGGGTGGCCTACACGATCCTGACCGTCGATACGATTCCCCGGGCCACGCACCAGTACTCGGCGACGGGCTTTCCGTTCGCGGAGGGCGACTCGCGCATGGAGGCGACGGTCACCGACACGGTGTCCGGCGAGACGATCCGTCTCGGCGGCCCGAAGAGCTCGAGCTGGGGCGCGGTCTGGTCGCCCGACGGAGGGCGCGTGGCCTTCTACTCCGACGAGGGCGGCGAGCCCGGCTTGTGGGTCTGGGACCTGGCGACACGCAAGGCCGAGCGATTCCCGGGAGTGATGGCCCGGCCCTTCTTCGGGTTCGAGCTCGTCCGGTGGAGCGCGGACGGCCAGCGCCTGCTGTGCAAGGTCGTCCCGGCCGGCATGACGCTGCCTCAGATCACGGCGCTCGGCATGAGCCTCGAGGAGGGACGGAAGTTTCCGAAAGTCGAGCCGGGGCAGCCGTCGGTCATCGTCAAGAAGTCCGAACCTGCCGACAAGGCGGCCGCGAAGCCCACCGGGAGACCAGGCCGAAGACGATCGGAGAGGTCGAGTGGGGCCTCGCGGATCTCGCCGTTCTCGACTGGCCGAGCAAGAAGGTGACGCGGGTGGTCGAGCGCACGCCCGTTCGGTACTACGCCTTCTCGCCCGACGGGAAGAGCGTCGCGTACGTGGCCCTGAAGGGATGGGAAGCCAACAGCCAGCAGCCGACCTATGACCTCGCGGTGGTCGACCTGGCCTCGGGCAGCGGCCGTACGCTCGCGACGGAGGTCCGGCTCGGGTACGGGATCGAGTGGACCTGGTCCCCGGACAGCCGGAGCATCGCGTACATCCCCAGCGGCATCGTGCCGCCGACGCGGCAAGGGGGACCGCGGCGCGATCGTCATCGTCCCGGTCGACGGCGGTCCGGCCCGCACTCTCCAGGGCGAGGGAGTTCCGAGCTTCGATCCGGGCGACGGCGAGCTCGCTCCGGTCTTCGACGCGAAAGGGGAGAACCTCTACGCCGTCGGCGACGGCGCGATCTGGCGGGTCGACGCGGCGAGCGGAAAGGGCCAGGCCGTCGCGAAGATCCCGGGCTGGAAGATCCGGTGTGTCGTTCAGCCGTACGGACGCGCCACGCTGCTGTCACCCGACGGGCGCACGGTCTTTGTCCTCGCGCGGGAGGCGGATCCCACTCCCGGAACCGCGGGCCCCACGTCGTACTGGCGGGACGGCGGCAAGGCGGGCTTCTTCGCCGTCGACCTGACCACGGGGAAGGCGCGCCCCCTCCTCGCCGAGAACAAGAGCATTCGCGCGACCTTCAATCTCGACGCGAACCCGAAGGCGGCGAGATCCTGTTCTCGGCGACCGATCAGCAACACCTGCACGACCTGTGGATGCTGGACTCGAAGACCGGCAGGACGCGCCAGGTCACGCACTTGAACGCGGACATGGAGCGCTACGAGCTCGGCCAGGCGAAGCTGATCGAGTGGCGGAGCATGATCGGCGAACCCTTGAAGGGGGCGCTCCTGCTGCCGCCGGGCTACAAGGTCGGACAGCGGGTTCCCCTCGTGGTCTTCGTTTACGCCGGAGACTACAGCTCGCGATACCTGAACCGGTTCGGGTTCTGGAGCAACGCGACGTTCAACTGCCACATCCTCGCCACCCGGGGTTTCGCGGTCCTCGCCCCGGATGCTCCGATCCGGGAGGGCATGCCCATGGAGGACCTCATGGGAACGGTCATGCCCGGCGTCAACGCCGCGATCGACCAGGGCTACGCCGACCCGGACCGGCTGGCGGTGATGGGCCAGAGCTACGGTTCCGTACAGCGTGCTCGCGCTGATCACGCAGACCGGCCGCTTCAAGGCCGCCATCATCACGGCCGCCGTCGTCCACCCGGACCTCTTCGCCGACTACCTGTCGTCGGAGGGCGCGACCGGGTATTACGAGAAGGGGCAGGGCAACATGAAGGGGACCATCTGGGAGCAGCGCGACCGGTACTTCCGCAACTCGCCGCTCTTCCTCTTCGACCGGATCCAGACGCCGCTCCTGATCGGACAGGGGGAGAACGACGCAGCACTCACTGCGCCCGACGCGATCTTCGCGGGCCTCCAGCGCCTGGGCAAGAGCGCCGAGTACCGCCTCTACGAGGGCGAGGGGCACGTCATCAGCCAGCGGCCGAACGTCCTCGATTTCTGGAAGGTCCGGCTGAGCTTCCTGGCCGAGAATCTCGACCTCACGTACGACGACAAGGGGAGGATTCTGTTCGACGCGGACCGCCCCCGGGGACGGCCCAGGTCGGCGCCGGAACCGGCGCCCGCTCCCGCCAGGTGAATTCGAGCTCTAGGGCCCGGCCGCCGGGCGGGGGCCCGTCTGCTCGGCGATCTCGATGTCCGGGTTGGACCCGGCGTTGAGAGCGACGCCTCCGCGGTCCTGCCGGAGCTGCCGCGCGAAGAGCGAGATGCGGCGGTCGAAGAGGAACCTCCAGAAGAGGCCCGCCCAGGACCCGTGGCTTCCGAGGGAGTCGTAGACCTCGGGCGCCGTGCTCCGCACAGCGGGCAGGCGGTTCCACGGCACCGAGGGAAAGTCGTGGTGCTCGTTGTGGTAGCCGACGTTCAGCGCCAGCCGGTTGATCCACCCGTAGTAGCTGGTCGTCTCCTGGCCGGGGAAGACCATGTAGTGCTCCTGGATCCAGCGCGCGCCGAGGGGGTGCAATCCCACGCTGAAGAAGAAGGACACGAGGAGATAGACGAGCGCGCGGGGGCCGAGCACCGCCCAGATGGCGACGTCGAAGGCGGCCTGCGCCACGAAATTGGTGACGACCCACCGATCGATCGGCCGGATCTCCCGCAGCCGGGGCGGACGCGTGGCCTGGACCAGCGGGAACAGGAGCAGCCAGAGGGCCTTGCGCACCGGCGACGTGCCGACGAGCCTGGCCTCCCAGGCGTTCGGGATGTCCGCGTCGAGCTCGTAGATGCCCTGGAAGGCGTGGTGCTTCAGGTGGTACCGCTGGAAGAAGACGGAGCTCGGCAGCCCGTGGGGGAGATTGGCCACGATGCCGGCCAGCGTATTGGCCCAGGGCTTCCGGAAGATCAGGTTGTGCGTGCACTCGTGGATCAGGACCCAGAGGGTGTGGTTGGCAAACGCTCCGATGATCGCCGCGGCCGCGACGATGAGCCACCAGGGGCTGCCGCGCAGCAGATACGCCATGGCCAGCTGAAGCGCGACCGTCGACGCGAGAATCCAGAAGGTCGCGGGATTGCGGCCGATGTGCCCGCGCACTTCGGGGTGCTGTCTCAGGATCTGCTTGGTGCGGCTGCGGTGGGGCTCGGGCAGGGCAGAAACCGAAAAACCAACCTCCGGCTCGGGGGCCGGAACGGGAACGTTCATTCCCTCCAACTCTTTCACAAGTTCGGCCGGGGGGGTATCCGGGAATTGTCCGAAATCGCTCGCGACCCGCGTTTGGCCGGCATTTCTCTTGCACCTCGGAACGGCAAAAAGGAGGCGAACGTGAAGAGCCGCGCCGCTATTGGAAACCACCCCCTGCATCCGGCCCTGGTGCCCCTCCCGATCGGATGCTTCTTCCTGGCCTTCGTCGCCGACGTCCTGTACGCGTCGACCAAGAACGTCTTCTGGTACGACGTTGCGTTCTTTGCCCTCGCGGTCGGCATCGTGACGGCCCTGTGCGCCGCGGTGCTCGGGTTCATCGATTTTTTCGGGGTCAAGATGAGCATGGCCGGCTGGCGTCTGGCGAAATGGCACATGGGCCTGAACCTGACGGCGGTCGTGCTCTACACGGTGGGCTGCCTGATCCGGCGCGACCACGCTGCCGCGGGCACGGAGCGATGGCCCCTGGCCTTCGCACTCGAGGTCGTGCCGTTTCTGATCCTGGGCGTCTCGGGCTGGCTCGGCGGCAAGATGAGCTACGAGCACAAGGTCGGGGTCGTCGAGACCGCGGACCCCGAGGCCACCGAGATCGGCCTGAAGGAGGCGAAGGCGAAGCGGTAAGCGACGCGGAAGAGTTCCCCGTTCTCACGGCCGGGAGCGGTCCCCGCGGCATCACGGCCGGTCCGGACGGCAACCTGTGGTTCACACAGCAGACGGCGAACAAGATCGGACGCATCACACTGGCGGGAGTCGTGAGGAGTTTCCGATCCCGACGGCCGGCAGCGTCCCCGTGGGCATCCCGCCCGGACCGGACCCGAACGTCTGGTTCACCGAGCAGGTCGGTAACAAGATCGGCCCGCGAAGAGAGAAAAAGCGAAGGGAAAATTGGTGCGCCCGCCGCGATTCGAACGCGGGACCTTTAGCTCCGGAGGCTAACGCTCTATCCGGGCTGAGCTACGGGCGCAAAGAACGACTCAGAAATCTTGGGGTGAGTGGAGGGATTCGAACCCTCGACATCCAGATCCACAGTCTGGCGCTCTAACCAGCTGAGCTACACCCACCGTGGGCCGCGCAGTTTAACCTCCGGGGCGGAGGGGGTCAAACCGTCTGCTATGGTGCGGGCCGTGCGGATCGGGCGCGCCGCGGCGGTTCTGGTGCTCGCCGGGGGGTGGATGGCGCAGGCGGGCTGCCGGCCGCGGGACTCCGGGCCACCGCCGGCGTCCGCCTCCCCCGCCCGAGTCGAGCCCGTCGAGTCTTCCGACGCTGCGGGCCGGCAGAGACGGCCGCCCGGCGGCCGGGCTCCCGTCGTCTGGATCGGCCTCGACGGCCTGGACTGGGAGCTTCTCGATCGGCTCGCGGCGGCGGGCCGGATGCCGAACTGGAAGCGCCTGACCTCCGAAGGGGCTATCGGCGCGGCTCCGGAGCTTCTATCCCCTCCTGTCGCCGATCCTCTGGACGACGGCGGCGACCGGCGCCACGCCCGACGTGCACCGCGTTCTCGACTTCCAGGAAGTGGATCCCTCCACGGGGCGCAAGGTGCCCATCTCGGGAGAGTCGCGCGCGCTTCCGGCCGTCTGGAACCTGGCTTCGGCGGCGGGCCGGAAAGTCGGCGTCGTGGGCTGGTGGGCGACGCACCCGGCCGAAGAGGTCAACGGCTTCTTCGTCAGCGACCGCGTCAGCCCGATCCTCTTCCAGGGCCTGTCCCGTTCCGGGATCGCGTTCCCCCGGTCGCTCGAGCCCGGAGTCGAGCAGGTGGCCGGCGCGCGACGGCCGCGTCGGGCCCGAGGACCTCGCGCCCTATCTCGACATGCCCCCGGCCGAGATCGCGCGGGAGCTGTCGGGCGGCGGGGGGATGGAGGACCCGGTCGTCGCGCTGGCGCGGGTCCTTGCCGCGACCCGCGTGACGCAGCGCATCGCGCGGGACCTCTATGACCGCAACCTGCCCGATCTGACGGCCGTGTACTTCGCGGGGACGGACGAGGTCGGGCACGTCTTCGCGCCATTCACGCCCCCGCGGCAGGACTGCGCCGCGGTGTCGGACGCCGACGTGGCGCGTTTCTCGCGCGTCGTCGAGACCTACTACGCCGCCATCGACCGGATTCTCGGCCAGTGGATGCGCCGGGCCGAGGAGGACGGAGCCGTGCTCCTGGTGCACTCCGACCACGGCTTCCAGTGGGGCGCGGACCGGCCCTGCGGACTCGCTTCGGGAAACTGGGCCACAGCGGCCTTCTGGCACCGCCCGGAGGGGGTGCTGGCGGCCTGGGGGCGCCGGCGTGCGACGAGGGCGGGAACGGGAGGACGCCAGCCTCTTCGACGTGGCGCCGACCGTTCTCGCCCTGCTCGGTCTGCCGGTCGAGAGCCGCATGGCGGGAAAAGCTTTCTCGGCGGCGTTCGAAAGCCTGCCCTCGCCGCCGAGGACCGGGGCCGGAACGGAACTGGTCGTGCGGCGAGTGGCAACCGACGCGATGAGCGCCGCGGAGTCGGACGAGTACGCCAGGAAGCTTCTCGCGCTGGGCTACCTGTCGCCCGGGCAGACTCAGGCCCTCGCGGCGCCGGGCGGGGCGCGGCCCGGAATGACGGAGGGCGCCTGGAACAACCTCGGCATGTACGAGCGCGAGACGGCGAAGAATCCCGCGGCCGCCGAGAAGGCGTTTCAACAGTCGTTGAAGCTCAACCCGGACTACTACTCGCCGATGTTCAACCTTGCCGTCCTCGCGCGCGCGAAAGGGGATACGCGGTCGGCCGAGGACTGGCTCTTTCGCTCGCTTCACGCCGTCAAGAGCGACCCGTCCGTGGCGGTCGCCGGATGGGCGCGGGAGTATCTCCACGCCGGCAAGACGGCCGCCGCGCAATCCCTTCTGCGGCGCGCCGCGACGGTCTATCCGGACAACGAGGCGATCGCTCGCGAGGAAGCGCGGCTGCGGTACCGCCGCAAAGACTGCGCGGGAGCGGTTGACGCCATGTCGCGGTTCGCCGAAAGGACGACCGACCTCGAGAGCGTCAACGACCTGATCCTCTTCCAGACGTGCCTGGCGAATCGGGAAGAGGTCGAGCGGCTCCTCGAGCGGTCGCTGGCGCTGAAGCCGGATCAGCCCGAGGCGAGACGGCTGCTCGAGGTCGTGCGCAGGGCGGGGAAGGGGAAGTGAGGAGCCCTTTCGCCTTGCCCTACGCCGTCATCACGAGGAGCGCAGCGACGAGGGATCCCGTCCTTGATTGAGAGGTCGCGTGTCGAGTCCGGGATGAACGCCGTGCTTCGCACGGCGTTGCCTACTGCCGGGGGTCTGCCTTCGGTGGTCGGCTGTCTCGCTTCGCTCGGGATGACGGCTTAAGCGATCTCGGCTAGCGAGCCGAGGCGGCTACGTTTCGCCAGGTTCCTCAGCTCGATCGTGGCGAGCGCATAGGCCGACCTGACCGGGTCCCCGTGCACGATCAATCGCACGGGACCTTCCTTCTCGGGCAGCGGCCCCGTCGACGTCTCGCTGACCAGGAACACCTTCGGGTTGGCGCGGGCCGCGCGCAGCTCGCCCGGCCGAGAACACCACGGTGTAGCCGTCCCGCGCCGTGGCGAGCACGACCGAGGCCACCGACTTGCGCTCTCCGGCCATGGTCTTCAGGTCCAGGCCCCCTTTCTCCAGGACCTCGAGCAGCGGCATGCCGTGGTACACGATCACGTCGCCCTCGACGTCCTCGAGGCGCACGTCGCGCGAGGCCGCGCCGAGGAGAGACGCGGGCTCGATCTTCCGGTCGGGCTGGCCCGGGATCCGAAGCGTCGGGGGAGCGAAAGCGGACTGGGAGAACGCCGGCAAGACCGCCAGGAACGCGGCGGTCACGGCGAGGGTGACTCGAAGTTTCATCGCAGATCGAAAGGGCGGGGGGCCCGGAGGCCCCCCGCCGCGAGAATCTCCCTCAGAACGACAGAATCCCCGAGATGAAGAACCGGCGCGGCGGAGCGAACGTCGTCCCCTCGCCGAACCGGGGATTGGCGCCCGTGTTGTCGTCGTTGACCCAGAGGTCCTGGTCGACCGTCAGCGCGGGCTGCGAGTTGATGAGGTTCTGGACCCTCCCCTCGAGCCGAAGGGTCGTCGGCCCGATCGGGATGTCCTGCGCCACCAGGAAATCGAGGTTGGCCCAGGTGGGCGTGGTCCGCGTGCCCGCCGGCTCCGCGTACTGGTAGTCGGTCCCGTAGACGGGATCCCACTCGCGAGCCTCCCAGGGCCGTGCCGCTCTGGACGCGGAAGTAACCGCCGAGGGTCGTGCGCGTGGGAAGCGTGTAAGACCCGAAGAGCTTGCCGACGTGCGTCCGGTTCCCGATCAGAACGCCGGTCCGGTTGGGACTGTCGACGTAGAGACCGGGGCCGTCCTCGATGTACGACGACGAGTAGAAGAGCTGCGTGGCGTAGTCGAGGTCCCAGTTGCCGGTCAGGCGCGAGTAGGTGTACGACACGTCCATCGTCCAGTTGTCTCCGTAGGCTTTCCGCACTTCGAGCGTTCCGCCCTTGTACTTCCGAGTGGCCGGGATGTTGCCGTAGCGGAAGGCCGAGGGGTTGGTATCGCGGTCGATGGCGGGAAAGTCCTCGATGACGTCGCTGGTTTCGCGGAAGATGCCGTAGATCTCGGCCGCCCAGCCGTTGCCGAAGGGCCGCGCGTATCCGGCGACGATCTCGTCGGTGTAGGTCGGGTCGATGTTGCCGAGGACGATCTTGCCGGTGTTGTTCGTCCGCACGATGGACTGGATGAAGTCTCCGGTCTGCGAGTTGAAAAACGCGTCCGTCCGATAGAGGCGCAGGGGCGCGGCCGCGCGGGCGAACGACTGGTTGTCCATGTTGTCGTACCGGCCGTAGTTGACGTAGGCCTTGTCGTGGGCCCGCGTGTCGATCTCGTACGCGACGCCGACGCGCGGCTGGATCTGCTTGGAGAACGGGAACTTGTACGTGTCGGTGTAGGTGCATCCGCGCGGGTCGCGGTTGGGATCGGTGCAGGGCAGCAGCTCGCTGTTCGGGAGGCGGTAGTCGCCCTCCACGATCGTGAACTCCAGGTTGTTGTTGGGGATGTACGTGTCCTGGTTCAGCAGCACGCCGATGTTGAGGGTCAGCCGGTTCCAGGTCGCCTGGTCCTGGAGGAAGACGCCGATCGTATTGCCGCGCGAGATCTGGGCCGGCTGGTCCGGAGAGAAGCGCGCGCGGAAGCACGGGGTCTGGCCCAGGCAGCCGCTGCCGCTCGTTTCGATGATGTCGCCCCAGCCGTTGGCGATCCGCTTCAGGTACTCCTTGTTGTTGCTGTAGTTGGCGCCGAGCTTGATCAGGTGGCTCGCTCCGAGGAAGGTCGCCAGGTAGCTGGTCGTGATCTTGTACTCGTACCGGCGGAAGCTGTCGTTGTTGATGGCCAGGGCGGCGCCGCCGAGGTGGGTCGTGCCGCCGTCCGGGCTGAACCGGCCGACGTTTTCGGGGTGGGCCGCGTCGAAGGCCGGCTGATAGCCGAGCGGCGTGACGGGGCTGGAGTTGTTCGGGTTGTCGTTCATGTGGAACTTGGTCTCGATGTTCAGGGCCGAGGTCACGGTCCAGTACCACGCGAATACGCCGACGCGGTTGAGCTCCTTGGGGTTATCGGCGGCCGTCGGCGAGTCGAAGGCCTCGGAGTCGGAGGGTAGGTTGTTGGTCTGTTCGATTCCCCGGTACCGGAACGAGGCGTCGATCAGGTGGTTCTGCGCCGGGTTGGCGGAGAGCTTCAGGAAGTACTCGTCGATGTCGAGGTCAGAATCCGGCAGGGTTCCCAGCGTGTTCACGCGGTCGGTGTCCGACAGGCGAAAGAAATTCAGCGAGGCGTAACCGAAGAGGTGGTCCTTGAGAATGGGACCGCCGACTCCGGCGCCCGGCCGGAACCGCGACGTGTCGAACTGGAGGTTCGGGTCCTTGCTGTTGGCCTGGAAGGCCGAGGGCTGGTACTCCAGCCGGACTTCGCCGTGGATGTTGTTCGTCCCGGACTTCGTGACGCCGTTGACGATGAAGCCGCCCGTGCGGCCATTCTCCGCGGTCACGCCGCCGCGCGTGATCGAGACCTCCGCGATGTCGAGCTCGGCGAAATCCGAGTAGAGGTCCCCGAAGAAGGGGTTGGTGACGTTGACGCCGTCGTAGAGGAACGTGTTGTCCTGGCGGCCGCCGCCGGCGTTGACGCCCACGTTCGTGTTGGAGATGTCGACCCCGCTGTCGACGACGCCCGGCGCGAGCTGGAACGTGCCGCTGAACGTTCGGGCGAGCGGCAGTTTCTCGAATGTCTCGCGGCCGGTGACGTTCGCGATGTCGGTCGACTTCGTATCGACGAGCGGCGTGGCCGAGGTGACGGTGACCTCTTCGGCCGCCGTCGCCCGGAGAATCGGGCGGATCTCCGTGTCCTTCGAGACGCTGACGATGACTTCCTGTGTGAAGGCCGAGAGACCCTGGAGCTCGGCCCGAAGCTGGTAGGTGCCGGGAGTCAGGTTGAAGAACTGGAACACGCCGTCCGCGCGGGTGGTCGTGGTGCGCCCGAGCGGGAGCTGCGGCCCCGAGATCGAGACGACGACGCCCGGGAGCGGCGCGCCGTCGGAGTCGCGGGCCACGCCGCTGACGGAGCCGGTCGTCTGTGCGAGTGCAGCCGATGCGCCGAAAAGAGTCAGTGCGAGCGCCAGAGCCGAGAACCGAGTTCGCATCGAGGATTCCTCCATAAAAAGATTCCAGGGCCCGGCCGCCGGCGCCCCTTCGATGAAAACCAGTTTATACGTGTTCGAGCCGAGTCAGATCCTCGAAGGTTTCTCTGCGGCGCGAAAGGAGCGCCGCGCCGTTTGCGATCAGCACCTCGGCGGCCCGCGGCCGGAAGTTGTAGTTGGAGGACATCGCGAATCCGTACGCGCCGGCGTCGCGGATGGCCAGGAGGTCGCCTTCGTCGGGCCGGGGGAGCTCGGCGTCGCGAAGAAAAAAGTCGGCTGTCTCGCAGACCGGCCCGACGACGTCGGCCCGGATGTTCGGGTTCTTCTCGGGCTTGACCGGCTCGACCGGATGGACCGCGTCGTAGAGCGCCGGGCGGAGCAGGTCGTTCATGCCGGCGTCGACGATGACGAAAGTCCTGTTGCGTTCTTCCTTGACGTACAGGACGCGGGTCAGAAGAACGCCGGCCGGACCGACGATCGCGCGTCCGGGCTCGACGAGGATCCGGTAGGGAAGTTTCTCGAGCGCCGGCAGCACCGCGGCCGCGTAGGCTTCCGGGCTGAGGCCTTTTTCCCCGATGCCGATGCCGCCTCCGACGTCCAGCGTCTCGATGCTAAAGCCCGACCGCTCAAGGTCTTGCGCGAGCTCCGCGAGCTCCCGTGCCGTCTCGGCCAGGGGCTCCGGCTCCACGATCTGGCTTCCGATGTGCGCCTGCACGCCGACCATGCGCACGCCCGGCAGCGCGGCGGCTTTCTCGAAGATGGCCTTCGCGCGCGCGATGTCCACGCCGAACTTGTTCTTCTTCAGGCCCGTCGAGATGTGCGGGTGCGACCGAGCGTCGATGTCGGGGTTCACGCGCAACGCGACGCGCGCGACGAGCCTCGCTCCCGCGCCGCCGCGTCGATTTTTTCGATTTCCCGCTCCGACTCCGCGTTGAACGCCAGGATCTTCGCCTCGACCCCCTGCGCGATCTCGGCGTCCGTCTTGCCGACGCCCGAGAAGACGATCCGATCGGCCCGGATCCCGCACTCCAGGGCCGCCCGCAGCTCGCCTCCCGAGACGACGTCGGCGCCGGAGCCGAGCTGCGCCAGCCGCTTCAGGATCGCGAGGCTCGAATTGGCCTTCGCGGCGTAACAGACGAGGTGCGAAACCGAGGCGAACGCCACCTCGAACCGGCGATAGTCCTCTTCGATCTTCGCCCAGCTGTAGACGTAGAGCGGTGTGCCGAATCCGGCGGCGAGATCCGACAGGGACAGTTCGTCACAGGTCAACGCGCCGCCGCGGGTGCGGGAGAAACCGGTGACGGTCAAGGAGTCCGGACGATAGCAGAGCTAACGCTTCCGAGCCTCGAGGATCACCCGGCGCTCGCCGGTCGACGGGTCGAGGCGGACGAGGATGCGGCTGTCCTGGACGAAAAGCTTCGTCGCCTCGCTGCCGGCGGCCGGTCCCGCGTTGATCTCGTACCCGAAACCGGAGAGTCGGGCGGCGGGATAAAGGCCGTCAGCGAGCTTGCGAACGCTGCCGCCGTCGAGGTCCGCGAGAGAGGCGGTATAGCTCGTCCCGTCGCCGACCGCGAGGACGAGCGTGCCGGGCTCCGCCTCCCCGCCCAGAATGAGATGCCCGGAGGCTTCGAGCGGCACCGTACGCTGCTCCGTTCCGTCCGCCAGGAAGACACGCAGCAGGCGGGGACCCGGGCGTGACCGCTCCGACAGCACGATGCGGCCGTCGGCGAGAAAGCCTCCCCAGCGGCTGATCTGCGGGGCTCCGGCGGCCAGGCGGCCGACGGCGGCGCCGGTGCGTCCGTGCAGCAGCCAGACCTCCCGGTTCGCGTACTGGAAGGCGAGGACGCGATCTCCCTTTCTGTCGGCGACGAGGTAGAGGCGCCCGGCGGAGGTAAACGCTCCCGTCGGCCGGAGCGTCCGGGCGCGGGCCTCGAGCTCGAGGATCTCCAGGCGGCTCTCTTGTCGCGTGTCGGCAACGGTTTCCGGTTGCCGATAGACGCGAAAAGTGTCGTTGTCGGTGAAAAAGCCCCGCACGTCGGTACGCTCGCCGGCCACGCGAGCGGACGCCAGAGTCCGCGCGGAGCCGAGATCGTGGATCGAGAGGACGCCTCGCGCCAGCGTCGCCAGTCGCGAGCCGTCGGCCGACAGGATGATCAGCGACGGGTACCCCTCCAGAAAGAGCCGCGTGCGCTTCGGCCGGGCCCCCGGGTCGTCGAGGGCGAGCGCGAGGACCTCGACGGGACGCCCCGGAGCGTCCTTCCACCCAGACCGCGCGGTTTCCGTTTCCCGAGATCTCGGCGCCCAGCCAGTCCTCGACCGCCGTGCGCTCGGACCTGCCGCTCGCCGTGTCGTAGAGAAAGTCGGCGCGCGCGCCGCGCGCTTCCCCTCGAGAGCGACCCAGCTCCCCGCGGGCGCGGGCGAGACCCAGAACCCCCTCAAATCGGCGGGCCTGGCGGCCAGGACCCAGGACGCGTAGCCATGAAGCCCCAGCAGAATCGCGGCGAGCGATCCCCACAGAACCCGCGAGAGCGCCCGGTGGGCGGCGCGGATATCGGTCCGCCCGCGTGCGACCGAGGCCAGGCCGGCGGCGAGCAGCGCGACCCCGCTCGACAGGCCGAAAACCCACATGACGAGGGCTCGCGGCCCGGCCGCCAGGAACGCGGGCAGGCGCGAGAGAACGGCGGAGAAGCCGAGCCCGGCGGCCAGGGCAAAGACGCCGTCAAGGGCCACGAGCGGCGAGCCCGATCGGAACATGACGCCGACCGCGTGCAGGAGCGAGAAGAGAAACAGAAGCCCGGCGACCAGGAAGAGCGGCCACAGGCGCGTCAGCCGCGTGTCGACGAAGAGGTCTTTCCACGGGAACGATGAACCGGTGGCCCAGGCCGGGATCCAGAGCAGTGCCGCCGAAAGCAACGCCAGAGAGATCGCGGCGGCGAGGTTGCCCGCGAAGATCGTAAACGCGGAGAGCGGCCTCGAGAAATCAAAGGCGATCCGGCGGCTCCGCATCGCGGGAGCGAGCATGGAGGCGCCCGAGACGGCGACGAGACCGACCGCGAAAGCCAGGGACAAAGCGAAGGCGACCCACGCGCGTTCCTCGGCGGCCTGGCTTCCGGAAGTGCCGCGCGCGAGCACTCCGAGGAAGGGAGCGAGGCTGCAGACGGCGGCGGCCGCCAGCAGGAGCCGCCGCTGGACGATCTCCCGGCGAGCGACGGCGAGAAACCCCTTCATGACCCGGCTCCTTTGTCTTCTCCGGCGACGGCCAGAAAGATCTCTTCGAGAGGCATCGCCTCGGCGTGCGCGTTCTCGACCCCGTCGGTCTCCCGAAACCTCTGGAAGGCCTCCTCCTCGAAGTTCGACACCACGGCGTCGATGCCCCAGCCCCGGACCTTGACGCGTACGGCGTCGAAGGCGTCGAGCTCGTTGCCGAAGGCGGTGCGCGTCTCCGTCATGCGGTTCTCGTAGCGGATCCGCCGGTAGCGCGACTTGAGCCGCTCCGCGTCTTCGTCCAGCACGAGCCTGCCCTCTTTCAGGATTCCGACGCGGGTCGCGATCCCCTCGAAGCCGGCCAGGTCGTGGGTCGTGAGGAAGACCGTCGTGCCGCGGTCGGCGAGCTCGCCGACGATCTCCTCGGAGAGCGCCCGGCGCGCCACGACGTCGAGACCGAGCGTCGGATCGTCGAGGACGAGAAGCTCGGGCGCGTGCCCGAGCGCCAGGGAGAGCATGACCTCGCCCTTCTGCCCCTTGGAGAGGCTGCCGAACGGAGTGCCCGCGGGAACGCCGAAGCGCTCGAGCCGGGAGAAGACCCCGGCGGAGTCCCAGCGGGGATAAATTCTCCGGCAGAACTCGGAGAGCTCGCGCGCGCTCATCGCGCCGCGGAGCGTCGGGCTCTTCGGGGACGACTCCCGCGCGCTCCATCGCGCGCCGGCGGGTCCTCCAGGAGTCCTCCCCGAAGAGGAGCGCCCGTCCGGAGGTCGGCTTCTGCTCGCCGAGGAGGCAGCGGATGAGGGAGGATTTCCCGGCTCCGTTGCGGCCGAGGAGCGCGTAGACGGTCCCCGGGGCGACCGCGAGCGTCACGTCGCGGCAGGCCGTGGCCTGCCGGTACCGGACGGTCAGGTCTTCGACGCGGATCGGGTCCGTCACGTGCGGGCTCCTTTCTTCGGATCCAGGCTTCGCCAGGCCGCCGCGAGCGCCTCGGCCGCTTCCTCGGGCGTGACACCCAGAGTCGCGGCGAGGCTCGCGTACCGGGCCGCCGCGTCGCGCAGCGTGCGCGACCGCTCGGCGCGGCTGATGGGCGGCGGGGTATCCGCCACGTACGTTCCGTCCCCGCGCTTGACCATCAGGACTCCGGCGTCCGTCAGCCGCTGGTAGGCCTTGGCGACCGTCGCGGGATTGATGCGGAGGTCTTTCGCGAGGTCCCGCACGGACGGCACGGGCGCGCCGGGCTTCAGCGCCCCGGCGGCCACGAGGCGCCGCATGCCTTCCTCGATCTGGCTCCAGATCGGGGTGGCGTCGGACGGGTCGATGCGGAGGTCGGCCATGGCGTGTGTATTAGTGTAGTACTACACTGATACGGTAGTCAAGGCGGTTTGTGGACGAGCGAGGGTTGGGCTGAGCGACCGGGAGCGGGTCAGCCCGGAGTGACGATCAGGTGGGCCGCTCGGTCTGACGGAAGTCGTACTCGCGGACCATCGGCGCGGCCGCGGCGATGGCGGCGGTGATCAGGATCGTCAGGATCCCCCCCGAGACGACGGAGACAGTCACGCCCACGACCGTCGAGGCGAACAGCGAGGCCACGAGCCCGGCTTCGAGCTCGCCGAGCTGAGGGCCGCCCATGAAGAAGATCATGTTGATCGACGTCATGCGGCCGCGCAGCCGATCCGGGGTGATGAACTGGCGGATGGTCTGCCGGATGACCGTCGAGATCGCGTCCGCCAGTCCGACTCCCGCCAGCGCCGCGAGCGTGAGCCAGAAGTTGCGCGACAGGCCGAAGACGATCGTGGACGCGCCGTAGGCTGCGACGGCCCAGAGAAAGATGCGCCCCTGGCGCTCGGGCAGCGGCCGCACCGACAGGAAGAGGGCCCCGGCCAGAGCACCCACGGCCGGCGCGGCGGCGAGGATCCCGTAGCCTCTGGCGCCCACGCGCAGGACCTGGTCGGCGAAGATCGGAAGGAGCGACATCGCGCCCGAGAAAAACGTGGCGAGAAAGTCGAGCCCCATCGTCCAGACCATCAGGGGAGTCTTGAAGACGAATCGCAGTCCCTCCGCCAGAGCCGAGCCCATCTGGACCTTCCCGGCCGTGGGCTCGGGAGCGCCCGAGGTCCGCATCGTGGCGAGAGCGAAGATCACGGCCAGAAACGAGAGCGCGTTCAGGAGGTAGATCGCCGAAAGGCCGCGCGTGCCGGAGCCCGCGCGCGCGATGAAAATGCCGGCGAGCGCGGGCCCGCCGATCAGCGCGGCCTGAAACACGGAGAGGTTGAGCGACAGGGCCCCCGGCAGGTCCTCGGGTGGAACAAGCCTCGGGATCAGGGCCTGGCGCGAGGGGCCGTCGAAGGCCACGGCCGCGGCGCCGAGGGCGTTCAGAAGGTAGAGGAGCCCGAGCGATTCACGCCGCGCGAAGGTGATGGCCGCCAGTCCGAGCGCGACGGCGGTCATCGCGATCTGGGTCACGATCATGACGCGCCGCCGGTCGTGGCGGTCGGCGACGACACCGCCCCAGAGGGAAAAGATCACGATGGGCACGACCCGGGTCAGCCCCACGAAGCCGAGGGCCAGCGGCGACCTGGTCAGGAGGTAGACGTGCCAGTTGATCGCAACGACCTGCATCTGGGTGCCGGTCAGCGAAAGCAGCTGCGAAACGATGAGCCGGCGGTAGTCGCGGTGCGCGAGCGCCAGGTAGGGCGCCCTGGAGACGGCGGAGGCCACGAAGCGGATTCTACGGACTCGGCGGAGTCACGTCGCTCGGCGGACGCGACGGGGTCGCGCCGGTCGGCGGAAACGGCGTGCGGGCGAACTGAACGCCCTCGAACGGAAACCGGATGGTCGCGTGAGTGCGGACCGCGCGGCCGTCCTTGCGGGCGGGCTCGAAGCGCCACTGCCGCGCCGCCGTGACCGCGGCGGCCGTGATGTCCGCGCGGGCCGCCTTCTCCACCTTGACCTCGAGGGGGACGCCCGTCTCCGAGACCAGGACTCGCAGCACCACCAGTCCGCGAGCGCGGTCTTTGAGGGCGCGCTCCGGATAGATGGGCAGGTACATCTCGATCGCCCGCGGCGGCGTGTCGACGCGGTTGGGAGCGACGAGGAGCGAAGGAGTCGGCGACGGGGGCCGCGAGGTGGGAATCGGGGTGTTCAACACCCGCCGTCCGAGCGATCGCGCCGTCGGAAGCGGAGTGTTCGAAACCCTGCGCTCGATCGGCCGCCAGGTGGGAATGGGAGTGTTCGAAACGGCGGCGAGCGGAGTGCTGGTCGCCCGCAATCTCCAGGATTCGTCGGTCGTCGGCGTGAGCGTGGGCGGCTCGGACGAGGGTGTGCGGCTCGGCCGCAATCTCCAGGACTCGTCGGGCGTCGGCGTGGGCGCCTCGGGCGAGGGCGTGCGGCTGGGCCGGAATCTCCAGGATTCGTCGGGCGTCGGCGTCCCCGTGGGCGGAACGGGCGAGGACGTGCGGGTCGGCGTGCTCGACGGCGTGAGAGAGGCCGTGCGCGAGGCGGTGTGCGACGGCGTGAAGGTGGGCGTGGTCGTCGAGGAGGGGGTTGGCGTGAGGGACGGGGTCCAGGTCGCCGAGGGCCGCGGAGTCTCCGTCGAGGCCGGGGTCGAGGTCCGGGTCGGCGTAAAGGTCCCGGTAAGTGTAAAGGTCCCGGTCGGCGTGAAGGTCGCGGTCGCGGTGGAGGTCCGGGTGGACGGGACTGGAGTGGACGTGCCCGTATTCGATGGCGTGAACGTGGGCGTGAGCGTGGCTGTCGCGGCCCGCGTCGGAGTCTCGGTCCGCGTCCAGGTCGCCGACGGTCGCGGCGTCGGCGTCGTCGAAGGAGCGGAGGTTTGCGTCGGAGAAGGCGTCCAAGTCGGTGGAATCGGCGAGGGCGTGCGTGTGCTGGAAGGCGTGGAGGAGGGCGTGGAGGAGGCCGTGGACGTGGGCGTCGGCGTCCGCGTCGAGGTCCGGGAAGGAGTCGCCGTCGGCGAGGGGCGCGGCGTGTCGGTTCTCGTGGCCGAGGGGATCTCGGTTGGCGGCCGCGTGGACGTCGGCGGAACCGGAGTCGGCGGAACCGGAGTCGGCGGAATCGGTGTCGCCGTGGGCGTCCTCGTGGGCGGCGCCGTCGCGGTGGGCTCTGGCGAGGGAGTTCGCGTCGCGGGCGCGATCGGCTCCGGGGAAGGCGCGGCCGTCGCCGGGATGGGCGGGCCGGCGGCGGGCGTGGGGCTCGCAGTCGCGGCGTCCACCCTGACGTCCGCCGCGGGTGAAGTCTCCGGCGGAACAGTCGGCTCGGAGGCCGGCGGGGGAGCCGGGCCCGGCGTCGGCGTCGAGGTCGGGCGTCGCGTCGGCCGTGTCGGGATCAGGCCCAGCTCGGCGGCCAGCGTCGGAACCGCCAGAACCCGTTCCCGTCCGAACCGCTTGAGAAGCAGCTCCTTCAGCCGCGCCTGGAGATCCGGCTCGAGGGAATCGGCCGAGTAGGACTCGAAGCGTTTTTCGAGGTCGAAGAACCGGCCGAGCGTGGCGTCGCGATCGGCGTCCAGCCCCGCCGCGTCCTCCGCCAGGGCCAGGCGCCCCAGAGTTTCGGAGAGACGGCTCGGATTTTCGAGCGCCAGGAAGCGGACGGCGCGAAAGTCCCGGACCGCATCCATGAAACGCCCCGACCGGAAGGCCTGCATGCCCGACTTCCGAAGGGCGGCCTCGAGCTCGGCCTGCGCCCGGGCCCCGTCACAGAGGAGAAGAGACAGGGCGATGGCCCCCGCCGCGATCGACAGAGGGCCGACTCGCCTGCGGCGCGCAGATTCTCTCGAACGGTGGTCTGGCATCTGGTGATCCGGCAATTCGTCGGAGATTGTAAGGGCTGGCGCGCCGTCTCCGCCGGATGCGGGCAGGAAACTCCATCAAGAGTCAGGTCCGGATTCCGGACTCTGCGCCCGAGAATGAAGCCTCAGGGACTCCAGTGCAGTCCCAGCGCCTTTGCCAGAAAGACGGCCATCTGCCCCCGCGTCAAACCGGCATCCGGACAGTAGTTGCCCCCGCCGCAACCGGCGGTGATGCCGGAGGCGGCGAGTGCTTCGATGAACTGGAACTGCGGATGACCCGCGGGCACGTCATTGAACGTCGCGGCCGCCGGCGCGGGGCTGACCTGCCGGCGCCAGTTGACCCGGACTGAAGCGATGGCCGTGTCCGGGTACGTGAACACATAGACCGAATAGTCGACCGAGTCCACCGTACCGTCGTCGTCGACATCGGCTCGGCGGAGGAAATTCTGGAACTCGGCCGGCACGGGAAGCTCGCCGACCGCATACCCGGGGGCGCCCGAGGCGATGAAGGTCGCGACGCAGTCGGACTCGGGATTGGCGCCCGTGTCGGCGTGCCGCCAGTGCCGGCAGAACGAGAAGTTCAGGTCCGCGCTGACGCCAGGATTGGCGTCGTAGTAGTAGACGGAGAACGACTCCAGCCGAGCCCCGTCGGGCAGCACGACCGGAGCGGCCAGGTCGGTGGCCTCGGTCTCCCACCGGGTTCCGGAACTGTGGCTCGTCGAGTACGACGTCGAAATGACCGGGAAGAAGGACAGAAACGAGATCAGGTCGGCCTCGAGATCCTGGGTGCCGAAGCCAGGCCCCGAGAGGGCCGGCGCGCTCCCCACGACGATGGAAGCGCGCGGGTGGAGTCTCGGGCGGCCCGCGGCCTCGAGAGCCCCGGTGTCGAGAGACTGCGCTGCGACGAGCAACAGGAATCCAGTCTTCAGCGTCATGGCCACCTCCCCGAACCATCTTAGGACGCCCGGGCGAATCCTCCACGGACTGCGACCCGGCTCACCGCTTTCGAGAGGAACGCCCTCAGGCCGTCTGCGCGGCCGTCTTTCGCATCGCCCACTCGCGCCAGAAGCGGCGCGCGTCGGTCTCGTTCCAGGCCGGGACGTCGTCGGCGGCCCCGAGGGCGTCGGCCAGGGCGCGAGCGCTCTCCGGGCGTTCATCGGGGTCTTTCGAGAGGCAGGCGAGGATGACCTTTTCCAGCTTGGGCGGGACCGGGCGTCCCAGGCGCCTGGAGAGCGACTCGGGCTCGGTCTGGAGGTGGTGATGGATGATCTCCAGGGGTCCCCGGCCCGAGAAGACTTCCGTTCCCGTCAGCAGGTAATAGCCCACGGCGCCGAGGGCGTAGAGATCGCTTCGCGCGTCCACGTTCTCCGCGTTCCGGATCGCCTCGGGAGCCAGGTACTGCGGCGTGCCGCGCAGGACGTCCTCGGCCGTCAGCCGCGGATCGGTTGTCCCCGAGATCTGGCGGACGAGACCGAAATCCAGGACCTTCGCGATGTCGGGGAAGCCGCCCCGCTCGCAGAGGATGACGTTCGCGGGCTTGATGTCGCGGTGAATCAGACCGATGCCGTGCGCCTCGGCCAGGGCCGCGCAGATCTGGCGCAGGATCCGCACCGCGCGGCCGGGCGCCATGGGCCCGTACTCGCGCACGATCTCCTCGAGGTCGATACCGTCGAGGTACTCCATGACGTAATAGAACTGGCCGTCCGGCGTGCGCCCGTAGTCGTAGATCGACACCGTGTGCGGGCTGGTCAGCCGGGCCGTCTGCTGGACCTCGCGCTCGAAGCGCTTGAGACCCTCCTCGCCCGCGGAGCCGGGAGGCAGGAGCTTGATCGCCGTCGGCCGCCGCAGCATCTCGTGCTCGGCGCGGTACACGACGCCCATCCCGCCCTCGCCGATCTTCTCCTTCAGCGTGTACTGGCCCAGGCGGCGCGCGCGGGCGACGCTGTGGCGCAGGCGAAACGTCACGAACGACACGATGGTCGAAATCACGACGGCGAGGACCGCCCAGAGAAAGGCGTTCGCCGCCCCGGCGCCGGGAGACATCACGGAGGAGCCCGCCTTGTGCAGGCCGTACGCCACGAACGGAATCGGAAGCACCGACAGCGCCGAGATCCAGGCGGTGCGGCGCGGAGGGCTGGGCACGATGGAGGCGCGATAGAGAAGAATCGCCATCGTCGCCAGAAGCGCGATCGACTCCGGCCGCCAGGAGGGCGGCATGCTGGCCGACATGCAGGCGAACAGAACGAGTGCGCCGATCGTGCCGACCGCATCCAGCCGGCGCAGCGCCTCCTGCGAGAGGTCTTTCTGCCGCGACGCCAGCCACCCCACGAGCAGGACGGCGACAGCGGCCATGTGAAACAGGAGAAAGGGCTCGGTCAGTGACAGCGGACGCGAGACGGGCGGCGGCCACAGCGCGTAGATGATCCGGCCCGCGACGAAGAATCCGGCGCTGGAAAAGAAGGTCGCGCTGAAGTACAGGGCCAGCCGCTCGCCGAGGAAGTCGCGCTCTCCCGAGGAATCGAGCGGCGCCGGAGCCGATCCCGGCTCGGCGCCCCGGCACTGGAGCTTCTGGATGCAGGCTTCCTTGTCCATACGGGACTCCTCGGGGTCGGGCGCACGCGGCGCCGGACCCTCAGTCGATCCGGATCTCCACACGCTGGCCGAGCTTCAGGGGCGTCGGCTCCAGGAGCGCGACCTTGACGAGAAGGACGCGCGTGTCCTCGGGCTTCCCCGGGTCCTGGGGCTTGAGTCTACGCCCGACCACGGCATCCGGAATTTCCTCGACCCGGCCCTTCCAGGCCTTCCCGTCGTAGCCCTCGGCGGTCACGCGGACCGAGTCGTCGAGCCGCACGCGGCCCGAGTCGAACTCGTCGAGCTCCGCCTCCACCCGGAGGCGTGAGAGGTCGGCGACGGTCAGGATCCTCTCGCCGGCCTCCAGCGTCTCGCCGGCCTGGGCGTGACGCGCGATGACGACGCCGTCGATGGGCGACACGATCCGCGTCTTCGTCAGAACCGCCTGCAGCCGGTCGGCCGTCGCCGCCGCCGTCGCGCGCCGGGCGCGAGCCGCGTCCACGTCGCGCTCGGCCTTGTCGACGGCCTGCCGGGATCCGACGGCCTTCTCCCAGAGCGAACGGGCACGCTCGACCTCGGCCCCGGACAGTCGGATGTCGGCGTCGGCTTCCACGACCCTCGCCCGGGCCTCGGCCAGAGCCGCCCGGTGGTCGTCGGAGCGCAACTCGGCTAAGAGCTGGCCCTCCCGGACCCGGTCCTTCTCCTGCACTTTGAGTATTACGACGGTTCCCGCCAGGTCGGTTCCGACGACCACCTCGGCCCCCGGATAGGCCACCACGCGGCCTTCGGCGGCCACCCGGTTCCCCGGCGCCGCCGGAGCCAGGGCAGGGTTTCCCGGCCCGGCCTTCCGCGCGGGCCCGGCGGCCTGGGCCTGCAGGACCACCAGCGCCAGGAGCCCCAGGCCCAGGACTGGCCAGAGCGCTCGATTCCAGATGCTCTTCTTCATGACTTCCCCTTCAGGCGGCCAGCCCGTCGGCGGCCAGGAGGCCGTCGCGGATCTGGAGCACGCGGTCGGAAATCGTGCGGACCTTCGGGTCGTGCGTGACGATCAGGAGGGCGCGGTCCTCTTTCTTGGCGAGCGCCCGGAACATCTCGAGGACCTGGCCCCCGATCTGCGAGTCGAGGTTCGCCGTCGGCTCGTCGGCGAGGAGGATCGGGGAGTCGCCGGCGAGGGCGCGCGCGATGGCGATGCGCTGCTTCTGGCCGCCGGAGAGGTCGCGCGGCAGAAATCCCTTGCGGTCCGACAACCCGACGGCGTCGAGCACGCGCTCGGCCTCGCGGCGGGCGGCCGCGCCCTTGTGGCCCTTGACGTTCAGCGCGTACTCGACGTTCTCGAGCGCCGTCAGCGACGGGAACAGGTTGAACTGCTGGAACACGAAGCCGATCGATCGGCGGCGAATCCCGGGCAGGCGCCCGGGCCGCTCGGGATCCGCCTCGACGCCGTCCACGATCACCCGCCCGGCTGTCGGCGTCAGGATGCAGCCCAGGATCGAGAGCAGCGTCGTCTTGCCCGAACCCGAGGGGCCCTCGAGCGACACGATCTCGCCGCGCGCGACCGAAAGGGATACGCCTTTCAGGACCGAGACCACCTCGCGGCCCTCCCGGAAGTCCCTGGCGACGTCGAGCGCCTGGAGCACCGGCGTCATGACCTCGCCTCCCGCGCCGGGGGCGTCGTCGTCCACCAGGCGACCGCGATGAAGACGAGCTGCATCGGAACGCGCAGCCATAGGGCCGTCACGGGCCGGCCGCCGAGCGTGACGTCACGGAGCGCGGCGCTGACGTTGGCCGGCAGCACGGCGAGGAAGAGGAGAACGAGACCGATGCCCGCCAACCGGCGCGTTCCGGGGACCAGGATCCCGATGGCGCCGAGGATCTCGAGGACTCCCGTCACGGTGACGAAGAGGTCCGGCCGCGGGAAGGACGGCGGGACCATCGCGGATCAGGTCCCCGCGCAGGGCGTTGAAGTGCGCCGCGGCCGTGAAGAGCAGCATCACGGAGAGCCCCCCGCGCGCGCTCGCCCGCCACGAGGCGAAGGCCGGAAAGCGCAGGCCGAGCGCTCGTAAGACGAGCGTGGAAACGACCAGGACAGCCAGCGGAAACATCGGCGTTTCTCCTCAGCCTCGGAACACGAGCGCCGGGTCGATGGAGGCCACCTTGCGGAACGAGATCATGGCCGCCGCCAGGCACATGACGACCGAGCCGGCGAAGACGACGGCCGCGAACGACGGCGGGATGATCAGCTTCAGGTCGATCTTCGCGATGGCCGGGCGCATCGCATAGGCCATCAACGCCCCGAGCACGAAGCCCGCGACCGCGGCGATCGAGGCCTGCTTGGCCAGGATCCGGTAGATGTCGAGGTTGCCGCCGCCGATCGCCTTGACGGTGCCGAACTCCTTGATGTGCTCCATCGTCGACGTGTAGAGCGTCTGCGCCACGACGACGATGCCGACGAGGCAGCCGAGGAAGACCGTGATGTACATGTTCAGGCCGATGCCCGTCGACTGCACCCAGTACCGGCGCGACCGCGCGGCCCAGTCCTTCTTCGTGTAGACGTCGTTGTAGGGGAGCCGCCGGGCGATCTCGGCCTGGACGGTCGCCGCGTCGGCGCCTGGCGCGAGCTTGACGAGCACGTAGGTCGTCTTGCCCTGGAGCGACTGCGGGTTGAGCGTCTGCGCCCTCTCGAAGTCGATGAAGGAGATCGGCGTCGTCGTGAAGGAGCGGGCGTCCTTCGTGCGGCCGATGATCTTCATGCGCTGGCCGAGGATTTCCCGGTACTCGCCGACCGCGAAGGTCCCGTACCGCTTGACGGCCGAGTCGTCCAGGAAGAAGTACTGCCCGCGCTTCAGGTCCGAGAGGTCGCCCTCGGCCACGTTCCAGGGGATGTTCCAGCGGCCGAAGTCCTCCAGGGCGTAGACCAGCGAGCCCTCCTGCGCGCCGGAGGGCAGGTTGACCGTCACGAACCAGACGATGAGGTTGTCCGCGCGCGCGACCCCCGGCACCGAGCGCACGCGCTGGACGGCGGTCTCGGGGAACGTGTGGGCGAAGTCGACGTTGGGCGTGTTGCGCGAGGTGACCCAGAGGTCCGCGTCGATGTGCTCGATCGTGACCGAGGCGTTGTCCAGCAAGCCCAGGAAGAGCCCGACCTGGACGAAGACCAGGGTGACGGCGAAGGCCACGCCCGAGACCGTGATCAGGAAGCGGAGCTTGTCGTGGAGCAGGCTCTTCGTGGCGAGATCGACCATGTCAGCGCCTCCGTCGCGGGTCAGCCCGCGGATCATCGCGTCGATGATCAGCGTCGCGCGTCTTCTCGACCGGCCGCCAGTCGACCCAGTCGTCGTTGCACTTGGCGATGTGGAGCGAGACGACTCCGTGCGTGCCGCCCAGACGGTCTGGGCGAGCAGGTCCGCGTCGCCGAGCTCGGGACGGAAGCGCTTCTGCGCCACCCCGTCGGCCACCGTCGCCTTGAGGAACGCGTAGGCGTCCTCCTCGGGGTTGCCGCGCCGGGCCTCCTCCGCCTCCGACTTCGCGATCGGAGGGTGCGGCGTCATGAACATCAGCCGGTAGTGGTTCGGGTACTCGACCGCGAAGTCCACGTAGGCGTGTCCGATCTTGCGGAGACGCTCGATCGGGTCCTTCGATCGCGCGCGATCGTCCGGAACTGCTGCGCGAGGGTCGAGAAGTCCATCTCGCAGAGCTCCCGCATCAGCGCGTCCTTGTCCTTGAAGTGGAAATAGATGGCCGTCGGCGAGTACTCGATGCGCTCGGCGATCTTGCGCATCGTGACCGCCTCGTAGCCGAGCTCGGCGAAGAGCTCGCGGGCCGCGTCGAGGATCCTCGTCCGCAGCTCCTGCTTCTCCCGTTCGCGCCGTTCGACAGTTCCCAAAACGTCCCTCCGTTACTTAACTACGTTAAATTAGTGAATACGGTTCTTCCAGGTCAAGGATTTTCTTCGGCGAAGCCCGCACAGGTGTGACAACTCATGCTGAGTCAAGAGTTTGACGGATTCGAGGCGGTTCCAGGGGAGTGCATGGAGGAGGCGGGGGCGGGCAGGCTGGGTCGACGAGATCCGACGAGTTGCGGGCCGTGGCACCCGCAACAGCCTTCAGGTGATCCGCGGCGAGCTGGCTTTTCCGCCCTCAGGCCGGATCGCTCGCCGGAGAGCGAGCGAAGCTCACGAGGCCCGCCGGAACTCCATGATCCAATTCGTTTCCCACGTCGTTCCCGCATCGGATGAATACGCCTGTTCCCAGCGCGCGGAGGTGGGCGTGATGCGCGACCAGAGGAACCGCATGCGGATCGGCTTCCCGTCGAGGGTGCCGTCGGAAGAGAAGGTGCCGACGCCGTTTTCGAAGCGGCCTTTGACCGGCGGATCGAGATCGTTGTGGGGAACGCGCCCGTCGATCCACCAGACTGCCCATTGCCCGGTTTTCGGATCGTACGCGCGCAACGCGGCACCGCGAGAGACGCCGGTCGGCTTGTCGAACGTGTGGTCTTCGACGTTGGCCCAACCGTCCATGAGTCCGCGATTGCTGCACGTTCCATCGAATTCCAACCAGGGATCCCGCGCGTCGGCCCGCCTCACGCGATGATGGACACGCCATTCACCGACGAGAAAGTCGAAGTCGCGCAAGCCGGCCAGGTTGGCGACAGCCGGTGGGTTGAACCTGGAGACGTCCTGGGAGTGTGCGGGAGGAGCCATCGAGCCGGTTGCCGCCGCCAGGATTCCGGCACCGAGCGTAACGCGGAAGCTGTTCACGGTCTTAGCCCCTTTCCCAGCGTTGCCGGCCGAGTGTGCCCTGCACAAGCGGCCGGCGACAATAGCCACTCATGATCGGTTCTTCATAGCCATTGGCACATGGCCGCATGACGAAGGGTCCCATCCGGGATGCTTCCGGGAATGGCGAGTCCACGCTCCGAGGACGCGATCGAAGGCTAGCCCGTGGCCCTCCTCGAGCTGACCTGGAAGGATGGGCGGCCGAGAAGAAAGCCCTGGCCGAACTCGATTCCGAGATCCACCAGGCATTTCCGCTCGAGCTCGACCTCGATGCCCTCGGCGACGAGCGCGGCGCCGATGCGCCGGCCGATGGCCGCGAGGCTCTGGATGATCTCGCGCTTGATCGGGTCGGTGTGGAGGTTGCGCACGAGGGAGTCGGCGATCTTGATGTAGTCGGGCTTCAGATACAGGATCGTCTCGAGCCCCGAGTAACCGGAGCCGGCGTCGTCGATGGCGATCTTCAGGTTGGCGCGGCGCACGAGGTCGAGCACCTCCTGGAACGAGTCGTAGTCGCGCACCATCTCCTTTTCGGAAATCTCCACGACGACGTCCCCGTGGCTGCGGTTGATCGCCGCGAGGTTGCGCTCGTCGAGGAACACCGGGTGGCGCAGCAGCCTCGCCGAGGCGTTGACGAAGAGCCTCCGGTCACCGACGGCGCGGGGCAGGCTGGAGAAGATCGTCTCGAGGCACAGCGTTTCGAGCTCCACGTCCATCTCGTTCTCGTGGGCCACGGCGAACAGGACGGTCGGCGGCTCGAGGGGCGTGCCCTGGGGGCCGCGGATCAGGGCCTCGTATCCCATGATGGCGCCGCCGGGGAGGTGGCGGACGGGCTGGAAAGCGCTGCCGGAGCTGCTTCTGGCCGATGACGTGTTTCAGGCCGGAGAACAGCTCCAGCTTCTCGTGGGTCTGACGCTGCATGACGATCTTGACGGCCTCGGACAGGGTGCGCACGACGTGGCGGGTCGGGCGCACCCGCGGGTTGTCGACCGCCGTCAGGCTCGACGCCAGGATGTTGAGAAAGTCCGCGGTCGTTCCCTCGAGCGTCTGCCGCAGCCGGCGGACGACGCTGGCCTTGAGGCGCGCGGCTTCTTCCTCGAGGTTCGTCGGGACGCGGCCGCGGCCGTTGGACGGAAGGTTGTAGAGAACGAAGAAGCCGTCGGCGCCCGAAAAACGGATCGAATGCACGTGGGGCGCCAGGCGGGAGGCGCGCACGTCGTCCTGGAGCCCGTCGGAGACGGCAGCCAGCACACGGTCGTACTGCTCCCACCCGCAGAGCTCCTCGAAGCCGAAGAACTTGCCGATCTGGAGGTAGATGACACCGAGGTGCTCGATCCGTTCGTCGGCGCGCTCGGGCGCCTCGAAGGGGTGGATCGGAAGCCCCGTGACTCCGTCGTAGACGATGCGCTCGTGCCGGAGATCTTCGATCGCCGGGGGGGAGGTGTCTCTCCCGCCGGCGTAAAAGCCCCGTCGAGCACGACCGAATCTGTGCGGCGCCTGGGCTTCATTCTTCCTCCATCAGCTGTCATCGTCCTGGAGAAGCAGGAGGACCTTCTTGCGGAGGTCCTCCGCGCCGGAACGGCTTGGCCAGGTAGTCGGAGCCGCCGAGCTGCATCGCCGTGATGCGGTCCTTGACCTCGGAGCGCCCGGTGAGAAACAGAACCGGCATTTCCCGGGTGGACGACTGGCGCCGCAGGATCGCGCAGAACTCCCAGCCGGTCATGCCCGGCATGTTCACGTCGAGGATCACGAGGTCCGGAACGTCGCGGATCGTGTCGGCCAGGGCGGACCGGGGATCGGCGGGACAGTCGATCGCGAAGCCGTCGCCCTTCAGGACGTCGCGGACGGCGCCCGAGATCGTGCGATCGTCGTCCACGACGACGATCCGCTTCACCGCGGCCCCCGCTGGAAGGGCAGCATGATCGTCACCTCGGAGCCGTAACCGGCCTCACTCGAGAGGCTGATCTTGCCGCCGTTGGCCTCGAGGATCTCCTTCGTCACGGCCAGCCCGAGCCCCTTGCCGCGCGTCCCCGAGGCGACCGCTCCGGCGCCGCGGAAGGCATAGTCGAAAGCTCGCGCTCTCTCCTCGGGGCTCATTCCCATGCCGGTGTCCTTGACGACGAGGAAGGCCTGAGGGCCGGCGGCGCCGGCGCGGATGCGGACTTCGCCCCCGTCCGGGGTGTACTTGATCGCGTTGTCGAGGACGTTGCGGAACGCCCGCTGGAGCGCGACCGGATCGGCGTCGACCGGAAGCTGCGGGCGCTCGGCGATGAACTCGATCCGGATCCGCCCGCCGTGGGCGAGGCGGTACGCGGTCGCGAGCGAGCCGAGGATCTCGACGAGGTCGGCGTTCTGCGGAGGCGGCGCGAGGGGCTCCGGGCGCCGGGGTTCCGACGAGCCGCTCGGCCAGCTCGATCTCGCGCGCGAGGTTGGCGAGGTATTCCTGGTTCGGCAGCTCACCCCGCCGGGCCGCCTCCTGGATCAGGTCGGTGTAGACGCGGATGACCGAAAGGGGAGACCGGAGATCGTGCAGGATCTCCGCCCCGTGGTCCCTCTCGTCGGAGTCGGGCTCGACCGGCGGCGCGGGGCGGCGCGCGACGACCGAGGGCAGCGCCGCCCGCCGTCTCTCGACGAGCAGCGCGGCCGCGGCTTCCACCGGGGCGGCGGCCGCCGAGATCTCCAGAGCCACGAGCAGAGCCGGGGCCGCGAGGGCGACGCCGGCGAGCATGAAGAGCGTTGCGGCGCTCGGCTCCGGGATGATCGCCGAGCGTGACCAGGGCGGCCACGCCCAGAAGCGACGCGATCGCGAAGAAGCGGGCGGCGGGCTTTCCTTCGGCGTGCCACGAGAGCGCGACGCCCGCCGGCAGGAGCAGGGCGTAGGGGGAGAGCGCGCCGCCGGTGAGCGACATCGCGCAGAAGAGCAGCCCCAGGTCCGCGACGATCGCGAGCGGCGCGGCGAAGACGCCGAGCCCCTGCTGAACGCTCGGCCGCGTCAGCAGGAACAGCGAGCCCAGCGCCCCGCCGATCGTCAGCGCCAGCAGGCGCGAGTCGCCCTGCCCGAGGACGATCGCGAGAAGGGTGAAAAGGGTGAAGAGGCCGGAGGCGGCGGCGCGATGGGCGGCGAAGGCCGCGCTCCTCAACCGCGGGCCTCGGTCCGATCAGACATACGCGCAACCCACCCGGACTCCGCCGCCCGGCAGCGGCGCCCAGTTGAGGGCGCGGAGCTTGACGGCGTGGCGGTCCGGATCATGCTTCTGGAAAATCTCCGCCTTCCAGCGGGGCGGCCACTTCTCGGCCTTGCGGGCGCGGAAAGCGATGCCGCCGTGGCTGACGTCCATGACCGGGGCCGTCACCGACCCGCGGCCGGCGAGCTCGATCCGCACGTTCATGTCCTCGGGCGCGAACCGGGGGTACATGCGCCGCTCCGAGGCCGCGAACGAGGACTGGGCGCGGCACTGGTAGAGCCGCAGATCGGCGACCTTCAGGAGAAAGTCGGAGCTCTTGCCGTCCAGCGGATAGGAGGCCACGCCGTAGTGGAGATCGAGGGGGAGACCCCCGCGAGCCGGCAGCGTGAGCGCGGCGATCTTCTCCCGGACGCGCTCGGCGACGGAAAGCGCCGAGATCATGTCGGTGTTGGGGAGGACCAGGACGAACTCGTCGCCCCCCCAGCGGCAGCCCGCGTCGACGGCCCGGAGCGAGTCCCGCACGATGCGGGCCGTGCGGACGAGCACGCTGTCGCCGACGGGATGTCCCAGGCGGTCGTTGATGGACTTGAACCCCTTCAGGTCCATCATCGCCATGGCAAGGATGCCGCCGGAGCGCTCGGCGCGCGCGATCTCGCGGGCGAGGTGGTCGATCAGGAAGCGCCGGTTGTAGAGCCCGGTCAGCGGGTCGGTGATCGCGTTGACGCGCAGAACGGCGAGGTCCGCCTCCGACGACGAGGCGCGGCTCCTTGAGCAGGCCCTTGAGACTGTGGAGATGGTGCAGCAGGACGGTCTGGAGCCCGAGGGGAGAGCCCAGTTTGTCGCGCAGCGACGGGATCAGCCGCTCGATCTCACCCCAGCGCGCCTCGGCTTCGTCGGCTTCGAAGGGAATGCCGGTCCAGTTGGTCAGGAGCTGCCGCAGGACGTCGCCGCGCTCGCCGTTGCGCGCGACCGCGCCCAGGGACTTCTTGAACCTCGTGAGGGGAAAATCGCGCTGGCGGCCCAGCCGCGCGAGCCGCCCGATCCGGGTGTTCAGTTCTTCCGCTGCCAGCCCCATGCCCCTCCCGTGCGCGCCCTCGCCGCCGGTCGCGTTTCAGAAACTCGACTTGTGCTTTCCGCGCGGCCGCGCCGCCGGCAGAGCCGCTCGCGCGGCTTCGCGGGCCAGCTCCGACACGGCGCCGGCCGCGTCGGCCACGGCGTCGCCGAGCGAACAGACGAGGACGAGCTGGCCGTCCTTGAGCAGATCCACGACCTCCCGGTCGGACCGGGCCCAGAGCACGGTCGAGCCGACGACGATCAGGCGCGCTCCGCCCAGCTCCGCCTCGGGATCCAGGCGCGCCAGGGCTTCGGCGCAGCGTCGGATGCGGGCGAGTCCGACGCCGCTGGCGCGCAGCCGCGCCGCCACGCGCAGGCGGACGACGTCGGCGAACGAGTACCGGCGCGCGGAGCCGTATCCCCGGGCCCTCTCGACCGAGGGCCGGACGAATCCCTGCCGGTCCCAGTGGTCGAGCTGCCGGGGCGTCAGGCCCGTGAGCCTCGCGACCTCGGAGGTCGAAAAGCTCCGAGCAACGACACTGCTGAATTTCATCGCTGTAGTCTCCAAAGCGTAGCACAAAAGGCCCGTGGAATGGGCCTTTCCTGTAATCGCCGAGAGCTCGCGGTGATAGGCTTCGGCCGCTCCCATGGGTCTGACGCGACGCGAGTTCCTGTCGGCGGGCGTGGCGGCGGCTTCGGCCGCGGCCCTCGGGTCTCCCGCCGTCGCGCTCGTACCCGCCCGCGGCCTCCGGGACGCTCCGAACTACCTCGTCGGCGACCCGTATCGCTCGGCGATCGAGGCTCCGGGCCTGGGGGGCCGTTCGTTCGAATCGGCGAGGCAGCGGGCTCTCCTCTGGCGCGCGCCGGCGGCCGAGCGCGACCGCCTCTACCTCGGCCTGGAGATTCCCCATGCGTGAGCTCGCCCGCCGGGCGCTGGACACCGCCCGCGCCAGGGGCGCCGGTTACGCGGACGTGCGCGTGGGCCGGTACCTGAACCAATCGATCCAGACCCGCGAGAACCGTGTCATCGGCATCTCGAACTCGGAGTCGTTCGGCGTGGGCGTCCGCGTCCTCGTGGACGGGACCTGGGGCTTCGCGGCGTCGAGCCGCGTCGAGCCGGACGAGGTGGACCGCGTCGCCGCGCGGGCCGTGGCGATCGCGAAGGCCAACCGCATCGCCCAGGAGAAGCCGGTCGTGCTCGCGCCGGTCAAGGCCTGCAAGGACACCTGGCAGACGCCGATCGAGAAGGACCCGTTTCGCATTCCGATCCAGCCGAAGGCGGACCTGCTCCTGGCGGTCAACGCCGAGGCGCTCAAGGTCAAGGGCGCGAGCTTCTGCAGCTCGGGGATGTATTTCGCGAAGGAGGAGAAGCTCTTCGCCTCGACCGAGGGCTCCGAGATCGAGCAGATCCTCGTGCGGGTGGCGCCCAGCTTCACGGTGACCGCCGTGGATCAGACCCGCGGGAAGTTTCGCACGCGCTCCTCGCTCGCCGCGCCGATCGGCACCGGCTACGAGTCGATCGAGCGCTGGCCGTGGATGGACGAAGCGCGGCTGGCGGCCGAGCAGGCGGTCGAGAAGCTCACGGCGAAAAGCGTCACGCCCGGCAAGTACGACCTCGTGCTCGCTCCGACCAACCTCTGGCTCACGATCCACGAGTCCGTCGGACACCCGACGGAGCTCGACCGGGCGCTCGGCTACGAGGCCAACTTCGCCGGGACGTCGTTCCTGACGACCGACAAGCTCGGCAAGCTGCGCTTCGGGTCGCCGGCCGTCCAGATCGTCGCCGACCGCACGCAGAAGGAGGCCCTCGCGACCTGCGGCTACGACGACGACGGCGTGCCGTCCGGAGAGTGGGACCTCGTCAAGGACGGGATCTTCGTCGACTACCAGACCACGCGCGACCAGGCGGCCTGGATCGGCCGCGACCGGTCCTACGGCTGCGCCTATGCCGATTCGTGGGGCTCGGTGCCGTTCCAGCGGATGCCGAACGTGTCGCTGAGGCCCGGCAAGGCGAAGCTGTCGCTCGCGGATCTCATCGCCGACACGCCGACGGGGCATCTACATCGAGGGCGACTCCTCGTATTCGATCGACCAGCAGCGGTACAACTTCCAGTTTGCGGGCGAGCTCTTCTGGGAGATCCGCGACGGGAAGATCGCCGGGATGCTCGAGGACGTCGCGTACCAGGCGATCACGACCGAGTTCTGGGGCTCCTGCGACGCCGTCTGCTCGGAGGGTTACAAAATCGGCGGAACGTTCGGCGACGGCAAGGGTCAACCCGGGCAGTCCAACTCGGTCTCGCACGGCTGCGCGCCGTCGCGGTTCCGCCAGATCAACGTCCTGAACACGGCGAGGACGGTGTGACGCTCTCGAAAGAGGCCGCGAAGACGCTCGTCGAGCGGACGCTGGCTTTTTCGAAGTCCGACGGATGCGCCGTGACGGTGGACGCCGGCCGGACCTCCAACATCCGGTTTGCCCGCAACGAAGTGACGACGTCCGGCGACACCGAAGACGTCGGCGTGTCGGTGACCGCGTCTTTCGGGAAGCGGTCGGGGTCCGCGTCGGTGAACCAGACCGACGACGCCTCTCTCGAGCGCTGCGTGCGCCAGGCGGAGGAGACCGCGCGCTTCGCGCCCGAGGATCCGGAGAAGATGCCTCTGCTTCCGCCGCAGACCTACGCGGACATCCGCGCCTACGACGAAGCCACGGTGGACCTGCCCCCCGAGCGACGCGCCGCGCTCGCGAAGGAGTCCATCGCGCTCGCGAAGGAGAAAGGCGTCGTGATCGCCGGCTTCTACACCAACGGCGGCGGCCCTCGCACGATCGGCAACTCGAACGGCCTGTTCGGCCATCACCCCCAGAGCCGCGTCACGTTTTCCGCCACCGCGCGCACGCCGGACGGCCGGGGCTCCGGGTGGGCCGGCGGGAACGGCGAGACGGCGAACAGCCTCGACTCTCTCGCCCTGTCGCGGGCCGCCGTCGAAAAGGCGTTCGGGTCGGCGGACGCGAAGGAGATTCCTCCGGGAACCTACACCGTGATCCTCGAGCCCTCGGCGGTCGCGGACCTGCTCCTGTACATGGCGTTCCTGACGGACGCCCGCTCGGCCGACGAGGGGCGCTCCTTCTTCTCGGCCAAAGGCGGCGGCAACAAGCTCGGAAAGAAGGTTCTGTCGAACCAGGTCACGATCTGGACCGACCCGGCCGACCCGCGCGCGCCGGGCTCGCCGTTCTCCGGCGACGGGCTGCCGACGCGCAAGATCACGTACTTCGACAAGGGCGTGTTGACGCACCTGACGTACTCGCGGTTCTGGGCGGAGAAGAAGGGCCAGCAACCCACGCCCGAGAACCAGAACGTCTTCATGCAGGGCGGATCCGGCTCGGTCGCCGATCTCATCGCCGGGACGAAGAAAGCCGTCCTGTTGACGCGCCTCTGGTACATCCGGTTCGTGGACCCGCAGACGATGCTTCTCACCGGCCTGACGCGCGACGGCTCGTTCCGGATCGAGAACGGCAGGATCGCGGGCGCGGTCAAGAACTTCCGATGGAACGACTCGCCGGTCTCGATCTTTTCGAAGATCGACGGGATGAGCGCCGCGGTGCGCGCTCGGGGCAGCGAGTCCGAGGACTTCGCGATCGTCTGCCCGGCGATCCGCACGCAGTTCAGCTTCTCCAGCCTCTCCGACGCCGTCTGAGGCGGACCGCCGGCGCTACCCCGTGCCGGCGAGCCTCGCGCCTTCGAGGGGCGCCTTCCTCCAGCGGTCGGCGAGAGAGAGGAGGGGTCCCGTCGCGAAGGTCGTGACCAGCGCCATCAGGACCATCATCGCGAAGATGCGCGGGGACAGGATCCCCAGCTCGTAGCCGACGTTCAAGGCGATCAGCTCCATGAGGCCGCGCGAGTTCATCAGGGCGCCCAGGGCGAAGGAGTCCGGCCAGGACACGCCCGTCAGCCGGGCCGCGAGCATGCTGCCGCCGAGCTTTCCGAGCGGTGGCGATCAGGATGATCAGGCCGCAGAGGAGCCAGCTCTCCGCGTCGTTGAGCAGTCCGATGCGCGTCCGGAGACCCGTGAACGCGAAGAAGACCGGCAGGAGGAAGACGGAGGCGAACTCCTCCAGCCGCTGAGCGAGATAGGCCCGGAACCGATGCTGTCGCGGCATCACGACACCCGCCAGGAATGCGCCGAAGAGGGCGTGGATCCCGATGAGCTCGGTCGCCAGCGCCGAAGCCAGAACGAACACCAGGACGGCGGCCAGGGCGGTCTTCCCCGGCGTCTCGCGCTCCGCCTGCCGCGCCAGAAGACGGCGGAGCAGGGGTCCCGCCACGAACACCAGGATCAGGATGAAGGCGATCGTGAGAACGATCGTGACGGTCGCGGCCCAGACGCCTCTGGCGCCCGCGATGGCGACGACCATCGCCAGCAGGCTCCAGGCCGTGACGTCGTCGACCGCCGCGCAGGTGATCGCCGTGTTTCCGAGCGGCGTGTTCGCTATGCCCCGCTCCCGGAGGATGCGCACGAGCACGGGAAAGGCGGTGATGCTCATCGCGATGCCCATGAACAGCGCGAACGGGAGGAACCGGACGCCGGACGGGGCCAGCCCGCGGTAGAGCACGAGGGAAAGCGCCACTCCCAGGAAGTACGGCACGATGATCGAGGCGTGGCTCACGACGACGGCCGTCTGCGCCTGGTGACGCAGACGGTCGACGTCGAGCTCGAGCCCGACGGCGAAAAGAAACAGCAGGACGCCGATCTCGGCAAAGAGTTTCAGCAGGCCGGTCGACGACGGTGCGAAGAGGAAGTGGAGACGCCGGGGGCGATCGCGCCGAGCAACGACGGACCGAGCAGGATTCCGGCGACGATCTCGCCGATGACGGGGGGCTGCCCGATCCGATGGAAGAGGGCCCCGAGGAGCCGCGCCGTCAAAACGATCGTGATGAGCTGCAGGAGGAGCAGGGGGAGCGGGTGACGAAGCGTCTCGAGCAGGCCGCCGGCGGCCGCGGCCGATTGCGGGGCGGACGCCTCGATCGCAGGTACGGCGGCGCGCGAACCCTCCAGCCGTTTGCCCAGGTCGAGAGAGGCGAAGATGCCGGCGCCGAAGATCAGCGTGACGGCGAGGTAGACGAAGAGCGACTTCCGCATCCGAGTAGATCGGAGGATACCCGCTCCCCCTCACCCCGACGAGGGAGTCTTTAGATCCCCTCTCCCGGCGGGAGAGGGACAGGGTGAGGGGCGTCTCCGTCTACGTCCCGCTCGGTCCGGGAGCGCCGTCTGCTCCTCGGCGGCGTGGCGTTTCTCGGGCTCCAGAAGCCCCTGGATCGCCAGGAACGCCGGTCCCACCTGGCCGGTGTTGATGCGGCCAGGATAGGTCCTGCGGTAGTCGATCCACCCGCGCCACTCCATCCAGAGAAGCAGCCGGTCCACGAGGAAAACCGCCAGGACGAGCCCGGCCAGAACGAGGACGATCATCATACGCGTGGTACCGCCGTTCTCCGCGCGGCGTGGGTTACCGCCGGGCTACGCCCGGCGTTGCCTAAAGCCGGGGGTTCGAGCACGTGGACGGCTGCCCGACTGCTGGGGGCCTGGTTACCGCCGTGCTACGCACGGCGTTCCCTACTGCTGAGGGTCTGCCTTCGATGGTCGGGTCGGTGGTCGGGTCCAAGGAGATAGCATCGCTCAACTTTTCGCGGGAGGAAAATGATGACACTGAATCGGCGGTCCCTGCTCGTCTCGGGAGGCGCGGCTTTGGGCGGGGCGCTGGCCTCGGGCGCGGCCGCGCAGACGGCCGGGCCGGCGTCCGGCATCGACGGCTCGAGGTCGGCCGCGCTGTTCCTCAAGGACGACGACGGCTCGCTCCGGCGAAGGCCGACCGCCTGCCCCTCGAGTGGCACCAGGGGAGAGCGAAGGCCCTCGCAGGCGCACCTCTCGGAGAACGGCTTCGCGGGGGTCTGGCTCTCCGACCCGATGAACATCATCTATTTCACGGGGCTCTTCTTCACGACGACCGAGCGGCCCTTCGCGGTCTTCCTGCCCGCCGACAAGCTCGCGACGATCTGGTTCAACCCGGGCCTCGACCGCGACCTGGTGAAGAGCTGGTGGGCGCCGGATCCGGATTCCTACTTCGACTTCCAGCACGCCGAGGGCGCGTTTCCCAACGAGGGCAAAGTCCAGCAGGGCGCGAAGGTCGACCTCTTCGAGTGGGTGCTGAAGGGGTTGAAGAAGCGGGGCTACGACGGCAAGCGGATCGCGACGGACAAGGACCTCTCTGCGCAAGCAGCTCTCGAAGGCGGGCTCGGTCTTCCTGAAGCAGACGACGTTCGACTCGGTCGCCGACCACTGCGAGAAGATGCGGATGGTCAAGTCGCCCGAGGAGCTCGCGCTCTGGCGGCGCGCCTACCGGGTCTTCGACGAGACGCACGCCTTCGCCCGCGACCTGTTGCTCGCGAAAGGCACGGACCTGACCGACTACGAGCTCGGCATGGCCGCGACCGAGTTCGGCATGGGGCGCCTGATGTCAGGGGATCAAGCGCGACGGCCGGCCGCACACGGCGGTCGGCATCGACCTCGGCATCTTCGTCCGGTGCGGCGTGGGCACGGCCTATCCGCACCCGAACCAGATGCACTACAACAAGATCCAGAAGGGCCAGGCGCTGCAGATCGCGGGCGGGGTCGACGATCGGGGGTTGCGGCGGCGAGCTCTACCGGGCGTTCCTGCTCGCGCCGTGGACCGACCACCAGAAGAAGGTCTGGACCGTCGCGCGCGACTGCTGCCTGATGCAGAAGGACCTGTCGCGCGAGGGCGTCGCCTGCTCGACGGTCGCCTACCAGATCCACAAGCACCAGGTGAAGGAAGGAATGGCAGAAATTACATCTACCACCGCCCGGCGCACGGCATGGGGATGGAGGGCCACCAGCCGCCGTACCTCGCGCTGGGCGACTACACGATGCTCGAACCCGGGATGATCTTCTCCGTCGAGCCGGGTCTCTACGATCCGAGAACGGGTTCGGCGTCAACTTCTCCGACGGCTTCGCCGTGCAGTCCGGCGGAAAGCCCTCGCTGCAGATGTCGCGGCTGCCGTGGTCCGAGGAGTGGTGCCTGGTGACGCTGTAGGGTCTACTTCTCGCCCCTCGACAGCGACGGCCAGTTCAGGATCACTCGCAGCGGCGACTCGCGGTTCTTTTCGGCCGGCATGCCGATCAGGAACCGCGATCCGTCCGGAGCCACGTCGTAGTTCTCGATCTCGCCATCCACGCGGAAGAGGAAGGCCGGCGCTGCCGAGCCCCAGCGTGGCCCCGGAGTGACCGCCACGGACATGACGGAACCCGGGGGAGCGATGTAGTAAAGCTCTTTCCCGTCCTGCCGCCAGCTCGGGCGTCTCCCTCCACCGGGAGAGATGCGCCGTTTCTCTCCGCCTCCGTCCGTGAGCGCCACGTAGACCTCGGGGTCCCCGGACTCGTCCGACTCGAACGCGATCCAGCGGCCGTCCGGCGAAAACCGCGGGCTCGCCTGGGTGAAACGCGTGGGCGCCCACGGCGCGGGCTTGCGGTCTCCCTGGAGAGGGAGCAGCCAGATGTTCCACACGGTCGTCGCCACCTCGTTGAGATACGCAAGCAGCCGTCCGTCACGGGAGACGTCCTCCGGCTGTTGCACGCCCGGATTCTGGAGGACGGGTCTTTCGCTTCCGGGAATCCCGACGGCGATCTCAGCGATGTCGGGAGGCCCTCCGCGGTCGGAGCGATAGACGAGCCTCGACGCGTCGCCGGACCAGATCGGCATGACCTCGTCTATGTGATCCGAATGGAGCCGCGTCGAGACACCCGTCCCGATGTCGAAAACCCAGATATCGGAGCTCCCGGCTCGCGGATCCCGGATGTCCACGGCGGCCTTTATCCCGTCGGGGGAAATCCGCAGGTTCCTGACAACCGAGTCGTTACCGAGTTGCCCGATCTCCTTGCCTTTCCGGTCGAACCAGGCGAGTCGAGAGGCGAGAGGGGCCGTCTGGTACGCGACAGAGCCGGTGCGCGATGCGGAGAAAACCGCGAGGCTCGGTCCGAAAAAATAGTAGATGTTCGAGGCGAGCTGTTGCGGCTCGCCGTGAAGCTGAGCCTTCCGCTCGTCGAAGGGCTGTGCGAACAGCGCCCCCTCGCGGGCATAGAGGAGGTAGCCCGGCGCGACGTATTCGACCCGGGAGCCCGTGGGCGCGATCGTTCGGGTCTCCTTCGAATCGAGCGAGGCGATGCGCAGCTCTCGTTGGCCGGTTCCGGGCGCCAGAGCCGCCAAAACCAGGTACCGACGGCCGTCGGGCAGGAAGTGGGGCCATAGGAAGTTCACTTCGCTCCGGGAAGGGTCGGGCGAGAGCACGCGAACGGGCTCGCCCCCGGCGTCGGGCACGCGATAGATGCCCGGCGGATTGAGACCGGAAAAAAGGATCGATCCGTCCGGCCCCCAGGACCCCGCGAGCGCGAAAGGAGCGTCGCACAGCGCCTCCGGGCGGCCGCCGCCCGCCGGGATCTTCATTAGCTTTCCGTTCGCGAAGAAAGCAAGGAAGCGGCTGTCCGGCGACCAGAAGTGGGAAGTGGCGTCGACGGAGCCCTCGAGCTCGACCGAATCCTCCGAGTCGAGCCGGCGCACGTAGAGGTGGCGGCGACCCTTCGAAATGGCCTCGATGCCCAACCGGCTTCCATCCGGCGAGATCGAGAAACCCCTGGAGACCTCGGGCGGCGCATAGGTCGTCCCCGGAGGAATCGAGACGGCGAACCGCGCTGGCTGCGCGTCCGGTTCGGGCCGCCGTCGAAGGAGAGCGAGCACGCCCAGCGCCGCGGCGAGGATCAGACCGGCTGCCAGCGCCGGAACGAGCCACCGGCGCCGCCGCGGCGGCGCCTCCGGAGCAGCAGCGGCCTCAGCCGAGACCTCCGAAACGTGATCGCGCAAGTGCGACAGATCGCGGGCGAGATCCCGAGTCGAGGCGTAGCGTTCGTGGGGGTCCTTGGCGAGGCAGCGCTCGATGACCCACCGCAGGGCCGAGGGGACCCGCGTCGAGAGAGCCTGGAGCGACTCCGGCTCGTCCCGGATGACCGCCGCCAGCGTCTCGGCCGCGGTGCCGCGCGTGAAGGCGCGCTTGCCCGCGGCCATCTCGTAGAGGATCGAGCCCAGCGAGAACTGGTCGGAGCGGAAGTCGAGCGCCTTCGCCGCTGGCCTGCTCGGGCGACATGTAGCCGACCGTTCCCAGGACGACACCCGGCCGTCGTCGGCTCGATCGCGGTCGCGAGCTGCGACGAGTCCGAGCCGGAGTGCGGCACGAGCTTGGCGAGACCGAAGTCCAGGATCTTGGCGTGGCCGTCCCGCGTGACCATCACGTTCTCGGGCTTCAGGTCCCGGTGGACGATCCCGGCCTCGTGCGCCCGCGCGAGCCCGTCGGCGATCTGGCCGGCGATGCCGAGCAGGCGCCGCAACGGCATCGCGCCTTCCACGAGCAGCTCGCGCAGCGTCCTGCCGGAGACGAGCTCCATGGCGATGTAGGACGTCGTCTCCGACGCGGCCGATCTCGTAGATCGTGACGATCGCGGGATGGTTCAGGGCGGAGGCCGAGCGGGCCTCCTGCTCGAAGCGCGCGAGGCGGTCGCGGTCCGCCGACATCTCCGCCGGCAGGATCTTGATCGCCACCTCGCGGCCGAGCCGCGGGTCCCGCGCCCGATACACCTCGCCCATTCCGCCCGCGCCGAGCGGCGCCAGGATCTCGTAGGCGCCCAGCTTCGTCCCTGCGGCGAGGCTCATGTCAGCCGATGCCCTCCATCAACCAGATGTCGCCGCCCTGCGGAACGAAGCGGTCGAAGAGGATCCACTTCCCATCCGGCGACCAGACGGGATAGTCGATCCGCGCGTCCGCGTCGTCGAACTCGAAGACCTTTTCCGGGGAGCCGCCGGAGAGCGGCGAGACCCAGAGCTCCTTGTGCGCCACGCACGTCCATGACGCGGGACTGGTCCGGCGAGAAGGACATGTGCGCTCCGCCGGCGACCTCGGCGGTCGGCTGCGGCTCGCCTCCGTCGAGCGGTGACCCGCATCGTTCGGCTCCGGCTTCCCGGCGCGCGGAAGAGCAGGGCTGTCGAGTCCTTCGTCCAGAGGAAAAAATGCCCCGCGGTTCCGCGTGCTCGTCAGACGCCGGGGCGCTCGAGCCGTCGGCGCCCATCACCCAGACCTCGAGCCGGCCGTTGCGGTCGGATTGGAAGGCGATCCAGCCGGGCGTCCGGCGAAAAGAACGGGTTGATGTCGAGCGACGGCGACTTGGTCAGCGGCGTGGGCATCCCCGAGGACGGTCGACGGTCCAGATGTCGGGCGTCCCCGACGCGGGAGGAGAAGAACACGATCGTGCGCCCGTCCGGCGACCAGTTCGCCTGGAAGTCGCCTCCCGGGCCGGTCGTGAGCTGCCGCGGCGGAGCGGCCGTCCCGATCCTGGACCCAGATGTTCATCTCGCCGCCGCGGTCCGAATTGAAGGCGATCGAGCGGCCGTCCGGCGACCAGGCGCCGCGGCTATCCTCGCGGTTCGTGGCGATCGCCTCGCTGGGGCGGGCCCGTCGGCCGGCCGGTCGCGGCATCGACGGGGAGCATCCAGAGATCCGCGTTCTGGCGCCGGATCGCGAAGGCCAGGCGCCCACCGTCGCGCGAGAGCGCGGGCTCCAGGTCCTGCCCTGCGCCGGTGGTCAGCTGCTGCGGGGCGCCGCGCGGCTTGCCGCCCGCGGTCACCGCGACGCGCCACAGGTTCAACCCGCCGCTGCGATACGAGGAAAAGTAGATGAACCGGCCGGACGGCGACCAGACCGGCTGGAGGTCCTGAAAGAGGTCGTTCGTCACCCAGAGGAGTTTCTGCGTGGCGAGATCGACGGTGCGCACGTCGAACTTGGTGCTCTCCTTGTTCTGGAACACGATCCGGCGGCCGTCGGGAGACCAGCGCGGGCGCACGTGAGCGATGGCCTCGGAGACGTCGCTCGTGAGCTGTTTGGGATTGTGTCCCTGAGGGTCGACGGCCCAGATGCGCCGCTGCCCGGCCCAGGGCGCATCGAACGCAATGCGCCCGCCGTCGGGAGAGAAGCTGGGGTTGTAAGCGTCGTCGACGAGCCGGACCTCGCGGCCAGCCTCCCGGTCGATCGTCCACACGTCACCGTCCCCGTAGGCGCCGAAAACGTCCCCGGGCTCGAGCTTGCGCCCTGCCTTGCGCGCGCGCACGAAGGCAATCGTCTTTCCGTCGGGCGACCAGGACGGGCTGGATGTCGTCGTATGGGCCGGCGGTCAGGGGAGTCTCCGCGCCGCCCGCCACCCGCCGGACGAAGATTTTCCGGACCCCCTCGAAGTCGGCGGCGAAGGCCATCTCGTCGCCGTCGGGGGAGAAGACGGGAGAATCCTCGAGACCTCTCGCCAGGGTCAGCTGTGTGAGTCTCGGAGACGCCGCGGGCCCCGCGGTCCGAGCGCGGAGGGAGGGCGAGCGACGCGCCGGTTCCCGGGCTTTCTGGATCTCGACCTGCACGTCCTTTGCGTCCCGGAGCCGCTGCTCGGCGTCCTTCTCCAGGCAGCGCCGCAGGATGCGGCGGACGGCGGCGGGTGTCGCGCGCGGCAGGCGCTTCCAGTCGGGCTCGTCGTGGAGAATCGCCGCCAGGCAGTCCGGGACGGTCGCGCCTTCGAAGGCGCGCCGTCCCGACAGCATTTCGTAGAGCGAGGCAGCCGAACGACCAGAGGTCCGTGCGCTTGTCGACGGCTTGTCCCCGCGCCTGCTCGGGGCTCATGTAGGCCGGCGTGCCGAGGATCGTGCCCGCCTGGGTCAGGCTCGATCTGCGCGCGACTGTCGGAACAGCGGTCAGGCTGTTTCCAGCCCTGGGATCGTGATCGGCGGCCGTTGCTCTCGTCCGGCCGCGTCGAGCGGCCGCTCAAACGTTTTGGCCAGTCCGAAGTCGAGCACCTTCGCCCGCCCGTCCGGCGTCACGCGCACGTTGGAGGGCTTCAGGTCCCGATGGACGACGCCCTTCTCGTGCGCGGCGACAGCGCGTCGGCGATCTGGCCGGCGAGGTCGAGGGCCTCGGAGACCGGGAGGGGGCCGGCGGCCAGCCGTGCGTCCAGCGGCTCGCCCTCGACGAGCTCCAGCACGAGGAACCGCACGCCGTCCCGTTCCTCGAGACCGTAGATCGCCGCGATGTTGGGGTGATTGAGCGCGGCGAGCATCCGCGCCTCGCGGGCGAACCGCGCCAGGTGCTCGGGATCCCGCGCCAGAGCCTCGGAGAGCAGCTTGATCGCGACGTCGCGCTGGAGCTGCGTGTCCCGCGCCCGATACACCTCGCCCATGCCGCCGGCGCCGAGCGGCGCCAGGATCTCGTAGGGGCCGAGGCGGGTTCCGGCTGAGAGCGGCATAGCCCTCCGATCGCGAGCGGGAGTCTATCGCCGGGTCAGCCGGGCATTCCCTCCGCGCGGCGGCGACGGCGCTCGGCGATGGCGTAGAGGACGAACTCCGGCGACGACGAAGCCGAACGAGCCGAGGGCGACCTGCAGGAAGAAACCGCCATGCGATCGGTCGAGTCCGACCGGAGGGATCAGCGCGAGCACGATCGCCACGACCGTCGTGAGGAAGCCGAGGCCGTTCCAGAACGTAGCTTCCGGCGGCGCCTCCGGGGACCGGCACCGCGCCGGGCTGCCGCGCGATGTCGAGCCGCAGCTTGATCGCGGCCGCGAACATGTAGAGGTAGGGCAGGAAGTAGACGATGAGCGTCGCGTTGACGAGCTTCAGGTAGGCGCTCTTCGACGGTGTCGCCCTGCGTCGCTGCGAGGATGAAGAGCGCCGAGAGCCCGGCCATGGAAGAGGAGCGCGAACCACGGCGTCTTCCACTTCGGATGCGTCGCGCCGAAGATCGGCGGCAGGTACTTGTCGAGGCCGCCGACGAAGAGGAGGCGTGCAGATCCGATGAGCCAGGCGCCGACGCCGCCGAGCCCCGCGAGCGTCATGAGGAGCGCCGTCGGCGGCCCCAGCCAGGGCAGGCCGATGCTGCGCTCCGGCCTTCGTCACAGCCTGGTTGACGCCCGAGATGATGGAGGTCTCGCCGGGCGGCAGCGCCCACAGGAGCGAGATCGTGCCGAGGAGGTAGCAGGCTGCGATCGTCAAGGCCGAGATGATGATCGCGCGCGGGAACGTGCGGCGGGGATCGACGACCTCCCCGGCCAGCATGGGCGCGAGCTCCAGGCCCGGCGAATCCAAAGCAGAGGTTGGCGAAGAAGAGGATCGTCGGCAGGTTCCCGAAGTCGGGCACGAGCGCGGAGGCCGGCATCGGCGTCGCGGATCCGAAGCGCAGTCAGCGCGACGAGGCCGACGAGGAGCAGGCCGCCGAGGGAATCCACTGGGCGATCCCGCCGATGTTCTGGACCCAGCGTCCCGACTTCATGCCGACGATGTTGAAGAACAGCGCGATGCCGAGCAGCACCGATCGCGGCGCCTGCGGTGTAGACCGGACTCTGTCTCCAGGTGGGCAAACCTGAGCCCGAAGACGTACAGGGCGAAGACGACGGTCGATAGCGTCAGGCCGGAGAAGTACAGGATGTTGTTCGCCCAGTAGAGCCAGCCCGCCATGAAGCCATGGCGCTCCCCGAAGGCCTGCTTCGTCCAGACATAGAGCCCGCCCTCCTCGGGGATGGCCGAGGCCAGCGTGATGACGGCGAAGCCCTGAGGGATGAAGAAGGCGACCGCGGCGAGCACCCAGAGAAAGAGCGAAGAGGGCCCGCTCGCTGCCGCGAGCGCGATCCAGCGCATGCCCACGATCGCGGCGACGTTGAAGAGGACGATGTCGCGGGTCTTGAGTGCGCGTTCGAGGGCCATGCGGCTGACTCCCTCTGAAAAGTGTGGCGAGCCTACTTCACGCCTTCGACGACGAAGAGCTCGGAAAGGGACCGCGAGTAGGTGTAGGCGTAGCTCTGGCTGTCTTCGGCGAACGCGACGACGGTGAGGCCTTCGGCACCCGTCGCGTCGACGGGGCTGAATTCCCGCCACAGCTCCCGCTTGTCGGCCGCGAGGTCGATTCTGTGAACGCGCAAGGGCAGCACAAAAACGTGGCAGAGAAAAAGGTGGCGGCCGTCTCCCGACCAACCCGCCGGCCATTCTCCCTGCTCGAAGGCGGTGATCTCGCGCGGGACGGCCCGGGGGTCGTCGATCGCATAGAGGAAGGCCCGGCCGTCCGAGCGGACCGTGAACAGGAGCTTGCCGTCGGGGGAGACGGCCGACGGAGCGCCAATGGCGTCGGGTCCGAACTTCACGACTTTGCCGGTGTCCACGTCGGCGAGGAAGGCCGCGAGAGGCTCGTTGGGCCGGGCCCCGACGAGGACGATGCGTTTTCCGTCGGGCAGGAGCTTCGCCTCGCGGACCCGCAGCCCGAAATCCGGAAGAGTCCGCGGCTCGCCGGCGCCCAACGGAAGCAGCGCGACCGCCGGTTTCGGTTTCTCCAGCAGCACCGCGGCCCACTTGCCGTCGGGCGACAGGCTGTCGGGGACGCCGTCTCCCAGCCGGACGGCCGGGGACCCGTCGGTCTTGCGGACATAGACGCCGTAGTTCGGCCCGCCGCCCTCCCCGGTCTCACCGATCAGAACCCGCGAGCCGTCCCGCGAGATGGCAGCGAGCATGGAGTAATCGAGCCAGGACAGGTCGATCTCCGGCTTCCGGTCCGGCGAGCCGAACATCAACGCCCGCCGCACCGCCCGCTCTTCGAGCAGCAGCCTGCCGTCGGGGGCAATGTCGTGAAGGACGAGCCGGCCCGTGCCCGGCAGGATCCGACGTTCTTTGCCGGACAGCGACACGGCGCGGACGACCAGGTTGGCGCCCTGGTCCGTGGCCGTGAACCAGATCTCTTCGCCGTTGGGGTGCCATGCGATGCCGGCCGCGCTGGCCCACTCGCGGGTCAGAGTCGTCTTCTTCCCGCCCTTGTCGACGACGGCGAGCGAGCCCCGGTCGTCCCCGATCAGCGGGTGGTCGAAGAACGCGACGCGCTGTCCGTCGGGCGAGATCCTTGGAAAGCCGATGTCCCCGCTGGTCTTGTAGAGCGCCTTGCCGATCGGGTACTCGAGGGCGAACGCGCCGCCGAGCCACCGCACGGCCGCCAGCGACAGCCCGTCTCTGGAGATGTCGGCAGAGGCGATGCCCTCGGCGACGTCCCGCGGCACGCCGCCGGTGATCGGGAGCCGGGCGAGCGTGGAGTCCCCGCCCTTGCTGAAGATGGCGGCCATCTCTCCGGTGGAGGTGATGCCGGCGATCCTTCCGCTTCCCGCGACACCGAGCGGCAGGGACTCGGTCAAGCCGATCCGCGCCTGGTACAGCGCGAGGGGGCCTCCCTCCCAGGCCGCGCTGTAGATCACGGTCTGGCCGTCGGGCGCGAAGCGCGCCGCCTGGACCGTGCCGCGGCGGAAGGTCAGGAGGCGGTACGTCGGCGGCTCGGCCGCCCGGGGCCGCGAGGCCAGGAGCCAGGCCGCGGCCGCCAGGACCGCCAGACCCGCGATCGCGGCGAGCGGGATCCAGGGGATGCGCTTGCCTCCGGCCGGCGCGGCCGCTCCCATCGCCGACGGCGTCGAGGTCCCCGTGATCGCATCCAGCGCGAACCCGACGTCGTGGGCGGAGTGGAACCTCTGCTCGGGCTTCTTCTCGAGGCAGTGCCGGACGATGCGCTCGAGGACCGGCGAGACGTTCTGGTTGGTGGCGGAGAGGTCCGGCGGGTCCTCTCGGAGGATCGCCGACATCGTGTCCGCGGCCGAGTCGCCCTGGAAGGCGCGTTTCCCGGACAGCATCTCGTAGAGGATCGTCCCGAACGAGAAGATGTCCGAGCGGGCATCCGCCGGCTTGTCCGCGCACCTGCTCGGGGGACATGTAACCGAGGGTTCCGAGGACGACTCCGGGCTCGGTGCCGCGGGTCTCGGTCGGCAGGTTGGTGGCCGGCGCGCCGCCGTCCTGCTGCGTCAGCTTGGCGAGGCCGAAGTCGAGGATCTTGACGCGGCCGTCTTTCGTGACGAAGAGGTTCTCGGGCTTCAGGTCCCGGTGGACGATGGCCTTCTCGTGCGCGGCGGCCAGGCCGCGGGCGATCTGTGTCGCGTAGTCGATGGCCTTGCGCGGTGCGAGACGCCCGCCGGCGAGCTCGGCGCGCAGCGTCTCGCCCTCGAGCAGCTCCTGGACGACGTAGGGCGCGCCGTCCACGGAACCGATGTCGTAGACGGCGGTGATGTTGGGGTGGTTCAAAACTCCGGCGGCTCTGGCCTCCTGCTCGAACCGGCGCAGCCGGTCCGGGTCCTGCGAGAACGAGGCGGGCAGGACCTTGATCGCCACGTCGCGCCCCAGGCGCGGGTCCCGCGCCCTGTAGACCTCGCCCATCCCGCCGGCGCCGATCGGGCCCAGGATCTCGTAGGGCCCGAGCCGTGCTCCGGCGGAAAGCGTCATGTCAGATGTCGAGGGGGAGGATCATGATGGGACTTCCCTCTCTCTCGGTTGGCCGCGGTCCGACCAAGCAGCCTGGCAGTAGGAGACGCTCCGCAGGACGGCGTCACCCTTGAGCAAACCCTCGACGAGGTAGAGCTGCGAAAGGGTTCCTCCGTAGCTGTATGCGTAGGACCGGCCATCGGCCGAAAGAAAGATCGTGGGAATCCCGCCGACCCCCGCCGGATCGGCGGGCATCAGCTCTTTCCACAACTCTCGGCGGCCGGAATCGAGATCGATGCGATGCACTCGCGCCCAGGGCCTGCGTCTGACGTAGAGGCTCCGGCCGTCGTCGGAGAAACCCACCGGGCCCTCACCGGCCTCGACGCCGGGGATCGGCCGCGTCGCGTTCCCCGCGGTCGCGTGCAGTCGGAGCTGCCCCTTGCCGACGGCGGCGACCCAGTGCCCATCCGGCGAGACGGCGAATGCGAAAGTCTCGATCCCTTCGTCGCTGATCGGCCGTGGCGGACCGCCGCCGACGTCCTGCACCCAGAGCCGCACGCCGTGGCCTGGCTCGTTGCCCGCAAAGACGAACCGCCGTCCATCCGGCAGCCACCGCGCCGTGTGATGGTTGATGGCGTCGTGGGTCAACGGACGCGACTCGCCCGGGCCGGTCGGCAGCAGGACGAGCTGGCGTGGAGGCGGCGTCAAGGGAATCGCGATGACCCACTTCCCGTCCTTCGAGAGAGACGTCGCCGCCCCGCTGCCGAGGCGAACGGCCGGAGAGCCATCCGTTCCCCGGAGATAGATCGAATACCCGGAGCCTCCTCCTTCACCGGTCTCGTCCAGGAGGAGAGTCCGGCCGTCCGCCGACAGGTCCTTGACGAGTGAAAAATCGAGCCAGGACAGGTCGCGTTCCGCGGATTCTCCCGAGGCCAGGCTGCTCAGGGCCACGCGATGGTCGTCGCGAGAGACGAGCGCGCGCCCTCCCGGAGCCGTATCGTGCAGTGTCAGCGTGGCCGGCACCTGCGCGAGCAGCCTCTCCTTGCCGCGGGATCGACCGCGCGCAGGGCTCGATGGCCTCCCTGTTTCGCCGCCGTGAAGAGGATCCGCGATCCGTCATGCTCCCAGGCGAGGCCCTGGGCGGTCGCGTATGGTCCGGCGAGCGACCGCTTCCGACCTTCGAGATCGACGACGGCGATCGACCCGCCGTCGTCTCCCTGGACCGGATGGTCGATGAAGGCCACCAGATCGCCTCGAGGCGAGATGCGCGCATGGCTGATGAAACCGGCGGTGGTGTAGAGGCGACGGCCGATCGGGAACTCGAGCTGGTTCTTGCCGGCGGCGTCGCGGACGAGTGCGAATCGGGTTCCGTCGGGCGCCCAGTCCGCCCAGTGGATGTTCTCCTGGAGCGGACGGGGGCTTCCGCCCGCCAGCGGAACCTGCGCCAGCGTGCCTGCCAACGTGAAGGCACGAATGGGCTGCCCTCCGATCTGGACCAGCAGCTCGCCGGTCGTCGAAACACTCGCCAGGTTTCCGCCCGGGATGCCGAGGGCAGTGTGTTCGGCGCTACCGGGTCGGCCGGAGAAGATCTGCGGGGGCGCGCCCTCCCAACTCGCGGTGAATACGAAGGTCTGACCATCCGGGCCGAATCGAGCAGAGGGGATGAATCCGCGGCGGAACGTCAGCTGCTGGAACGACAATGGCGCCTTCTCGGCCTCGCGGCGGCCGAGGAAGTAGGCCGCCGCGGCGACCGCGATGGCGGCGAGGGCTGCTCCGAGGGGCGCCCATCGGAAACGCCGCGCTCCGAGAGCCGGCGCCGGTATCGCGGTGTCCCGAGGCCGTCGACAGAGCCTCGAGATCGAACCCGACGTCGTGGGCGGAGTGGAATCTCTGCTCGGGCTTCTTCTCGAGGCAGTGCCGGACGATCCGCTCGAGACCGGGGGAGACGTTCTGGTTCGTGGCGGAGAGGTCCGGCGGGTCCTCTCGGAGGATCGCCGACATCGTGTCCGCGGCCGAGTCGCCCTGGAACGCGCGTTTCCCCGACAGCATCTCGTAGAGGATCGTCCCGAACGAGAAGATGTCCGAGCGGGCATCCGCGGGCTTGTCCGCGCACCTGCTCGGGCGACATGTAGCCGAGCGTTCCGAGGACGACTCCGGGCTCGGTGCCGCGGGTCTCGGTCGGCAGGTTGGTGGCCGGCGTGCCGCCGTCCTGCTGCGTCAGCTTGGCGAGGCCGAAGTCGAGGATCTTGACGCGGCCGTCCTTCGTGACGAAGAGGTTCTCGGGCTTCAGGTCCCGGTGGACGATGCCCTTCTCGTGCGCGGCGGCCAGGCCGCGGGCGATCTGGGTCGCGTAGTCGATCGCCTTGCGCGGCGCGAGAGCGCCCGCCGGCGAGCTCCGCGCGCAGCGTCTCGCCCTCGAGCAGCTCCTGGACGACGTAGGGCGCGCCGTCGCGGGCCGATGTCGTAGACGGCGGTGATGTTCGGGTGGTTCAGGACGCCCGGCGGCCTGCGCTTCCTGCTCGAAGCGGCGCAGGCGATCGGGGTCCTGCGAGAAGGACGCCGGCAGGACCTTGATCGCGACGTCGCGGCCGAGCCGCGGGTCGCGCGCGCGGTAGACCTCGCCCATCCCGCCCGCGCCGATCGGGCCGAGGATCTCGTAGGGGCCGAGGCGAAGAGCCGGGCGTCAGCGTCACTTCCCGGCCTCGGGCATCGTGCGCATCCAGATGTCGGCGTTGTCGCTCGCGCGCACGGCGTAGCACGTGGTCGTGCCGCGGCAGGCGACGTTCCCGTAGTTCCCGCCCGAGCGTGTGGGGCACGACGAGGCGATCCACTGCCGTCGCGGGATCCGCCATGTGGATGCCGTCGGTGTCCCGGTAGACGTAGCGGTTTCCCAGGGTCGATCCTCGGCGGGCGGCCCCTCCGGTCGGGACTCCCGGGATGGGTTGAGACAACTTTTTCGTCACCGGGTCGTAGTCGGCGAGACCGATCGAGGTCCGGTCCTGCAGCCGAACGATCGCGCCGAAGAGCCGGCGCCCGTCGGGCGACCAGGCGAGCGGGAAAAGGAACGCCTCGGGCGCAGGCGCCGGGATCGCCTCCATCGGGCCGGCAACGCCCTTGCCGTCCAGCGGAACGATGAAACCGTTCTGACCCGTGTTGATGGCCACGGATCGCCCGTCGGGGGACCAGTGCGCCTCGATCACCGTGTCTCCGGTCGACTTCGTCAGCTGCGTGAGCCCGCTGCCGTCGGTCGCGATCGTCCAGATCTCGTAGCGGCCGCTGCGGTCGGAGTGGAAGGCGAGCCGCCGGCCGTCCGGGGAAAAGCTCGGGGCGCGGTCCTTGGGAGCGTCGTCGGTCAGCTGGCGCAGCCCGGTCCCGTCCACGCCGAGAAGGAAGAGGTCGTCCTGCGAGCCTCCGCGGGAGTCGAAGGCGAACGTCTTTCCATCGGGCGAGAGCTCGAAATCCGACATCTCCTGGGAGCTCTCGTAGATCTCCTCGGGCTTGCCCGAGAGCCGGCCCTGCGCGTCGAACGTGAGCCGGTCGATCGCATACGTGGTCTGCCGGTCCACGTAGGCGATGTGCCGCCCGTCCCGCGCCACGGCGAGTCCCCCGACCTCGCGCGCGGGGAGCCGCTCGGGCTCGGCGGGCCCGAGGGTCTTCCCGGTGGCCTCGTCGATCGGAACGCGCCAGAGGTTCATCGCGCCGTCGCGGTTGGAGAGAAAATAGAGCGATCGCCCGTCCGGCGCCCACACCGGGCTCCAGTCGATCGCCGCGTCCTGCGTCACCGGAACCGGCCGCTCGCCGGCAGCGAGCCCCTTGTAGGGAATCGTCCAGATGTCCCGCTGGCTGCCCCCGGTGGGCAGCGCCCAGTACGCGATGCGCAGGCCATGGGGCGACACGCTCGGTTGGATGCCGTCCTCCCCGAGGATCTTGCGCGTCTTGCCGCTGGCGATCTCGACCGCCCAGATCTCGCTCGTGCCCACGCGTCCGTAAGGGCGGAACACCTGCTCGGTCGAGTAGACGACCTCTTTTCCGTCGGGCGACCAGGACGGGTCGCTGCCGAAGCTCGTCAGCCGGCGCACGCTCTCGCCGGTGACCCCCATGAGGAAGAGTCCCGCCTTCGCCGCAGCGCGAGCCGTAGGCGATGAGGTTCCCGTCGGGGGAGAAGGCGGGCGTGTAGCTCGTCTGGTCGCAGTCTGGAGTGAGGTCGGTCGGCTTCCGGCTGCCGGTTCGCTGAACCCAGATGTCCGTCTTCTTTCCGGTGCGGTGGCGAACGCGAGCATCTGCGCGTCGGGAGACAGCGTCGGGAAAGTCCTCGGCGCCCGAGAGATTCGTCAGCCGCCGGAAAGTGGGAGCGCCGGCGGCCGTTGCCGCGGCGGGCTTCCGCGGGCCGCGCAGCGCGAAATACGCGAGCCCGGCCCCGGCGAGCAGCCCGGCCACGAGAAGCGCCACCGGCGGAACCCGGCGCGCGCGCCGGGTCGGCTCCGCTCCCGGCGGGGCCGAGACCTGCGACAGCGCTTCGAGGTCGAACGCGAGGTCGTGCGCGGAGTGGAACCTCTGCTCGGCGTTCTTCTCGAGACAGTGCCGGACGATCCGCTCGAGGCCGGGGGAGATGTTCTGGTTGGTGACCGAGAGGTCGGCAGGATCCTCCCTCAGGATCGCCGACATCGTGTCCGCCGCCGAATCGCCCCGGAACGCCCGATTGCCGGACAGCATCTCGTAGAGGATGGCGCCGAAGGAGAAGATGTCGCTGCGCGCGTCGGCGGGCCGGCCGCGGACCTGCTCGGGCGACATGTAGCCGAGCGTGCCGAGCACGACGCCGGGCTCCGTGCCTCGCGTCTCGGTCGGGAGGCTCGTCGCCTCGGAAACGGTGCCTTCGGTCTGCGTCAGCTTGGCCAGGCCGAAGTCCAGGATCTTGACGCGCCCCTCTTTCGTCACGATGAGGTTCTCGGGCTTCAGGTCCCGATGCACGATGCCTTTGTTGTGCGCGGCCGCGAGGCCGTGCGCGATCTGCGTCGCGTAGTCCGTCGCCTTGCGGGCGGAGAGCTTGCCCCCGGCGAGGGCCGCGCGCAGGGTTTCCCCTTCGAGCAGCTCCTGGACGACATAGGGCGCGCCGTCGACCGAGCCGATGTCGTAGACGGCCGTGATGTTGGGATGGTTCAGGACCCCGGCCGCCCTGGCCTCCTGCTCGAAGCGCCGGAGGCGGTCGGCGTCCGCCGAGAAGGAGGCGGGGAGGACCTTGATGGCCACCTCGCGCCCGAGGCGCGGGTCGCGCGCCCGGTAGACCTCTCCCATCCCCCCGGCCCCGATCTGGCCGAGGATCTCGTAGGGTCCCAGACGCATCCCGGGTGAAAGGCTCATCGAGTGTCGGGATTCTATAGGGCCAGGACGGGCGGTCGGGCTCGCGGGCGGAGGCCCTCCGTAATGCGGATTCTCGTTCCGGTCTCTTCCGCCGCCGCGCGGTCAGACGCGCCGCCTTCTACGAACCCGGCTTGCCCGCCGTCTCCTTCGGGGCCGGCGAGGGCGCCTTCAGATACCGGTCGAACCAGCCGATGGTGCGCTCCAGGGCGTCGCGCTGGTTCGGATAGCTCCAGGTGCCCTCCCAGTGGGTCTCGCCTTCGTATCGCGCGTACGTCACCGGACTTTCCGAGGCGGCGCAGGCCCGTGAACACCGCGTCGGCCAGAAACACGGGCACGGCGTCGTCCTTGCTCCCGTGGATGATGAGCAGGGGAGTCTTCACCCGGTCCAGGAACAGGCTCGGAGAGTTCTCGAGATATCTCTCGCGGTACTCCCACGGGCTCCCGCCCATGCGGCCCTGGCCGCTCTCGGCCCAGGCGAGCCCGTAGTTGGTGCCGTCGGGGGCCAGCTGCCCGTACTCCCCGAACAAGTCCCCCATCCCGGCGCGCATCACGGCGGCCCGGAACCGCGAGGACTGGACGATCAGCGACAGCGTGCTGTACCCGCCGTAGCTGTGGCCCGTGACCCCGATGCGGTCGGGATCGGCCAGCCCGGACTCGATCGCCTTCTCGACGCCGGGCATGACGCTCTTCATCAGGTCGACCATCGGGCTCCCGAGGTTCAGCTTCGAGTCGGCGAGGAGAAGCGCGTAGCCGCGCGTCGCATAGATCTGCAGGTTCTCGAAGGCGGCGCTCGCGTAGCCGAAGCGATTCAGGTCGTTCGAGATGGAGCTTCCCCCGTACACCTTCACGATCAACGGATAGCGCTTGCCCTTTTCGTAACCTGCGGGGTACACGAGCGCCCCGCGCAGCTCGTCCCCGTCCAGGGTCTTCCACTCGATCACCTCGGCGCGGCCGAGCGTGCGGTTCGAGAGCGCGGGCGCGACCTCGCTGACCTTCCGCGCCTCCCGGAGATCTCCGGCCCGGAGATAGAGATCGGGCGGGTTCGCCGCGTCCTCGGCCACGTAGACGACGCTGCGCCCGTCCGCCGAGATCGCGGGCTCGGTCCCGTAGCCCCCGTAGCGTTTGTCCTCCTCGAAGATCGGGGTCACCCCGCCGGTGGAGAGATCGACTTTCGCCATCCCGGCCCGCTTCGTGCGCGGGTTTGTGATCCACACGACAGCGGAACGGCCGGAGTCCGCGGAGAAAAGACGGGAGTACCGGAGATCCACGAGGGCGAGCTCCCAGTCGGACGGCTTCGCAAGCGCGGCGGCCGGCGACGACCCGTCCGCCGGCGCCTTCCACAGAACGCCGTCCCGGAGAAAGAAGACGTTGCGGCCGGCTTCATCCCACACCGGCGGACCCACGTCGTAGCGCCCCTTCTCGGTCGTGGGATTCGCGGCGATCCGGCGCGCCTTTCCGCCCGCGGCCGGAACGACGTGCACCTCGTCGTCGGCAGTCGCGCCGCCCGTGCGCCAGGCGACGCGGTCCCCCGTCGGGGAGAATCGAAAGGAGGTGCCCATCAGCTCGAACGGAATGTCGGCGGCCACGACGCGCGGAACGCCGCCGGGAAGGTCCTGGACGACCAGGTCGAAGAGGTACTGGCCCGTGCCCGGCTTGTCGATGCGCCGGAGGACCGAATAGGCGATCCGGCGCCTGTCCGGCGAGAGCTGCGAGTGGCTGATGCGGGATCCGGTGGCGAAGAGCCGAAGCTTTCCCGTCTGCACGTCCACGAGACCGAGGTCGCGGCGGAAGATGTCGAGATTGATCTGGTCCGTCATCGGGATCGCGCCTTTCACGTCCGGGTCGAACTCGAACACCTTCGCCGTGACTCCCGGCGGGGGTGCGCCCTCCCCGGGCGGGGGCGTCTTTCCTTCCATGCTCGTGGCGTAGCCCTCGCGGCCGAGCTCCTGCGGGAACAGGGAGACGACGACCGACCCGTCGTGCGCCCAGCCGAGCCCGGCGAAGCCCTCGCGGACGTCGGCGTCGCTCGCCTTCCGGAGAGCGTTCGTCTCGCGCTCCCAGACCCAGAGCCGCGCGGGGCCGAGCTTCGGGTCGCCGCTCCGGTCGGCGAGAAAGGCGAGTCGCTCTCCGTCGGGCGACCAGCTCGGCGCCCAGGCGTGGCCCGAGCCGCCCGTGACGTTGCGCTTTTCGCCGGTCGTCAGATCGGCCACCCAGATGTCGGCCGCGATCCCGTACCAGGCGAGGCCGTTTCGGACGAGAACGTCTCGGTCCACCGCCTCCCGTCGCCGGGCCTGGTCGGTGACGACGTAGGCGAGATATTTCCCGTCCGGCGAGAAGGCGGGCGGCGAGTACGGAGCCAATGTCGGCGCCTGCAGAACGTCTTCGATCGGAAGAGATCCGTCAGCCGGACGCGCGACGGCGAGCGGGGGCGCCAGAACGAATCCGGCGCCGAGAAGCGATCCGATCGCGATTGCGCGGGAAAGGGGATGTTTCATCGGTTGCTCCTGAGGGTCAATGCTACCCAAAGTTCGGTGAGCCGGCCGGTCAGGACGGACCCCGCTTCGCGACGGCGCGCTCGACTTCGTCGGCGGAGTACGGGAGACCGGGCGAGAGGATCTCGTGCCCGGCGGGGGTGACGAGAACCATGTCCTCCAGATAGAAGCCCTGGCCGTCGACCGAGAAGATCGGCTCGAAGGCGACGACCATTCCTGTTCGCAGCGTCTCGGGGGAGCCCTCGGCGCCTTCGAGACCGACGCCGTGGATTCCCCAGAACGTGAGGCCGCTCCTCGCCCAGCAGCACCGCGGCCGCTTTTTTCCCGAGCGGTGTCGCGAGCGCGCCCTGGCGGCGCCGCACCTCGGCGAGGCTCGCGGCGAAGACGTCGTCTCGCCGCGCGCCGTCGCGGATCACCGCGAGGCCGGCGCGGTACGCGGCGACGAGGAGCTCCCAGGTCTCGCGTTGCCCGGCGTCGAACTTCCCGGACACGGGCGCCGTGCGGCCGACGTCGCCCTTGTAGTGGTCGAGATCGCAGCCGACGTCGACGCGGGCGACCTCGCCGGCTTTCATCGCGCGGTTGAGGTGCCGGTAGTCGACCAGCGACTCGAAAGGCGCGGGAAAGGCGCTGTTCGGGCCGGTCATGACCCACGGCCAGAAGGACGGCCCCTCCGCCCCGGCGGCGATGCACCCCGAGACCACTGCCGCCTCCGCCTCGCGCTGCGGGCGGCCGGGCTTCAGCGACGACATTCCGGCGCGCAGCGCGGCCGCGCTCGCCTGGCCGACCTTCTTCAGCGTCTCGATCTCGGCCGCCGATTTGACGAGCCGCATCTCGTCGAGGATGGGATCCGCAGAGCGAACCTCCTTTGCCGGCCACAGCTCCGTGACGGCGTGGTTCCACGCCCCCGACGGATCGTCGAGCGCGATGTCGAGAGGGAACCCGTGCCCCGTGTCGAGCTTCGGCGTGTAGAGGAGGAGCCCCGGGCTGGCCTCCTGCCGGCGGTTGAGAAACGCGGGCAGGTCCTTGCGGTCCACGACATGGTCGATGGAGAGACGTTTCTCGCTGGCGGAGCCCGGAGGCACCAGCGCGCTTTTCAACAGCCCCCCGATCCCCGGGAGCTTCGACGGGACGAAGAGCCAGGTCTCCCGGGCGGCGCCGTCGACCGCGAGGACGGCGCCCGAAGCGCTGGACAAACCGGTCAGGTAGAAGAAGTTCGGGTCCTGCTGGTACGAGTGAACGAAGAGCTGGTCGCCGTCGAAGTCGAAGGCCTTGGACGGCACGAGCAGGATGCCGTCCGGCATCCGGCGCATGGCCTCCGCGCGACGGGCCGCGTGCTCGGAAACGGGGAGCTCCGCCGCGAAAAGAGAGGCCGCGGACCACGTCAGGGCGGCGGCCCCCAGAACGAGGCGCGAGATTTGCAGTTGCATCCGACACCCTCCAGCCGGATTGGCCGGCGGGGCATTATTGCGCTTCTCGTCGGAGCATCACGGAGGTCACGTCATGAGAGGTCGAGGAAGTCGGCTCCTGATCGGGCTGGTGGTGGCGGCGGTGGCCGTCGGCATGTACCTGTGCCGCACCGAGGTCAACCCCGTCACAGGAGAAAAACAACGCGTGGCGATGTCGGTCGACCAGGAGAAGGCCCTGGGCCTCGAGGCGGCGCCGCAGATGGCCGCGGAAATGGGGGGCGAGCTCGATCCGGCGTCCAGCCCCGAGGCGCGCATGGTCGACGAGGTCGGAGCGCGGCTGGTCCGGGGGAGCAACGCCAGCCGCAGCCCCTACGCCGACACGTTCGACTTCCATCTCCTGGAAGACCCGCAGACGATCAACGCCTTCGCGCTTCCCGGGGGACAGATCTTCATCACCAAGGGTCTCTACGACCGGCTGGAGACGGAAGCCCAGCTCGCCGGCGTGCTCGGCCACGAGACCGGGCACGTGGTCCACCGCCATTCCGCGGAGCACCTCGCCAAGGGACAGCTCGGGGCGATGCTGGCCCAGGCCGCGGGCGTGGCGGCGGACGACGGTCAGGGCGCAGGCCGGAACGCGGCAATGATTGCCGCCGTGGTCAACCAGGTCGTGCAGCTCAAGTACAGCCGCCAGGACGAATCGGAGTCGGACCATTACGGCATCGATGCCATGGCCGACACGGGATACGACCCCCGGGCGATGCTCAACGTGATGGAAGTCCTTCGCCAGGCGAGCGAGGGGGGTCAGCGGCCGCCGGAGTTCCTGGCCTCACATCCCCTTCCGGAGACGCGTCTCAAGGAAATCGAGGAGTATCTGCGGTCGAAGCCGGCGGTTTCGGGTCTCAGCGAGGGGCGGCGCCTGCGCTGACGGCCTGGAGGGTGAAGGTCTCCCCCTGCTTCGGGAGGCGGCGCTTCTGGAAGTCGGGGACGGTCTCGGTCGGCCGTCTGGTGATAGACGACCACCTGCTTCGCATCGATCCGCGCTTTCTGCTCCGCGACGGCTTCCAGGAGCCACGGCGACACGAACGCCGCGTCGAGGTTCTTCATCGCGAGGAGCCGCTCGGTCGAGTCGGTGTCGCCCGTGAAATAGAGCCGCAGGCCGTGCCAGGTCACCAGGTACGAGGAGTGTCCGATCCGCGCGTGCGGCGTCTCCACAGCCTCGATCCGGATGTCGCGGTACGTCATGACTGGGTGCGAAGCGGGATGGCGCGGTCCGTCTTCACCTTCGCGACGACGTCGGCCGGCGCGATCAACGTCGCAGTCCATCCGGGAAAGAGGGACGGATCGAAGTGGTCGAGGTGGCCGTGGGTGATCAGGCAGAGCGAGCCCGAAGTCTTCGGCACGGCCTCGAAGTCGTAGGTCATGTACTCCGAGTAGCCCGACTGGTAGGGGAAGTCGGTGTACAGGGTCGTCTTTCCGTCGGTGATCGCGTAGGCCATGTTGCCGATGAAGCGGAAGGTGAGACGCGCGGGCTCGCCGGCGGGCGCTGCCATTGCAAGAGCGAAGGTCAGAGCGAGCATCATGGTCGTTCGCCCCTCGTCAGGCTACGTGTTCAAGTTTGGGATCCTTCGTCGCTTCGCTCCTCAGGATGACGGCTTTTGGAGTCATCCTGAGCGAAGCGAAGGATCCCAGACTTGACGAGCCGCGATGCCATGCCCGGTCACCGCTCGATCCCCGTCTGCGTCAGCAGGAACGCGTAGTCGAACGCGATCTCGCGCAGCCGGTCGTAGCGTCCCGAGGAGCCTCCGTGGCCCCCGGCCATGTTGGTCTTGAGAATCAGCGGGTTCTTGTCGGTCTTGAGGGTGCGGAGCTTGGCGACGTACTTGGCCGGCTCCCAGTACATGACCTGGGAGTCGTCGAACGACGTTTTCACCAGCATCGCGGGATAGGCCTTCGCCTCGAGGTTGTCGTACGGGCTGTACGACTTCATGTACTCGTACTGTTCCTTGATCTTGGGATTGCCCCATTCCTCGAACTCGCCGACGGTCAGCGGCAGCGTCTCGTCGTACATGGAGTTGATGACGTCCACGAACGGCACGTGCGAGACGACGGCCCGGAAGAGGTCGGGGCGCATGTTCGTCACCGCGCCCATCAGGAGGCCCCCGGCGCTGCCGCCCTCGATGACGAGACGGTCCCGGGAGGTGTACTTGTCGGCGATGAGGGTCTCGGCCACGGCGATGAAGTCGGTGAAGGTGTTCTTCTTCGACATCATGCGGCCCGCGTCGTGCCACGGCTTGCCGAGGTCGCCGCCGCCCCGGATGTGCCCGACGGCGTAGACGACCCCGCGGTCGAGCAGGCTGATCACGGTCGAGTCGAAGCCGGCGTCGGAGGAGGCTCCGTAGGAGCCATACGCGGTCAGGAGCATCGGGGCCTTGCCGTCGGGGACGAGCCCCTTGCGGTAGACCAGCGAGATCGGGACCTTCGTGCCGTCGGACGCGGTCGCGTAGCGGCGCTCGGAGGTGTAGCGCGAGGGGTCGTAACCGCCGAGAACCTCCTTCTGCTTCAGGAGCGTCCGCCCGCGCGTCGCCATGTCGTAGTCGTAGACGGAGGGCGGCGTGGTGAAGGACTCGTACTCGAAGCGGAGAGTCGACGTGTCGAAGACGCGGTTGTTCCCCAGCCCCACGGCGTAGATCGCCTCGGGGAAGTCCACGCGGGCGAAGCCCCGGTCTTCAGGTTCATGACGCGGAGCCGCGGGAGCGCGTCTTCCCGCTCGGAGAGCACGGCCCAGTCGGCGAAGAGGTCGATGTCGGAGAGCATGACGTTCTTGCGGTGCGGGACGATCTCTTTCCAGTTCTCCGCCCGCGGATCGGCGACGGGCGCCGTGACGAGGCGGTTGTTGCGCCCCTGGTCGTTGGTCAGGATGTAGAAGAGATCGCCGCGATGGTCGGCGGCGTACTCCCGGTCCTGGACCCGGGGTGCGATCAGGGAGGGCGTGCCGGTCGGATCGGCGGCGTCGAGGAAGCGCCACCTCGGAGGTCGTGTGGCTCCCGACGGGAACATCAGGTAGGCGCCGGCGAGCGTACGCCAGGCGCGGACCCCGAATCGCTCGTCCTTCTCCTCGTAGATCAGGGCGTCGGTCTTCGGATCGGCGCCGAGGGTGTGCCGCCAGAGCCGGTAGGACCGCTTGGCGGGATCGGTCGTCGTGTAGAAGAGGGTCTTGTTGTCGGCCGCCCACGCCGCCGAGGCCACGCGCTCGACCTTGTCGGGAAAGTTCTTGCCCGTCGTCAGGTCCTTGATGCTTAGCGTGTAGTCGCGGAAGCCGGTGTTGTCGGTCGTGTACGCGAGGATCCGCCCGTCGTCGGTGATCCTGCGCTGCCCGACGCTCATGAACCGCTCGCCCTCGGCGAGGGCGTTGACGTCGAGGTAGATCTCCTCGGCGGCCTCGGGGCTGCCCTTCTTCCGGCAGTAGATCGTGTACTGCTTTCCCTTCTCGGTGCGCGTGTAATAGAGGTACGCGCCGTCCCGGTAAGGGACCGTGAGGTCGGTCTCCTTGATCCGCCCGAGCATCTCGTCGTAGAGCGTCTTCTGGAAGGCTCTCGGTCGGCTTCATGATCTCGTCCGTGTAGACGTTCTCGGCCTCGAGGTACTTGCGAACCTCGGGGTTTTCCCGTTCGCGCAGCCAGAAGTACTCGTCCCCGAGGTTGTCGCCGTGCAGCGTTTGCATGTGCGGAACCTTCTTTGCCACCGGCGGCGTCGCCGCGGGCGCGGAAATAGTGACAGTGAGAGCCAGAGCCATGGCGCCGTGACGGATGGGGAATCTCATTTCGCCTGCGTCTCCTTTTCGGACTTCGCGAAGTCTCCGGCCTTGACGATCGACATCTTCGAGGGGTCCAGGTATTTGCGCATCGCCGCGAGGATCTCGGCCTCGGTCAGCGCCGCGACCCTCCTCTCGAGCTCGGCGTCCCACGCCAGCGTGCGGTCGAGATAGAGGTTGGTCGCCAGCGTGCGCGCCAGGCTCGCGTCCTGTGCGCGGCCCACTTGCCGGGACTGGAGCCAGCCCGATTTGGCCTCGGCGATCTCCCTGGCCTCGTAGCCTTTCTCGAGGACGCGCGCGATCTCCTCCCGAAAGGCCGCCTCGAGACGGTCCGCGTTCTGAGGCGCGTAGATGGCGTACGCCGCGAACGTGCCGGAGCGGTCCAGGGGAGAGGCGGAGAACGACGAGCCCACGCCGTAGGACAGCCCATCCTTCTGGCGGATGCGTGTCGCGAGGCGCGAGTTCAGAAAGCCTCCGCCGAGCATGTAGTTGCCGAGGAGGAGCGCCGGGTAGTCCGGATCGTCGTCGCGGATCGCGAGGTTCTGCCCGGCGATGAAGAAGGCGTTGGCCTTGTCGGGCGCCTCGAGCCTCTTCTGGACGGAGGCGACCTCCTGGTAGGGCATCGGGACGCGCTCGAAGGCGGCCGGGCTCTTCCACCCGCCGAAGAGCTCGGCGGCGAGCGCCGAGATTTCCTCCTCGTCGAAGTCTCCGACGACGGCGAGCTCCCCGTTGGAAGCGCCGTAGTAGCCGGCGTAGAACTTCTTCGCGTCCTCGACCGTGGCCGAGCGGTAGGCCTCCGACGCTTCGTCGAGCGTCTCGACGTACCGGACGTCTCCCTTCGGGTAGGGGCTCATGTGACGCTGGTAGAAATTGCCGGCGAGCGCATCGGGCTCGCTCTTCTGCTGGTCGATCGCGGCCAGGTTCTCCTGCTGGAGCTCCTCGAACTCCTCGGCAGGGAACGCGGGCTCGCGCAGGACCTCGGCAGCCAGCCGCAGCACGGCGGGGAGGTTCTCGCGAACGGTCTCGATGGTGAGGCTCGCCGACGTCGCGCGCCCGCCCACGCCCATCCGGGCCTTGAGGCGGTCGAGCTCGTCCTTGATCTGCTGGCGCGTGTGCTTCGCCGTGCCGCGCATCAGCATGTCGGCGGCCAGATCCGCGGCCGTGGACTTGCCGACCAGGCTCTTCGCGTCGCCAAAACGGAGCGTCATCGTCGCGACGACCGTTCCGCCCCGCGTCTTCTTGGGCAGCAGGGCGAGCTTCAGTCCCGCCGGCAGCGTCGAGCGCTTCGTCCGCGAGTCGATGTTGGCGGGGGAAGGGTCGAACGCCTCTCCCGTCGCGACGGCCGCGTCGCCCTTGTAGTCCTTGACGATGTCGGCCACGGCGGGCGGCGGGGGAATCTCGGATCGGTCGGGCTTCGCCGTCGGGACGAAGACGCCGATCGTGCGGTTGGAGGGTTTCAGGTACGCCGCCGCCACGCGCCGCACGTCCTCCACCGTGGCCTGGCGAATCCGATCCCGCTGGAGGAAAAAGAGCCGCCAGTCGCCCTGGCCGATGTACTCGGACATCTGGAGGCCCACGCGGTCGGCGCTGTTGAGCATCAGGTCGATGTTCTTCAGCAGCGTCGCGCGGGCGCGGTCCACCTCTTCCTTCGTGACGGGCGTCGCGCCCGCGGCCGCGTCGACCGTCTTCGCCAGCGTGGCCCTGGCGTCCTCGACCGGCTGGTCCTTGAGGACCTCCGCGTCGAAGAGGATGAAACCCGGATCGTGGAGGGCCATGAAGTAGCCGCCGACGGAGGTGGCCTTCTTCGTCTCGACGAGGGCCTTGTAGAGCCGGCCCGACGGTGTCGAGGTCAGCGTCTCCTCGAGGAGCTGGACGGCGCCTGAGTCCGGGTGCGTGCCCGACGGCACGTGGTACGCGGCCGCGACCGCCTGGACGTCGCCCACGCGCTCGAGCCGGACCTGCCGCTCGCCATCCTGCGTCGGGTCGAGGGTGTAGAACTCCGGAAGCGCGCGCTGGGGCTTCGGGATCCTGCCGAAGGTCTTCTGGATCAGGTCGAGCGTCTTCGGCCTCGTCGAACCGGCCGGCCACCAGCAGCACCGCGTTGTCCGGCTGGTAGAACGTCCGGTAGAACGCCTGCAGCCGGTCGATCGGGACGTTCTCGAGATCGGCCTTCGAGCCGATCGTGGATTTGCCGTAGTTGTGCCAGAGAAACGCCGTCGAGAGGACGCGTTCCTCGAGAATCGCCGCCGGGATCGTTCTCTCCGGCTTCGAACTCGTTGCGCACGACGGTCATCTCGCTGTCGAGGTCCTTCTTCGCGACGAAGGAGTTGACCATCCGGTCGGCTTCGAGGTCGAGAGCCCACGCCAGGTTCTCGTCGGAGGCCTGGAACGTCTCGTAGTAGTTGGTGCGGTCGAACCAGGTCGAGCCGTTCGGGCGCGCGCCATGCGCCGTCAGCTCCTGCGGAATGTTGGGGTGCTTCGGCGTCCCCTTGAAGAGCAGGTGCTCGAGCAGGTGGGCCATGCCCGTCTCGCCGTAGTTCTCGTGCCGCGAGCCGACCAGGTACGTCACGTTGACCGTGATCGTCGGTTTGCCCGGGTCCGGGAAGAGCAGGACGCGCAGCCCGTTGTCGAGCCGGTACTCGGTGATGCCCTCGACGGAGGCGACCTTTTCGGGAGGGGCCGCCGGCGCGGCCGCGGCCGAAGCCCTGGCCTTCTGAGGTCGGGCCGGAGCCTGGCCCGCCGCGCCGAGGGTTCCCGTCGCGAGGATCAGTAGAAGAAGGAGAGAGGCGCCCGCGCGCCGGAGAGTCGTCAAAGAGTCCTCCATGAGAGCGCCGGCCGCGTCGTGTCGGGCCGGCAAAGGCGAAACGAATACTACCGTCGAGGGATTCCAGGAGGCCGGTCTCCTGCGAGTCACACAGCTAAACCACTTGGGGTGAGGCCCTTGGCCCCTCGCGACAACTCACATTGGAGTGGATCGAAAACCCGGGATGGTTCCTTCAAACCCCCCTCTCCCGCCGGGAGAGGGAGATCTATAGCCCTGCCCGGCAAGAAAGGTCTCCTCTCCCCCCATCCAGCCATGGACGGGATCGAGACGGACCGGGCGATGCTGTCCGGGCTGGCGGGCTGAAGCGAACCGCTCAGTCCCCCGGACGGTGGTCGTAGCTGAAGACGCGCGCGAGCTTCCATCGACCGTCCGCCTGGCGCCACAGATGGAAGAACTTCCCGCTCTCGCGCAATTTCTCCGGCTTGCCGGCCTCGACGCCGAAGAAGCGGTGGCTGCCCGTCTGGATCGCGCCGTAGTTGTTCACCGGGTAGACCGCCATGGAACCGTCCACCAGCTCGCGGCGCGCGCGGACGTTCTGGCCGGTGGCCTGCGCCGCGCATCCCTTCCGGACGTTGTCGACGAACTGCTGCGGCGAGGCGGCCACCTGTCCGAACTTGTCGTGGTAGAACTCGAAATCGTCCGTCAGCAGTCCCGCGAGCGCGTCGGCGTCGCACCGAACAAAGACGGTCTCGAAGAGCTGACGATCCCGCGCGGCGATCTCCTCCTGCAGCTTCTGCGTCGCGACCGGCCCGGCGACGACGGGGTGCTCCTGGGCGGCCAGCCTCGGCGCGAGGCAAGCCAGCGTGAGGACGGCGATCAGGCGTAAGGTCAATTCCGTCTTCCTGTGTCCACCTTTCCAGACGATCGACGCCGCAGAATGTTCCGCCGTCTTTTTACGGCCGGGGCTTCTCCTTCTTCTCGAGCGTCTCCAGCGCCGCCTTCGAGCTCTCGAGCTTCGGATCGAGCTCGAGCGCCTTCCGGTAGGCCGCGATTGCGGCGTCCGTTCGCCCGGCCCGCGCTTCGAGCTCGCCGAGGCTGTCGTGGAGGTTGCCCTCCCGGGGATGCATCTCGATGGCCAGCCGCAGGAGCTGCGTCCCGGCGTCGAGTCGTCCGGCCTCCGCGAGGGTGAACGCCAGGCGGTTGAGGTAGCCGGGACCCGTGAACTCCTCGCCTCCATCGAGCGTCCGGGCTTTCTGCAGAAGGACGCGAGCCTGTTCGACCGGCTCTCCGAGGCAGAGCTTGGTCGCGGCCAGTGTCGTCCCCGAGGAGGCGGAAGCCGGATAGAGCTCCGATTCGAGCGTCGCGGCGCCGAGGCTCTCTTCCTTGCGGCCGTCCCGGCAACCCGCCAGCGCGGCGTTGTCCAGGTCGCTCGAAAGGTCGGGATAGATGGACGCGTTGGCGAACTTCGTCTTGAGAGGCCCGGCATCGGGCCCCGAGAGCGCTGCCTTCCAGACCGAGGGCTCGAACGTGCGGGACCAGTCGCGGTTCCACTTCGCGACCTGCCGTTCGAAGCCCGACGAGAACCGATAGGCCGAGGGGACGCGCGAATCTCTCTTGTAGAGAGCGATGTAGTCCGCGAAGAATGCCGCCGGACCCTTCGCGTGGTACGGCTCCAGGGACGAAACGCCGCCCGTGCCCGACAGGGCCTGGGCCATGTGGGAGCCGACCGCCGGGATCGGCTCGCCCGTCATCGGATGGAGACCGTCCTGGCAGGTCTTCGCCTCGGACTCGGCGTTTTTCCCGGAGCTCCTTCCGACGCATCGATTGAAGAACGCGAACGCCTTGCGGAGCTTCTCCGGGTCCTGCGTCAGCGCGCCGCCCTTTTTCTCGTAAGCCGCCAGGCCGAACTGGAACGCATCGCGCGCCGTTCGGAACGGCGCGCGTTCCGCCTTGTCGGACACGAAGGCCGGCGAGCCGCCCGAATCGTCCCAACGCTCACCGAAGACTTCCGCGACGAGGGCCTGTACGTACGATTGGGGGTCGCCCGACTCGAAATTCGTGGCCGCCGCGATCGCGATCCGCCGGTGCGGGACGATCATCACCAGCGTGCGCGTCTCGTTCTGCGAGCCGCCGTGCGCCACCAGGAACCGGCCGTTCTGGGGGTCGATACCCCACCCCAGCCCGTAGTTGGTGTAGTGGCCGTTCTTGAGGGTCGCGGGAGTCATCATCTCGTCCAGGCGGGCCTTCGGGAGGAGGCGGCCGTCCAGGGACGCGCGAGCGAACTTCAGGAGATCCAGGACCGTCGACCGCGTTCCGCCGCCGGCGAAGCGGCTGCTGACGTCCACGAACTCCGAGTTGACGAGCTTCCCGTTCTCCCGGTCGTAGCCGCGCACGCGGTTCGGGATGATCGCGCGCGGGTCGTCCATGTGCGTGTCGGCCATTCCGGCCGGCCCCCACACGTGCTCGCGCATGTACTCGCCGTAGGGCTGGCCCGACGCGCCTTCGATCGCCGCGCCGAGCAGGTTGTAGCCGTACGAGCTGTACCGGTACTTGGTGCCGGGCTCGGCCACGAGGTCGAAGTCCTGGAAGATGGCGATCGCCTCTTTCGTGTCCTTGTGCTCCTTGATGTGGAGCTCCTTGGCGTAGTCCTTGTAGTGGGAGATGCCGCCGAGGTGCGCGAGGAGCTGGCGGACGGTCACCGGTTGTTTCTTCTTCGGAAAATAGGGCACGTAAGTCTGGATCTCAGCGTCGAGATCCATCTTGCCCTTCTCGACGAGCTGCAGCACGGCGACCGCCGTCATGGGCTTGGTGACCGAGGCCATGCGGAAGGAGGACTCCGGCTTCATCGGCGAACCGTCCTCGACGTCCGCGAAGCCGAAAGCCTTCGCCCAGGTCTCGTCGCCGATCATCAGAGCGATGGCGAGCCCCGTCGTATGGTCGGTTTGCATCAGTTTGCGGGCGCGTTCCTCGAAGGCCTTGAGTTGGACGCCGTACTTCTGTTCGAGGCCCGAGGTCTGGGCCACGACCGGCGCGGCAGAACGCCAGGACATGGACCGAGACGACAGCAAGACACAGGTTCGTCCGTCGCATGGGCACCTCTTGGCTGCAGAAACGAATCCGACTCGAAAAGGTTTCGACAGGGCCTCACCCCTTCCCGCTGAGTGGGGAGAGGGAGAGTTCTGAGCATGCTCTTATCATTTCCTCTGCGGGGGAGAGAGTCGGGGTGAGGGGTGCGATGCTCCCTCCACGCTATGGTCTGTTCCAGCTACGGGCTGCGGTTCACGCGTCCGGCGGCTCGAGCTCGCGCAGCCGACGTTCGAAGTAGCGGCGCTGGCTCTCGTTCGTCGCGAGCTCGAGCGCCCGCGCGTAGCTCGTGGCCGCCCGCGCGGTTGAGCCGTCGCGGCGCAGGAGGTCGGCCTGCGCGGCATGGAGCAGGTAATAGCCGTCCAGCTCGCCGGCGACGGCGTCGATGAGGGCGAGTCCGGCGCGGGGCCCGTCCACCATCGCGACGGCGACCGCGCGGTTGAGCGAGACGATGGGCGAGGGCTCCACGCGCTCCAGGACGTCGTAGAGCGCGACGATCTGGGGCCAGTCCGTTTCTTCCGCTCTGGCCGCCTGACAGTGCAGGGCGGCGATGGCCGCCTGAAGGGCGAAGGGACGGGGTCCGCCGCGCAGCGCCTCCTCGACGAGCGGCAGGGCCTCGGCGATCTGCGCCTGGTCCCAGAGGCCGCGATCCTGCTCCTCGAGGAGCACGATGTCGCCGGCGTCGTCGGTGCGGGCGTGGCGCCGCGAATCGTGAAGGAGCATCAGAGCGAGGAGCCCGGTGACTTCCGGGCGGAGGCGCCGGCGCGAGTCAGCGACCGCACCAGACGCCCGAGCCGGATCGCCTCGGCGGAGAGGTCGGTCCGCAGGAGCGTCTCGCCCCGCGTCGCGGCGTAGCCCTCGTTGAAGACGAGATAGATCACCGTCAGGACGGCGTCGAGGCGTTCGGGCATGTCGCTCGTGTCCGGCACGGTGTAAGGGATCCCGGCGTCGCGGATCTTGCGCTTCGCGCGAACCAGGCGCTGCGCCATCGTCGCCGGGGGCACGAGAAACGCGCGCGCGATCTCGTCGGTCTCGAGCGCCGCGACCGTACGGAGCGTCAGGGCGACCTGCGTCTCGAGCGCCAGGGCCGGATGGCAGCACGTGAAGATCAGGCGCAACAGGTCGTCCGGGATCTCGCCGGTCTCGATCCCGGGCTCGGCCGTCGTCTCTAGCTCGGAGGCGGCGTACGTCTCCAGCTTCTCCGCGAACCGCGCCTGGCGGCGGATGCGGTCGATGGCCTTGTGCCGGGCCGTCTGGATGATCCAGGCGCGCGGGAACTGGTGGAACCCCGGAGTCCTCCCACTGGCCCACGGCGGCGGTGAAGGCTTCCTGCGCGGCCTCTTCCGCGAGGTCGAAGTCGCCGACCAGGCGGATCAGAGTGGCCACGATCCGGCCCCAGTCGGACCGATAGACCGCATCGACGGCAGCGGCGGCGTCCCCGGGCATGCGGGATGCTAGTGATTCCGAGCTCGGGTGTCGATGGACGCGACCCGGACCGGCTGCCTGTCAGAGCCCGAACGTCCTCACGAGGAACACCGCCATCTGGCCGCGCGTGTTGTTGTTCAGAGGGCAGTAGTTCCCGCCCCCGCAGCCGCCGGTGATCTGCTCGAACGCGAGCTGCTCGATCCAGTCGACGCATTCGTCACGGTGAGCGTGGCGGCCATAGCCACCGCGCCGACGAAGCAGGCAAGCCCGGCTCCGAGAACCCGAACGGCAACTCGCATGGGGCCTCCCGGGTTGAAGGAGGAAGTCTATTTCAACCTCGGCCTCGCGGAAGCCGTTTCTGGGGCCGTTTGGCGCCATACCGGCACGCGGCGTGCTAGGAATTGCAGTACGCCTGTCGATCCGGGCTCCGGCCGTTCGATTCAGGGGTGGAGGCGGACGTGAAGTTCTTGCTGTTGATCCATTACGACGAGCAGGCCTTCGAGGCGCGCAGCGACAAAGCGCCGATCCTGGCGGAGTGCGGCCGATTCGTCGAGGAAACCACGGCGGGCGGCCAGTACGTGGGCGGCGCTCAGCTTCATCCGACGACCACGGCGACGAGCGTGCGGGTTCGCGACGGCAAACGTCTCGTGACCGACGGCCCGTTCGCGGAGACGCGCGAGCAACTCGCGGGCTACGTACTGATCGACGCGCGGCACCTCGATGAAGCCATCGCGATCGCGGGACGGCTTCCGCCCGCACGCTTCGGAACGATTGAAGTCCGGCCGATCCTCGAAGACAAGGGACCGGCCGACCGGGAAACAGTTACGAGCTGGAAAGGGGAACACCATGCTGGGTGACGCGGACGTTCAGACGATGCTTCCGGTGAAGGATTTCCAGGCGGCCAGGAAGTTCTACGAGGGAGCCCTGGGGCTCAAGAAGGTGGCCGAGATGCCCGAGGGCGCCGTGACGTACCAGTGCGGCGACGGCAAGGTGACGGTCTACGTCTCGCAGTATGCGGGGACGAACAAGGGGACGGCCGCCGCGTGGTCCGTGAAAGACGTCGAGAAGACGGTCCAGGAGCTCAAGGGCAAAGGCGTGTCGTTCGAGCACTACGACGAGATCCCCCAGATGACCCGCAAGGGAGACATCCATACCGCGGGCCCGATGAAGCTGGCGTGGTTCAAAGATCCGTCCGGGAACATCCTGGGCCTCGAGGGACGGGCTTAGATACCGATCGTTGGCGGACGAGCTCGGGATGAACGCCGTGCTTCCCACGACGTTGCCTACGGCCGAGGGTTGCGTAAACGCCGCCTTCGGCGGCGTTCCCTACCGCCGCGGGCTTGCCTCTGGTGGCCGGGTCGGTGGCCGGCTGACTCGCTTTCGCTCGGGATGACAGGCTACAAGTGTCATCCCGAGGAGCAAAGCGACGAGGGATCCCGAACTTAATCAGCCTCGTCAACTAGGAGGATCATGAAAGACAACACGCTCGTGTCCGGCTGGCGCGCGGCGGCGCCGTATCTCCTCAGCGTTCTCCGGATCGTGGCCGCCTTCCTGTTCCTGCTGTTCGGCACCACCAAGCTGTTCGGCTTTCCGGCTCCCGTCATGCCGGGCGGCGGCACGGCCGAAGTCGGGTCGCTGGCCTGGTTCGCCGGGGTCCTGGAGACGTTCGGCGGCTTCCTCCTGCTCATCGGGCTTTTCACGCGTCCTGTGGCTTTCATTCTCTCGGGCCAGATGGCGATCGCGTACTTCCTCGGCCACGCGCCGAGCGGCCTCTGGCCGGTCCTCAACCAGGGGGCGAATGCCATCTTGTTTTCGTTTCTCTGGCTTTATTTGTCCGCCGCGGGGCCGGGGCCCTGGAGCCTCGACGAATTGCGATCCCGGAGGAGAGGCCTGTCGATCTGACGGCCTTTCGTTCGACATACCTGCAGAGCCAGGGTTCGAATCCGGCCGATGTCGTCCGGAAGCCCGGCTCGAAAATTCGAAGGAGTAATGGACGATGCGATTCATGGTGCTGGTCAAAGCCGACCCGAAGTCGGAGGCGGGCGTTATGCCGGAAATGAAGGAACTGGAAGACATGGGGAAGTTCAACGACGAGCTGGTGAAGGCCGGCGTGATGCTCGCGGGCGAAGGGCTCCAGCCGAGCTCGAAGGGAGCTCGCATCCGTTTCTCGGGCGACAAGCGCACGGTCATCGACGGGCCCTTCGCCGAGACGAAGGAGCTGGTCGCCGGCTTCTGGATGATTCAGACGAAGTCGCTGGCAGAGGCGATCGAGTGGATGAAGCGCGCCCCGAACCCGTTTCCGGGCACGGAGTCCGAGATCGAGATCCGGCAGGTGTTCGAGATGGAGGACTTCGGCGACGAGTTCACGCCTGAGCTCCGCGAGCAGGAAGAGCGCCAGCGCGAGAAGATGGAAGAGAACGCGAAGCGCTGAGTCGAGGGAGAGCGATTCTTGTCCGCCAGAATCGAGCCGGGTGACCCGCGCTACGCGGACCTCGTCCGCCGGGGATTCAACAGGCGTTTCGCAGGCAAACCCGACTACGTCCGCCTCGTCGGCTCGACGCGATGACGTCGTGGACGCCGTGCAGGACGCGGTGCGGGACGACGCGCGGGTCGTCGTGCGGAGCGGAGGGCACTGCCTCGAGGGCTTCGTGGACGACCCGGCGGCGCGGGTCCTGATCGATACCTCGCTGATGACGGGGGTTTCGTATGACCCGGAGAAGGGCGCCTTCGCGATCGAGGCCGGGACCACGCTCGGCGAGGCGTACCGAAGGCTGTTCCTGGGATGGGGGGTGACCATCCCCGCCGGTGAGAGCCCGGACATCGGCATGGGCGGGCACGTGTCGGGCGGCGCCTTTGGATTCCTGTGCCGGCAGCATGGACTCGCGGCGGATCATCTGTACGGCGTCGAGGTGGTCGTCGTGGATGCCGCCGGCACCGCAAGGAGCGTGGTGGCGACCCGGGAGGCGTCCGACCCGAACCGCGAACTGTGGTGGGCGCACACCGGCGGCGGAGGGGGCAACTTCGGTGTCGTCACGCGTTTCTGGTTTCGGTCGCCGGGCGCCGGCGGCACCGAACCCGCCTCGCTCTTACCGAGGGCGCCGGAATCGATCCTGACGTTTCGAGCGGCGTGGAGCTGGGAGGACGTCGGCGAGGCGGCCTTCACCAGGCTGGTGCGGAACTACGGGGAGTGGTGCGAGCGGCACAGCGGCGCAAACTCTCCCTACGCCGACCTGTTCAGCACGCTCTTCTTGTTGCGCCGCGTGTCCGGAAAGCTCGAGCTCAAGGGGCTGTCGACCGCCGGGCTGAAGGCCGAGCGGCTTTTCGATGACCACCTCGCGGCCATCAACGACGGCGTCGGCGTGCTTCACACCCGTACGGTCGAGCGAAGCTCCTGGCTGGGCTTTGCCCTCAACCCCTTCCCCGAGCTCTTCGGAGCGGTCTCCGGGGGAGCGTTGTTCAAGGGCAAGGACGCGTTCTTCCGCAGGCGCCTCACGGAGCGCCAGATCGACGTCGCCTACCGCTACCTGACCCGGACGGATCACGACGTGGCGGGCGGAATGGTGGGTCTCGCAACCTACGGCGGAAGAGTCAACACCGTGGCGCCGGACACGACCGCATCGGCCCAACGGGACTCGATTCTCACGACGTCCTGCTCGGTCGGCTGGGGGGATCCGCAGGAGGAAGCCCGCTCCCTGGCGTGGGTCCGCGCGCTCTATCGCGATCTGTTCTCGGAAACCGGGGGCGTGCCCGTGCCCGGCGAGCTCAACGACGGCGCGATGATCAACCACCCCGATGTGGACCTCGCGGATCCGTCCTGGAACACCTCCGGCGTCCCGTGGCACACCCTGTACTACAAGGACAACTATCGCCGGCTGCAGCAGGCGAAGGCGCGCTGGGACCCGCGCAACGTGTTCCACCACGCCCTGTCCATCCGTTCCGGCTGACGGCTCGGAAGCCCTACACGTGGAGAAAGCGAAGCGCCAGGGTGAGCGCTGCCGCCGCAGCGAGGGCCGCGACGGTCCGCACGTGGTTCCACGCGGTCCAGCGGGTGAGGTAGCCGGCCCACAGCGTGGCGCCCTCGGCGCTTCCCGGATCGACGGCCGCCAGCGCGTCGTTGCGCGGCACGTTGAACACCATCGTCACCAGAAACGTGCCGACGAGGTAGAGCAGGCTGCCGGCGAGGAGGTAAGCGGCGCCGGGTTCGTGCCACCGGACCAGCGACCAGACGGCCAGCAGGGCGGACGTTGCCGCTGTCCCCAGGAACACCTCCAGGAACACGGGATTGATCACCGCGACGTTTATGGACTGCATGGCGGCGATTCCCTGCGCCGGAGGGAGGCGGGCCAGGGCCTTCATGACGAAGGATGAAAAAGCGAAGAAGGCTCCGGCCATCAGCCCGCAGCCGAGCGCCGAGCCGAGCGTCAGAGCGAACAGGATGGTGTCGCTCACTCTGGGGCCCAAGTCTAAACCGGCGTCGTCGCCGAAGCGGGGAGCGGCCGGCGCCGGTGATAGCCTCCGCGGGCCGCATCGCCCGCAGCCGAAACACCTCCCGGGACGATGGTCGGAACGGCTCGACAGAGGTGCACCGTGGCCGAGGAGCCCGCAATCAGTTGGCCCGCGGTCTTGATGAAAACATCGCAGCTCGCGGGCGCGGGCTGAGGGCGGCAGAAATCACTTGATGGAGGGAAGATGACGGCAGCGAACCGAAAATTGATGTGGACGGGTCGGGTGCTCTCGGTTCTGGTCTCGCTCATGTTCGTGATGAGCGCGGCCATGAAGTTCATGGGCGGACCCAAGGTCGAGGAGGGGATGGCGCACCTGGGGATTCCCGCGTCGATGCTCAAGCCGCTGGCGGTTCTCGAGCTCACGTGCGTCGCGCTCTACCTGATCCCCACGACCGCGGTTCTCGGCGCGATTCTCATGGCCGGGTACGTCGGCGGGATCATCCTGACGCACTGGCGGGTCGGCGATCCGGTCTACATTCCGATCGCGCTCGGGCTCTGCGTCTGGCTCGCCCTCTATCTCCGGGAGGATCGCCTGAAAGAGCTCATCCCGCTGAGAAGGCCCTGACCGGACGGGTGAACGCGCATGCGGCGATCTCTCGTCACGGCGCTGCCGCTGGCGCTCGGCGTGCTGGGCTCGGCTTCGGTGCCTGCAGTGGGAGGTGACTCCACGATGGCCAACGCGTGCTGTCCCATCGTTGAGCTCAGGCAGTACACGCTCCATCCGGGGCAGCGTGACGTTCTCATCGATCTGTTCGACCGGGAGTTCATCGAAACCCAGGAAGCCCAGGGGATGAGAGTCCTCGGCCAGTTCCGCGATCTCGACGACCCGAACCGGTTCGTCTGGCTTCGTGGATTCCCGGACATGCCGGAACGCGCCCGAGCGCTCGGCGCCTTCTACGGAGGTCCTGCGTGGAAGGCGCACAGCAAAGCGGCGAACGCGACGATGATCGACTCCGACAACGTGCTGCTGCTGCGCCCGGCCCGATCGACGGCAGGGTTCTCGCTGGGTCAGGTCCAGCGTCCCGCCCCCGGGTCCACAGACGTGCCGAAGGGGCTCGTGATCGCGACGATCTACCATCTCGACGCGCCTGCCGGCGACGCGCTGATGGACTTCTTCGAACGTGAGGTCACGCCCCTCTTCGAACAGGCGGGGGCCCCGATCCTCGGTCGCTTCGTGACCGAGAGCAGCCCCAACACGTTCCCCGCTCTTCCGGTTCGCGAAGGTGAGAACGTGGTGGTGTTCTTCTCGGCCTTTCGGGATGCGGCCGCGTACGAACGCTATCTCGCAGAGCTCGGCCGTTCCGAGCGTTGGAACGGGACGGCGAAGGCTCTCGCGGGCCGCCTGAAGCGGCCTCCCGAGACCCTGAGGCTCTCTCCGACGGCCCGTTCCATCCTGGGGCGCTGAACGTCGCCTCCGCTCGTCCGGGATCTGCGGCTTCGCCGCACCGGCCTGCGGCTCGCCAGCAGGCTCGACCGCAGGCCTGATCCCTCCCTCGCTGCGGCTCCCGCGGCGCGGGGCTCCTCCCCTCTGGGAGACTCCCCGCGCCGCGAGCGGTATGAACCGTGTGGCGAGTAATAAGACCTCCCTCGCCCCCCGAAGGGGGGGAGCCGACCACCAAAGGCAAACCCCCGGCAGTAGGCAACGCCGGCCATAGGCCGGCGTTATCGGGTTGGGGTGAGGGGGGTCAGGGTGGCGTTTACCGGCGGAAGAAGGGAAGCGCGCCGGGCTTTTCTACCGAACGAGCCGGCTCTCGAGCGCGAGCACCCGCGGCGCCAGCCGGGCATCGCCGATCTTTTCGGCCGCGGCCGCAAACGACGGCGTCGCGCCTCGCCAGCGCAGCTCCTCCACGTCGCCGAAGAGCGGCGCGTCGGTGCGCAGCGTCGCGAGGTTCTTGAACAGCAGCGCGCTCTCGCGCTTGTCCCCGAGGACCTCGAGCGGGAACTCTTCGAGCGGACCGTAGCGGTCGATGAGCCGCGCGGCTGTCTTGGGTCCCCAGCCGGGGAGTCCCGGAAAGCCGTCCGCGGCGTCGCCCACGATGGCGAGATAGTCCGGGATGCGCGCCGGCGCCACGCCGTATCGGGCGCGGACGCCGTCCGCATCCCGGATCTGGTTGCTCTTTCGATCGACCTGCACCACCCGATCTCCGATGACGCATTGCGCCAGGTCCTTGTCCGGTGTCCAGATGCAGACCTTTTCCACGCGCGCGTCGGCGGCCGCCAGGTGCGCGGCGGAAGCGAGCCCGTCGTCGGCCTCGAGCTCCACCATCGGCCAGACCGCCACGCCCATGGCCGCGAGCGCCTCCTCGAGCGGATGGAACTGCGCCCAGAGGGCCGGCTCCATGCCTTCGCCGGTCTTGTAGCCCGGCCAGAGGTCGTTGCGGAACGACTCGATGACGTGATCCGTCGCGACGCCGATGTGCGTCGCTCCGCCTTCCAGCATCTGCGCCACCGTGTGCAGCACGCCCGCCACGGCGCCGAACGGAGGATCTTCCCCGCCCTTGATGCCGCGTCGGATCCCGTAGAAATGGCGAAACAGCTCGTACGTGCCGTCGAGCAGGTGGACGATCATCCGGCCGCTACTCTATGACCGGCGGAGAGGTCGCCCGCTCGACGGCGTGACGAGACCCTTCCAATCTCACTTTCAACCCGAATTGTCGAAATTCCGGCCGCTCGTTCGACGTATGAGTAGGAGTCGGGTCGATACCGTTCGGTGCCCGGCCCGATCGAGGAGGAGAGACGCGATGCGACTCCTGATGCTGTACAGGCCGCAGGCCGCGGGATGAGACCCTGTGGGCGCGGGGCTGGAGCGCCGGATTCCGGCGAACCCGGATAATGGGCGCCGCATGTCGACTCCCCAGGCGAAAGTGCGGACGTTCGATCGCTCGCTCGTCGAAGGCCCGATCGGCCCGGCGGTGTGGAAGATCGCCTGGCCGACGATGCTGCAGAACATCATCGCGGGCATGCAGGGGATCATCGACCACGCGATGGTCGGGCACTTCGTCGGATACACGGCCAACGCCGCCATCGGGGTGAGCTGGCAGATCGTGATCGTCGTCATCGTGTTCGCGAGCACGGTTTTCAGCGGCATGGGCGTGCTGGTCGCGCGCTTCGCCGGCGCCAACCAGCCGCACATGGTGAATCGCGTCGTCTACCAGTCCTTCCTGACGGCGGCCGGGATGTCGGCGGCCCTCGGGGCGGCGGGATGGCTGGCGGCGCCGACTCTGCTCGGCCTCGTCAACGCCGCGCCGGACGTTCAGGCCCAGGCGCTGCCCTTCCTGCGCCCGATGCTCGCCGGGATCCTCGGCATGATGGTGTTCTTCATGCTGAGCGCGGCCTTCCGATCGGCCGGCGACTCGCGGACCCCTCTCCGGCTGGGAGTGATGATGACGGCGCTGACGATCGTCTTCAATGTCGTCCTCATTCCCCGGCTGGGCACCCTCGGCGCCGCTCTCGGGACGATCGCGAGCAGCTCGATCGTCTGCGTCTACGGCTTGTGGCGAATGACCCGGCCGGAGTCGGTGATCCACTTCGAGCCCGGCATGAGCAAGAAGCCGGACTGGGCGATCATCCGCGAGCTGTTCCGGTTCGGCCTGCCGACGGGCGTCCAGGGCATCGCGATGAACGTCGCCGGCCTGCTGCTGCTTCGGTTCATCGGGTCGCTTCCGCAGAGCGCCGCGGCCCAGGCGGCCTACGCCGTCGGGTACACCGAGCTCTTCTCGCTGATCACGTGGACGTCCGTGGGCCTGATGGGCGCGGCGGCCACGATCTCCGGTCAGAACCTGGGCGCCGGCCATCCCGACCGGGTGGTCGAAGGCGTGTGGGTCGCGTCCCGCATCGGGCTGATGCTGGCGGCCGGGATCGGAGTGCTGTTTCTGGCCATGCCGAGGCTGCTTCTGGCCGTCTTCGGCCTGACGGATCCGGCAGTGAGCGACCTCGGCGCGCAGCTGCTGCGGTACCTCGCGGTGTCGGGGCTGTTCGTCACCGTGGCTCTCTGCTATACCGGCGCGCTGCAGGGAACGGGGGACACCCGGGGCCCCCTTTACATTTCGATCGTCTCGCAGATCATCGTGCCGCTGGGCCTTTGCGCGGTGCTCCAGGCGATGGGCCGGCTCACCGCCGGCGGCATCTGGACGGCGATCGTGCTCGGCCACATGACCCGGTGCGGCCTGAGCGTGGGGAGATTCCGGTTGCAGAAATGGCGTGAAATCCAGGTGAGGATCTCCTGATGGACCTCAGGCCGCGGGAAGGGATTTTCGCAATGGCTCCAACAACGAGGCGTAGTACAACGTCCGTAACTTCGAGGAGGTTTCAGATGGCTCGTTATGTCGATGGTTTCGTCCTGCCGATGCCGAAGAAGAACGTCGAGGCCTACCGCAAGATGGCGGCGAAGGCAGGGAAGGTCTGGCGCGAGCACGGGGCCCTGGAGTACCGGGAGTGCGTCGGCGACGACCTGAAGTTCAAGGGAATGGGCGTCTCGTTCCCGCGCCAGATCAAGACCAAGCCCGGCGAGACGGTCGTGTTCTCGTGGATCGTCTACAAGTCCAAGGTGCACCGCGACGCCGTGAACAAGAAGGTGATGAAGGACCCGCGGCTCGCCGCCATGATGAGCGGTGAGGAGAAGATGCCTTTCGACGTGAAGCGGATGCTCTACGGCGGGTTCAAGGTGATCGTCGAGGCGTAGGCCACCGGCGGCGAGGACCCCCTATCAGCACGGGCGACACATCTCGAGCGACCCGCCGCGAGTGGATCGGCCTCGCGGTGATTGCCCTGCCATGCGTCCTCTACTCGATGGACCTGACGGTGCTGAACCTGGCCGTGCCGGCTCTGAGCGCCGACCTGAAGCCCAGCGCCTCCGAGCTCCTGTGGATCATCGACATCTACGGCTTCCTGATCGCCGGGTCGCTGATCACGATGGGCACGCTGGGAGACCGGATCGGCCGCCGCAAGCTGCTGATGATCGGGGCGGCCGCGTTCGGGGCCGCCTCGGTCATCGCCTCGTTCTCCAACAGCGCCGGCATGCTGATCGCGGCCCGCGCGCTGCTCGGCATCGCCGGCGCGACGCTGGCGCCCTCGACCCTGTCCCTGATTCGCAACATGTTTCACGACCAGAGACAGCGCACGGTCGCCATCTCCGTCTGGATCACCAGCTACTCGGTCGGCGGCGCGATCGGACCGCTCCTCGGCGGTGTCGTGCTGGAGCACTTTCACTGGGGCGCCGTTTTCCTGCTGAACGTCCCCGTCATGGTGCTGCTGCTCGTCGTGGGGCCGAGGCTCCTTCCGGAGTTCCGCGACCCCAACGCCGGGCGGCTCGACCTCGTGAGCGCGGCGTTGTCGCTTTCGAGCGTGCTGCTCGTGATCTACGGCCTGAAGCGGATTGCCGAGCATGGCTTCGGGTGGCTGCCGGCGCTGACGATTGCCACGGGCATCGCCGTCGGCGTCGTTTTCCTGCGACGGCAACGCACGCTGGCCGATCCGCTGATCGACCTGCGCCTCTTCCGGGCGCCCGCCTTCAGCGTCGCCCTGATCACGTACACGCTCGCGATCTTCGTGTCGTTCGGCGCGTACATCTTCATCACGCAGTACCTTCAGCTCGTGCTCGGGCTTTCCCCCTTGCAGGCGGGTCTCTGGACGCTGCCCTGGTCGCTCGGCTTCGTCGTCGGTTCGCTGATCACGCCCGCGCTCGTGCGCCGGTTTCGCCCGGCGTACGTGATGGCGGGCGGAATGGCCGTCGCGGCCGTCGGCTTTGCGATCCTCGCGCAGGTCACCGCGACCTCCGGGCTGGCCGCGATGGTGGCCTCGTCGCGTCATCTTCTCGGTCGGCCTCGCTCCCGCGATCACCCTGGTCACCGACTTCGTTCTCACCGCCGCTCCACCCGAGCGGGCGGGAGCGGCCTCGGCCATTTCGGAGACCAGCGCCGAGCTCGGCGGCGCCCTCGGCATCGCGCTCCTCGGCAGCATCGGGACCGCCGTCTACCGCGGCGCGATGCTCCGCGCGGTCCCGGCCGCCGTCCCACCCGAGCTCGCCGAGGCCGCGCGGGGCACCCTCGGCGGCGCCGTGGCCACGGCCGCGGAGATACCCGCTGCGCTCGGCGCAGCGCTTCTCGCCGCGGCCCGGGAAGCGTTCACGCGCGGGTTCCAGCGGTCGGCGCTCATCAGCGCTGTGCTCTCCGCCGCGCTCGCGGTCGTGGTGGCGATCGTGCTCCGCGACGTGCGGAAGGGGTCCGAGTCCGGACATGCGCCGGCCGGGGACCGAGCGGATCCCGCCTCCGGCGCGAGAGGCCTGGCCTAGGGCGCCTCGCTGCCCGCTATCAGCGCTCCGACTGCTGGAAGTCCCGCACGGCCTGCGCGAGAAGCTCGTTGAAGCGCTCGGGAGTCCGAGCATCGGGTAGTGACCCACGCCTTCGATGATCACGGCCTCGAACTGCGGCGCGTACCTCGGCGGGCACCTGGCCGTCCCAGAGATGGAGGTCACAGGCCCAGCAGTGGACGAACACGAGCGCCGGCTCGCCCTTGCCCTGATCGGTGTAGTGGATCGGGACGCCGTCGCTGGACCGGACCACCGCGGCGGCCATGAGAACGATGGCGGCCAGGAGCATCGGCACATCCACCAAAAAGAGGCCTACCAGAGGCCGGTCGGCACGGAGAGCCGGAGCGCCCGTTCGATCAGCGAGGCGCGGCGGGGTCGAGGTCGCTCGGCTACGGAGCCTTCCACGCGGTTCAGAACCTCGTAGTGCGCGACGTTCGGTTCCGGCTCCACGAGGCACTCGAGGTCGTACGGGAAGTATTGCGCTCGCTCGATCTCCGGCCCCGTGTATTGCCGGATCGCGTCGGCGTTTTCCCAGAACGAGACGAGCAGAAAGTGCACGTGCTTCCCCTCGACGCGCCGGAGCAGAGACACGCCGCGGTTTCCGGGGATCGCCTGATAGGCGCTCACGCCCAGGTCCGACTCGGCGAGATACTCGGCGTATCCGTCCGCCTTTTCGGCCGGGACGATTCCATGCCAGACGCGTGCGAAGGGCGGCGGAGCGAGCTTTGGAGTCATCAGGCACCTCCCGCTCCCGAAACACTTCCCGCGGCAGGATGGTTGCCTCCGCGCCTGCCGGGCAACTTCTCGGGACAACCCTGGCGCGGAGTCTCCGTAGATTCGGGGATGGGCCTGTCAACACCGCGGGACCTGGAAATGTCGATTTCGCCCCTGGCCGTTCGACCACTCTTCGAGCCCGGGCATCGCGTGGTGCGCCCGTTCATCGACTTCTGCGGCGAAATGGCACGTCGGAGGGCAAGAATGGTCTGTCCGCCCGGAACCTGGAGGTCCGTAACTTTTTGTGAGAACCGGTGTTATTCTCCGTGACCCCGCGGGCTCTACCGGGGCCCTCTTTCTTGCAGCTAACCGGAATCCCGAGCGCAAAAAGAGGCTTATTTGGAAAGTGGAGTCATCCCCGCGGGCGGATGTTTCCTCTGAGTCGTACGAAGCTGGAGGTTTGGGTTTCATGAAGAAGCGTTTGGTTCTCATGCTCGCGGCGATCGCCATCTTCGTGGCGACGATCGGCGCGGTGAAATACGGGCAGATCAAGAAGGGTATGGCGCAGCAGGCGGCTTTCCAGATGCCGCCGGAAACGGTCACCACGATGGTCGCCAAGAGCGACCAGTGGCCGGCGACGTTGAGCGCCATCGGCACGGTGAACGCCGTCCACGGCGTGACCGTCAGCGCGGACCTTCCGGGGATCGTGTCGAAGATTTCCTTCGAGTCCGGAAAGTTCGTCCGGGAGGGCGAAGTCCTCGTCCGGCTGGACACGAAGCAGGAGGAGGCGCAGCTCGCCGCCGGCTAAGGCGCAGTGGGAGCTCGGCCGCCTCAACCTCGACCGGATGCGCGAGCTGAGCGAACAGGGAGTCGCTCCCAAGGCCGACTTCGACCGGCTCGACGCCGAGTTCAAGCAGGCCGAGGCCCGCGTCGGGGAGATCAACGCGACGATCGCGCGCAAGACGATCCGGGCGCCCTTCTCCGGGATGCTGGGGATCCGCCAGGTCAACCTCGGCCAGTACCTGGAGGGCGGAGGAGCCGATCGTGTCGCTCCAGTCGATGGACCCGATCTACGTGAACTTCTCGGTGCCTCAGCAGGAAATGACGCGGCTGAGGCCGCGGCAACGAGATCAAGGTCAAGATCGAAGGCGGGGCCGAGCTCACCGGCAAGCTCACCGCGACGAACTCGATCATCGACGAGGCCACGCGAAACGTCCAGATCCAGGCGACGTTCGCCAACCGCGAGGGGAAGCTGCGTCCCGGGATGTTCGTCGACACGAAGATCGACCTCGGCAAGGAGCCGCGATCGTCTCGGTGCCGGCGTCCGCCATCAACCACGCGCCCTACGGCGACTCGGTGTTCGTCGTCGCGGACATGAAGGATCCGAAAGGCCAGGCCTACAAAGGCGTGCGCCAGCAGTTCGTCAAGCTGGGCGCGGGCCGCGGGGACCAGGTCGCCGTCGCGTCGGGCGTCAAGGCCGGCGACGAGGTCGTCACCTCCGGCGTCTTCAAGCTCCGCAACGGCGCGGCGGTCCAGGTCGACAACAAGATCCAGCCCGGGAACAACCCGGCTCCCAAGCCCGAGGACAGCTGAAATGAAACTCGACGGATCTCTTCATCCGCCGGCCGGTGCTGGCGATCGTCGTCAACCTGGTGATCCTGATCGCCGGGCTGCAGGCGATCCGCTCGCTCACCGTCCGGCAGTACCCGCGGACCGACATCGCGGTCGTGAAGGTGACGACGGCGTACGTCGGCGCCAACGCCGACCTCGTGCGCGGCTTCATCACGACGCCGCTCGAGCGCGTGATCGCCAGCGCCGACGGCATCGACTACCTCGAGTCGTCCAGCGCCCAGGGCGTCAGCACGATCACCGTGCACCTGAAGCTCAACTACGACACCAACGCCGCCCTGACCCAGGTCCAGGCGAAGGTCGCCCAGGTGCGCAACGACCTTCCTCCCGAGGCGGAGGCGCCGATCATCCAGCTCGAGACGGCCGATACGCAATTCGCCGCGATGTACATCGGCTTCTCCTCTCCGGACCTCGACCAGAACCAGATCACCGACTACCTGACGCGCGTCGTGCAGCCCAAGTTCTCCGCCGTCAGCGGCGTGCAGCGGGCCGACATCCTCGGGAGCCGCACGTTCGCGATGCGCATCTGGCTGAAACCCGAGAAGATGGCGGCCCTCGGAATCTCGCCCTCCGACGTGCGCAACGCCCTGTCGGAAAACAACTACCTGTCGGCCCTGGGCAAGACCAAGGGCTCGATGGTGTCGGTCAACCTGGTCGCCAACACCGACCTGCAGACGGCCGACGAGTTCCGCCAGCTCGTCGTCAAGGAGAAGGACGGCGTCGTGGTGCGCCTGGGCGAGATCTCCGACGTCGTGCTCGGAGCCGAAACCTACGACGACGACGTCCGCTTCAACGGCGAGACGGCGACGTTCATGGGCATCTGGGTCCTGCCGACGGCCAACTCCCTGGACGTCGTCAAGCGGCTCCGCGCGACGCTTCCCGAGATCCAGGCGCAGCTTCCGGCGGGCATGAAGGTCGGCATCCCCTACGACTCGACGGCGTACATCCAGGACGCGATCGACGAAGTGCTCAAGACGCTGTCCGAGACGCTCCTGATCGTCGTCATCGTGATCTTCCTCTTCCTCGGCTCGTTCCGCGCGGTTCTCATCCCGGTCGTCGCGATCCCGATCTCACTGGTCGGCGCGGTCTTCCTGATGCTGATGGCCGGATTCACGATCAACCTCCTGACGCTGCTCGCGATCGTGCTCTCCGTCGGCCTCGTGGTCGACGACGCGATCGTCATGGTCGAGAACGTCGAGCGGCACCTCCAGATGGGCGACAAGCCGTTCCAGGCCGCGATCAAGGCGGCCCGCGAGCTGATCGGGCCGATCATCGCCATGACGATCACGCTCGCCGCCGTGTACGCGCCGATCGGCATCCAGGGCGGGCTGACGGGCGCGCTGTTCCGTGAGTTCGCCTTCACGCTGGCGGGCGCGGTCATCGTGTCCGGCGTCGTCGCGCTGACGCTCTCGCCGATGATGGGCTCCCGCCTCCTGCGCGCCGGGGACACCGAGAAGGGCTTCGCCGGCTGGGTCAACCGGCGCTTCGAGCGCGTGCGGGAGACCTACGGGAAGCTGCTGGCGGGAAGCCTGCAGTACCGCCCCGTGGTCTTCGTCCTCTGGGTGATCGTCGTGCTCCTGATCGTGCCGTTCTACATGTTCTCGCAGAAGGAGCTGGCGCCGGTCGAGGACCAGGCGATCGTCTTCGGCATCATCCAGGCGGCGCCCAACGCGACCCTCGACCAGACGAAGCTCTTCGCCGACCGGATCTACGAGGTCTACAAGGCGATGCCCGAAAAGGACAGCGTCTTTCAGATCACGTCTCCCACGGGCGGGTTCGGAGGCATGGTCACGAAGCCCTGGAGCGAGCGCAAGAGGAGCACCTCGGATCTGCAGGTCGAGGCCGCCGTCGGATTGTCGAAGATCCCGGGCGTCCGGGTCATCTCCCTCGTCCCGCCCGCGCTCCCGGGAGGCGGAAGCTTCCCGGTCGACTTCGTCGTCGCCTCGACCGCGGAGCCGCAGCAGCTCGTCGAGTTCGCCAACCAGCTCGTCGGGAAGGCGTTCCAGAGCGGCCTCTTCATGTTCGCCGACTCGGACCTGAAGTTCGACCAGCCCCAGGCCGAGGTCGTGTTCGACCGCGACAAGCTGCGCTCCCAGGGCGTGGATCTGGGCACGGCCGGCCGCGACCTCTCGACCATGCTCGGCGGGAACTACGTCAACCGGTTCAGCATCCAGGGCCGCAGCTACAAGGTCATTCCCCAGATCAAGCGCAGCGAGCGCCTCACGCCGGAACAGCTCGAAGACATCTACGTGACCGGGGCCGGCGGCAAGCTCGTGCCCCTCTCGACCTTCGCGACCCTGAAGACGACGGTCGAGCCGCGCGAGCTGAAGCGCTTCCAGCAGCTCAACGCCGTGCGCATCCAGGGCGTCATCCCGCCCGGCGTGTCGCTCGACGCCGCGCTGAAGTACCTCGAGGTCGAGGCCGCGAAGACCCTTCCGCAGGGCTTCACCGTCGACTACGCGGGCGAGTCGCGCCAGCTCCGGACGGAGGGCGGCAAGTTCCTCTTCACGTTCGCCCTGTCGGCGATCCTCATCTATCTCGTGCTCGCGGCCCAGTTCGAGAGCTTCCGGGACCCCTTCATCATCCTGGCGGGCTCGGTGCCGCTGGCGCTCTCGGGGGCGCTCCTCTTCTCGTTCCTGGGGCTGACGACGCTCAACATCTACAGCCAGGTCGGTCTCATCACGCTCGTCGGCCTCATCGCGAAGAACGGCATCCTCATCGTGGAGTTCGCCAACAAGGTCCAGGAGAAGGGCGTGGACAAGCTCCACGCGGTCATCGAGGCGGCCCAGACCCGTCTGCGCCCGATCCTCATGACGACGGCGGCCACGGTCATGGGCCACATGCCGCTCGTCTTCGCGAGCGGCCCGGGCGCCGGCGCCCGCAACAGCATCGGCATCATGCTCGTCACCGGCATGATCATCGGCACGGCCTTCACGCTGTTCGTCGTGCCGTCGATCTACGTCCTGGTCGCGAAGACCCGCACCAAGACCGCCGAGACGGAAGCGGACGCCGATCTGCCCGAGCTGGAGGAAGCTGCCGTCTAGGCCCGGCTTCGCGCGGCGGCGTGACCCGGTAGAATCCGGGCCTCCAAGGAGGGAGCATGAGCCGGATTCTGTGTCTTGCCGCCGCCTTGTCCGTCGCTTCGGCCGCATTCGCCCAGTCGCATCACGAGCCCTCGCCGGCCGCCAGGCCCGCTGCGCTTCTGACCGGAATGGGGTCGCATCACCATCCGATCGCGACGTCGAGCCCCGAGGCGCAAAAGTTCTTCGACCAGGGCGTCACGCTGCTCTTCGGCTTCAACCACGAGGAGGCGTACCGGTCCTTCGCGAAGGCGGCCGAGCTCGATCCGAAGGCGGCGATGCCGCGCTGGGGCACGGCGCTGGCCCTCGGCGCCAACTACAACGATCCCGAGCCCGAAGCCGAACGTCTGAAGAAGGCCCGCGCGGAGGTCGAGAAGGCCCTGGTCCTCGCCGCTTCAAGCCCGGAGAACGAGCGCGCCTACATCGAGGCGCTGGCCGTCCGCTATTCCACGGATCCCGCTGCGGATCGTCAGGCGCTCGCCGTGGCGTACAACGAGGCTATGCGGAAACTTTCGCAGGCTTATCCCGATGACCTCGACGCGGCGACGATGTACGCGGAGAGCGGGATGACTTTGCGGCCCTGGAAGCTCTGGCGGCCCGATGGCACTCCGGAAGAGGGCACGGAGGAGATCGTCGCCGTCCTCGAGTCCGTGATGAAGCGCGATCCGAGCCATCCGGGCGCCAATCACTACTACATCCACGCGATCGAAGCCTCGAAGCATCCGGAGCGTGGGCTCCCGTCGGCCTCGCGTCTGGAGACCCTCGTGCCGGCGGCCGGCCACCTGGTCCACATGCCCGCGCACATCTACAGCCGCACGGGCGATCACCTCGCCGCCGAGAAAGCCAATGCCGCCGCGGCCGACGCCGATCGGGCGTACATTCGCGCGTCGGGGGCGCAGGGGATGTATCCCCTGATGTACTACAACCACAACGTCGTTTTTCAGTCGGCGGCCGCGGCGATGGCCGGCCGCCACGCCGAGGCGAAGAAGGCGGCGGACCTTCTTTTCGCCGACGTTCTTCCCGCCGTGGCCGAGATGCAGTCGATGCTGGAAGGATTTCTTCTCCAGCCGGCCTTCGTCGCCTTGCGCTTCCGCAAGTGGGACGACATTCGCCAGATGCCGGATCCGGGGCCGAAGCTTCCGTTCGTTCGGGCCAACTGGCTGTACGCGCGCGCGATGGCGGCGGCGGCCTCCGGGGACGTCAAGAGAGCCTCGAATCTGCGCGACAACTTTCTCGCGTCCCGCGAAACCGTTCCAGCCGAGACTCTGGCCGGCGCGCAGAATCCGGCGTCGATGTTCTTCGCGATCGCCGCCGCGGTGCTGGACGCGCGGATCGCCGAGGCGCGCGGCGACCGGGCGGCGGCGATCGAGAGCTGGACGAAGGCCGTCGCCGCCGAGGACGCGATGGCTTACGACGAGCCGCCCGGCTGGTACTACCCCGTGCGGGAGTCTCTGGGAGCCGCCCTCCTGCGAGACGGACAGGCCGCCGGGGCGGAGCAGGTCTTCCGCGCCGACCTCGAGAGAAACCCGCGCAACCCGCGCTCGCTCTTCGGCCTTTCCGAGGCGCTCAAAGCCCAGAAGAAGGACGCCGACGCCCGCTGGGCCCGGTCGCAGTTCCAAACCGCCTGGAAACACGCTGACGTTCCGCTTCGTCTCGAGGACCTCTGACCCTCACGTCTATCCCGGCGATGAAACGTGACTCCGTCTAGCGGGTTCCGCCGGCTGGCGCGCTTCGTGCGTCGCCGTCGCGTCGCCGTCTTCCTCGTGTGGGGGCTGTTCGCCGGCCTTCTCGGCCTCGAAGCGCGCCGGGCCGCCAGCCGGCTCGAGTCCACCGTGCGCATGGATTCCAGCCCCGCCCAGAGCGTGGACGCCGATCTGGCGAGGCTCTTCCGATCCCCGTTCGTCCACCGCGTCTTTCTGGTCGTCAGCGGCGTCCCCGACCCTGACCGGCCGGAAGGGCGGCGCGCTCTCGAGGAGATCGTGGCGGGGATCGCGGCGGTGCCCGGAGTGAAGGGGACGATTTCGTACCTGGATGCCCCGGAGGCCGTCTTCCGGGGGAAGGCCGGAGGCACGTTTCTCGTCGTCGGGCTGGATCCCGGCAAGCAGCCGGCGGAATCCCTGATGGCGCCGCTGCGCGAGGCCAGCCTGGCCCTCGAAGCGCGGCTGCGGGGGCGCTACCCCTCGGTGAGCCTGGAGTGGACGGGGGAGATCCCGCTCAACATCGACGTGCGGAAGGCCAGCTCCGACGACGCGCGCGCCGCGGAGAGGCGGGCCCTCCCGGTCGCCCTGCTTCTCCTGGTGGCGGCGTTCGGCTCGGTCGTGGCGGCGCTCCTGCCGGTGGCGGTCGGCGTGCTGGCGGTCGTCCTGACGATGGGCGCGGCGTCGCTCCTCGCCAAGAGCTGGCACCTCTCGATCTTCGTCCAGAACATCGCGTCGATGATCGGCCTGGGGCTCGGAATCGACTACGCCCTCCTGATGGTCAGCCGCTTCCGCGAGTCGCTGGCGCGGACGCGGTCGGGCGGACAGGCGATGGAGGAGTCCCTGCCCCGGGTCGGGCGCACGCTGCTCCTGTCCGCCCTGCCGGTCGTGATCGGCTTCGCGGCGCTGCTGACGGTTCCCGCGAGCGACTTCCGGTCGATCGGCGCCGCCGGCATGCTGGTGACGCTCTTCACGCTCCTGCTCTCGCTGACCCTTCTGCCCGCGACCCTCGCGACTCTCGGGCGGCACGTCGACACGCTCCGGGTCAGGCGAGGCGGGGCCGAGCAGCGCGCGAAGAACTGGTCGAAGCTCTGGCATCGCTGGGGCGGAGTGGTCGTGCGCCGGCCCTGGATCGCGCTCGTCCTCGGCGGCGCCCCCGTGGTGTTTCTCGCGCTCCAGGCCTCGCGGCTCCAGACGGGGGCCCTGCGCGGGGACTGGCTCCCGTCCAACCCCGAGTCCGTCCGCGCCGTCCAGAGGCTCGAAGACATGGGCCGCGGCAACGTCATCCAGTCGTTGCGCCTGCTGCTCGACCTGCCCCCCGGCTCTCCGGTCACGAGCGTCGAGGGCTGGCTCGCCGCGCGGCGCCTCGCCCAGGCCCTGGAGGCCGACCCGCGCATCGAGCGCGTGCAGTCGATCGCGTCGGCCGGTGGGGCGGGGATCACCAAGGAGCGGCTGCGCCGGATGTCGTCCGAGGCGCGCCAGAGCCTGGTGTCCGACAACGAGCTCTCCGTGCTCTTCGAAATCCTTCCTTCGACCGCGATCGATCCCCTCAAGCTGCGGGCGGACGCCGAGCACCTGGCGCGGGACCTGCGCAAGCTCGACGCGCCGAAGGTGACCGGCCTGCCCGGCACGGTCGTGCGCGTCGGGGGGCTGCCGGCCGCCAACACCGAGTTCCAGGATCTCGTGGCCGGACGGTTTCGCTTCGTCGTGCTGCTCGTCATGGGAGTCACGTTTCTCGCGCTCTTCGCCGGGTTTCAGTCCGTCCTGATCGCGGCCAAGGCCGTCCTCTTGAACCTGCTGACTGTGGCCGCCGCGTTCGGCGCCCTCGTGCTCGTGTTCCAGGAAGGCCACGGATCGCAGATCTTCGGGCTCGTCGAGCCGACCGGGCAGATTTTCCCGATCGTTCCGGTTCTGGCCTTCTGTATCGTGTTCGGGCTGAGCATGGACTACGAGGTCTTCCTGGTGTCGCGGGTCGCCGAAGCGCGCCGGGCGGGTTTCACCGAATCGGATGCGATCGTGGAGGGCCTGGCCCGCACGGGGGGAGTCATCACGAGCGCGGCGTCGATCATGATCGCGGTGTTCGCCTCTTTCGCGATGGGCGGGTTTCTGCCGATCCAGATGCTCGGGTTCACGCTGACCGTCGCCGTCCTGCTGGACGCGACGATCGTACGGATGGTGGTCGGTCCGGCGCTCCTGCGCCTGGCCGGGAAATGGAACTGGTGGCCGGGATGGAGAGAAGGACGCCGGCGGCCTCACGCGGAGGAGTGAAGAGATGAGAAGAGTTCGGACGGCGGGCCTGCTGATCCTGCTGGCGGTCGCCGGCGCTTCGCGGCTCGAGGCGGCGGACGGGGTCGAACAGTTGAACCAGGCCTTTGCGAAGGCGATGCTGGCCGGGGACCTCGACGGCGTGATGAAGCTCTATGCCGCCGACGCCGTGCTGTTTCCGCCCGGGGAGAAGGCGTCGCGCGGCCAGGAGGAGATCCGGTACAAGTGGAACGCGGTGCTCGAGGCCAACAAGGTCGCCGAGGGCTCGTTCAAGGACGCGAAGTACCTCTCCGCGCCCAACCTCTCGACCGGATGGGGCAACGTGCTCCTGCGGCTCGAGCCGAAGAAACCCGGGAAAAGAGCCGGTCACGATCCAGGGCCGCTTCTCGACCATCGCCGAGAAGCGCGGCGGCAAGTGGGTCTACGTCTTCGTCAGCATCAGCGAGCTCGACGAGATCCTGACGTTGAAGCACTACTCGAAGTGACGCCGCAGCGCGCGTGTCCGACGCGCGCGCAGGCGTCCTCCTGAGGAGCGCAGCGACGAAGGATCCCAGACTCGAGCGGCCGGCCCGACCCTAAACGCCCAGCTCCTGCGACGCCATCGCGTTGCCCTCGACGCGCGCGCGGATCTTGGCGAAGGCGGTGTCGCGCGAGGTCGACGTGTCGTCGCCGAACGGCGAGAAGCCGCAGTCGTCGGTCGAGCCGAGGTTCGCCGGGTCGATGAACTTCGCCGCCTCGAGGATCCGGTCGCGGACCTCGGCCGGCCGTCTCGACGCGCGGCGAGATCGGGTCCGTGACGCCGACGAAGACCCGGCGGCCGTTCTTCGCGTGCGACGCCCAGGATCTTCAGCACGCGCGGCCGGTCGGTCTCGCTGGCGAGCTGCACGAAGAAGTTGCCCACGTCGATCCGGAAGAGCGCCGGCAACAGCTCGGCGTAGTCGACGTCGGCGCTGTGTGTCGAGTCCTGGTCGCCGCCCGGGCAGGTGTGGATGCCGATCTTCTTCGCCTCCCCGGCCGTGAAGCCGTCGAGCACGCGGTTGTTCAGGTCGACGAAGGAGTCGAGGAGCTTCTTCGAGGGATCGAGCTTGATGCAGAGGCGGCCCTCGGTGAAGTCGATCTGGACCGTCGCGCCCGCCGCGAGGCAGCGGCGGATGTCGGTCTGCGCTTCGCGCACGAGATCGTCGAGGAAATGCCTCGCGCGGATAGCCGGGGAGACCCGCCGCCGCGGATACAGCAGCGAAAGCGCCGACGCGGCGATCACGGCCTGCTTCATCGGCCGGGTCTTGCGTACTTCTTCGCGCCCTCGAGGTAACTCGCCGCGTACGTCGCGTAGCGGAAGGGCCCGGAGGTGAGAACGGGAGCTGCCGGGTGTGGCCGTCCTGGAAGGGGATCGTGACGCCGCCCGGCGCGAGGTTCGTGGCGCCGTGGATCGGGTACGTCGCGAAGCTCGGCTTGCGCTGCTCGCCGTCCGTGATGACGGGCGAGCCCGTCTCCTCGAAACGGCGGATGCGTGTCGCGCACGGCGCCGTCGAAGAGCGCCTCGAGAGCGTCGGCCGAGATCCGGCCGTCGCCGAACGCGGCCATGCCTTCGATCAGTTCCTTGGGTCGTGGAATGCTTCCGATCGGCTCCGTGGGTAGTGTCATGCGCGAAAATCTATACGAAGTGAATCGGGCAGACTGCCACTAGAATTCCGGCGGCAGTGGGAGGTTCGACGATGCGTCCAGCGCGGCGGATTCTGGCGGGGATTCTCGTTCTGGCCGGGTCGAGCCTGGGCGCCCAGCCTCTCGACCCGTCGCTCTACGGCGATCTGCGCTGGCGGCTCGTCGGCCCGTTTCGCGCAGGCTGGGCGAACGGTGCGCCGAAGGCGTGCCGGACGAGCCCGGCGACGTACTACTTCGGCAACGGCGGCCGGCGGAGTCTGGAAAACGCTGGATGCGGGCCGGACCTGGTCGCCGATCTTCGACCGCGCCGGTTCGGCGTCGGTCGGCGCGCTCGCGCATCGCTCCGTCGAATCCCGAGAGTGATCTACGCCGGCACCGGGCAGATCCAGGCGCGCTACGACATCGCGTCCGGGCGACGGCGTCTATCGCTCCGACGACGGCGGCGCGACCTGGCGCCACCTCGGGCTCGCGCCGATCGCGGGCGATCGGCCGGATCCTCGTCGATCCCGAAGAACCCGACGTCGCGCTCGTCGCGGCCCTCGGCCACATCTTCGGCCCGAACCGGGAGCGCGGCGTCTTCCGGACCGAGGACGGCGGGAAGAGCTGGAAGCCAGGTTCTCTTCGTCGACGAGAGCACGGGCGGCGCGGATCTCGCCGCCGATCCCGAGAACCCATCGATCGTGTACGCGTCGGTCTGGCAGGCCAGGAACTTTCCGTGGCTCTCGTACTTCCAGCCGATGGTCGGGTCCGGGCAGCGGCGTCTACAAGTCTTCCGACGCGGGGCGAACCTGGAAGCGCCTCTCCGGCGGGGGCTGGCCGGCCGGAGACCTCGGACGGATCGGACTGGCGGCCTCGCCGGGCGGACGCGTCTGGGCGCTCGTCGACGCGGCGAGTCGCGCCGGGCAAGCCCCCTCGCCCGCCGCCGGGCTCCATCGGTCCGACGACGGCGGCGCGACGTGGGCGCGCGTCAACGCGACCCCGGGGCTGGGCTCGAGCTACATGAACCGTCTGACGGCCGATCCGCGCGACCGCGACGCCGTCTACGTGATGGGGCAGTCCATCCGGCGCTCGGAGGACGGGGGCAAGACGCTGCAGTTTTTTCGCGGCGCTCCCGGCGGGGACGACTACCACTTCCTCTGGATCAATCCGAAGAGCCCCGAGTACATGGTCACGGCGGCCGATCAGGGCACGATCGTCACGGTCAACGGCGGGAAGTCGTGGAGCGACTGGTACAACCAGCCGACCGGCCAGTTCTACCACGTCGAAACCGACGACCGGTTTCCCTACAGCGATCTACAGCGGCCAGCAGGACAGCGGCACCGTCGGAGCGGCGAGCCGCAGCGACTACGGATCCTCACGTTCCGCGACTGGCAGCCCGTCGGAGGCGAAGAGCGCGGCTGGGACGTTCCGGATCCCCGGGACCCGCTGACATCGTCTACGGCTCGGGCCTCGGCGGGCACGGTCACGCGCTTCGACACGCGGACGGGCCAGGTGCGCAACATCTCTCCCGCCGCCGAGAGCACCTACGGGCGCCGGCCGGTTCCCGGGGCGTATCGCTGGGCCTGGGTCTTTCCCCTGGCGATGTCGCGCAAGGCTCCCCACGCGCTCTACGCCGGCTCGCAGTACCTGCTGCGCTCTCTCGACTCGGGGGAGACCTGGGAGAGGGCGAGCCCCGATCTCTCGGGAGCGGACCCGAACGCGAAGGGCTGCAAGGAGACGGTCACTCTCGAGAACGCGCGGCCCTGCGGCTTCGGCGTCATCTTCACGATCGCGCTGTCGCCGCGCGATGACCAGGAGATCTGGGTCGGGACCGACGACGGCCTGGTGCAGCTGACCCGCGACGGCGGGAAGACCTGGAAGAACGTGACGCCGAAGGGCCTTCCCGCCTGGAGCAAGATCTCGACGCCTCGACGTGTCTGCGCTCGAGCCGGGCGTGGCGTACGCCGCGGTCGACGCGCATCGCAGGGACGACTTCACGCCGCACGTCTACCGCACGCGCGACTTCGGCGCGACCTGGCAGGAGATCTCGGCCGGGCTCCTCCGATCCGGGCTTCACGATGGTCGTTCGCGCCGACCCCGTTCGCCGCGGCCTGCTCTATGCCGGCACCGACACCGGCGTCTGGGTGTCGTTCGACGACGGCAGCCGGTGGCAGCCCCTGCAGCAGAACCTTCCGACGTGCTGGGTCACGCGACCTCAAGGTGCACGGCGCCGACCTCGTGCTGGCACCAACGGCCGCGGGCTCTGGGTCCTCGACGACGTCACGCCGCTGCGCCAGATCACGCCGGCCACGGCGGCGAGCGCCGGCGACGCTCTTTGCGCCGGCCACCGCGATCCGCGTGCGCGCGAACCAGAACCGGGACACGCCGCTGCCGCCCGAGGTGCCCGTGGCGCAAAACCCTCCTGCCGGCGCGGTGATCGACTATTTCCTGCGCGCGGCCTCGCGGCCGGTCCCGTGCGGCTCGAGATCCTCGACGCGCAAGGGAGCGACCGTGCGCGCGTTCTCGAGCGACGATCCGCCCGAGAAGCTCGAGGCGCGGCGCTACTTCACGGATCTCTATGTCCATCCTCCGCCGCCTCCCCCGGCGGTCGGCGGGTCACCATCGTTTCGTCTGGGATCTGCGTTATCCGCGGCCGAAGTCGAACGATACGAGTACATGATCTCGGCGGTCGCCGGCGAGGACACGCCGATCGAGCCGCGGGGGCCTCTGGCGCTTGCCGGGCCGCTACACGGTGCGCCTGACCGTCGACGGCAAGCGGCAGGACCAGCCCCTCGAGCTGACGATGGATCCCGCGCGTCTCCAGCGGCGCCGGCCAGTGCCCTCGCCGAACGCTCCGACTTCGAGCGCCGCCTCGTCGCGGCGATGGGAGGAAGCGTTCGACGCGCGTCGTCAACTCGCTCGCTCGGCAAAGGACGAGGCGCGCGCGAGGCAACTCGAGTCGATCAACGGTCGCCGCTGGGAAACCTGCTCACCGCGGTCGACGGAGCGGATGCTCCCGGCCGACCTCGGTTCAAAAGGATGCTTACGCGATCGGGCACGCGCGGAGCTCGACTCGCTGCTCGCGAAAGGGAAGGGTGTCCAATGACCGAACCGCAAGTCGTCGCCCCACGCGCCTCCCCGCTCCGACGTCCCGGGGCGGGTGGATCCGCAAGTGCGACGAGGACGATTTCCTCGACCGCCATCTGCCCGTCCCGACGCGAATCGTCTCCAACGAGGAGTACGACCCTCCCGCGCAGACCCCGGAGCAACGGCGCATCGAGACGGCTCGTCCTCGAGAGCGCGGACATCTTCGGCAAGCGACTCGGCATGGGCCGGCGCGAGTTCCTCCGTTCCTCCTGCGGGATGGCCGCGGCCTTCGCGGCGATGAACACCGTCTTCGGCCCCTTTTTCCGGGTCGAGGCCGCGGAGCTGACTGGAGCCGGAGGCCGGGCGACAGGACGTCCTGGTTCGTGTTCGACGTCCAGACGCACCACGTCGATCCCCGCCGCAACGCGCCGACTCCCGACCAGGCGTTCCTCGACTATCTCCTCAAGGTCCGCGAGTACGGCGCCACCTGGAACCCGAAGCTCGCCAAGCGGAAGATCTCGATCGAGGAGCTCTATCGCCTCAACTACATCAAGGAGGTCTTTCTCGACAGCGAGACGGCGGTCGCCGTCGTCAGCGGACTGCCGCAGATGACGCCCGACACGTACATGATCCGACCCGACGAGATGGTGAAGACGCGGACCTGGGTCAACGAGCTGACGGGCTCGCGGCGAGTCGTCAGCCACGGCACGATGTCTCCGGAGCTCGGGACGCGCGGGCTCGACGCGATGCGCGTGCAGGCCGAGAAGCTGAAGATCGAGGCGTGGAAGGGGTATCCCGGGCAGCCGCTCGGCCCGGGAGGCAAGGGCTGGTGGATGGACGACGAGAAAGTCGGCTATCCCGCCCTCGAGCTTTCCAGGAAGCTCAAGATCCGAAACATCTGCGCGCACAAGGGGCTGCCGGCGCCCGGGTTCTCGCCCGAGCATTGCCACCCCAAAGACGTCATGAAGGCGGCGCTCGACTTTCCGGACCTGAACTTCCTCGTCTACCACGCGGGCTTCCGCGGGATCGACGACGCGCTCATCGCCGCCGCCGGCACGGAGTTCACGACGTCGCCGGCGGTTCCCTGGGTCACGGAGCTGTGCGATTGGAAGCGCAAGCACCCGGAGGTCCGCAACGTCTACATGGAGCTCGGCGCGACCTTCGGAATGACCGTCATCTCGTTTCCGATCCTGTGCACGCACATGCTGGGGATGATGATCGCGGCGTTCGGCGACGACCACGTCCTGTGGGGGACCGACTCGATCTGGTGGGGCTCGCCGCAGTGGCAGATCGAGGCGTTCAAGCGCCTCGAGATGCCCGAGTCGCTCGCGAAGCGGTTCGGCTACAAACCGTTGACGGCCGAGGTGAAGCGAAAGATCCTCGGCTTGAACGCGGCCCGGGTCTACGGAGTCGACCCCGCGGCGCGCGTCAAGCCCGTGCCGGGGGACTACGTCGACCGGCTCCGGAAGCTGTACGGGGAATCCGGCCTGGCCGCGCGGAGCAACACGCAGTACGGGTGGGTGCGGGCTTAGGGCAGTCTGCGACGGTCCAGGAGCAGCGGTGAGCGTAGCGCCGTCATCCCGAGGAGCGTAGCGACGAGGGATCCCGGACTCGATCGGCCAGCCCGGTCCGCTCGAACCTGATGGCCTGCCCGGCAGGATTCGAACCTGCGACCCTCAGCTTAGAAGGCTGATGCTCTCTCCGGGCTGAGCTACGGGCAGGTTCCTCATTATCTCTTAGGCGCCGGCTTGACCTCCTCCATCGACCGGCGTACAAGAGACGCGTAGGCGAAGAGACCCGGCCCCTTTTTTCGAGGAGGCGCGCCATGAGGACCTTGCCGAAACTCCTTTGCGTGCTCGCGGTCTTTCTGTTTGCCGCTGCCATCTTCGCCCAATCGGGCACCCCTGCCGACGACAAGGACATCCGGAGCATGGGAGCGCAGTTTCAGGACGCCTGGAACAAGGCCGACCCGAAGCTTCTCTCGGGCCTCTGGCTGGCCGACGGGGACTACGTCAGCTCGACCGGCCGAACCGCGCGCGGCCGCGCCGAAGTGGAGAAGGCCTTTCAATCGCAGTGGAAGGGTGTCTACAAGGGCACGAAGCTCGCGCATACGCTGACCAACGTCCACTTCCTTCAGCCCGACGTGGCGATCGCCGACGGGGCCTTCGAGATCAGCGGCATGCGCGACGCGGCCGGGAAGTTCCTGCCGGCCCGGAGCGGCCTGTCCACATTCATCGCCGTCAAGAAGGGGAGCCGCTGGTACGTCGCGGCGCTGCGGGGCATGGTCCCGTCGGTCCCCGAAGGCGCCCCGGGAAAATGACGGGAAAGAAATGAAACGCCTGGTTGTGCTTTGCGCGATCCTGGCGTCCGGCCTTGCGGCCGGGTGCGCCTCGAGCTCTTCCGGTGCGGGCGGCAGCGCGATGTTCACCGAATGTTACGACGACGACTGTGTGGGGTACGACGCGCTGTGCCACCCCTCGGCCTATCTCCGGGCGCCCTCCACTCCGGCAGCCCCGCGAGCCGAGGTCGGGCTGACGTCAAGCGAACGGCCGGCTCCTCAACCCGTCGATCGGTCCTCCGGGAGCGCCGGCGTCATGCGTTCGACGGCGGCGCCGCGCGCGGTTCTGGCTTCGACGGCTCCTTCCCGCCCCCCGACGACGACCGCACGCCGCCCGTAGCCGTGCTGCGCTGCACGGGAATCGAGCCCGACGGGCGGGAACGGAGCGAGTTTCGCATCCTGGAGGAGGACGCGCCGGCGGCGCCCGAGGCTCTCGACCGGGTCGCGCGCGTGGCCGAGGTGCTCCTGCGGGAGAACGGTCTGTCGGGCCGCTTCGCGGTGGCCGGCCGGGGGTGCTGACGCTCGAGCTTCCCGAAAGCGATCGGACGTTCTTCCACAACGGGATCGTGTTCGCCGCTCTCGACGCCGTCAATGATCCGACAAAGAGCCCGACGCTGAACCTCCGCGCGACCGAGGAGGGGGACTAGATCCCTCAGCCCGCGCGCCGCAGGTGCGCGTAGAGCGAGTCGTAGAGGAAGCTCGCGCGCTCGAGAATGTCTGCGTCGTCCGCGCCGACGTCGGTGAAGCCCTGGCTGATCGCCCAGAGACCGGCGGACTCCGGCGTCGTGTCCAGATGCTCGGGAAAGTCGGCCCCGTGAACGATGAGCGCCAGACGCGCGAGCGCGGGGTCTTCCGCGAACCTCTCGGCCACGAGCTGCTCGAAGGAACAACGCCCGAGGGAGTCCTGGTGCGGGTACCGGGCGCCCGGCGCGTCGAACCCGACCGCGCCCTCGCGGTCCTGGACCGCGGAGACCTCCTCCGGCTCGACGAAGAGGATTTCCGCATCCGGGTCGAGAAACCGCCGGATGAGCCATCCGGTGGCCGTCCGGTTGACGTGAATTCGCTTGCGCGTGACCCACTTCATCCGCGCTCCTCTCGAAGGCGGGGGCCTGATGGCAGGAACAGCGCCGCCCAGAGCGTCCCCGCGGCGCCCAGGGCGGCGGCGGCCAGAAAAGTCAGCGACGGGCGGATCGTCCAGAGGAGCCCTCCCACGGCTGCGGCCCCCGCGACCGCGAAGCCGCGGATGCCGTAGTAGAGGCCGACGGTTCGGCCGCGCGCGGCCGGATCCGCGTGGTCGACGATCAGGGCCTTGCGCGCCGGCTCTCCGATCTCCCGCAAACCCCCGATGGCGAAGGCCGCCACGAGATGGGCGAAGGACGTCGACGCGAGGACGGCGAGGGGAAACGCCGTGAAGAAAACGTACGTCAGGAGCACGAATGGTTTCTTCTCCGCGCGTCCGGCCAGAGTGGCGGCCGGGACGTAGGACGCGATCGCCGTCGCCATGAGAACCGACATCAGCACGCCGAACTGGGCCGGAGACACGTGCACGACCTCGATGGCCCAGACGATGAGGAAGACGTCGGGCAGGCCTTCACACAGGCGGATCAGACAATCGGCGATGAGGAGCTGCCGGAGCGCGGGCCGAAGGCGGACGGACGAAGGCGGGGACGCCGGCGGCCGAACCGCATCCCCGGCGTCGCTCCGCAACGCGCGCCAGAGACCGGCGAGCATCGCGAGCGAGAGCACGATCGACACGGCGAAACCGATGCGCATTCCGTGGACCATGCCGAACCGCTCGAGCAGAAGGCCTCCGAGGGGAGGCGCGAGCACGATCGGAACCCGCTTCAGGACCGCCTGGACCGTGAAACCGACCACGCGCCGATCGCCGGCGAGCTCCTCGCCGACGAGCGAGAACGTGGCGGGAAGGCCCAGCGACGACCAGGCCATGACGAGAAGGAGGCTGACGAACACGCCGACGATCGACGGCCAGAGGAAGAGGACGGCGAAGCCCGCCGTGGTGAGAGCTCCGAAGAGGACGAGCGCCTTGCGCGTGCCGAGCCGATCGGAGAGAGCTCCGCCCGGGTAGGCATAGGCGGCGTCGAGAGAGTCCTTCAGCGTCCCGAAGAGTCCCAGGACGATGGCGGAGGCGCCCAGCGTGCGGAGGTACTGGGGCAGGTAGCGGAACCAGAGCTCTTCGCCGAACCCGAAGACGAAGAGAGCGACGGCGAGCGCCGTCGCCCGGCGCGATGCCATTGGCCGCGCGCCTTACGGCGGGGGCGGCGCCGCGGGCTGGCCGGTCTCGGGCTGGCCCGGCGCGAAGGAGTCATCTTCCGAAAGCGTGTAGATCGCCATCGCCGCCAGCATCAACCCGATGACGACCCAGACCCGCCAGTCCTTGTGAAGGGGCTGCCGGGCTCGGCCTCCGCCGCTCGGATGATGGTGCGTCATCGCGTCGTCTCCGTCGTCGTCACGTCCGTCGAGTCGCCAGTTCGATGGTCCTCGATCTGAAAGCGCAGAAAATCGTGAATCGCCGCGAGGCTTTCGGCGTCCTCGGTCGCGATGACGATGCGCCCTCCCGCGTCGATGTTCTCGTACGTCCAGCGGATGCGGTCCTTTTTCTTCTCCATGACCGGCACGCCCGGCGCCACGCGGTCGTGGATGAGCATGGGAGCCTCGAAATCGCCCCCCGAGAACTTCTTCGCGATGTGGGCGAGGTGCGTCCGGATCGCGTCGCGGCTCGCCGCGTCGTCCGGCGCGTTCGCCGACACCTCGATGGCGCCGCCGGTAGGCGTCAGCCGGAAGTGGTGCGCCGTCTTCTCGTGGTCGAAGCCCATGACGTGATCGCCGCGCTCGTCGACGGCCGTGTGGTGGCAGGACTTCGAGTCCTGGGCGAGGGCCGGTAAGCCGAGCAGTCCGATTCCGATCATTCCAAGTGTGACGCGGGAGAGTTTCATGGGGTTGCCTTTCTCTGCGTGGGCGCGGCTCAGCCGCCCGAGCGAGCCCGGTAAGCCATGTAGGCGAAAATGATGATGAGGAGCAGCAGAACGAACCGGCCGACACCCATCAGGCGGCTGCGGGCGACGGGCCGCGTGCCTCTCGACTTGATCCCCGTCACGGCGGCAATGGCGGTCACGAGGACCGCGAGCCCGAGCCACCCGATCCAGTTCACGACGGCATCATGTCAGCGTTAGAGTGGATCTTGCAATGAGAGCCCGCGCAACGGCCGAATTGTGGAGGTGAACATGCGTCGATATCTGCGGCTTGCCATTCTGGTGCTCGCGCCTTCTCTGTGCCTCGCCAGCGGTGTCGGGGCCCAGGCCCTGACCATGGGCAACACCGTGACGCCCAACGCGGGCGACGCCGTCGTTTCCGACGTCCGGACGGACATCGACCTCGTCAACCCGGCCTCGGCGACCGGGACGATCAATACGGCGACGTTCACGTGGACGGCCGCGCCCTGCCCCTCGGCCGTCAAGATCAAGGTCTTCCGGCGCCAGGCCGACACGCTGATCTTCATCGCCGAGCGGGGTTCGTTCGACGTCACCGCGACTTCGATGACGGTCAGTCTCGCGCCGGCCATACCCGTCGAACAGGGAGATCTGATCGCGATCGCGCGCGTCGCCAACTGCGGCAATCCGGAGACGCTGACCGGAATCGTCTCGGCAGGCTATCTGTCCTACTCGTCCGACGTCTCCTCGAACGTCACGATCGCGGAGGCCGAGGGCAACGGCGGCGGAATTCTCAACGTCCGGGCCACCGGCATCGCGACGGAGTCGATCGCGGCTGTGATTCCGGCGGCCGGGTCGACGCCGGGCAACTTCGGCTCCTTCTTCAAGACCGGAGTCCAGCTCTCCAACCCGGGAGCGTCCGAGATCTCGGGCCGTTTCGTGTACCACCGGGCCGGGGTCCCGGGCACCTCGGCCGACCCGAGCCTCAACTTCACCGTCGGGGCGCACTCGACGATCTCGTATCCCGACCTCGTCGCGGCCATGGGGCAGAGCGGCCTGGGCTCGCTCGACGTGGTCGTGCCGGACTCCTCCGATCTCCCCGTGATCGTGGCGCGCGTCTACAACGACGCGGGAACGGACGGGACGTCGGGCTTCACGGAGGATGCGATCGATCCGAGCGGCTCGTTCGAGAACCGCGTCGTCTTCGCGGGAGCCACGGGCTTCCTCGTCGCACCGCCGGACGTGGCGAACTTCCGTTTCAACATCGGCATCCGGTCGCTGCTGTCGGGCGCCCTGATCAACTTCCGGGTTCGCGACGCGAGCGGCGTGATCGTGCGCGAGGTGACGAAGACCTATACGTCCACCTTCTACGAGCAGCAGTCCGCCGAGACCCTGCTGGGCGGGCCGATCCTCGCAAACGACCAGATCGAGGTCAGCGTCTCGAGCGGCAGCGCGATCATCTACGGAGCGACCGTGGACAACACGACTCAGGACCCGAGCATCCAGTTCGTGCGGGTGCTGTTCGCCATCCTGTAGGGATTCGACTCGATCCTGCCTCGGGCCCCTCTTCCGGCGCTGCCGGGAGAGGGGTGCGGGGGACGCTTGCCCCTGCGATTTTCTACCGGAGCGGGGGATTGAAGACCGTTCCTCGAAGGCTTAGGTTAGGGACGCTCTGCAAGGAGGTTCCCATGAGAAAGGGCTTGCCGTTCCTGCTTCTCGTCGCCGGTTGCCAATCGATCTCCGCGACGGCCGTCGGACAGATGATCCCGTCGTCGGATGCCTCGGCTCTGCTCTCGAGCCCCAGGCTCTCCCCGGAGGCCCGGAAGGCGATCCAGGATCGGGTCGATGCCGTCCACGCCGAATTTCGAGCAACGCACGGAGGCCTGGGCCCGGAGCAATTTGGCGTGCAATGCTGCCAGATCACTCAGATTCACTCCTCGGCCTTTTATCCACCCTACGGGAGTGGTGGGTGGAACGACGCCAGCTATGGGTACATGAATCTTCTCGGCGAAGCCCAGTCGGCGCGGGCACCGGTTCAGTTTCCCACGGGGGTCGAGCTCAAGTATCTCGATCTCTACTTCTTTGACGACTCCGGCCAGGACATCACCGCGGTTCTTCGGGCGTACACCGGAGGTGGCTTCAGCAGCGGTGGCCCCTCGGAGGCCGTTCTGGCGACCGTGACATCCTCCGGAAGCAACGGATACGGCTACGCGGTATCTCCGCCGTTCAGCTATACGGTCAACAACAACGTCGCCTTCGATCCCGACGCGGCGCAACTCGAGGTCTCCGTCTCCCTCCCGTCTCATTCCCACGCATTCAAGGCCGTGGACCTCTGGTGGATGCGGCAGGTGAGCCCGCCGCCGGATACGGCGACGTTCAACGACGTTCCGACGGGCCATCCGTACTTCCAGTTCGTCGAAGCGCTGGCGGCCGCCGGCATCACGGGAGGTTGCGGAGTCAGCCCTCCCCTCTACTGCGTCGACGCTCCCATCACCCGCGGCCAGATGGCCGTGTTCCTCTCCAAGGCGCTCGGACTCCATTGGCCATTTTGAACGCACTCCGGTCGCCGCGGAGATCGGCGAAGCGTGCCTTCCGGGATGGCGCCCCGCCGACAGCGTGATCGCCGTCGCTGACCCCGAGGTTCACGTCTGGTGGCTGACTCTGCAGTCAGAGCCCCAGGACATGGAGCAGGCCGTGGGCCTCCTGTCTGCCGGGGAGCAGGAGCGGGCGGGCCGTTACCACTTCGCGCGAGACCGGAATCGCTTCGTTCTCGCGCGGGCCCTTCTGCGAAGGCTCCTGGGCGCCTACACGGGCGAAGAGGCGGCTCGAGTTCCCCTCCGTCTTTCCCCGTCGGGCAAACCCTCCCTCGACGATCGCTCCGATCTCCACTTCAATCTCTCCCACTGCGAGGATCGCGGCGTGGTGGCCGTCGCAAGGCAGCCCGTCGGCGTCGACCTCGAGAAGATACGGAACATCCCGGAGGCACTGCCGATTGCCGAGCACCTGTTCGCGGTCTCGGAAACCCGCGCCCTTCGCGCCTTCCCGACCGAGCTGCAATCGGAGGCCTTCCTGCGGTGCTGGACTCGCAAGGAAGCGTTCGTGAAGGGAAGGGGAGAGGGCCTGCTGACTCCGCTGACATCTTTCGAGGTGACGCTCGATTCCGCGCCGCGCGATCGAGTCCTCCTCGCAGACCCGGGACAGGGAAAATGGAGACTCCACAACCTCGAAGCGGGGCCGGGTTGGATCGGGGCGTTGGCGGTCGAGCTGGAGTCGGCGAGACTGGTGGAGCGCGTCTGGCCGTCCCCTGACCGCTGACCGGCGACCCGGGCTCTCCCGGTGCTCGCGCTCCTGCGCAAACGCCTCTGGAAAAAGGACCAGCGGCGCGGATCGACCCTGCGCGCAAGAAGGCCTTCGCATGTTCTTTCCCGGCGGCGACGCTTCTGTTATCATCACGCCTCACCGCCATGGACAACAAAAACGCGACGCCGGGTACCTCCCGGGCGAAAGACCGTCTTTGTGCTCCCTCCGTCCGTGGCGACGCCGGCTCTCTGAGCTGACCCATGCAGAATCGAAACGCAGCAGCGGGTACCTCCCGGGCCAAGGTCTATCTGCGTCAGAACGCGGTGGCCGAGCCGCTCTACAACCAGTGGTACGCGTGGCCCTACCTGGTGTCTCCGCTGACGGCGCCGATGTACGTCGGCAATCTTCACCTGCGGCTGATGGAGTCGTTCGTCGCCAATCCGCAGGTCCACGTCGCGGCGCTCAAGAACCCGGAGATGGCCGGCGGCCCCTTTCTCGATTTCGATGAGAGCAGGGTCGCCGCCGTCGCGCGGCTGGTCGAGAGGACGCGCCGTCAGAGCGCGCCGCTGCTGGAGTTCGCCGACGCCGTCCGCGATCTGACCCGGATCCTGATGGACCGGGCGGACGGCGCGTCCCTCCAGCCCCTCTACCCGGACGTTCCCGAGCCGCTCCGGGGCCTCGTGGAGCTGGTCTACGACGTGAACAACCAGCCCTCGATCCGCTTCCTGGAGTCGCTGCTCTACCGCAGTTCCGCTTACGACGAGGCGGCGCAGAGTCTCCACTTCTCGGTCGTGGACGGCGATGACCGCCCCTTCGTCTTCAGCACCCCGCGGCTGGAGGAGGGCAACCGGCTCGGCCTGTCTCTTCCTTTCCGCGCCGAGGGCCTGGACCGCGTCTTCCGCATGCGGGATCAGCCGCAGGCGCTCGGGTTCGCGAAGGAGGCCCTCGAGATCTCCGGCCCGGCGGACGGGCGCTTCGAGGCGCTGTTCACCGAGCAGCCGCCGCGTCCCGCGGAGGGCCGCCTCGGCGCGGGAGTCCGCGTCCGATACTTCGGGCATGCCTGCGTTCTGATCGAGACGCGGGACACGACGGTCCTGACGGACCCGGTCATCGGGTACGACCACGGGAACGGAAGCCCGCGCTTCAGCTTCGCCGACCTGCCCGAGCAGATCGACTACGTCCTGATCACGCACGCTCACCAGGACCATTGCATGCTGGAGACCCTTCTCCAGCTGCGTCACAAGGTGCGGCACATCGTCGTTCCGCGCAACAACGGCGGCGGCCTGGCCGATCCCTCCTTGAAGCTGGTGCTCGAGGCCTCGGGATTCACCAACGTCGTCGAGATCGACGAGCTCGGTTCGATCGAGACGGCCGACGGCTCGATCATGAGCCTTCCCTTTCTCGGCGAGCACGGAGACCTGAACATCCGCAGCAAGACGACCTACCTCGTCCGCCTGCTCGGGAAGTCGCTTCTCTTCTGCGCCGATTCGAACGCGTTCGAGCCGAGGCTCTATGACCGCCTCGCCGACATCGTGGGCGACCTCGAAGCCGCCTTCATCGGGATGGAGTGCGACGGGGCGCCGATGAGCTGGCTTTACGGGCCCCTGGTGACCACGCCGCTCGCGCGCCGGATGGACCAGTCGAGGAGGCTCGACGCCTCCGACTGCGAGCGCGGGATGGAGCTCGTCAAGCGGCTGCGCCCGCGCTCCGTTTACGTCTACGCGATGGGCTCCGAGCCCTGGCTGACGTACCTGACCTCGATCCACTACTCCGAGGAGTCCCGGCCCATCGTTCAGTCCCGGGCGCTCGTCCGGCAGTGCCTGGCCATGGGCATCTGCGCCGAGACGCTTTTCGGAAAGAAGGAGCTGCAGCTCGTATGACGCCGGCCATGCACAGCCTCGCCGCGAGAGAACCGGAAGAGGTCTTCTCCCGATTGACGCCCGCCCAGGCGGACTTCCTGCGGGAGTGGAACGACACCGGCAGCGCGTATCCGAGAGACGAGACCATCCCGGCGCTCTTCGAGCAGGAGGCGCGGCGGTCGCCCGGCTCGATTGCGCTCGTGTCGGCGGCGCAGGGCTCGACGCTGACTTACGACGCGCTGAACCGCCGGGCCAACCAGCTCGCGCATCACCTGCGGCACCTCGGTGTCCGGCCGGAGATGCGGGTGGCGATTCACCTTGAGCGGTCGTTCGACGCGATCGTCGCGATGCTCGCCGTGATGAAGGCGGGAGCGGCCTACGTTCCGCTGGACCCCCACCTTCCTTTGAAGCGCACGGCTTTCCTGCTCGAGGATTCCGGGCCGTCCGTCGTGGTCAGCCGGGCGGCGCTCGCCGACGCGCTCCCCGCCACCTGGGTCCCCCTCGTTTGCCTGGACTCCGACGCGGACGCGATCGCGCGTCAGAGCGAGGAGAACCCGCTTCGCTCCGTTTCGGCTCTCGGGCTGGCCCACATTCTCTACACGTCGGGCTCGACCGGAGAGCCCAAGGGCGTCGCGGTCGTCCATCGGGGGGTCCTCCGCCTCGTCAAGGGCGCCGGTTATGCCCGCTTCGGCCCCGAAGAGGTGTTCCTTCAGGCCGCGCCGATCTCTTTCGACGCGTCCACCTTCGAGATCTGGGGTCCGCTGTTGAACGGCGGCCGTCTCGTCGTGCTCGCCGCCCAGACCCCGGGCCTGGACGACCTCGCGGAGGCGATCGCGCGGCACGGCATCACGACCCTGTGGCTGACCGCGGGTCTCTTCCATCTTGCGGTCGCTGAACGGCTGCGGGATCTCAAGCCGCTGCGCCAGCTCCTGGCGGGCGGCGACGTCCTCTCCCCGTGTCGAGTCCGGGACGCGCTTGGAGAGCTTCCGGGATGCGCGCTGATCAACGGCTATGGCCCGACCGAGAGCACGACCTTCGCCGCCTCCCACGCGATCCGGAATCTCGCTCCGGACGCGGTCTCCGTCCCGATCGGCCGGCCCATCTCCAACACCCAGGTTTATCTGCTGGACGAGGAGCGGCGGTGGGTGCCCCCGGGTGAGGCGGGCGAGGTCTACATCGGGGGCGACGGACTCGCGCGCGGCTACTGGAATCGCGCGGAGCTGACCGCCGGAAGCTTCGTGGACAGTCCTTTCGACGCGGAACCCGAGGCGCGCCTTTATCGGACCGGCGACCTCGCGCGGCTCGATCCCGAGGGCAATCTCGAGTTTCTGGGCCGCCGCGATCAGCAGATCAAGGTCCAGGGCTTCCGGGTCGAGCTCTCCGAGATCGAAACGGCGCTCCAGCGCCACCCGGCGGTCTCCGCAAACGTCGTGGAGCCGCGCATGACGGCGTCCGGCGCCCTGAGGCTCGTGGCCTACGTGGTTCTCCGCGAGGAAAGGGCGGGCGACGAGGTCGCGTTGCGCTCGTTTCTCCAGCAGGAGCTGCCCGAGTACATGGTGCCCGCGGCGTTCGTGAAGCTCCCCGCGCTTCCGCTCACGGCCAACGGGAAAGTGGACCGCCGCGCGCTGCCCGAGCCGGTGCGCAGCGGAGCCCCGGCAGGATCGCCCCCTCGCTCGGCGATGGAAGAGTCGATCGCGCAGGTGTGGCGGTCCGCTCTCGACGTCGACGCGATCGACTGCGACGAGAACTTCTTCGACCTGGGCGGCAGCTCGCTGCTGTTGATCGAGGCCCACGCCAGGCTCCAGAAGAGCCTCGCGAGGCGCCTGCCCATCACGACGCTCTTCGAGCACCCGACGGTGCGCTCCCTCGCGCGTGCTCTCGACGGCGAGGCGGATTCCGACAAGGCGCTGCGCGCTTTGCGGGAGCGGGTCCGGGGCCGGCAACAGCGAACCGATCCCGTCGCTGCGCGGGGGAGAGCGTCATGAACGAGACCCGGGACCGGGACACTCCCGAAGCCATCGCGATCGTCGGCATGGCGGGGCGTTTTCCCGGCGCCGCTTCCGTCTCGCAACTCTGGGAAAACCTGAAGGCCGGCAGGGAATCGATCTCCGTTCTGACCGACGACGAGCTGCTCGCCTCGGGCATCGACGCGGAGCTCCTCGCCGACCCGCAATACGTCAAGGCGCGCGGCCTCCTGGAGGACGTCGATCTCTTCGACGCGTCCTTCTTCGGGTTTACCCCGAAGGAGGCGGAGCTGACGGACCCGCAGCACCGGCTCTTCCTGGAGACGTGCTTCCGCGCCCTCGAGGACGCGGGCTGCAACCCCGAGACCTTCGGCGGCGCGATCGGAGTCTTCGGCGGGATGAGCATGAACACGTACCTGCTCGCGGCCCGCGGCAAGGACGCCGGGTTCTGGAAGGAGCTCACCGAGTCCTACCAGATCGGCGGCTACTCCTCCGTTCTCGGCAACGACTACAACTTCCTGGCCACGCGGGTTTCCTACAAGCTGGACCTGAAAGGGCCGAGCATGGACGTCCAGACCGGCTGCTCGACCTCTCTGGTCGCGGTCAGCCTGGCGTGCCGCGCGCTCCTGCAGCACGACTGCGACGCCGCGCTGGCCGGCGGCGTCTCGATCACCTTCCCGCAAAAGAGGGGTTACCTCTACCAGGAAGGCGCGATGGGGTCTCCGGACGGCAAGTGCCGGGCCTTCGACGCCGCGGCCGCCGGGACCGTGTTCGGCTCGGGTGTCGCGGTGGTGGTCCTGAAGCGGCTCTCCGACGCGCTCGCGCAGGGGGATTCGATCGTCGCCGTGATCCGGGGGTTTGCCCTGAACAACGACGGCTCGTCCAAGGTCGGTTACATGGCCCCCAGCGTCGAGGGACAGGCCGAGGTGATCGCGACCGCCCAGGCGATCGCCGACGTGGCCGCCGAGTCGATCGGCTACGTCGAGACGCACGGGACGGGGACCCCCCTCGGGGATCCGATCGAGATCGCGGGCCTGACCCGCGCCTTTCGCTCCGCGACTCGAGCGAAGGGGTTCTGCGCGATCGGATCGGTGAAGCCCAACGTCGGGCATCTGGACATCGCTTCCGGGGTCACGGGCCTGATCAAGGCGGCCCTGACCGTCCGCACCGGTTTGATTCCGCCCAGCCTCCACTACGAGCGCCCCAACGCGGCGATCGACTTTGCGGACTCTCCCTTCTTCGTGAACACCCGTCTTTCGGAGTGGCGCAGCTCGGGACCCCGACGGGCAGGCGTGAGCGCGTTCGGAGTCGGAGGCACGAACGCCCACCTCATCCTCGAGGAGCCTCCCGTGGCGCAGCCTCCCGCGGCCCGCTCCTGCGAGCTTCTCGTGCTTTCGGCGAAGACTCCCGGAGCCCTCGATGCGGCGTCGGCGAACCTCGCCCGCCATCTCACCGAGAATCCGGAGGCGGACCTCGCAAACGTCGCCTTCACTTTGCAGGAAGGCCGCCGGCACTTCGCCCACCGCCGGGTCCTCGTGTGCCCCGACGTCGCACACGCGGTCTCGGGCCTCACGGGCCTCTCGCGACGCGCCGCTGCGGACGCCGGCGAGGGTCGCGTGTCCTCCGTCGCGTTTCTGTTCCCCGGACAGGGATCGCAGTACGCCGGAATGGCCAGAGAAATGTACGAGACGGAAGGTCGATTCCGCGAGGAGGTCGAGCGCTGCTGCGGTCTTCTCGCCCCGGAGCTGGGCAAGGATCTGCTCGGCCTGCTCCTCACGCCGCCCGAGGAGGGGGCTCGCGAGAAGAGCCCCATCCATCGGACGGGGATGGCCCAGCCGGCCATCTTCATCGTCGAGTACGCGCTCGCGCGGCTGTGGGAAAGCTGGGGGATCCGTCCCGCCGCGATGCTCGGCCATAGCCTGGGCGAGTTCGTCGCGGCCACTCTGGCCGGCGTGTTCTCGCTCGAGGACGCGCTCGCGCTCGTGACGGCCCGCGGGCGAATGATCGAAGCGCTTCCCGGCGGGTCGATGCTCGCCGTGCGGATGGAGGAAGAGCAGCTGGCGGCAGTGGCGCGCCCCGGGCTCTCGCTCGCCGCGGTCAACACGCCGTCCCTCTGCGTCCTGTCGGGCCCTGCGGACGTCATCGAAGGGCTCGAGACCGACCTGGCGGAGCGGGGCATCGTGCATCGCCGCCTGCAGACCTCGCACGCGTTCCACTCGGAAATGATGGATCCGGTCATCGCCCCGTTCGAGGACCTCGTCAGGAAGATCACGCTGAAGCCGCCCTCGATCCCCTTCGTGTCGAGCGTGACCGGGACGTGGATTCGGGACGCGGAAGCGACGGACCCGGCCTACTGGAGCGCGCACCTGCGCAAGCCCGTCCGTTTCGCCCGCGCGGCCGCCGAGCTCCTGGCCGGGAAGGAGCAGGCGCTTCTGGAAGTCGGCCCGGGCCAGACCCTGTCCCTGCACGCCCGGCGCCACCCGGCGAAGAAGGCCGGTCAGATCGTGCTCTCTTCCTTGAGCCATCCCGAGGACCGGGAGTCCGACCGCGCCTGCCTCCTGCGGGCGGTCGGGCAACTCTGGGTCTCGGGCGCCGCGATCGACTGGCCGCAGGTCCAGGCGGGACGCGGGCTGCGTCGCGTGTCGCTTCCCACGTATCCCTTCGAGCGTAGCCGCCACTGGATCGGAAAGTACGCGGATCGCACGGTCGAGACCGACACGGCACACAGAGTCGAACTTCAAAAGACAGAGGTACAGATGAACGAAGCGCCCGTTCCCGCCGCGTCACGGCATCCGCGCCTTCTGTCGAGAGTCCAGCGCGTGTTCGGCGACCTCTCCGGCCTCGCGCCCGAGCAGATCTCGCCGTCCGCGACGTTTCTCGAGATCGGGTTCGACTCTCTCCTTCTGACGCAGGCGAGTCAGCATCTCCACAAGGAGTTCGGGATCCGCATCGCCTTCCGGGAGCTTCTGGGCGACGCGTCGACACCCGACGCGCTGGCCAGCCATCTCGACGCCGCGCTCCCTCCCGAGATCGCGACGGAAGTCCCGCGCTCCGCGGCTGCGGTCTCTACGCCCGAGCCGCCGGCCCCGCGGGCGATGCCTGCCGGCGGAGCCTCGCCGGCGCCGGAAGCCTCGGGCGTCCTCGAGCGCGTCATGGCGGAACAGCTTCGCGTGATGTCTCAACAGCTCGCGATGCTTCGCGGCGATGCGGCGGTGCCTCCGGTCGTCGCGGCCGCGCCCCCGGCCCCGATTCCTGTCCGCGAGCAGCCGCCGGCGCCCCCCGCGAACCCGAGCGAAAAGCCGGCGTTCAAACCCTTCGGGCCCTACAAGCCGATCGAGAAGGGCTCGAACGGCGGGCTGACGGCCGAGCAGCAGCGGTACCTGTCCGGCTTCGTCGACCGCTACTCGAGCCGGACCGTGAAGTCCAAGCGTCTGGCCGAGGAGCACCGCTCCCATTTCGCCGACCCGCGCGTCGTGGCGGGGTTCCGGCTCGACTGGAAGGAAATCGTCTATCCGATCGTCGCGACGGGCTCCTCCGGATCGCGCATTACCGACGTCGACGGAAACCAGTACGTCGACATGCTGATGGGGTTCGGCCTGAACCTCTTCGGGCATTCCCCGGCGTTCGTGACCTCGGCCATCCACGAGCAGCTCGACAAGGGCGTCGAAATCGGGCCGCAGTCGCCGCTGGCGGGCGAGGTCGCGCGCCTCATCAGCGAGTTCACGGGGATGGAGCGCGTGACCTTCTGCAACACGGGGTCCGAAGCCGTGATGGCCGCGATCCGCCTGGCCCGCACGGTCACCGGACGCGACACGGTCGCGCTCTTTTCCGGGGCCTACCACGGCACCTTCGACGAAGTCCTCGTCCGGGGCGTCGGCTCGGGGGACCGCCGGAAGTCCCTCCCCATCGCGCCCGGAATTCCGACCCCGCACGTCGAGAACGTCCTCGTGCTCGACTACGGAACCGAAGAATCGCTCCGGATTCTCGAGTCCCGGATGGGCGAGCTCGCCGCGGTGCTGGTCGAGCCGGTTCAGAGCCGGCACCCCGACCTGCAGCCGGTGGAATTTCTCCGAGAGCTGCGGAAGATGACCGAGAAAGCCGGGACGGCGCTCATCTTCGACGAAGTGATCACGGGCTTCCGCGTCCATCCCGGCGGCACTCAGGCGCTGTTCGGAATCAAAGCCGATCTGGCCACGTACGGAAAAGTCCTCGGGGGAGGCCTGCCCCTCGGCGTCGTCGCCGGAAAACGCGCGTTCATGGACGCCCTGGATGGCGGCGCGTGGCGGTTCGGGGACGACTCCATCCCGGAGACCGGCGTGACCTTTTTCGCCGGCACCTTCGTCCGGCATCCGCTCGCCATGGCGGCGGCCCTGGCCGTGCTCCATCGTTTGAAGGCGGCAGGACCGGCGTTCCAGGAGGGGCTGAACGCAAAGGCCGCTCGTCTGGCGGCTCGCCTCAATCTCTGCTTCGAAAAGCACCGGGTGCCGAGCCGGGTCGAAAACTTCGGCTCGATCCTCTTTTTCGGGTTTCACGCCGACCAGAGGCTGGCGAGCCTTCTCTTCTACCATCTGCGGGAAAAAGGGGTTCACATCTGGGAGGGCTTCCCCTGCTTCGTGACCGAGGCCCACACCGAGGAAGACCTCGACTTCGTCGTCCGCGCCTTCGAAGCCAGCGCCGCCGAGATGCAGGCCGGGGGCCTGCTACCGTCGGACGGCGCGGTGTCGGAGCCCGCCGAGCCCGCCCGGTCGCTGCCGCGCGGCGGCGACGGCCTCACCCGCTCCGGAGCCCGTTTCGCCGGCGGCCTTTCCCCTGACCGATTCTCAGAGGGAGATCTGGCTCGCGTGTCAGATGGGAGCGGAAGCTTCGTGCGCCTTCAACGAAGGCGTCTCCCTCCGGCTCCGGGGGCCGCTCGACGCCTCGGCACTGACCGACTCTCTGCAGGACCTCGTCAGCCGGCATGACGCTCTGCGTACGACCTTCGATTCCAGCGGCGACCTTCAGCGCGTCGCCGATGCTGCGACGATCCCCATGCCGGTCGTCGATCTGGCGGACTGCAAGCCGGTCGAGGCCGACGTGCGTCTGATCCTGGTCGAGGAGGCCCGGACTCCCTTCGATCTCGAACACGGCCCCCTCCTGCGCGCGCGCCTCCTGCGCCTGGCGGCCGAGCATCACATCCTCGTCCTGACCGTCCATCACCTCGCGGCCGACGGCTGGTCGATCAACGTGCTCCTCGATGAGCTCGCGGCTCTCTATTCCTCGCGCCGAAACGGGACGGCGAAGCTCGGGCCCGCGGCGGCCCGCTTTTTCCGACTTCGCGGCCCGGGAGAAAGCGCGCCGCACCGGACCGGACGCCGCCGGAACCGAGGCCTGGTGGCTCGCGGAGTTCGCGTCCCTTCCTCCCGTGCTGGATCTGCCGGCCGACCGGCCGAGGCCGGCGGTGAAGACTTATGCCGGCGCGACCGCGCGGCGGACGATCCCGAGCGCGCGCGCCAAGGAGATCCAGCGCGCCGGGGCGAAGGAGGGGTGCACTCTCTTCGCGACCCTGTTCGCGGGCTTTGCCGCGCTCCTCCATCGCCTGACCGGGCAGGAGGACCTGGTCGTCGGAATCCCATCGGCGGGTCAGTCGATCGACGGCGCCGACGATCTCGTCGGGCACTGCGTCAATTTCCTGTCGATCCGATCGCTCGCCCCGAAGCCGATCGAAGCCCGGGAGTACCTGCGCGCCGTTCGAAAGAAGATTCTGGACGCCTACGATCACCAGGACGCGACGTACGGCAGCCTCATTCAGAAGCTGGAGCTGCCGCGCGATCCGAGCCGGCTGCCGCTGGTCGAGGCGCAATTCAACCTCGAGCGGATCGGCGCCGGGTCGGACTGGGAAGGCCTCCAGGCGGTCGTGGACGCCAATCCGAAGTCCTTCGTCAACGACGACATCTTCCTGAACGTCGTCGAGACCGCGGAGGGCCTGGTGCTCGACTGCGACTTCAATACCGATCTCTTCGATGCGAAGACCGTGGAGCGCTGGCTCGGGTACTTCGAGAAGCTGCTCGAGGGATTCGTCGAAGACCCGGCCAGGCCTCTCTCGGCGCTCCCGCTCTGGAGCGACGCGGAACGCGAGCGCGTGCTGGTCGAGTGGAATCAAACCCGTCGGCGCCCCTCGAAGTTTGCCTGCGCGCATCAGGTCATCGAGTCGCAGGCGGCGAAGACTCCGGCCGCGATCGCGGTCTCCTTCCGGGACCAGCGGCTGTCCTACGCGGAATTGAACACGCGCGCGAACCAGCTCGCCGAACCACCTCGTGGGCCTCGGCGTGGGACCCGGCGTCCTCGTCGGGTTGTGCCTCGGGCGCTCGATCGAGCTGCCGGTGGCCCTGCTCGCGGTCCTGAAGGCCGGCGGAGCGTACGTGCCGCTCGACCCGACGCACCCGACCGATCGCATCACCGCGATCCTGGCCGACTCCGGAGCCGCGCTCCTGCTGGTCAATGAAGGCTTCGCCGCGCCGGCGGGCACGAACGTCATCGACCTCGGCGCCGAGCACGGGCCGATCTCGCGGCAGAGCCTGAAGAACCCGGCGCCCACGGCGGCTGCGGACGACCTCGCGTACGTCATCTACACGTCCGGATCGACCGGCAAACCGAAGGGCGTCGCGGTCTCCCATCGCGCGCTCCTGAATCTTCTCGAGGGGATGCGGGAGCGCCCCGGGCTGGACGGCACGGACACGCTCCTGGCGGTCACCACCGTCTCCTTCGACATCGCGACCCTGGAGCTGCTGCTGCCGCTGACGGTGGGCGCCCGAACGGCGCTGGCGGGGCCGGAGGCCGCGTCCGATGGCACCCGGCTTGCCGAAGAGCTGTTCCGGTCGCAGGCCACGGTGCTGCAGGCGACGCCGACGACCTGGAGGATCCTGATCGACTCGGGCTGGAGGGGCCAGTCGAACCTGAAGATGCTCTGCGGCGGCGAGCCTCTCCCGCGCGACCTGGCCGACGCCCTGCTGTCCCGCGGCGGATCTCTCTGGAACATGTACGGACCCACCGAAACCACGATCTGGTCGGCGGCCGGCCGGATCGCCGCGGGCGAGGGCGCTCCGCCGATCGGGCCGCCGATCGCCAACACCCAGCTCTACGTCCTCGACGAGGATCTGCGGCCCGTCGCCATCGGAGTCCGCGGGGACGTCTTCATCGGGGGCGACGGCCTGGCGCGAGGCTATTGGAACCTGCCGGACCTGACCGAGCGGAGCTTCATCCCCGATCCTTTCCGGCACGAGCCGGGGGCCCGCCTCTACCGCACCGGCGACCTCGGCCGCTTCCGGCCGGACGGCAGGATCGAGCTGCTCGGCCGCGGCGACCGGCAGGTCAAGCTCCGCGGATATCGGATCGAGCTCGGCGAGGTCGAAGCCGCCCTCGCGAGCCACCCGGCGGTGCGCGAAGCCGCAGCGGTCGTGCGCGAGGACTCGCCCGGGGTCAAGAGACTCGTCGGGTACGTCGTTCCGAAGGGAGAGGGCAACGGCTCGGCCGCCGAGGCGGCATGGCAGGCCGAGATGAGCGCGCAATGGCAGGCCCAGTACGGCTCGGCGATCCGGGAGGGCGAGACGCAGGGGGCTCCGGAGCTCGATCCTTCCCTGAACCTCTACGGCTGGGCCGGCCTGGGCAACGTCAAGGAAGAGCTCGACGCCTGGCTCGCGCCGATCGCGGAGGAGATTCGTTCCTGGAGTCCCCGCCGCGTCCTCGAGATCGGATGCGGCACCGGCCTTCTTCTCGACCGGCTGGCTCCCGCCTGCCTCCACTACACGGGCACGGACCTGTCGCCCGAGGCGCTCGAGAGTCTGCGCGGCCGCCTGATCGCGTCGGAGCTGCCTCCCGGGCGAGTCGAGCTTCTCTGCCGGATGGCGGATGACTTTCGCGGGATCGAAGCGGGGTCGTTCGACACGGTGATCGTCAACTCGGTCGTCGAGTACCTGCCGAGCGTGGAGTCGCTGCTGCGGGTCCTCGACGGCGCCGTCCGCGCGGCCGGGAGGGGAGGCCGCGTCTACATCGGAGACGTCCCGAGCCTGCCGATGTGGGAGGTCTTCCACGCGACGGCTCAGTTCGACCACGCTCCCGACGCCCTTCCCGCCGCCCAGGTGCGCGAGCGCGTGCGTCACGCCGTCTCCCGGGGGAGCCGGCTGCTGGTGGACCCCGACCTTTTCCGGGCGCTCAAGCACCGCTTCCCGCAACTCGAACGGGTCGAGGTCCGGCTGTCGCGGGGCCGTTTCTCGAGCGAGGCTTCGCGACTCCACGCCGACACCTACTACGACGCGATCCTTCACCTGGAGGGGGCCGGAGCAGGAGAGATTCCAGCCCGTCGCGCGCGACTGGGAAGACGAGCGGCGAACACTTCCGGCACTCGAGGCTCTGCTCTCGGCGGGAACGGAGGCGGTCCTCCTTCGGAAAGCCCCGATCACGCGACTCGTGGCCAAGGCGAAGACCCTCGAGCTGCTCGAGGCGGAAGACGGCCCCGAGACGGTCGGAGATCTGCGCCGGCTGCTCCAGAGACGCCACGGGCATCGACCTGGCCGTCCTGCGCGATCTCGCCGATCGCTTCCACTACGCGCTCGACTGGATCTGGTCCGATTCGGGGCGCGACGGACGCTGCGATCTTCTCTTCCGCCGCCCTGCCCGGTAAGTCAGGCGTTCGGATTTCGACCGGGCTGTCGAGGGACGTCGCGCGTCCGAAGCCCTGGAGCGAGTACGCCAACAGTCCGGCTCTCTCCGCTCTCGCGCGGCGAGTGGTGCCCGAGATCCGGACGCTTCTCAAGCAGGTCCTGCCGGCGTACATGGTGCCCGCCATGGTCGAGGTTCTCGACGCGCTCCCGGTGACCGGGAACGGCAAGGTGGATTACCGGGCTCTGCCCGCGCCGCGGGGGCTCCATCTTCTGGCGGAGGAGACCTTCATGGCTCCCCGCACGGAAGCGGGAAAAGACCCTCGCCGCGATCTGGGCGGAGGTCCTGCGCCTGGATCGGGTCGGAATCCGAGACGACGTCTTCGAGCTCGGCGGCGACTCGCTGATGATCTTCCAGATCACGACGCGGGCGAATCAGGCCGGTTTCGACCTGACACCCCGCCATCTCTTTCAGCACCGCACCATCCTGGAGCTGACGGAGGCTCTGGCCCGAGAGAAGAGCCGGAGCGCGGCGCCCGAGCGCGTCCCCCTCGTGGCGGCCTCCCGCGACGCGCACCGCGTCAGCCGGGCGAGCCTGCTTCGGGAAGGGGGAGACGCCGGGACCCCGGCATAGCGATCCGCATGCAGAGCCCGGCCCTGTCCCCGGCCCTTCCTGAAACCCAACCGCTGCCGCCCCTCGACGGCGCGGGCGACGTTTTCGTCTTCCCCGCTTCGTTCGGCCAGAAGGGGCTGTGGCTGGTCGACCAGTTCAACCCCGGAAGCACCGCGTACAGCCTGCCGATCCTGCTGCGCGTGGCCGGAATACTGGATCCGGTCGTTCTCGAGAAGGCCCTCAACGAGATCGTCCGGCGGCACGAGATCCTGCGCACGACGCTGTCCCGGCGGCACGGGGAGCTGGTGCAGGTGATCTCCCCCGCGGAGCGCCTGACCCTCGCGCTCGCCGACCTGTCGCCCCTTCCCGAGGCGGAGCGCGAGGCGAGGGCGTTCGAACAGGCGCGGGAGGAGAGCCGGCGGTCCTTCGACCTCGGTCAGGGCCCGCTCTTCCGGGCCGCGCTGTGGCGGCTCAGCCATGGCGATCACCTGTTCCTGCTGAACATGCATCACGTGGTCGCCGACTGGTGGTCCTTCGCCGTGCTGTATCGGGAGCTCACGGAGCTCTACGAGGCGTTCGAGCACGGACGCGAGTCGCCGCTGCCGGACCTTGCCCTCCAGTACGCGGATTTCGCACAGTGGCAGCGCGAACGGATGCAGGGGCAGGACCTGGAAGGGCACCTCGCCTTCTGGAAAGCCGCGCTGGCGGGAGCGCCCCCCGTCCTGGACCTGCGGACGGACCGGCCGCGAGCGCCGCGGCAGACGTTTCCCGGGGCCTCCGAATCGGAGCTCCTTTCCCGGGACCTGACGGCGCGGATCCGGGAGCTCTCACGCCGGGAAGGCGTCACCCCGTACATGACGCTGCTGTCGGCATTCTTCGCGCTTCTCCACCGCCACACCGGACAAACGGACATGGTCGTCGGGTCGCCCATCGCCAACCGGACGAGAGTCGAGCTCGAATCCCTCATCGGGCTCCTGATGAACACCCTCGTCCTGCGGGCGGATCTCTCGGGAAACCCGACGTTCCGCCAGCTTCTGGCCCGGGTCGGACGCGTCTGCGTCGACGCCTACGCGCATCAGGATCTGCCCTTCGAGCGGCTGCTCGAGGAGCTGAAGCCGGAGCGGACCCTGAGCCACTCGCCGCTGTTCCAGGTACTGATGACGCTGCAGAGCGCTCCGGCCGCCCCGCCCCGTCTGGCAGGTCTCGACGTGACGGCGCTGCCGGTCGCGGCGGAGACCTCGAAGTTCGATCTCTCGGCCTATTTCGAAGACCGAGGGGAAGAGATCTGGGCGTCGTTCCAATACAACACCGATCTCTTCGAAGCCTCCACCGTCCGGTGGATGCTGGGGCACCTGCGCACCCTGCTGGAGGGCGCGGTTGCGAATCCGGATCTTCCGCTGTCGCGGCTCCCCGTCCTCACCGAAGCGGAGCGGCTGCAGATCGCGGTCGAGAACCACCGGGTGGCCCCAACCAATACCTTCGTCGAGTTCCGCAAGGAAGACGTCGAGCAATCGATCACGGAGCGGTTCGAGCAGCAGGCGCGACGCCACCCCGAGAGAACCGCCGTCCGAACGGGGGCGCATTCCTGGACCTACGAGAGGCTGGCCCGCGAGGCCGACCGGGCCGCCCGGGCGGTGCTGGAGCTCGCCGGAAGCGGTCCGCAGCGCGTCGCCCTGCTGTTCGACCAGGATGCGCCGATGATCGCGGCGATTCTGGGCAGCTTGAAGGCCGGCAAGACTTACGTCCCGCTCGATCCGTCGTACCCGACCGAGCGTCTGGCTTACATGCTCGAGGACTGCGGGGCAACGGTCATCCTCACGAACGACCGCAACCTGCCGCTGGCCGCCTCGCTCGGCGAAGGGCGGTGCGCGGTTGCGAGCCTCGACCGGCGGCGCCCGGCGAGTCCGGTTGCCGCCCCGCCTCTGCGGATCGGGCCGGAGACGGTGGCGTACGTCCTGTACACCTCGGGCTCGACCGGCCGACCCAAAGGGGTCGTGCAGAACCATCGCAACGTCCTCCACTTCATTCGCGCTTACACCAACCGGCTCCACATCCGGACCGAGGAACGGCTGAGCCTCCTGTCCTCCTACAGCTTCGACGCGGCGGTGATGGACATCTTCGGCGCCCTCCTGAACGGCGCCACGCTGTGCCTGTGGGACTTCAAGACGCGGGGCGTGGCGGGGCTGTCGGAGTGGCTGGCGAAAGAGGAGATCACGATCCTCCATGCCGTGCCGACCGTCTTCCGGGCATTCGCAGGCTCCCTGAAGGAGAGTCAGAAATTTCCGAAGGTCCGGCTCGTCGTCCTCGGCGGCGAGGAGGTCCATCGGGGAGACGTCGAGCTCCACCGGCGGCATTTCTCCCGCGAGTGTCTGATGGTCAACGGCCTCGGGCCGACGGAATCGACGGTTACGCTCCAGTACTTTCTGGATCACGAAACCGAGATTCCCCGCGGCACGGTGCCGGTCGGATACCCCGTGGACGACACCGAGATCCTGCTGGTCGACGCGCAGGGAGAGGCATCCGAGATCCGCGGGGAGATCGGCATCCGGAGCCCTCACGTGGCCCTCGGATACTGGGGAAAGCTGGAGATGACGCAGGCCGCGTTTCTTCCCGACCCGGAGGGCGGGACGCGCCGCATCTACCTGACCGGAGATCTGGGGCGCCGCCTGCCCGGCGGCGCGATCGAGTTCGTCGGCCGAAAAGACTCCCGGGTCAAGGTTCGTGGTCACCGCATCGAGCTCGGTGAGATCGAAGAGACCCTTGCGAAACATCCTTCGGTGCGCGAAGCCGTGGTCGTCGTGCGCGAGGAAGCGCTGGGCGGCCAGCGCCTGATCGCCTATGTCGTCGGAGACTCGAAGGAGCATCCGAGCGTCTCGCAGTTGCGGGCTTTCCTCGAAGGCAAACTGCCCGACTTCATGGTCCCGTCTCTCTTCGTCTGGCTCGACTCCTTCCCGCTGACGGCGAGCGGCAAGGTGAACCGGGGGGCCTTGCCGGCCCCGAATCATGAGCCGCCGGTCACGGAGCGGGCCTCCGTCGGCCCCCGCACCGTTCTGGAGTCGCACCTCGTTCGGATCTGGGAAAGGATCCTGGACGTCAAGCCGGTCGGCGTCACCGACAACTTCTTCGACCTGGGCGGACACTCGCTGCTCGCGGTTCACTTGCTGACGCAGGTCGAAAAGGCGACGGGCAGGACGCTGCCCCTGTCGGCGTTCTTCCAGGCTCAGACAGTCGCGGAGATGGCCGCGCGGCTCGAGGAGAACCGGGCCCCGGCTTCCTGGTCGTCCCTGGTGGCGATTCAACCCGGCGGCTCGCGGCCGCCGCTCTACTGCGTCCACGCGCAGGGCAGCGAGGCCCTGGAGTACCGGGTTTTCGCGCAGTACCTGGGACCGGATCAGCCTCTCTATGGCCTCTCCCCACGAGGACTGGACGGCCGGCTTCCTCCGGACGACCGCGTGGAGGACATGGCCGCGCACTACGTCGCCGAGATCCGGGAGGCCCAACCGGAGGGCCCCTACTATCTCGGAGGCTGGTCGTTCGGTGGCGTCATCGCCTTCGAGATGGCCCGGCAACTCCAGGCCGCCGGTCAGGCGGTGGGCCTCCTGTCATTGTTCGACACCTACAGCCGCGTCCCTGTCCGCTCGACCCGGCCCACGAGACTGCGCTTCATCTGGCAGCGTCTCCAGTTTCACGTCGGCGCCCTGAGCCGTCTGGAGCCCGCGGGAAGATCCCGTTACCTCTCCAGGAAGGGGACCTCGGCCCTCGCCTGGAGCCGGTGGCAGCTCCGCGGTCTGTATCCGTCGCTGGTCGCCTCGGTGCGCCGTTCTGTCCCGACCGCCTACGATCGGGTGCGTGCGGCCAACTGGCGAGCCGCTCAGACTTATGTTCCGAAGCCCTACGAGGGCTGCCTCACCCTGTTCCGGGCCACGGGCATGGGCCTCGCGAGCTCCGACGATCCGTATCTCGGCTGGGGCGACGTTCCGGGTGTCGACATAGAAGTGATCGAAATCCCCGGCGTTCACCGCTCCATCCTCCGGGAGGAGGAGGACATTCGGACTCTCGTCGAGAGACTGCGTGGCCGCCTGCGGCTCGCTCAGGAAGCGGGGGGATCCCGGCCTGGATCAGGCTTCTCGCGGTAGCCCCCGGACGGCGCAGTAGCCGACCGCCCGCACGGAGGTCCCTGGCCGCCGAACCGGTTCGATCGAGATCCCGTTTCCCGCTCTTCTGCGGCCGTGCGTCGAGTCGAGCTCACAAGAGTCGGGAAACGAGCCCCGTGTAGGGTCAGCAACGACCCCTGCCATTCGGGCCGGAGGGGGGCGCTTCATCCTCGAGGCAACTCTGTGCCGTTGTCGAGCCCCGGACGAGAAAGCCACGCCCAGGTGCGTTCCAGCCCATCGTGCAGGGTCACTCGTGGCACCCAATGCAGAGTCTGCCGGATCTTCTCGATGTTCACGACCCGCCTGCGAATGTTGTCGATATCGCGCCGGTCCACATACTCTATTTTCATGACGCGCCCTGAAACTTCGAATGCGGTCTCGGCCATGGTCTTGACAGAAGTCTCGAAACCCGTACCCACGTTGAAAGCTTCACCCACGGCCCGTGGGCGCAACGAAGCGAGCAGGGTGGCATCGACGGCATCGTCGACGAACGTGAAGTCTCGTGTCTGCAGGCCGTCGCCATGAATTGTGATGGGCTGCCGCTGGCGCGCGGCGTCGAGAAATCTTGCAACGACGCCGCAGTAGGGATTCCGGGCGCTTTGCCCCGGGCCATAGACGTTCGAATAGCGCAATACCGAAATAGGCACCTCGTACGTCTCGTAGAACGCCCGGCAGTAGCTCTCACCAGCGAATTTGCTGACCGCATAAGGGCTCAACAGATTGGGTGGGTCATCTTCGTTCGCCGGAAGGTGACGTGAGTTGCCATAGATCGAAGCCGACGAGCTGTAGACGACGCGTTCGACGCGCGCGTCCCGCGCCGCGAGGAGCACGTTGAGAGTGCCGCCGACGTTGGTTGAAAAGTCGCTGCGGGGATTGCGTGTCGACGCGACGATATTGCGCGCCGCAAGGTGCACCACGATTTCTGCCTCGGCCACCAGGCGCATGACGAGATCCGGGTCCTCGACGCTGCCCTCGACGAAGCGTGCCGCGGGTGACGTGTCCTCACGATGCCCCGTCTCCAGGTCGTCGAGCACCGTGACCTCGGCGCCAAGCGTCACGAGCTTTCTCGTCACATTAGAGCCGACGAATCCGGCGCCACCCGTCACCAGTACGCGCTTCGAGCGGAACCCGGTCTCCAAGTCCATGGACAGGCCTCTCCTCTAGGGCCTCCGACGAAACATCGTCATGACCCGGGCCGAGGGCGTGGTCAGGTGATGCGACCCTTCCCGGCGACCAATTCGCGGCAGAACTGAGTCATTCTCGCAGCCTCGCCCTCCCAGTTCATTCGCTCGCAGGCGAAGGCCCGCAAGCGGGATCCAGGATCGTCGCCTGAGTCTATGACTTCCAGGAGATTCAGTACCGCGTCCGCATAGTCGGTTGGTGTGCCTCCGCGGATACGAATCATCGAGGCCGGCTCGAGTCCTGAGCCTGCCAACAACTGGTCGAGTACCGGCATCGAGGATGCGACAACGGCACAGCCACAGGCCATGTACTCACAGACTTTGACCGCCAGCGCCGGAACCAGATGAGGCAGCAGCCAGGGATGAACGTCGAGGCCGACGCGGGCATTGCTGAGTAGAGCGGGGATACGTTCGTAGGGAACGACTCCAGCAGTCTCACAGCCCGGTAGCCTCAGGCTGGCCACTTTCCGCGTCAGTTCGGCGTCGGCTCCGAAGACGAGCGACCTCACTCCCGGCCGACGTTTGTGAACTTCGCAGAGCACCTCGGACAGGAAGTCGGCACGCTTCCGGTTGAGAGTTCCGAGATGGACCAGGTCGAACTCACGTTCCCGTGGAGGCGCGGCGAGTCTCGCAGCCTCCGCAAAGAAGCGGCGGGGCACGAAGTTGAACGCGACGAGCCGGGGGTGTCGGGGGTACCGCTCCGCGAGAGGCGGCGTCACGGTCACGATCGCATGCGCCCACCGGGCGAGGGTCGCCTCACAAGCCCTCATGAGGGCACGGATCAACGGCCTGAGCCTCATGGGCAGCCAATCGCGGATCATCATCAGATTTGGATAGTCCTCACACACCTCGTAAATCAGCCGGGCCCTCCTCCAGAGAAGTCGGGCGACGGGGAGTACGAAGAGCAGTTCCGGATTGAAGACATAGACGATATGGGGGCGAGTGTGACGGGCAGCCCACAGACATCGCCAGGGCTGAATCAGGAAGCGACCAAGACGCGAGGACGGTGCCGATACCGGGAGGATGCGGACCGACCCGCCGTTACCGCCCACATGCTTTCCGACAATCGTTACGTCGGCGCCTCGTTCATGAAAACCAACTGCAACCCGGTCGTACACCCTTCCGTGGAGCGCATCGAACCCGGTTGTCACGAGGAGAACGCGGAGGGGCTCCGGGAAAATTGCCCCCCTGTGGTCGACCGAACCCGCGAGGCCGTTCATCGGGTTCGTTCTCTACGGCTGCGGCTCTTCGTCGTCAGAAAACTCTCGATGACATCGACCAGCCGCTGGCTCGCGTACCCGTCCCAGAGGGGCGGCAGACGGCCCGCCGTCGAGCCCCCGGCGAGAATCTGCTCAACACCGGCAAGGACGCGTTCCGGCTGTGACCCGACGATCCGGTTCGTGCCGTGGCTCACGGTGACCGGGCGCTCGGTGTTGGGGCGCAGAGTGAGACACGGAACGCCAAGCGCCGTCGTCTCCTCCTGGATTCCACCGGAATCGGTCAGGACCAGCCGCGCGCGGGCCAGCAGGCCGAGGAAGGCGAGATACGGCAAAGGGCCTCTCACTCGTATGTCGCCGTGAATCGGATGGTCGAGCGCGGCCAGGCGCTGCCTGGTGCGCGGGTGCACTGGGAAGAGAATCGGCAGCCTTCGAGAGACGTCCGCCATCACGTCCAGGAGCGCTCCGAGCGTGCCGACATCGTTCACATTGGCCGGGCGGTGGAGAGTCAGGAGCGCATATTCCCCTGGCTGAAGTGCGAATTCCCTCCACGGCTCGCCGGCAAGCGCCATTGCGACGAACCGGCGCAGCGTGTCGATCATGCAGTTGCCCACGAAGTGTACGCCACGCTGGCCGAGGCCCTCCCGTTCCAGGTTGAAATTGGCGCTCTCCTCGGTCGTGAAGAGAAGGTCCGAAAGGTGATCGGTGACGATCCGGTTGACCTCCTCGGGCATCGATCGATCGAACAAGCGCAGACCCGCCTCGACGTGGGCGATCGGCACATGGAGTTTGGCCGCGACGAGTGCCACGGCCGCCGTTGAGTTGGCGTCGCCCCCGACGACGACGAGGTCAGGCCGCTGCCGTTCGAAGAGTTCTTCCATTCCGACGATCATGTGGGCCGTCTGGCGACCGTGCGTCTCCGAGCCCACGCCAAGGTCGACGTCGGGCGTGGGCATCCCGAGCTCTTCGAAGAAGACGCGAGACATGGACTCGTCGTAATGCTGACCGGTGTGGACGAAAAGGTGCCGCGAAATACGGCGCTCGACGAGGTCCCGAACGACCGGCGCAATCTTCATAAAGTTCGGCCGGACACCGACGACGCTGCAAACTAACACGTCGACCTCTCCCCGAGCTCGCCAACGTTCTCTGCAATCTCCGACGGGTCGATCGGCGCTCTGGCCGCGAAACAACCCGCCCCGTCCCCGTTCCCGCCACCGCTTGGGATGTTCCCCTCACCGCTCGGGGTGTGCCGCCGGCAAACGCGAACGCCAGCGAGCTTTACTACGTCCCGGGGTTCAGTGACGCCGCCTGCTTTCGCCTCGCGCACTTTCGGCGGCACTGCGCTCACCTCAACAGACCGCGAGATCGTGAAAGCTGATCAACTCGACGTTTTCCGCGGCGGCAATGTCCCTGAGCCTGGGGCTGCTGAGGATCTCCAGCTCTGCCAGGCGTGGCTCCGCGTAGGTCGCCGCCCAGCGGCGCAGCACCGGATCCGGGTAGCCCGGGTGACAAAAGATCTCAAACGTTCCGGCCGGCAGATTGCGCAGCACATTAACCCAGTTGTCGAAAACCGTCTTGTTCCCCGTGCCCGCGTAGCCGACAGTCACCAATCGGTCCGCCAGCTGAAGACCTCGCCGGGAGGCCCGTCCCATCTGCACCCGCCGAACTACGTGACCGAGACACACGTCGGGCCGCCGGCAATACGCGCGGAATCGCGCCCATACGGGGTGCCGGCTTTCGAGTCCGATGTAGCTCGCGTTTGTGCGGATACACGGAATGCCCCATCTTTTGGCTACTCCGAGGAAGAGATCGAGATAGCGAAGGTGGGAGTGTTCGTGCGAGTCCAGATGCGTAACACGGCCCTCAACCAGCTCCTGCATGCGACGAACCTGAGCGTCGAGCTCGTCCTCCAGTTCGCGTCTCGATATTTCACGGCGTCTCCAACGCTCGAGAAAGTTTCTGCCGTGAAACTCCCCGCTGTCATCGACCAGTGTCGGAACGTCCGTCGGCGCGAGACAGGGGGAGCCCACGATAGGGTTCAGGTGAACGCCGATGCTCACACCGGGATGGCGGGCGAGCAGGTCTGTGACTCGCGCGGCTTCGGCGAAATTTGCGTTCACGCTGACGCTTGTGATTGGTCCACCGCCTGCGAGCGCATCGAAGATTCCCTGCGTGGCACCCGGACCGAAGCCAAAGCCGTCCGCGTTGACGATGAGCCGTCGCTTGACCCCGGCTCTTCCGTACACTCGCGCCTACCCGGCCCTTCGGGTGGTCCACGGATTCGCTGGTGCCACGAGTAGAAGTTTCAAGCGCGACTTTTGCGGCTAAGCCTGTCAACTCCGCGCGCTTCTCGCAAGAGCGTCCTGGCCGCCCGACGTGCGCGCGTTCGCCGGCCTCGATGCGCCGTCCTGCCCCGACGGCCTACGATCGGGTGCGTGCGGCCAACTGGCGAGCCGCTCAAACGTATGTTCCGAAGCCCTACGAGGGCTGCCTCACCCTGTTCCGGGCCACGGGCATGGGCCTCGCGAGCTCCGACGATCCGTATCTCGGCTGGGGCGACGTTCCGGGTGTCGACATAGAAGTGATCGAAATCCCCGGCGTTCACCGCTCCATCCTCCGGGAGGAGGAGGACATTCGGACTCTCGTCGAGAGACTGCGTGGCCGCCTGCGGCTCGCTCAGGAAGCGGGGGGATCCCGGCTGGATCAGGCTTCTCGGGTAGCCCCCGGACGGCGCAGTAGCCGACCGCCCGCACGGAGTCTCCTGGCCGCCGCTCCTCGTGCGCGGCGCCACATTTCCCGCTGTTCTGCGCCGCCCCTCAGTTGCTAGGGGATGGGCGTCGGCGTCACCGGCGTGTTGGTCGGAGTGTTGGTCGGGGGGTTCGTCGTTGGCACGGCTGTGTTCGTCGGGGTGAGGGTCGGGATGGGCGTCGGCGTCACCGGCGTGTTGGTCGGGGTATTGGTCGGGGGGTTCGTCGTTGGTACGGCTGTGTTGGTCGGGGTATTGGTCGGGGTGTTCGTCGGTGGCACGGGCGTGTCCGTCGGGGTATTGGTTGGGGTGTTGGTATCGGTGGGGGTATTGGTCGGGGGGTTCGTCGTCGGCACGGCTGTGTTGGTCGGGGTATTGGTCGGGGTGTTCGTCGGTGGCACGGGCGTGTCCGTCGGGGTATTGGTCGGGGTGTTGGTATCGGTGGGGGTGTTGGTCGGGGGGTTCGTCGTCGGCACGGCTGTGTTGGTCGGGGTATTGGTCGGGGTGTTCGTCGGTGGCACGGGCGTGTCCGTCGGGGTATTGGTCGGGGTGTTGGTATCGGTGGGGGTGTTGGTCGGGGGGTTCGTCGTCGGCACGGCTGTGTTCGTCGGGGTATCGGTCGGCGTATGAGTGGGGATGAGGGTCGGGGTCTTGGTCGGTATTTTCGTCTTGGTCGCCGTTCGCGTCGGTGTCCTGGTAAACGTTTTCGTCGGCGTCTTCGAAGGGGTCTTCGTACTCGTTGCCGCCGGCGTCTTCGTCGGAGTCCGCGTCAGAGTCGGGAGCTTCGTCGAGGTGTGCGTCGGCGTAAAGTCTGCGTGGCGGACGGCGTCGGCGTCCCTCCGGTCGGACACTCGCGCACGATGAGCTCGGGGGCTTTGTTCTCCAGCCAGGGCGAGCCGTGAAACCGGCCGAACACCGCGTCGTAGATCACCGTCTCGGTAAGGCGCCGCCCTGCTTGCCCTGGTCGCTGTCGTGGGTCAGATCGAACGAATAATCGCCGTCGATCAACTTCTGGATCCCCGGTGACCGCAACCGTGTGGTTGCCGATGCCAGCTCGACATCGCAACCTGCGCAAACGGCTTCGAGAGACAAACTGGATCGCGAAGCGGTCGAACGTTACGCTGAGACCGGGATCGCCGTTCTCCTGCAGATACTCCGCTTTCTTCTCGGGCCAGTCGTCGTCGCAGCCCGGGAGATTCGCATCCCAACCCGTCGCCCCCTTCATCGCCTCCGAGCGTGATCAGTTCCGGCGGGATTCCGAGGCTGTACCGCCCGTTCATCCAGTTCAGGCTGTTCGAGGTCGCCGCGGGCACGCCTTCGCTTTTGCCGACGTCCGGGTTCGGGAAGCCGGGATGGCGGCAGCCATTGCCGGGTACGGGCGCGGCGGCGGAAAGGAACTCGGGAGGAGGCGCGAACGTGATCGGAATCCCGCCGTATCCCGTGAAGAGCTCGTACTTTCGGTTCGAGATCGATTTCTCCTCGATCAACGGAAGGGGCATGCTCGTGAGCGCCACGGTCGTCAGCGCGAATGCGTATTGCAGGTCCTGGACCTTACGGCCCGGCGTGTTGGCGAGATGGAAGTAGAACGTCGTCGTCTGTTCGACGTTCTCGCCCTCGCGGCTCAGGACCGGAAGGTTCTGAATGCGCCAGACGGCGGAGCCGGAGTTGCCGGACTGGACCGTGAGATTGAAGTAGAGAAGCTGCGCGGAACCGAGGAAGTGAAGATCCACGGCGCCCCACTCGGAGTGCTCGTGCTTGTCGCCGTCGAAGTCGATGTCGAGCTGGGAAAAGATCACGGTGGGCAGCGGCGGGTCGACCGGCGTCCCGTACGCGGGCATCGCCGCCAGCAGACACGCCGCGACCAACCCCGCAAATCCTGAAGCCGCGAAACGGACCGATCCCGCCGCCAAAAACCGGGACTTCATCGCTACCTCCGTCGTGCTGTGTGGCGGGAGCATATCCTGCGGGACACGACATCCGCGTCCGGGAGGCCCGGCCGGAGGACCCCCACTATCTCGGCCGCCGGTCCTTCGGTGGCTCATCGTCTTCGAGATGCCGGCCGACTCCAGACCCCCGGCCAGCGGGCCCTTTGTGGGGCTGTCCCGGGCCACGGGCCTGGGTCTCGCGAGCTCCGACGGATCCCTACCTGGGCCTGGGCGAAGTCCCGGGGTCGACATCGAAGCTGGCGCTGCGGCTTGTGCAGGAGATCGCCTCGGTGTCCGCATGATGGCCTGCGGGGGCGACAACGGTGTAGAAGAGCGGGTGGAGGAGCTCGTCATGCCCAATCCGAAGAGCAAGCGCGGCCAGAAATCGAGTCCGAAGCCGGCTGAGGCGCCAGGCGCTCGCGGAGACCGGAGTCCGAAGCAGCGAAAGCAGACGGATTATCCTCAGGCGCAGCAGCAGCGGACAAGCGCGGAAAGACAGGAGCGGGCCGTCAGCAGGGCGGCTCCGGCATGATCCGCGAACGCGAGGAGGGGGAACGCGTACCTAAAGCCAGCGTCCCCAGGACCACCTCGGCAATTCCGGCCGAAGCAGCGAAAACCCCGACAGGTAGTCTCGACTCGGTTGAATGCTCAGCACCGCGGCGCAGTGCGAGCACTTTGCCGTCCCGTCCAACGCCACCACGGTCTCGTTGGACCGGCCACATTTCTTACACTTCCAGTTTCGCAATGCGTGTTCCATGAACGTACCCGCTTTCTTTGCCGACACCGGCGACGGGCACGCGTTTGCGGAAGGGATTGGGTCCGTCGGAGGGAGCCAGAGCTCCACCCTATCACCGGCTCCGGACTGGGGAGGTTCCTGGATGGCGGCTCGAAATGCCATGATCCTCGAAATGTCCCCTCCGGCTGGCCGATGAGGCCTCGAATCACCCGACGCGAGGCCCTCCGGCTGATGGCCGCGTCGACGGCCGGCGCCGGCCTCGGCCTCGGCGGCGCGCGCGCCTCCCCGGAGCGGACGGCGGCCCGGCGCCCCAACGTCGTCATCTTCATGACGGACGATCAGCGCCAGGACGCCATGAGCGCGTACGGGAACAAGATCCTCCGGACGCCAAACATGGATCGCATCGCGGCGGAGGGGGTGCGGTTCACCGAGAGCTTCGTGACAAACGCTCTGTGCGGCCCGAGCCGGGCTTCGTTCCTGACGGGTTTGTACTCGCACGCGCACGGCGTGATTTCCAACGGCGACTCCCCGGCCTTCGAGTCTCAGAAGGGAATCGCGGAAAGCACGACCTACGTCGAGCTGTTGCGCAGAGCCGGATACCGCACCGCCATCGTCGGGAAATGGCACCTGCGCTCCAGCCCTCCGGAGTCCGGTCTCGAGCACTGGGTCATCTTCCCGTGGCAGGGGGAATACAACGACCCCGACATGATCGCCAACGGCGCCGTCGTCAAGATGAGGGGGCACGCGGAGGACGTCGTGGGCGATCAGGCCCTGGCCTATCTCCGCGACGTTTCGCCGGACCGACCCTTCTGCCTGCTCGTGCACTTCAAGGCGCCCCACCGATCCTGGGAGCCCGCGGCGCGGTTCGCGACGGCGTTCGCCGACGTCGAGGTCCCGGTGCCCCGCACCTTCGAGGACCGTCTCGAGGGAAGGCCCGAAGCCTTGAGGCGCGCCCGCATGGCGATCGCCGACATGGGAGACTTCGCACAACGCGGAGTTCCCCGCGACTCTGCCCTTCGACGAGCGCCGGCGGCGCAACCTTCAGGAGCTCGTCAAGAACTACTACCGGACGCTCCTCGGAGTGGATGAAAACGTCGGACGTGTGCTGGATCGCCTCGAGGCGAGGGGGCTCGCCCGGGACACCGTCGTCGTCTACACGTCCGACAACGGTTTCTTCCTCGGCGAGCACGGCCTGTTCGACAAACGCCTCATGTACGAGCCTTCGATCCGGGTGCCGATGCTCGTCCGGTTCCCCGCTCGCCTCCGAGCCGGAAGGGTCGACTCCGAGCACATGGTCTTGAACGTCGATCTGGCGCCGACGCTGCTCGAGCTGGCGGGTGTCGCGGTCCCGGCGGGGCTTCACGGGCGGAGTTTCCTGACCCTCCTCGAGGGACGCGATGCGCCCTGGCGCGACGCCTTCCTGTACGAGTACGACGAGTATCCGGCGGCCCACTGCGTCCGGAAAAACCGGGGCATCCGGACCGAACGCTGGAAGCTGATCCACTTCTGGGAGCAGCCCGAGGAGTGGGAGCTCTACGACCTGAAGGCCGACCCGGACGAAACGAAAAACCTCGCGGCGCACCCGGACCAGCGCGATCGCCTGGGTGAGCTTCGCCGGCGGCTCGGCGCGCTGCGCAAGGAGCTGAACGACACCGACCCGCCGGGACCTCCGCCCGCGGCGGCGCCGTGCGACCTTCCCGCTTGAAGTGCTGATCCCGGATCCGGCCGGCCGGGATCGCCGGTCGGCTGGAGTCTAGCTTTCCAAAAAGAGCTGTGATATGAGGGCGGAATTCGAGCTGGCGTTCCGGGCTCCGGAAGACCGGCCCAACGCACGCTCTCGCGAAGGATGCTTCAACCCCGCCTTCGAGGAGGCTGGCCTGAAAACTTTCGCAACGCCTGACCGGATTTCCGGAGCGGGTGCCCGGGCGGGAGACGAGATCGTCCTCAACCCGGACTTTGACCCAACCCGTGATCGGCAACGCGCTCCCGATGGACCTCGATCCGGCCGGCCGCTCAGGAGGGGCATCAGGGCGCATCTTCGGGGTACCCGCCGGCCTGCGATTGCATTCTTCGCGCTCGTGTGTGCCGCCTGTGCCGCCGCGCCCGACGCTCCGCCGCCCGAGCACCAGGTCGCCGACCAGCAACTCCTGGAATACCAGGCCGAGTGCAGCCTGCTCAGGCCCCGCGAGGCGATCCTGCGGGTCCGCTGGCCCGTTTCGGCGACCCTGCGCGATGCGCGGATCGAAGTCTCGCCGTACAAAGACGGTTTCCGTACGGGACGTTTCTTCGCGGCGCCGGTGGGCGATCCGCGGGCTCTCCCTGAATCCGGCGTGCCCTTGCGAGAGCCCGAAGGCCAGGCGGCGAAGTCGGCAATGCCGGGCACATTCGCGGTCCGGATCGAGTCGCTCCGCCTCGTCAAGGAAGGCGCCCTGATCGAGGCCGTCCTCGGCGGGCTCATTCCAGGCGTCAATTACTACCTGCGCGTGCCCGGCCTCCCCGGCCCGACGATACGCGTGCAGGCGCCGATCTGCCCGGTCGACTACGTCAACACTCCCGGAGACTCGCCACGGTGACGCGCAAAGACGGCCTGCTCCGCGGCGGCCTCATTTCCGCGGCCGTTTGCCTGCCCCTGCTGTGCGGGCAGGCGCATGCCCAGGTTCGCAGCTTCTCCGTGCAGGAGATCAACCCCGATCGATCGACGCTCGACGCCGCCAACCCGAACGGCGCGTCCGGCGGGCGTGTCAACCATCTTGCCATCTCCCGGAGCGGCGGCCCGATGTTCGCCGCCAGCGAATGGGGCGGGTTGTTCCGCTCGACCGACCGCGGCAGCACCTGGCGGCATCTGCCCGGACACGTTTCCTCCGCCACCTGGGATGTCGCGGTCGATCCGGACACGTCGCGACGCCTCTATGCCACGTCGTTCTACGACGGCAAGGTGGCGAGCGTCGCCGGCATCAACGTCAGCTTCGACGGAGGCGACACCTGGATTCGGCCGCCGTCCGCGACTCCGCCTGTCGGCTTCTGTCTCGCCGAGGTGCGCCGCGACGAACCGTCCGCTTTCGGCATCAGCATCAATCCCGACAACCCCAGAAACATTTTCGTCGGCACGAACTGCGGCCTGGCGATCAGCGAGGATGGCGGCTCGACGTGGCGCTTCGTGGATCCGACCCCGACGGACGGCGCCGACGATGTCTGGGACGTCGTCGCGCACGACGGCATCATCGATCTGGTCGGCGACGACGGGCACCAGCGCTCCATCAACGGCGGGGTTTCGTGGACCTCGGCGGGCGTGTTGTTCGGCGGCCTATCCTCGATCGCCGTCTCGCCGGACGAACCCAACGTGCTCTTCGCGACGACCGGGCCTCAGATCTGGCAATCGGCCGATGGGGGCGCGACGTGGACCACGCTGACGAATCCTGCGTTTCAGGGGCGGATTCCGTTCGTCAAGACCAACGCGCGGTCGGGCGCGAACTTCGACCTCTGGTTCGGCGATGTCCGGCTTTTTCGGGCGACCTGCACGACACCCGCCGGCGGCGGCACAGCCGCGCGTTGCCCTGCGAACACCTGGGCCGACGTGACGACCGGCGCCCATTGGGACATGGGCGATGTGGTTTTCGATCCGCAGGCCGCCGAGGACGCATGTCCGCTGGCGATGTCGTCCGACGGCGGCGTGTACCTCAACATCGTCCGGACCAGCCCGGCCTGCCACACGCCGACGTGGGAGCAGCCGGACGTGACCCCTCATGCGCTCTGGCTGTGGGATTTCTCCGGCGCGTCCTACCCGGGCGCCCTCAACGACGTCGTGATCGGCCGGCGCTCCAACGTCAACCTGCGCTACGAGATTCTCGATGACGCCGTTGCCGGCTTCGGCCAGATCCACAGCGGCGGCTCCGGCTGGGGTTCGGGCAACTTCACCACCTCCGTCGCGACCGGCGACGTCGATGGGGACGGCCTCGAGGAGTACGTCGTCGGCCGGCGCTCCGACGTCAACATGCGCTACGAGATCCTCGACGACGCCGCCCACGGTTTCGCCCTGATGCACAGTGGCGGCACCGGCTGGGGCTCGGGCAACTTCACCACGTCCGTCGCGACCGGCGACCTCGACGGGGACGGCCTGGACGAGGTCATCATCGGCCGGAAGTCCGACGTCAACATGCGCTACGAGATCCTCGACGACGCCGCCCACGGTTTCGCCCAGATCCACAACGGCGGCTCCGGCTGGGGTTCGGACAACTTCACCACCTCTGTCGCGGCCGGCGACCTCGATGGCGACGGCCTGGACGAGGTCATCATCGGCCGGCGGTCCGACGTCAACATGCGTTACGAGATCCTCGACGACGCCAGGGCCGGATTCGCCCGGATCCACAGCGGCGGCTCCGGCTGGGGTTCGGGCAACTTCACCACCTCCGTCGCGGCCGGCGACGTCGACGGGGACGGCCTCGAGGAAGTCGTCATCGGCCGGAAGTCCGACGTCAACATGCGCTACGAGATCCTCGATGACGCCCGGGCCGGCTTCGGGCAGATCCACAGCGGCGGGTCGGGCTGGGGATCCGGCAACTACACCACCGCGGTGGCGACGGGCGACGTCGACAACGACGGTCTCGACGAAGTCGTCATCGGCCGGAAGTCCAACGTCAACATGCGCTACGAGATCCTCGACGACGCCGGCGCCGGCTTCGCCCAGATCCACAGCGGCGGGTCGGGCTGGGGCTCGGGCAACTTCACCCGCGCGGTCGCCGCGGGCGATCTGGACAACGACGGCATCGACGAGGTCGTCATCGGCCGGGAGTCGAGCGTCAACATGCGCTACGAGATCCTCGACGATGCCGGCGCCGGCTTCGCCCAGATCCACAGCGGAGGATCCGGCTGGGGCTCGGGCAACTTCACGACCGCCGTCGCCGTCGGTCCGGGCGGGGACCGTCTCGACCTGCATTTCGGCAACCAGGACACCGGCACGTTCGCCACCATCAATGGCGAGGACCTGGCGCCGACCTGGCGGAACGTGGACTGCTGCGACGGTTTCGAAGTGCCGACCACGCTGACGCGGATGCTGGTCACCGTCTGCTGCTTCACACCGCCGCCGGCAAACCGCCTGTTCCTCCGCCAGCCCGGAATGCTCGACGGCACGCAGGTCCAGTTGCCGCTGGGAAGCCTGGCCGGCTTCACGCCCACCGACGACGTCGCGCTGTTCGGCGCCTCCGGTGCGGCGGTCATCATGACGACGGGCATCTACATCACCGCCGACATTGCTGCGAGCCCCGTGGCGTGGACGCAGATTGGAGCCGGATCGACGCCGGGCGGACCGCGTCACATCACGCCGGTCGGTCAGGAGCCCCGCACTGTTTTCTACGTTCAGGCTCCCAGCGGAGACCTGCGCTCATCGGACACGCTCTGGCGTTACTCGGGGACGGCGCCGGGCGGAGCATGGCAGCAGGTCCTGCCGCCCGGTGGGGTGGGCAACTTCAGCATGTACGCCGTCGACCCGCAGAACGCCCAGAGGATCGTGGCTTCGCACGTGCGGGTGGGCCTGCCTCCCGCGATGGTCATGACGACCGACGGCGGCACGAGCTGGAGTCCGCTGCCCGCGCTCGATGCGCAGATGAACGGGGGCGGCGCGTTCCGGGCGCGGCCCCTGCGCGGCCCGATCGCCTTCACCGCCTTCGGCAGCTACCCGCAGCCCCAACTGGCCGCGATCAGCCCCCGCGATCCCAACCTGATGGTCGCCGCCGGACACGACTCCGGCGTGTTCCTGAGCGCCGACGGGGGAGGCAGCTGGACCCTCGTCACCGACCCGTTCACACCGGCGGTGTCCGGCAGGCCGCACATCCCGCGGCCACAGTTCGCTCACTTCGATCACCTGTCGGACGGCCCGGGTCTGAGCAACGTCGACGTCTACGTCGGCACGCGCGGACGCGGCGTCTTCCGCATTCGCGCGAGCTACGTTCCGGCTGGCAGCGCGGGCGGCAGTCCGAAGTCGAAGCCGGCACCGTCCAAAGCGAAATCGACGCGGCCCGAGGACCTGGAGCGTCCCGGCAAACCGGAGCCCGGCGACGACCCGACCGGCAGGAAGGAATATCCGCTGAAGCCCGAACCGCCCGCCAGGCCCGATCCGTCCGACGATCCTGTCGGGAGGAAAGACGCGAAGCCGAAGCCCGAGCCTCCGGGAAAACCCGACCCGTCGGATGACCCATCGAGCCGCAAGACCTACCCGCCGAAACCCGAAACACGCTCCGGACCACGCTCTCGCTAAATCCTCGAAACCCAGGTTGGGGCCGAGCCCGGAAATCCGCGGGGCTGGCGGTCGGAGCGAAGCTGACTGAGTCACTGACGCTCGCGACGAGCACTCCCAGGGCCAGCCCCTGCGCTTCTGCTTGCCCGACCTGCGGATCCCGGACGACGGCCTCAGGACGAGCAGTCACGGTGGCGTTCAGCGATCCGGCGCCTTCTCGAAAACGAAGAAGTGCTGAACGGGTAGAAATTCGTGCAGTTCCACGAGGCGGAACCCGGCAGGCTTCCACTCAGCGAGCACCCGGCTGGTCGACATGCGGTGCTCTTCCCGGACGTGGAGGGCGGTCAACCCCTCGAGGCGATACTCCACCAGCGCAACCTTGCCCGTCGGCTTCAGGGCCTCGCGCAATTTCGCGAGGGTCGCTTTCGGCTGTTGGAGCTCGTGGTAAACGTCGACGAGCAGAACCCAGTCGAGAGATCCCTGCGAAAGTTTCGGGTCGTCGCTCGCGCCGAGTACGGGCACCACATTCCGAATTCCGGCCTTCTCCACGTTGCTCTTGAGCAGCGACAGCATCTCGGGCTGGATGTCGACGGCGTACACCAGGCCGGATGGGGCCACCGCCTTTGCGAGGCGTCGCGTGAAGTAGCCGGTGCCGGCGCCGACATCGGCGACCACATCGCCGTTCTTCAGACCCATCCTCCTGATGATCTCGTCGGGCTTCTGCTCTTCGTCACGGCCCGGCCGCTCGAGCCATCCTGCGCCCGCCACGCTGATGACCGGGGCGGGGCGGCGTTCGTCGCCGGCAGCGATCGGGGTCGGGACGAGACTTATCGCGGCAAGCAGAAGAACGAGGACCGGCGGCGCGACGATTCGCCGCTCCCGACCCGTCGAGCCCTTGATCGGACGCTCGTTCACGTTCACTTCTGGCAACCCACCGCCACTCCACAACAGCGAAGCGGCTCCTTGCCTTCGCGATTTCTTTGCGGCGCGAAGAGGTGGATTCGGAAGCCGCTCGATCCTCCGCGAGGAGGAAGACATCCGGTCTCTCGCCGAGAGCCTGAGCCGGCTTTGCGGCTCGCGCAGGATGGCGATCGGTATCGGCATGTCCACCAAAAACCGCTGTTTGCTTTCACGGGCTAGCGGTCATCGTGTCTTGGCAGCGGTTCGTTCGAATGGGATTTGACGAATTCGGCGACCGCGCTGACCTTGCCTCCGGTCCGGCGATGGACTCGAAGATTAACGTCCCGTAGGGCGGATCCTCGGGCAGGCGCACGAACGTCAGCCGAGAGCCCGAGGGAGTGATGATTTGGCAGCCAGTCAGGATAGGTGACGAATACGCGTACCGGCAGAATCCACGACGCCGTGACGAGGGTCGAAGTTCTGGATAGGATAAAGCCCGACAAGTGGCTGGTTCGCTTCTTGGACGAGCCAAACGCCGGCGTGACGGCGACCGTGCGATCGGAAAGGCGAAGGAGAGGACCGGCCCGAGGCGCTGAGGATGTTCGCGAAAGGACCTCGCCCCCGCGCCCGAATCGCCGTCGCCGTCGCCCTGGCGGCCCTCGCACTCGCCTGCGAAGGGCGCTCTCGCCGAGTCGTCCGCCTTCCGGTGCCCGAAGCCGAGCCCATCGCCGTCGCGTCGGAGACGCGGCCCGGCATCTGGCTCTCGCCCGGAGACAGCGTGCGATGGTCGCTTCCGGCCGGCCCGGCGCGTCGCCTCGACGGGGCCTACGCGAGCTTGCTCGCGGGAGATCCGCCCGGGAGCCTGCGGATCCGCGTCTCTGGCGCCGACCGCCCCCAGAGCGTGGCGGTCTCCGCGGATCCGGAGCGCTGGCACGCGTTCTCCGTCAAGCTGCCGCGGTCGCGGGCGCCGCGCGAGCTCGAGCTCGCCTACGAGAACGACGGCCCCGGAGCCATACCGCGGTCGATCTTTCTCGCGGAGCCCTTCCTCACGGTTCCCGCACGAGGCTCGCCGCGGACGATCGTCCTCTTCCTCGTCGATACGCTCCGCCCCGACCGCATCGGCGCCTACGGATACGCGCTCCCGACGACGCCGCGGATGGATCGCTACTTCCGGCAGGGCCTGCGCGCCGAGACCTGCGTCGCCGCGGCGAACTGGACGCTGCCGTCGCACGCCTCGATCTTTACGTCGATGCCGGTCGCCCGCCACGACGCCGGCCGTTACGGGACCATGCTCGCCGAGAGCTTCGACACGCTCGCGGAGACGATGGCCGCGGCCGGCTACCGGACGATCGCCGTGACCGGGGGCGGTCTGGTCGATTCGTCCTTCGGTCTGGCGCAGGGCTTCGACCGCTACCTCAACGTGAACGAGTCCGCCGACCTTTCTGTCCGGCGCGCTCTCGGTCTTCTGCGGGAGCATCGGAACGAACCGGTCTTCCTGTTTTTCCACACCTACCAGCTTCACGAGTACACCACCGACGAGGAATCGGCCCGGGAGCTCTTCGGCGGCGTCTCGGCGTTGGGCCCCGACTGGCGGTCGACCTACTCGGAATTCACGCGCGCGCATGGAACGCGCCCCGAGTTCGTCGACTGGATGCGGCGCCGCTATGACGCGGCCCTGAGGAGCGTGGACGGGGCGTTCGGCCGCCTGCTCGACGGCCTCCAGCGGGAGGAGCGGCTGTCCCGCACGGCCATCCTCCTGACCTCCGACCACGGCGAGGCGCTCTGCGAGCGGCTGCTCTGGGGAAACTGTCTCTCCCTCGGACACGGCACGCCGTATCTCTTCGAAGAGGAGCTCCTCATTCCGTTCGAGGTCCGCGTTCCGTGGATGCCGGCGGCGCGCGGAGTGATCCGCGGCAACGCCTCCCAGCTCGACGTGGCGCCGACGCTTCTCGACGCCGCGGAGCTGAAAGCGCCCGCGGCCTTCGAGGGCCGCTCGCTGCTGTCGTCCCCGCCTCCTCCCGGCCGACCGATCGTGTCGGAGGCGCCGCCGCTCGAATCTCTCGCCGCGCGCATCGACGACCACAAGCTCATCCGCCGGACCGGCATGCGCCAGAAGTTCTGGACCGCCGCGGACGAGTTTCTCGCCCTGTCGGTCCAGGAGTCCTTCGACCTCGCGCGGGACCCCGGCGAGACCACACCGCTGCCCTCGGCGTCCGACTGGGGCCGGAATCTTCTCGAGGAGGTGGACCGTTACCTCGCTTCCGGCTTTCCGGACGCGCTCATCGTGCGCCTGCCGAGGGCGACGGAACAGGAAGGCCGCGAGATCGTCGTCTCGGCCCGCGGCCGTCTCGAGGCGCCCTCTCTCCGAAGCTTCGGCCTCGCCGCGCGGGGCGAGCTCTCGCAGCGCGGCGCGCGGACCGAGATCCGGTTCCGGCGGCCGCGCGCGCCCGTCTGGCTCGCCTTTCAGCCGGATGAGTCCCGCGCGCTGGCGCTCCGGATCGAGGGGGCCGGGCCCGCCGCGTCGACGGCCGGACGACGGCTGGGACCCGGGTCGTACGAGTGGAACGGCCTGGGCTGGGCGGGGCGCGAGCGCGAAAGGTTGCCGGCCGGGACCGAGACGGCCGTCTTCACGACGCCGCCATCGCCGCGGCGCGAGCGTGCGCGACACACGCTCCCGAGCGACGTCGTGACGCGGCTGCTTTCGCTGGGGTATCTGCCCTTCACGAAGCCCGAGGCCGGCGTGGCCTCCGCGGCCGGCGGCGAGGGTCCGGATGCGAGCCTCGCTCCCGGCGAGATCCGGATCGACCGTGCGGATTGAGACCTGGCGCTCGCCGGCCTCAGTTGCGCTCGCGGGCCTTCTGCTGCTCACGGCGTGCCGGGAGGAGGCGCATCCGGAGATCCCGAAGGGCCGACTCACCCGCGCCGGTGGCCGGGACGCGCGGAGCCTGCGCGCTCTCGTGCCCGCGGAGTGCCGCGCGGGCGAGGTTTTCAAGCGCTTCGAGACCGGCGAGGCGGAACTCGTCGTCCACGGCACCGGCCTGACGCGCGGGGACACGATCTTCTGGAACGGGCACGCTCTCCGGACGGGGTTCGGCCACAGCAGGGCTATCAGCGCCGCCGTGCCCCCGGCGCTTCTCGCGAAGCCCGGCCGCGTCGAGGTGACGGTCGAGGACACGGCGGACCCGTCGCGGCCGAAGCTGCGCGCGGAGTTTCTCGTGCGGGCCTCCCCTTAGAATCCCTCCATGGCTCGGCGCTCTCCGTCGGAGCTGGCGCTCTTCCCCGTCGTCCTCTCGGGCGCCGGTCCGGCTTCCCCTCTACGGCTCCTCCTTCGGGCGGGACCGGTTCGCGCGGGCGGTGAGTCCACACTGAGAGCACCTTGCGCAGGTCGGCGAGCGCACGGTCGGTTTCACCGATCGCCCGGTAGTCCACCGCACGATTGTTGAAGATCCACGCCTCGGCGACCCGGTCGCCGGGCAGCTTCGCGAGGCGAAGGGCTTCCGTGTAGCTCGCGATGGCCTCCGGGATCTGACCCAGACCGCCGAGCGCGACGCCGATGTCCTTGAAGCGTTCGGCCTGAGCCCAGAGGTAGCCGTCGGCCCGTCGCATCTCGAGAGCCTGCTCGAGGTAGGCGAAAGCCTGGAGCTGGTCGCCCAGCTCGGAGTACGCCAGGCCGACGCGGTCGAGCGCGGCCGCCTCGCCGCGCCGATCCGCCTCGAGCTGAACAGCTTTTGGCGCTCTTTTCTGAGAAAACCGCCAGTCACGGGGATGGAGTGATTGCCCTTCTTGAAGACGAACCGGCAGGAGATGAGACAGGCTCGCCACTTATAGTCTTCCGTACCGCGCTTGCGGCCATATACAGCAATGTCTTCTTGCGAAACGCCGTAAACGACCCCGCCAATTCTAGACCACACGCAGGCACCGGCGCACATAGCGCAGGGCTCGTGCGTGGAGTAGAGAACAAAGTCGGGCAGGTAACGACCGTAGCCGCTTGACACGTATTTGAGTGTTTCCAACTCCACGTGCTTGATGCTTGATCCTGAAGTTTTTACGCGGTTACCCGCACTTGCAATGACGACCTCGCGCTGGCCTGTCAGGCGTGTAATGACGGCCCCAATGGGATAGTCACCTCTGTCACCGGCGCGTTTAGCCTCTGCGACGGCCAACTCCATGAACTTTTTTCTCGGTTTGTAGGAAGCTGGGATCATTGAAGAAGAATACACGGACGGAATGTCCTGAGGTGGTGACGACAATGTGCGCCATCGGGTTGGCGCCGCCGTAGTCGGCTGAAACCGGCCCGCCCCTGCTCCCAGGGCAACCCAAGACACAAGCAGGCCCGTCATACGACGGGCCCGCCATTCAAGGGATGCGCCGACTTCGGATTACGGCAAATTCAGCTACCAGGCGCCGAGGCCGTGGCTGGCGGCGATACAGCTGCGCTGCGCCGGGCACGATCGTCAGGCCGGCGACCTCGACGTTCGGCATGCCGCGGCGGCCAGCGTCCAGCTCGTCGTGCCGGCCGGCGAGCCGCAGCACGCCGAAGTCGGTCGACGGCGTACAGGTCGCCGGTCACGTCGTCGCGGACGAGATCGGTGACCGGCAGGTCGCCCAGGTCGTACGAGCGGTCGACCCACGTCGACGTGCCCGTCGCCGGGTTGAACGTCACCTCGAACACGTGGCCCGGCGTCGCCGGCGTGTTCGACGTTGAAGCCGCTGTAGGAGACCCAGGCGTGGTTCCCGTTCGCCGGGTCGACGTAGATGCTGCTGACGAACCGGTTCGGCGTCGTGGCAGTCGTCGTCGACCCGCGTCCAGGTGCACCGCGCCGGCCGGCTCGGCGTCGACGTTCTTCGAGATGAACACGCGGCCGGTGGTGGTCGCGGCCCACGCCGTCGACGTGTCGGCCTTGGTGCGCTCGATCGCCGCGACCGCGCCGCCGGCGCGGTCGCCCCAGGCGGCGTTGGTCAGCGCGGTCGGCGCCGAGCTCGCGCCCAGTCGCCGCAGGCGCCGTCGAAGGTGCCGGTCCACATGTTGCAGATCGCGTTGGCCTCGGCCAACGTCCGCGTGCCGAGCCCGGCCGTCTTCGTCCGGTACGCCGTCAGGCCCGTGCCGGCGAACATCGTCCTGCTGACCATCGGGTCGCTGATCACCGGCGCGTAGAACTGCGTGCCGGCGTGCCGTAGATCGGGTCGGCGATCCAGATCCAGTCGGCGATGTCGCCGTTGTCGAAGTTCACCTCGGGCGTGGCGTCGGAGAAGTTGTGGAAGCGGAACTCCGGGATCGCCGACGTCGAAGCCGGACTGGCCGCCGTCGCCGATCATCGTGTTCTCCCACTGCGGGTTGCCGCGGTTCTCCCAGGTGCCGTTGTCCTGCGTGCCGCCCTGGAGCATGTTGACGTTGTGCGGGCTGACCGACAGGCTCTGGAACTGCAGCGTGGTCAGGCCCGTTGTTCATGCACTCCAGCTCGACGGGATCCGCGAGAGCATCTGCTGGCAGCGGCCAGCTGCGGCGTCGGTCAGGCCGCGGTTCGGGTCGTCGCACCACGACGAGCGGTCGACGAACTCGCCGCTCGAGCGCATGACGCCGCCGTCGTTCGTCTCGAAGAACTGGAACGGGTTGTTCGGGTTGGTGACGAGGTCGTGCTGGTCGGGATGGAGCCCGTTCGGGTGCATCGGGTCGGTCCCGTCGAAGGTCATGTCGGTGCCGCTGACGCCCGCGTCGGTCGAGAGGACGACGGCGCGCTTGTTCGCGATGGTCTCGCCGTACGAGTACGAGCCGCCGGCGTAGACGATGTCCGGGTGCCCTTCGGCGTGTGGACGAAGAGGTCGTACCAGCACTGGCCGGTGCACAGGTTGTAGCGTCGCGTAGCCGGGGTCGGCCGGGTTCGCGCTGGTCAGGTCGGTGAACACCGGCGCGCCGGTCGCGACGTCGTCGCTGCGGAAGAGCCGCGAGTACGGGGTGCCGATGTTGCCCTCGTGGACGTACATGCGCGTCTTGCCGTTCGGCAGCGCCGTGTACGTCGAACGCCGGCCGCGTCTGGATGATCGGCCGGCGTTGAGCGACGGCTTGATCTGCGTCCAGGTCGCGCCCGCGTCCGTGCGAGCGCCAGACGCCGCGCGCGTACGAGGCGGCGTAGACGATGTCCGGGTTGGACGGGTCGAGCTCGAGGTGGCGCACGCCGCGCGGCGAGCAGTCGGCGGTGTTGTTGAACTCGGTCGGTGCGCCGGTGCACTCGGCCGCGTCGGCGCGCCGTTGTGGATGAAGCGTCCAGCTGGCGCCGCCGTTCGTCGACTTGTAGAGGCCCCACTTCGCGGCGTCGGGCACCGGGCGGGTCACGCCCGAGCAGCAGACCGACGACATGCCGCGCAGCGCGGTCGTCGTGCCGACGTAGAGCGTGTTCGGGTCGCCGGGCTTGACGACGATCTCGCCGATGCCCTTGCCGCCGAACTCGGCCTTGCCGAGCGGGCCCGTCCAGGTGTTGCCGCCATTCGTCGACTTGTAGAGGCCCGACGCCGGCGACGCAGCCGGAGCCGCAGATGTTCGCCTCGCCCGTGCCGACGTAGACCGTGTTGCCGCTCGGGTCGTTGCGGTCGATCGTGACCGCGCCGGCCGCGTTGATGCCGAGCGGGCCGCCGAGGTACTCCCAGCTCGGCTGGCCGGCGAGCGCGTTCGTCGGTGCGCCAGACCCCGCCGCCGGCCGGCGTGATGTACAGCGGCAGTCGCCGGGCGGTGCACGTGGCCTCGTTCAGCGCGATCGAGGTCGTGCGGCCGCCGGCGACGTACGCGTTCGGCACGTAGTGGGCCGAGTTGCGGAGCGGCGTCGAACGGATAGAGCGCCTCGCCGGGCCGATCGACATCCAGCACGCCCGGCGTCCCGCGGGCCCGGGGAACGGCCGCCCCTCGCGGCCGAGAACGCCGAGGCGCGCCATCCTCCATCTGCGCGACCGAGATCGTGTCGGCGGGGTAGGCGCGTTTCAGGAACTCAGCGTCGGCGAAGCCGCCGGGGGTTCTCCTCGAAGGCCGGGCTGGCCTTCATGTGCTTTTCGATGGGCCGGGCGAACGTCGTCGGCCTCTCGGCGTCGCTCGCAGCCTGCGGACCCAGGTACTCCAGAAGCGCAAGGCCGAGCGCGCCGAGCATGAGCGCGCCCAATGCATAAACGAGAACCCTTTTCACGCGATCCTCCTCTCCTGAATGGCAAGGCCATGACAGATTGCGACGGATGATGTCATGCCGTGCCGACGACGAACCGAGCCAGCGGGCGAGCGGTCGGCCATTTCGATCGGTACCCGGATTCGCAGCGATGGCCTCGACCTTGGGAACCGACGTAGAGCGCCCATGAGCAGATACGGAACCGAGTCCACAATCTGGCCTCCGGGGAGTGAGACGAGGCACATATCAACCGGTCGGCGCGCATGTCAAGAAGTCGTTTGATCGAATTGCGACGTCGCGTGCCGATCGGACGCGGCACGGCGGGCTGCGCACAGCGCAGTCACGGAGCGCGTGGCCGGCTAACTCTTTGAAAAAGATGGTCGGGGCGGCCGGGATCGAACCGGCGACCACCTGCTCCCAAAGCAGGTACGCTACCGCTGCGCTACGCCCCGTGGGCGTGAATTATCGCACCGGGAGGTACGCAGAGGAGGGCGGATGATCTGGCCCGAGCTGGCGTCCTGGACCGACTGGGCTCTCCTGGCGATGCGGCTCATGGTCGCCGCCGTCTTCTTCTGGAGCGGTCTCGCCCACGCGCGCGACCCGAAGGGGCGCGGGACGAGCATCGGATTGAGCCCCGGGCTCACGCTCGTCGTCGGCATCGCCGAGATGGCCGGGGCGCTCGGGGTCGCCACGGGCGTCCTGATCCAGCCGGCGGCGCTGGGCCTCATCCTCGTGATGCTGGGCGCGATCCAGAAAAAGATCTTCGTCTGGAAGACGGGCTTCTGGGGCGAGAAGGCTTCGGGGTGGCACTACGACCTGATGCTCGTCGCGATGAACCTCGTGCTGCTGACGGCGGGGGGCGGCCGTTTCGTCCTCGGCTGAGGCGCTTGGCGGCGGCGGGCCGTTGTGCCAAGATTCCGCCGCTTTTCTCGAAACCAACGGTAACGGAGCCTGACGCATGCACCGCGAATATTTCGCCTGGGATTCCCCCTCGCTCGGACGGAAGATGGAGCTGCTCTGGTACGGGCACGCCGGAAAACCGATGATCTGGTTCCCGACCTCCGCGGGTCGCTTCTACCAGAACGAGGACTTCGGTCTCGTCGGCGCGGTCGGGGATTGGATCGACGCGGGCGTGATCCAGGTCTGCTGCGTGGACAGCGTCGACTCGGAGAGCTTCTACGCCAAGGATCGGCCGCCCGCGGACCGCATCCGCCGGCATGACCAGTACGACCACTACCTCGCCAACGAGGTCTTTCCGTTCGCGCGGAACCGTAACCCGATGCAGGGGCGCATCGGCACGCTGGGCGCCTCGTTCGGCGCGTACCATGCCATCAACTTCGGCTTTCGGCACCCGGAGCTCGTCGACAAGGTCGTGGGTTTTTCGGGCAAGTACGACATCCACTCCTTCCTCGACGGGTACTGGGACTACCTCTGCTATTTCCACTGCCCGACGGCCAACGTGCCGAACATGGACGGGGAGTGGGTGGAGAAGCTCAACTCGATGGACATCGCGATCGTCACCGGCGAGACCGACAACATCCTCGAGGGCTCCAGGCAGATGATCGGGATCCTGGCCGCGAAGGGCATCCGCCACCGCGGCGACATCTGGGGCGCGCCGTACGGCCACGACTGGCCGTGGTGGAAGGTCCAGATCCGGAGCTACTTGCCGTAGCGGTCGGCGCCCTGGCCGTCATCCTGAGGAGCGTAGCGACGAAATAGCCGACCACCGAAGGCAAACCCCCGGCAGTAGGCAACGTCGTGCGGAGCACGGCGTTCATCCCGGACTTCGTCGGGGTCAGGCGTGTCGAGTCTCGGATCCTTCGGTTAACGCCGGAGTCGGCGTGTCGATGTCTGGGTCCTTCGGTGCCTCCGGCCCTCAGGACGACCGCTACGCCGCCGCTATTGCGGCGGCTACGCGGTCGGCCAGAGACACCCGGACGATCCGACCCACGTCCGGTCCTTGTTGAACGCGACGCCCATCATCTTTCCCTGGGAGAGGCGGGCCAGGGTCGTGATCGGGAAGGGCTTCCCCTCTCTCCAGACGAACATGACGCGGACCTCGACTTTCGAGAAGTTGCCGTCGGTCGTCTGGATCGCGGGCGCGTAGTCGACCTTGCGCATCAGGATCGTCTGCGCGCGCTCGGCCTCGGGCACGGCCGCGAGGTCCGCCGCGGTGACGTCGATCTTGACGCCCGCGCCGGCGAAGGAGAAGAGGGGCTTGAGGACCCAGTTCTCCAGGTCCTTCGGAGGCTGCGAAAGGTCCGACAGGAAGACGGCCTCGGGCACGGCGGGGTGCTTCAGGTCCGGCAGGCAGTGCTTCGACCACCGGAAGTACCAGTTGGGGTGTCCGGCCCACGACACGTCCAGCCGAGAGGTGAGATCGAAGGGAAGCGTGACGCCCTTGGCCTCGATCTCGTCGAAGATGAGCCGGTTGTAGATCCGGTGAATTCGCGTGGGTTTCCCGTTGCAGCGGTACCAGAGCTCGCGGCCGCGCTTCTCGATCTCCCCGGGGTCGACGGAGCGCACGCCCCAGAACTGCTCGGTGAACACGAAGTCGATCGCGGTCTTCTGGCGCGGCGGGTCCAGGTCGAGGAGCACCACGTTCTCGGGCGGCAAGCCCGCGAGGATCGCCTCGCCCACGATCCGCTTGTAGCCCGCGGTGTCGAGGCCCGAGAGGTACCAGCCGAGCGCCGCGGGGTCCGGAGCAGATCGCGGCGAGCTCCTCGTTCTGGGCGACCTGGAACCCGTAGAGCGTCGGAAACGCCTGCAGCTCGATGAGCTTGGGCGCGAGACGGCCGCCCTCGCCCCGCGTGACCGCGAAGTCCGTGACGGCGAAGACCGGCCAGGGCTCGGCGCCCGGAACGTCCAGCGCCTTCGGCACGGCCGCCTCCGAGCGCCGAAGCGCCTCGGGCGTCGAGAGCTGATCGAAAATGTCGAGAGACGCGGCGACCATCTCGTCGCGCAGCTCCGGCGGAAGGAACACGGGACTCTCCGCCAGCCGGAAGGGGATCGGCATGCCGCCGCCACGCTCTTCGAGCCGGCGCTGGTACGAGACGAACTTCGCGTCCGAGAAAGCGGCGTTGTAGGCGCGGCGCAGGTCCGGAATCATCGGAGGGCCCTCGCGGCGATGCTATCTCTCCGTCCTCGTCCGTCTCCAGAAGTGTTCCGTCCCCCCTCGGGAGGGCCCCAACCCCGCCCCGGCTCGTCTTCGTCTCGCGCGTAAGAGACTGACTCGATGAGGCACGTGTCCTCCGCCGCCGCGGCGGTTCTGATGCTGGTCGCCGCCCGGAGTCCGGCCTCAGCGCAGAGCGCCCCGCCTTCTCCCGGCGCCGTTCGGGAGAGCGCGGGGGCGGTGCTCATCGAGATCCCGGTCAACGTCGTCGGCAAGGACGGGAAACCCGTCGCGGGGCTGACGGCCGCGGACTTCGAGCTCTACGACGACGGACGCAAGCAGCCCATCCGCGCCGTCGAGGTGATCGACCTCGCGGCGCCGCCGGCGAACGAGGCCGCGCCGGGCCAGGACATCCAGGCCCTTCCTGCCTCGGCCCGGCGGCTCTGGCTCCTCGTCTTCGATCTCTCCTACGGCAGCATGTCGGGGCTGCTGCGGGCGCGGGAGGGGGCCCGCGACTTCGTCGCGAAGTCGATGCCGGCCCGGGACCTCGCGGCCGTGGGCACGCTGTCGGTCGACACGGGCTGGAAGCTGCTCGTCAACTTCACCGGCGACCGCAGGCAGCTCTCCAACGCGATCGACTCGCTGGGCATGCCGGCGCTCGGGCTGCAGACCCTCGACCCGCTGTCGTTCGCGTTCACGGATCCTTCCGGAACGCGCGGAGGCCTGGCCGGAGGCTCGATGTCCTCGAACGAGGGGATGGTGGCCGAGGAGGCCCGCGAGACGCAGGCGATCCAGCGGGCCGGCAACGACAACCTCGCGCGGGCCCGCGTCACCCGGCTCCTGACGGCCCTCGGCGGGGTCGGGCGCGTGCTCGACTCCGTGCGCGGGCGAAAGCACGTGGTCTTCTTCTCGGAGGGATTCGAAACGCGCCTCCTGTCCGGAAAGGCCGCGGGAGGAGGCCGCGACACGTCGCTGACATCGGGATCCGACGGATCGGCGCTCGACGCTTCGACCACGCGAGGGCGCCAACGAGGCCGCGGTCACGGGGGAGATCTGGAAGGTGGACAGCGACGTGCGGTACGGCAGCTCGTCGCTGCGCGACCTCCTGGGCCGAGTCTCTGGCCAGCTTCAACCGCTCGGACGCGGTCCTCGACGCGATCGACGTCAGCGGATTGCGGGCCGAGGGGGACGCGGCGGGCTGGAAGGCCGGCAGCGGCACCGACGCCCTTTCGACGATGGCCTCCGAGACCGACGGGGACTTCGTGCGCAACGCCAACCGGCTGGGTCCGGAGCTGAAGACCGTGGCCGACAGGACGAGCCTGGTCTACCTGCTGGTCTACGAGCCGAAGTCCCTGACGAAGCCGGGGGCTTTTCACAAGCTGAAGGTCGAGGTGAAGGCCCCGGCGGCCCGGGTCCTCGCCCGTTCCGGCTATTACGAGCCGAGGCCGTACGCCAGCCTCTCGCCGCTCGAACGGCTGCTGGCGTCGGGCGACCTCGTCACCGGCGGAGCGCGCGGTGAGGGAATCGACGGGCACCTGATCGCCGCCGCGTTCGCGTCTCCCGGGGAGACGGCCCAGGTTCCGGTCGTGCTCGAGATCCCGGGCGCTTCGCTGCTCCTGGGCGACGAAGGCGCGAAAACGGGCGTGCAGATCTACGCCTACGCGAACGACGCCGACGGGACCCTCGCGGACTACGTCGCGACCGAAATGACGCTCGGATCTCGCCAAGACCCGGCAGAGCCTCGCGTCGGGCGGCCTCAAGTTCTACGGGACCCTGTACCTCCCGCCGGGCGACTACGCCGTGCGGGCTCTCGTGCGCGGTACGCAACGCGACGACGGGGCGGTCGGGGGTGTTCACGGCCCGCGTGACGGTACCCCGGGATCCCGGGCGGAGCGCCCGACGGTTCTGCCGCCCTTCTTCGCGGAACCGGCCGGGCGCTGGGTCATGGTGCGCGCGCAGCCTCGAGCCGACGCGCCGCCGCGGGAAGCGGACTATCCGTTCGCCGTCGCCGGCGAGGCTTTCATTCCCGGGGCGCTGCCCGCGGTGGCCAACGGATCGGAGACCCGGATCGCCGTCGTGACTTACAACTTCGCGGGAGGGGCCAGGCCCGCTCCGCTCCGGCTCCGCGCCGAGATCGTCGGGCAGGACGGCCGGACGCGGGCCGTCGAGCTGCCGGTCGCCCGGGAGTCCGACGGCGAGCGGGGCGGGGGCCGCAAACTCCTGCTGTCGTTCAAGCCGGAGGGGCTGGCGCCCGGACGCTACGCGCTGAAGGTGGCGGTGACGGATCCGGCGACGAAGGCGTCGGCCGAGGCGGCGAGCATGTTCGTCGTGCGGCTGAGCGGGCTGCCGCTGTAGCCGGCATCCTGAGTGCGAGTCCGGGATCCCTCGCTTCGCTCGGGATGATCGCGAAATGGCGAGTCTGGGATCCTTCGGCCTCCGGCCTCAGGATGACCGACGACGGCGTCGCCGGATGCGACGCCTGCGCGGTCAGATCAGGAACTTCCCGCCCTCCATCACCTGATCGCCGTCGAACCAGATGCTGAAGCTGCGGCCGACGATGTCGATGTGGGTCGTGCTCCTCCACGGCGCGCCCGTGTGTTCGGAGTACGGGTGGCCGAACGCGATGTGCAGCGTCGGGAGCTTTTCGTCCTGGAGGATGTTGCCGATGACGTCGTGGACGGCGATGTTCGTCCCGATCGCGAACTCGCCCACGCGGTTGGAGTTCTCGTCGGTGGCGGTGTAGCGCCGGAAGTCCTCGACGAGGTCCTGCCGCTTGCACCGAAGGCCCACGATCCGGCTGTCCTCGACTTCGACGGTCAGGGGGTTGTCCTTGAGGTCGCCGTACCGCGCGCAGAGGTAGTCGCCGACGACCCCGTCGGCCACGTAGATTCCGTCGACGCGGGCGGGCGCGGTCAGAACCTCGCCGCCCGGGAGGTTGCCCCACTTCGAGGTCGAGATGATGCCGCGAGGTCTTCAGCCACTTGATCGACGGATCGAAGGTGGCCTCCAGGTGCGAGCCGCCGGGGGAGGTCGCGACGATGCGCGTCGCCTTCTCGGCGCGGTCCAGGACGCGGCAGGAGATCGCGTCGACGTCGTCGAAGTTGGCGCGCATCGCCTCGACCATGATCCGGTGCGAGATCGAGACCATGTGCGCGTGGCGGATCTGCCGCCGGTCGATGATCGACGTCAGGTCGCGGCGGAACGCGAGCTCGCCCTCCTTGGGCTGGCCGGCGTAGATCGAGACGTCGGCGCGCTCGAGCGCGTCCGCGATCGGGCGCCGGCAGCGCCAGCATCGGCCGCGGGCCGTAGTCCTCCATGACGAAGACTTCGACCGGCGATCCGACTTCCCGCGCTTCCGCGGCGAGGCTCGCGGCGATCTCCTCGGTCTCGCGATCGGTGACGATCGCCAGCCGTTCCGAGGGACGCAGCCGCAGGCAGGTCTGGATCGCGTTGCGGGCCCCGGGGATCAGGTCCTCGGCGTAGGCCGTCTGCAGTCCGGTCTCATTCGACATCGCGGTGTTTGCTCCTGGTTTCGAGGATCCGGGCCGTCCCGGGAGAACCTATTGAGATGCGCTCCGAGAGTACACGGTTTCGACCGGCAGACCGTGGCTGGTCTCCTCGCAGATGTAGTCGACGACGCCCTTGAGGTCGCCGCCGTTGGATTCGTAAACCTTCAACTGCCGGTCGGCGCCCGACCCGTTGTCGAGGATCCAGTGGACGTTCTCGACTTCGCGCCGCGACCCGAGATCGTCGACGACGTCGTCCACGAACTCGAGCATCTCGGCGACGAGCTCGCGGAACGGCACCTCGATCTCCTTGCCGAAGTCGATGAGCTTGCCCTGGATCCCGTAGCGGCTGGCCCGCCACTTGTTCTCGAGGATCAGCGCCCGGCGGTAGCGCCGGAAGCCCGAGGTTCTGGAGCCGCAGCCGGTAGAGCTTCACGCAGATCGCCTGGATCAGCGCGGCCAGCGTGACCGTCTCGTCGAGGCGCATCGGCACGTCGCAGACGCGGAACTCGATCGTCTCGAAGAACGGGTGCGGCCGCACGTCCCACCAGATCTTCTTGCCGTTGTCGATGCAGTTGGTCTTGACGAGGATCGCGCACGAACTCGTCGAACTCGGCCGGCGTCTCGAAGTGCTCCGGGATGCTGGTGCGCGGGAAGCGGTCGAAGATCTTCGTCCGGAAGCTCTTGAGCCCCGTGTTCCGGCCGAGCCAGAAGGGTGAGTTCGTCGACAGCGCGAGCAGGTGCGGCAGGAAGTACAGCGCCTCGTTCATGATCTGGAAGGCGAGGGAGCGGTCCTTGATGCCGACGTGCACGTGGAGGCCGAAGATCAGGTTGGCCCGCGCCAGACAGCTGCATCTCCTGGACGACCGAGTCGTAGCGCGGGTCCGGGAAGATCAGCTGGTCGGCCCAGTTGGAGAACGGGTGCGTGCCCGCCGAGGCGAGCTGCATGCCGTTCTTGCGCGGCGAGCCGGATGATCTCGGTCCGCATCTCGCCGACGTCCTGGCGGACTTCCGCGATGTTCTTGCAGATGCCCGTGCCGATCTCGATGACCGACTGGTGCATCTCGGGCTTGACGCGCTCCTTCAGGACGAGCTTGCCCTCTTCGAGGATCTCCTGGACGTGCGAGCGCAGCTCCCGCGTCTCCGGATCGATGATCTGGAACTCTTCCTCGACGCCGAGGGTGAAGGCGGGCTCGTTCATCGCCGCTCAACGTCGCGGCGGGCGGCGTCCGGGGCGCCGCAGGGCGCGCGCGGGACCGCCGGTTTCCTCGGTCGGGGCGCCGCGGCGGTCTTGGCCGGCACGTCGCGTCCGGCGAGGAACGTCTGCCAGTGATAGTCGGTGATCGGCTCCGGGCCCTGCTCGGCCCGCTCGATGAGCCACTGCGCGTGGCGTGCTCGACGACCCACGGTGAAGTTGTCGGCGCCGACCGAGTGCACGTCGGCGTCCGGAGCCGGGTTGAGGAAATCGATCGCGTAGGGGATTCCGTCCCGCACCGCGAACTCGAGCGTGCAGAAGTCGTAGCCCGAGGGCGCCCATCAGCTTGCAGGCAGTCGCCGTGCATGCGCTCGTACATCGCCGGATCGATCGGCGGCGGCGTCGCTTGACGTAGCGCTCGTGGTGGGGCCGGCGCGGGTCGTACCGCATCAGGTGCACGTACTTGCGGCCGATGCGCGTAGCAGCGGAAGTAGTCGTCGAAGACGATCTCTTCCTGCAGCGTCATCACGTGCTGGCCGGACTCCTGGTACGCCGCGAAGAACTCGTCGGGGTTGGTCACCCGGTAGACGCTCTTCCAGCCGCCGCCCGAGTAGGGTTTGAAGTAGGCCGGGAACGCCGATGTACGCGAAGATCTCGTCCCACTCGCAGCGGAAAGACGAGGTTCGACATCGACTCTCGACGGTCGTGTCGGGCGGGTGCTGGTTGGACGGGAGGATGACCGTCTTCGGGACCGCGACACCCACCTCGGCGGGCCAGGACGTTGTTGAAGAACTTGTCGTCCGCCGACCACCAGAAGGGGTTGTTGACGACGATCGTGCCGTCGACCACGGCTTTCTTGAGGAACGCCCGGTAGAACGGGATGTCCTGGCTGATCCGGTCGAGGATGAGGTCGTACTTCTTCGGAGTGTCGAGCGCCGATCCCGCCCACCGGACCGGGCTCGGCCACGACGTCGCGGCCCTCGCCGTTGATGCGCTCGACGAGCGCCTGGGGGAACGTGCGTTCCTGACCGAAAAGGATGCCGATGCGTTTCATGCAAAGCCCTTCATTTCTGTGTGATTCCGGCCTGTCCGGGGAAAACGGGCATTATCTCACCCCCTTCACCCACTGGTCCATCCACGCCAGGTTGCGCTCGGCGAGGTCCCGGACGAGGCGGGGCTCGCGCGGGCCGTGCGGCTGGCGGGGGTAGACGACCATCCGGGCCGGCACCCCCTGGCGCTTCAAGGCGTTGTAGAGCTCGTAGCCCTGCGAGATCGGCACCCGCACGTCCGACTCGCCGTGCTGGATCAGCGCGGGCGTCTTCGCCTTTCCGATGTTGCCCATGGGGGAGTGCGCGCGGTAGTTCTCGAAGGCCCCGTCCTCCCAGAACTCCCCGCCGAAGTAGTTGGGGACGAAAGCGGGGATGTCGGTGGTTCCGGTGAACGAGGCGAGGTTGGTGACGGGCGCGCCGATGGACGCCGCCCGGAAGCGGTCGGTCTGCGTGATGATCCAGGCCGTCATGTATCCCCCGTAGCTCCAGCCCATGACGCCGAGGCGGTCCGGATCCGCGATTCCCATCGCCACGACCGCGTCGACTCCCGCCATCAGGTCCCGGAAATCTCCGCCGCCCCAGTCCTTCGCGTTCGCCTGGCGAAAGGCCGTGCCGTAGCCGGAGGAGCCTCGCGGGTTGGGGCGCAGCACCGCGTATCCCTCGGCCGCGAAGACCGCCGCGGGATAGGCGCTCGGAGCCGCGGGATACGTGGCCTTGAAGACGTTCGCGGGGCCGCCGTGAATGACGAGCAGCAAGGGGTAGCGTTTCCCGCTCTCGTATCCGACCGGGAGCGTCAGGAGTCCTTCGATCGACGCGCCCTGGTCGCCCTTCCACGTGATGACGCGGGTCGCGCCGATCGGATGCTTCGGAAGCTTCGCGTTGGCGTCCGAGATGCGCACCGGCGCGAAGGGGGAGAGGCGGCTCGCCCAGGCTTCGCTCGGGTCCGACGGGCTCTGGCGGACGAAGCCGATCCACGTGCCGCGACGCGTTGACCGTGGCGCCGTTGGAGACCTGGCCCGGCTCCGTCAGGGCGCGCAGGGCTCCCGTCGTCACGTCCTGCGCGTAGAGGAAGTCGTAGACGCCGCGGGTTTCGGTGAAGTACAGCGTCCGGCCGTCGGCCGACCATCCCGCCAGATCGGGCGTCTCGTCGAACGACGGCGGAAGCGCGCGCGAGGGGCCGCCGCCGGCCGGCGCCAGGCGGATGCCCCGCTGGTGCGCCCAGCGCGGGCGGGTCGTCGCTCGCGACGTAAGCGATCCACGCCCCGTCGGGCGAAAAGCGCGGCTCGGTCTCGGCGGCGCCGGTCGCGGCGAGGGGGCGCACGGCGCCCGTGGCGACGTCGACGAGCGAGATGTCGGAGCTGGGCCACTCGTTGGCGACGGGACGGGCCGTGTGCGAATAGGCGATCGTCTTCCCGTCGGGCGACCAGTCGAGCGCGTCCGCGGCGTTGGGATCCGGCTGCCCCCCGACCGAGCGCGACGGCGTCCGCAGCCGCCGTCCTTCGCGAGTGCCCCCGGCCTCGGCCGGCACCGAGATGAGAGACAGCCGTCCCGGGCGGTCCTCCTCGTCGACCACCCTCGCGTCGTCCTTCTCCCGCTCCCGCTTCTCCCGGTCTTCGCGCGGCGGCTCGAGCTCCACGAACGCGATCCATTTGCCGTCCGGTGACCAGGCGAACTGCTGCACGTCGGCCGGCGCGTCGGTCAACCGCCAGGCTTCGCCTCCGTCCGTGGGCAGGAGCCAGATGTTCGCGTTCTTGTCGCTTCGCTTCGACAGGAGCGCGAGCCACTTGCCGTCGGGCGACCAGCGGGGCCGGCTGGAGGACTGATCCGAGAAAGTCGCCTGCCGCGAGGAGAGCCAGATCTGCGTGCGGTACTCGCTCTTGTCGGCCTCCATGATCGACTCCCGCACGACGTAGGCGACGGTCCGCCCGTCCGGCGATACCTGCACGTCGGAGACCAGGCGGTATTTCAACGTCTCGAGCGGCGTCCACTTGCCGGGGCTCTCGGGCGGGCCCGCCAGAAGCGCGAGCAGCAACAGCGTCGTCATGCGGTTACCTCATTGGGGTCAGGTCTGGATTCTGTCCGGACAGACCTGACCCCAGATGGACAGAGTCCAGACCTGACCCCGAATGGACAGACCTGACCCCAAATGGACAAAGTCCAGACCTGACCCCAGCCTAGAGCCAGTTGCGTTTGCGGAACCAGAAGAGCATTCCGCCTCCGACCGCGAGACACACGCCCCAGAAAATCGGATAGGAGATCGCCCACTCGTTCTCCGGGATCGGCATGTTCATGCCGTAGACGCCGGCGAGGAAGGTCAGGGGGATGAAGATGGTCCCGATGATGGTCAGGACCTTCATGACCTCGGCGAGGCGGTTGGACATGGATGTCATGTAGGTCTCCGTCAGGCTCGTCGCGACCTCGCGGTAGGTCTCGATGATGTCCATGATCTGGACCAGGTGATCGTAGACGTCGCGCAAGTAGGTGCGGGTCGTCTCGCTGATGCACTCGTGCGGCTCGCGCTGCATCGCGTTGACGACCTCGCGCATCGGCCAGACGATGCGGCGCACCAGGAGCAGGTCGCGCTTGACCTTGTGCACCTCGGTGATCGTCCCGCGGTCGGGCTTGTCGAGGATCAGGTCCTCGAGGTCATCGAGGTGGCTCCCGAGGTGCTCCAGGACGGGAAAGCAGTAATCCACGATCGCGTCGATCAACGCGTAGGCGAGGTAGCTGGAGTCGAGCTGGCGGAGGCGCGAGGTCGGAGCCTCGATGCGCTGCCGGATCGGGTCCCAGATGTCACCGGGGGCCTCCTGGATCGTGATGATCAGCTCGTGGCCAACGAACATGCTGATCTGCTCGCTGTCGAGCTTTTCCTCGAGGATCTGCAGCATCCGGACGATCAGGAAGATGTGTGCGGGCCGGCCGTCAGCGGCCGGGTAGTTCTCGAGCTTCGGCCGCTGGGTGGTCGAGAACACGTCTTCGATCGCCAGCGGGTGGAGGCCGTACTTGATCGCGAGCGCCCGGATGGCGGCGGGGTCCAGACCGTCGACATTGATCCACCGGACCTTGACCCAGGGCGGGCGCCGGCTCGCAATGAATGTCTCGAAGTCGCTGATGCGCTGGACCTCGAAGCGGTCGGGCGCGTAGTCGATGCAGGTGATCGGCACCCGGACCGCCGGCAGCGGCATGCCCGCCAGGTCCGCGGCGTCGATGCCGGGCCGCTCGCCGGGGCGTTCTCGTCGCCCGCGAACCGGCAGCTCCAGGCTGTCGCCGTCCAGCTCGGTCTCGTGCACGTGCGGGAGAGTCATGTGCCGGAAGAATATGCCGACGTCACCAGATCCGGCAGTGCTCCGAACGCACCATCGGGTCTCCCGGCTTGCAGCCGAAGGCCCGGGCGAAGGCCTCCAGCGTCGAGGGCGGCCCGATCGCGCGAAACTGCGGCAGGGGATGCGGATCCGTGTTCAGGAGGAGCTTCTGGAGCTCGGGCCGGACGTTGGCGGCCCACACGCGCGCCCAGCTCAGAAAGAAGCGCTGCTCGCCCGTCAGCCCGTCGATGGGCGCTGGCTCGGACTTGCCCGCCAGGCTCATGCGGTAGGCGCGGTGAGCGATGTCGAGGCCCCCGAGGTCCGCGATCGCCTCCCCGAGAACGAGCTTGCCGTTGACGTTCTGGCCGTCGTACACGTACGTCGCGTACTGCTCCTCGACGCACTTCGCGCGCTCTTCGTAGCTCTTCGTGTCCTGCGGCGTCCACCAGTCGCGCATGTTCCCCTGCGCGTCGAACTTGTGTCCCTCGTCGTCGAAACCGTGCGTCATCTCGTGGCCGATGACCGCTCCCATCGCCCCGTAGTTGACGGCGTCATCCGCCTTCGCGTCGAAGAAGGGCGGCTGGAGGATTCCCGCGGGAAAGACGATCTCGTTCAACTGCGGGTCGTAGTAGGCGTTGACCTGGGGAGGCGTCAACTGCCAGTCGTCGCGGTCCACGGGCTTGCCGACCTTGCCGAGCTGGCGGCGGAACTCGAACTCGGCCGCGCGCTGGACGTTCGAGACGTACGGTCCGCGGTCGACGGCAAGCGCGGAATAGTCGCGCCAGACGTCCGGATAACCGATCTTGGGCCGGAAGGTCGAAAGCTTCTCGAGGGCCTGCCGGCGCGTCGCCTCGCCCATCCACGGCAGCGCCGCGAGGTCCTCGCGCAGCGCGGCGATGAGGTTGGCCACCATGCGGTCGGCCCGCGCCTTCGCGTCCGGCGGGAAGTACTCCCGGACATAGACCTTGCCGAGGGCAAAGCCCACGCCTTCGTCCGCCGCGGTGACGCAGCGCTTCCAGCGCGCCTCGTTCTCCGGAGTTCCCTGGAGGGCTTTTCCATAAAAGGCGAAGTCCTCGTCGACGAATGCCGTCGAGAGACGGGGCGCCGCGTCGTGGATCAGGTGCCAGCGCAGGTACGTCTTCCACTGAGAGAGAGGAGTGGCGAGCAGCTCCTTGTTGACGGTCTCGAAAAACTTCGGCTGGGCGACGTTGACGGCGGCCGGCGCCACGCCGACGGCTCGGAAGTACGCAGGCCATGAGAAGTTGGGTGTCAGGGCGGCGAGCTCCGCGGCCCTCCGGCGGTTGTACGTCTTCTCGGAGTCGCGCCGCTCGACGGTCGTCATCGATCCGTCGGCCAACCGGGTCTCCAGCGCCACCACCGTCTTCGCGTTCGCCGCGGCCGCGGCCGGTTCCTCACCCATCAGCTCGAACATCTTCGCGACGTGGGCGGCGTACTGGTCGCGCAGAGCCTGAGAGGCCTCGTCGGTCTTCGTGTAGTAGTCGCGGTCGGGGAGCCCGAGGCCGCCCTGCGAGGCGATGGCGATCACTTCGGTCGAGTTGCGCCGGTCCTGCTCGGCGGTGAAGCCGAACACGGCGTTGACGCCCAGACCCTGGAGGCGGGCGATCTCGGCCTGGAGCTCCGCCGGCGTGGTCAGGCGCGCGATGCGCTCGAGCTCGGGCTCGAGCGGTTGGAGGCCCGCCGCTTCGATCGCCGCCTCGTCCATGCAGCTCGTCCAGAAGTCGCCGACCTTGCGCTCGTCCGAGCCCGGTGCGGCGGAAGAGTCCGCCGCCGCTTTTTCGAGGACGGCGCGGAGCTGGTCGCGATTCTTCTCGGCGAGCACGCTGAAGGACGCCCAGTACGACTGGTCGGGCGGGATCGGGTTGTTCTTCAGCCAGCCGCCGTTGCCGTAGAGGTTGAAGTCCTGGCAGGCGGATACGGAGGTGTCGAGGTCGGCGGGGTCGATGCCGCGGATCTCGGAGGCCGTCTCGGGAGCGTCGGTCTTCTCAGGAGCGTCGGTCTTCTCGGGAGCCGCCGCCGTGGTCCGAGGGGCAGGCGGCGGAGGAACGGAGGCGGAAGGTGGCGGGGTCGAGGCACAGCCCGCCGTCACGGCGGCGAGGACGGCGAGACAAAGGAGAGACGGATTCATGGAGCCTCCTCTTTTGACGCGCCGACGTCGTGCCCGCGCGGATCTGCGGCGTGAGATCGAAATCTTATCCCGCTCGCCCCGGCATGCGGGCAGGCTCTTTCACTGTCCGGACGGACGATGCCGCGGCCGCGGCGGAAGCGTAGAATTCACGCTTCCTGAAAAACGAGATTTCGGAGGAATCCATGCGCCGTACCCCTGCCCTTTCGATCCTGCTGGCGGTCGCGCTCGCGGGAGCCGCCTCGGCCCAGTCCGAGCTCCAGACCGAAGTCCTGGCCCGCGTCGTGCCGGTCGTCGGATCGACGCCGGGCAACAACGACTCCTTCTTTCGGACGGGGCTTCAGCTGCGCAACGCCGGCAGCGCGGCGCTGTCGGGCCGGTTCGTCTATCACCCGGCGTTCGGTTCGAGCCAGCCGTCGGACCCGAGCCTGCCTTTCACCTTGCTCGCCGGAGAGACGCTCTCGTACGCCGACATCGTCGACGAGATGGGCATCACGGGCCTCGGGTCGCTCGACCTGATGCTGCCGCCTGCGTCCGCGTCGCCGCTCATCGTGACTCGCGTCTTCAACGACGCCGGTCCCGCCGGCACCTCGGGGTTCAACGAGGAGGCCGTCGATCCCACGCAGCGCGGAGTCGGCAGCCCCGTACTGACGGGGACGACCCTCGGGATTCTCGTTGCGCCGTCGGATCTGACGCGTTTCCGCTACAACATCGGGGCCCGGTCGCTTTCTTCGGGCGTGGGCATCACGATCGTGGTGCGCGACGCGGCGGGCGAGCCCGTGTCCATTCGCCAGAAGAGCCTGGATCCGAACTTCTTCGTGCAGGAGCCGGCGGCCGACTTCCTCGGCGTCACGCTCGCGCCGAACGACTCCGTCGAATTCCGTATCGACCGGGGAAGCGTCATCCTCTATGGCGCGACGACCGACAACACCACCAACGACCCGAGCATCCAGTACGCCCGGGTCGTCCTGGCGTCTCCCTGACGGAGTCCGGCGTTACTGGGTGATGCCCGGGTCCTCCACGGAAGGGCCGGCGTAGAGCAGCCGGCCTTCCCGGAGGGTCGTGTCCCGCAGCGTCACGGCGAGCGCCTCGGCGAGGGTCGAAACCGGGAAGACCTCGAGGCCTCCGCGGACCTCCTCGGAGAGGTCCTCGAGGTCCGGCTCGTTCTCCTTGGGAATGACGATGCGCGTGATGCCCGCGCGCACGGCGCCGAGGACCTTCTCCTTGAGGCCGCCGATCGGCAGGACCCGACCGGACAGGGTGATCTCGCCGGTCATCGCGACGTCGTTTCGGGCCGGCCGCTTGGACAACGCCGAAACGACCGCCGTGGCCATCGCGATGCCCGCCGACGGGCCGTCCTTGGGGATGGCGCCGGCGGGCACGTGGATGTGGATGTCGCGCTCGAAGTCCTTCTCGTCGATGCCGAGCAGGGGAGCGTGCGACCGGGCGAAGGTCCACGCGGCCCGCGCCGACTCCTTCATGACGTCGCCGAGCTGGCCGGTCAGGATGAGGTCGCCCTTGCCTCGCATCAGCGAAGCCTCGACGAACATGATGTCGCCGCCGGCCGGCGTGTAGTACATGCCGGTGGCGACTCCGATCTGGTCCTCGCGCATCATCTTCTCGGGATGAACGTGGGGGCGCCCGAGCAGGGGCCGGACGTCCTCCGAACGGATCTCGGCTTTCTCGATCTCGCGGGCGGCGATGCGGCGCGCGACCTTGCGCGCGAGCTTGCCGAGCTCCCGCTCGAGCTGACGGACGCCGGACTCCCGGGTGTAGCTCGCGATGACCTCGCGGATCGCCGACTCGGTCAGATCGAGCTGCCCCGACACGAGGCCGTTCTCCTCGAGCTGCCGCGGCACGAGGTAGCTCCTGGCGATCTGGAGCTTCTCCTCCTCGGTGTAACCGGCGAAGTTGACGACCTCCATCCGGTCGAGCAGCGGGCCCGGGATGTTCTGGATGAAGTTCGCCGTCGCGATGAAGAGCACCTCGGAGAGGTCGAACGGGACCCGACGTAGTGGTCGGTGAAGGAGTCGTTCTGCGCCGGGTCGAGAACCTCGAGCAGCGCCGAGGCCGGGTCGCCCTGGAAGGAGACGCCGAGCTTGTCGACCTCGTCGAGGAGGAACACCGGGTTCTTCGTGCCCGCCTGCTTCATGCCCTGGAGGATGCGACCGGGCAGCGCGCCGATGTACGTGCGCCGGTGGCCGCGGATGTCGGCCTCGTCGCGCGCGCCGCCGAGCGAGATGCGGACGTACTTGCGGCCCATCGCGCGGGCGATCGACTTGGCGATCGACGTCTTGCCGACTCCCGGAGGGCCCGCGAAGAGGAGGATCCGGCCCTTGCCGCGGTGCGGCGGCTTCTCGGCCGGCTTGTCGTCCGCCGTTTCGCCGGCGGGCTGCGCCTGCGACGCCCGCTCCTCGCCCAGCTGCCGGACCGCCAGGAACTCGAGGATCCGGTCCTTGACGTCCTTCAAGCCCGAAGTGGTCCTCGTCCAGGATCCGGGCCGCTTCCGGCACGTCGAGCTTCTCGTCGCTGCGCGCGTTCCACGGCAGCTCCGCGATGGTCTCGAGGTACGTGCGGATGACCTGGGACTCCATCGACTCGCGGCCGATGCGGGTCAGGCGCTGCCACTCGCGGTCCACTTCCTTCTTCGCGTCTTCGGGCAGGTCGAGCGCGTCGAGCTTGGCGCGCAGCTCCTTGAGGCTTTCGTCCGCGGACCCGCCGTCCTCGCCGAGCTCCTTCTGGATCGCCTTCATCTGCTCGCGCAGGTACATCTCGCGCTGGCGGCCGCCGAGCTCTTCCTTGACCTTCGACTGGATGTCTTCCTGCGCCGAGAGCACGTCGATCTGGCGCTGGACGTGGACGAGGACGCGCCGCAGGCGGTCTTCGACCGACAGGGTCTCGAGCAGCACCTGCTTCGACCGGACCCGGGATGTCGAGGTAGCCGGCCACGAGGTCGGCGAGCCGGCCGGGCTCGTCCACCTCGGCCAGGATCTGCTCGACGGCCTCGTCGGGCAGCCCGAGCTTCTTCCCGAGCTCGGCGGCGCGCTCGCGCGCCTCGCGATGGAGCCCGGCGAACGCCGGATCGCGCGTGTCGAGGGGCAGCATCTCGCGTGCTTCCTGGATGGTCGCTTCGAGGAAGCCGCCCTTGTTCGGGGCGAAGCGCAGCGCGATGCCGCGGGACTTGCCTTCGAGGACCAGGCGGATGCCGCCGAGGCCCCGCTGCACGGAGCCGATCGTGGCGATGGCCCCGATCGTGTAGAGCTCGGACGCCGACACGTTCTCCGTGTCGGTCCGCTGGGCCACCGCGAAGACCTGGCGCTTGGGGTCGGTCAGGGCCGCCTCGATCGCGCGCAGAGTTCCGGCGCGGCCGGCCGAGATCGGGAACGTCACGCCGGGGAAAAGAACCGCGTTCCGCATCGGAACGACGGGAAGGACGACGGAAGTATTTTCGGACATCGGGGTCACCTTTCTCCCTTCCGGCCGAGGCGGATACCCCGGTCCAGAGGCTGGAGGCCGATGGAAATACGAGACGAAACGCCCGGGGGGTTCAATTCCGGCCGGCCGGGCGGGTAACTGCAAAGAACGCACGCATCACAACGGTCTGCCGGGCCGGGGATTCCCGAAACGCGAGGGCGGACGGTGTCTCAGGCGAGCGGGACCCGCTCGACCACGGCGATCGAGACGTCGTCCTCGACGGCCTGGCGCTGGAGGAAGGCGTGGAGCTCCCGGGCGAGGAAATCCACACGCTCCTGGGGGGGCAGCCCCGGTTCGCGGAGGAGGGCCGCCGCGATGCGTTCGTCGCCGAAGTCCTCGTCGGCCGCGTTGCGCGACTCGGGCAGGCCGTCGGAGTGGAACAGCAGGGCTTCCCCGGCTTCCAGGCGGCCGTGCTCCTCGGGCCAGGTCAGCCCCGGCCGGATTCCGAGCGGGTAGGCGCCCCGTCCGATGCGCTCCCGGACGGCCCCGTCCGGGCCGATCCGGAGGGCCGGCGGGTGCCCGGCCGCGGCCGTGACGAAGCGACCGTCCTCCGAGAAGAGGAAGTAGAGGCAGCCGAAGAACGCGCGCGGCGACCCGGTCCGGCAGAGGATCCGGTTGAGCGTAGCGAACATGGCCGCCGGAGAGGGGTCGACCTCGAGCTGGGTCCGGAAGGCGGCGTGGGAGACGGCCATGATGAGCCCCGCGGCCATCCCGTGGCCGGACGCGTCTCCAAAGAGGGCGGCGAGCCGGCCGTCCGGCAGCGGCACGAAATCGTAGATGTCGCCGCCGACCGTGTTGGCGATCTCGTTGTGCGCGCCGAGCGCGTACGCCGGCACCTGCGGCAGAGCCTTCGGAATGAGACTCGCCTGCAGATCCCTCGCGAGCTCCAGCTCGTCGCGGTAGTTGATCTTGTCGACGAGCTCCATCGCGAGGAGCAGCCCCAGGAGCAGAGTCGACACGACTAAAAACGTGCTGTCGAGATCGACGTGGTACGAGGTCGTCCGCTCGACACCGTTCTCGACCTTCGTCCGGCTATCGTGGAACTCCGGCCCGCACATCGACCCCACGAGGCAGAGGAGGACGACCAGGAACAGCGCGCGCCTCGCCGGGGCCAGCCGCCTCGCCAGACCGAACAGGACGCTGTTGATCGTCTTGAAGAGGCGCCTGGCGCGCTTGCGCTCCCCCTCGATCGACTCGCGATCCTCCGCGATGAGCTTCTCCCGGGCGCGCTTCCATTCGTGCGAGTAGAGCCCGGTCAGGTCCTCGCGGCCGACGGCTCCGAACGTGCTTCGGAAGAGCTGGGTCCAGTCCCGCCCCGAGGGCATCGACGCGTCTAGAGTCCCAGCAGCGCGAGCTCGTCGAGCAGGATGGCCAGGCGGGGATGGGCGGCGAGCTCCTTGTAGAGCCACCCGTGCTGCTCCTGGAGATCCGCCAGACCGGCCTTCAGGGCCGCCGAGTCGCGGGAAGCGGCCGCCGCGCGGAGCCTCTCGATCGCCTCGCGCCCGGCCGCGTCCAGGCGGCCTCCGACCTTCTCGTGGAGGTCGTCGAACGACTGCTGGACCCGCGAGGCGTGGTCGTCGGAGGGCTTGTCGGCCATCGCCGTCAGACTATCAGAGCAGCCGCGGCAGATCGGCCAGCGAGTCGAGGACGGCGTCGGGCCGAATGGACGAGGCCTCGAGGTCGGAGGCGCGGAACTTCCCGGTGCGCACGAGGACGCCCCGCATGCCGGCCGCCTGGGCGCCCGCGACGTCGGACTCGAGGTCGTCCCCGACGACGGCCGTCCGCTCGGGCGCGGCGCCGAGCGAGGAGAGCGCCGCCGTGAAGAACTCGGGCGAAGGCTTTCCCACGAGATGCGCGGACCGGCCGGTCGCGTACTCGAGCGCGGCCGCGAAGGCCCCGACGTCGAGAACCAGGCCGTCCTTCGCCCGCCAGTATCGGTTGCGCGCCAGCGTCACGAGCTCGGCGCCGGCGAGGACGTTGCGAAACCCGAGGTTCAGCCGCGCAAACGTCGTCTCCTCGCCCATGTCCCCGAGCACAACGGCCTGCGGCGCCTCCTCGTCGAGCAGGATGCCGGGAAAGTCTTCGTGCAGGGCCGGGCGCACGAGCAGGTGGCAGCGCGTGTAGGCGCGGCTCCGGAGGTACGCCAGCGCGGCGACCGGCGCCGTGAAAATGCTTTCGACGGGAACGTCCAGGCCCATCCGCGAGAGCTCGCGGGCCACGGCCGCGCGCGGGCGGCCGGTCGTGTTGGTCACGAAGGCGTGCGGTACGCCGCGCGCCGCGGCGGCTGCGAGCGCTTCGGGGGCGCCCGGAACGATCCGGCCGTCCTCGTAGACGGTGCCTTCCAGGTCCACGAGGAGTGCCGCGATTCCCGCGAGGCGGGTCACGGCTTCGGAGGCCCGCCGCCGCTCATCTGCTCGTAGAGCGTCAGGAGAGCCTGGGTTCCCTCTTCCGAGCGGCCCTGCGCTTCGAGGGCGCAGAGGAGCTGGTGCGCCAGCGCGACTCCGGGCAGCGGCACGCCCTTCTCCCGCGCCGTCCTGAGCACGATCGCGAGGTCCTTCTGCTGGTGCTTGATGGCGAAGGCCGGACGGAAATCGCGGTCGATCATCTTGCGCCCGAGAACTTCGAGCATCCAGGAGGCGGCCGCGCCGCCCAGGAGCGCCTCGTGCAGCGCCTCGAGGGGCAAACCCGCCTGGCGCGCGAAGGCCAGAGTCTCGGACACCGCGACGAGGTTGCCGGCGACGGCGATCTGGTTGGCGGCCTTTCCGAGCTGGCCGGCTCCGGCCGGGCCCAGGTGCGTCACGCGCTTGCCCATCGCCTCCAGCACGGGCCGCGCCGTCTCCAGAGCGCCCGCCTCTCCTCCCACGAAGAACGTCAGCGTGCCCTCCGCGGCGCCCTTCTGGCCGCCGGAGACCGGCGCGTCCAGAGAGGCGATCCCGGCCGCGGCGAGCCGGGCGGCGATCGCGCGGGCCGCTTCCGACGCGATCGTCGAGCAGTCGACGACGACCGCTCCAGGGCGGGCGCCCCGGATCGTTCCGCGCTCGCCCAGGTGGACCTCCTCGACCTCGGGCGCGTCCGGCAGGCACGAGACGACGACGTCGCTCGCGCGGCCGACCTCTTCCGGGGTCTCGCAGAACTGCGCGCCGAGCTCGTCGGCCAGCGCCCGGGCCTTGGCCTGAGTGCGCGAGGCGACTGCCAGGGGGAACCCCGCTTTCGCGAGGTTCCGGGCCATGGGCGTCCCCATCGTGCCCAGGCCCACGAATCCGACCCGCAACGTCATCGCGGCTATTCTAGGCTCTGGATCGGGAGGGCCGCATGATGCGCGACGTCGTCGTCACGGAGGTCGGAGGCGGTCTGGCGCAGGAGGTCCGGGCCGGGCGGCACGTGTTTCGTTCCGACGAGCCGGTTCCGTCCGGCGGAACGGACACGGGGCCGGATCCCTACGCGCTCCTGCTCGCGGCCCTGGGGGCGTGCACGTCCATGACCCTGCGCCTCTACGCGAAGAGGAAGGCGTGGCCGCTGGAGGGGATCTCTGTCGCGCTGTCGCACGAGCGTGTCCACGAGAAGGACTGCGAGGACTGCGAGACGAAGGAGGACGCGCGGATCTCCCGGATCACGCGGGAGATCACGCTGAAGGGCGCCCTTTCCCCGGAGCACCGCGCCCGCCTGCTCGAGATCGCCGAGCGCTGCCCGGTGCATCGGACGCTCGCAGGCACGACCCGGATCGTCACGGCGCTGGCGGACGCGTGAGACCCGCGCGGATCGCCGCGGCCGTCCTGGTCCTCGGCGCAACGGCCGCGGCGCCGACGCCCGCTCCCGATGCGGCGGCGGCGCGCGCCTTCGTGGAAACGCTTCGCCCCGCCCTGGCCGCGGAGTGCGTGCGGCCGCTCGAGGACGGGGACCGCACGTCCTGGAGCTACCTTCCCGGCCGTCGCGTCGGAATCTCGCTCGCGCAGATGAACGAGGCGGAGCGCCGGGCGGCCCACGCGATGCTGCGGACCGCGCTCTCGGCGCGCGGTTACGAGAAGACGCAGGGAGTCCTGGTCCTCGAAGGCATCCTGCGCGAGATCGAGACGTTCGGCTTCCGCCGCGATCCGGATCTCTACTACGTGACGATCTTCGGAGCCCCGTCGGGCATCGCGCCCTGGGGATGGCGTTTCGAGGGCCATCACCTCTCCCTGAACTTTTCCTCGGCGACCGGGAAGATCGTGGCCGCGACTCCGGCCTTTTTCGGCGCGAACCCCGCCCGCGTGGAGAAGGGCCCGAAGGCCGGCTTGCGCGTCCTCGGCACGGAGGAGGATCTCGCGCGAAGCCTCCTCGCGAGCCTCGACGCGCGGCAGCGCCGTTCGGCCGTGATCTCCACGACCGCGCCCTCGGACATCATCCTGCGCCCGGGGCGTCAGAGCGTTCCGGCCCCCGAGGGCCTCCCGGCCGGAGAGATGACGGCCGGGCAGAAGGCGGCCCTTGGGAAGCTCCTCGACGAGTACCTCGGCAACATGCGCGAGGACGTGGCGCGCGCGCAGCGGGAGAAAATCGAGAAGGCCGGGGCCGACGCGATCCGCTTTGCCTGGGCCGGCGGCGACCGCCCGGGCCAGGGGCATTACTACCGCCTCCAAGGTCCGACCTTTCTCATCGAGTACGACAACACGCAGGACGGCGCCAACCACGTGCACAGCGTCTTCCGGGACCTCCAGGACGACTTCGGCGGAGACCTCCTGCGGCGCCACTACGACACGTCGCGAGCGCACTGACCGTCGCGAGCGCTGCGCTTCGGATCTGCGCCTGACGGCGCACCGGCCCGCGGCTCGCCTGTGGGCTCGACCGCGGGCCTGATCCTGCGCTACGCGCTCGCTCCCGCGGCGCGCGGCTCCTCCCTCGGTTACTTCGGGAGACTCCGCGCGCCGCGAACTAAGCCACCAGCGCCTCGGAAAGCTCCGTGCTCTCGAGGAGAGCTATGAGGAGAGTCGGCGAGCGGCACAGGTGGGCGTGTACGCGGCGCGGGGAGTCTCCCACAGGGGAGGAGCCCCGCGCCGCGGGAGCCGCAGCGAGGGAGGGATCAGGCCTGCGGTCGAGCCCACAGGCGAGCCGCAGGCCGGTGCGCCCACCGCAGATCCCGACGAGCGGAGGCGACGTGGGGCGAGCCGCAGGCCGGTGCGCCGAAGGGCGGCAGATCCCGTACGAGCGGAGGCGACGGTCTAGGTGAAGTCGATGCCGGCGACGTGGGGAGCGAGGGCCTCGGTCTGCAGATCGCGCAGTTTCTTGAGACCCTTGCGGGCGAGAGCGAGCAGCTCGGCCAGCTGCTCCTCGGAGAAGGGGCGCCGCTCGGCCGTGCCCTGGATCTCGACGAAGTTGCCCGAGGCCGTGCCCACGACGTTGCAGTCCACGTCGGCCTCGGCGTCTTCGGCGTAGGCCAGGTCGAGCACCGGCTGGCCGGCACAGATCCCGACCGAAACGGCCGCGACCGTTTCGCGCAGCGGCCAGCGAGGGATCCTGCCTTCGCGCGTCAGCCGGGCGAGGGCGAGCGAGAGGGCGACACAGGCCCCGGTGATGCCGGCGCAGCGCGTGCCGCCGTCGGCCTGGAGCACGTCGCAATCGAGCGTGATGGTCCTCTCCCCGAGCCCGCGCAGCTCGACGACGCTCCGGAGCGAGCGGCCGATCAGGCGCTGGATCTCGAGCGTGCGCCCGCCCTGCTTCCCCTGAGCCGCCTCGCGGGCCGAACGGGTGTGCGTGGCGCGCGGCAGCATTCCGTACTCGGCGGTCACCCAGCCGCTGCCGGTCCCCTTGAGGAACGGGGGCACCCGGTCCTCGACCGAGGCGGCGCAGAGAACCCGCGTGTCGCCGAGGGAGATCAGGGCGGAGCCTTCGGCGTGCCGCGCGAAGCCCGTCTCGATCGTGACCTCGCGCATCTCGGACGGCTTGCGCCCGTCGGGCCGGGGAGTCGCGCGGCTCATGGCGTGGGCGCGGGCTCGGGCTCGGTGGCGCCTTCAGGCGCGACGATCCCCCGGATGAACAGCAGCGGCCGTGTCAGGTCCACGTGGCCTCCCAGTGTCTCGGCGGGCTCGCCGTTGATGAGGATTCTCACACGGCTGGTGTCGGCCACGTTGGCGAGGATCGTGTCGACGAGCGAGGCGACGATCGTGAGCTCCTCGTCGGAGCCGAACGTCAGGCTCGAATCCAGCGCGAAATCGACCACGGCCTCGCCGTCGGGGAGAAGGAAGGCGTTGCGCAGGTGCATCTTCTCGGGGATCGCGGCGATCAGGCCCTCCCGCGCCGGCCCCTTCTGCAACTCGGCGAACAGGGTCTTGAGAAAGGCCGGGCCGGCGGCGGGCTTCGGGATGACCCGTTCCTCGGGAAAGAGGAGCATCCCGCGGTGGTCCGGAAAGTAGAGGGTGACGTTCACGGTCTCGACGGCGGGCGGCGGGGTGACCCCCGGGCGCCGGTGAGACTCGGGCCGGGGGAGAGGGGGTGGCGCGCAGAAAGGGGCGGCGCACGTGCCGCCGGAGGTCCGAAATCTCGCCGCGGTTGACGAACAGGAGCGCGGTCACGGCCGCAGCCAGAACCGCGAGAAGGATCGCGGCCGCGCGGCGGCTCATGGCGTGGGGGCGGGAGCCGCGGGCGGGGCCGGCGCCGGGGTCGTACGGATCGCCGCCGGAAGACGCCTGGAGAAGAATCGAGCGACGGCCCGCGCCACGGCGTCGGCGAGCGCCTGCTGGAAGTCGGGATCCCGCAGACGCTTCTCCTCCTCGGCGTTGGAGATGAAGGCGACCTCGACGAGCACCGCGGGCATCGCGGCGCCGACGAGAACCCGGAAGGGCGCCTGCTTGATGCCGCGGCTGGCCGTGTTCGAGACCGCGTTGAGCTCGGTCTGGATCGCCTCGGCGAGCTCGCTCGACTCCTTGAGGTGGGCGCTCTGAGCCAGGTCCCAGAGGATGAAGTCGAGGTCGGGATTGCCGGAGTCGCCCGCCGGCGCCGCCGCCGCCGCGCCGGACGCGTTCTCGCGGCTGGCGACCTCCTGCGCGATCTTGTCCGACGCCTCGAGCGAGAGGTAGTAGGTCTCCGAGCCCTGGGCCGTCGCGGCCCGGGAGGAGTTGGCGTGTATGGAGAGGAAGAGGTCGGCCCTCTCGTGGTTGGCGATCGAGGTGCGGTCGTCCAGCGTCAGGAGCAGGTCCGTGTCGCGCGTCAGGACGGTGCGGCAGGAGAGCACCCGGGGAAGCGTCGCCGCGAGTCGTCTTCGCGATCTCGAGGGTGGCGTCCTTCTCCTGGAGGCCTCCCGGGCCGATCGCGCCCGTTTCCGTTCCGCCGTGCCCGGGGTCCACGACGATCGTCAGCTGTTGCGCCGGGGCGAGCGGCGCGGGCGGGGCGGCTTCGCCGGCGGAAGGCGGGGCGGAGGCCTGGCGCCCGATCTCGACGACGAGCCGGTCCGGAGAGGTCAGCGGATACGCCCGCGCCGTCAGGTTCGGCTCGCGGAGCTCGACCGTGGCGGTGTCTCCCGAGAACTGAACCCCGGCCACCAGCGGGTCCTCGTACTTTTTCTCGGCAAAGGGCGGGTCGATCCGCGTGTCGGGAAACCGGATCTGGAACGACTTCTCCGTCAGAGACGTCGTCGTCTTCGCTCCTGCGGACAAGCGCAGGACGACCTGCGTGGTCGGAGCGACGTGCACGACCGCGACCTCGATTCCGAGCGGCGGAGGGCCCGCGGGAATCAGCGTCCACACGCGCCGACCGGGATCCCACGCGCCCGCCGCTCCGGCGGGCGGGAAGAGGACCTTTTCCAGAAAATCGGCCGGGGCGTAGAGGACGCCCGAGACCTGCCGCGCGGGCGCCGAGATGGGAATGATGCGGCGGTCGACCGGCACCTGCGCCGTGCCGGGGCCGACGAGGATCTGGTGGCCGTGGCCCGATATGGTCAGCACGCCCGTGCTCGCGTCCGAAGAAACCGTGAAGCCCAGCGCGCGGGCGGCGTCGGACACCACGAACTCCCGGCCGCCGAGCGTGCCCACGGGATGCGTCTCGCCCTTCCAGATCATCGTCGCACGCTCCTCGGCCCGGGCCGGGACGGCGAGAAAGGCGAAGAGGAGGGCAGGAGCCGCTAGCCGAGCGGCGGCGCGGAGGTATTTCAACCGAAGAAGATCGTTATGGATACGTCAGAAAGGGTAGCACGCCGGAAGGGTCAGGACGGAGTCCTCCTGCCGGCGACGTAGATCTCGGCCTCCCGGTCCTGGTGGTGAGGCGGATGCCGGCCCGTGGATCATGTCGCCGCTGACGTCGATCGCGTGGAGCTCCCGGACCCGCGGCGCGAGGTCCTTGTCGACGCGGCCCACACCGCAGCCGAGGTTGAGCACGACCTCGCCGCCGCGAAGGTAGCGGCCGAGCAGGTCCGCGTCGCCCTGCCCGGTGCGCTCGAACTCCTCGGGGCTCGCCCCCGTCAGAATCGCGTCGTGCGCGTCGGTGACGGCCCAGCGGTTCTAGGCGCTCTTGTAGTCCAGAGCGGGCGAGAGCGCCGTCCTTCCCTGCCGCAGAAGTCTCTTGAGAAGGCCGCGCACGGGGGAGAAGGGTATCAACGGGGCCGCCGGCGCGCGGCACGGACATCATTCGTCCGGGGCGTACCCTGATTCTTGGAGCATGACCGGGATGGGCCGACTCGTCGATCCGAGCGTCTGGTGCCGCCAGCGGTGGTGCCGGCGTGACGGCGGAGCGGAGCACTTCGCCGGGGACGGGTGCTCCTGCGGACCCCACGGCCGGGCCGAGGGCGAGCCGGGGCGCATTCTGCTGACCACGAAGGCGGCCCGGCTTTCCGCCTTCGGATGCCGGGTTTGCGGAGAGAATACGCGGAGGATGGTCGAGCAGCCGTCGATGTTCTTTCGCTGCGAGCCCTGCGCGGCAGAGGGCCGGTGGCCGGAGCTCGAGACGCGCCACGGATGACGAGCCGGGCCCCCGCGGCCTTCGTCTCGCACGGTTCCCCGATGATCGCGATCGAGAACGACCCCTGGGGGGCCGCTCTCCGGGCTTTCGCGCAGGCCCACGAGCGGCCCCGCGCCGTGGCCGTCGTGTCCGGCCACTGGGAAGAGCGCTCTCCGGTCGGGATCACCGCCTCGCCGTTCCCCCCGACCATTCACGATTTTTCCGGGTTCCCGGAGGAGCTGTATCAGATCCGCTATCCGGCGCCGGGCGATCCGGCTCTCGCCGCCCGGATCGTCGAGCGGCTCGCCGGGGCCGGCGTCCCCGCGGCGCTCGAGACCGAGCGCGGCCTGGACCACGGCGCGTGGGTGCCGCTGCGCTTCCTCTATCCCGAGGCCGACGTGCCGGTCGTCGAGATCTCGCAGCCGGTTCCACGGACTCCCGCCGACGCGCTCCGGATCGGCGGGGCGCTCGCTCCCCTGCGTGAGGAAGGCGTCCTGCTCCTCGGGACGGGCGGTATCGTCCACAACCTGCGGCGGCTCGACTTCGCGGACGCGCCCGGCCGCGTCGCCGACTGGGCGCAGGCCTTCGATACCTGGATCGACGGGCGGCTCGCCGAGCTCGACGTCGCGGCGATCTCGAGCTACCGGTCCGTCGGGCCGCACGCGGAGCTCGCCGTTCCGACGCCGGACCACTTCGATCCGGTCTTCGTCGTCCTCGGCGCTGTGTTTCCCGGCGAGCGCGCGAAGACGATCTACGAAGGCTTCCGCTACGGCACGATCTCGATGCGCAGCTTCGCGCTCGAGGCGTGAGGGGCTAGGACTTGTTCGCTCCCGACTTCGCCGCGTCCAGCGTGTTGACCGCGTGGGACTCGCGCTGGAGCGTGTTGACGCCGTAGCCCTGCCTGGTCACGAACTCGAAGTCCGCCTGCTGATACGGAACGCCCTTCGGCAACAGCTCCCGGCGGTAGTGCCAGACCTCCATCCGGTTCGCCGGCGTCGACCGCCTTCTTTCCCGGGCCTCCGTACTGGGTGCTGAGAGTGGCGAGGGTGCCGGACTTGACCTTCTTGTTGGGGTCGCGGCGGGCGTGCGGCCCGAGCGCTAAGGTTTCCGGGTCCCCGAGATTGCTGCGTCCAGCGTATTGACCGCGTGGGACTCGCGCTGCAAGGTGTTGGTGCCGTAGCCCTTCTTCGTGAGGAACTCGAAATCGACCTGCTGATAGGGGACGCCCGCCGGTAGAAGTTCCTTGCGGTAGTGCCAGACCTCCAGCCGGTTGTCGGACGAGTCCAGCCCTTTCTTGCCCGGTCCGGCGTATCCGGACGCGATCGTCGCCTGCTTGGCCGACGTCGAACCTCCCCTGGCCGCTCCCCGCCGCTGCGCGTTGGCCGCATCCTGCGAGCCTACGGTCGACAGGCCGTCGGAGATGCCGGCGTCCTCGCCGACCCGGAGCGGTTTTCTGCCGGCGTACGTCGGCGGGCCGAGCAGCACGAAGACCATGCCGCGGTCCGTGAGGCTCCCGGGCTGCTCGGCGGTGTCGGCCAGGAAGGCATCGGCGAACGCGACGCGCCGATCGAACTCCGTTCGGAACCGGGGATCGCGGGCGGCCCAGAATTTCTCGACGAAGTCGACGCGCACGTTGGGATCGGTCAGGGCGGACCAGTCTTTCTTCTCCTGGGCCGTCAGGATGAAACGGGCCGGGCCCTCGGCCCAGCGCGGGTCCGCCGGGTCGGCGCTCCGCGTATCGGCCGGAGGCTGGAACTCCTTGTAGGCCTCGGCCAGGGACGGGGAGCCCTTGGACTCGGCGGCCTTCTGCGCCTTCTCGAAAGCCGCGACCGCCTTCTTCGAATAGACAGCCTTGTCGATCGACGCGTTCGGCTGCGCCTTGAGAAAAGCGCCGAAATCCGCGATGGCCTCGTCCGTCTGGCCGAGGTTCGCCTCGGCGACCCCGCGATAGAACGACAGCGGGCCCTCGAGCTGCTTCTGGACGGCCTCGTTGCCGGGTTTGGCCGATTCGGCCGCGAGAGTGTCGAGCGTTTTCAGGGCGTCGGTCCAGGCTTCGGCCTTGACCTGCTGCTTGGCGGTCGCGAAGAGCTCTGGAATGGTCTGCGAAGAGGCGGCGGCGGCGAAAAGAAAGGCGCAGAAAAAAAACATCGGGCGTTTCATGGGCGTCCTCCGGGGGAAATCATAAGTCGGAGCGGGATCCGGGTCACTCCTGCGGCCGGTTCTGCACGAACTGCCAGCCGAACCGCCCCTTGATGCAGAGGTGGCCGCTCGTGACCGAGTGGTCGAGCGGCGAGGTCACGCGGACGATCTCGTTGTCCTGAACGCGGAGCTCCAGCGTGCAGCCCACGCCGCAGTAGGGACAGATCGTGTCGGTCACCTTCTGGCGCGATTCGTCCCAGCGCCCCGCCTGACGGAGGTCGTGCTCGCTCTTGAACATGAGGGCGCCGGTCGGGCAGACGCCGATGCAGTTGCCGCAGTAGACGCACGCCGACTCCGGAAGCGGAGTCGCGAACTCGGTCGAGATCCGCGCGTCGAATCCCCGTCCCGCCACCGTGATCGCGAACGTGTTCTGGGCCTCGACGCCGCAGGCCTGCACGCACTTGTAGCAGAGGATGCAGCGCGCGTAGTCGCGGATGTAGAGGTCGTTGTCGACCTTGACCGGCTGCGCGACGCTCGCGGCGGCGCCGTCGCCCGGATGGTGATGGCCCGGCATCGCGGCGTCGCGCTCTCCCGCCTTCGCGGGCGGAGCGGGCGGGCCGTAGCGCGCGGGATCGGCGCCGTAGCCGCTCATCCAGCGCCGCACGTCCTCCGACGCGAAGGAGAGGTCCACCGACGAGGCCAGGAACTCCAGCACGAGCCTGCGCGAGAGCCGCACGCGCTCGCTGTCGGTCTTGACGTTCATCTTCGCCTCGACCGGACGAGAGCAGGCGGGCACCAGCGTGCGGGCGCCCTCGACCTCCACGACGCACACGCGGCAGACGTTGACGGGCGTGAGGTTCTCGAGGAAGCAGAGCGTCGGGGTGTCGATCTTCTCGGCGCGGCACGCTTCGAGGATGGTCGTGCCCTCGGGCACGGTGACGACCTTGCCGTCGATCGTCAGGGAGACGGGGCGTTCGGGGTGAAGGCGCTTGTCGGCCGGGATCATGCCTTTGCTCCGAAGACGCCGAGCTTCTTGATCGCCGACTGGATGGCCCCGGACGCGGTCTGGCCGAGGCCGCAGATCGAGGCGTCGCGCATCGCCTGGGCCATCTCGTCGAGGAGCGCGATCTCCTGCGGCATCGAGCCGAGCGGCCGTCCGGCCGCGAGGCGTGTCACCAGTTCCTCCTGGCGCTCGGCGCCGACGCGGCAGGGCACGCACTGGCCGCAGGATTCGTCCCGGAAGAAGGCCGCGATGCGCCGGACCGCGTCCCCAAGGTCCGCGGTCTCGTCGAAGACCATCACGACGCCCGAACCGAGCGAGGCGCCGATCGCGCGCGTGCCCTCGAAGGTCAGCGGCACGTCGAGCTCCGCCGGACCGACGAACGACCCGGCGGCGCCGCCGAGGAGCACGGCCCGGATGCTCCGGCCCCCGGGCACCCCGCCCGCGAGGTCGATGAGCTGGCGCAACGTCGCGCCGAACTCGACCTCGTAGACGCCGGGCCGCGCGACGTGGCCCGACAGGCAGAAAAGCTTGGGGCCGGTCGACGTCTCCGTGCCGATCGCGGCGAACGCGGCCCCGCCGTCGCGCACGATCGGGAGGACGTTGACGAGGGTCTCGACGTTGTTGATCACGGTCGGCTTCTGGAAGAGGCCTTTCTCGACCGGAAACGGCGGCTTGTTGCGCGGCTCGCCGCGGAAGCCCTCGAGCGAGTTGAAGAGAGCTGTCTCCTCGCCGCAGATGTACGCGCCGGCGCCTCTCCGGACTTCCATGTCGAAGGAGAGAGGGCTCCCGAGAACGGAGCGGCCGAGCAGCCCCGCGGCCCGGGCGGCCGCGATCGCGCGCTCGAGGCGCTCGAGCGCCAGCGGATACTCGCCCCGGATGTAAACGTAACCCTTCTCGCAGCCGGTCGCGTACGCGACGATCGTCATCGCCTCGACGACCGCGAAAGGATCCTCCTCCATCAGGACCCGGTCCTTGAACGTCCCCGGCTCCGACTCGTCCGCGTTGCACACCAGGTAGTGGGGCTTCGCCGCCTGCTTCGCGACCGCGTCCCACTTGCGGCCGGCGGGGAACGCGGCGCCGCCGCGCCCCTGGAGCTTCGAGGCCAGCGTCTCGCGGATCACGCCTTCCGGGCCGAGCGCGAACGCGGCGGGAAGGGCCGCGTACCCCCCGTGCGCGCGGTAGTCGTCGAGGCTTTCGGGATCCACCCGCCCGACCCGGGCGAGGAGGCGGAGGCTGTCGCGGCCGGCGCCGAGAGTCTGGGGCGCGGAAACGGAGCCCGTCCGACTCGCTCCGGGCGTTTCCGCCCGCGGCGACAGGGGCACGTCCGCCCCCGCCGGCGCCACCACGTAGTCCCGCGCTCCCACGCCGGCGCACTGAAAGAGGACCGCGGGAGCACGCTCGCAGAGACCCAGGCAGGGCGCCGGCCGGAGAACGTCCTTCGGCAGGCGCTGCGAGAGCCGGGCGGCCAGCTCCTGCGATCCCGCGAGACGGCAGGCGAGGTCCTCGCAGACGTGCACGATCGTCGCCGGCTGCGGCTCGAACGAGAACATCGCGTAAAACGTGGCGACTCCGTAGGCGTCCGCGGGAGCCACGTCGAGACGCTGGCAGACGTAGTTGAGCGCGCCCGGCGAGATCCAGCCCGCCCGCGAGTGCGCCGCCCAGAGGGCAGGCAGGAGCATGTGCCTCCGCGCGCGGATCGCGTCTCCGCCGGAAGAGACGTGTCTGTCGGCCGCGGAGCGCTGGTCGGCGCCCTCCCAGCCGCTCGCGGGCGGTCCGAGCGCACCGTCCACCGCCTCGCGCTCCTCGGCAGTGGCTTCCGCGCCCGGGATGAGGTGGAGATCCACGGGATTACTCTAGCCGATCGGTCGGCTGGTCGAGTCCGGGATCCCTCGCTTTGCTTGGGATGACGGTGAAGGAGCAAGCGACCAAAACCGTCATCCCGAGGAGCGCCGCGACGAGGGATCCCGAGCTCGATTGCGACACGGCGTATTAAGTCCGGGATCCCTCGGGCCTTCGGCCCTCGGGATGACCGCCGCGAGGCGCTATGCGCCGACGGCGGTCACTTTCTCGATCCGGATCGCCGAGGCCTTGAACTCCGCCGTGCCCGACTTGGGGTCGATGGCGTCGATCGTCAGGATGTTCGTGGCCACCTCGTCCTGAAAGTGCAGCGTCATGAAGGCGAGCCCGGGCCGCAGAGTCGCGTCGTAGCGGACCGGCACGGAGATCGCGCCCCGGCGCGAGACCGCCCGGACGAGCTCGCCGTCCGATACGGAAAGGCGCTCGCCGTCTTCCGGAGCGATGTCGAGGCTCTCGCCGCGCCGAAGCGGCGACGTGTAACCGGCGGTCTGCACGCCCGTGTTGTAAGAGTCGAGGCGGCGCCCGGTCGTCAGGCGGATCGGAAACTCCGGCGTGAGCTTGTCCACCGGCGGATCGTGCTCGACCACGTGAAACGGCGCCGGCGGGCCCTCGCGCGGCTCGGCCCAGAGCCGTCCGTGGAGAAACGGGCTCCCCGGGTGAGACTCGTCCGGACAGGGCCACTGCAAACCGCCGAGCTCCTCGAGCCGCCGGTAGCTCATTCCCCCGTGCCACGGAGAGAGCGACCTCAGCTCGTCCCACACCCGTTCGGCGACGGGCTCACCGAGAGAAACTCCGAGCCGCTTTCCGAGCTCGACCACGATCTCCAGATCGGCCTTCGCCTGTCCCGGCGGATCCAGCGCCTTGCGAACGCGCTGCACGCGCCGCTCGCTCGACGTGACCGTGCCGTCGTCTTCGCACCAGGAGGCCGCCGCCGGCAGGACGACGTGCGCCATTTCGGCCGTCCGCGTGAGGAACATGTCCTGCACGACGATGTGGTCGAGGCTCGACAACAGCGTCATGGCCCGCCCCTGGTCCGCTTCGGACTGCGCCGGGTTCTCGCCCAGCACGTAGAGCGCCCGGAACTTCCCGTGCTCCATCGCCTCGAACATCTGGGAGAGGTGGAGGCCGTTCTTCGCCGGAATCCGCGAGCCCCAGGCGCGCTCGAACTTCGCGCGGAGCTCCGGGTCCTCGACGTTCTGCCCGCCCGGGAGCTTGTTCGGCAGCGCTCCCATGTCCCCGCCGCCCTGCACGTTGTTCTGGCCGCGAAGGGGGCAGACTCCGGATCCCCACCGGCCGACGTGCCCCGTCAGCAGCGCGAGGTTGATCAGCGCGAACACGTTGTCGACCGCGTTGTGATGCTCGGTGATCCCGAGCGTCCAGCAGAGCTGGGCGGTCGGGGCCGTGGCGTACGCGCGGGCCACGTCGCGTATGGCGGCGGCCGGCACCCCGGTCTCCCGCTCCGCGTACTCGAGCGTGTACTTCTGCACGCCCTCCCGGTACGCGTCGAAACCAGAGGTCGCCCGCTCGATGAAGCCGCGGTTCTCGAGTCCGTTCGCGAGGATCTCGCGTCCCATCGCGTTGGCGAGCGCGATGTCGGATCCGACGTCGAGGCCCAGCCACGTGTCCGCCCACTGAGCCGACACCGTCCGGCGCGGATCCACGACTACGAGGCGGGCGCCGTTGCGCACGCCCTTCAGGACGTGATGGAAGTAAATCGGATGCGCTTCGCGCGCGTTCGACCCCCAGAGGAGGATGATCCGGGCTTCCTCCGTCTCCCGGTACGAGCTCGTGCCGCCTCCCGCTCCGAACACCGTCGTCAGACCGACGACGCTGGGGGCGTGTCAGGTGCGGTTGCAGCTGTCGATGTTGTTCGAGCCGAGCGCGACGCGGGCGAACTTCTGCGCCAGATAGTTCACCTCGTTCGTCGCCTTCGAGCAGGAGAAGAGCCCGAAGGACTCCGGCCCGTGCTCGTCGCGCGCCCGGCGAAAACCCTCCACCGCCCGATCCAGCGCCTCGTCCCACGACGCGGTTCGAAGCGATTCTCCGTCGCGCACCATCGGTTCGGTCAGCCTGACGTAAGGCTTCATGGCCTGCTCCTCGCGGAATCGTTTCCGCTGTACGAGAGTAACCCTCGGGAAACGGGCGTGTCCACGCCGGGCTTTTGCCTGCGGGGGGCCCGAATCGTCCCGGTCTGGCCCGGATATTGCTTTTTTCAGTCCATGGGTGGCGGCGGGATCGGATCGGACGGATGACTCGGATCCGACCCCGTCGATATCCAGGAGGTACACATGATCCTGGCAATCGTTATCGCGGTGCAGATGGCGACGGGCTCCCAGAATTCTTGTGCCGATCAACTCGAAGCCTTGTGCAAGGTCTCTCCTTACTTCTGCGCGGGCGCCTATCCCGCGGACCTGGTTCCGGGCACCAACGGAGTCCCGTGCTGGCCGGAGCGGTCGGTCGCTCCGGTGACGTCCGGACCCGCTTCGTCCACGCCCCGCCAGACGAACAGCGTCGATCGGGCGGGGTCCGATCAACAGGCCTCACCGCAGCCGTCGAAGCGATCGGACTCGGCTGCGCTCACGGCCCGCGAGCGTTTCGCCCGCGCCATTCAGCGTCTCGTTGTGCGAACGTCGAGTCCGTAGTCAGCTCCCGCTCGCTGTTTTTCTGAGCGGGAGACCGCGCCCCCGAGGGCGCGGTCTTTTTCATTGAACAGGGCTCGGAACATGGGGTTCCGAATTCTCTTTCGGGTAAGGAGGCTTTCCGATGAGTTCCGATCGTTATCGAGATCGAGGTCAGTCGAGGAGAGACGATTCACGCGGTCCGTCCGACCGTTATCAAGGCGAAGCCGGCCGGGAACGCGCCAACGTCGGCCCGGGCAACGCACCGTCGGGTCGGGAGCGAGAGGACGAATACCGTCATCCGTATGAGCCCGACAGGTGGGACATGGCGCCTCGTGGAGACTTCCGGAGCCAGGACCGTCCTTACGCCGAGTCTCAGGCGGATGGGGATCCTTCGTACTCGCGATCCGGCGGACGCGGGGACGGGGGCCAGGGACGCGGGACGTGGCCCCAGGAGTCCAGCCAGAGGCAGAGTCAGCCGGGCGGCATGCGTGGCGGCTCCGACACGCGCGGCGGTTCGTTCGACGGTTTCGACCGGGGTTTCGACCAGGGTTATGACCGCAGCGAGCCCGCGCGCCAGCGGGCGACGGGCGGCGGGTACGGCGAGTACAACTACCGGGATGAAGACTCACCGAGGGGCGGCTACGGGCAGCGCGGCTACGGCCAGAGCGGATTCGGATCGGGCCGGATCGGGCAGCGCTCGGAACCTTCGTGGAGGCCCGGCGAGTCGCGCGGACAGTTTTCGGGCAAGGGTCCCAAGGGCTACCAGCGTTCGGACGAGCGCGTTCGCGAAGATGTCAGCGACATTCTGGAGCGCAACGGCGAGCTCGACGCTTCGGAGATCGAGGTGGTCGTCGTCGCGGGCGAAGTGACTCTGCAGGGCGAGGTCACCGATCGCCGCGGCAAGCGTCTGGCCGAGGACTTGATCGAGGATCTGCCCGGAGTCAAGCAGGTGCACAACCGGTTGCGCGTCGGCGACGGTTCGACCAAGAAAGAGAACGAGCCCGGCCGCTCGACGTCGAGCTCGCGCCGCTCCTCGTCGTAGGGTTTTGGCGGCGGGCACGCTTCTTGAAAAGCGTCAGCCGTGGAAGAGGAGTTCTTCCAAAGGAGGTTTCTCATGGCGGATCGAGACAATCGCAGCGGGCAGAGCGGCCAGGGGGGTCAGGGCGGCCAGGAAAAGGGCAGCCAGGGCAATCAGGGCCGTGAAGGTCGTGAGGGTCAGGGCAAGCAGGGTCAGCCGGGATCGCCGGGCCAACAGGATCAGGGACGCTCGGGTGAGGGCTCCCGTTCCACTCAGGGCCGCAACAACCCGGATCAGTCCGGTCAGGGTCAGGGCTCGGAGTCCGAGAGCGGCCGCGGTTCCGGATCCGAGGGCTCGGGCCGCAGCGGCCAGGGCCAGAACAAGGGCCAGGGAGGCGAGGAGGACGCCGAGTAGTTCTGCCCTCTCGCATCGGAAAGGCTGGCGCTTGCGCCAGCCTTTTTTTTACTCCGGGATTTCGCGCGCGATCGCTAGGATCCGCCCGACGGGCTCTCGGCGTGGATCAGGCGCGGGCGCTGGATTGGCGGCCGGTGCATCTCGAGATGCAGGCCGGGCCTCTTCCGCTTCGTGAACTCGTCCAGCCGGACGGAGCGGCCGGTCTCGGCCGATTTCAGGAGCGCGCGGATCACGCGGACGTCGGCGAGACCCTCGCGCCCCGACGGCACGGGATCCTTGCCGCGCAGCACGCAGTCCGAGAAATAGATCAGCTCGGGTGCAAACTGGTCCCGCTTGGGGTACGTCGTCTCGCGGCTCTTGCCGTCGATCGTGACGCGTTGCTTCAGCGATTCGGCGAACTCGTAGGCCGGATCCAGTCGGAGATCCCCCTTCGTGCCCACGACCTGGTACCACCCCGTGTCCGCCGCACCGAAGCTGCAGGTAAAGGACGCGAGGCGCTCCGACGGGAACCGCAGGACGCAGCTCATCATCTCGGGCGCGTCCTTGAACCGCTTTTCTCCGATGTTCGCGCTGACGGCCAGGACCTCGATGGGCTCCGAGCGGAAGAGGGACCGGGCGGCATTGATGCAATAGATGCCGATGTCGTAGATCGGACCGCCACCCTTGTCCGTCGGGCTCAGCCGGATGTTGCCTTCCTCGACCTGCATCGCGAAGACCGATTCGAAGATGCGGGGCTCGCCGAGCTTGCCCGAGCGGACGATCTCGGCCGACTTCAGGTTCGCTCTTTCGAAATGGAGCCGATACGCCGTCATGAGGCGGACCCTGTTGTCCTCGGCCGCCGCGATCATTTCCTCGCATTCCTTCTCGGTCACGGCCATGGGCTTCTCGCACAGAACGTGCTTGCCCGCTTCCGCCGCCGCGATGGTGTAGTCGCGGTGCATGTGGTTGGGCAGCGCGATGAAGACGGCGTCCACGTCCTCGCGGGCGAGGCAATCCGCGTATCCCTCGTAGTCGAAAGTCAGAGGCACCCGATACCGCTTCGCGAGCTCCCGGAGCTTCTTCGAATCGTCGGACACGAGAGCCACGAGCTCGGAGTTCCTTCGCGCGTTGCGAAACGCCGGCAGGACGGCCACCTGGGCGATGTATCCGAGCCCGACGACGGCGTACCGGACTTTCTTTCCCGGCTTCGGGGGCGTTGACTTCGCGGGCTTTCGCGGGGTTTCGGCTCGGCCATTCCCGGGCTTGCGTTGCGCCATGGGTCCTCCTCGCCCGGCTGACGGGTCTCCGAGCGCCCTTCCGCCAATGCAACCCGCGTTCCACCGGGGGGATGGTTCGCACCTGTTGGCGCGGAACCCGCAAGGTGGAAGGGCGTGGGGCAAAAGAAGGGCGGCTTCCCCGAAGTGATCCGGCGGCGGCCGCCGCGAGCCGCCTACCCCATACGCTTCGCCCGGCTCTTTCTCTCGGCTCTGAATCGCGTGTCCTGCGACGCCTCCGGTTCCTGGGCGACGCTGGCCTTTCTCTACCCGCCGCGATTTCCCAAGGCACCCGCCGAACAGCGCACTCTGTCGGCCGCGACGCTGAGTCGTGTGCGGGGGCCGCAGGGAGACATGGCCATGTGGCGCTGGGGGAGCGGTCCACCGGTGCTGCTCGTGCACGGATGGGGCGGCAACGCCGGCCGGCTGACGCGCTTCGTTCCTCCGCTCCTCGACGCGGGCTTCGGCGTCGTCGCGTTCGACGCTCCCGCGCACGGGCTTTCCGGCGGGTACTTCGCCAGCCTGCCCGATTTCGTCGACGCCATCGAACGGGCGGCTCATCTGGTCAGCCCGATCGCGCTGGTCGGACATTCCATGGGCGCGGCGGCCTGCGCGCTGGCCCTGCGCCGGGGGCTCGAGGCGCGAGCGGCCGTGCTCCTCTCCGCCCCGGCGGACCCGGAGCTCTACGCGGTCCGGTTCGCCCGCTACCTGCGGCTCTCGCCGGCGGCGACCGAGGCCATGAAACGCCGGCTCCAGGACCGTTACCAGGTGCAGCTCCGCGACCTCTGGCTCGGCAGCGGCGGCCCGCCCGTTCCGACGCTGGTGTTCCACGACGAGCGTGACGCGCGCGTTCCGCTTCGCGAAGGGCTGGCGATTGCCAGCTCGTGGCCGCGCGCCGAACTCGTCGCGACCCGGGGCCTCGGTCATCACCGGATCCTGCGGGACCCGGGGGTCATCGAACGCGCCGTCGTTTTCCTGCGGCAGACCGCCGGGGTCCCGGAACGGGCGCGCACCCCGGCGGCCGGCCGCCGGAGTCGGCCGGGGCGCCGGCCGGCCCCCGCGGGCACGGTTCTTGAAGAGATAGCAGGGTTGCGGCCCAATTGAGGGCTGCCTTTGGAGGTTGAATCATGAAACGACTCGCTACGGCGGCCTTTGCCCTTTGTTTCGTAGCCGGGGTGGCGACCGCGCAAACAACTGAGCAGAAGGCCCATACGGAGACCACGGTCAAGCAGACCGGCCCGGGCCCCGACTCCAAGACCAAGGGCGAGACCGTTATCGGAACCGTCAAGGAGTACGAGGCGGGCAAGAAGATCAAGATCTCGGGCCCCGAGGACAAGACCTACACCTTCGATCTCGATGAAGGCGCCAAGGTGGATGGCTCCATCGTGGTCGGCCAGATGGCCAAGGTGACGTTCCACAAGATGGACAACGGCGCCGAGCATGTCAGCGTCATCTCCAAGGCGTCCGCGCAGGACCAGATGGCGGCCGGCGCGCCCAAGGTTCACACCGAGTCGATGACGAAGCACGAGGGGCCGGGCCACGACTCGAAGATCAAGTCCGAAGTCGTGATCGGCACGGTCAAGGAGTACGAGCCGGGCAAGAAGCTCAAGGTCGTCGGCCCGAAGGACAAGGACTTCAGCTTCGATCTCGACGAGAACGTCGGCATGAAGGCTCCCGTGGCCGTGGGCGATCGCGTCAAGGTCACCTACACCAAGACGAACAACGGACAGAAGGTCACCACGGTCGAGCCTTACAAGGGGATGTAAGAGCTCGAGAGAGACGTTTGGCGGAAATGCCCCCGGTCAAGCCGGGGGCATCTTCTTGTTGAGGGGGGAACGCGATGACGATGCTGCGGATCGCCCTGACGTGCTTCGTCCTGGCCGCGCTCGGCCTGCTGTTCGTGCCCTTCGCCGCGGCCAAGGTGGTGGCCGGGATCTTCGCCGTGCTCTTCGTCCTCTTCCTGGTGGTGGGTCTGGCAACCCTGGAAAACCTAACGGTTTGACCGTCGCGAGCGCTGCGCTCCGGATCTGCGCCCTTCGGGCGCACCGGCCCGCGGCTCGCCTGTGGGCTCGACCGCGGGCCTGATCCTTCGCTACGCCTCGCTCCCGCGGCGCGCGCCTCCTCCCTGCTTCGCGGGAGACTTCGGCGCGCCGCGAACTCACACCACCAGCGCCTCGAAAAGCCTCAGGCTCTCGAGAGATAGCTAAGAAAGAGTCGGCGAGCGGCACAGGTGGGCGTGTACGCGGCGCGGGGAGTCTCCCACAGGGGAGGAGCCCCGCGCCGCGGGAGCCGCAGCGAGGGAGGGATCAGGCCTGCGGTCGAGCCCACAGGCGAGCCGCAGGCCGGTGCCGCCGAAGGCCGCAGATCCCGTACGAGCGGAGGCGACGGTTAGTTGCCGCTCAGGAGTTCTCGTAGAGACGACAGCAGCAGCACCACGTTGACCGGTTTGGTCAGCACTTTCCTGACGCCCGCGGATTCGATCCGGCGGGTGTCCTCGTCCGCCGTGACTCCCGTCAGTGCGATCACGGGAGAAAAATCCGGCGTTCGATCCAGCCGATCGCGCAGCCACACGGCCCCGTCTCCGTCGGGAAGCGTGATGTCGAGGATGAGGGCCTCGGGGCGAACGGTCGCCAGGATCGCTTCGGCCTCCTTGAGACTGCCGGCTTCGCGAACCTCGTAGGCCTCGGACGCCAGCAACGCCGCGAGCCCGTAGCGGGAGGCATGGTCGTCTTCGACGATGAGGACGGTCGGCTTCCGGGCGGCGGCGCGCGACTCGTTTCGGGAGGCCGGCTCCGCGGGGCGCTCGGTCTCCGGCACCGCGGGCAGGTCCGGCAGAGTGAAGCTCAACCGGGTGCCGTCCCCTTCCCGGCTCTCCAGGAACAGGTCGCCGCCCATGATCTCGACGAGCTGCTTGGAGATCGTCAGGCCGAGGCCCGTGCCGTGCGGCACCTCGCCGCCGCTCGGGCGGATCTGGCGGAAGGGTTCGAACACGGCGGCGACGAGGTCGGGCGGAATTCCGACACCCGTATCCCGCACCTCGAAGGTCGTGGATCCCTGCCACGGCTCGGCGCGCAGCGTCACGCGTCCCGAGTGGGAATACTTGACGGCGTTGGAGAGGAGATTGACGAGCACGCGGGAGAGCTTCTCCCGGTCCAGGGTGGACACTTCCGGGAGGTCGGGGTGGGCCTCGACCACGAGCTCGAGGCCCTTGGCGCGGGCCTGCGGCTCCACGAGGTCGGCGTTCTCCCGAAGAAGATCCCGGAGCGACACGGCCTGCGGATGGAGGTCGCGCTGGCCCGCTTCCAGCTTGGCGAGATCCAGGATGTTGTTGATCATCTGGCGGAGGGCCTCGGCGGCCTCGCGCAGGACTCGCACGTTGCGCGTCCGGCGCTCCGCGTCCTCCGGGGATCCATCCTGTTTCTCGAGCTGGTGGGCCAGCAGGATGATCGTGTTCAGCGGCGTCCGGAGCTCGTGCGAGACGGTCGAGAGAAAGTCCGAGCGCATGCGATCCAGCTCGGACAGCTTGCGATAGGCCTCCGAGCGCTCGCGCCCGACCCGGCGCTGTTCGCGGACCAGACGGCCGATCCGGATCAGCGAGCGGGCGCGGGCGCGCAGCTCGACCGTCTCGATCGGCTTGCCGATGAAATCGTCGGCGCCGGCGTTGTAGGCCTTCTCGCGGTCGATGGTTCCGGCGGTCACCAGCAGGACCGGAACGTACTCCCCCGGCCGTTTCGTCAGGCGTTCCGTCAGCGTGTATCCGGAGTCGGAGCCCAGCATCACGTCGATGATGCAGAGGTCGAAGCGGTCGTCCTTTTCGAAGAGCTCGAGGGCGGGCCCGGCCGCCGTCGCGACGACGACCTCGTGCCCTCCCGCCTCCAGATCCTCCTGGATCAGCAGGGCGAGCTCGGGGTGATCGTCGACCACCAGAATACGGCCGGGCTCGCCTCCGGGCAGGGCTCCCTTCCCGGGCGCCTCGGCGGGCGCGGCCGGGCGAGTTCCCAGATACGAGGCCACGCGCGTGGCGAAGGTCGCTTCGTTGATCGGCTTGGGAATGAAGCCGTCACAACCGGCGGCGAGGGCCCGCTCCCGGTCCCCCTGCATGGCGTGCGCCGTGACCGCCAGGATGGGAATCCCCGCCCCGGAAGGGTCCACGCGGATCTGGCGAGTCGCCTCCCAGCCCGAGAGGATCGGGAGGGAGAGATCCATGAGGATCAGATCGGGGCGGGTCTCGCGCGCCTGCAGCCACGACCGCGCGGCCGTCGTTGACGGCGATGACGTCGTGCCCTGCCGCCTCCAGCAGCATCTGGATCAGAGCCCGGATGTCGGGGGAGTCCTCGGCGATCAGGATCCTGGCCATGTCTTCGGTGCCCGGAGGCTCACGCCACCCCGGCGTCGCTCCTTTCCTGACCGATGCTCCTCAGAACGTCCTGCACGAGCCGCGTCATGTCCGCGCCCTTTCCGAGGATCCGCTGCGCCGAGCCGTTCAACCGCTCGTAGTCGGCAGGCGTCAGGTCCCTGGCGGTCATGACCACGACCGGGACCCGCCGCAGGGCGGGATTGTCCCGGATCCGGAAGATAACCTCAAAGCCGTCGGGGTCCGGCATCATGAGGTCCAGCAGAATCGAGGAGGGCGTCTCCCTCTCGATCCGGGCCAGCGCCTCCGCGCCGCCGGACACCGCCACGGTCCGGAATCCGGCCGCCTGCAGCTCCCGCTCCAGGAGCTCGCGGATGTCCTCGTCGTCGTCCACGATCAGCACGTAGCCCGGATAGCCCAGCACGCCCGCCCGGGAGAGGATCTCGAAGAGACGGCCCGGAGCGACCGGCTTGACCAGGTAGTCGAAGGCCCCGAGCGAGAACCCGAACGCGCGATTGTCCACGACGGAGTGGACGACCACCGGGATCGAGCGCGTCTCCGGGGATTCCTTGAGGGCGCGCAGGACGGTCCATCCGTCCATGCGCGGCAGGAGAACGTCGAGAACGATGATGTCCGGTCTGCGGGCGCGGGCGACTTCGAGCGCGGACTGTCCGTCGGCCGCCTCGAGCACCTCGAACCCGTGGGGCTGGAGCTCGATCCCGAGGAGCTTTCTCGTGCTCTCGTCGTCGTCGACGATCAGGGCCGTGCGCCGGGCGCCTCCGGCCGCCGGGAGGGGTGGCGCGACGGTTTCGAGCTCTCCCCCGGGAGCTCCCGCAGGAGCGTGACGGTGAACGTGGCTCCCTTCCCCGCGGCGCTCTGCACCGACACGGTGCCTCCGAGCAGGAGCGCGAGCTTGCGCACGATGGCGAGGCCGAGGCCGGTTCCGCCGCGGGCCTGGTGGTCCGAGCCTTCGCCCTGGCGGAACTCCTCGAAGATCGCATCGTGCTCCGACGTCGGGATGCCGATGCCCGAATCCGTCACGACGAGCGCCCACTGGTCGCGGCCGCGCTGCTCGGCCCGAACCTCCACTCCGCCCGCCTCGGTGAACTTCAGGGCGTTTCCGACGAGGTTGGTCAGGATCTGGCTGAGCTTGTCCGGGTCGCTGATGACGGTCTCGAGCCCTGGCGAGGCGCGGGTCGTCAGCTCGAGGCCCTTGCGGCGGGCGGTCTCGTCGAAGTCCGCCTGAACCTGTTGCAGCAGCGTCGAAACCGAGACGACTTCCCGCTTGATCTCGGCCTTTCCCGACTCGATCTTGGAGATGTCCAGAACGTCGTTGATCAGGCCGAGGAGGAGTCGGGCGTTGCGCTGGACGCGCTCGAGGCTTTCGTTCTGCCGGGCGTTCAGCTCGCCCTGCGTCGCCCCGCAGGAGGGTGCCGGTGAAGCCGAGGATGACGGTCATCGGCGTGCGGAGCTCGTGCGAGACGGCCGCCAGGAACCGGTCCTTGAGGGCGGAGGCGCGCTGGAGCTCCTGAGCGGTCCGCGCGATGCGGCTGCGCTGCTCCTCGAGCAGCTCGTTCTGCTCGGCGAGCCGGCGCGACTGCTCCGCCACGCGCTCGTTGGCCGACGCGTTGGCGATCGCCACGGCCAGGCTCGGCGCAATCGCCGCCAGCGTGTTGCGGGCGCGCTGGGTGAACGGCTGGACGGCGCCCAGAGCCAGAACGCCGACGACCTTGCCGAAGTACATGAGGGGAAGATGGAGGCTCTCCCGCGGCAGGATCCGGCCGTCGAAGAGGTCGACCGTCGGCGTCTGCGGATCGACGGAGACGAAGATCGGCCGGCCCTCCCGGGCGGCGCGCCGGGCCTCTTCGCGGGCGCGGTCCGCGTCGGAACCCGCCGAGCCTCCGACGGCCGCCGCGGGAAGGAAGTCGCCGCGGCCGTCCGCCAGGTAGAGAAGGGCGCTCGAAGCGCCGGACACTTCGAGGATCTTGTCGAGAAGCGAAGATCCGACGCCCTTGAGATCGTTGATCGTGGCGGCCGCCGCGAGCACCGCGTTCACCGACGATTCGATGTCCCGCGCCTCGAGAGTCCGCGCCCGTTCGTCGTAAAGCCGGGCCGCTTCGTTGAAGTTGTGGCCCAGCGTTCCCATCTCGTCGCGCGACCCCTCGTAGAGTCGCGGGGCCTTCCGGCCCTGGACCAGCTCACCCAGGGCGCCCGCGGCCGCCGCGCAGGGTCGGACGATGCGGCGGTTCACGTCGCCGATCAGCCAGAAAAGGCCGACGAGAATCAGGCCGGCCAGAACCACGAGCGCCGCGGTCGCCGTATCCCGCTCTCGTTTGAGCTGCTGCTCCGTGAAGAGCACGCTGCGCGCGAACACGCGCTCGAGCTCCTGGAGGGCGTCCCGCAGCTGCGTGGCCGCCGGGGCCGCTTCCTGGTCACGCACGGCGAGGACGTCTCCCGGCAGCTTGCCCGAGCGAAGGCCGATCGCCTTCTCGGCGGCCGCGCCGTAGACGTCCGCCGCGGCATCGGCCCGGCGGAACGCCTCGCGCGTGCTCTCGGTCAGCGGATGCCGCCGGATCGAGCCGAGCGAGGTCTTCAGCTCCGTGCGGGCGGCGTAGTGCTGAGAGAGGTCGTACCCTTCCCCGATGCGGGTGTACCGGTCGAGGCTGTTGGTCGCCTCGGAGAGCGCGGACATGGCGTTGGTCGAGCGATCCCGCAGCTCCGTGTAGCGCGCGATCCCGACGGTCGAGTCATAGAGGCCGAGAACCGCGTGGATCGTGTAGTAGAGCCACGCCCCGACCACCAGCAGGCCGGCGGCCGCGTAGAGCCGCATCCGCGACCGCAGGGACTGGCCTGCCGGAGCGCGGTCGGAGGACGCAGGGGAGGGAAGGCCTTGAGCAGTGGTATCTGTCATAGGATGGATGTCGGGCGACGAGGGATTCTATGCACAAGAGGTGCCCGTAAACATCGAAGGTCCGGAGGGTCGGTGTGAGCGAAAGTCTCGTTGCGCTGCGGCGCTTCTTCCACGATCTGGCCACGCCGTTGTCCGGCGTGGGGCTCCATCTCGAGCGGGCCTCGCGGCTGGCGACTCGCGGCGAGGATCCGTCCGAGGCGCTGGCCGTCGCCCGGCGCGAGCTCGAGCGCGCCTTCGAGCTCTTCGAGCGCGGGCGCGAGGCGCTTCTGTCCCGCTCCGGGGAGAGCAGCGGCTGAGCGGCGCTCGCTCGGCGGCCGCGGCCGCTCGCGGGGAAATCGTGCCTGATCTCTCGAGGGAAACGCCGTGAGAGTGCTCATCGTCGAAGACGACGTCGCCACGCGCAAAGGCCTCGAGCTCGCGATCCGCGAGCTCGGGGGACAGACGAAATCCGTGGGAACGGCGGGCGAGGCGATTCGCGCCATCGAGGACTTCAAGCCCGAGGTCCTGATCGTCGACGTGCACCTCCCCGACGGCGACGGCATCGAAGTCTTCCGGCAGGCCAGCGAGAGCGATCCCGCTCGCGACGGCGTCGTGATCACCGGCCAGGCCTCTCTGGACAGCGCGGTCGAGGCTCTGCGCGCCGGCGTGTCGGACTACCTCTTGAAGCCTCTGCGTCCCGCCCAGCTCGAGGTCGTCTTCCAGCGCCTCGCCGCCCGGCGCCGCCTGGAATCCGAGGTCGACTCCCTGCGCGAGGAGCTCCTGGAGACCGGCAAGCTCGGCGAGCTGCTCGGCCTGTCGGAGCCGATGAAGAAGATCTTCGACGTCATCCGCCGCGTCGCCCGGTCCAACGCCCCCGTCCTGATCACCGGAGCCAGCGGCACGGGCAAGGAGGTCGTCGCCAAGACGATCCATCGGTTGTCCCGGCGCTCGTCGACGCCTTTCGTCGCCTTCAACTGCGGGGCGATCTCTCCCACGCTGATCGAGAGCGAGCTCTTCGGCCACGAACGCGGGTCCTTCACAGGCGCGGACAAGCGGCGGGTCGGATACTTCGAGGAAGCCAACGGCGGCACGCTGTTCCTCGACGAGATCACCGAGATGGGCTCCGAGCTGCAGGTCAAGCTGCTCCGGGTCCTGGAGGCCAAGCTCGTGCGGCGCGTCGGCGCCTCTCAGGACATCCGCGTGGACGTGCGGCTGATCTCCGCGACCAACCGCGATCCACAGCAGGCCATCAGCGACGGCAAGCTGCGCGAGGACCTCTACTACCGCCTGAACGTGTTCCCGATCCTGCTCCCCACGCTGGCCGAACGGCGGGAGGACATTCCCCTTCTCGCCGAGCACTTCCGCCGGCAGATCGAGGAGCAGGAAAAGGCGGGGGTCAGGGGGTGGGAGCCGGCGGCCCTCGAGATGCTGGACCACCACGACTGGCCGGGCAACGTCCGCGAGCTGCGCAATGTGGTCCATCGCGCCTACGTGATGGCGGAGGGAGACACGATCCGCCAGGACGTCCTGGAAAGCCTGCTGCCGGGGGCGACCGGGAAGCCGGCCTCGAGCCCGGCGCCCCGGACCCAACCCAGGCCGCCCAAGCCCGAGAAGGCCGACAAGCCCGACAAGAAGGTCGCGGCCAGCCGAAAGCGCTAGTCGGGCACTTCTGGCACGAGATTCGCTCACTGACCTTCGTGGGGCCCGCTTGGAGGTCGCCCCGGAAAGGAAGACGGGCAACATGCTTTGGACCATCTTCGTCATTCTTCTCATCCTCTGGGTCCTCGGGCTGGTCTCGGGATACACCATGTCAGGCTTCATCCACATCCTCCTTGTGATCGCGGTCGTGGTTCTCATCATCAATCTGATCCAGGGCCGGAAAGTCGTTTGACTCGAGTCTCGGGAGGCGGGGCCCCGGTTTTCCGGGGCCCTTCCTTTTGGGGCCGCGGCGGTTACGGGGCCGTCCTGCTCGACCTGGATGGATGCCTCATCGATTCCAACGACGTGCACGCGCGCGCGTGGAGCGACTCCCTGGCCCGCTTCGGGCACCGCGTGAGCCCCGGGCGGATCCGACCCGAGATCGGAAAAGGCGGGCAGGAGCTGCTGCGCGATTTCCTGCCTGCCGCGGAACGTCACTTTCTCGGCGACGCCATGGGCCAGCTTCAGACCCGGCTGTTCCTCGAGCGGTTCGGCCGCCAGGTGCGGCCTTTCCCCGGCGCGGCGTCCACCGTGCGGGCGATGAAGCGCGCGCGGATTCCGGTCGTGCTGGCGAGCTCGGCCGACCGCACCGTGGTCGAATGCGCTCTGGATCGCCTGCGCCTTCGCCGCGTCGTGGACGGATTCACGTCGGCGGACGACGTTCAGAAGGCCAAGCCGTTCGACGACATCTTCTCCCTTGCGATCTCCCGTTTCGGCCTCGGCGGCCGTCATCCCGTGGCCGTGGGCGACACGCCCTACGACATCGGGGCCGCGCACCAAGTCGGGATCCCGTGCATCGCCCTGACATCCGGAGGCTTTCCGGAGCGAGTGCTGGCGGCCGCCGAAGCGCGTTTCACCGGGCTGGCGCAGCTCTGGAGAGAGGGCCGGCACCTCTTTCGATGAGATACGAAGAGCCGCTCGGTCTCCACGGCGTCGTCGTCCTCTCGGAGAACCTCGAAGAGGACGCGCGGCGCTGGCGGAAGATGTCCGGGCTTCCGATTCTCCGCCGCGGCCGGCTCGAGATCGTCCTGGGTTCCGGGCCCGAGCTGTTCATCCTGCTGCGCCGCGCTCCGCGGGGTCGTGCCGGGATCGCCGAGATTCACCTGGCGGTGCGTGGCCTTCGGGCGACCGACGCCGCTCCGGACGCGCTCGGCGGCAGAAGCGCGGAGCGCGAGCTCAGCGGACTGCGGCTGGTCGTTCGGGAGTTTGAAGGGCCTCCGCGGGGGCCGTGGCGGCGGAAGCGGTCGACAAGGGCAGCGGGGAACCCTCCCAGACGAGGCGGTAAGGCGCGGAGCCGGTCCAGTCGAAGGGGTAGCAGGTGATCAGCGTCAGGCGCTCGTGCGACGTGGGCGCCATCTCCTCGACGGCCCCCGGGAGAACGATGCGCCGGCTCGTCAGCCGATAGCTGCGGTCCTCGGTTCCCGAGCGGAACCGGACGACGTCGCCCTCGCGGGCACGCGCGAGGCGGCGGAAGAAGGAGTCGCGATGCCCCGCGATCACGCAGTTCCCGGGCTCCGACGCCAGACCCGGACACGCGGTGCCCGGGAGGTGTCCGGGCCCCTTGCGGAGCGTGGTTTCCGAGACGCCCTCGAAAACCGCCAGGTCGAGGCCGACTCGGGCGATCTCGAGACCGTCCGACGGCTTCTCCGGGGAGGACGGAGGGCCCCTGTACGATGGGGGGAGAAGCGCCTCGCGAAGCGGCGGCCTGCGCCCGCACTCCCGTCACGAAGTGAGCGGCGGGTCCGATCAGAAGCCCGGCGCCCGCGACGAGCAACAGGTTGGCGAGCAGAACGAAGGGCCGCGAGCGCCCGCCCGATCCCGCTCGACCCGATGCGCGAGAGCCCATGTCGGCTTCCTCCCGTTGAAAAGAAGAGGCGGTCGCGGCGCCGGAGCGCCGCGACCGCTGTCCGAATACGTGTGATCCTAGGCGCGACGGCGCAGGGCGAATCCCCCTACGAGGAGCGCCAGTCCGGCGGCTCCGAGAGCCAGGTCGGACGTGCCGGTGGCCGGCAGCTCGTCGGTCCGGGTCTCGGCGACGGCCACGGGAGCCGGGGCGGGCGGCGGAGGCGCGGGCCGCGCGGCGGGAGGAGGAGGCGGCGGTGCGCTCTGCACCTGCGTCGCCGGTCTCTCGACGGGCTGCTCGACGCTCGTCGCGGGGCTCTCGACGGCCGTCGCGGGCCGCTCGATGGTCGTCGAGCGATCGGTGATCGTGGTCGCGGCCGTTCCGGCGACCGTGCTGAACTTGATCTCCTTGCGGTCGATGATCTCGCCGCTCATGTTCTTGGCGAGGACGACGAGCTTGTGCGCGCCGGGGCTGACGGCGTCGACCGACAGGACGTTGTTCTCGTCCTTCATGGTGCCTTTGAGGCTCTCGTCGATGAAAATGTCGATCCGGGGGCGCGGCATGGAATTGACGTCACGCTTCGTGTCTCTTTCCGCCGGAATCTCGGTGTTGACGACCACGCGGACCGTGCCGCCGGTGATCGTCGCACCCTCGACGGGCTCGAGGACGCGAAGCCTGTAGTCATTCTTGGTGGGGCCGGCGCTGTTCGGGTCGGCGTTCTGGGCAAATGCGAGGCTCGAGGCCAGTGCAAGGGCGAGTGCGGAAAGAGTCAGTCGGGTCCGGTTCATAGTTCCTCCTCAAGGAAGCGGCAAGCGGCTCTTCTGCCGTCGGCCAACGGTCTACTCTGCAAGGAGGATGCCCGGGAAACCGGCTCGGAGACCTGAAATCCCGGCCGGAAGCCTCAAACTCGAGGACCGGGCAGCCGTGGAAAACGGACCTCCTCGGGCGATTTGTCGTCGCGCAGCCCCAGGAAAACGGGCTGGCGCAGCTTTCCGTCGGCCGTCCACTCCTGGAAGGCGACCTGAGCGACATGGCGGGGCTGCAGCCACGTCGCGCCCTTCTCCCGCGGCGGGGGGTCGAACGCGGGCGTGTCCCTCCGCGACCGGGCGAAGAGCTTCGGCAGGGTCCTCAGCTGTTCCGCCGAAAATCCGGCCCCGACCTTTCCGACGTAGCGGAGCTTCCTGCCCTGATACGCGCCGAGCAGGAGCGCCCCGAAGCCGGACCGGGCGCCCGAGGGGAGCGTGTGCCCCCCGATCACGAACTCCTCCTCCCGGCGGACCTTCACCTTGAGCCACTTCTGGGAGCGCCCCGAGGCATAGACCGAAGCCAGGTCCTTGCCGACGACTCCCTCGTAGCCGCGTTTCACCGCGGTCCGGTAAGCGGCGAGGCCGTTTCGGGCCAGCTGCCGGGACGGAAAGAGCCGGTCGTTGTTGCCGATCAAGTCTTCGAGGGCGGAGCGCCGATCGGCGAGCGGGATGTTTCGCAGGTCCCGCTGCTCCAGGCCGAGGCAATCGAAGACGGCATAGACGAGAGGGGTCCCGCCCCGCTGGAGGAGCTGGAACCGGGAGATCAGCCGCTCGTCGAAGCCCACGACTTCGCCGTCGAGGACCGCGTTCCGGACGGACAGTCTCGCCACGGCCTCCGCGATCTCGGCGAACTGGAGGGTCTTGTCGTTGCCGTTGCGCGACCAGAGCGCGACCTGGCGGTTGCGCTTGCAGGCGACGACCCGGTAACCGTCGTACTTCTCCTCGAAGATCCAGCCCTCCCGATGGAACGGCACGTCCACCAGGGTCGCGAGCATCGGAGCGACCGGGCAGGGGACCGGATCGCGCGAACCCACCGATCGTCTCGTCTCAGGCCGCGCCGGCGCGGCGCCCCGCAGCCTTCCGCGGCCGACTGCGTGTCTGGCCCACGCTCTTGCGGAGCGCCTCCATGAGGTCGACCACGTTCTCGTTCTTCTTCTCGGCCCGGGACGGCGCCTCCAGGCTGAACCGGCGTCGCGACGACAGGAGCTTCTCGAGGGCCTTCTTGTAGGTGTTGGGATGCTGGGTCGGATCCCAGCTTTCGGCCGACATCTGGTCGATCAGCATCTTCGCCATCTTCACTTCGGCCGACTTCTTCGCCGGGCTCGAGATCTTCAGGTCCGAAGGGTTCCGGAGCTCTTCGAACGGGCGCAGCGTGTCTACGGCGATCGCCCTGGGCCCGGGGAGGAGGGTCGCCAGTGTGGGCCGGCGGCGGAGCTGGAAGCGCACGATCCCGACGCGCCCGGTGTCGTTCAACGCGTCCCGCAGGACCCCATAGGCCTTTTCTCCGCCCGCCCGCGGCGCCGCGTAGTAGGGGTTCTCGAACAGGAGCGGATTGAGCGAGCCGAAGTCGACGAACTGCAGAACCTCCATTTCGCCCTTGGGCGACGAGGCCTCTTTTTCGGCCTTCTCGAGCTCCTCCTTCTCGACGGTCGCGTACTCGTCGTCCTCGACCTCGAAGCCGCGAACGATTTCGTCGTTCGGAACTTCGATGTCCTCCTTGGTGCAGAACTTCTTGTACTTGATCGGCGAGTGGTCCTTCCGATGCAGGAGACGAAACGCGACCTTCTCCGAAGACTCGACTGCGGAGAAGACCGAGATCGGGATGGAGATGAGTCCGAAGCTGATGTGTCCGTTCCAGATGGGGCGCATGGTCGTCGGCTCCCTTACAGAGCGGCGCAGTCGGGGTGACCGCAGTCGCACGCCTCGATCTTGATCCCTCCCGAGGCGATCTCCGCGCAGCGCTCGCTGCAGTAGTTCTTTCCGTTTTGTTCGATCACCGTCTCGTTGCAGTGGCACCCCTTGTGATCGCAAGCCATGGTGTGCACCTCCGGACAAGAAAGTAGCAATTGCCCTGCCATGAGAAGCGCCGCGGCACGCTTCCTGCATTTCCGAACGGGACGGGCAATTGGGCCCGTGACCAACGCAACCACACAGGAGACGGAAATGGCGAACTTCGAGAATCGCAATCGTGACTCTGCGAAGAGCGAGCCGAACCGCGGACAGGACAACGAGAAATTCGCGCCCGGCCAGCAGGGAGAGCGCGGCCAGGGCCAGCAGGAGGGCGAAGGCTCGGAGCCGCGCCAGGGCCAGCGTCCGGCGCAGGAGTACCCGGGAGAGGGCGTCTCGCAGCACTATCCCTCTTCGGGCCACCAGACCGGCGGTTCGCAGGAGGACAACGAGCCGTCCGGGGAAGCGGCCGGCACCGACAACGACGGAGCGGAGTAAGCTCCGCGACCCGAGTCCGGGCGGGGTCACGTCGGCCTCGCCCGGACCCTTTTCTTTCTCGCCGATGGCTTCCCCGCGGCCCTTCGAGTCCTCGGCGGACCTCCGCCCGCTGTTCGAAAGTGTCCGCCGCGCTCCCTCCCGTGTGCTCCTCCTCGACTACGACGGGACGCTGGCGCCGTTCGGATCCGACCGCCAGCGGCCCCGGCTGTATCCGGGCGTCCGTGCGGCCCTGGTGAAGCTCGCCCGGGCTCCGCGGCCGACACGGTTGGGCATCGTCAGCGGCCGGCCTGTCGCCGACCTGGAGCGATTCGTGGGGATGGGCAATGCCATCGAGCTGTGGGGGTCGCACGGCATCGAGCGACTGACGACCGCCGGATGCTGGGTGGGACCGCCGCCCTCCCCGGAAGCGTCCCGGCTTCTGGGCGAAGTGGCCGCCGTGATCGTGGCCCACGGCGGCGCCCAGATTCTGGAAAGGAAGCCCTACGGCCTGGCGGTGCATCGAAGGGGCTCGCCTCCGGGCCTGTTCGAACGGGCCGTGGCCGACGTCCTCCCGCAGTGGGCCGGGCCGGCCCGCGCGCTCGGGCTGGTGGTCTCGGAGTTCGACGGCGGGATCGAGCTCCGTCCGGCGCAGGGGCACAAGGGACAGGTCGTCGAGCAGGTGCTCCGGGAAGCGGGGGAGGCGACGGTCGCGGCCTACCTTGGCGACGACTGGACCGACGAGGACGCCTTTCGGGCGCTGCGGGGCCGCGGCCTCCCGATCCTGGTCCGGAAGGAGCCGCGACCGACGCACGCGGAAGCCTGGCTGAGGCCCCCCCGGCAGCTCGTCGAGTTCCTGTCCGGCTGGAACGCGGCTTGCTCCGAAGGAAGCTCATGAATCTGATCGTGGCCTCGAACCGCCTTCCGTTTGCCGTTTCGCGGGGAGAAAACGGCCAGTGGGAGATCGAGCCCGGAAGTGGAGGCCTCGTCACCGCCCTGCGGCCGGTCCTGCGCAACCGCGGGGGGAAGTGGCTCGGGTGGGCCGGGGTGACCGAGGAAGAGCTGGCGGACCCGGCGTCGCTCTTCGTCGACTCGCGCCGCCGTTTCGGCTACGAGCTGATCCCCGTGCCGTTGACCGCTCGCGACCGGGAGGGCTTCTACGCGGGCTTCTCGAACGAGATCGTCTGGCCCCTGTTTCACGACCTGCTCTCGCTCTGCAACTTCGATCCCGCGTACTGGGCTCGCTATGAGGCGGTCAATCGAGAAGTTCGCCGAAGTCGCCGCCTCGCACGCTTCGGCCGGACGATTTCCTCTGGGTGCACGACTACCATCTGATGCGCATGGCCTCGGCTCTCCAGGGGAACGGGTTCCAGGGCCGCGCAGCGTTCTTCCTTCACATCCCGTTTCCGCCGCTGGACCTCTTTCTCCGGATGCCCTGGCGATTCGAGGTCCTGAAGTCTCTCCTCGCGTACGACCTGGTGGGCTTCCAGACGGTGCGCGACCGGCGCAACTTCGTGCAGTGCGTGCGCCTCCTCGCCGAGGACGTGCGCGTCTCCGGACGCGGAGCGGTCTGGACGATGCGGGTGGAAGGGCGCGACGTGCGGGTCGGGTCCTTCCCGATCTCGATCGACGCCGGGGAGTTCGAGCGTCGGGCCGAGGAGCCCGCCGTGGTCGAGAAGGCGGCGCTGATCCGGTCGCGCGAGCCGGAGCGGCGGATCGTCCTGGGAATCGACCGGCTCGACTACACCAAGGGAATCCCGCAGAAGCTGGAGGCCTTCCGCCATCTGCTGCGGAGGTCCCCCGAGCTTCGCGGCCGCGTCACGCTCTTCCAGGTCGTCGTTCCGAGCCGCGAAGACCTGCCGATGTATCAGGACTACAAGGTCAAGATCGAGCGGCTCGTCGGCGAGATCAACGGCGAGTTCACGCGCGACGGCTGGGTGCCGGTGCACTACCTCTATCGGAGCCTCGACGGACCGCGCCTGCCGGCGTACTACCTCGCGGCCGATGTCGCGCTCGTCACGCCGCTGAAGGACGGCATGAACCTCGTTGCCAAGGAATACTGCGCCACGCCGCGTCGACGAGGACGGGGTCCTGATCCTCTCGGAGTTCGCCGGGGCGGCGGCGCAACTTCAGAAGGGCGCGCTCCTCGTCAATCCGTTCGACGTCGAGGGCGTCGCGAAGGCCCTGCAGACCGCCCTGGAGATGCCGCGCGCCGAGCGGGGAGCGCGGATGCGGAAGCTGCGCCGCGCGGTTCACGACTACGACATCTATCGATGGCTCGACACGTTCCTGGAGGCCGCGATCTCCCGGGAGCTCGAAGACTTTCCGCTCGTCGACGACTATCTGCCGGCGGCGGCGGGCCAGTGAAGTACCCGCCGATCGAGCACCACGGGGTCATCGGCGACCTCCACACGGTCGCCCTCGTGGCTCTGGACGGCACGATCGACTGGCTTTGCCTGCCGCACTTCGACTCGCCGAGCCTGTTCGCCTCGATCCTCGACGCGGACAAGGGCGGCTTCTTCCGGATCTCGGCGGTCTCTCCGGAGGCCCGGCGGCGCCAGATGTACCTGCCGGACTCCAACGTGCTCATGACGCGCTTCCTGACCCCCGACGGCGTCGGGGAGATCGTGGACCTCATGCCGATTCGCGACCAGCGGGAGCGCAAGAAGACCGAGGAGCACCAGATCATCCGGATCGTCCGCGGGGTGCGGGGGTCGATCCCGTTCCGGCTGGAGTGCCGGCCCGCGTTCGATTACGGCCGCCGCCCGGCGAGGCCCGAGCGAACCGTGTCGGGGTACCGCTTTCCCGACGACGGCGGCGCCATCGATCTGCTCTCGCCCCTGGCCATGGCCGCGGACGGAGACGGCGTCGTCGCCGATTTCGTGCTCCGCGAGGGCGACGAGATTCCGGTCGTGCTGGCCCAGACGAACGGTCCGCCCCCGCCGCTCGACGGCCTGCGGGCCCGCTGCGATCAGGAGTTCCGGAACACGCTGCGGTTCTGGCAGACCTGGATCGGGCGCAGCCACTACCAGGGACGATGGCGGGAAATGGTCAAGCGCTCGTGCCTCGCCCTGAAGCTCCTGACCTTCGCCCCGACGGGCGCCATCGTGGCCGCGCCGACGATGAGCCTGCCCGAGCGCATCGGGGGCCCGCGCAACTGGGATTACCGCTATACCTGGATGCGCGACGCCGCTTTCACCGTCTACGCCTTTCTCCGGATCGGCTTCACCGAAGAGGCCCAGCAGTTCCTCCACTTTCTGGAAGCCCGCTGCCGGGAGCTCGGCCCGGGGCACGGTCTGCAGGTGCTCTACCGGGTCGACGGCGGCACCGAGATGCCGGAGGAGATCCTCGATCACCTTGAGGGCTACCGGGCTCCGCGCCGGTCCGCGCCGGCAACGACGCCGCGCGGCAGTTCCAGCTCGACATCGTGGGCGACCTGATGGACGCCGTCTATCTCTACAACAAGTACTGCGAGCCCGCGTCGCACGACATCTGGATGACGATGCGGCGGCTCGCCGACTGGGTCTGCGACAACTGGCAGCAGCCGGACGAGGGGATCTGGGAGGTGCGCGGAGGCCGCGCCCACTTCACCTCGTCCAAGCTCATGTGCTGGGTTGCGATCGACCGCGCGTTGCGCCTCGCGGAGCAGAGGAGCCTGCCGGCGGACCGGCAACGCTGGCTCGGCGTCCGCGACGAGATCTACGACACGATCATGCGCCGCGGGTTTTCGACGGCGAAGAACTCCTTCGTGCAGAAGCTCGATTCGGAGATCCTCGACGCCTCCATGCTCCTCGCGCCGCTGGTCAAGTTCGTCTCGCCTTCCGACCCGCGGATGCTCGGCACCCTCGACGCCATCCAGCGCGAGCTCGAGAGCGACCACCTCGTGCGCCGCTACGATCCCCGCGCCTCGCCCGATGGGCTCGAAGGGGAGGAAGGCACGTTCTCGATCTGCACGTTCTGGCTGGCCGAGGCGCTGGCGCGGGCGGGCCGCCTCGAAGAAGCGCGCCTGACCTTCGAGAAGATGCTCGGCTATGCCAACCATCTCGGCTTGTACGCCGAAGAGATCAGCCTGACCGGCGAGGCACTGGGAAACTTTCCGCAGGCCTTCACGCACCTCGGCCTGATCTCCGCCGCTTTCAACATCGACCGGGCGCTGGACGGCAAGCTGCGGGGCGCCGAGCACGGCCGTCCCGCCGACGCTTTCTAGCGGCCGCGCCGGGGCCGTGGCAGCGGTCTTGCATCGCGGATTCGCGAGAATGGCCCCCCTCCCAAACCGACTCTGGGCTCTCATCCTCGCCGGAGGTGATGGCACTCGTCTGAGGCCGCTGGTCGAGCGCGTCTGCGGAGATCGCCGGCCCCGGCAGTTCGCTCCCTTAATGGGCGGCAAGTCGCTTCTGCGCCAGACTCTGGATCGCGTGCGGCTGACGATCGGCCCCGAGCACACCGTCGTCGTCGGCACCGAGAGGCACGTCGAGCACCTCGCGGCCCAGACGCGAGACTTCGCGGGAACCGTTCTCGTTCAACCGTCCAACCGCGGGACCTCCGCAGGGCTTCTCTGGCCGATCTACTGGATTCACCGATTCGACCCCGAAGCCCTGGTGGCCGTGCTTCCGTCCGACCACTTCGTGCTGGAGGAACGGCTCTTCATGGAGCACGTCAGCGGGGTCGCGGGCTTCGTCCGCGAGAACCCCCAATGGCTCGTAGGCGTCGGCGCGCGGCCCACATACGCCGACCCGGACTGCGGATGGGTGGAGCGGGCGGAGAGTCTCGGGGGGTCGCGCTCGCACACGATCTGGAGGGTCAGCCGGCTCTGGAACAAGCTGACCCCGGGCCAGGCGCATTCGGCCTTTGCCCGCGGACAACTCTGGAACACGTTCGTCCTGGTCGGCCGCGTGGAGACCTTCGTGAACGCCGCCCGCCTGTCTTTTCCCGAGCTGCACGTGGCCCTGAGCGACGCCGTTCTTGCGGCCGGCACCGAGGGCGAGCGCGAGGCCCTCGAGACCGCCTACGAGCATCTTCCGGTGTCGAGCTTCTCGGACGCCGTCCTGGCCTCGCCGTTTCCCCGGCTCGCGACCTCGTGCCTGCCTTCTCTCGTCTGGAGCGATCTGGGAACACCCGAGCGCCTGGTCCACACGGCCACCCTGCTCGCGCTGAAGAAGACCCGCGAGGAGCCGATCCCGGCGCTCCCGGGGATCCCGGCGATCCCGGCGCCCCTCCTCGAGGGCGATCTGCCCGGCCGGGAGATCGCCCGGTAGGGGCGAGGCCGAGGGGCTACTCTCGCGCCGCGGCGGCTCGGGCGGTCCGGAGGTCTCGGACCAGCCGCGTCGAGAGGGCTCGGCGGGACTCGTGGTCCGGAGCTCGCAGCACGGCGGACGGATGGAGGGTCCGGAGCACCCTGGCCGGAGCCTCCGCGGGCACCTCGGCCCGGAGCAGCCGATCCACGGCGCGCGCCGCCGTGACGCCCAGGCACACGATCACGCGGGGACGGACGGCGTCGAGCTCCGCCGCGAGCCAGGGTCGGCACGCCTCGATCTCCGCGGCGCCGGGCTTCTTGTGGATCCGCCGCTTCCCTCGTTCCTCGAACTTGAAGTGCTTGACGGCATTGGTCACGTAGACCTGGCGACGGGACAGGCCCGCTTTCTCCAGCGCCTCGTCGAGCAGACGGCCCGCGGGTCCCACGAAGGGCACTCCCACGCGGTCCTCCCGGTCGCCCGGCTGCTCGCCGACGAGCATCAGCCGGGCTCGGGCCGGTCCCTCTCCGAAGACCGTCTGCGTCGCCGGCCTGTAGAGCGGGCACCCCCGGCATCTCCGGGCGGCGCTGCGGAGGACCCCGAGACTCCGAGAAGCGGGCACGAACGGCGAGGCGTCCATGAGGCGCTCGGGACTGAGCCGCGCGGCTGCGCGAGCCATCGCTAGTCCGTGCCCGTTTTCGCGTGGGGCTCGTCGACCTCCTTGGACTGGGGCGAGCCCTTCTGGCGCAGAAAAATCGACAGGACGATCAGGACGCCGACGGAGAGAAATTCGCTCTGCCAGTTCTGGAATGACTCGAACCAGAACTTCGAAGAACCGACATACTCCGGAAGAGAGAGCCGGGTCTCTTGATGGAGCGCCCGCTCGCGATTCTCCTCGGCTGCCCCGCCGATCGCATGAAGGCCGAAAGACAGCAGGAAGAGCAGAGTCAGGACGATGGAGAGCGAGTTCTCGTAGACCTTGAGGAGCCAGCCGCCGCGCCGGGCGGGGAAGGGCGCCTTTTTCCGACGGCTCACCCGCGTGGGCGGCGACTTCTCCTCCGACAGCGGCTTGGACTCCGACGACCCCTTCTGGCGCAACGCGACCGTCATGAGAACGAACGCGGCCATCTGCAGGAACTCGCTCTCCCAGTTCTCGAACACCGCCTCAACGAAATGGCCGCTGCCGAGATACCTGAGATATCCGGGGGGAGAGGCGCCGTGTTCTCGCTGATCGTCAGCGAACGTGTGCCAGCCGGCGACGCTCTGACCGATCAGCGAGAACAGGAACAGAGCGAAGAGGGCCAGCGAGAGGCCGTTCTCCCTCAGGAACCGGCGCATTGCCCACCCTCCTAACCGGTGGCGCGGTCGTGTCCCGCGACTTTCACGAGCTTGTTGTAAAGGCCCAGGATGAGGAGCGTCGGGGCCCACTGGCCGATGAAGTTGCTGACCTCTTTGGTCTTGCGATTGCCCGAAAGTTGGAGACCCAGCGAAACGAGCATCGCGGCTCCGGAAGCCCAGAGCCAGACGTCCGAGGGAAGCTTCGAAGTCTGCGTTTCGAGCGCGCGCGCAACGGGTCCTTCTGTCTGCTCGCGGGCTTCGGATCCGTAATCGTTCTTCTTGGTTCCTGACTCCATGGATGGTTACCTCCGTAATCGGTCGCCTTGTCTGCGGACCGCCTATCGGGCCGCGGGACTCAATGCAGAGCACATGCCATGGCGCGCGGTCCTTCTCAGCACGAAAAAACCGCCCGGCGCGGGGCCGGGCGGCGTGGAAGGACGGAGGAGCCGGGGCTTCCGAGCGTCAGGGCATCAACTGCAACGCATCCTGCGCGTCCACATCGCCCGCCGAGATGCCGTCCGCGGTCATGACGGCCTGGACCGTTACGGAACGGGCAGCCTCTCCGGGCGCGAGCGCTCCGGTCGTCGTGATGTGGAGCGTCGACTGGGTGTTGGAGTCGAGCGTGTTCAGCTCCCAGGTCACCTGCGCGCCGCCGCCGGTGGTGTTCGCGAAGGTGGCGCTGGTGCCGGGCGAAGCACTGACGGCCGTGACCGAGAGAGGCGCGGGAAGCGTCACCTGGACGCGGCCGTTGTGAATGTTCTCGATCCCGATGGCGTTGGTGCGGATCGCGATGTCGAAGGGCTGACCCGACACCGCGGAATCGGGCGCGTCCACCATCATCGTCGCCAGGGCTCCGCCGGAGCCCGAGATGTCGTTGTTGTCGTCGCACCCGGTCAGACCGAGAATGGCGAGAGCCAGGGCAGGAAAAATCGCGAGTCGAGCAATCCGGGGACGTATCATGGGGTTGACCTCCTGGGGCCGCCGCGCACCACGCGCGCCGACATCCGGATACGAAGCAAGCGGAGTGCCACGGTGTGGCTCGGACATTGCTCGGACAGACCGCGGAGGTGGTCCGATGGAACCGATCGTGGGAATTTTCTCGACGCGCGAAGAGGCGCAGAGGGCCAGGGCGGCCCTCAAGGCGGGCGGCCTATCCCCGGATCGCATCGAGTTGCTGATTCCGGGACATCCGGAAGAGCTCGAGGCCGTGCCGACGGAAGAGGCCGAGCAGCCCGGAGTCGGCCAGGCGGTGGCCGGGGTCGTCGGCGGCGCGGCAGGAGCGTCGGCGGGATTCGGCCTCGGCGCCGTGACGGCCAGCCTCCTGGTCCCGGGGGTCGGCCCCGTGATCGCCATCGGCCTGGCGGCGGCGGCGCTTTTCGGAGCCGCCGGAGCGGCCGGGGGTGTGGCGGCAGGCAAGGCCCTCGAGGACTCCACGAGATCGGGGATCCCGCGCGACGAGCTCTATCTCTACGAAGACGCGCTCGAACACGGCAAGAGCGTTCTGTTCGCGCGTCCGGAGTCCGAGGACCAGGCTGACGGGATCCGTCGCCAGCTCGACGCGGCCGGAGCCGAAAGCCTCGACGCGGCGCGCCACGCCTGGTGGATCGGAGTCCGCGACGCCGAGAAGGCTCACTACGAGGGCGAGGCGGAGGACTTCGATTCGGTGGAGGACTTCTACCGGCAGGGATTTCTGGCCGGGCTGCGACCGGACCTCGCCGGGAATTCCCTGGACCAGGCGACGCCGGCTCTGGAACGTCAGCTCGGCGACGTCTGCCGCCACGCGGCGTTTCGGGCGGGGTATGCCCGGGGGGCCGAGCGGGCGCTCCGACGCCGCGCGGGAAGTGAGGCGGTGCCTTCCGTTTCGCGATGACTGCGAGCTCGGCACCCCTCTTGCACAAACGAAGCTCGGGAGGAGGTGAGAGACATGCTCAAGCTCGCACTCGTATTTTTCGCAATCGGACTTCTGGCCGCGTTGCTCGGATTCACGACCATCGCGGGCGCGTCCTTTGCGGTCGCGAAGGTGTTTGCGCTGATCTTCGGCATCCTGTTCCTCCTGTTTTTGATTCTCGCCGCGGCAGGGGTCGGCAAGGTCGCCAACTCGCTTCGCAGCTGAATCGCACTCGCCCCGCGGCGAGCGCCGCGGGGCTTTCTTTTTCTCCCAAAAATCTTTCTCACAAAAAAAGCGCCGAGCCCCAAGGCCCGGCGCGTCGTTCCGTCTCGTGTCTCGACTACGGACTCGGGGGAGCCTTGACCTGGAGGTTGTTGATCACTTTCGTCACGCCCTTGACGGTGTGCGCTTCCTGACTCGCGGCCTTTTTGACCTCGGCATTCGGCACTTCGCCCGCCAGCGTCACGACTCCGTTGGTGACGTTGATGTCGATGTTGACGATGTTCGAGAACCGATCGGCCGTCAGCTTTGCCTTGAGCTCCGTGTGGATCGAGGCGTCGTCGACCTGCTCTCCGGGGGTCTGGGTCGTCGTGCAGGCGCTGACGGCCACGAGCACCGCCAGCGAGGCTGCCAGACTGAGGATTCCAGGGAGTCGCTTCATGCATTTCCTCCTAACTTATGCGGACCGCAAGTCCGCCTTGTGGGGTCACGACGTCGTGCCCCTTCGCTCGGAGAGAGCATGGGCCGTGCCAACGATCTCAGCCCGGGGAGCCTGCGCGGGGAATCCGGTCTCCCGCCAGATAGAGTCCGGTCCAGACCTTGGGGTCGACCAACCGGCTCTTCGATTGCTCCTTGAGCCACGCGGCCACGCCGGCGACGTCGACCTCGTGAACTTCGACGAGCTCCCGCTCGCGACGGGGCCGGCCGCCCGCGCGGCGGACGTTCGGGGCGAGATAGAAGCTGGCGACTTCCGAGGTCACGCCGGTCGAAGTCGGGCCGCGCATCAGGAAGATCAACTCGTCGGCTTCGTAGCCCGTCTCTTCCCGCAGCTCGCGACGGGCCGCGTCCGCCGGATCTTCCTGCTCCGTGCCACCCTGCTGGTCGCCCGCGAGGCCCGCGGGCAGACCGAGCACCCGGCACCGGACGGGGGGGCAGTATTCCTCCGTGATCAGGATCCGCCCCTCGCTCGTCAGCGCGACGACGAAGACGACGTCTCGCACTCCCCGGCGCTCGACGTACTCCCAGCGGCCCTCCCGAACGAACGCGAGAAACCGCCCCTCGGCGAGCAGTTCCCGCTCGACGGGCTTTTCGCGCGAGCTCATCCCTTGTTGACGCTCCCTTCCTGCCGGCTCTTTTCTTCGTCCCGTTCCCGAGCTTCTTCGATGGAGTGAGAATCCAGGAGTTTTCCGCGTTCCTCGGCGAGCTTCGACATCTCGGCATAGTGCCGGCGCAGAACCCCGATCTCTTTCTCCGAGAAGCTCTCGGCGTCGATCAGGCGATTGCTCGCCCCCTGGATGGCCGCGACGATCTCGTTGAGCTTCAGGTTGACCGCGCGGGACTCCTTGTTCTGGGCGCGCTGGATCAGGAAAACCATGAGGAACGTCACGATCGTGGTCCCCGTGTTGACGACCAGCTGCCACGTATCCGAGAAGCCGAACATGGGCCCGGTCAGCGCCCAGGCGACGATGACCGCGACCGCGATCGCAAAGGCCCAGGAACTGCCGGCCGACTCCGTGACGCGGAGGGAGAAGGCTTCGAGCACGGGTCCCAGGCCCGTCTGTTTCTTCTCGTCTTCCATGGCGTTCTCAGGAAGCGGCGCGCGCCTTCCGCGTGTCGGCGGGGGAGCTCTCGGGAGGCTCGATCACTCCGACGCGATGCTCGTAGGCGAGCTTTCCTCCGAGCCAGCCGGATACTCCCAGCAGGCCGAAGCCGAGCACCGCCAGCCCCATCGCGAAGGGCCACCGGTCTTCCGTCAGGGCCGCCTCGTTGCGGCGCAGGAGGAAGCTGATTCCGTACAGGACCACGACGCCGAGATTCAGGAGGGCGTGGACCGTCGCGATCCGAAAGGCCTTCGAGCTCATGCGCACACCGAAGTAGTCGACGGCCCCCGCCGCCGCCGCGAACAACGCGAACAGGATTCCAATCCCGATGCAGGCGTACGAGAAACCGTACCAGAAGGGATCCTCGGGGCCGATCGTGTGGAGGATGTCGCCGAGCAGGGCCAGGGTGAACGCCCCGATGGGGATCGGGACGAGCATCGGATGGATCGGATGATTTCCGATCGCGGCCTTGCTCCTCATGATGAACCCCTCCCGAACCCTGAGAATGCAACGCGGGTGCCACGTGCGCGGCCGCCGGTCCGGATCTTGCAGCCCGCAGGGCCGGAGGTGTTCATGGCGGCAAAGAAATCGGGCGGCCGAAAGTACGGCAAGAAGGCCGAGCAGAAAGTCGAAAAAGCGATGCACGAACGCAAGCGCGGAACGCTGCGTTCCGGCAGGTCGGGCAAGAAGGTCACCAGCCGCAAGCAGGCCATCGCGATCGGACTCTCCGAGGCGCGGCGCGCCGGCGGCAAGGTGCCGAAGAAGAAGTCGTCGTCGAGCAGGAAGTAGTCGAGCAAGAAGAAGTAGCCGCATGAGAACGGGATCAGGGTCAAGGACGTCATGACGGCGGAGCCGGCGTGTTGCGAGCCGGACACGACTCTCGTCGAGGTGGGGCGCCTGCTGATCGAAAACGACTGCGGGGCCATCCCGGTCGTCGACGACACGCAGCGGCGGCGGCCGATCGGGATGATCACCGACCGGGACATCGCCTGCCGCGCCGTGGCCGAGGGCCGGGATGCCTTGAACCTGACGGCGGCCGGCTGCATGTCGTCTCCGTGCGTCACCGCCGGCCTCGAAGCGACGCTGGAAGAGTGCTGCCGGCTGATGGAGGAAAAGCGCATCCATCGGGTCGTGGTGATCGACGGTGACGGAGCCTGTTGCGGGATCGTCGCGCGGGCCGACCTGCGGCGCGTGGCCGCGCAGACCGGGACCCCGGATCCGGTCCGCTGGGTCTCGGCACGGGCCTGAGACCGGGCCTTTGTCAGCGCGATCTGTGGCACGTGGATTGCATTTCCCCGGGGGCAAGGTTCTGTGGAACACTCGAACCTGTCCCACCAAAAAATCCCTCTGACTCGGACCCGCCCCTTCGGGGGCGGCGGTCCCCTGCCCGCGCGAGACGTCCCGGACGGGGAATGGAACTTGCACGCCCCCTCCCGGAACGCCATGATGTCTCCCAGAACGCAATGACGCGGCAACCCACCCGCTGACTCGATCCGGGACCGGACCCCGCGAGCAAACGGGGACGCGCACCGAACATGACACGCAAAAAGAAGCTCGTCATGTCCGTCCTCGTGGCGATCGTCGCGACGGCCGCGGTCATCCTGGCGATCCTGAATCTCTCCGCGGGAGAGCGGAAGATCAACCACCGCATCGCCCACCTCTACAACGTCGGGGACGCCCAGTTCGTCCGCGACGATGGGCAACCTGCTCGGGCCTCCCCTGGTGGGGGGAAACCGGGTTGTCGAGCTCCTCAACGGGGACGAGATCTTCCCCGCGATGCTCGAAGCGATCCGCGGAGCGAAGCGGACGATCACGTTCGAGACCTACATCTACTGGTCGGGCAAGATCGGCGAAGAGTTCGCCGACGCGCTCGACCGAGCGTCGGCCGCGCCGGCGTCAAGGTGCATGTGCTCCTCGACTGGGTCGGGAGCGGCAAGATGGACCAGACCACCCTGCGAGCGGATGGAGAAGGCGGGCATCCAGGTGGAGCGCTACCACCCGCTCCGCTGGTACACGCTGGCCCGGCTCAACCACCGCACGCACCGCAAGCTGCTCGTCGTGGACGGCCGGATCGGCTTCACGGGGGGCGTCGGCATCGGGGACCTGTGGCTCGGCAACGCCCAGGACGAGGACCACTGGCGCGATTCGCACTACCGGCTCGAGGGGCCGGCCGTGGCCCAATGCAGGCCGGCTTTCCTCGACAACTGGCTCAAGACCCACTCCGAGGTCCTCCATGGCGAGGACTACTTTCCCGCGCTGGTTCCGGTGGGCGACGCGTCCGCGCAGGTCTTCCTGAGCTCGTCGCGCGAAGGAAGCGAAAGCGTGCGGATGATGTACCTGCTCTCGATCGCCGCCGCCAGCCGGAGCATCCTGCTGTCCGCCGCGTATTTCGTGCCCGACGACCTGTCCGTGGAGATGCTGGTCGAGGCCAAGAAGCGCGGCGCGCGCGTCGAGATCATCACGCCGGGCACGAAGATCGACGTCGAGATGACCCGCAAGGCCTCGCGGTCGCGCTGGGGCGACCTCCTCCAGGCGGGCGTCGAGATCTGGGAGTACCAGCCCACGATGTACCACGTCAAAGTCATGATCGTGGACGGGATGTGGGTGTCCGTCGGCTCGACGAACTTCGACAACCGGTCGTTCCGCTTGAACGACGAGGCGAACCTGAACGTCCTGGACCGCCCGCTCGCGGAGCGGCTGACGAAGACCTTCGAAGAGGACAAAGCCAAGTCGCGCCGGATCACTTACGAGGAGTGGCTCCATCGGCCCTGGACCGAGAAATTGTTGGAGCACACGATGGGCCTGTTCCGCTCCCAGATCTGAGATCTGGCATACCGCTTGCGAGTTACAGGGCTCCTATGCAGAGCCCTGCCCGGCGGCACACTCCCGCCCCGGATTCTCCCCGCCGCTCTCCGGCGAATTTCTGGCGGCGGATCCCCCGATGGCTGAGGATCCTCGCGGTCATTCTGGTCGCCCTGGCCGTCCTTGTGCCCGTGGCCGGGCTGGCGATGGGGGAGCCCATGCGCCGGTCTCTCGAAGCCCGGATGAACCGCCAGCTCAAGGGTTACTCGGTGAGCATCGGGAAGCTGCGATTTCAGCCCATCGGGGGTGCGCTGACTCTGCGCGATCTGACGATTCGGCAGATCGCCCACCCGCAGCCCGCCCTCGCCGAAATTCCGCTCCTGCGGGCCAGCGTCCAGTGGAAGGAGCTCTTCTTTTTCCGCGTCGTCGCCGACTTCCTGATCGAGCGTCCCCGAGTCCACGTGAATCTGGTGCAGCTGCGCAGCGAGATCGCCGACGGTGTGCCCGTCAAGGAGCGAGGTTGGCAGCAGGCGGTTCAGGAAATCTACCCTCTCAAGATCAATCTCCTGCGGGTCGAGGAAGCCGACATCACTTACATCGACGACGACCCGCAACGCCCCCTGCGCCTGACGCACCTGAACGCGCGAGCCTCGAACATCCGCAACCTCCATTCACAGAAGCAGACATATCCTTCGCCGATACAGGTCGACGCGGTCGTCTTCGAGACGGGCCGGGGCTCAATCCGCGGCGACGCCGACTTTCTCTCCGAGCCTCACCCGGGCGTGCGGGGGCAGTTCCGCCTCGCGGGCATTCCCCTGGATCGCCTGGGCCCCGTGGCGCAGCACTGGAACTTCGAGACCCGCGGCGGGGTTCTCTCGACCAGCGGCGAGATCGAGTACGCGCCGGGAGTCCGGCGCGCCCATCTGCCGGCGCTCGAGATCCGGGGCGCGCGCGCGGACTATGTCCGCCGATCGGAGGCTCCGGCGAAGACGGGGCTGGCGCCTGCCACAGCGAAACCGGCCCGCACCGAGCCCGCGACTCCGTCCTGGGACCTCCAGCTCGACCGCTTCCAGTTGACGGACTCCGAGCTGGGATACGTCGACAAGGTGCACACGCCCGACTATCGGGTGTTCGTCAGCCGGACCTCGGGCGAGGTCGTCGGCTTCTCGAAGACGAAGAGCGGCGGCACGGGGAAGGCCGAGTTCCGGGGGCGCTTCATGGGCAACGGGCCGGCCACCGCGACCGCGAACTTCCGGGGCGGGGGCGAGGACCTGGACTTCGACCTGCGCATCGCGATCGAAGGCACGGACATGACCACGATGAACAACTTGTTCCGCGCCTACGGCAAGTTCGACGTCTTCAAGGGGACCTTCTCGCTCTACTCCGAGGTCGGCGTAAAGGACGGCTTCATCTCGGGCTACGTCAAGCCCCTGTTCACGGACGTCGAGGTCTATGACTCCCGGCAGGACGCTGAGAAGAGCGTCTTCAAGAAGGTCTACGAGGGCGCCGTGGACGTCGTGACGAAGCTCCTCGCGAACAAGCGGGACGACGTCGCGACCACGTGCAGCTGAGCGGACCGGTGGGAGGCAAGAACTCGAACATTCTCCAGGTGATCGGCAAGCTGATCGAGAACGGGTTTTTCAACGCGATCCTCCCGGGCTTCGACCGCCAGGTCCAGGGCTCCGAGGCGCTGAGCGTCAGCGCCAGCGTTGCGGGGTCGACGAGGCGAGCAGGGAGAGGAGCTTCTCGGCCAGGCCCTGAACGGCCCTGGTCGTGCGCTTTCCGGCGGACGACACGAGCTTGCGTCGCGCAAAGTCCCGCGCCTGGCGCGTGACACGCCCGGCTCGAGCGCGGCCCCGGCGCTCCCGCCGCGTGGGCGCCGCTTCTTTCGCGGCGGACCGCTGGAGGAGCTCGCCGCCCCCCCGCACCGCGATGGTCAGTTGCAGGAGCTCCCGGTAGAGGGTCTCCCACTCTTCGTAGCTCAGGTCGGTGTCGGCAAGCGTGACGGCCAGGGAGCGGACACGGGGCTCGACCTGCGCCCCGCGCTTCTGCTCGGCGAGCAGGGTCTTGACCCGTTTCTCGATGTCCTGGGCCTTCGGGCTCATCGTCTGCAGAGCCTCGGTGCGGGTCGCGCTTTCGGCGATCAGAGCGTGGGCGCGGGCGGTCGGATGCTCGGGCCCGAGGACGCGCACGCCGTTGGGATAGATCGTGAGCTCGAGACCCGACCCGTTCAGGTACTCGAGGTCTTTGGGCAGGTAGGTCCCGAGGGTCGAACCTCCGAGAGCCCGCATCATTCGGGAGAGAGCCCGCGTCGTCCAGGGAGGTGTCGTGGGCTCGACGGGCAGGTTGCCGGCCTCCAGTGCGGTCCGGATGTCCGCGGCCACACGCTTGTAGTGCTCGGGGGGAATCACGAGGGGGATGTGCGCCTCCTTGAGGCCCCTGGCCATCGCGATGAGCTTGCGGATCGGAACGGCCACGCAGGGCGAACGTGAAGGCGGCGGCCAGTCCGAGCGTGACCGGGAAGCCCATCAGCCAATCGCGCAGGGCCGTCCGCTTCGAGGGATCGGAGGTGGTTGCGCGGCGGCGCAGGAACCATCCGACCGCGACGGGAACCAGAGCGCGTCAGCGCGATCCAGATCGCCCCGCACGAGCCCCGTCGGAGCGCTCTTGGGAATCGGAACGAAAGCGAGGAGAAAAGCGCCGGTGCGAGGCAGCAGGGCGCCGAACAGCATCACCGGCCAGATGGCGGCGGCCGCCACGACCGCGGTCAGGAGGTTGCGGTCCTTCTCGGAGACCGCGCCGAACAGCGCCATGGTGGCCCAGCCGAAAATGGCGCGGAACACGTTGCCCAGCGAGCGGCGGAGGAGCGCGAAGAGCCCTGCATCAGGACCATGCCCTTGCCGTCCCAGCAAGAATCTCGCCCGATTTGGCCTGGCGGAGCCTCCGGGCCCGAGTGGCACCTTCGATGCATTCGCGGGGCGGTGGAGGAAGTCATGAAGAAAGAGCAACTCAATGAGTTGATGCTGCAGGCGCTGGAGACCGAGCTGGGCGGGGTGCAGGTCTACGAGAACGCCGCTCGAGTGCGCCGTCAACGAGGACCTCAAAGAGGAGTGGGAGAAGTATCTCGAGCAGACCCAGAACCACGTGAAGATCGTTCTGACGGTGTTCGAGAAGCTGGGCCTCGACCCCAACCAGGAGACTCCGGGCCGGGGGATCGTGCGCCACATCGGCGAATCGCTCGTCAAGGCGATGCAGATGGCGCGAGGGGCCGGGAACCCGGAAGCGGCCCAGCTGGTGGCCTGCGAATGCGTCGTGTTCGCCGAGACCAAGGACCACCTGAACTGGGAGCTCATCGGCGAGCTCGCCGAGAATCTGGACGGCAAGCGCGGCGAAGCGTTGCAGGAAGCCCACGACGAGGTCGAGGAGCAGGAAGACGAGCACCTGTACCACACGACCGGCTGGTGCCGGGAGCTCTGGATCGAATCGCTCGGCCTGCCGGCCGTGCTTCCGCCTCCGGAAGAGGAAAAGGAAGTCAAGACGGCGATCGGCGCCGCGCGCGCCAAGCAGTCGCGCGAGGAAATGCTCTAGGAACCGCCTTCGAACGGATGCTCGACGCGGACCCGTCCGGGTCCGCGTTTCTTTTTCCGGAAGTCCTCTTACTCCCCTTCGGAGGCGGGACGGCGCATACCGGCTTTGGAGAAGGTGGACGGCTTCGCGCGGCGGAACCCCGGGACGAGCGGCCAGGGGACCCGGAGCCGGAAGGGCTTCCGGGCTCGAGCGCGCTCGCCCGGAGGCGAGTGGCGCGTGTCGACGACCAGCCAGCGCAGCGTGGCCACGTCGTCCGTCAGGATTCCGTCGGTGCCGAGACAGACGAGCTCGCGCAGCCGTTCGGCGTCGCTGATGGTCCAGGCGATGACGCAGTCGAAGGCGCCTCGATCGCGAGCCGCGACGCAGTGGGCGACGTCGCGGCGAAACGCGATCCACGCCCGTTGCCCGCACCCGAGGCTGACGTCCCGCGCGCCCGTGCGGGGGCCGAGTTCCGGCGCTCCGGGGAGCTCGAAGTCGGCGCTCACGCGAAGCCTGGTATTCGCGGACGTCCGGCGGCGGCTGCACTCGACGAGGGCGCTCACGATTTCGGCCTGCGGGGACAGCAGCCGGAGGGTCAGGTCGGGAAGCTCACCCTTGTCGATCTTGCGCGCCAGCAGGTCGAAGAGCGCCACCGCCTCGGCGGTCTGGTCGGCCTCGAGCTTGATGTCGAGCAGCACGTCCGAAAGGCGGTGCTGTCCGGGCGCCCAGGCGAGAAGCTCCGCGAGCGTGGCGATCGGAGCGTCAGGGGCGGGAGTCGCGCCGCCGGGCGCGCTGCCCGGCGCGCGCACGTAGCGGTAGTGCCGCCGAAGCTCCTCGAGGTCCAGCTCCCGGACCGGGCGGCGCAGCGGACTGCCGGGCGCGGGCACCTCGGGCCGGAAGACCAGTCCCTCACCGGTGGTCTGCCGGACCAGCGCGACAGCGTCATCCGGGTCGGCGTCGTGCCACAGCACGAAGTGGCCGTCCCGCGTCACGCAGACGTCGGTCTCGATCGCGTTGGCGCCCTGCTCGAGCGCCCGGCGGAAGGAGGGGAGCGTGTTCTCGGCCTCGTATCGGGGCGTGCCCCGGTGGCCGATGACGAGGACGTTCCGGCGGGGCCCGAGGAGCGGCGGATCGCCCTCCAGCCAGGCGCGCAGAATGCCGCGCAACCGGGCCCGCACGCTCGAGTCTCCGAGGTAACTCACCGCGCCTCCTCCGCTCGGCCGGAAGACGGCCATTCGAGCGCGAACCGGTCCATCGGAGAGAAGGTCTCGCCCCCCTTCTCCAGGCCCAGCACCTCGACGTCGAGGCCCGTCTCGCCGAGGTCCACGTTCATGTAGTGGAATGCGCGCAGGGCCGGACCGTCGAAAGCATCGTCGGAGTGGCGCCGCCGCGGGCCCTTCGGAGAGCGACACGCGCGGACCTCCGCCGCCCCCCGTCACGAGGAAGACCTTGCCCGAGCGCTCGAAGCGCTCGTAGCTGTGCACGTGCCCCGAGATCATCGCCATCGTCTTCTCCGCCTGCTGGAACGGGCCGAGCAAGTCTCTCTGAACGTGCATCGTGTCCGAGGTCACGCGGCTGTTGGTGAAAGGGGGGTGATGCAGAAAGACGAGCACGCCTCGCGTCGACGGGTCGGCGTCGAATCGGCCGAGCGCCTCCCGGTACCAGCTCAGCTGCGCCTGCCACAGGGCCGCCGACATCCAGTGATAGTTGGAGTCGAGGAAGATCAGGCCCAGCGGACCGTAGGAAGCCGCGTGCCAGTGCCGCCCGCGCAGGTCGGGAAACCGCGCGAAGAAATTCGCGAGGGCCAGCCGTCGCTTGACCCAGTACTCGTGATTGCCGAGAACCGGGATCGCGTGGATCTTTTCGGATCGCAATGGGGCGCAGAGGCGGTCGAAGTCGGCCCACGCGGCTTCGGAGGAGCCGCAGAAGACGAGGTCGCCGAGGAGTGCCAGGAAGTCGGGCTGCTCGCGGGCAATCGCCCGGACGATCGTCCGGCGTTCGGCGTGGTTGGATTCCCTCCACACCTCGAGCCCGGAAGTCGGCTGAAGATCTCCGACGACGGCAAAACGTTTTTTTTCCACGGCGATCGAGTCGGGGGCGGATTGCGAGCTCGACCCCGGGACCTCAGGCGCGGCGCTCGGCCGGCGCCCTGAAGGCACACTTGTCATCGGGTCCTCCCCCGGAAGCCCCTCTTGCAAGAAGGAGGCCGGTTGGAACCTCGGGCACGCTTCTTGAAGCAATCGTCGCGATGGCCGAGCCCGAAGATCACCTGAAGATCAACCTGTCGAACCGCCTCGCGAGGAGCCTCCGGACTCGCTTCCCCCCGTCGACGAGCCTCGACGCGAGGTGCCGGAGGTCGATCCCCCGCGCCCCGATGCGCCGCGGCCCGCTCGGGAGCCCGAGCCGGTGTGAGAAATCGACCGGCATCGATCTTGCTTTTGCACGTTGCGGAGGTAACAAATGGACAGAAAAATCGATAGCACAGATTCGAATCCCGAGAATCGTGACCCGATCACCGAGGAGCCGGGCTCGCATCCCGTGGGCACGGGAGTCGGGGCCGCCGGTGGCGCTGCCGCCGGAGCCGCGATCGGAGCGGGAGTGGGCGGGCCGGTCGGTGCGGTGGTCGGCGGCGTGGTCGGCGCGGTTGCCGGCGGAGCGGCGGGTCATGCGGCCGGCGAAGCCGTGAACCCCACGGTCGAGGCGGAGTACTGGCGCCAGAACTACAACAAGCGCCCCTACTACATGACCGGGAAAGCCTACTCGGAGTACGAGCCGGCCTACCGCTACGGCTGGGAGAGCGCGGCAAAGCCCGAGTTTCGGGGCCGCAAGTTCCAGGAGGTCGAGAGCGACCTGGAGAGGGGCTGGGAGAAGACCAAGGGTAAGACCTCGCAGTCCTGGCACGAGGTCAAGGACGCCACACGCGACGCCTGGGACCGGATCCGCACGTAAACACAAGCAGGAGAGAGAAATGGGCCCGGCGCAAGCCGGGCTCTTTTTTCAGGGGCTGGTACCTCTCTTGCATGGCTCTGCGAACCAGATCAGGGCTGCTGGAGCTCTGCCTGGAGGCGGCGTGGCACTACAGAGTGTGGTGGGCGGAGATTCCCGGGCCCATCTGCGCCCCGTCCCGGATCCTCAGTTTCGCAGGCTGCTCGAGACACTCCCCGCGGCGGCGTACACGTGCGACCCCCAGGGCCGGATCACCTACTACAACTCGCACGCGGTCGATCTCTGGGGCCGCCGTCCGCGGCTCAACGACGCCGACGATCGCTTTTGCGGCTCTTTCAAACTGTTCGCGACCGATGGCTCATCGATCGCGCATGACGAGTGCTGGATGGCGCTCGCCCTCCGAAACAAGACGGAATACGTGGGCCTGGAGATCCTGATCGAGAGGCCGAACGGGGAGCGCCTCACGGCTCTCGCCCACATCAACCCGATCCTCGACGACGCGGGGGTTCTTCTGGGCGCCGTGAACGTCGTCATCGACGTCACCGCCCGGCGGCGCGCCGAGGACGCGCTCAAGGCAGCGGACCGGGCGAAGGACGAGTTCCTGGCGACGCTCGCCCACGAGCTCCGCAATCCTCTCGCGCCGCTCCGGAACGCGGCCCAGATTCTCCAGCTCGACGCTCCGCCTTCGCCGAACCTCCGATGGGCGCTCGAGGTGATCGACCGGCAGATGCAGCAGATGACGCGCCTCATCGACGATCTCCTGGACGTCTCGCGCGTCACCGTCAACAAGCTCGAGCTGAGGAAATCGACCGTCGAGCTGGGCGAGATCGTGCAGGCCGCCGTCGAATCGAGCCATCCTCTCCTGGAGTCCTGCGGCCACACGCTGCGCGTGACGGTCGAGCCTCGGGTGTTCGTGGACGGCGACCTGACCCGCCTGGCCCAGGTCGTCTCGAACCTGCTGAACAACGCCGCGAAGTACATGGAACGCGGCGGCCGGGTCTGGCTGACGGCGGAGCGTCAGGGCGGCGACGCCGTCATTTCGGTGCGCGACGCCGGGATTGGCCTTCCCGCGGACATGCTGACGCGCATCTTCGAGATCTTCGTGCAGGTCGACCGATCCCTCAGCCGTTCCCGCGGGGGACTGGGCATCGGCCTGACGCTCGTCAAGAAGATCGTCGAGATGCACGACGGAACGGTCACGGCCTTCAGCGACGGCGCCGGCAGGGGAAGCGAGTTCGTCGTGCGTCTGCCCGCTCGGTCCGCCGATACGACCGCGTCCGGCGCGTCCGGGTCGAGCCGTCCCGCCGCCGCGTCCGCCCGGGTTCTCGTCGTGGACGACAACGAGGACTCCGCGGCGAGCCTCGCGATGCTCCTCGAGATGGTCGGCCACGAGGTGCGGACCGCGCATGACGGGGAAGAGGCGCTGGCCGCCGCCGAGGACTTTCGCCCCGACGTGGCGTTCCTGGACATCGGCCTCCCGCGCATGAACGGGCACGAGGTCGCGGAGCGGATTCGCCGGCAGCCCTGGGGCAAGGACATGACCCTGATCGCGCTGACCGGGTGGGGCCAGGACTCCGACCGTCTGCGCTCGAAAGAAGCCGGTTTCGACCGGCACCTCGTCAAGCCGGTCGATCCGACGGTTCTTCTGGAGCTGCTGGGTTCGAACACCCGAGAGGATCTCGAAGAGCCCTCTCGAGGTTCGGGCACCTAACGCCTTCCGCGCTCCGACTCCGAGCGCCGGCGCGCGGGCGTCGGACAGGCCGCCTGAAGCCAGAAGTCCGGACCTCTCTCCCTCACGAGGCTCTTCAGAGCTACGACGTCGTGATCGAGGTCCGCGCTCAGGCGACAGCAGACGTCCTCGACGAGCTGCTCGCGCTCACGGCGTAGATTCAGAAGAGACTGGCCGGAGACTCGGGAGGGAACGGGGTGATGTCCTGGCATGGGAGCTCCTTTCCCGGAACTCGTGTCGAGAAGGGTAGCAATTGATGTGCCGACGCGCGGCGAGTTCCGCGCGAGACAGAACCGAGAGACGAACCGGAACGTGTCTTGCAGGAACGACTCGTCCCGCACGGGAGCGGGAGCGCGCCCGGCGCGACCGGGCAGTTCATTCCTTCCAGGTGGTCCATGAACAAAGGAATACAGGTGCGTCAGTCGTTCACGATAAACGCCCCGCCCGAAGACCTCTTCGAGTTCTGGCGGCGTTTCTCCAACTTTCCCCGTTTCATGAAGCACGTGATCTCGATCGAAGAGTTCGACGAGATCCGTTCACACTGGGTCGTCAGGGCGCCGGCAGGCCGGACGGTCGAGTGGGACGCCGAGATCGTCGAAGAAGCGCCCGGGCGGGTCATCGCCTGGCGAACGGTGGGGGATGCCGACATCCGTCACGGAGGCCGCGTCGAGTTCACGCCGGCGACCGGCGGGCGCGGAACGGTCGTTGCGGTCCGGATGAGCTATGAGTCGCCGGCGGGCCCCGCCGGAGCCCTCCTGGCGAAGCTCTTCGGCGAGGAGCCGGAAATGCAGATCCGAGACGACCTGAGGCGCTTCAAGTGCCTGGTCGAAACGGGAGAGATTCCTACGACGGAGGGTCAACCCTCCGGGCGCGAAGGAGGATGCCGGGAAGCAATTCGAGGACCGCGAGGGAAGCCGCGTGATGGAGGAGACGGAGGTGAGGTCATGAAGGCCGCCTGCTGGAACGGCAGGACGGACGTCGTCGTCAGGAACGTTCCCGACCCGAAGATCCTCAACCCCCGGGACGCCATCCTCCGGATCACCGCGTCGGCAATCTGCGGATCGGACCTGCATCTCTACGGCGGCTTCGTGCCGACGATGGAGAAGGGCGACATCCTGGGACACGAGTTCATGGGCGAGGTCGTCGAGGTGGGTCCCTCGGTCGGCAACCTCGCCGAGGGCGACCGGGTCGTCGTGCCGTTCGCCATCTCGTGCGGAAACTGCTTCTTCTGCCTGCGCGACCTCTGGTCTCTCTGCGACAACTCGAATCCGAACGCGATGATGGCGGAAAAGATGAACGGATTCCCGACCGCCGGCCTGTTCGGGTACTCCCACCTCTACGGCGGCTATGCCGGAGGGCAGGCGCAGTACGTGCGGGTCCCGTTCGCCGACATCGGGGCATTCGAAGGTCCCGAGACGAACTGCCCGACGAGAAAGTCCTCTTTCTGACCGACATCTTTCCGACCGGATGGATGGCCGCCGAGAACTGCGGTATCAAGAGGGAGACACGGTGGCCGTCTTCGGAGCGGGGCCGGTCGGACAGTTCGCCATCCGCAGCGCTTTTCTGCTGGGCGCGGAGCGGGTCATCGCCGTCGACGACGTCCCGGAACGGCTGGCGATGGCCGCCGACGCCGGAGCCGAGCCCCTGGACGAAAGCGAGGGAGAAGTCATCCAGAACCTCCGCAGAAAAGACGGGCGGGCTGGGGCCCGACTCCTGCATCGACGCCGTCGGCATGGAGGCGCACGGCCATGGGGCGATCGACTGGTACGACAAGGTCAAGCAGGCCGTTCGGCTCGAGACGGATCGTCCGATCGTGCTCCGCACGGCGATCGAAGCGTGCCGGCCGGGCGGAACCGTTTCGATCCCGGGCGTCTACGCGGGAGTGCTCGACAAGGTCCCCTTCGGCGCTGCCTTCGGCAAGGGCTTGACGTTCCGGATGGGCCAAACGCACGTCCACCGTTACGTCCAGCCCCTGCTCGAACGGATCTGGCGGGAGAAATCGATCCCTCATTCGTCATCACGCACCGGATCGCACTCGAAGACGTCCCCGAGGCCTACGAGACGTTCCGCGACAAGAAGGACGGCTGCATCAAGGTCGTCATCGACCCCGTGCCGAGTCCGCCCGGCCCGTCGCGTAGTCCGGGCCCGACCGGATGCCGAGCGGGTCGGACGGTCGGCGCGGTCGGGATTCCGTGGTGGGGGCTGCCGCGCGGCTCCCGCGAGCTCCTGAGCGATCTGAAGATGGCCATTGAGGTCGGGAGCGTTTCGCGGCGAACTTTCGACGGCGTGCGGCTCGATTTCGCTTCCTGCTCGAACATCGCGACCGTGTCTTTGTGGTCCTGGAGCATCTGGGCCTTGCGATCACTCCAAGGCGAGCGAGGAGCTGAAAGCCGCCGCGTCCCAGGAAGGCATCGCTCTTCCCGCCAGCTCGATCCCGCGCACGAGCAGGCCATCGACAAGCTCAAGGCGCTCTCCGGAGCGCAGTTCGACGCGGCCTACACCATCCGATCCGCGAACCTGCGGACCCGTTCATCCGACGTCTTTGGAGCGCCAGCTTGCTGGCTTCGATCTCCGTCTTGCCGCCCACGGCCGCCTTCTTCGCGAAGTCCTCGTCGGCAGGCGACTTCGGTTGTGCAAGGGCCGCGGTCGCGATCGTCGAGAAAGCGATCAGGCACAGGGTGGGGACCAGTCGATGGGGTTTCATGAACTTTCTCCTTTGAGATCTGAGTCAGCGCGTACTGGTGCCCGGTGGCGCGTGGCCGCGCCGGCCTAGGAAGTAAGAAGGCCGGCCGGCGTGATGCCGCCGGCCTTGACGGAGACCTACTCGCTGTCTTTCTCCTTGTCGGATTCCCGACCGCGCCCTTCCGAGCTTCCAGACTTCGTCGAGCCGGAGCCCGACGACGACCGTGAGGAAGAGCTACCCTGGCCCTTACCCGACGACTGACTCCCACCGTTGCCGCCGCCCGAGCCACGACCGCTCCGTCCCTGCGTCGACTTCTTCTCTTTCTCTTTCTCCGCCATGAGACCTCCTTGAATTGGAACCATTCCCGCGCAAACGCCCTTCAAAAACCATGCCCTCGCCGGGTTTGCGTTTGACGGAGGCGGCGCGAGCGAACTCGTGGCATCCCTGCGGACCTCAGGCACACCCTCACGGACAGCCCGCAGATTCCGATGGAGTGGCACATCAATTGCGTTCGCGTTCCGACGGAGGACGCTGATGAAAGCAGAGGCTCGGGATTTTCTCTATGAGGCTTACGAGACGGAACTGGGGGTATTCAGGTCTATACAAACGCGGTGAAAGCCGCGCAGAACGACGAGCTGAAGAAGGAGTGGAAGAAGTATCCCGCCAGACCCAACGCCACGAGCGTATTCTTCGGTCTCTCCTGAAGACGCTCGGGTTCGATCCGGCGGTGGATACAGCCGCCGTGAAATCGTCCGCCATCATGGGAAAGGGCTGGTCGGCGCGATCCAGATGGCGATGAAAAAAGCCAAGCCGAACTCGGCGGCAGTCGTGGCCGCGGAATGCGTCGTTCTTGCGGAGACCAAGGATCACCTCAACTGGGAGCTGATCGGCGAGCTCGCAAAACATTCCGACGATCGCGCCGAAGCCGGGCGTGAAATCCGCCTACAAAAAGGTCGAAGACGAGGAGGACGAGCACCTCTACCACACGCAAGGCTGGACCCGTGAACTCTGGATGAGTCACCTGAGGATGCCCGCCGTCATTCCTCCGCCCGAGGAGAAAAAAGAGGTCAAGACGGCGATCGGTGCCGCTCGCGCGAAGCAGGCGCGTGGACCAATGGCGCGTCGTTCGAAAAACACCCCCAAGACCCACGACGTAAAAAAGAAAAAGTAGCTTCGGCCAAACAGCGCGAGAAGCCTGGTTGAGGATGATCGGGACGACTCTACGAATACCAACCAGTCACACCCCTCCAGGTTTAGCTTCTCCGGATGACGACGATCCCCGGACGGGGGGCGATTAGGGTCAAGGGGTGTCTTTCCGAGCAGCTGCCGGTTCGCTTGGACGCTCGAAAAAGACCAGTGTTGGCCGAGCCCGAGTTGAGGGCGATGGCCGATGGTGCCAAAAAAGAAAAGGCCGACGGAGTCTTCCCGTCGGCCTGAAACGAGGTGCGATTTTTTCGGACTTACTCCCGCTTCGCCCTCGTTTTCCGAAGTGCTCGAGCCAGTCGGGTGACCCTGACGATTCCCCTGGCCTTGACGGTTGCTGCCCTGGTCGGAGCCCTGGCCGCTCTCGAACTGACCTTGTTCATCTCGGGGCTGATTCGGGTTGCCCTGAGTCTGCTTGCCCTCAGCGGAGCGGTTGCCCATATCGTCGCCTTGGCCTTGACCACGGTTCTGGCCGCTCTGCCCTTCACGACCGCTCTGGCCCTGACCCTGACCGCCCTGACCCTGCTGACCCTGATTCCGATTGTCGCGATCCGCCATTTTTGGTTCCTCCCCTGAAAAGTTTTCGATTCGCCGCCAGCGCTTTCAAAAACCGTGCCGTCCGTCGCGGCACTCGCCTGCAAACGTATTGAGGACTCCACTCCTCAAGCGAAGTCGAGTTATGTACGGCAGAGTCCGATACCCGCGCCGCTCAATGGAAACGTTTCCCTGGCGTGAGGGGTTCGCGTCGCTTCCGACGCTCGCCTCTCAGGCCGGGCACGGAGCCTCGGGGAGCGATTGTCTGGCTGAGGGAAAGTCGCATGGCCAGGCGAGCCGGTCGTGCCCGATCTGCGGCTGTGGCGTCGAGCTCGTCGCTGGAGGCTTTGCTGAGCACCTGACATCGTGAGGTACTGGCCAAACGGACCAGGAAGCGAAGAGGCGGAGTTGTGCCGGTAGCCAAGGATCACGCCTGCGAGAATCCGTGCGCCAGCCCCCCACGTATTCGGTTTAGGCCTGCACCAATCTTCGAGATGGGAAGATCTTCGGGGCAGTACGTCGCGGCGTGGCTCCGCACGCGCGCCGGCTCGTCCGAATCAGACGACCGCGACTCTTTGCTTACGCTTGTGGACGGCGTCCGCTGACGAATCCACGAGCAGCCTCACATCGACTGCACGCGTGTGTCTTTGACAGACACGCACGCGGCGACCAGCTGCGTGAGGAAACCACCTTCGAGGAGTTCGGTCGGGATCCCCTCGCAGGCCTTGAGACAGGCCTGCACTCTCGGAAGTCCTTCTCGGCTTGGCTTTCGCTCATCTCGATCAGTCTCCCTGCGCGAACGCTATTCAAGCCCGGCAAGACGCTTCAGTACGGAACCGTATAGAACGGGGGACCGGTTCGTGGAGGATCCGACCGCAGGCGGCTGGTCCGGGAATCGGGCCGGAACTCGATGGAGGTTGCCGAGCGGGTCGTGAGATCCGTTCGGCGATGATCAATCGGGGAGAAGACGTCGGTCCCGAGAGGAAGCGGATACAGCTCGAGAGGGGGGAGCTGGCCGGTTATTCTTCTTGCGCTTCGGGCGCGGGCCTGGCGCGACCGCCTTCGTGTTGTCGAGCCCCGCCTTGCGGGCATCAAGGTCCGCGCCCTTCTCCCAACCCAGCTGTCTGCCCTCGACGTCGAATCGCTCGGCCGACTGGTCGTCGGTCGTGGCGGGCTTCTTCCCGAGACCCTGCTCCCAGTAATCCCCCTCTTCCACGCCCTGCCGCCAGTAGTCGCCCTCGGCGACTTCGTCGCGATCCTCGCCCGCGGCCAGCCCTCCGGTTCCGATCGCTTCCCCCCGGTCGATCCCGAGCCCGGTCACGGTCCCCGCCGCGATCTGCTCGAAGGCGCGCTCCTCATCCCCCGTCGACGCCATGGTTTCGCCGGCGTCGACGCGGGGAGGCCTCAGTGGACATGCCCTGGCGCATCGTCGTCTCGGAGTCGTGCTCTTTTCTGCGCTTTGCCATACCAACCTCCGGATTCGAAAGATGCGATATCGATGCCATTCACCCGGTCTCAGATCCCGTCGACTACGGCGGGGCTTGGCCTGCGGTTGTTGCTGAAGCCCGTCGGATCAGCAGCGCTACGGCAGGTGAAACGTTCTGGTCAGGAACACCGCCATCTGTCCCCGCGTGCTGACGTTACCCGGGCAATAGTTGCCGTTGCCGCAGCCGGCGGTGACGCCCTCGGCGGCGAGCTGTTCGATCCAATCCGCGAAGAGGCTCGGGCAGACCACGTCGGCGAAGACACCCACACAGGACGGAGGCACGTAAGCGGAGCCGTGCTCGCTCTTGAGCAGGAATACGGCCATCTGTTCTCTCGTGACGGGGGCGTCCGGGCAGAAGTTCCCGCCTCCGCAGCCGCCGGTGATTCCCTCGGCCGCGAGCTGCTCGATCCAGTCGACGGCGAACGCGGGCGTGGGCAGGCACGCCACGTCCGCGAAGACACCCGTGCAGGGTGGCGGCGTGTAGCCAGAGCCGTACTCGGCCTTGAGCAGGAAGACCGCCATCTGCGCCCGACTGACCGGGGCGTCGCGGCAGAAGAGGCCGCCTCCGCAGCCCGCGCTGATTCCCAACCGGAAGACCTTCTCGATGGAGGGGTGGAAGCCGTCCGGCTGCGGGACATCGAGGAAGTCGGCGAGCCAGGCCTGCTGGACGGTTTGGAAAGAAGCGTCCGGGTTCGTCACCGTGAGGTCGTTGAGCGTTCCCGCCGAGAGGGCCGGTGCGGTTGCGCCGATCGTGTTCGCGTCGACCACCGCAGTCGCGGCCGGGGCCCCGCCGATCGTGACCGTGGCGCCCGCGGCGTAGCCCGAACCGCCGATCATCAGCGCCCCGCCGCCGCCCGCGGCGCCGGAAGGCGGCGTGATCACGAGGATGGAGGGAGCGGGATCCGGCGGGGGAGGCGGAGCGCCCACGCTGGCGTCCAATGCGTACAGGAAGGACCGGCTGGTGGCGTTGTCGCCGGTGGCAGTCGCGGTGCCGACGTACGCCGTCAATCCGTCGCCGGTGAATCGGGCGCGGCTATCGACGAACTGGTTGAAGCCGTTCTCGGCGGGCAGGACCACGCGCCAGAGCTCACCGCCGTGCTCGGCGCTCAACGAGAGGATCTGGCCCGGGTGGTCGAGCGTGTCGGCGCCTGCCAGGATGAGCTGCGTGTTCGTCGGATCGACGATCGGGCCGTCGACGTAGTCGTCGAGAGCGGCGTGCCAGCGCGGCGAGCCGTCGGCGTTCAGCGCGAAGAGCTGGGAGAGGTTCTGAACGAAATAGTGAACGCCGTCCGAGCCGACGGTGCTCTTCGTGAAAACGTTGTAGGGATACGGGGTCGGAAACGCCCACTGGAGGTCGCCGGCCGGCGAGTACGATTTGAGCGCCGTGTGGACGCTGCCATCGGGGCCGACGGCGGGAGAGTCGGCGCGCTGGAGCTGCGCAATACCGCCCTCGATCGTGAACACCGGCGCCCCGTCGAGCGTCAGGCCGCGCACGTGATGGTTGGCGGCGAAGTACAGCTGCGGCGTTCCCCCGTTGTCGCCGAACACGATCTCGTTGTAGTCCACGATCAGGCGGTCGTACGGCTCCGGCACTTGCCAACGCAATCCGCCCGCCGGCGTCAGGGAGAACACGCCCATGCCTTCCGATGCGACCGCGTAGACGTTGTCGTCCGGGCCGACGGAGACGCCAACGAGGATGAACGCGTAGGGGTCCTGCACGAAGGTCCACTTGTCGGATCCGTCCGGGTGGAAAGCGCGGATCGCATACTCCGAGCCGACGTAGACCGAGCTGTCCGTTCCAACCGCGACGCCCTTGCCGCCCGCGCCCCGCACGACCCACTTCAGGCCGCCATCCGGCGAGATGGCGTAGAGATGCTCATTGACGTCGATCGCGTAGATCGTGCCGTCCGGGCCGATGACCGGCCGCACCTGCCCGTACGGCGCATCCATGCGGAATCTCCACTGGACGCGGCCGTCGGCCTGGCGGTTGGTGACGGTCAGGGGAACGGAGTTGGAGGGCTGCCCCGTGGAATTGGTGACCTGCACGGCGACCGAGCCCGACGCTGCGGCTTCCGGCACGTAGGCAACGATGCGGCTCCCCGACCAGTGCGCGACCGGAGCGGCGAGCCCGTCGATCTGGACTTCACCGCTTCCGCCGAAGTTGGATCCGAAGATTTCGAGATACCCGCTGCGCGGCAGCGTGGCCGCCGAGAGGCTGTCGACGTGGCCCGCCCCCGTCACGGTTCCGTAGAGCTGGAAGTCGATGTCCGCGTTCGAATTCTGATTGAGCCCGTCCCCGTGCTGCCAGGCCGGGAACTCCGCCGGCGGGATCGCGGAAGTAGAACGGCTGACCGTGCGGCGCGTCGGTATTCGAGCCCCAGCGATACCACGCGGGCGTCACCACGAGTTGCACGGAGACGAAGTGCTGGCCCGTGGCGGAGAACGGCGCAGGGAGTGTGACGTCCACCCAGCCGCCCGGCCACACCTGTTCGACGACATTCGGGTCGCCTGCGGCGAGGAACGACTCGGACTGCAGCGCGCCTGGCTTGCCGTCGAGCCCGAGCGCGTAAAACCGGACGTACACGCCGGAGAAATCGTAGTTCGGCCCGCTCAGGTAGCCGCTGGCGACGATCCGCTCCACCGAGGCGGAGAGATTGAAGTCGTCGGCCACCTCGGCGGAGTTCGGGGAGCTCCCGGCGCCCGGCTGCTCGGTCCGTAGGCGGCCTGGCCGTCGCCGAACTGCGCAAGAATCAGCTCACCGGCGAGACCGTGAGCCGGGGAAAGCCCCAGAAAAAGCAGGGGAGCGGTGATCCGCAGAATCCGGGCGGCCCAGATCTTTCGCGTTCTCATGACTTGTGCCTCAATGAGAAAATCCGCTCGCGCCGACGGACGGGCGATGCAGATGCCCCATTGCGCGGGGGTGAAACCGGTCTCATCTTATCCGATTCGGGCGGATCGGCGCCCGGCGCCCGGCGCCGGCAGCCGGTTGTCGGCGCCGATGACGACGTTCCGACCCGTCAACTCCAGAACTGCCCCTTCCAGAGCCAGGTTGTCGAAACGGTTCCAGCCGTCGCAGCCGCAGTGCTCTCGTGTCTCGACGTCGCAGCAGAGGGGGAGGGCCGCGACTTCCTGGCGGCCGAGGTGGTAGAGGCTGACGAGGCGCTCCAGCTCTCTCGAGAGGCTCGAGGCCGCGTGCGCGCAATCCAGGAGAACCTTTCCCGTAACTCCGTGTCGGAAAGCGCGGAAAAGCCTCCGCAGAAAACGTCGAGCCGCGCGGCCGTGGCGCAGGCGCAGTCGCCCTCGCGGGCCAGCGCCGAGAGGCGCTCCCGAAGGCAGGGCGATCGCAGCGGGTCGGGAAAGCCGTTCCCCTGCGAAGTCTGCGGTTGCTGTCGAGGCTCCTGGATGCATGCGACACTTCCTTTCAACCGGCCGTCTGGCGTTCCGCGATGTCCTCAGAAGAGGCCTGGACCCACGCGACGAAGAGGGCCGCGCCGACGAGAAGCCCCACGACGGACAACAGATCGAGGCCGAATCCGAGCGGCGACGACCACAGCAGGAAGACCCCGAAGTAGACCGAGAGGACGGCGACGTCGACGAGGTCTCGGACTTTTCCATGCACGCTCGCCCGCAGGAAAAGGAGGGCGAGCACGCCGAGTCCGAAGGGGACCCACGAATTCGGTCCCTCGGCGGCGAATCCGGCGTACGCCGGAAAGGTCAGGGCCGCGGCCACCAGCAGCAGGAGCCGGGGTGCGACGCCAAGCGTTCGATCCAGGAAGCGTTGTGTCCGTTCGATGATCGCGTTCATGAAAGCCTCCTCATCAGTCGGTATCGGTTACTGCGGCGATCCGTCGAGTCAGTCGGCGCACGTCCTCGGCGCAATAACGGTAGTGGCCGCCGGGCTACGGACCGCCGGGAGCAGGCCGGTTCTCGCCCAACGCGTGACCGTGGACAGCGAGACGCCGAACAGCCCGGCCACCTCGCTGCGCGAAAGAAACCCGGCATCCGCCGAGCCGCGGGAAAGACCGGACGTTGCCTCCGTTCGTCTCATTTCCTCCGTCTCCATGTCTGTGATCCTGAAGTCCGCCGGGAGACGGCGCCTGATGCAAATGAATCAAAAGAGCGATCTGCGTCTGCCCCGGATAGGGACTAGGCTAGGAGCGCCCGCGCGAAGGAGCTTCCATGACGGTGTTCCGCAGGATACTCGTGGCCACGGACTTTTCAGATGCTTCGGCTTCCGCCGTAGAGCTGGCGGTGAAGCTGGCGACGTCGTCTGGGGCGCAGCTCCTGGCGGCTCATGTCTACGACGAGCCCCGCCTGCCTGACCTGAGCTTCGCCCACGTGCGGCTCTACGAGGAGTTCGAAAAGAAGGTCAAGGACGATGCGGCGCGTCACTCGCGGAACTCGCCGCTCGGGCCCGCGCGGAGGGCGTGGAAGCGGAGGAGATCCTCCTCCGAGGTTTCGCAGACGAGGCCATCGTTCAGGCTGCCCGCGATCACCGGGCGGACCTCATTTTGATAGGAACCCATGGCCGCCGGGGGGCGGGCCGGTTTTCCTCGGCAGCGTCGCCGCGCGCGTGATCGCGACGGCACCCTGTCCCGTTTTGACGGTGAGGAGCCCGGAGGGCTTCGGGGAGCCCTAGTAGGCGATCCGCCGTGACGGCGGAAGGACGGATCCTTCTCCACCCGCACACGGGCATCCACGACCTTCACGCCCTGATCCAGGACCTTGACTGGATTCAGGTCCATTTCCCGGACCTCCGGGCAGACGTCTACGAGCGCCGAAAGCCGCAGGAGCAGGTCTTTCAACGCGGCTTCGTCCTTCCGCGGTGCGCCGCGGTAGCCCCGGCAGGAGCGCCGTGCCCCGCACCTCGTCCAGGCCATGGACGCGACGTCCACGTCGGTCAGCGGGTGGAGGCGAAAGGCGGTGTCGTGAAGCAGCTCGACCAGGGTGCCCCCGCTCCCACAAAGGATCAGGGGTCCGAAGGTCGGATCCCGGGTTACCCGGGCGATCACCTCGACTCCGTCCGTCGCCATCGTCTGGACCAGAAACTCGGTCAAATCGGGGCCCAGGCGATTCTGCAGGTCGCGGCATGCGTCGATGACTTCCGCTTCGTCGGCGAGCCCGAGACGCACGCCGCCGACCTCCGTCTTGTGGAGGATCGCCGGCCCGACCGCCTTCAAGGCGACGGGAAATCCGAGGGCACGGGCCGCCCCGGGCAGCTTCGGGCTCGGTTCGCGCCAGCCGCGCCGGCGCGACCGGGATTCCGACGCGGCCAGGAGGCACCTCGACCTCGAGCGGAGAGAGCCAGCCGCCGCCCGTGGAGCGCCCGCACGACCAGGACGCGCGCCCGAGCGATGTCGAGCCCCGCCAGCGCGGGGATCTCTCCGTCCGGCTGTTCGCGCCATTCCCCGTATGCCGCGGCGCGCGCGAGCGCGATGGCCGCTGACTCCGGGAAGGGATAACACGGAATGGGCGCAAGGGCTGCCGGCGCGCCCCGGGCGCTCATGAAGATGGCCAGGACGGGCTTTCGGGCCCGGCCGCGCCTTCCACGATCGCCGCGGCGACGGCGTCGGCGTTCGCAGCGACGGGGGGAATGAAGATCGCGAGAAGGCTGTCGAGGCCCTCGTCGGCGAGCAGAAGCCGCTCCGCGCGCCGGTACTGCTCCGGCTCGGCGGCGGCCAGCATGTCCACCGGGTTCCCGACGCTCGCGGCCTCCGGGAGAAACGCGCGCAGTCGGGCGGTGGTCTCGGGGGAAAGCGCAGGCAGCTCCAGGCCCTGGGCCTCGCAGGCGTCGGCGGCGAGGATCCCGGGTCCGCCGGCGTTGGTCAGGATGCCGACACGCCGCCCCTGCGGCACCGGCTGGTGGGCGAGAAGCGTCGCGACGTCGAAGAGCTCCTCGAGCGTGCTCGGTCCGGATCACGCCGGCCTGGCGGAACAACGCGTCGACGACCTGTCCGACTCTCGCGAGCGCCCCGGTATGCGAGGACGCGGCGCGCGAGCCCGGCCGGGACCGGCCGGACTTGACGGCCACGATCGGCTTGCGCCGCGCGACGCGGCGGGCGATCCGGCGAACTGGGTCGGGTTGCCGAAGCTCTCCAGGTACAGGAGGATCACGTCGGTGCGCGCGTCTTCGTCCCAGTACTGAATCAGGTCGTTGCCGGAGACGTCGGCCTTGTTGCCGACCGACACGAACGTCGAGATTCCCAGGTTGAGCTGGTCGGCGAAGTCCAGGAGGGCGAGCCCGAGGGCGCCGCTCTGGGAAGAGAGGGCGACGCGGCCCGCCGGGGGGTAGACGGAGCGAACGTCGCGTTGAGACAGACCCCGGGTCGGTGTTGAGCAGGCCCATGCAGTTGGGACCCACGAGGCGGATCCCGGCGGCCCGCACCCTGTCGATCAGGGCCGACTCTCGCCGGCGCCCTTCCTCGCCCGTCTCGGAAAAACCCGCGGTGATGACGACGATCCCCGCGACGCCCTTGGTCACGCAGTCATCGACGGCCGCTTCGACGCCGGCCGCGGGGATGGCGATGACCGCCAGGTCCACCGGGCCGGGGACATCGGTGAGACGCGGGTAGCACGGGTCGCCCAGAATCTCGTCGTGCTTGGGATTGACGGGCACGACCGCTCCCCGGAAGCGGCTCCGCAGGTTGTGCAGGATCTCGGCTCCGATCTTGCCGCGTTCCGCGCTCTGCTCCGATGACCGCGACGACCCGGGGCTCGAAGAGGCGTTTCATCGAGGCGAAGGCCGCCTTCTCCGAACGGTCCGCGGCGCGCTCCTCGTAAGAGGGCGTCGGCGCGATGTCGAGGACGATCCTCTCGACTCCGCCGGCGAGCCGAACTTCCCTCCTCGTGAAGCCGCAGTTGGCGAAAACGTCGAGCATCCGCCGGTTCCGAGCCAGCGCCTCGGCCTCGAAGCTTCGAATTCCGTGGCTTCGCGCGACCTCGGCCAGCCGTTCGAGGAGGCGCGTGCCGATCCCCTGCCCCTGGAGGGCGTCCTCGACGGCGAAGGCGACCTCGGCCCGGTCGGATTGCTGCGGAAGACGGAAATACTGCGCGATCGCCACGAGACGCCCGCCCGCGTCGCCGACGAGCGCGAACTGGCTGTCGTAGTCG